>NZ_JAERRL010000050.1 GCF_016741785.1 Streptomyces sp. 7-21
TGTGAGCCCGATGAGCCAGGCGGCGCAGAACCTGAACTGGTTGATCACCAATTTCGTGGAGAACACGCCGGGTGTGTCGCACACGGTGGTGGTGTCGGCTGACGGTCTGCTTCTGGCGTTGTCTGAGGGGTTTCCCCGGGACCGTGCGGATCAGCTGGCGGCGGTGGCGTCGGGGCTGACGTCGCTGACGGCTGGTGCGTCGCGGATCTTTGAGGGGGGTGGGGTGAACCAGACGGTGGTGGAGATGGAGCGTGGGTTCCTCTTCATCATGTCGATCTCGGACGGGTCGTCGCTGGCGGTGCTGGCGCATCCGGAGGCGGACATCGGTCTGGTGGGGTATGAGATGGCGCTGCTGGTGGAGCGTGCCGGTACGGTCCTGACACCCGACCTGCGTGCCGAACTCCAGGGAAGTCTGCT
>NZ_JAERRL010000051.1 GCF_016741785.1 Streptomyces sp. 7-21
CGCACGGGGGATCTGGTGCGGTGGACCGGGGCGGGGGAGCTGGTGTTTGTTGGCCGGGCGGATGGCCAGGTGAAGATCCGCGGGTTCCGCATCGAGCCGGGTGAGGTGGAGGCGGTGCTGGGGGCGTGTCCTGGGGTGGGGCAGGCGGTGGTGGTGGCGCGGGAGGACCGGCCGGGTGAACGCCGCCTGGTGGGTTATGTGGTGCCTGAGGCGGGCGGGGCGGTGACCGGGGCGGAGGCCGTGTCGTTCGTGGCGGAGCGGTTGCCGGAGTACATGGTGCCGGCGGCGGTGGTGGTGCTGGAGGCGTTGCCGGTGACGCCGAACGGGAAGGTGGACCGGCGGGCGCTGCCGGCGCCGGATTTTGCCGCGCGGGTGTCGGATGCCGCGCCGCGCACGGAGACCGAGGAGCGGCTGTG
>NZ_JAERRL010000052.1 GCF_016741785.1 Streptomyces sp. 7-21
GTCTACCGCGCCGACACCGACGACACCGTCCTGGTTGTTAGGGAACGTCACCTCATTCGTGGTAGCGCCGTCATTTCCGGTACCAGCGAATATCAAGATGTCCTGTCGCGCTGCTTCCTCAAGAGCTTCAGTAACTTCTTCTTGCGACCCGGCAATATAGAGAGTCGCGAGGGAAACGCTGATAATTTGTGCACCGGCATCGGCTGCGTACTGAACGGCTTCGGCAAAACGCCTTTCGAAGCCGAAGTCCACTTCGTCGGCACCAGGGTATGCGCGGATGGGGAGGATATCGACTCCGGGTGCGAGCCCTTGGATACCGCCGCCTGCGCCGGTGCCAGCGATGAGGGCCGCCATACCGGTGCCGTGGCCATCGTTGTCAGTATCGGTGCCTTCCCCGCTGATGG
>NZ_JAERRL010000053.1 GCF_016741785.1 Streptomyces sp. 7-21
ATCGACCGCGCCGACACCGACGACACCGTCCTGGTTGCTAGGGAACATCTCCATGTTGGAGTTCTCAGCGTCATTACCTGTGGCTGCAAAAACCAGCACATCCTGCCGTGCCGCTTCCTCAAGAGCAGCGGTGACCTCATCTTGGGCGTAGCCGGTAGGCTGAATGCCATTGGAAACGCTGATGATGTCAGCTCCTTCGTCTACCGCGTACTGCACGGCATCAGCGAAGGTGCCCTCGACGTCAAACCCCGAAGCTTCGGTCTCATGCGTCCGGATGGGGAGGATATCGACGCCGGGTGCGAGGCCTTGGACGCCGTTATCTGCGCCGGTTCCCGCGATTAGAGCGGCCATGATGGTGCCGTGGCCACTTACATCGGTGTGCGCGCTGTCGCCGCTGAGGC
>NZ_JAERRL010000054.1 GCF_016741785.1 Streptomyces sp. 7-21
CACGCCCAGAGGAATCCCCACCAGGGCGGAAACCTCAGCCACGGACTTCACCTCAAGGCAGAGGTGGCAGATGCGCTGGTGTTCCGGGAGCAGCCCCTGGAGCTGGTCGGGGGCGGCCGTCGTGCTCACCAGCGCCTCGATCGCCAGCTGGTACCGCGGCCGGGTCCTGCCCCCCGTCATCGCGTAGGGGCGTACCAGGGGTTGGTCACCCTCGTCCTCGTACGGGGCGTAGTGGTCATGAAGACCGTACGAGCCCTGCGGGTAAGGCGGGGTGGTCATAGCTCCTCCGAGCGGGACATGACGTCGTCAACGGGGGTGGTGGTGCTCATGGTGTGTGGGGGGGGGGAGCGGGGGTCAGTTA
>NZ_JAERRL010000055.1 GCF_016741785.1 Streptomyces sp. 7-21
CAGCGGCGCGGATGTGGTCGATGCGGCTGAGCACCTTCGCCCGCAGGTCCGCGGGCACCTCGTCCTGACCGCAGCAGCGTTTGACCAGCTGCTTTACGGACTGCTCAAGCCCATACTTCTCCAGGCACGGAGAGCACTCATCCATGTGCTCTTCGAACTTGGCATAGTCTCCATCGGGCATCTCGCGATCGAGATACTCGTAGAGATGGTCAAGGACCTCGGAGCAGTCCGTGGGACGCGACTTGTCGCCACTCATGATCCCGACCCTT
>NZ_JAERRL010000056.1 GCF_016741785.1 Streptomyces sp. 7-21
GTTGGCACGCAGGGCGGTGGCGAGGTCGGTGTCGCGTTCGACCTCCGGCCAGGCGTCGACGAGGGCGTCCGCGGCGGTCCGGGCGCAGGTGTGGGCGTAGTCAGGGGAGAAGCGTTCGTAAACGGCGCGCTGGAGGAGCTGGTGGATGCGCACCGCCTGATAAGGACTGTCGGGGGTGTGGGTCAGGAGGCTGAACTGACGCAGATTCGCCAGAGTATCCAGTACGTCGTCCTGGCTGATGGCTGCTGTCCGTGGTGTGAAG
>NZ_JAERRL010000057.1 GCF_016741785.1 Streptomyces sp. 7-21
ATTGGCACGCAGGGCCGTGGCGAGGTCGGTGTCGCGTTCGACCTCCGGCCAGGCGTCGACGAGGGCGTCCGCGGCGGTCCGGGCGCAGGTGTGGGCGTAGTCAGAGGAGAAGCGTTCGTAAACGGCGCGCTGGAGGAGCTGGTGGATGCGCACCGCCTGATAAGGACTGTCGGGTGTGGGTCAGGAGGCTGAACTGACGCAGATTCGCCAGAGCATCCAGTACGTCGTCCTGGCTGACGGCAGCTGTCCGTGGTGTGAAA
>NZ_JAERRL010000058.1 GCF_016741785.1 Streptomyces sp. 7-21
CGGCGGCGTTCCACTGCGGGGTGGATGAGGTGCTGCTGGCGGGGCTGGTGGCGGGGGTGGCGTCGTGGCGTGGCGGTGGTGGTGGGGGGCTGCTGGTGGCGGTGGAGGGGCATGGGCGTGAGCCGCTGGCGGGGGGGATGGATCTGTCGCGGACGGTGGGCTGGTTTACCAGCGTGTATCCGGTGCGGCTGGATGTGGGGGGCCTTGATCCGGGGGAGATCGCGGCGGGTGG
>NZ_JAERRL010000006.1 GCF_016741785.1 Streptomyces sp. 7-21
GTCACCGGCCGCCTCGCGGCTGATGCCCCGGGACTCACGCAGCCGCCGCAGGTGCGTGCCGAGCACGATCCGCAGCACGGTGGGGCCGCCTCTCGGCTGCGACAAGAGGTCTGTCACCGAGGCTGCGGTCCCTGTCTGTGCTGGCGCCATATGTGTGTCCCCTGCGTGATGGAATATGCCACCCAGTCTTTCACCGAATCGGCACGACGTACAGTCAGCCCCCCATCATGCAGGGGGACTTGGTCAGTCGTTGCCGATCAGGTCGTCGAAGTCGCCGTCCTTCGCGCCACGCAGGAAGGCCGTCATCTCCGCGCGTGTGTAGATGAGCGCCGGGCCCTGCGGATCACGGGAGTTCCGCACGGCGACCTCACCGCCGGGCAGACCGGCGAGTTCCACGCAGTTCCCGTTCGGGTTGCTCCGCCGGCTCTTCCTCCAGACTGCCCCCTCGAGCTGGCCAGCCGGGATGCCGTTGATGAACTGCGGCATTTCTACTCCTACGTTCTTGTTGTGCACATGCCACCCTAGGCCCGTCCCGGGCCCGGGCGGCGTCTGAGGAGATTGTGCCCCGAGAGTGGGTGTTCTTGCATCTGTTCTTGCATCCGTTCTTGCAAAGGTTCTTACATCTGTTCTTTCAGACGTACTTGCAGCAGCGCGCCTCGTTCCCCGAGGATGGGGGTCCGTTGGAGCCGTCGCTCCCGCATGCCCGGGCTAGGAACGCAGCGGAGGTCGTGATGACAACTCACCCCGCGTGGTGGATGAGTGAGGAGATGGACGGCGGTGTTCTCGCGGGGTCGTCGGCGTTCCCGCCGCTGCCGCCCGCCGGCCGCCTCCCGTTCTCCGCCGTGGCGCGGCAGCCCGCGCCACGGCAGCGCGGCGCGGAGACGTCCGCCGTGCCCGGGGAGGCGGACGCCGCCGGGTTCGCGACCTTCCCGCTGGCCAGCGAGGCAACGGCGCCCAGCGCCGCGCGCGGCCTGACCCGCAGCACGCTGTGCGGCTGGGGGCTGGCTGACCTGGCCGACGACGCCTGCGTGGTGGTCTCCGAGCTGGTCACCAACGCCCTGCGCTACGGCACCCCCGCCCCGGCCTCGCGTCCCCGGCCGCTGCCGCCCGCCACGGAGGACGAACCGATCCTGCTCAGCCTGGTGCACCACGGGGGCGCCGTGCTGTGCGCCGTCTTCGACCCCGGCCAGGACGTGCCGGTGGTCAAGGAGCCGGACTACTTCCAGGAGACCGGGCGCGGACTGCACGTGCTCGCCTCGCTCGTGGACAGCTGGGGCTGGACCACGCCCGACCGGCACGGCAAGGCGGTGTGGGCGCTGCTCGCCGCCAAGGAGGCCGAGGACACGGCGGGAAGCGCCGTGGGACCGGCCGACGCCGACTGGGAGCCGCTGACCCGGCTGCTCCTGCTGCTCGAACTGCTCAGCGGACCGTCCTGGCTGAAGGCGCTCGGCGCCTCGGCCGGCGGCACCAGCAGCAGCGCCCCGGCCGCCGGCTAGAGGCGGCGGAGCGGCGGGACGTGTCACAGCGTCGCCCCGGGCGCACTGCGGGGGAGCGCGCCCGGGGCGACGGCACGTGCGGCTAGCCGCGGCGGCGCTGCAGGACGCCGCGGATGAAGGCGGCCTGGCCCGCGTGCTGGAGGTCGTCGGCGATCACGCTGATGAGCCGCACGCCGAGCGTGACCGGCGGGGTCCACGACTCGTCGACGACACGGCCCAGGTCACCGTCGCTGAGCCCGGCGACGTAGGCGAGGGTGCGCTCGTGCACCGCGTCGTAGTACCCGGTCAGCAGCTCCGGCGTCAGATTGCGGACGGCGGCCACGTCCGCGCTGGAGTGGGCATAGCCGGTGGCGTCGGCGGGGAACGGCAGGGCGAAGCGCTCGTGGAAGCCGTCCGCCGTCCACACCTCCTCGTCCTCGCGCAGCTCGGCCAGGTGGCTGTCCTGGACCCGCGCGAGGTGCCACACGAGCCAGCCGATGGAGTTGGCGTCCGGGTCGAGCCGGGCCGCCAGCTCCTCGGGGTCCAGGCCGGAGACCGCCTCGTGGACGGCCTCCCGGACGCGGCCGAAGCCGTCGGTGAGCAGGTCCGTGCTCGCGGTCATGGGGCCTCCTTCGCGGGGTGCGGCTCGGGATGGCAGGGCACCCGGCCGGGCCGGGCGGCACGCCGCCGTTTTCTCGCGTCACCGGCCGGGGTACCCGCATTTCTCTTCCGTGTCACGCGCCCCACCCGGCCCGGACGTGTCCCCCCTGTACCCGTCCGGGCCGGCGCGGCCGCTGGCCAGGCGGCCGTCAGGCAGCCCTCAGACAGACCTCAGACGGCGGGGAAGACCCCGTCGGTGAGGTGGTAGGCGAGCGCGGCCAGGACGCCGCCGGCCATCGGGCCGACGATGGGCACCCAGGCGTAGGACCAGTCCGAGGACGCCCCGCCGCGGCCCAGGGCCAGCGTGTGGAACAGGCGGGGCCCGGCGTCACGCGCCGGGTTCAGCGCGTAGCCGGTGGGGCCGCCGAGCGAGGCGCCGATGCCGACGACCAGCAGCGCGACCGCCAGCGGGCCGAGCCCGCTGGGGGTGTGGCCGAAGGACAGCACGACGTAGACCAGGACGAAGGTGGCGATGGCCTCGGTGACGGCGTTCCAGCCGGGGGTGCGGATCGCCGGGCCCGTGGCGAAGACCCCGAGGCGGGTCGCCTCGTCCTTCTCGGCGTCGAAGTGCTTCTTGTAGGTGAGGTAGGTCAGCAGCGCGCCGAGGACGGCGCCCAGCAGCTGGGCGAGGAGGTAGATGGCGAAGCGGGAGACGGAGGGCGGGGTGTCCGGCGCGAAGTCCTGGTCGGCGACCCACAGGCCCAGCGTGACGGCCGGGTTGAGGTGGGCACCGGAGGCGGCTGCGGCGTACACGCCGGCGAAGACACCGAGGCCCCAGCCGAAGGTAACGAGCAGCCAGCCGCCCTCGAAACCCTTGGAGCGGGCCAGCGAGATGTTGGCGACGACGCCGGTACCGAGCAGCACGAGCAGGGCGGTTCCGGTGAACTCGGATATGAACAGGTCAGTGAGCGGGACGGGCATGGTGGTTCCCAGGCGTGGAGGGGGAAGGGGAGGCGGCAGCCGGACGCTGCCTGGGGGGCCGGGCGGTCAAGGGCAGGGGTCCTCTTCCGCCCGGCCCGTGCGGGCCGCTGGGGGGCGGGCCGGTTCAGCGCGCGCCGCGGCGCGTGGTGGACGGACGGGCCGTCGGGGAGGCGGAGACGTCGGCGACGTCGTGGCCGCCGTCGGGGCGGCCGATGACCATCTCGTCGGCGATGCCGGTGAACAGGCCGTTCTCGACAACGCCGGGGATCCAGTTGAGCTGGGCGTCCAGGGCCAGCGGGTCCTTGATGACGCCGAGGTGGGCGTCGAGGAGGTAGTTGCCGCTGTCGGTGGTGACGGGCGCGCCGTCGCGCTCGCGCAGCGGCAGCTCCGGATCGTCGTAGCCGAGGCTGGTGAGCAGGCGGGCGACGGAGCGGCGGGTGGACTCCCAGGCGTACGGGACCACCTCGATGGGCAGCGGGAAGGCGCCGAGCGTGTCCACGACCTTGGAGTCGTCGACGACGGCGACCATCCGGTCGGAGGCGTCGGCGACGATGCGCTCCCACAGCAGGCAGGCGCCGCCGCCCTTGGTCATGTTGCCCGCGCGGTCAATCTCGTCGGCGCCGTCGACGGTCAGGTCGAGCCGCTCGGTCTCGGCGAGGGTGGTGAGCGGCACGCCGACCTCAAGGGCGAGGTCACGGGTGCCGGTGGAGGTGGGAACGCCGACGACGTCGAGCCCCTGGGCGACGGCCTCGCCGAGGGCACGGACGAACCAGTGCGAGGTGGTGCCCGAGCCGAGACCGAGCTTCATCCCGTCGCGGACGTAGCGGTCGATGGCGGCCTTTCCGGCGGCCCACTTGGCCTTGTCCTGGGCGGTCTGCGGGTGCATGCGGTTGTCTCCTGGTGCGGGTGGGGGTGTCGGGGATCCGGTGACCGCGGCCGCGAGCGCGGCGAAGCCACCGGTGCGGACGGGATCGGTGAGGGGCGCGCCCCACGGCACGTGCCAGTAGGCGACGCCGGCGCTCGCCGCGGTGCGCGCGTCGATGGCGGTGTCGCCCACGTACACGGCGTCCTCGGGGTCTGTGCCGAGGGCGGACAGCGCGGCGCGCAGGTGGCCCGGGTCGGGCTTCGGCGCGGGCACGGCGTCGTAGCCGGTGACGTGGTCGACCAGCGGGGCGAGCCCGGTCGCGGCCAGCACGGCGTGGGCCAGCGCGGTGCGCTTGTTGGTGCACACGCCGATGGCCAGGCCGGCCTCCCGCAGGCGGCGCAGCGCCGCGTGCGCGCCGGGGTGCACGGTGGTGCGGGCGGCGGGCGTGCGGGCGTAGGCGCGTGAGTAGTCCGCGTGCACGGTGTCGAGCAGCGCGGGGTCCGCGCCGGCGGCGCGCAGGGCGCCGGCGACGAGTTCCCTCGCGCCGCCGCCGAGCAGGCCGCGGACGGTGTCCTCGGGGACGCGGGGCAGCCCGTGCGGGGCCATCGCCTCCGCCAGGGCGTCCGCGATGTCCGGGGCGCTGTCCACCAGGGTGCCGTCGAGGTCGAGCACGACGGCCCTGGCGGCGCGCGGCAGCGGGGTCACTGCGCACCCGCCGGGACGGGGGCGGCGAACGCGCTGGCCAGGCGCGGGTAGAGCTGGCGGTGCTCGCCGAAGAGGGTGTCGTAGGCGGCGGCCGCCTCGGCGGCGGGCTGATAGGTCTGCTCGACCCGCACGGCGCCGAGCGCCTCCTCCAGGTTGGCCCACTGGCCGGAGCCGACACCGGCGACCAGGGCGGCCCCGTAGGCGCCGCCCTCGGCGGCGCCGGTGACGGTGACGGTTTCGCGGCCGAGGACGTCAGCGAGCATCTGGAGCCACAGCGGCTCGTTGGCGGCGCCGCCGGAGGCGACGACGCGGTCGGCCACGACGCCGGACTGGCGGCATATCTCCAGGATCTCGCGGAGGTTGAGCAGCACGCCCTCCATGACGCTGCGGGCGAGGTGGCCCAGGTCGTGCATGGGCGTGAGCCCCAGCCACGCGGCCGTGGCCTCGGGGGCCAGGTGCGGGGAGCGCTCGCCGAGCAGATAGGGCAGGAACATCAGCCCCCGGGAGCCGGGTTCGACCTCGCGGGCGAGGGCGACGAGGCGCTCGAAGGACACGGGCGCGTCCTCGTGCGCGGGGGCGAGGGCGTCGCGCAGCCAGTGGAACGCGCCGCCGGCGGCCAGGGAGACGCCCATGATGTGCCAGCGGCCCGGCGCGTTGCCGCAGGAGACCTGGACCCGGCCGCTGGGTGCCTCGGGGCACTGGGAGGTGCCGCCGGCGACGATGCCCGCGGTGCCGATGGTGAAGCCGACGGCGCCGGGGTCGACCAGGCCCATGGCGGTGGTCTGGAGGACGGCGTCGCCGCCCCCGCCGTACACCTCGGTGGCGGCGGGCACGCCCCAGCGCTCGGCGAGGTCGGGCAGCAGGCGGCCGGTGGGCTCGGTGGACTCGACGACGTCGGGCAGCAGGGCCTGGTCGATGCCGGTCAGGCTGAGGAGTTCACCGGACCAGACCCGCTTGGCGACGTGGAACAGGCCGGTGCCGGAGGCGTCGGAGACGTCGGTGACGTAGTTCCCCGTCATCCGCAGCCGCAGGTAGTCCTTGGGGTTGAGGATGCGGGCGGTGCGCTCGTAGACGTCCGGCTCGTTCTCCCGCAGCCAGATGATCTTGCCGCCGGTGAAGCCGGGGAGCATGCGGTTCTGGGTCATGCGCAGCAGCCCGTCGAGGCCGCCGGCGCGGTCGGTGATCCAGTCGCACTGCGGGGCGGAGCGCTGGTCGTTCCACAGGATGGCACGGCGCAGCGGGGTGCCGTCGGCGGCCAGGGCGGTGAGCCCGTGCATCTGGCCGCACAGGCCGATGGCGGTGACCTCGCGGCCGCCTTCGGGAAGGCGGGCGGTGAGGGCGCGGACGGCCTCGTCCGTGGCGTCCCACCAGTCGGCGGGGTCCTGTTCGGCCCAGCCCTGGCGGAGGTTGGTCATCGGGTAGCCGCGGGATTCGGTGGCGACGACGTCACCGGCCTTGTCAACCGCGATCGCCTTGCAGGCGGAGGTGCCGAGGTCAATGCCGATCAGCATGGTGCTCTCCCTTCGACGCGCCTCATCGCGCGTCGTGACGGAGTCGGATGTGTTTGGGCTGGAGGTAGGAAGTCAGCCCCTCGGGGCCGTGTTCGGAACCGAAGCCGCTCTCCCGGCGCCCGCCGTAGGGGGCGTTCATGATGCCGGCGTCGACGTTGTTGACCGCGACGTTGCCGAAATCCAGGGCGCGGGCGAGGGTGAAGGTCTCGTGGGTGTCGGTGGTGTAGGCGTAGGCGGCCAGGCCGCCGGGGGCGCCATTGGCGCGGTCAATGGCGTCGCTGAGCGAGGCGAACGGGGCGACGCCCACCAGCGGGCCGAAGGTCTCCTCGTGCATGACGAGGGAGTCGTCGGGGGCGTCCGCGACCACGGTGGGGCGCAGGAACAGCCCGGGCGCCAGCTCCTCGACGGGTCCGCCGCCGGCGACGACGGCGGCGCCGCGGTCGCGGGCGTCGGCGATGTGCGCGAGGGTGCGCTGGTAGGTCTCGTCCATGGTCAGGGCGCCGATGTCGGCGGCGGGCTCCCGCAGGCCGTCGGCGACCCGCAGCGCGTCGGCGGCGGCGGCGAGCTTGCTGGTGAACTCGTCGTAGACGGTGTCCTGGACGTAGATCCGGTTGATGGCGATGCAGATCTGCCCCGCGTTGCGGAAGGAGCGGCGGGCGGCGCCCGCGACAGCGGCGTCGATGTCGGCGGTGGCGGTGACGATCATCGGGCAGCTGCCGCCGAGTTCGAGCGAGAGGGCGGTGATGCCGCTGACGGTCCGGTACAGCGCCTGCCCGGTGCGCATCGAGCCGGTGAAGGCGACCTTGGCGATGTCCGGGTGGGCGGCCAGGGCGCGGCCGGTCTCGCCGTCGCCGTAGACGAAGTTGACGACGCCGGGCGGCATGACCTCGGCGACGCACTCGGACAGCACCTGGGCGCTGCCGGGGGTGTACTCGGAGGGCTTGATGACGATGGTGCAGCCCGCGGCGGTGGCGCCGGCCAGCTTCCAGCCGATGAGTTCCACCGGGTAGTTCCACGGCACGATGCCGGCGACCGGGCCGACGGGTTCGTACTCGACGATGCTGGTGAAGCCGTGGGCGTCGTTGGGCACGGTGCGGCCGCAGACGCGGGTGGCCTCCTCGGCGTAGTAGTGCAGGGCGGTGACGAACTTGCGCACCTCTCCCCTGGCTTCGTCCAGCGGCTTGCCCTGCTCGCGGGTGATGGCGGCGGCCATGTCGTCCACGCGGCCGGCGCAGACGCCGGCGAGCTGGTGGAGCAGGGCCGCGCGCTCGGCGGGCAGGGTACGGCGCCAGTCGCGGAACGCGGCGGTGGCGGCGGCCACGGCCCGGTCGACATCGGCCGCGGTGGCGCGGGGGGCGACGGCGGCGAGCGCGCCGGTCGCGGGGTTGTGCCGCTCCAGGGTGCCGCCGGAGGCGGCCTCCCAGTCGCCGCCGATGAAGTTACGGCAGGTGAGCGTGGTGTGGTCTGGCATCGCGGATCTGCTTTCGTGGTGCTTCAGGGCAGGCTGACCGGGCTGCGCAGGGGCTGCCCGAGCAGGGCGCGCTGGGCTTCCTGCGCCGCCAGCTCTTGCAGGAGCCGGACGGACTTCTCGGAGTAGAAGGCGGCGTGCGGGCTCAGCAGGACGTTGTCCATGGCGCGCAGCGGGCTGCCGTCGGGCAGCGGCTCCTCCTCCAGGACGTCGAGCCCGGCGCCGCCGAGGCGGCCCGACTGCAGGGCCTCGGTGACGGCCTCGGTGTCGACGAGCGCGCCGCGGGCGGTGTTGATCAGGACGGCGCCCGGCGGAAGGAGGGCGAGGGTCTCCCGGTTGATCAGGTGGTACGTCTCCTCGGTGGCGGGGGCGTGCAGCGACACCGCGTGGGAGCGGCGCAGCAGGTCGGGCAGGGAACAGGCGGTGATGCCCGCCTCGGCGAGCGCGTCCGCGCTGGCGTAGGGGTCGTAGCCGAGCACGGTCATGCCGAACGGAGCGAGCCGGGCGGCGAGCGCGCGGCCGATGCGTCCGGTGCCGATGAGCCCGACGGTGGTGTCGGACAGGGCGCGGACGGGCGCCAGGTCGGAGGGGGTGCCCCAGCCGTCGCGGGCCACGGCAGCGTGGTAGCCGGGGAGCTTGCGCAGCAGCGCGAGCAGCATGGCCGCGGCGTGGTCGGCGACCGTGTCGGAGCCGTAGTCGGTGACGTTGGCGACCCGCACGCCGCGCGCGGCCGCGGCGGCGAGGTCGATGTTGTCGGTGCCGATGCCGTAGCGCACGACGGTCGCGCCGGGCGCCATGGCGGCCAGGACGGTGTCGGTGACCGGGGCGAAGTTGACCAGGGCGACGGTGGCGCCGCGCACCGCCTCGGCGGTCTCCGCCTCGGTCACGCAGTTGAACCGCTCATAGCTGGCGCCCGCCTCGGCGGCGGCGCGGCGCTCCGCGGCGTCGTCGGGGAACGTCATGTCGGTCACGACGAGACGGGCGGTGCTCACGAGGAAGCCTCCTCGCCGTTGCCGCTGTCTTCGCGCGAGGCGAGCAGGCCGCGGCGGGCCAGGCTGGCGTACAGGTCGCGGATGCCGGTCTGCCAGGCGGGGGCGCGCTCGCTGGTGGTGACGGGGTTGCGCAGGGTCCCCAGGTGGGGGGTGGAGATCTCGACGAGGTCGCCCTCGCGGTGGGTGAAGCCGCTGCCGGGCTCGCCGCGGTCCTGGGTGGGGGCGAAGAGGGTGCCGGTGAACAGGACCAGCCCGTCGGGGTAGGGGTGGCGCCGGTTGACGGCCTGGGCGACGAGGGTCTCCAGCGGGCGGCTGATGCGGGACATGTCGGAGGCGTCGCGCAGCACGAAGCCGTCGTCGCGGCCGGTGATGGTGAGGCTGATGCGGGCCTCGCGCAGGTCGTCGAGGCTGAAGCCGTCGCCGAAGAGGCGGAGGAAGGGGCCCAGGGAGGTGGAGGCGTTGTTGTCCTTGGCCTGCGGCAGCAGCAGCGCGCTGCGGCCCTCGATGTCGCGGAGGTTGACGTCGTTGCCGAGGGTCGCGGCGACGATGCGGCCGTCGGAGGTGACGGCGAGGACGAGTTCGGGCTCGGGGTTGTTCCACTTCGAGACCTCGGCGACGCCGACCGGCGCGCCGTAGCCGACGGCGGAGAGCACCGGGCCCTTGGTGAACACTTCGGCGTCGGGGCCGAGCCCGACCTCCAGGTACTGGGACCACAGGCCCTCCTCGCGCAGCCAGGCGAGGAGTTCGACGGCCTCCGGGCTGCCGGCCTTCACCGACTCCAGGCGCGCCCCGACGCGCTCGGCGAGCTGGGTGCGTATCCGCTCGGCGGCCTCCGGGGCGCCGCCGGCGCGCTCCTCGATGACGCGCTCCAGCATGCTGTCGGCGAACGTGACGCCCGCGGCCTTGAGCACCTGGAGGTCCACGGGGGCCAGCAGCCGGGTCCGGGTGGTGTCCTGGGCTGCGGTGGCGTCGAGCACCTCGGCGAGCGGCCAGGTGCGGGCGGCGGGCGCCTGGCGCACGATGTCGGCGGCGTCGGGGCGTTCCAGCAGGTCGGACATGGTGGGGCCGTGGGCGGTGATGTCGGCCAGCTCGTCCCCGCGTACCGCCACGAGGCTGGGTCCGCCGACGGCGGGGTCGAGGACGCGGCCAGCGAGGAGCGCGCCGCCGCCGCTGGGGAGGATGTCGGCGGGCGCGGAGGAGAGGTCGCTGCGGAGGAGGGCCATTCGGCTCAGCCGCCCTTTCTGTACGCGGGTTTCGTCGGGTATGGGTGTCTGCGGGGGCGCACCGCCGCGGGCCGCCGTGCGGCCGGTTCGCGCGGGACGCGGTACCCCAGGGGGTGCGTGGTCGTGTGCTGCTGCGGGGCTGCGGTGCGGAGCGGTCCGTCCTGGCCGCGGCTCGCGGACGGCGGCCGGTGGCGTTGCGGGCCGGCCGCGTGGACCCCGCTGGGGCACGGCCCCCGTTCATTGACTTCGTATGATGATCGGACCATACTTCGGCCATGCAGGCATCGCAAGACCCTGTTTCACGGAACCGGCACAACACAGGAAAACGGCAGGCCGCCCGGCCGCCCCGCCTCTCCGAGGTGGTAGCCGAGCAGATACAGCGCGATCTGCTCTCCCAGGGCATGAAGCCCGGCGACCGGCTGCCGACGGAACCGCAGCTCGTCGAGCGCTACGGGGTCAGCAGAACGGTGATCAGGGAAGCGGGCCGCATCCTGGACCAGCGCGGTCTCGTCGACATCCGCCCCGGCCGGGGCATGGTCGTCGCCCAGCCCGACGGCTCCGCGGTGGCGCGCCACTACGCCCTGATGCTGGGCATGAACGTGGCGACGTTCCAGCAGCTGATGGAGACCCGCCTGCTGGTCGAGGTAGAGGTGGCGGCACTCGCCGCCGAGCGCCGCAGCGAAGAGGACCTGCGCGAACTGCGGGCCTGCGTCGACCGCGCGCGGCAGCATCCCGGCGACTACACGGTCTGCCTGGAGGCGGACATCCGCTTCCACGAGGTCGTCACGCGCGCCAGCGGCAACCCGTTCTTCTCGTGGTTCATGGACCCGGTCAACACCTGCCTGCGCCAGTCATACAAGGACGCGTTCCGCTACCTCGCGAGCCTGCCCCAGACGCTGGAGGAGCACGGCGCCATACTGGCGGCGATCGAGGCGCGCGATCCCGAGGAGGCGCGGCGCGCTTCCCGCGTGCACCTGATGCGGGTGATGTCCGAACGCAACCGCCTGCTCGCCGGAGACGGAGACGGGGACGGAGAAGAGAGCGGGGACACGACGGCTGAACGCGCCGGGTGACGCGCCCGTCACCGGCGCGGCCCAACGGGGGCGGAGGCAGTCCCGCGGTCTGCTCCGCCCCTTTCCCATACCCGTTTCGGCACCCGTTTCGACGCCCGCTGGCCGGCGGCGAGGACGCCGCCGGCCGGATCCGCACGCCAGACAGCCCGCGGCGGAACGCGGCGTTGGGTCCGTTGCATGCGCGCCGGCCCCCGTCCGCGCGGACGGGGGCCGGCGCGCGCCGTCTCAGCCCTCGGCGGGCAGCCAGACCCGCATGCTGGAGACGTCCCGGTTGGCCCAGGCGTAATAGGGGATCGCCGTCAGCGTCACCGGGTCACCCGCGGGCGCCGGGACCCCCTCCGCAGCGGGGCGGTAGGGCCACCACGGCGCGGCGTCACCGGCGGCCGGGCGGGGCCGCAGGCGGGCCGTAGCGGTGACGGCGGTGACGCCGCCGAGGAGGCCGGGGCGTTCCTCCTCGCCGAGCCCGGCGCCGAGGTCGACGACGAGATCGTCCAGCCCCGTGCCCGGGGGCAGGCCGGGCTGGTCCAGGGACTCGACGCAGTACACCAGCGGGCCGCGCTCGATGGCGGCGCAGCCGCGGACGGCGTCCACGCGCGGATCGGCCAGGGTGAACCGGGGCGTGAGGTCGAGCGAGAGCACGACCGTCTCGCCCGGCCGCCAGGCGCGGGTCAGCCGCAGCCAGCCGCCCTCGTACGCCTGCTCCGCCTCGGGCAGCGGCGCGCCGTCCAGCGTGACCGACCAGGTGGCGGCCGACCAGTGCGGCACGCGCAGCGCGAGCGTCCACGGCCCGGCGCCGGCCGACTCGACGGTCACGGCGATGCGGCCGTGCCACGGGTAGCCGGTCTCCACACGCAGCACCGCCTCGCCGCCGCCGACGTCCGCCGTGACGGTGCCGGAGGCGTACTGGTGCAGCTGGAGCGCGCTGCCGTCAGCGGACACGGAGGCCAGGTAGTGCGGCAGGGAGGCCAGCAGCCGCATGACATTGGGCGGGCAGCAGGCGCACTTGAACCACGGCACCCGGGGCGGCTCGGCCCCCTCCTGGTCGGCGTGGCCGTCCCTGACGTGCAGCGGGTTGTCGTACAGGTAGCGGTCGCCGCTGAGGGAGACGCCGCACAGCACAGCGTTGTAGAGGGTGCGCTCGATGAGGTCCGAGTAGCGGGCCTCGCCGGTCAGCAGCGCCATCCGCCAGCTGAACTGGACCGAGGCGATAGCGGCGCACGTCTCGCAGTAGGCCCGCTCGGTGGGCAGCTCATACGGCTGGCCGAAGCCCTCGTCGCTGTGGTGGGCGCCGATGCCGCCGGTGACGTAGGTCTGGCGGGCGGCCATCTCCTCCCACAGCCGCGTGACGGCCTCGCGCAGCTCAGCCTCGCCGGTCTCGGTCGCCACGTCGGCGGCGCCCGCGAGCAGGTACAGCTGGCGTACGGCGTGGCCGGTGACGGCCCGCGCCTCGCGGACGGGCATGTGGTCCTGGTAGTACCCGGGCCGGCCGGCGCCCTTGGTGGTCCGCACCGGCAGCGCGCCGCCGTGCCGGTCGACGAAGTACTGGGCGGCCTCGGCGTAGCGCCGCTCTCCGGTCTCGCGGGCCAGTTCGGCCAGCGCGGTCTCGATCTCCGGATGGCCGTCGACGCCGTCGACGGGCTTGCCGGAGCCCTCGGGCCCGAAGGTCCCGGTGATGAGGTCGGCGAACTTCCGCGCCACGTCCAGCAGCGCGCGCTCGCCGGTAGCGCGGTGGTGCGCGACCGCGGCCTGGATGAGATGGCCGGCCGTGTACAGCTCGTGGCCCCAGTGCAGCTCGCTGAAGCGCGGAACGTCGGGCTTGGCCACCTGGTAGTAGGTGTTCAGGTAGCCGGTCCCGTCCTGCGCCCGGGCCAGCAGCTCGGTCATCTCGCGGAGGTGCCGGGTCAGTTCGCGGGCCTGCTCGTCACTGGTGCCGGGATCGCCCAGCTGCCAGGCGGCGGCCTCCAGCCACTTGTGGACGTCGGAGTCCTGGAAGGGGAACCCGCCCTGGAAGCCGCCCCGTTCGCCCGCGGCGGCACGGCGGAAGTTCTCCAGGTTCCCGGCCTCCTCCAGGCGCGCGGGGCCCTGGGCGATGCTGACCTCCGCGTTGACGCGGCGGCGTTCGGCCCAGAAGCCGCCGGTCACGGTGGTACGGGCGGACGGCCGCAGCGCGGCGTGGGCGCCGGGGCCGAGGCGGACCGGGCCGGCGGTGCCGGGGGCGGGAGCGGGAGCGGGGGCGGGCGAGGGTGCGGACATGCACGGCTCCGTTAGCGGGTCTCAGAAACGTGAGGAAATGCTTTTCCTAGCCGGGAATGCTAAAAGTGCCTGCGAGAAAGCGTCAACAGTGCCGCCGTTTACGCACACCGTTTTCCTGACGATCTAGCCAGGTACTCCCCTGCCGTGGCATCATGACCCGGCGCCCGGGTGGCTGCGGGCGCCCAGAAGGAGGAAAAGGGTTTCTCATGACGGAGACGGCGCGTGGCACCGAGCGCCGGCGCGCCGCGACGATCGGTGACGTCGCCGCTCTGGCCGGGGTTTCCCCCGGCACCGCGTCCAAGGCGCTCAACGGCCGGGGGAACCTGCGCGCCGAGACCCGGGAGCGCGTGGCCGAGGCCGCCCGCAAGCTCGGTTTCCGGCCCAACGCCGCGGCGCGCAGCCTGCTGTCGGGCCGCAGCTACACGGTGGGGCTGATCACCACCGACAGCATCGGCCGGTTCAGCATCCCGGTGCTGCTGGGAGCGGAGGACGCGCTCGGCGCCGGCCGCATCGCCGTGTTCCTGTGCGACACGCGCGGCGACGCCATCCGCGAGCAGCACTACGTCCGCACCCTGCTCGACCGCCGCATCGACGGCCTTATCGTCACCGGCCGCCGCACCGACCCGCGCCCGCCGGTGGACCTGCCCGCGCCGGTGCCGGTGGTGTACGCGCTCGGGCCGTCCACCGACCCCCGCGACCTGTCGCTGGTGCCGGACGACGCGGGCGGCGCGCGGCTGATGGTCGAGCACCTGCTGGCCACGGGCCGGCGGCGCATCGCCCATATCACGGGGCCGGCGCACCACACCGCCGCCGCCGTCCGCGCCGAGGAGACGGTCCGCGCGCTGGCCCAGGCCGGGGCCGAACTGTCCGGCGGGCAGGTGCTGTACGGCGAGTGGAGCGAGGCGTGGGGGCGGCAGGCGGTGCACGTGGCGCTGCGCGCCGACCCGGACGTCGACGCGTTCTTCTGCGGCAGCGACCAGATCGCGCGGGGCGCCGCCGACGCGCTGCGGGAGGCGGGCCGCCGGGTCCCGGAGGACATCGCCCTGGCCGGCTACGACAACTGGGAGGTCATGGCCCAGGCGACCCGGCCGCCGCTGACCACCGTGGACATGAACCTGGCCGAGCTGGGGCGGACGGCGGCGCTGCGGCTGATGGAGGCCATCGACGGCCGCCCGTCGCAGGGCGTGCAGACCCTGCCGTGCCGCCTGGTCGTGCGTGACTCGACGGGCGTGCGGGCCGCAGCCCCCGCCCCGGACGGCGGCTGACCCGTGCCCGGCGCCCGCCCGCCGGGCACGCGCCGCCGGCCGGATCCGTCTCTCAGCGGAACCGGGCCGCGTACCGGCGCTGCCAGGGCGTCTCGACGGCCCGGGGTGGTAGTGGCGGCGAACGTAGGCGACGGCCTCGTCACCGGGGACGCCGTCGAGGACGGCGAGGCAGGCCAGGGCCGTGCCGGTGCGCCCCCGGCCGCCGCCGCAGGCGATCTCGACGCGTTCGTCCGCCGCCCGCTCCCACGCCTCGCGCAGCGCCTCGCGGGCGGCGCCGCGGTCGGCCGGGAGCCGGAAGTCGGGCCAGCGCACCCACCGCGCCTGCCACGGCAGGCCGGGCGGCTGACGGCCCAGCAGGTACAGCCCGAAGGCGGGCCGCGGGCCGTCGGGCAGCGGATGGCGCAGTCCCCGCCCGCGCACCAGCCGGCCGGAGGGCAGCGGCATCACCCCGGGGGCCGAAGGGTCCCATCCAGCACAGTCGTCGGGCGCCATGACAGCCGAGCGTAGGCCGGCGCCGCCCGGAACCGCCCGGCCGCCGCCTGGCGGGTTCACGACGCTGAGGCAGCCCTCCCGGGCACTGGCGGCGTGCAAAGAAGCGGGACACCTCACGGAGACCGCGCGGAGACCGCGAAGAGACCGCGAAGAACCGCGCGCGTTCCGTCGTGGCCGGAACCCGCCTTGACAGTTCCATCCCAACTACCCTTTCCGCGACGGGTGTTGCCAAACGATCACCGCGAGTAGGCTGCGCTGCCTCGGCAGCATGGACGAGGACAGACAAGGACGAGTCAATGGAACGCCCCGACCCCCACGCCCAGGACTCCGCCGCGCCGCGGCTGGAGGCGCTCGCCACCGAGCCGCTGATGACCAGGGAATTCGACCAGCGGCCTGCCGTCGTCTACGAGCGGCTGCGCAACCGGTACGGGCCCGTGGCACCGGTAACCGTGCACGGCGTGCCGATGTGGCTCGTGCTGGGTTACCAGGAAGTCTTCAGCGTGTTGCGGGACGACCAGCTGTGGCGGAAGGACCCGGCCAACTGGCGTGCGCTGCGGGAGGGCCGGGTGCCCCCGGACTGGCCGATGCTGCCGGGGTACCAGGTCAGCCACCTGCTGCTGAAGGACGGGGAGGACCGCGCGGCCGTCCGGGCGGCCCTGGACGCGGCGCTGCGCCCCTACCAGGACCCGGGCCAGCCGCAGGCCGCCGAGCTCGAGACGGCGGTGGCGCGGCACGTGGACGAGCTCATCACGGTCTTCGCCGACGGCTCGGGCAGCGGCTGGGTGGACCTGTGCGCCCAGTTCTCCCGCCCGCTGCCGCTGCTGGTGATCAACCAGATGTTCGGCTTCCCGGTCGAGCAGGGCGACGACGTGTTCATGGACGCCTGGCGGATGGTCGACTCCGGGCCGGACGCGGCCGCGGCGATCGAGCGGCTGCTGGCCGCGACGACGCAGCTGGCGCGGCACAAGAAGGAGCACCCGGGCGACGACCTGACGACGCGGCTGATCGAGGCGGCGCCGTCGCTGCCGCCCGAGCAGATCGGCCTGGAGCTGTACTCGGTGCTCGTCATATCCGACCAGATCAACCACGCCATCGCGAACAGCGTGCTGGAGGTGCTGACGGCCAATCCGCAGGCGCGGGCCAGCCTGTCGGTCGGCACGTACCACGAGCTGGTCAACCGGGTGCTCATCGCGTCTCCGACCTGGACCAACGGCACCCACCGGTACCCGGTCACCGACACCGTGCTCGGCGGCTACCGGATCGCGGCGGGCGACGCCGTCCTGCCGTCGATCGCCGCCGCGCACGCCGACCCGGAGTTCCGCAAAGGGCTGGGCGACGACGCGGTCGCCAGCTCGCGCGGTCACCTGGCGTGGGGGGCGGGCGCGCACCGCTGCCCGGCCCAGGAGCTGGCGGAGATGGTGACGGTGACGGCCATCAGCCGCCTGTTCGACCGGTGCGACCTCGAACTGGGGCTGCCGCCCGACCAGATCCCGTGGCGGTCGCCGTACTACGTCAAGGGCGTCAAGGCGCTGCCGGTGCGGTTCCGTATCCGGCAGCCGGAGCGCCCGGCCGCCGCCGCGGCGGCGCCAGCGTACCCGCCCCCGGCCGCCGGGGAGGCGCCGGGCGCGGCGGGCGGGGCGCCGCCCCGGGCAGCGCGGCCGCCGCGCTCGCGCCTGTGGCGCTTCCTGGCGGGGCTGCGGGGCGGAGGCCGGTAGCCCTTCCGCCCCGCCGGGCCCGCGCCGCGGCCCTCCCCCGGGCCGCCGGCCGCGGGCCCGCGGCTGGCACCGCGTCAGGCGGGGTAGGGCAGCAGGGTGGCGTCGACCTCCTCCCAGGCGGCGCGCAGCTCCGCCAGCAGGCCGGGGCGCACGGTGGCCTGGTCGGCCTGCTCACGCGGGTCGTTCTCCAGCTGGTACAGGTGGTCGGTGCCGTCCTGGTCCTGGTAGTACTTCCAGTCGCCGCGGCGCAGGGCCCGTTCGCCGCGCACACGCCAGAACAGGTCGCGCTCCGGCGGCTCCTCGCCGCGCAGCAGGTAGCCCGCGAAGCTCGCGCCGTCCAGCGGGTGGGAGGGGGCGGGGCGGGCGCCGCCCACCTCCAGCAGCGTGGCCGTCCAGTCCGGCGAGTACATCGGGACGTGGCTGACCTGGCCGCCGTCGAGGCGGGCGGGCCACCGCACGATCTGCGGGACGCGGATGCCGCCCTCGAGCAGGCTGGCCTTCTGGCCCGACAGCGGCCACTGGTACGACCAGCGCTCGCCGCCGTTGTCGCTGGCGAAGATCACCAGGGTGTCCCGGCCCTGGCCGCTGTGGTCCAGGGCGTCGATGACCTGGCCGACGGAGCGGTCCAGGTCACGGACCATCTGCGCATACTTCTCCAGGGAGCCGCCGTCCCGGTGCCGCAGCGCCCCCTGGTCGCCAGCGCGTATCCGGCGGGCGATCTCGGCGGCCTCCTCCTCGTCGCCTTCGGCTATCCACGGCCAGTGCGGCGTCGTGTAGTTGAGGTTCAGCAGCCAGGGTGTGCCGCGGCGGCGCGAGCGGATGTGCTCGACGGCGCGCTCGGTGAGCACGCGGGTGTAGTAGCGCAGGTCCTGGTAGGTGGCGTCGCCCTCGTACAGGTCGTACTCGCCGGCGAGCCCGAGCTTGGAGTAGTACTCCAGGGCGCCGCCGAAGTTGCCGAAGAAGGTGTTCCAGCCGGACTTGGTGGGGCTGTAGTCAGGCAGGTAGCCGCAGTGCCACTTGCCGATGAGCGCGGTGTCGTAGCCGGCGTCCCGCAGCAGCGAGGCGAGCGTGGGGTGGCCGGGCTCCAGGCCCACCGACCGGTCGGCGATCGGCTCGGCGAGGCCGCCCTCGGTACGCCCGGGGTACCGCCCGGTGTAGAGGGCGAAGCGGGTGGGCGAGCAGGTCGCCGAGCCCGAGTACGCCTGGGTGAAGCGCACGCCCTGGCGGGCCAGCCGGTCCAGGTGCGGGGTGTGGATGTCGGGAGAGCCGTAGCACGACAGATCGGCCCAGCCGAGGTCGTCGCCGAGGATGACGAGGATGTTGGGCCGGGCGGACTCACGGTCGGTGGCGGCCCGGAACGGCCGCTCGGCGGGCGCGGCGGCGGCGCTGGTGTGGCCCAGGGCCGAGGCCGCGGCCGTGGCGCCGAGGAGCCCGCCGAAGGCACGGCGGGAGGGCAGCGAAGACATGCGTCTCCTCAGTGAGGTGGAACGGTGGAACTGCGAGCGGGTGGAACGGCGAACCGGTGGAACGCGGAAACGGTGGAACGGTGAGGGCTGCGCGGACGGTGGTGGCGTCAGAGAACGGGCCAGAAGGGCGGGCCCGCCGCCGTCCGTTCCGGCACACACGGGCCGCCCGCCCGTGGCGGATGACGGCCGGCTTATCGCATCTCAGATGCGGCGGCAGCCGCCGCTGACTCCGCGGCAGCAGCCGGGGTTCCTCTGCTTCCCGAACATGCGTCTCATCCTCGTGACCCCTCTGGCCTGCGTCAATACTTTCCTACAAATTCGATGGGAAAAGTAGGGAAGCGGTGCGCGGCGGCGTCCCGGTGGGGCTGTCCCCACCCCCGTGCCGGGGGCCGCCCGGATGGCGCAAGAAGCCCTGCCCGCGGAACCTGACAGCACGTCACGAACGAGGCCACCGAGGCCCAGGACCGTAAGGAACCGCACCCGATGCCCTCACCGTCACGCCGCTCGCTGCTCGCCGCTCTGCCCGCTGTGGGCCTCGCCGCCCTGGCCGGCGCGCCCCCGGCA
Organism: Streptomyces sp. 7-21; assembly: GCF_016741785.1. Taxonomy (GTDB): domain Bacteria; phylum Actinomycetota; class Actinomycetes; order Streptomycetales; family Streptomycetaceae; genus Streptomyces. The sequence goes on from NZ_JAERRL010000006.1 coordinate 18,649, forward strand.
GCGGCCTCCGCCGGCGCCGTGCTGCCCGCGCTCACCCGTGCCGCCCGCCCGCTGCGCACGACGCGGCCGGACGGCGACCTGGCCGACCTGCGGCCGCTCGGCGCCGCGATCGGCCGCACCCCGGTCGTCGGGCTCGGCGAGGTGGCGCACGGCGCGCACGAGCTGTACGCGCTCAAGCACCGCGTCTTCCGGTACCTCGTGGAGGAGCTGGGCTTCCGCGTGTTCGTGCTGGAGACCAGCTGGACGTCCGGGCTGCTGCTCAACGCCTACGTGCGCGACGGCAGGGGCGACCCGCGCGCCATCATGGCCGCGGAGTTCGGCGGCGGCGCCTGGCCGTGGGGCGTGCACGAGTACCTGGACCTGCTGCGGTGGATGCGCGCCTACAACGTGCGCCACCCCGGTGACCCCGTCACCTTCGCCGGCAACGACACCGCACACCCGCGCCTCCCCGGCTGGCTGTTCGACCGCGTCACCGGCTACGCCGAGCGCCGCCGCCCCGGGCTGGCCCGGGAACTCGCCGGCCGCTACGGCGGGCTGCGCGCCCACCCGGCGACCGAGGAGCTCCTCGCCCTGCCGCAGCCGGAGCGCCGCCGCCTCGCGGCGGACGCCCGCCGCGCGCACCAGCTGCTGGCGGAAGCGGGGCCGGACCGCCGCGAGCCGGAGGCGTTCGCGTGGGCGGTGCAGCACGCCCGCGTCCTCGCCCAGACCGCCACGCTGCTGGCCTACGACCTCACCGACCCCGCGGAGATCCCGGAGTCGATGCGCTACCGCGACGAGCTGATGGCCGAGAACACCGCCTGGTGGCACCGCCACACCGGCCAGAAGGTGCTGCTGTCCGCGCACGCCGGCCACACCGGGTACGAGACCTACGTCCCGGACCTGTACCCCGTCACCCAGGGCGCCTTCCTGCGGCAGCTGCTGGGCCCGGACTACCTGTCCCTCGGCACCACCTTCGGGCAGGGCGCCACCACCGAGCCGGACGACAGCACCGGCGAGTGGGTCACCCACCGCTTCGGCCCGCCCCGCGAGGGCAGCAGCGAGCACACCCTGGACCAGGTCCCCCACCACCTGTACCTGCTCGACCCGCGCGAGACCGAGCCGCCCGCCCGGCGGTGGCTGCACCGCACCCGCCCCACCCGCGACGTCGGCCCGCCCGGCGGCGCCTACTACCCCTACTCCCTGGCGGCCGGGCACGACCTGCTGATCCACGTCAGCACGCTGCGCCCCGCCGTCCCGCTGGCCGGCGCCTGACCCCCGCTCCCCGGCCCGAAGGAGGGGTGGGCCGGGGAGCACCGCCGGGCGGCACCCGGGGTAACGGGGCCGTGAACCCTCGTCACATCTCCGGCAACGCGGCTCAGGTGGCCTTGTGCCGCCGCCCCGGCGGGGCCAGCGTGGAAGGACGCGGCGCGCTGGCACGCCAGCGGGGAGCGGGCTCCGTGCCGCGCCAGTCCCCCCACCCCATCGATGAGGAGGCCCCTCAGATGGCAGTCAACCGACGCGCCCGCGGACGGCGCGCCACGCTCGGCGCCGCCGCCGCGGCGCTGGTCCTGGGCATGTTCCCGGCACTGCCCGCCGCCGCGGCGGACCAGCCGGCCGGCACGATCCAGTACGCGGACTCCCCCGACGCCGTGCCCGGCAGCTACCTCGTGACCCTCCACCCCAGCCTGCTGCGGGCCGGGTCCGACGCCGCCGACACGCTCGCCGCCGAGTACGACGCGGAGATCACCCACACCTACACGGCGGCGCTCAACGGCTACGCCATCGAGGCGTCCGAGGCGGACGCCGCCCGCCTCGCCGCCGACCCGGCGGTCCGCTCCGTCTCCCAGAACCGCACGCTCTCCCTCGCGGAGACCCAGTCCGAGCCGCCCTCGTGGGGGCTCGACCGGCTCGACCAGACCACGCTGCCGCTGGACGACAGCTACACCTACCCGGACTCCGCCGGGGAGGGCGTCACCGTCTACGTCCTGGACACCGGCGTCCGGGTGACGCACGAGGACTTCGGCGGCCGGGCGAGCGACGGCTACGACGCCATCGAGGACGACGACGTCGCCCAGGACGGCCACGGCCACGGCACCCACGTCGCCGCCACAGTCGCGGGCGCCTCCCACGGCGTGGCCAAGAACGCGGAGATCGTCGGCGTGCGCGTGCTCGACGACACCGGGTACGGCACCACCGCCGAGGTCGTCGCGGGCATCGACTGGGTGACGCGGAACGCCCAGCTGCCCGCCGTCGCCAACATGAGCCTGGGCGGCGGCCTCGACACCGTGCTGGACGAGGCGGTGTCCAACTCCATCGCCGCGGGCGTCACCTACGCCGTCGCGGCGGGCAACGACAACCGGGACGCCTCGGCCTACTCGCCGGCGCGCGTGCCCGAGGCCATCACGGTCGGCGCGACCAACAGCGCGGACGCGCGGTCCATATTCTCCAACTACGGCAGCGTCCTCGACCTGTTCGCGCCGGGCTCGGAGATCACCTCGGCGTGGAACACCAGCGACACCGCGACGAACACCCTCTCCGGCACCTCGATGGCCACCCCGCACGTCGCCGGCGCCGCCGCGCTGTACCTGGCGGACCACCCGTCCGCCACGCCCGCCGACGTCGAGGAGGCGCTGACCAGCGCCGCCGTGCCCGGCGCCGTCAGCTCGCCCACCGGCTCCCCCAACCTGCTGCTCCACGTCGGATAGCCCCGCGCCGCGCGCGGCCGCTCCCCCGGCCGCGCGTCCGCACACGGCCGCCGTGCGCCCGACCGGGGCGGGTGCCCGGCGGCCGTGTGTCAGATCCGGCGCCGGGCGGGCGGCGGCTGCGACACTGCGGGCGTGCAGACGTTCCTGCCCTGTCCCGCCTTCGACCGCAGCGCCCGGCTGCTGGACCAGCGGCGCCTGGGCAAGCAGCGGGTGGAGGCCCTCCAGGTGCTGCGCGGCCTGACCGTCCCCGGCTACGGCTGGCGCCACCACCCGGCGGTGCGGATGTGGCGGGGCTACGAGGAGGCCCTGGTCTGCTACGGGGTGGCGGTCTGCCGCCAGTGGGTCCGCGCCGGGTTCCGCGACACCTGCGAGGAGTCGCTCAAGTCCGGCCTGTGCCAGGCCACGGGCACGCGCGAGCCGCGCGGCCAGCAGGCGCTGGCACGCGCGGGCGAGCTGCCGCCGTGGCTGGGCGACCCTGACTTCCACCGCTCCCACCAGTCGGCGCTGCTGCGCAAGGACCCGGCGCACTACGGGCGGTTCTTCCCCGGCGTGCCGGACGACCTGCCGTACGTATGGCCGTCCTCCGACCGGGGGTGACCGCCCGGGCGCCGGGCCGTACGTACCATGGGCGGTCGCCGGGCGGGGAAGGGAGCGGATGTGCCGGACCGGGACGCGACGCCGCGGCGGCGGGGACAGGGCGAGCTGGAGGCGCTGGTGCTGTCGGCGCTGCGCACCGCGCCGGGCCCGGTGAGCGCGCAGTGGGTGCAGCGCGCGTGCGGCGGCGACCTGGCCTACACGACCGTGCTGACCATACTGTCCCGGCTGCTGGCCAAGGGCGCCGTCGCCCGGCAGCGCGAAGGCCGCGCCTACCTGTGGCGGCCCACGGTGGACGTGGCAGGGCTGGCCGCGCTGCGGATGCGGCGGGTGCTGGACGGGCAGGCCGACCGGGAGGCGGTGCTCACCAGCTTCGTCTCCGCGCTCTCGCCGGGCGACGAGCGCCTGCTGCGGGATCTGCTGGGCGCCGAGGACCCGGCACAGGGCCCGGCGGAGGACCGCGAGGAGTGACGCGGTGGGCGTTTTCGTCTTCCTGCCTTTGGTGCTGCCGCTGACGGCCTGGCCGATCGCGCGGCTGGCCGGGCAGCACCTGCATCCCCGGGCGGCGACGCGGCTGCTGACGGCGGTGGCGGCCGTGCTGGCGCTGTGCGCCACGCTGTGCGTGGCGCTGCTGGTGATCGTGGGCACGGCCCAGGTGCCCGGGAACCCGCTGCCCGACGGCTGGTCCGACCCACAGGTGCGCGCGGCCGTGCCCTTCGACGGCGTGGCCGGGTGGCTGGCCATCCCGGCGCTGCTGGCCGCGGCCGCGGCCTGCGGGCAGGCGCTGTGGCGGCACTGGCGGGTGGGCCGGGCGGCGCGCCGGGCGCTGGCGGGGCTGGGGCCCTCGCCGGTGGCGGTGCTGCCCGACGACGAGGCGTACGCCTACGCGCTGCCCGCCGCCGCGGGGCACGCCCGCGGCCGGAGGCGGGGCGGCGGCCGGGACCGCATCGTGGTGTCGACGGCGCTGCTGCGCCGCCTGACGAGCGGGGAGCGGCGGGCGCTGTTCGCGCACGAGCGGGCACACCTGACGGGCCGTCACCACCGCTGCCTGCTCGTCGTGGAACTGGCGGCGCGGGCCCATCCGCTGCTGCGCCCGCTGCGCACCGCCGTGGCGTACAGCGCCGAGAGGTGGGCGGACGAGCACGCGGCGCGCGTCGTCGGGAGCCGGCGGGTGGTGGCCCGGGCGGTGGGCAAGGCCGCGCTGGTCGCCCGCGGCGGGCCGGGAGCACCGCTGCTGGCGCTGGCCGGCCCGGGTCCGGTGCCGCGCCGCGTGGCCGCGCTGCTGGGACCGCCGCCGCCGTCACGCCGGTGGCCGCCGGCGCTCACGCGCGCGGGGCTGGCGGCCTGGGCGGCGGCGGGCGGGGCCGCCGCGTCCGCCCTGTCGTCGCTGAACGCGGCCGCCGCGCTGTCCGTCATCCTGCGCACGGCGGCCGCGTCCTGAGCGCCGGCCGGGCCGGCCGCCCTCAGAGGTCGAACTCGGCGGGCGGCAGCCCGAGCGCGAAGCACGCCTCGCGGACCACGGCCTTCTCGGTGTCGTCGAAGTGGCCGTCGGCGCCGCCGATGACGATGCCGATCTGGATGACCGCGCGCGCCTCGGCGGGCTTTTTCTTCGCCTTGGCGACCTGCTGCAGCACGCTCACCTTGCCGAGCTCGAAGTCGGCGGTCAGCGTGGCGAGATGCTCCTCGAAGCGGCGCGTAAGGTCGTCGGGCGGGAAGTTGGCCAGCACCTCGTTGGTCGCGATGAGCTGGGCCACGCGCCGCCGTTCGGCCGCGTCGACCGAGCCGTCGGCGGCGGCGACGAGCGCGCATATGGCCATGCTGGCATCGCGGAAGGCCCCGCTGGTCAGCTCGTTCTTCTTGGCGGTCAGCTGCGCCTGCATCGACGCGGCCGACTCCTTGATGCGGTCCCACAAAGGCATGAACTGCTCCGGATGATCGGGGGAACTTCTACAGCAGCGTAGAACTCGCCTGGTGAGGGCCCGTCATCAGGCCGTCAGGACTCGTCGCCGTCCCTGTCATCGACGTCGAGCAGCCCGGCAGCGACCAGTCCGCCGACGGCGCCCGCCGCGGGCCCGGCCGCCCTCCAGCTCGGTGAAGGCGTGTGCCCAGGCGGGCGGCGGGCAGGGGACTGCGCCGTTCCGCTGCACGCATGCAGAACCATAGACGGCCGAGCGGCCCGCCCCGGCCGGCTTCGCGCCCCGCGGCCGGCAGAAAAACGGCTGGAACGCGTCCCGTGCTGCCCTGCCTGCACCGGGCGGCACGGCGCGACCGGCTCGCCGGCGGGCGCACTCCCCGGCCTGCCGCGTCCGCGAGGTCTGCCAGGCCGGCCGCCAGCTGCGCACGGGTGACCCGGCCGCGCCCGGCACGGCCGTTCCCGGGGGCCCATGAGACGCTGGCCAGGGCTGCTCACCTGCCCGCCGCGTGCCCGCACCCGCCCGACGCACCGGAAGGAGACGCCCCGTGACCGTCCTGCAGCTGGCGCTGGGCGCCCTGACTCTGGTGACCAACGCCTTCTTCGTCGCCGCCGAGTTCGCCCTGATCTCCGTGCGCCGCGACCAGATCGAGCCGCACGCCGAGTCCGGGCAGCGGCGGGCGCGGACGGTGCTGTGGGCGCTGGAGCATCTCTCGCCCATGCTGGCCACGGCCCAGCTGGGCATCACCGTCTCCTCGCTGGTGCTCGGCGCCGTCGCGGAGCCGGCCATCGCCCACCTGCTGGAGCCCGCCCTCGACGCCGCGCACGTGCCGCAGGCGCTGGTCCACCCCATCGCGTTCGCCGTCGCGCTGACGCTGGCGACCTACCTGCACATGCTGGTCGGCGAGATGGTCCCCAAGAACGTCGCGCTCGCTGCCCCCGAGCGCACGGCGCTGGCGCTCGGCCCGGCGCTCGTCGCGCTGACCCGCGCCCTGCGGCCGGTGATCTTCGGCATCAACGCCTTCGCCAACGCGCTGCTGCGGCTGCTGCGGGTCGAGCCCCGGGACGAGGTGGCCTCGGTCTTCACCGACGAGGAACTCGCCCGCATCGTCGAGGACTCCACGCACGCCGGCCTGCTGGAGAGCGCCGAGAGCGAGCGGCTGCGCGACGCCCTGGCCCTGGGCACCAGGACCGTCGCGGAGATCACGGTGCCGCTCAGCCGCATGGTGACGGTCGGCCACCGGATCACGCCCCGCCAGCTGGAGCGCACCGCCGCCGCGACCGGCTACTCGCGGTTCCCCGTCACCGGCCCCGGCACCACGGTGCTGGGTTTCCTCCACATCAAGGACGCCCTGGCCGCCGAGCACCGGGACCGGCCCTTCCCCCGGCAGGCGCTGCGCCCGGTCGTCCGCGTCCGCCCGGGGGTCCCGCTGGACGACGCGCTCACGGCCATGCGGGCGTCCTCCACGCACCTGGCGGCCGTGACCACCGAGGCCGGGCGGCTGGTCGGCTTCGTCACCATGGAGGACGTCCTGGCCGAGCTGGTCGGGCAGCCCCCGGCCCGCCCGTAGGCGGGGCCGGGGCGCACCCGCCGGGCGCGCCGCCCGCCGTCGTCAGCCGACCGACGGGACGCCGTCCTCCCAGCTGAGCGGCGCGGCGTACATCCCCCGCACCAGCGGGTCCTCGCTGAGGACGCCGTGGAACACCAGCCAGTCGCCGCCGTCGCCGCTGACGACGTCCTGCCCGCCGGGGCCGGTGATGCCGCTGCTCTCGGTGGTCAGCAGGGGCGTACCGGACTTGGTGTAGGGGCCGGTCAGCGACGGGGCGGTGGCGTAGCCGGTGAAGTAGCTGCCGTCGCCGAAGAACCCGGCCGAGTACAGCAGTACGTACCTGCCGTCGCGGTGCACCAGCGTGGGCGCCTCGATGAGGCCCTGTTCCTCCGGCCGGTCCTGCTTCAGCAGCCGGACCGGCTCGCCCAGCAGCGTCAGGCCGTCGGGGGTCACGCGCTGCGCGTACAGCCAGGTGTCCGCGCCGATGGCGTTGCCGTCGTTCTTGTACAGCAGGTAGTGCGAACCGTCGGTGTCGGTGAACGTCGCCGCGTCGATGGCGCCGCCCTCCTCGGCGGGGCAGACCAGCGGCCCGTCGCCGACCGGGGTGAACGGCCCCTCGGGGGTGCCGGACACGGCGGTGCCGATGCACTGCCGGCCGGAGGCGGTGTCGCGGGCGGTGTAGTACATCAGGTACGTGCCGTCCGGGCGCCGGGAGACGTCAGGCGCCCACGTCAGCCCGGTCCTGGCCCACTCCCCCAGCACCGGCAGGGCGTCGCCGAGGCGCTCCCACGGCCCGCCGACGGCGGTGGCGCGCGCCAGCTGGACGTTGGTGCCGGAGACGTTGGTGGCGTAGGCGTAGTAGGTGCCGCCGTCGACCAGGACGTCGGGGTCGGGGAAGTCGGCATCGATGACCAGGCGCGGCCCGGCCGGGTCCGGGTCGCCGCCCGCGCCTGAGGCGGCCGGCGTGGTGGCGCACAGCGCGGTCAGCGCGGCGAGACCGACGGCGGCCGCCCGCAGCGGGCCGCAGCCGCGGCGGGTGCGGCGCGACGGGGCCGGGGACACAGACGGGTCCTGGGACGGGGGCGGAGGCATCGGCGGCTCCCGGTTCTGGCACGGCGCCGGGCGCCCGGCCGGGCCCGCCGCCGGCGCGGAACGGGCGTCCCGGCACGCCATTTCCAACGATGTACATCGCGGGCGACAGGTAGGACAGCACAGCACCGGGCCGCTGTCCAGGGGTGCGGCGAGGACGAGCGCGAACCGGATCCTTCCGGCAGCCTGCGGACGTCCGGCGCCGTGGTCCAGGCTCTCCGCGCACACGCCGGATTGGGCAGGACACAGCTCGGCCGGCTCGTCCGCTTTCCGCACACCCCGTCGGGTAGTGGAGCTGGGCCGCGGCCCCCAGGGCGACAGCTGCGTCGAGGCGGCCGTCGCCGCGCGGGCCCGGTGGGCCCGCTTCCTGCGGAACGCCGGGAGCCGTCAGAGCCGCCGTCGGCCGGTCAGGACCGCGTCGCGCAGGATGGTCCGGCCGCCGCGGGCGGTGACGGTGCGCGTGCGGGTTCCGGTGGTCACCTCCCAGCCGCCGGCCGGGCCGAGAGAGGCCGCGAGGTCCGCGGCGGTGACGCGGGCATGCGGCAGCGAGCCGTGGGGCTCCGTGTGGTGGTGGCCGACGACGAGCAGCGTGCCGCCGGGGGCCACGGCGGCGGCGAGGCGGCGGACCAGGGCCGCCGTTCCGCCGGGAGCGTGGACGTAGTGGCTGGTGACCAGGGCGAAGCCGCCCGCCGGCGGGGTCCAGTCGGTCAGGTCGGCGCGGACCCACGCGATCCGGCGCGCCGCCTCCGGGCCCAGGACGCGGGCAGCGCGGCCGCGGGCCCGGTCCAGCGCGGTGGGTGAGACGTCGGCCGCCGTCACCCGCCAGCCGCGCGCGGCGAGCCACACCGTGTCAGCGCCCTCGCCGCAGCCCGCGTCCAGCGCCGTGCCGGGCGGCAGGTCCCCGGCCGTCTCCCGCAGGTACAAGCTGGCCTCGGCGCCGGCCCCGGCCGGAGCCGCACGGTACCGCTCCTCCCAGTACGCCGGGCCGAATTCCCTGCCGCTGTGCTCTTCCGGCACGCTGACCACCTCCGCGGCGACCATGCGCCCTCGCAGGCCGGGAAGGCAATCTCTGTTGCTGTTATGACAAGCTGGCAGGTATGGACGACGAGCTCGATCAGGCGCTCAGCGCGGTCGGTCCCCGGCTGCGCGCGCTGCGCCGCCAGCGCGAGCGCACCCTGGCGGAGCTGTCGGCGGCGACCGGCATCTCGGTCAGCACGCTGTCGCGGCTGGAGTCGGGCTCGCGGCGCCCGACGCTGGAGCTGCTGCTGCCGCTGGCCAAGGCGTACGGCGTCACGCTGGACGAGCTGGTCGGCGCGCCTCCCACCGGGGACCCGCGGGTCCACCTGCGCCCGGTGACCCGCGGCGGGATGACCATGCTGCCGCTGACCCGCCGCGCCGGGGGCATCCAGGCGTACAAGCTGGTGATCCCGCCTGCCCCGGGGCGGGAGCCGGATCCGCAGACCCATGAGGGCTATGAGTGGCTGTACGTCCTCAACGGGCGGCTGCGGCTGATCCTGGGCGAGCACGACCTGGTGATGGCGCCCGGGGAGGCCGCCGAGTTCGACACCCGCCTGCCGCACTGGTTCGGCACGGCGGACGGCGAACCGGTCGAGATCCTGAGCCTGTTCGGCAGGCAGGGCGAGCGCGCGCACCTGCGTGCCCGCCCCAGGTCCCGGCCGTCGGCTACCCGGCGCTCTCCGGGAGCGGGGAACGGCTGACGCGGATCTTGGACTGGCCGTGGGGCCGCTTCTCCCAGTCGTCCATGAACCGCGCGTGCAGGCCGTGCTTGCGGGCGAGCCGCAGCAGCGTCTCGGTGCGGTAGTAGAAGTCCTCGCGCAGCACCTGGTGTTCGGCTCCCTCGGTGCGGTCGAAGGTGAAGTCGAAGAAGCCGTCCTTGGTCAGCACGCGTCCCACGTGGGACAGGCACTCCTCGATGACGGGCAGCGGGGAGTGCGAGAAGACGCTGTGGGCATGCACGACGTCGAAGTAGTCGCCGGGCAGGAAGTCCAGGGTGAGGTCGCCGGTGAGGGTCAGGTGCGGCAGCTTGTCCTGGAGCCCGCGCTCGGTGAGCGTCTTCTTCGCGGCGATCAGGATGTCGGGGGAGATGTCGATGCCGTAGTAGTTGCCCGCGTCGAGGTAGTCGATGAACCACCAGCCGCCGCGCAGGTTGCCGCAGCCGATGTCGAGCATCCGGTGGCTGGGGCGCAGGCCGTGCTCCAGGAGGTAGTCGAACTGCATCTTGCCCAGCGCCAGCCAGCGGTCGTGGGTCTGGCTGCCGACGGCGGCCTCGGGGCTGCGGCGGGTGTCGGAGGCCATGACGGCCCGGTAGTAGCCGACGTGGTCCTGGCGGTGCTGCCAGCGCAGCCAGGCGTCGCGGGCGGCGCGCCGCAGGTAGGGCGGGACGCGGCCCGGGTGGCGCAGGGCGTAGCCGATCTTGTGGCCGAGGCGGGAGCGGTTGCGGGTGAGCTTCTGCTGGGGGGAGGTGCCGGCGGGCATGAGGGAGTCTCCGTGACGCGGGCGGAACGGGGAACGCGGGGCGCGCCTGCCCCCGCGGACGGCGCTGTGCGGCGCCGGACCGGGGCGGGTGCCCCGTCCGGCGCCGCGTGACGCGGGCGCGGGTGCTGCGGCGCGCGGCGTATGCCCGCCGGCCGGTGCCGCCAGGGCGCCGCGGGCCCGGTGCGGCCCGCCGGGCGGCGGCAGGCGCCGCTGTCCCGGTCGGTGCCGCGTCCGGCCATGTCACTGTCCCTTCACGATGAGTCACCGTAAGGATCAAGCGCGGGCGGACGGCTGTCAAACCGCGGGCCGCCCGCCGGGCGGGCCCCGGTCAGCCGGTGAACTGGGCGAAGACCCGGGTGTACTCCCAGTCGGACTGCGAGACGCCGGAGCAGGAGGCCGAGGAGCCGCCGGTGCAGTTCCGGTCGCGGTTGACCGACCAGAACGCCAGGCGCGCCAGGCCGTTCTGCTGGGCGTAGCCGAGGATGGTCTCGAAGTCGGCGACGGTGACCGTCTCGCCGACGTCGGTGAGGCCGTTCATGGAGGAGATGCCCATCACCTGGTACGCCTCCTGCTGGGTGTAGCCGTAGGCGGAGCGCAGGGCGGCGTTGAGGCCCTCGGCGGCGGTGATGGTCAGCTGCCCCATGTCCTGGCCGGTGCCGCCGAAGTTGAACGGCATGATGGTCCAGGCGTCCACGGTCAGGCCGGCCGCGGCGGCGCGGTCGATCAGGCTGGTGTCGGGGCCGGACTGGTAGGAACCGATGGTGACGTACACCTCCAGGCCGGGGTTGGCGGCCTTGACGGCGGCGAGCGCGTCCACCGTCCGCTGCTGCGTGGCCGGGTCGTCGTACGCCTCGGCCTCCAGGTCGATGTCGATGGCGGTCAGGCCGTAGGCGTCGATGACCGCCTGGTAGGCGGCCGCGAGTTCCTCGGCCGTGGCGCAGGAGCTCTCCAGCTTGTTGCCGCTCCAGCCGCCGAAGGACGGCACGACGTCGCCGCCCGCCGCCCGGATCTGGCTGATGAGCTGTTCATCGGCGCCGCCGGTCAGCGGGCGGGCGCCGTCCCACTGCGGGTCGCAGTAGCCGTTGGAGAGGATGAAGGCGAGGGTGAAGTGCCGCACGCCGGTGGCCTCCATCACGGCCAGCGGGTCGGGCGGGTCGCCCCAGCCGTTGTAGAAGTAGGGGGCGAACGGCATGGCCGAGGCGGCGGGTGCGGGTTCCTCAGCCGCCGCGGCCGGCGAGGACGGGGTGGCCGCCGCGCCCAGGGAGAGCAGTGCGGCGACGAGCACGCCGATCCGGCGGGCCCGTCCGGTGCGCTGTGGGGGTGTCATGAGAGCCATCCATTCGTCGATGACATGACTGCGTCAAACGGCCATTAACAAGGGCCCGGGCCGCCGCGTCAAGACTTTGGACTAGACCAACCGCGGAATATGGTCTAGACGACTCAACAGAGCGTCAAAGTCCACCAGTTCACGGTTACCGGGCGGTTCACACCGGCCTGGGCGCGGACAGGTTTCCCAGCAGAAGGCGGTGCGGTGACGGCGCCCGCCACCGCACCCGCACCTCCCCCACCCCCACACCTCTCGGGAGGCAACTTTGCACAGGAAGATCACCGCCGCCGCGGCGGGGGCCGGGCTCGCCATGCTCTCGGCCCTCGCCACGGCCGGCAGCGCCGAGGCGCACGGATACACGACCAGCCCCACGAGCCGTCAGGCGTTCTGCGCGCAGGGCGCGGTGAGCGACTGCGGCGAGATCGTCTGGGAGCCGCAGAGCGTGGAGGGCCCCAAGGGGTTCCCCTCGGCCGGGCCCGCGGACGGGGCGATCTGCTCGGGCGGAAACTCCCGGTTCTCGCAGCTCGACGACCCGCGCGGCGGCGCCTGGCCGGCGACCGACGTCAGCGCGGGCCAGAGCATCTCGTTCACCTGGACGTTCACGGCGTCGCACAGCACCAGCGACTTCCGGTACTACCTGACCAACGACTCCTACGACCCCAGCCAGCCGCTCACCCGCGCCGACCTGGAACCCGAGCCGTTCCTGACGGTGTCGATGGACGGCGCACAGCCCGGTGAGACCGAGACGCACACCGGCACGCTGCCCGCGGGCAAGTCCGGCCGGCACCTGGTGCTGGCCGTGTGGGACATCGCCGACACGGGCAACGCCTTCTACGCCTGCTCGGACGTGCAGTTCTGACGCGGACACAGCCCGCACGGCACCCGGCGCCGGGGCCGCCGCCCGCGACGGCGCGGGCGGCGGGGCCGGCGCCCGCGGCGGTCTCAGCCGCCCGCCGCCGGGGCCGCGAACGACTCCCAGAAGGCGGCGTAACGGCTGCTGCGGCGCAGCAGTTCGTCGTGCCGGCCGTCCTCCGCGATCCGGCCGCCCGCCAGGAAGACCACGCGGTCGGCGCGGCGGGCGGTGCGCGGCCGGTGCGCCACCATCACCACCGTGCGGCCCGCCATCAGGCGCTCAATGCCCTCGTGGACGGCCGCCTCGCTGACCGGGTCCAGCGCGGAGGTCACCTCGTCCAGCAGCACGATGGGCGCGTCCTTCAGCAGCGCCCGCGCGATCGCGACGCGCTGCCGCTCCCCGCCCGACAGCCGCGCGCCGCCCTCCCCGACCCGGGCCTGCCAGCCGCCGGGCAGCCGCTCGACCACCTCGTCCAGCCGGGCGGCGGCCGCGGCGGCCCGCACCTCCTCCGGGGTGGCGCCGGGCCGGCCCAGCCGCACGTTCTCCTCGATCGTGCCGTCGAAGAGGTACACGTCCTGGAAGACCAGGGCGATCCGCGCCATCAGCGTCTCGGTGCTCAGCTGGCGCACGTCCACGCCGCCGATGCGCACCGCGCCCGCGTCCACGTCGTGGAACCGCGCCAGCAGATGCAGCAGGGTGCTCTTGCCGGCGCCCGAGGGGCCGACGACGGCCAGCCGCTGCCCCTGCGGCACGGACAGGTCCAGGCCGTCCAGCACGGTGCGGTCTCCGCGCCGGAAGACGACCGCATCCCACCGCAGGTCGTGCCCCGTGGGCTCGGCCGGCTCGCTCGGCCGCGGCAGCGGCTCGGTGCGCAGCACCTCGTCGAGCCGGGCCAGCTCGGCGCGCCCGGCGCGCAGCTTGCCGCCGGCCTCGGCCAGCGACAGCAGCGGGTCGGCGCAGCGCGCGGCGAGCACGAGGACCGCCAGCGTCTCCGCCGCGCCCGCCTGCCCGCCCAGCGCCAGGCAGGCGCCCAGCACCAGCAGCGCCGTGAACACTGCCTGCACGATGAGGGTCAGGCCCAGCACACCGGGCAGCGCCGACAGTGCCGTGCGGCGGGAGGCGCGCTGCACTCCGCGCAGCGCGTCGTCCAGCAGCCGGAAGCGTTCGGTGGTCCGGCCCCCGGCCCGCAGCACCGGCTGGGCCTGGAGGTACTCGATGACGCGCCCGCTGGCCTCCCGTTCGCGCGCGGCGCGCTCCGCGTCGGCGGCGGCCATCGCCCGGCCGGTGCCCGCGTGCACCAGCGCCACGACGGGCGCGGCGGCCAGCGCGGCCAGCCCCAGCTGCCACTGGAAGGCGAGCATCACCACGGCGGTCGTCAGCGGCGTGACGCAGGCGGTGACGAACGGCGCCAGCAGGTGGGCGAGCACGCTCATCGCACCCAGCACGCCGCGGCTGGCCAGGACGGACACCTCACCGACGCGGTCGCCCTCGTACCAGCCGATCGGCAGCCGTGCCAGGTGGTCGCCGAGGCGGTGGTACACCCCGCGCAGCAGCGCGCCCCCGACGCGGAAGCCCGCCAGGTCGCTGGCGTAGCGCAGCACCGCGCACACCGCGACGGCGGCGGCGAACGCCCACACCCAGGGCCAGGCGTCGCCGGGGTCGTCGCCGAACAGCGCCCGCAGCACGGGAACCAGCAGCGCGCAGGCCAGGCCCTCGGCGATCGCAGCCGCCGTCATCAGGGCCACGGCGCGGCGGACCGGTCGGGCGTGCTCACGGCCGAGCACGCGCAGCAGCAGGCGGATCATCGCGGATCGTCTCCTTGCGGGGCGGCGGCGGTACTGACCACGCCGCCGGCCGGGTGGTGGGACCGCCAGAAGGCGGCGAACGTACCGTTGCGGGCCAGCAGCTCGTCCGGGCTGCCGCGCTCGGCGACCCTGCCGTGCTCCAGCATCACGAGGGTGTCGGCGCCGGCGACCGTCTCCGGTCGGTGGGCGATCACCAGGACCGTCCGCTCCCGGCCCGGCAGCTCGGTCAGGGCGCGGCGCACGGCCCGTTCGGTCGGCGGGTCGGCGAACGCGGTCGCCTCGTCGAGCACGAGCACGGGCGTGTCCGCGAGCAGGGCGCGCGCCAGCGCCACCCGCTGCGCCTCGCCGCCCGACAGCCCGGCCTCCTCGCCGATCACGGTGTCGTAGCCGCGCGGCAGGCTGAGGATGCGCTCGTGGATCTGCGCCCGCTGGGCGGCGCGGACCACCTCCTCGCGGCTGGCGTCCGGCACGGCCAGGGCGATGTTGTCGGCGACGGAGGCGCGCAGCAGCCGCACGTCCTGGAAGACGAAGGAGACCGTCCGGTACAGCTCGCGGCTGCTGAGGTCGCGCAGGTCGACGCCGCCGAGCGTGACCGAGCCCTCGGTGGGGTCGAAGAACCTCGGCAGCAGCCGCACCAGCGTCGACTTCCCGCTGCCGGACGGGCCGACGAGCGCGGTGACCGTGCCCGGTTCGAGCGTCAGGTCGATGCCCCGCAGCACCTCGTGCCCGGATTCGTACCCGAAGCGGACGCCGCGCAGCTCGATCCGGTGGCCCTGGGGTGCACGCGGGTGCGCGGGCTCGGGCAGCGGCGGCACGGCGAGCACCTCGCGGATGCGGCCGGCGGCGTGCCAGGCGGCGCGGGCCTCGTCGAAGCCGTGGCCCAGCGCGGCGACGGGGGCGGTCAGCCCCAGCCCGAGCAGCAGGAACGGCAGCAGGTCGGCGGGGGGCATGCCGCCGGAGGTGATCAGCGCGGTGCCGCCGGTGAGCACGGTCAGCAGCACGAACGGCGGCGACAGCACCAGCTGCATCGCGGCGGCGATCGGGGCCATGCCGCGCACCCAGCGGGTGAAGACGGTGACGAAGTCGTCGGCGGCGGACCGGAAGCGGCGGTAGGCGCGCTCTCCCCCGCCGAACGCCTTGACCACGGCGATGCCCCGCACGAACTCGACGGCGGCGCTGGCGATGTCCCCCATGGCGCCGTCGAACTCCTCCTGCTCGCGCTGCCGCGCCGGGGTCATCATCAGCGGGACCATTGCCATCGCGAGCACGACCGGGATCAGCGTGATCAGCGTCAGCCGCCAGTCGACGGTCAGCAGGTAGACCAGGGAGACCAGCGGCACGGCGAAGGCGGCGGCCAGTTCGCCGGGGCTGTGGGCGATGAACGGGTGCACGGCGCTGACGTCGTCGCCGACCACCTTGGCGAGTTCGCCGGTGCGGCGGCGGGAGAGCCAGCCCAGCGGGACCCGCCCCAGCCGCGCGGCCAGCTGGCGCCGGAACGCCAGCTGGACGCGGGTGTCGAGCAGGTGCCCCAGGCCCGAGGAGGCGGCCGTGGCCAGCAGCCGGACGAACAGCCCGGCCGCGCCTATGGCCACGGCGAGCCAGACGCGGCCCTCGTCGGGCGGCCCGGGTGCCAGCAGGGCACGCCCCACCTCCGCGACCGCCAGCAGCGGAGCCAGGCCCGCGACCGCACCGGTCACTTGCAGGGCCATCACGGCGGCGAACGTCCCGGCGTAGGGGCGCAGCAGCCCGGCGGTGCTCCCAGCCGTGTTCCCGGTGGTGGTCCCGGAGCCGCTGCCGGCCGCCGCCGTTCCGGCGGAGTCGGTAGTACCCATCGCGCGGCCTGCCCGTCAGGCGGCCAGCGCCCGGCGCAGCACGTCGCCGAGCTCGGTGATCTGCCGCTGGGACACCTCGGCGGACAGGATCGCCTGCGAGCCGTGGAAGGTGCCGGGCCACTGGTGGAGTTCCACGGAGACGCCTGCCTGGAGCATGCGGAGCGCGTAGTCGATGCCCTCGTCGCGGGCCGGGCAGAACTCGGCGGTCGCCAGGTAGGCGGGCGGCAGGCCGGCCAGGTCGGTGGCGCGGGCCGGGGCGGCGTAGGGGGTAGCCGGCGCGCCGCCGAGGTAGTGGCGCCAGGCGTCGGTGGTCTTGTCGCGGGTCATCCAGGGGGTGTCGGTGAAGTTCCGCTGCGACCAGGTCTCCTGCCGGTCGTCCAGGCCGGGCTGGTTGAGCAGCTGGAAGCAGATGGCCGGCCCCCGCTCGTCGCGGGCGCGCAGCGCCAGCCCGGCGGCGATGCCGGCGCCCGCGCTGTGGCCGCCGACCGCGATCCGCCCGGCGTCGAAGCCGAGTTCGGCGGCGTGCTCGGCCGCCCAGGCCAGCGCGGCGTAGGAGTCGTCGAGTGCGGCGGGGTACGGGTGCTCGGGGGCCAGGCGGTAGCCGACCGAGATGACGACCGCGCCGGCGTACTGCGCGAGCCGGGCGGCCCACGGGTGCTCGGTGTCGAGGTCGCCCATGACCCAGCCGCCGCCGTGCAGCCAGATGATGGCGCCCTGGGCCTGGTGCGGGCGGTAGACCCGCACCGGCACGGCGGGGTCGGCGGGGACCGTGCGGTCCTCGATCTCCATGCCGGAGGTGTCCGGTGCCGGGACGGCGGCGGACAGCTCGGCCAGGTGCTTGCGCGCGGTCACCGGGTCGGACAGGTCGGCGCGGGGAAACAGGGGCAGAAAGGCTTCCAGTTCGGGATCCATGGCGCCCATCCTCACCGGCAGCGCCGGCCGGGGTCATCCGCCGCCCGTCGCGCATGCGCCGCGGGCCGCGCGACGGGCGTCGCCTATCCTCGCGCTTTATGGAGGCAATCGCCCAGCGGCTGTCGCACCTGGACAGCCAGGCCGAAGGCGCGCTGCGCGTCATCATGTTCTACGACACGCTGATGCGCCGGCGGGTGGATCTCGGCGCGCTCGGCCGCGCCTCGGCGGCCCTGGCCGAGTGTGTGACGGGCATCCGCCTCCACGGCACGGGGCACGTGACGCGGGTGGGCCCCGACGGCCGTCCCGCGCCCGCCGCCGACCCGCTGCCGGCTCCGTCGACCGCGGTGCCGGTCACGCTGGACGAGGAGGAGATCGGCACGGTCTGGCTGGAGCGCGCCGGCCGGCCCAGTTCCCTGGACGATCTGCTGCTGGAGCGGCTGGCCCTGGCGGTGGCGGCCGTGGTCGAGCGGTACGGCCCCGCCCGTACCACCATGGCCGACCCGGCGCTGGTCGAGCTGGCCGTCAGTCCGGGCAGCGACGAGGCGGCCAGGGCCCGCGCGCTGCGGCTGCTGGGGTTCGGCGCCGGCGTGCCGGTCCGCGTGGTGGCCGTGCGGGCGCGGCAGCCGCTGGACCAGGTCGCCGCCGCGGTCTGCTGCGGCCGCCTGGCGAAGGCGGCGCCGCTGACCGGGACCGGCGTCATCCTGGCGGCCGCCGTGGACGCCGGCCGGTTCCCGGCGGGTGTGCGGGCGGGCATCGGCGGCGCCGGGGCCGTGGACGCCTCCTGGCAGCAGGCCCGCACCGCCCTCCGGTTCGCCACGCCCAGCCAGCCGGTGGTCCACCACGACGCGCTGGGCGCGCTGGCGCTGCTCGACCGGATCCCGCCGGACGCCGCGCGGGAGAACGCGGACGTGGCCGCCGTCGCCCGGCTGGCCGCGGACCCGGAGGACGTGCGGACCCTGGACGCCTACTGCGCGACCGGCTCGCTGCGCCGGGCCGCCGGCCTTCTCCACCTGCACCACAGCAGCGTCGCGCGGCGGCTGGAGCACATCGGTGAGGTGCTTCGTGTCGATCTGTCCGAGCCGTCGGGCCTGCTGCGCGCCCGGCTGGCCCTGACCACGTGGCGGCTGCTGGAGGACTGAGCGGCGTGCCCGGGAACGCGAGGGGCGCGGCGGCCGGTGGCCGCCGCGCCCTGGTGCGAGCGTCCGGGACGCCGCGGGAGGAAGGTCAGTAGACCGTGATGTTGGAGCTGCCGGAGCTCTGGTAGCCCTCGGTCGCCATGATCATGTAGTAGGCGAAGCTGCCGAGGTTCATGCCGGCGTTGGCCCAGGCGTCGAAGTGGGTGCCGGTGTTGATGGTGCCGCTGGTCCGCGTCCCCTGGTTGACGCTCCAGTACTGCGGGAAGGTGGCGGTGCCCTCGACGGAGGGAGCGTTGTACCGCATGGTGTGGTACAGGTCGTAGGTGGCGCCGTCGCTGCTCACCGAACCCCGGTACTCGCCCGTCGGCCGGTAGGTCCCGTAGGCCTCGACGATGTAGTACTCGACGAGCGGGTTGGTGGTCCAGCCGTAGAGGCACAGGTAGCCGTTGCCGGAGGGCCAGAAGTCGCCCGAGTAGGTCACGGTCCGGCGGCCGCCGTTGGCCCAGCCCTTGCCGCAGACGAAGTTGCCGGTGTTGCTCCACTGGGTGCTGTAGCTGCCGCCGCCGTTGAGGGTCATGGAGACCGTGCCCGGCGCGTCGGTCCAGAACGAGTAGTAGTACCCGTCGTGGGTGCCTTCCTGGTTGTCCCAGATGACCTGCTGGGCGTGGGCGGTGCCACTGGTCAGCATGGTCGCGGAGCCCGCCAGCGCCAGGGCTCCCGCGCCGCCGATGAAGCCGCGCCGGCTGAGCGAGGGCATGGGCATGTTGTTCTTCTTCATGCTTCCTCCTGGGGGTGGCCGCCGCGAGCCTGGACCGTGGGGCGGCTCCAGCGGCCTGTCGGTGGGGGGTTGCCGCCGCCCCCCTTGGGCGGCGTGCCCGTGACGCGTACGCTCAGCGGCCGACGAGCGCCCGTCACGGAAGTGACGACCCGGTTCGACAGCGGCGCTGCCCTGTCGAAGCCATGACAAGGTTCATGCGGGGTCCTTGAGTTGTCAACAGTTCTCGCAAGAATTCCGGAAGCTCTCGGTCGCCTCGTTTCCCTCACCGGCTGTCAACACCACTGGTCGTCCGCTCGTCTGCTGCAATCCCGATCAACCCGCTGGCGCGCTCAACCTAAAGCGGAGACCAAGCCGATCACTCAGCTCCGAAAATTTTTCAACAGTGTTCCGGCCCGCCGCGGGCAGCAGAGAACCCCGCCACCGGCCGGCGGCCGGTGGCGGGGAAAGTCGCCGGGCAGCCGGCGCGCGCAAACGGTCAGTTCCGGTCGGCTGGAGCGGCCGTGAGATCCCCGGCGGCCCGGGCGCCCGGCACGTCCCCGTTGCTGTCCTGGCCGCCGTGCCCGTTCCCGTCCCGTGCCCGGCGCCGGAGCCGGACCACGACGGCGGCGACGGCCAGCAGGAAGACGGCGAGCCCGGCCCAGATCACCCACTTGTGCGGCCAGGGCGCCGCGGCCGCGCCGTCGTGCGGGCGCCCGCCGTCCACGCCGGTGACGACCACCGCCACCAGCCCCACGACGGTGGCCCCGGCGGCGATCCGGGCCGCCAGCCGCGCGCCGAACGGCACCGCGTGGCCGCGCCCGCCCGGCCCCCGGGCGCGCAGCCGCTCCCCGGGACGGGCCGGCGCCAGCAGCCGCGCCAGCAGCAGGGCAGCGAGGGGGATCTGCATCGCCCACAGGAACGTGCGGAAGGGGCCGTCGAACCATGCCTGGGTGCTGTACAGCAGGGTGTGCCAGGCGCTCAGCACGTAGACGGCGATGACGAAGCGGTGCAGCGCCAGCCACAGCCGGGAGCCGGTCCGGTGGCGCAGGTAGAACGCCAGACCGAGCGGAATGGCCAGGTAGAAGGCGAGCAGGCCGACGAAGACGGCGACGCGGCCGGTTCCGGTGGCGTAGCCGCCGGGCACGAAGACGTCCACGAACGCGGTCCACAGGCTGCGCCCGAACGACCAGGTGTCCTGGTTGGTGCGCAGCTGGTCGGCGAAGAAGAAGAACGCGTGCATGAACATCAGCCCGATGGTGGTCAGGCTCGTGGTGCGGTGCCACTTCTCCAGCCGCGCGGCGGGCAGCCAGCGCCAGCGGGGGCGCGGCCCGGAGCGCATCAGCCCGAATACCACGGTCAAGTAGGCCCACAGCAGCGCCGACCAGCCGAACGCCTGGCACAGCCAGTACATCCAGAATTCCCCGTCGGCGAGCATCGGCATGATTTCGACCGTCGCCGACGAGCCGTTCTGGATGCGCACATACAGCAGCCAGTAGATCAGCCCCGTGACCACCAGAGCCAGCGAGGCATCGGGAAGCGCGCCCCGCAGATCGGCGCGCAGCCCGGCCCAGTCAAAACCCTCCGGGCGTTTCTTTCCGCGCCGCGCCGCGCGCACCGCGGTTCCGGAGACCTCTGCCATCACACAACTCCGTTTTCGTAGGGCGTGCCCGCGGGCCGGGCAGTGACGGAAAACCCGGCGGCGGCCCGCGGCAAAGATGCTGGTCTCGCGCTCCCGGCCAAGCAGACTAGCCACGTTCTCCGGGCAGCGGAAGCCGTCGTTCCCCCGCGGTTTCCCGGCCGCGTGCCAGGGGCCGGCGGCCCGGAAAAGGGCACACTTCCGTCCCCCATGAGTCGGCCGCGGCGGCCCGCTGGTTCCCGGGAAAAGAGAAAAGGTCACGCGCCTTGCCGCGGCTGTCGCACGGCAAGTACCGTTGCCGGTCGGCAAAGAGCGCCCTCGCCTCGTTCGGGACGAAAGAGAGGTGCCTTCCGCATGCACGCGCATGACGCCGGCTCCCGGCGGCCCGTTTCCCCTCACGCGGCGTTTCCCGTCCGGCGCGCCGGAAGACACGGTTTCGTTCCCGCGGCTGCCTCCGCCTCCTCTTATCCGGCGGTGGCGGCGCCGTGACCGCCGTCGTGCACGAGCACATCACCGACGCCATCAAGGCTCCCGATCTGGTCCGGCTGTCGCCCCACACCGTCCTGGCGCGGTTCGAGACGCTGAAGGTCTACGCCGCCCTCGGCGCCGTCCGCACCCTGCTGCGGCGGGGCGTCATCTCCCCCGGGCAGACCCTCATCGACAGCTCCAGCGGGATCTACGCCCTCGCGCTGGCGATGGCCTGTCACCGCTACGGCCTGCGCTGCCACATCGTGGCCTCCACCACCGTGGACGCCACCCTCCGCGTGCAGCTGGAGATCCTGGGCGCCACCGTGGACCAGATGCCGCCCTCGCAGGACCTGCGGCTGGACCAGGAGCGGCGCGTACGCCGGGTGCGCGAGCTGCTGGCGCGGCAGCCGGGCTCGCACTGGATGCGGCAGTACCACGACGCCGTCCACTACGCCGGCTACCGGGAGTTCGCCGATCTGGTCGCCGCCGCCCTGCCCGGGCGCGACCTCACCGTCGTCGGCGCCGTCGGCACCGGCGCGTCCACCGGCGGCCTGGTGCTGCCGCTGCGCCGCCGGGGACTCGACGTCCGGCTGGTGGGGCTCCAGCCCTTCGGCAGCGTCACCTTCGGCAGCGCGCACCTCAGCGACCCCGAGGCGATCATCGCCGGGATCGGCAGCGCGATCCCGTTCGGCAACGTGCGCCACCACCTCTACGACGCCGTGCACTGGCTGGACTTCCGGCACGCCGTGGCGGGCGCGACCGCGCTGCTGCGCGACCACGCCGTCTTCGCGGGCCTGTCCACCGGTGCCGCGTACCTCGCCGGGTCCTGGGAGGCCGCCCGCCGCCCGGGGCGGACCTGCCTGCTCATCGGCGCCGACACCGGCCACCGCTACGCCGAGGCGGCGTTCGCCCGCCACCGCGAGGCACCGGACCCGCGCACCCTCAAGCCGCACGAGATCACCGCGCTGGACCAGCTGGCGCCGCCGTGGTCGGTGATGGAGTGGGGCCGGGTCCGCTATCCGGCGGCCGAGCCGGCGCGCGGGGCACGCGCCGCGCGGTGAGCCGGCCGCCGCGTCCTTTTCGGCTGACGGCACGAAAAAAGAGGCGCGCAGGGGGCATTGACGCCCGGCGCGGTCCGTCTAGGATCCGTCATGTCTGAACTACCGGCCATTGTTCGATATCACGAACACCACCGCTCGTTCCACCGCGTTCCCGAAGCCGTCCCCCGCCGTCCCCCACCATCCGTCCAGTTCCGGTGAGGCTCCCCCACACGCCCGCCCACCGTGCCGGACCGCACCGCGCCGGTGACGTCCGTGTCCCAGGGGCCCGCCGGCCGAGCCGTCACGGAGTCCCCGATGACCGTTCCCCGCCCGAACCGCAGGCAGGTGCTGCTGACCGCCGCCGGAGCGGCGGCCCTGGCCGCCGCGTCCCCCCACGTTCCGCTCGCCCCGCGCGCCCACGCCGCCTCACCTGCTCAAGCCCGCACCCCGGTACGGGCGTTCGCCCCTGGCCGGGTCCGGCTGGGGGCCGGCCGGTGGCAGGAGAACATGGACCGCACGCTGGAGTACCTGCGGTTCGTCGACGCCGACCGGCTGCTGTACAACTTCCGGCGCAACCACGGCCTGGACACCCGCGGCGCGCAGCCGCTCGGCGGCTGGGAAGCCCCCGACTTCCCCTTCCGCACCCACAGCCAGGGCCATTTCCTGAGCGCCTGGGCCCAGGCGTGGGCCGCCACCGGCGAGGCCGTCTTCGCCGAGAAGGCGGCGTACCTGGTCGCGGAGCTGGCGGAC
Organism: Streptomyces sp. 7-21; assembly: GCF_016741785.1. GTDB lineage: Bacteria > Actinomycetota > Actinomycetes > Streptomycetales > Streptomycetaceae > Streptomyces. The sequence continues at coordinate 41,490 of NZ_JAERRL010000006.1, forward strand.
TGTCAGGCCGCGTCCCCGCAGGCCGGGTTCAACCCCGGCTACCTCGCCGGCTTCCCCGAGTCGGACTTCGACGCCGTGGAGGCCGGCCAGCCCGTCGCCGTGTCGTACTACGCCCTGCACAAGACGCTCGCCGGGCTGCTCGACGTATGGCGGCTGATCGGCGACCAGCGGGCCGGCGAGGTGCTGCTGGCGCTGGCGGAGTGGGTCGACTGGCGCACCGGCCGGCTGACGTACGAGCAGATGCAGACCACGCTGGCCACGGAGTTCGGCGGCATGAACGCCGCGCTGGCCGACCTGTACCACCACACTGGCGACGCGCGGTGGCTCACCGTCGCCGAGCGCTTCGACCACGCCGCCGTCCTCGGGCCGCTGGCCGCCGGCCGGGACGAGCTGAACGGGCTGCACGCCAACACCCAGGTCCCCAAGATCGTCGGCTGCGTCAGCCAGTACCAGGGCACCGGCACCCAGCGCTACCTCGATATCGCCACCAACTTCTGGGAGTTCGTCACCGGCGCGCACACCTACGCCATCGGCGGCAACAGCCAGGCGGAGCACTTCCGCGAGCCCTACGCCATCGCGGCCTACCTCGCCGAGGACACCTGCGAGGGCTGCAACACCTACAACATGCTCAAGCTCACCCGCGAGCTGTTCACGCTCGACCCGCGGGCCGCCTACGCCGACTACTACGAGAACGCGCTGCTCAACCACCTGCTCGGCTCGCAGCGGCCCGACGACCCCCACGGCCACATCACCTACTTCACCCCCCTCAGCCCCGGCGGCCGGCGCGGCGTCGGCCCGGCGTGGGGCGGCGGCACCTGGAGCACCGACTACGACAGCTTCTGGTGCTGCCAGGGCACCGGGCTGGAGACGCACACCAGCCTGATGAACGCCGTCTACTTCGAGGACGACGACGGGCTGTACGTCAACCTGTTCACCCCCTCCACGCTGGACTGGGCCGAACGCGGCGTCACCGTCGAGCAGACGACGGACTTCCCGGCCTCGGACACCACGACCCTCACCATCGGCGGCACCGCGGGCGAGTGGGCCCTGCGGATCCGCATCCCCGGCTGGACCAGCGGCGCCGGCATCAGCGTCAACGGCGAACCGCAGGACACCGGCGCCGGCCCCGGCGACTACGCCGTCCTCACGCGGACCTGGCAGCCGGGCGACACCGTCACCGTCCGGCTCCCCATGAGCCTGCGGGCCATCCCGGCCCCCGACGACGAGCGGGTCCAGGCCCTCGCCTACGGCCCGGTGGTGCTCTCCGGCGCCTACGGCGACAGCGACCTCGGCGGCCAGCTCCCCGTCCTGGCCACCGGCTCGGTCACGCCCGCCGACGCGCCGCTGACGTTCACCGCCACGGCCAACGGCGCCGACGTCACCCTCATCCCGTTCTACGACAACTACGAGAACTACACCGTCTACTGGTCCACGAGCCCGGCCTGACCCGGGCCGGGGCCCCACGGAGCCGCCGATGTCCCCCCGCACCAACCGCAGAACGTTCCTCGCCCTGTCCGCCACCGGCGTCGCCGCCGCGGGCGCCGCCCGGACCGCCGCCGCCCCCCAGGCGGCGGCGGCCGGCCGGCCCGCACAAGACCACCAGCTGCGGCTGTGGTACCCGCGCCCGGCCAGCGAGTGGCTCCAGGCGCTGCCCGTCGGCAACGGCCGGCTGGGCGCCATGGTCCACGGCGGCGTGGCCAGTGAAACCCTCCAGCTCAACGAGGACACCGTCTGGGCCGGCGGGCCCTACGACCCGGCGAACCCCAGCGGCCTGGACAACCTGGAACGCATCAGGGAGCTGGTGTTCGCCGGCGAGTACGCCGCGGCCCAGGAGCTGGTCGACCGCACCTTCATGGGCACCCCGCTCGGCGAGCTGCCCTACCAGACCGTCGGCGACCTCGTGCTCACCTTCCCCGGCGGCGGGGAGGCCAGCGACTACTACCGTGAACTGGACCTGACCACCGCCACCGCCCTGACCCGCTACACCCGCGACGGCGTCACCCACACCCGGGAAGTCTTCGCCAGCGCGCCCGACCAGGTGATCGTCGTGCGGCTGACGGCGGACGCCCCCGGCAGCGTCTCGTTCTCCGCGGCCTTCAGCAGCCCGCAGGCCAGCACCGTCCACTCCCCCGACCCGCTGACGGCCGGCCTGGACGGGACGACCGAGGACTGGGAGGGCGTCCCCGGCCAGGTCGCCTTCCGCGCCCTGGTGACCGCCCGCGCCGACGGCGGCACGGTCACCAGCGAGGGCGGCACCCTGACGGTCACCGGCGCCGACGCCGTCACGCTGCTGGTCTCGGTCGGCAGCAGCTACACCTCCTACCAGGACGTGACCGGCGACCAGAACGCCCGCGCCGCCGCGCCCCTGGCGGCGGCCGCCGACCGGGAGTACGAGGAGCTGCGCGCGCGCCACGTCGCCGACTACCAGGAGCTGTTCCACCGGGTCTCCCTGGACGTGGGCACCTCCGGCGCGGCCGCGCTGCCCACCGACGAGCGGGTGGCCGGCTTCGCCAGCGGCGACGACCCGCAGCTCGTCACGCTGTTCTTCCAGTTCGGCCGCTACCTGCTCATCTCCTCCTCCCGGCCCGGCACCCAGCCCGCCAACCTCCAGGGCCTGTGGAACGACTCGCTCAGCCCGGACTGGGACTCGAAGTACACGGTCAACATCAACACCGAGATGAACTACTGGCCGGCCGGCCCGGCCAACCTCATCGAGACCATGGAGCCGCTGCTGGACATGGTCGACGAGCTGGCCGTGACCGGCGCGCGCACCGCCGCGACGCAGTACGGCGCGGGCGGCTGGGTCTGCCACCACAACACCGACGCCTGGCGCGGCACCGCACCCGTGGACGGCGCGTTCTGGGGCATGTGGCCGACCGGCGGCGCCTGGCTGGCTCTCCAGATCTGGGAGCACTACCGCTTCACCGGCGACCTCGGCGCGCTGCGCGCCCGGTACCCCGCGCTGCGGGGCGCGGCGCAGTTCTTCGCCGACACCCTGGTGACGGACCCGAACACCGGCTACCTGGTGACCTGCCCCTCCAGCTCCCCGGAGAACGCGCACCATCCCGACGTGTCGATATGCGCCGGGCCCACCATGGACGCCCAGATCCTGCGGGACCTGTTCACGGCCGTCGCCGCCGCCTCCGAACTGCTGGAGACCGACGCGGAGTTCCGCGCCACCGTGCGGGAGCTGGCCCGCCGGCTGCCGCCCACCCGGATCGGCAGCCAGGGCCAGATCCAGGAGTGGCAGGAGGACTGGGACGCCGGCGCCCCCGAGCAGAACCACCGCCACGTCTCCCACCTGTACGGGCTCCACCCCAGCAACCAGATCACCCCGGAGGGCACTCCGGAGCTGGCCGAGGCGGCCCGCGTCACGCTCGAACAGCGCGGCGACGCCGGCACCGGCTGGTCGCTGGCGTGGAAGATCAACTTCTGGGCGCGGCTGTGGGACGGCGCCCGGTCGTTCCAGCTGCTGCGCGATCAGCTCACCCCCGACCGCACCGCCCCCAACCTGTTCTGCCTGCACCCGCCGTTCCAGATCGACGGCAACTTCGGCGCCACCGCGGGCATCACCGAGTGGCTGGTGCAGTCCCACACCGACGTGCTGCGGCTGCTGCCCGCGCTGCCGCCCGAGCTGCCCGAGGGGCAGGTAACGGGTTTGCGGGCGCGCGGCGGCGAGACCGTCGACCTCACCTGGCGGGACGGGCAGCTCACCCGCGCCGCCGTGCACGCCGGCCGCACCCGCACGCTGCGGGTGGCGGCCGGCGTGCCGGTGACGGTGAGCGTCGCCGGCGGCGGCCGGGTCGCCGCCGAGCCGGATCCGGCGGCCGCGGGTGAGGACGCGGTGACGGCGTTCGCCGCCACCGCGGGCACCACCTATCTCCTCACGCCGAGGCCAGCCGCCAGCGGGTCATGACCGGTCGTCGCGCGGGCCGGAGGCGGCGATGATGTCCGCCGCCTCCGCCGGGACGGCGCCGGGATCGAAGACGACCGTGTCCCGGACGGTGTTGCCGCGCTCGCCGTCGACCAGGCCGGTGATGTCCGGGTTGGTGGTGTAGTTCCCGGTCAGCGTCATGTCGCCGGTGAGGTTGCCGTTCTGGTTGTTGGCGTGCGCCCACTGCGCGGCGGTCTGGTAGAAGACGTTGCCGGCGGCGGTGAGGTAGCGGGAGCCCTCGTCGAAGTACAGGCCCAGCTGCCCGCTGCGCTCGCAGACGTTCCCCTCGATGGTGCTGCCCGGCATCGCGGAGAGCGTGTAGTAGCAGCCCGCGTCGAACATGGTGTGCACCACGTCGCTGACGCGGTTGCCGACGATCTGGACGTCGGCCAGCGTGGTCGGCGTGTCGTAGACCGGCTGGAAGTCGTACAGCCCGCGGTCGACGTACTCCGGGCTGCCGCCCGGGTCGTTGGCGCCCCAGCCGAAGCCGACGCCGATGCCGGTGTACGGCATGTCCGCCACCTCGTTGTGTGCGATGGTCAGCCGCGTGACGTAGCTGGCGAAGATGCCGTCCTGGTCGAGGTACTCCAGCGCCGTGGTGTAGATGCGGTTGTCGCTGATGGTGATGTCGCTGTTGGTCATGCGGGGGTCCGAGGGGTGGTGGGCGTCCGGACGCACCCCGCCGACGACGATGCCGCCCCCGGCGCTGGCGGTGAACGTGTTGCCCGTCACGGAGATGTGCTGCGCCCCCAGACCGACGCCGGTGGCGTGGGCGTTGGCGTCGTTGCCGATGCCCAGGCCGACCGAGCCGAGATTGACGAACGTGTTGTCCTCGAATGCGATGCCGTCGGCCGCGGAGACCTGCACGGCACCAGGCGCCTGGGCCCAGTTGTTGCGGGCGCCCTCGAAGCCGCGGCAGCCGGTGGCGCAGGAGGTGAAGGCGTCGTCAGGCCGGTGCTCCTGCTCGCCGGTGAGGAACGTGCCGGTCTGCTGGTTGGCGTACCCGTTGGGCGAGCTGGGATGCAGCCAGGTGGTGCCGGTGAAGGTCAGGCCGCGGAACGTCAGGTTCTGCACCGGCTCGTCGTAGGTGCCGCCGACCTCGACCAGCGTCTCCAGCCGCGGCAGCTCCACGCTGGCCTGGTCCAGGTCCTGCCCGTCGAGCGGCTTGTAGTACAGCGTGCCCGCGTCGGTGTCCAGGTACCACTCGCCGGGCTCGTTGAGGAAGGCCCGGGAGTTCAGCAGCCAGAACGTGGGGCTGCGGAACGGCGACTGGATGGTGTCGTAGCCGAAGGTGTTGTTGTCCCAGGCCGGCTGCTCCATGGTCACCGTCATGCCGTCGACGCGTGCCACGGGGGCGAAGCGGTTGGTGAACGACAGCATGGCCTGGAGCTCCATGCGCTCCTGGTCCGGCAGGTCCGCCAGGTAGGCGAACTGCGGGTCGGTGAGCGTGAAGCCGTCCTCGTTCAGCTCGATGGCGGAGGCCGGCAGGTCCTGCCGCGCGCGCTGCGCCAGCTCCCCGTCGACGTACAGCTGCCGGGTGTCGAAGCCGGTGCCGACGTCGGCCCGGTACACGCCGGTGCCGGGGTCGTCGAGCTCCCAGCCCGTGACGGGTTCGGCGCCGGTGAGCACCGGGGACGCGCCGGGGGCGGCCTGCCAGGTGACGGTGGCGCCGTCACGGCCGGAGTCGGCGGCGTCGAAGCGCAGGGGTTCGCTGAGGCGGTAGGTCCCGTCCAGCAGGCTGACGGTCACGTCGCCGCCGTCCTGGGCGGCGTCGCGGGCGCGGCGCTGGGCCTCGCCGAGGGTCGCGAGCGGCTCGTCGGCCGTGCCGGGGCCGTCGTCGTCGGCGTCTGCGGCGCCGGTGGGCGCCACGTAGAGGGTGACGCCGGTGTCCTGTGCCGGCGCGGCGGCTATCGTCCCGGCGGCCAGGGCCGCCAGGGCCGCCGCCGCGAGCGGCAGCCGCGGGCGGAACGGGGGTCGGGAATGCACGGTCACGTCCTTTCCTCATCGGGGTGCGGGGCACTGGGCGGTGCGCTGCGCGGGCCGGCCGCCGTGTGCAGCCGCCGTCCCGCGCCCTCCGGGCGGACGTGGGGTCCGTCCGGGGTGACGGTGCGCAGCTGGCGGGACGCGGCGACGCGTTCGACGTCGACGTGGATGCCGACGCCCGGGGTGTCGCCGAGGACGAAGGCGCCGTCCTCGACGGTTACGTCGACCGAGAGCCCGGTCGGCGGGGTAAGGTCCTGGAGTTCGCTGACGAGGTGGTTGGGCACGGCCGTCGCGGCGTGGAGCAGCCCCAGCGGGGTGCTGCCGATCGGGCTGACGGGCAGGTCGTGGGCGTGGGCGAGGGCGGCGACCCGCAGGAAGTGGGTCACGCCGTGGACCGCCGCGGTCTGCACGACGTCGAGCGCGCCCGCCGACAGCAGCGGGCGGTACTGCTCCAGGCCGGCGAGGTTCTCGCCGCTGGCGACCGAGGCGCGGATGCCGCGCTGGACCACGGCCAGGCCCTCGGCGTCCCAGCGCCGCACCGGCTCCTCAACCCAGGTGAGGTCCAGGGTGCGTTCGAGCTCCGCGACGTGGCGGACGGCCTGCTTGCGGGTCCAGAACTCGTTGGCGTCCAGCATCAGGCTCGGCCGCACGCCATGCGCGGCGTCGGTCAGCACCTGCTCCACCAGGGTCAGGCGGTGGCGGTCGAGGTCGACGTCGATGCCGCCCTTGAGCTTCGCCGCCCGCAGTCCGCGGTCGGCGTACTCCTGGTAGAGCGCGACGAGCTGGTCGTCTTTCAGGTCGATGTCGAGGCCCGAGGCATAGGCGGGCACCGTGCGGTCGCGGCCGCCGAGAAGACGCCACAGGGGTTCCCCGGCCGACTTGGCCTTGATGTCCCACAGGGCGGTGTCGAGCGCGCCGATGGTCGCGGATACCACGCCGGTGTGGCCGGCTTTGAAGACCTGACGGAGCATCCGGTCGTACAGCGCGGGCACGGCGCGCGGGTCCTCGCCCTCGAGGGCCTCGAAGAGGGTCTCCGCCTCGGCGTGGGAGCCGATGCCGACGCCAGTGATGCCGTCGTCGGTGTCGACGAGGACGAGGGGCACCGGGACGATGCCGTCGGCGAAGACACCGTTGGCGTCGCCGATGGGGCGGCCCCAGTCGTGCATGGCCGTCAGGGTGCGAAGTCCGGTGATGCGCATGCGGGTTCAGTCAGCCCTTCGACAGAGACGGGCGGCGGAAAGCCGCCGTCAGCGGAGGCGAGCGGACGGCGTGGAGCTTCGTGAAGAGGTGTGAACGCGGCGGCGGGCGCGGCGCGGACGGCCGCGGGCGGTCGGGTGTCCCGGACCCGGCCCAGCGGAACGTAATTCGTATGACGTATCATGTCAAGGCTTTCGTATAATCCTGGGTGAGGTGCGCCGCGCCGTCCGTTCGCGGGCCACCGGAGGGACGATGACGGCATCACGGCAGGCACCACGGCAGGACAGCACCGGTGCCATCGCACCGCCGGCCTGGGCCCGGCGGCCGGCCAGCCTGGTCCGGGCGGTCACGGCCGAGCTGGTGGAGCGCATCGTCCGGGGTGCGCATCCGCCGGGTTCCTCACTGCCGCCCGAGCCCGCGCTCTGCGAAGCGTTCGCGGTGAGCCGCACGGTCGTCCGCGAGGCGGTGAAACTTCTGCAGGAGAAGGGGCTGGTGCGGGTCCGCCAGGGCTCCGGCACCGTGGTCACCCCGCCGTCCCGGTGGAACATGCTCGACGAGATGGTGCTCGCGGCGAGCATCGAGCAGGACGAGAGCCTCCAGATCCTCGACGACCTCGTCGTCACGCGGCGCCTGCTGGAGTCGGACATGGCCAACCAGGCCGCCCAGCTCGCCACCGAGGAGACGGTCGCGCAACTGCGTCTGCTGGTCAGCGAGATGGACGGCCTGCTGGACGATCCCGCTACCTACGCCGACCACGACCGGGCGTTCCACGACGTGATCATGCGGGCCTCGGGGAACCGCATCGCCCGCGCCGTGGTGCGTTCCCTGGAGAACCAGGTCCTCCACACCGCCCGGTACGTCGGCAGGACCGAGCGCGCCCTGTGCGCGGCGTCGAACCAGGGCCACCGCCGGATCTGCGAGCGCATCGCGGCCCGGGACCCGGCCGGCGCGGCCGAGGCGATGTTCACGCACATCACCGAGGCGTGGGTGGCCCGACGGTCGGCGCCGGGCGGCCCGGAGCGGCTGCGCCGGTAAGGCGGCACGCCCCGCCTCAGCCGCGGGCACCCCAGACGTGCACACGGCGCGCAGATTCGGTCCCGCGCTCGAAAAAATGCGTCGCGACGCGTTGACTCCCGCCTCAGCTCGCCTATGATCCGTGTCTGACGACCCGTTCATCGTTCGACATCACGAACGATGCGACACTTCGGCAGCACACGCCACCGACCGCGTTTCCGTCACCCCCGGAGGGCTGGACCAGGCGCCAGGGGCCGACTTGATTGTCATGACCTCCTCATTTGAGCCGCGCCTGGCCGGCCCGCGCCCGCATCCCCCCACACCCGACCCCCACAAGGAGCCAGCCATGCCGATCGGACGACGCTCCCTGCTGAGCCTCGCCGCCGCGGGAGCCGGAGCGGCGGCCCTGGGAGCCCTGCCCGCCAGCACCGCGGCCGCCTCCCCGCGCGCAGCGGCCTTACCCCGTCAGGCGCCGGCCGAACCGTTCGCGGTCGGCGTCCGGGAGTTCGCCTGGAGCCGCGACGGCCGCCCGCTGTTCACCAAGATCTTCTACCCGGCCGCCGGCACCCCCGGCGGCTCACCCGTCCCCGACGCGCCCCTTGCCGACGGCGTCTTCCCCGTGGCCGAGTTCAGCCACGGCATGGGCTGCAACTCCGACTGCTACTCCTCCCAGACCCACGGCCTGGCGGCGGCGGGCTTCATCTGCCCCGCGCCGTCGTTCTCCGACAACACCAACATCGGCAGCGTCTACGGCGGCGAGTGGTCCCGGGACGTCTCCGAGGTGATCACGCAGACCCTGGCGCTGAACGACGCCCCGGGCGATCCGTTCGCCGGGCACATCGACACCGCCGCCGGGGTCGGCGTCGCCGGCCACTCCATGGGCGGCATGACCACCCACGGCCTGCTCACCAACTGGCCCGACGACCGCATCGCCGCTGCCGTGCCCATCGCCTGCGTGGACATGGGCAACCCGGCCGGGCTCGCCGCCAACGTGCTGTTCATCCACGGCGACCAGGACCCGACCTGCGACTACGGCTCCGCCCGCGCCGCCTACGAGGAGATGCCTGCTCCCAAGGCGTTCCTCACCCACGTCGGAGCGGACCACGGCGCCTACCTGGTGCCGGACTTCCCCTCGTACCCGCAGACCGAGAACACCTTCCTGGACTGGTTCCGGTGGAGCCTGTACGGCGACACCGCCGCCCGCGACCGTCTCCCGGGCGGGGCCAGCTCGGCCACCACCACCTGGGAGTCCGACGGGGTGTAGCAGCCCAGCACCCCGCAGCCACCCGGTCAATCCGATGGAGAAGACAGACACATGCGCAGGAGACTGATACGACTGGCCGCGGCCGCGACCGGCACGCTGCTCGCCACGGCGGGCACCGTCACGGCCCTGTCGGCGACGCCGGCGGGGTCCGCGCCGGCCGCGGACACGCGGCAGGCGGAGTTCCAGCAGGTGACGCTCGCCCAGGGCGTCAACGAGGTGGGCGAGCCGATGCACATGGCCGTGCTGCCCGACGGCTCGGTGCTGCACACCTCGCGGGACGGCAGGCTCTTCGTCACCGACGCCGACGGCAACACGAGCGTCGCCGGCGAGCTGGACGTCTACACCCACGACGAGGAGGGCCTCCAGAGCGTCGGCGTCGACCCCGACTTCGCCACCAACCGCTACATCTACCTCTACTACTCGCCCGAGCTGGACACCCCGCCCGGCGACGCCCCGAGCCAGGGCAGCGAGGAGGACTTCGAGGCGTGGCGGGGCTACAACCAGCTCTCCCGCTTCACCCTGAACGAGGACAACACCCTCGACCTGGACAGTGAGGTCCCCATCCTGGAGGTGGAGACCGACCGCGGCCAGTGCTGCCACGTCGGCGGCGACATCGACTTCGACGCCGAGGGCAACCTGTACCTGTCCACGGGCGACGACTCCAACCCGTTCGCCTCGGACGGCTACACGCCCATCGACGAGCGCGACGGCCGCAGCCCCGTCTACGACGCGCGGCGCTCGTCCGGCAACACCAACGACCTGCGCGGCAAGATCCTGCGGATCTCGGTCAACGACGACGGCTCGTACGACATCCCCGAGGGCAACCTCTTCGAGCCCGGCACGCCGGGAACCCGGCCCGAGATCTACGCCATGGGCTTCCGCAACCCGTTCACCATCTCCGTCGACGACGCGACGGGCGCGGTGTACGTCGGCGAGTACGGCCCGGACGCCGGCACCGCCGACCCCGACCGGGGCCCCGCCGGCATGGTGGAGTTCGTCCGCGTGACCGGGCCCGGCAACTTCGGCTGGCCGTTCTGCGCCGCCGACAACTCGCCGTACGTCGAGTACGACTTCGCCACCGGCGAGTCGGGCGACGCCTTCGACTGCGAGAACGGCCCGGTCAACGAGTCGCGGCACAACACCGGCCTGACCGAGCTGCCGCCGTCCCAGCCCGGGTGGATCGTCTACGACGGCGGGTCCGTCCCCGAGTTCGGCGACGGCTCCGAGTCGCCCACGGCCGGCCCGGTCTACAACTACGACCCGGACCTGGACTCGCCGGTGAAGTTCCCCGAGGAGTACGACGGCGACTTCTTCGCCATGGAGTTCGGGCGGCAGTGGATCAAGACCATCGAGGTCGGCGAGGACGGCAGCCCCGGCGCCATCGAGGACTTCCCGTGGTCGGGCACGCAGGTGATGGACGCCGCCTTCGGCCCGGACGGCGCGCTGTACGTGCTGGACTACGGCACCGGCTGGGGCTCAGGCAACGAGTTCAGCGCGCTGTACCGCATCGAGGCGGTCGGCGGTGAGGGCCGCTCCCCCGTGGCCCGGGCGTCGGCCGACGTGACCTCGGGTCCGGCGCCGCTGGAGGTCGCGTTCTCCTCCGAGGGCAGCAGCGACCCCGACGGCGACGAGCTGAGCTACAGCTGGGACTTCGGCGACGGCGCCACCTCCACCGAGGCCAACCCGACGCACACCTACACCGAGGAGGGCGAGTACACCGCCACCCTGACGGTCGAGGACACCACCGGCCTGACCGCCAGCGCCTCCGTGTACCTCACCGTCGGGAACACCGCGCCGACCGTTGAGCTCAACCTGCCGGCCGACGGCCAGATCGTCGACTTCGGCGACGAGGTGCCGTTTGAGATCACCGTCACCGACCCCGAGGACGGCGACGACATCGACTGCTCCCGGGTCACCCTGCGGTTCATCCTCGGCCACGACGACCACGGCCACGAGCTGACGTCCGCCACCGGCTGCTCCGGCACGCTCCAGACGCTGTCCGACGGCGAGCACGACCCCAACGCCAACATTTTCGGGGTGTGGGACGCGCAGTACACCGACAGCGGCGGGCTGACCGGCCACGATCAGCACCTGACGCAGACCAGCCAGCGGCAGGCCGAGCACTTCGGTGACGCCAGCGGCGTCGAGGTCACCTACCCGGACGGCGCGCACGGCGGCCAGGCCGTGGGCGGCATCCACGACGGCGACTGGATCGCGTTCGAGCCGTACGTGCTCGCGGACGCCACCGCGTTCACGGCCCGGGCCGCGGCCGGCGGCGACGACGCCGGCGGCACGATCGAGGTCCGCGCCGGCGGCCCCGACGGCACGCTGCTGGGCACCGTGGACGTGCCCGCTGGCGGTGACGGGTCGTTCCAGGAGGTGAGCACCGAGCTGTCGGGCGCTCCGGAGGGCACGACGACGCTCTGCCTGGTCTTCACCGGCGACACGGACGCGACCCTGTTCACGCTGGACGACTTCACGTTCACCACCGGCGGAGAGGAGTGACCGTCATGACGCCACGCGCGAGGCGGCTGGCCGGGCTGGCGGCGGGAACGGCGCTGTGCGCCGCCGCGCTGCCCGCCCTGCCCGCCCACGGCGCCGGATTGGCGCAGGAGGATGACGCCGAGGCCAGCGTCCTCGTCTTCTCGGCGACGGCGGGCTTCCGCCACGACTCCATCGAGGCGGGAGTCGCCGCGATCGAGGAGGCCGGCGAGGCCAGCGGCCTGGCCGTGACCGCCACGGAGGACGCGGGCGCCTTCACGGCCGGCAACCTCGCCCAGTACGACGCCGTCGTGTTCCTGTCCACCACCGGCGACGTCCTCAACGACGACCAGCAGGCGGCGTTCGAGCAGTACATCGCGCAGGGCGGCGGCTACGCCGGCGTCCACGCCGCTGCCGACACCGAGTACGACTGGCCGTTCTACGGCGAACTGGTCGGCGCGTACTTCGCCTCGCACCCGGAGATCCAGACCGCCACCGTGGTGGTCGAGGACCACGAGCACGAGGCCACCGCGCATCTGCCGGACGCCTGGGAGCGCATGGACGAGTGGTACAACTACCGCTCCAATCCGCGGGACAGCGTCCATGTCCTGGCCTCGCTGGACGAGGAGAGCTACAGCGGCGGCACGATGAACGGCGACCACCCGATCGCCTGGTGCCAGGAGTACGAGGGCGGCCGGTCGTTCTACACCGGGCTGGGGCACACCGCCGAGTCCTTCGCCGACGAGGACTTCCTCGCCCATCTGCTCGGCGGCATCCGCTACGCGGCCGGGGTGAGCGAGTCCGGCTGCGGCACGGGCACGGATCCGGGCGCGGAGCCCGGGTCCCGGCCCGCCCACTGACCCGGGCGGCCGGGCCGGTCAACGGCCCGGGCCGCACCGGAAGGCGGCGGGGTGAGATCGCGCGGGATCTCACCCCGCCGCGCCTGCCGCTGGCCGCTGGCGCATCACAGGCTGCCGAAGTCGCCGTGCAGCACACCGCCCTGGAAGGCGGCCCGCTCCCCCGCCGTGAAACACAGGTGGCCCCGGGAGGGGTGCTTCATCGTCCCGGACCGCCACGCCGCCGTCCGGGAGGGGCGCCAGCTCGAAGCACTGACCGCTGTCAGCCGTCAGGCCGCTCTTCTGCCAGACGAGCGTGGCCGGGTCGATCGCGTACAGCTCGTGCTTGTCCATCACTCTCCCCTGTCCCTGATGCCTGCCACGAGATCGCGTGTCGCGGCGGGACTGAGCGCGGCACCGGCGACCCCGCGGAACAGGCGGTGCAAGCGGCGCAGATCGCGTGGATCGTCCATCGTGAGACTGCCAGCGACAAACTCGCCGAAGGCCACGTCCGGGAGGTCACCGGGGAACCGGAAGATGCTGAACGGGGCGGTCTGGCTTCCTTCTTCGCCCTTGGCATAGGGAATGACGCGCACGGTCACGCTGGGGTGGTCCGACACCTCCAGGAGCCGGTCGAGCTGCCGGCGGTACGCGGCCGGCCCGCCGACGCGGAACTCCAGCGCCGCCTGGGTGAGGACGTAGTCGCACTGGAGCGGCTCGGCGGTCTCGTGCAGCCGGCGCCGCTGGCGCTCCATGCGGACCTCGACCAGGCTGTCGACCTGGTCCGGTCCCAGCGACGAGAAGCGGTTCGCGGTCACGGCCCTGGCGTAGTCCTCGGTCTGCACCAGGCCGGGCAGCAGAGCCAGCTGGAACTCGAAGACGCTGTGCGCGGCGTCCTCGAAGGCGAGGTACTGCTCGTAGGAGGACGTGAGGGCGTCGCGGTACCGCGCCCACCACGGCGCCTTTCTCGTGTTCGACGACGCCTGGAGCCGGGCCAGTTCCTCCCGCTGCTCCTGCGGCACGCGGTAGAGGTCCATCAGCTTGCCGAACGTCTGCGGGGAGCAGGCCCGCTTGCCGTTCTCGATCCGGCTCAGCAGGGAATCGTCGCAGCCCAGCGCCTTGGCGGCTTCCGCCAGCGTCAGTCCGTGCTCCTCGTCGCGCAGCCGCCGCAGGGCCCGGCCCAGGGTGACCCGGGACATGAGCACGGTACGCGAGCCGTTCGTCATCGCTCCTCCCCTCGCCCCCAGTTGGCAGGCCCGCCCGTCCTGGTGCCGGCTCAGCCGTCACTGACCGGGCATCCATTGACACGGCGGGTGAATGGCCTCTGCTCGGACAACGAGGCCAGCGCGAGGAGGTCACGAGCGGGGGAAGACCGCCGTGGGCCCGCCCGTACGTCACGTACGGTACGCGGCGGACCGGTCCGCAGGGCCCGCACTGCCCGAAGCCCCCGCCCGCCTGGCCGGCGGGGGCATGTGATGATCAGACGCCATTTACCGGCCTCCAGGGCAGCGATGAACGCCTGCCGGGCGTCCGCCCGGACCGCCCACATGGCCACGGGCCGGCGCCTTGCTGTCCCGGACAGGGACAGCACCGAAGGCACCGTTCCGCTACCTCCACACACACTGACTGCCCGTTGCTGTAGCTCGGCTTCCGCCACCGTCCGTCATGTGAGGCATAGCTCCCTACCGCGTGCGAGAGAAGACCTCGGCTGCTTGTCTCTTTGAGCGCCGTGCGCCAGATGCCGGCGAACGCACCGTCGTAACGGGTTACCTCCTTCGTTTGTCCAGGTACAGATCCCCAGTGCAGCCATCGGCATAGACGGCAGGAGGTTCGGACTCCGCGCCAGTCCCCGTCTCCGGAAACCGCAGGATGCCGAACTGACCTGTGAGTACCCCTTGATGGACCCGGCATGAAAGGGCACAACCCGAAGGTGTACGTTCGCCGCTCCGACATTTCGACCATCCGCGTGAGCTGCCTGACCATGACGTCGTGACCGCCGGCTGGCCTCCTCAGCACCGTCTCGCTCAGAACGCCCCGCAGCGTTGCGGCCTGCACGGGCCGGGTGACCGGCGTTGTGCACGCAGACGAACAGGACCGAGGCGATCGGCGAAGCCGACGATGTCGATGAAGAGGAGGGCATCGGACTCCTTCCCTCGCGGAGCGGGGGAAGGGGCTGGCCAGACACCGCATCAGCCCGCGCGGCGCGGCAGCGGCGCGCTCCCCCTCACCGTGCGCGACGAACCCCTACTCCAGGTCCTTACGGAGCACACGTTCGGCTCGGGCGGTACCCGCACCACCCGTGGTGTCCGGAGGGGGACTTGAACTGCCACCCCGGGTAGTAGGCCACCAGGCCCCTGACCTGCGGTTCCTCGAACACACAGCGGATGCAGCAAGGCTGGTCTTCATGGCCTCTACCTGGGTCTTTACGAATGCGGACCGCTGTTGGCCACGCGTTGGCCACGCGAGGCGGGCAGGAGCCCACCGTCAGTCGCCGAACAATGATTCATTCATTCACTGCGGCGGAGGCAACCGGCGGGAGGAGCCGTCCCCCAAAGACAGCGGCGGCCCACACCGGTGGCCGGTGCAGGCCGCACACGAACGTGCCGACGGTGAACCGCTGGTCAGGTGGTCGGTCCGAACTCACCGTCTCGGACTCCGCGCTCGAACGCCTCCCACTCGGCTGCCGTGTAGCGGAGCACCGTGCCATGAGAGTCAGCAGGGTTACGCAACGCAACGGCTCCTCCTGGCAGCTTGGCGATCCCGAATCGGTCCTCCGCAGTGCTCCCAGGCGCACTGAGCCAGACGGCATCGCTGAGGTCGAGAGCGTAGAGGTCTCCCTTGCTCCGCTGCACGATCACATCTCCACTGGCACGAAGCTCTCGCCAGCGACGGCGCTGAGGAACTGGGCCCACGCGCCCCGGGAGACGCGGGCGGCTGGGATGTCCACGTTCTTCGAGTCGCGGACGGCCATGCCAGCGACGCCGGGGATCTCGGTCACCTCGACGCAGTTGCCGTTGTTCGCCGTGTACGAACTCTTCCTCCAGTTGGCGGTCCGGAGGTCGGCCGCGTACAGGTCGGCCCGTGTGTTCATCTCAGATCGTCTCTCTGGATGCGTTCGACCAGCTCAAGGCTATCTTCCTGCGAAAGAGCAGCCTCAGCAAGATTCCTGTGCAAGCGGTTCAGGCGACGGAGGGTGAGGGCGTCGTCATTGAAGGTCGTGCCTGCGACCGACTCCATGAAGGCTACGTCCGCATCCGTATCGTTCCCAACTCCGAAGAGTGTGAATGGTCCCGGAGATGCGCCGTTTTCGCCTGCCTGGAACGGGATGACCTTTCGAGGCCGCGGAGGGAGCAAGAAGAAACTGGGCGAGCACTGATTGCACGTCCAGATAGCCCGGGTACGCCAGCGGAAGATCGGATGCACTTGTAATGCACGGAATGCGTCGGTTCGAAAACGACCCCCGGGTACGCTCGCCTCCGGGCTCGGCCGCTGGGACACCAGCGGTGTGAACGTTAACCGCATCCTCGCCAGCGGCATCACCGGGGCCTGGTCCTGGCCCGACTCGCCCACCTTCCACAATTCCGTAGGAGCCCCGTGCCCATCCGCGACTGTGCCGTGATCGCTATCGACGGCACTCAGGCCGCTGGAAAGACCACCCTGGTCCACGCCTTAACGGCCCACTTCCGCGAACATTCCGTCAACGTCGCATGCACCGGCGAGCCCGCCCGCGAAAGCCCATACCTGGAAACGATCGTCCTCCACGGCACGGGCACCTTCGACCCCCCCCCGCCGCACTCGGCCTCTTCGCCCTCCAGCTCACCACCCCCCTGCGCGCCGCGCGCAACCAGCGCCTCCTCATCACTGAGTAAGACCCCGGCCAACGTCCTCGCCCTGGCCCGCCTGGTTCTCGACAGCACCGACCCCAGCACCGCGGACACTCCCGCCGCTATGAAGGATCTGCGCCGGGCGTGGATGCCGGCCGCCTACGACCTGGTGGTCTGCTGCCGCGACCACTTCGGCCAACGGGCCGGCGGCGACCGCTTCCGAGACAAGGTGCTCGGTCTCCAGGACGACGCGGACCACGCCGTCTATCAAGCGTGCCAGGAGAGCCACGTCCCCCTGACCGAACTTCCCACCGGCCTCGGCACCGCAGAACGTGTCCGCTGGACAGCGGACCAGGTTAATCACCGGGGACTCCTCGACAACTGACTGCCGCTCAGCTGCTAGGCTGCCGCCCCATTCACCACGCCGGAGGGACCCATGCAGCCCCACACCATCATCGACGCATTGATCATTCTGGAGCGCGACAGGCACATTCTGCTCGCTGAACGCTCCGGTACCGGCTACGCAGACGGACTCCTCAACCTTCCCAGTGGAAAGGTTGACCCAGGGGAAAGCGTCCTTGACGCTGCCGTGCGCGAAGCACGGGAGGAAGTCGGTGTGACTATCCGGCCCGACGCCTTGCGGCCCGTGCATGTCTCGCACTACCGCAACCGCGAAGGTCAACCACGGATCGGGTGGTTCTTCGCCACCAGGGTGTGGGCAGGGACGCCGATCAATGCCGAGCCGCACAAGTGCGCAGGAATCGCATGGCACCCCGCTGACCATCTCCCGGGGAACACCGAGCCGTACAACGCGCTCGGAATTGCTCACTACCTGAAGGGCGAACCCTTCTCCGTGCATGGCTGGTGACTTTCGCACCCTATCGGGACAAACATACTTATGACATGCAACGCATGGCCCCGGTTGTTGGCCGTTGACGTCGAAGGCAACGGGGCGATCCCTCCCGACCTGGCAGAGGTCACGGTCCTCCCCCCCATCCGAGACGGAAGCCTCGACGCCGGGGCAGCCGGCACCTGGCTCGTCCGACCGCCCATCCCGGTGACCTCCTTCGCCACCCGAGTCCACAAGCTCACCAAAGCCGGCCTCGCCGACTGCCCGGCCTGTCCAAGGTCGCCGATGACGTAAGAACGCCCCTGGGCGATGCATGGATCTGCGCACACAACGCCGCGGTCGAGGTCCGGTACTCCGCAGGCGCCTCCCCACTGCTCCACGCCCGCCGCGAAGACCTCGGCGGCGGCACCGTCTACGTCACCCGCGAAACCTGCTGCCGGTGCCTGCCACGGCTCGAAGCAGCCGGAGTGACCCGCGTCGTGTGGCGCGACGGAGCGGAAGTCTGGTCCGAGACGCTGAGAGGAGCCAGCCCTGCCCACGATGCTCACCCTTGATGAGGTTGCCGCCGGGCCGACTCAGCGAAGAAGCTGGCCACCGTGAGCGCCGCCCGCATCGGGGCTGGCCACGGTCGCCTGATCCAGCAAGATCATCCGTTGGCCACGCGGTTGGCCATGTAAGGGCCTCTTAGAACCCTCACCGAGAGAGAAACCGCGGGCCAGACACGGTCTTTCGAGTGTCCGGAGGGGGACTTGAACCCCCACGCCCTTAAACGGGCACTAGCACCTCAAGCTAGCGCGTCTGCCATTCCGCCACCCGGACAGCGGTATGACCCCACCATACCAAGCCTGCGGGCAGGCCGGCCGCCCCGGTGGTCAGAGAGAGGGCCGGGAGGCGCCGCAGGAGTCGCGCACCGCGAGGGTCGGCCAGATCTGGACGCGGTGGACGGGGTGGACCGAGGTGGTGGCGGCCCGGGTGAGGGCCAGGTCGGCGGCGACCGTGCCGAGGCGGTGCTTGTCGGGGCGCACGGCGGTCAGCGGCGGGTCGGAGGCGGCGGCGACCTCGTCGTCGTAGGAGACGACGGCCAGTTCGCCGGGCACGGCGATGCCGCGGTCCAGGGCGCGCTCGACCATGCCGATCGCCTCGCGGTCGGAGTGGACCAGCAGCGCCGCCGTGCCCTGGTCCTGGCAGCGGTCGAGGACGTCGTCGTAGGCGGCGGCCCAGCCGGGGGAACCGTAGGAGGGGACCTCGTGATCGAGGGCCGCCATGCCCTCCGGGGGCACCAGGCCCAGCTCGGCCGTGGTCTCGCGCCAGCCCGCGCGCAGGGCGCGGGTGGTGGGGCTGGAGCGGGTGGTGACCAGCGCGATGGAGCGGTGCCCCAGCGTGACGAGGTGGCGCACGGCCAGGCCGGCGCCCAGGCTGTGCGCGGTGGTGACGGCGTCCAGGGCGAGCGTGGGCAGCTCGGGCGGCGGCAGGCGCTCGACGAGCACGACGGGGACGGGCAGGCCGCCCAGCCACCGCAGCAGGTCGGCTCCGGCGGACCCGGCGACCGTGGGCGCGGCGAGCACGGTCCGCACGCCGCGCTCCAGCAGCTTGGTGATCTGGCGGCGGTCCTCGGCGGGGTCGTAGCTGGAGGCGCGCAGCACCAGGCGGCCCCCGGCGGCGGCGACGGCGGCCTGGGCGCCCTGGACGACGTGCGGCCAGTAGTACTCGACCGAGGGGACGACCATGCCGACGAGCGTGCCGCCGGGGACGGGAGCGCGCTGGTCGGCGGTGTAGGGCAGCGTGATCCCGCCGTGCACCCGCACCACGAGGCCGCGGTCGGCGAGGGCGGTGACGTCGCGGCGCACGGTCACGGCCGAGACGCCGAGCCGCTCGACCAGATCGGCCAGCCGCACGGTGCCGTGCCGTCGCACCTCGGCCAGGATGATCTCGTGCCGTCGCGAGGCGAGCATGGTCGGTCACCCTCCGCTCGTATCGTTTCCGATCGATTCTGATCGATGCGCTTCGGACTGATTGACCACGCACTCTCGCACAGGTTGGAGTTGCCTGCACCACCCGTACCGGGACGAGAAGAGAGGGGAGGCAGGCAGCCATGGCACGTCGTACCGGCGTTTCGCGCCGGACGTTCCTGCGCGCCTCGGCGGGGGCGGCGGCCCTCGCGGCGGGCGGCACAGGGCTCGCGGGCTGTTCGTCGCAGGCCGCGTCCGGGGCCACGACCGTTCGGATCTGGTCGTGGATGACCGGTATGGATCAGTACGTCGCCGCGTTCAACGCCGCGCAGCGCGACATCCACGTCGAGCTGAGCGTCATCGCGGCGGGTCTGTCGGGCGGCTACGCCCAGCAGACCAACGCCATCAAGGCGCACAACGCGCCCGACATCCTGCACGTCGAGTACCAGGGCCTGGTGCAGATCATGGTCAGCGGCGGCCTGCGCGAACTCACCGCGGACATGGCCGACCTGGCCAGCGGCTACTCCGAGGCGGCCTGGCGCGGGGTCCGGCCGGACGGCCGGACGTGGGCGGTGCCGATGGACCTGGCGCCGATGGCGTTCTACTACCGCAAGGATCTCTTCGACGAGCACGGCATTCCGGTGCCGCAGACCTGGGACGAGTTCCGCGACGCCGCGCAGGCGGTGCGCGAGGCCGACCCGGACGCGCGCATCACGACGTTCCCGCTCAACGACGGGTCGTTCTTTGCCGGGATGTGCTGGCAGACCGGCCAGCAGTGGTGGCGCATCGAGGACGAGACGTGGGTCGTGGACATCGCCAGCGAGGGCACGCTGCGGACCGCCGAGTTCTGGCAGGAGATGATCTCCTCCGGCCTCGTGCGTTCCATGCCCACCGGCACCCAGGAGTGGATCGGCGCGGTGCACCAGGGCCGGCTGTGGGGGCTGCTGGGCGCGTCGTGGAGCGTGGGGACGCTGAACAAGTCCATCCCCGACGACACCGGACGGTGGGCGGTCACGACGATGCCGACGTGGGGCGGTGAGCCCGCCAACGGCATCCAGGGCGGCACGGCCTTCGGCATCTCGGCCGAGTCGGGGGTGGCCGAGGAGGCGCTGACGTTCCTGCGCTGGCTGAGCACCGATCCCGAAGTGCCGCGCGTGGGTTCGACGTTCACCTCGCCGTTCCCCGCCTACCTGCCGAGCCGCGAGGTGGCCCGGGAGGCGTTCACCAGCGACTACTTCGTCGGCGAGCCGGTCTACGACGTGCTGGACGAGGCGGCTGAGCGGGTGCCGGAGTGGACCTGGGGGCCGAACGCGCTCGGGATGTTCTCCGTCACCGCCGACGAGCTGGGCCGGGTGGCCGCCGGCAGCGGTTCGATCCCGGCGGCCGTGCGGCGGGTGCACGACGCCGCGGTGTCCGACATGCGGGAACGCGGCCTCGCGGTGCGCGATGCCGCCACGGAAGGGAGGACCGCGTGACCGTGGTGTCCCCGGCGCGCGCCGGGACTGACGAGACGGGCGGCAGCCCCGAGCCGCCGCGGCGGCGGAGCGGGCGGCGCCCCGCGCTCGCCGCCGCGCTGCTGGCCGGGCCGTTCGCGCTGCTGCTGACGGGCACCGTGCTGGTGCCGGTCGGCTACGCGCTCTACCTGAGCCTGTTCACCGAGCGGCTGTCGGGGCTCGGCTTCGACGGGCCGCGCGAGGTGTTCGTGTGGTTCGGCAACTACGCCGACGTGCTGGGCGACGCGGCCTTCCGGGAGAGCGTGGCCAACGTCGCCCGGTACGCGCTGGTGCACGTGCCGGTGATGCTGGGCGCGGCGCTGGTGCTGGCGCTGCTGCTCGACAGCGCGGTGGTGCGGCTGCGGCAGGTGTGGTCGCTCGCGGTGTTCCTGCCGTACGCGGTGCCCGGCGTCATCGCAGGCCTGATCTGGGCCTACCTGTACAGCCCGGACATCGGGCCGGTCACCGGCCTGCTGTGGTTCGACCCGTTCAGCAGCGGCGGCGTGCTGTTCTCGCTGGTGAACATGGGCACCTGGCAGTGGGTCGGCTACAACATGATCATCTTCTACACGGCGCTGCGGACGGTGCCGCGCGAGCTGGTCGAGGCGGCGCGCGTGGACGGCGCGGGCCCGGTGCGCACCGCGCTGTCCGTGAAGGTGCCGGTGATCCGGCCCAGCGTGTTCGTGGCGCTGGTGTTCACCGTCATCGGCTCGCTCCAGCTGTTCACCGAGCCGCTGGTGCTGGGCAACTTCACCAGCTCGGTCACCACGACCTGGACGCCCAGCCTGTACGTCTACCAGTCGGCGTTCATCAGCAACGACTACGGCCGCGCCGCCGCCGCATCCATCCTGCTGGCGCTGGCCTCGGCCCTGCTGTCCGCGCTGGTGATGCGCCTGTCCGCCCGGAGGTCACGATGAGCACGGCACGCACCGCCCCGGCCCGAGGGCGGCCCGCCTCCGCCTCGCGCTGGACGTCGCGGGGGGCTGTCCACCTGTTGCTGGTGCTGGCGGCGCTGTACAGCGTGCTGCCGCTGGTGTGGCTGGTCACATCCGCCACGAAGTCCATGGGCGACTTCTCCACCACCAGCGCCTTCGAGCTGGGCGACTGGAATCTCTTCGCCAACATCGGCGACCTGTTCGCCGAGGAGGACGGCGTCTTCCTGGCATGGGTGCGCAACTCCCTGCTGTACGCGGGCGTCGGCGCCGTGCTCGGGGCGCTGGTCTGCGCCGCCTGCGGCTACGCCATCGCCAAGCTCGACTTCCCGGGCCGGCGGCTGCTGTTCGCCGTGACGCTGACCGGCGTGCTCGTGCCGACCACGGCGCTGGCGCTGCCGCTGTACCTGCTGGCGACGGACCTGCGGCTGGTGGACACCTTCTGGGCGGTCTTCCTGCCGCTGCTGACCAACCCGTTCGGCGTGTACCTGGCCCGCGCCTACGCCGAGGCGGCCGTGCCGGACGAGGTGCTGGAGGCCGCGCGGATGGACGGCGCGGGCGAGCTGCGGACGTTCTTCACCGTGGCACTGCCGATGATGGTGCCGGGCGTGGTCACCGTCCTGCTGTTCCAGTTCGTCGGCATCTGGAACAACTTCTTCCTGCCGCTGGTGATGCTCACCGATCCGGACCTGTTCCCCGTCACCCTCGGCCTGTTCCAGTGGAGCACCCGCGTGAGCCAGTTCCCCCAGTACAACCCGCTCGTCATCACCGGTTCGCTGCTCGCGGTGGTGCCGCTGATCGCCGCGTTCGTCGTGCTCCAGCGGCAGTGGCGGTCCGGCCTGGCCGCCGGGAGCGTGAAGTGACGGGCGGGCGGCGGCCGCGCACGCTGCTGGCGATGGACGAGCCCACGCTGCGCACGCAGTTCGGCGAGGCGGAGCTGGCCCGGCTGCGGGCGGCCGCCACGCTCGGCGAGCCGCTGGCCGTGCACGAGCTGCACTCCCCCGCCGCGCGGCGGGCGCTGGCCGGGGCGGAGGTGCTGCTGACCTCCTGGGGCTGCCCGGCGCTCGACGAAGAGGTGCTCGGCCGCGCCCCGCGGCTGCGGGCGGTGCTGCACGCGGCGGGATCGGTGCGCGCGCACGTCTCACCGGCGGTGTTCGACCGCGGGATCCTCGTGACGACGGCGGCGGAGGCCAACGCGGTGCCCGTCGCGCAGTACACGCTCGCGGCGGTGCTGTGGGCGTTCAAGAAGGTGCCGTTCCTCGCCGCCGACGCCCGGCGCCACCGCGAGGACTGGTCCTACCGGGAGCGGCGCGGCGAACTGTCCGCCGTGGACCGGACGGTGGTGCTCGTCGGCTTCTCCCGGATCGGCCGGCGCGTGACGCGGCTGCTGGTCGACGGCGGCCTGGCGCGCGTGCTCGTCGTCGACCCGGTGGCCGACCCGGCGGCGGTCCGGGCGGCCGGCGCCGAGCCGGTGGCGCTGGCCGAGGCGCTGCCGCAGGCCGACGTGCTCAGCCTGCACGCCCCGGCCCTGCCGGAGACCCGGCACCTGATCGGCGCGGCCGAGCTGGCGGCGCTGCCGCCCGGCGCCGTGCTGATCAACACCGCGCGCGGCGCGCTGGTGGACACCGCCGCGCTCGAAGCGGCGTGCCAGGACGGGCGGCTGCACGCCATCCTCGACGTCACGGATCCCGAGCCGCTGCCCGCCGGGTCCCCGCTGTACGACCTGCCGAACGTGGTGATCACGCCGCACATCGCCGGGTCGCTCGGCTCGGAGACGCGCCGCATGGCGGCGGCCGCGCTGACCGAACTGGAGCGCTACGCGGCCGGGCTGCCGCCGCTGGACCCGGTTCCCAGGGAGGCTATGGCGGTATGGGCGTGACAAACCGCGCGCCCACGGCCGCAGCAGACCGCGGCAAGGACAGCGACCACGGCAACACGAGGACGGAGACGGCATGACAGACGGCACGGACCCGGCGCCTGAGGACCGGACGCTTTCGCCGTACACCGGCTGGACGCGGGCGCACTGGACCGCGCTGGCCGACCGGATGCTGGCCGCGCTGGAGCCCTACCGCTCCCCCGGCGGCGCGCGCGTGGTGCTGCCGGGGCCCGCCAGCCGGTCGGGGCCGGACTCGGACGCGCTGGAGGGCTACGCCCGGTCGTTCCTGCTGGCGGGCTTCCGGATCACCGGCGAACGCGGCGAGGGCGCGGTCGCGACCCGCCTGCTGGAGACGTACGCGGCTGGGCTGGCGGCGGGCACCGACCCGGGCTCGCCCGAGTACTGGCCGCGCCCCGACGTGCTCGGCCAGGCCAAGGTCGAGGCCGCCTCGGTCGCGCTGGTGCTCCAGATGACGCGGCCCTGGCTGTGGGACCGGCTGGACGAGGGCGTGCGCGAGCGGACCGTGGCCTGGCTGGCGACCGTGATCGGGCAGGAGTACCCGCCGATCAACTGGGTGTGGTTCCGTATCGTCGTCGAGTCGTTCCTGCGCGAGGCGGGCGGCCCGTGGTCGGCCGCGGACATCGAGGAGGACCTGGCGGTCCACGCCTCGCTGCGGCGCGCGGACGGCTGGCTGACGGACGGCGACGGCCTGCGCGCCTACGACCACTACACGGGCTGGGCGCTGCACCTGTACCCGCTGCTGTGGGCGGATCTGTTCGACGTCACCGGATCGCTGATCAGCCCGGAGCTGCGCGCGACGTGGGCCGCGGACCTGCGCCGCTACCTGGCCGACGCGGTGTGCCTGGTCGGCGCGGACGGCTCACCGCTGCTCCAGGGCCGCAGCCTGGTGTACCGCTTCGCCGCCGCGGCCCCGCTGTGGACCGCCGCCTACACCGGCGCCGGCGGGCCCGCGCCGGGGCTGGTGCGCCGGGCGGCCAGCGGCATGCTGCGGCACTTCGCGGACCGCGGCGCGCCGGACGGCGACGGCCTGCTGACGCTGGGCTGGCACCGGGCGTGGCCCGCGATGCGGCAGTCGTACTCGGGCCCCGCGTCGCCGTACTGGGCCGCCAAGGGCATGCTCGGTCTGGCCCTGCCCGCCGGCCACCCGGTGTGGACCGCCACGGAGGAGCCGCTGCCGGTGGAGACCGGCGACGTGGCGCGCGTGATCGCGGCGCCCGGCTGGCTGGTGGGCGCCCGGCGGGACGAGGGCGTGGCGGTGGTGCTCAATCACGGCACCGACCACGCCGCGCCCAGCTCCGAGGAGACCGACGCGCCGCTGTACGCGCGGCTCGGCTACTCGACGGCGACGCTGCCGCCGCAGACCGGCCCGACGGTCGCCGATCCGCTCGACAACGCGGTGGTCGTCCTCGACACGGCGGGACGGGCCACGCACCGCGCCGGGTTCACGCCGCTGTACGCCCGCGAACTCGACGGCGGGGTGCTGGCGGCCGCTTCGTCGGGGCCGGTGCGCTGGGTGGACACCAGCGGCGAGGAGGACGTGCCCGACCACGGCTCGGGCAGGCCGGGGCGCAGCACCCCCGGGCCGGTGCTCACGGTCGCGTCGCTGCTGCGCGGCACCACGGAGGTCCGGCTGGCGCGCGTGGACCACCCGGGCTCCGTGCCGCCCGCCTGGCGGGAGGT
The DNA here is from genome assembly GCF_016741785.1 of Streptomyces sp. 7-21. GTDB lineage: Bacteria > Actinomycetota > Actinomycetes > Streptomycetales > Streptomycetaceae > Streptomyces. Next base: position 66,824 of record NZ_JAERRL010000006.1, read on the forward strand.
GCGGCTGGGCGGCTGGCCGGTCTCCTCCGACGAGCCGCCGCGCACCGGCCCCGGGGCGCGGGCCGCCACCGCCGGCGGGCTGGTCTCGCGGGTGGTGGCGCTGCTCGGCTTCCCCGACTCGGGCGTGGCAGTGGAACGGGACACCAGCCCGCTGGGCACCCACACCGCCGTGCCGTGGCTGGCGACCGGCGGCACCGTGCCGCTCGGCGAGGTGCTGGCGGCGGTGGTGTCGCTGCGCCGCGGCGCAGCGGCAGCGGGGGCCGGGGACGCCGGCGCCGCCGGGGAGGAGCTGCCCGAGATCACGGCCGTGACGGGCGACGCGGGCGGCCACCAGGTCACGGTGCGCTGGCCCGACGGGCTGGTCTCGGTGGCCGGGCTGCCCGCCGCCGGGTCCCGGTAGGGCCGGGGGTGTGGCAGGGCGTCAGGCCGGGGGGCGGGCCAGCAGCGGCCCGGTGAGGTCCGCCACGACCCGCTCCTGGTGGTCGGCCAGGTAGAAGTGCCCGCCGGGATAGACGCGCAGGCCGAACGGGCCGCTGGTCATCTCGCGCCACTGCGCCACCTCCTCCGGCGCCGCCTTCGGGTCGCGGTCACCGGTGAGCGCGAGCACGGGGCAGCGCAGCTGGTGCCCGGGGCGGTGCCGGTAGGTCTCGGCGGCCCGGTAGTCGGCGCGGACGGCGGGCAGCACCAGGCTCCGCAGGTCCGGGTCGGCCAGCACCTGCGCCTGGGTGCCGTCGAGGGCGAGGAGTTCGGCGACGATCCCGTCATCGTCCCGCTTGTGCACGTCCTCCGACTGCGTCACGGTGGGCGCCCGGCGCCCGGAGACCGCCAGCACGGCGGGCACGGTGCCGGCGTCCGCCTCCAGCCGCCGGGCCAGTTCGTAGGCGACGAGCGAGCCCATGCTGTGGCCGAAGAGGGCGACCGGCCGGTCGGTGAACGGCAGCAGCGCCGCGTAGACGGCGTCGGCCAGGTCCTGCACGACGTCGATGGGCTCCTCGGCGCGGCGGTCCTGGCGCCCGGGGTACTGGACCGCGAGCAGCTCCGCGCCGGGGGGCATCAGGCGGGACATGGCGTGGAAGTAGCTGGCGGAGCCGCCCGCGTGCGGCAGGCAGACCAGGCGGAGGCGGCAGTCGGGGCGGGGGTGGAACCGGCGGATCCAGCGGTCGCCCGGTTCGGCGGCGTGCGCGGTCACGTGTGTCCGTCCTGTCGTGCGGTCCCGTGTGACGTCCGGTCGTTCCGGCGGGGCTTGCAGCCGGATACCTGCCTCAGCGGGCGCCCCGCCATGCACGCGCTGGGGGCCGGGCGGCAGGGTGGATCCGCTCGCGACGTCCGCATCGGTTTCACTCCGTGCGCGCCGAGGCAGCGACGGTGGCGTCATCCTGTCCCTCTTGAAGGGCCAGCAGCTCAGCGAAGACCGAGGGCTTCGCTGTGAGCTGCGCGTAGGAACCGGTCTCGGCCACGCGGCCGTGGTCGAGCACGATGATGCGATCGGCGTGGCGGGTGCTGGCTAGCCGGTGGGTGACGAGGAACGTGATCCGGTTGGCCGCCAGAACCCGTAGGGAGGCAAACAGGGCGGCTTCGGCGCGGGCGTCGAGGGCGGAGGTGGGCTCGTCCATGACGAGGACCTGGGTGTCGCGGTGGAAGGCCCGTGCCAGGGCGATGCGCTGCCACTGGCCGCCGGAGAGGTCGTGTCCGCCCCACCAGGACCGCGCCAGGGAGGTGTCGAGGCCATGGGGAAGGGCGGCGAGCACGGTGTCCGCGCGGGCCGCCGTGGCGGCGGTGTGTACCGCCGCGTCGCCCTCCGGACGCGGGGCACCAAGGTTGATGTTCTCCCGGGCGGTGAGCGGCCAGCGGGTGTAGTCCTGGGGCACGAGCGCGACGTGGCGCCACACGGTTGCCGGGTCGGCGTCGGCCAGGTCCGTGTCGTCCCAGCGGACGGTGCCGGTACCAGGGAGGAACAGGCCGGTGATGAGCCGGGTGAGGGTGGTCTTGCCGGAGCCGTTCTCGCCGACGAGCGCGATGACTTCGCCGGGTTCGGCCGTCAGGGACACGTCTGCTACGGCTGGCGTGGTGGTACCGGGGTAGGTGTAGGTGACGTGGTCCAGCTCGATCCGTTTCGGGCCCTGGTCACGGATGGCGATGGTGCCCCGGCGGGTGGCGTGCCGGCTGGCCAGGGCGATGAAGTGGCACCAGTCGTCCAGGTACAGGCTGGTGCGGAACAGCCGGGCGGCGGTGCGCATGGCAGCTGTGAGCGTGGCGTTGGCCAGGCGCAGGGCGACTACCGCTGAGCCGGCCGCCGCCAGGCCGAGGCGGCCGGTCACGGCGAGAGCGGCGAGTGTGGCCCAGGCAGCGAGCTGCGCTCCGGCCGCCGCGAGGTCTCCGGCGGCACGGACCCGTTCGCTCTGGCGGACGGCGGCCAGGGCCTCGTTCTCCAGGCGCAGCGAGATGTCCCGGTAGCGGCTGGTGAGGAAGTCCGCCATGAGGTTGGTGCGCACCTCGGCGCCGGTGTTGCGGTCGGTGATGTAGCCGCGCAGGGTGCCGCGCAGTCGCCGGTCGGACAGGGTGCGGTGGGTGGCGGCGTGCTCGGTGCGGGCCGCGCCTACCGCGGCGACGGCACGCGGGAGCGCGGCGGCCACCAGTAGCGGGATGAGCACCGGGTGCAGCGCGGTCAGAATTGTGGCCGCCGCGGCGATCTGCGCGAGCGCGGCCAGGGTCGCCTGGGCGTCCTCGACGAGTTCGGTCATGGCCTGGGCGCCGTCGCCAGCGGCTTCCAGAGCGTCGTCGACGCCGGGGTTCTCGTAGGCGGCCAGTTCCATGCTGGTCGCGGCAGCGAGCACGGCGAGGTCGGCCTCGCGCACGCATACGGGGGCGACGCGGGCGGCGGCGAGCCGGGCGGCCGCGTCCGCCGCGTACCGCACCAGCAGCACGACGACGATGGCGGCCAGCGCCGGTGCGGCGGCGCGGGCGCGCTCACTGGCGGGGCCGTCTTGCAGAAGGTGTCCGAGGGCGCCGGAGACGGCCAGCAGCCCGATGGCCGCTGCCACGGCGGCCAGGGCCTGGCCGCCGAGAACGACGAGGACGGCGCGCCGGTCGGCTCGCCAGGCGAGAGCCGCGGCGCGGCCGAGTGTGGCTGGCAAGCGGGCGGCTACCGCGGTCGTCGTCATCTGCACGACCTGCTGATGGTGCGCGTCGGCGGCCAGGCGGGGCGTGGGTGTGGTCATGCACCCCATCAGCGCGAGAACCGGGAGGAGGCGGCAACGCAATTTGGCGCACGGCAGGGTGTAGGCGCTGGTCACCAGCCAGCAGCGTCAACACCGCCGCCCTGATGTTCACTCGTTTGCGTGATTGTCCGGAAGGGGCGGGACGGCGTGGACCGGGGCCCAGGGCCTGTCGGGGGCATAAGCGCCGACCGCGCTCCCGGCCGGGGTAGTCACCCAGGCGTGGGCCTCGTTCGGCAACGGCCTGGCGCCGAGCACCAGGTGGACACGGCGGCCCGTCAGCGCCGCCGCGACCGTCGTGGCCGTGGCGACTTCCAGGCAGGCCAAGCGGCCAGGCCACCACACGGGACGGGCAGCCAGGACGGCGGCGTGCAGCGTCGCGGCCTGCCGTGCCGTCGCCGGCGGCAGATGCCGCACCGCGGCAAGCAGGGCCAGCAGCCGGCACAGGGGCAGTACCTTCACCACGGCAACGGCCACCGCCAGCCCGACCGCGGCCACCAGGCGGTGACGCCACCGCACCCGTCCAGCCAGCGGAGGCGGCCCGGCCACCGTTGCAGCTTCCGTGAGCGGCTTCGTGCCGGGCGGTGCGGGCAGCAGCCCGGCGGCGGCCAGCCCCTCCGCAGCGTCGGCCAGCGCGGTACGGACGCGGACCTCATCCTGGCCCTGAGCGGTAAGGGCCTTTGCCAGCGGGACGGTACTGCCGTGGCACAGCACCGTGTCCAGCACATGGACGGCGTCCGGGCTAAGCCACAGCCATCGGTCGCGGACGACATCCAGCGCGGCGATCGTGCCGTCCGCAAGGCGGACGGCGGTCATCAGCGGGTGCGAGTGCAAGGTCAGGCCGCCTCCGCCGGGCAGCTGGCAGCCCACAACCCGATAGCCAGCAGGTGATGGACGTCCGCCAGCTGGCCACCCGCGCTGCCATCGGCCGCCGCGTCCAGCGTCGCGCGGGCAGCGCCGGGATCGATCAGCCCGGCCCGCACGAGCGGATGCGAGGCGAGCAAGCGGTGCAGCGCGGCGCGATGCCGACGCAAGCCCGTGATCAGCATCGGGCCGAAACTCCCCTTCGACGTCCGGGAGGTCAGCCAGCGCGGCAGCGCAGGGAGCGCTACCGGCAGCAAAGCTTTCGGCCGCCCCTCTACACGGTGGTGCCGGGCGGGAATAGCGAAGGCAGCGCGGACCACCGTGTTGTCCAGGAACGGATGCGTGGGGTTGACGCCGAGCGCGGTGCAGAGCGGGTGGTGGTCGCGGCACTCGGCGGCCGTGACGCGCAGCGCCGTCACGTCGTCCCATGCACCTGGGAGTTCCCCGGGTGGAGCTGCGTCAGCTGCCTGGCGCAGCCGGGCAGCGACCACCGCCCGGCCAGTGGGGGTCAGCCAGGTCGACGCCGCGCTGAGTGGCACCCACGACCACCCGGTCGGGGCCGCAGGCGTCCTGCCCGCAAGCACCAGGTCGGCAGCGGCGTGAAGAGCTTCAGGGTAGGTAAGGGAGGCCTGTGCGCAGGCGTGCCGCCAGTGAGGGCGGACGGCGGCATTGCGGCGCCGGGCCGTCGCCGTGACGCCTCGGCGGGCGGCGCGGCGCTGCCACGGGCGACGAGGTCAGGCCACACCGCGCTGGAGGCATCCAGAACGACGTCTCCACCGTGCCCGGTCAGATGGAGACGCCGCCCGGCCACCGGTGCCAGGTACGCGGCGTCCAGCGCGGCGGTGGCCGAAGCCAGCACCGGCGCCTCCGTCGCCCTCGCTGAGGAAGCCCTCCGGCACGCCAGGCGTTTCGACTCCCCCCGGCTGGAGGCCGTCCTCCATGCGCGCCGCGCCCGCGCCTACGCCAAGGCCGGCGACCGCCGCGCCACCGCCCGTGCCCAAAACGCTGCGTTCGCCGCTTACGACCGCGCCCGCGACCACGATGTGGCTGAAGAACCTGACGCGGTGTACTGGGTGAACCTCGGCGAGCTGGAGAGCTGGGCAGCCACCAACGCCATCAATCTCGGCGACCCCCGAACCGCGCTGACGCATTTTGAGGCCATCCCCGCCGCACACCAGGCCGAGGGCTACGAACACGACGCCTATCCCCGTGCCGCGGCCCTGCGCCTAGCGCGCACCGCCGAGGCCCACCTCGCCCTCGGCGACCTCGACGCCGCCGTACACGCCGCCCACCGCGCCGTCAGCCAGCTCGGCGGCGTGGCCTCCGCACGCGGCAGTTCTACCCTGGCCAACCTACGCGGTCAGCTCGCCATCCACCAAGACACCGCCGTCGTCCGGGACTTTCTCCAGCGCACCAGCGCGTGACCCTAGGGATGGGCTTCCATGCCAGCGCCGGGAGACGCCGGGCCGGGCGGGGGACCGGCCCGGCCCACATTTCCCCCGATGTCGTTCGTTGCACGCGTCGAAGGGACTAGCTCCGGGCGTGATGCGGTCAGCAGTGCGGCTCTGCCTTTGCGGCGGTGCAAGCCAGGCATCATCGCGCTGACGGCGGCGCCGCGCCATCAGGGTCTGGCGCGGTTGCAGGGAATGCCAGGGCTGACGCCTGTTGGCGGTTGGAGACCACAGGCCACCGACCACCCGCCGCCGGACGGCCATTCGAGGCGTGCGTAGGCGTGCGTGCACACCGCCCGCAGCCTGGACAACCTGCGAGTCACCGCCTACTACCAGGCCACCCTCGTCAACGCCGCTGCGCTCGATGGCGACCGCGCCGCCGCGACGCAGGCTTGGCGGCCTTTGCCACCGCCGTCGAACGCGCCCTCGCCGCACCCGGCGCCTCATGGGCACCTCGCTATTAGCCCCGGCGGGTGGGCCCGTGAGTCCGGTAATGATCCTCGCAAGCCCATTGAGATCGACGCCGCCGAGGACCATCTGCTTCCAAAGCTATGGACATCCACGGGCTGGACCGGCCGCCCGTACGCCGGAGCGATATTGGCTGCGCGGCGCCCCCGGCGGAGCCTGCACGGCCGCGTAAGCGGAGGGAAACGCCTGGTCACGAGCGGTTCGACGGGCCGGACGGCCCTTTCTCGGCGGCCGGGGCTGTATTACGGTCGGGCCCATGCTGAACAGCGGTACCCCCGCACGCAACTGGGCGGGAAACGTCACCTTCGGCGCCAAGCGCGTCCACCGTCCCGCCTCCGTGGAGGAGCTGCGGCGCCTCGTGGCCGAGGCGTCCGGCCCGGTCCGGGCCCTGGGCACCGGGCACTCGTTCAACCTGATCGCGGACACCACCGGCGACCTGGTGCGCACCGACGGCCTGCCCCGGCGGGCCGAGATCGACGCGGCGCGCCGCCGCGTGACCGTCGCGGGCGGGATGCGGTACGCGGAGGTCGCGGCCGCACTGCACGCGGAGGGCTTCGCGCTGGCCAACATGGCCTCGCTGCCGCACATCACGGTGGCCGGTTCCGTCGCGACCGGCACGCACGGCTCGGGCGACCGGCAGCCGGGCCTGGCGTCGGCGGTGTCGGCCGTGGAGATCGTCGGCGCGGGCGGGGAGCTGCTGCGGCTGGACCGCCAGGCCGACCCGGACCGGTTCCCGGGCGCAGTCGTCAGCCTGGGCGCGCTGGGCATCGTCACCGCGCTCACCCTCGACATCGAGCCCGCCTACGAGGTGGCGCAGTGGGTGTACCTCGGGGTGCCGCTGGAGGCGGTGAGGGAGTCGTTCCCGGCGGTGTCGGGCGCGGCCTACAGCGTCAGCACGTTCACCAGGTGGGAGGACGGCACGGCCACCGTCGTGCTGAAGCGGCGCACCGACCGGGACGGCGCGGACCACCCGGGCGAGGGCTGGCTCGGCGGGCGGCTGGCCAGCGAGCCGTGGCACCCCATCGCCGGGATGCCGGCCACGTACTGCACCCAGCAGCTCGGCGTGCCGGGGCCGTGGCACGAGCGGCTGCCGCACTTCAGGTCCGAGTTCACGCCCAGCCACGGCGAGGAGTTGCAGTCCGAGCTCTTCGTGCCGCGGGAGGCGGCGCCCGAGGCGGTGGCGGCCCTGCGGGAGCTGGCGCCGGCGTTCGCCGGGGTGCTCCAGGTCACGGAGATACGCACGATCGCGGCGGAGGAGCAGTGGCTGAGCCCCGCGTACGGCCGGGACTCGGCGGCCTTCCACTTCACCTGGGTCAAGGACACGGCGGCGGTGCTGCCGGTGCTCGCGGAGGTCGAGGCGCGGCTGCTGCCGCTGGGGGCCCGGCCGCACTGGGGCAAGCTGACCACGGCCGCGCCCGCTGACATCGCGGCGCGCTACCCGCGCCTGGCGGATTTCCGCCGGCTGACCGGGGAGCTCGACCCGGAGGGCACGTTCCGCAACGCCTACGTGGCGGCCCTGCTGGGCTGACCGCCCCGGTGGGCCGTTGCGGCGGTGACGGGGCCGTGCGCGCGCCGCGGCCACGGCCCCGGCTGCCGGGGGGGATCTGCCGGGGGTGCGCCGGGCCGTGCAGCGGATGCGGCCCGGCGAGCCGCTGCCTAGCCTGGGGACCATGGACGACAAGGACATCCTCGCCCGCGTCGGCGGCCTGGTGGCCGAGGAGCGCGTGCTGCGGGACCGTGCCACGGGGCAGGGCCTGTCGGCCGAGGAACGGAGCCGGCTGGACGGCCTGGAGGTGCAGCTCGACCAGTGCTGGGACCTGCTGCGGCAGCGGCGGGCACGCAGCGAGTACGGCGGCGATCCGGACGAGGCGGCGCTGCGTTCGCCGCGCGAGGTCGAGGGCTACGAGAGCTGAGCCGCCGCCGGGAGCGGGCCGTTCTTCCCCTCCCTCTCCCCTCCCCTTTCCTGCCCTGCGGTCGCCGTCGAGCCCTGCTCCGGAATGGCCGTAAGATGCCGCATTCAGGCCGACTTTGATCGGCCCTTTTTCACTTCTGACACCTTTCGCCGCTGTGCTGACGCTCAGAGCTTGATTGCGTCTGGTGACCCTGGCACAGCGGAGGGTGGGCGTGTACCGTCCCGGCTACGAAGGAGCCCGGCCCACGGTTGGCGCCCGAGCCGGGCTCTCTTCTGAGCGATGTCCATACGAAACAGGAAGGATTTGGGATGCCTCCTGATCGCATAACGCCACGGCGGCTGCTCATGGCGGAGCGGCCGCAGCGACGTGCTGCCCGCAGTATTCCGCATGGGGCGGCCGGTGAAACCACCGCGTCCTATGCCAGTGACTTACTGCGGGGTGAGCGGCGGTGATGACCTGCAAGAACCCCCGGTGCGGGGCGCAGTTCGAGCCCAACCGCACGGGCCGCCCCCGGGAGTACTGCACCAAGCGCTGCCGCGACGCGGCGTACCGCGCCGGGCCGGCGCCCACGCCCCGGGACGAGTGGTACGCGGACTGCGCCGGGCGCCTCGCCGAGGACGCGGCGCGGCGGCTGACCGAGGTGTCCCGGCACGCGCGGGCCGACGACCTGTGCTGCGCCGACACCCCGCTGACGTCGCTCAGGCTGGTCCGGGACCTGCTCCGTGAGCTGACGGACCTCCAGGCGGTGCTGGTGCGCCAGGCCAGGGACCGGCGGGCGACGCAGCGGCGGATCGCGGAGGCCATGGGCGTGACCACCGGCGAGCTGGCGCGGCACTGGTCCGCCGAGGCCGTGGAGCGCCGCCTGGGCCGGCGGCTGCACCGCATCGCGCCGTTGGGCCCCGGCTCCCGGCCGCGCGTGCGGGAGGCCGGGGACGGCGGGCCCGCCGCGTACCGCTGCCTGGGGTGCCCGCGCCGTCCCGGCGACCCAGCGGGCGGGCACAACCGGCCCAGCGTCCCGCCGCCACCTCTGGTGGCGGCCCCCGGATGAGCCGCCGATGCCCCCGGGACGGCCGTGGACCGGCCCGGGAAGCCGGAGCAACCGGAGGACGACCCGAGCGGAGGGGAGACACCGTCATGCCGCTGACCGCCGCCCCCACGGCGCCGGGAACCCGGGACGCCGCCGCCGCCAACGAGGCGATCCGCCGCTACGTGCTCGACCACGGCGACCGCCCGTGGAACGCGGCGGAACGCGCCGAACTGGACCGGCTGCGCCGCGCCTGGCTGGCCGCCGTGCGCGGCAAGTCCCGTACCGCTGGCCGGTCCTGACGTCATGTAACCCTACGCGCCGTGTTCCCGCGGTTCCGCTGGGCCGCGGGGACGCGGCCGGCGGCACGGAACGAGCGCGCGCTCCGCGCTCACGCGCCGCGCGCCCTTACGCGCGGGCGCCCACCGCACTAGCGTGGGGCGCATGCGCACGATTGTTGAGGCCATCGGCTGCCGGTGCGCCACGGGCACGCTGGCCCGCGAGGTCCATCTCACCAACGACGGTTACCTGATGGACAATCCGCAGTGGGAATGCTCCTCCTGCGGCCGGACCGTGCCGGAGGACAATCCCGAACGCGTCGCCCCGTGGCCGGAGAACGCCACGCGGCGCTGAACGCCGCCCGGCTGGGCGCCGGGCCGGGCACCGGTCCCGCCGGTCAGCCGAGCGAGGTGCCCCGGCCCAGCAGCAGCATCACATCGGCGCCCGCCACGACGACCGCGGCGGCGAAGGGCGCCCCGTCGTGCCGGCGCCCGGCCACCACGCCCGCGAAGGACACCGGCACCGCGAGCGCCAGCGCGGCCAGGGCGCCCGGGCCGGGCCGCCCCAGCGCCAGCACGGCCGTGGCCGCGACCAGCGGCGCGGGCAGCAGCAGCCGTGCCGCCGCCGGGCCGAGCCGCTGCGGCCAGCCCCGCACACCGGTGGCCAGGTCGGCGGGGATGTCAGGCAGCACGTTGCCCAGGTGCGCGGCCACGCCCAGCAGCGCCGCCGCGGTGACCGCCCACCACCCCGGCCACGCACCCGCCGGCGCGGCCAGCGCGGCGAACGCCGGCAGCACCCCGAAGCCCGCCGCGTACGGCAGCCACGACAGCGCGGTGGCCTTCACCCCCAGGTTGTAGGCCCACCCGGCAGCGACGCCGAGGAGATGGATGAGCCCGGCCCGCACCCCGCAGGCCAGGGACAGCGGCACGCACAGGCACAGCGCCACGGCTGCGGCAAGGCCCACGCCCCGGGCGCTCACCGCCCCGGCCGCCACGGGCTTGCCGCGCCGCCCGGCGGCGCGGTCGCGCCGCGCGTCCACGGCGTCGTTGCCCCAGCCGACCGACAGCTGGCCGGCCAGCACTGCCGCGGCAACCCGCACCGTTCCGGGCCCGTCTGCCCCCGCCGCCACGGCCAGACCGCCGGACAGCAGCGTGACGATGGCGACGGGCCCGGGATGACACGCGAGCAGCAGGCTGACCGCTCCCCGCGCCGCATTGGCCACGGGCCGCCCGGACCGCCGCCAGGCCGCCGGTTGCTGAAGGGAATCCACTGTGCTGAGCGTAGGGCGCTTCGCGTGTCTTTCCCGGAACATCCCGGCCGCCGTCCCCGCGTCGTGCCACGCAGCGGCGTGCGGTTGATGAGGCCGTCACCGGATCGTCTGGAAAACGCTGCTTTACCGCGCGCGGTCACGGAAAGAGATGCCACCGCTACACGGCGACGGCAGCCAAGGGGGCGATTCGTGGCGAGGCGGGACTTCCAGCAGCAGATCGACCAGCTCGAACGCGCAGTGAACGGGCTGCGCTCGGCTTTAGACAGCAAGATCGACGCGGTGCGCAGCGAACTCACCGATCTCATCCTGAGGGGGTTCGCGGATCTCCGGCAGGAGCACCGGCAGCAGCGAAACGAGCTGTCGGAGGCGACCAGGGGCGGCCTCGCGGAACTGCGCGTACTGCTGAACGAGATGAACGGCCTCCTGGCACGCGAACGCACGAACGCCAGCGAGGTGCTGCGGGAGATCGCGGTGCTCCGCCAGGAGGCCGCCGAGGCCCGCGCCGACGCCCTCACGGCCGGACGCCAGGAGGCCGGTGCCGGCGGGACTCCGCCGCCCGGCCAAGAGCCGGCGGCGACGTCCGGCCCGGGCGACCACGACGATCTGCTGGAACTCGCCGCCGGCGTCGCCTACGCGGAGATCGCCTGCCATCGCGACACGTGGGCATTTCTCGTCGAACAGACCGCGCGGGACGAGCACTTCCGGCTGCCGGGAGACGTCAGGGAGAAACCGGACGGCACCCTCGAGGCAGACCTGTCCGGCCGCAGTCTCATCGCCGTCATCGGCGCGCTGTGGCGGACGCGGACCGCGCCGGCCACACCGGCCGGGACGCGGGCCCTGGCCGCCGAGGTGTACCAGCGCGTCAGCGAGGCGCTCCAGGAGATGTCGCCCGCCACGGACGATCCCCCGGGGCCCGTGACGCGGATCGTCATCGACAACCGCCCCCGCGGCGGTGCGGCCGGCCGGCCCGCCGGCCAGGACGGCGGCGCCGCGACGGAGCCGGCGGACAGCGGGGAGTGATCCCGCGGCCCGGGTGCCCCGCCGCGCTCGGCGGGGCACCCGGCGGACGTCACGGGATGTGGCGGCCCGAGATGGCGCGGGCGATGACGAGACGCTGGATCTCGCTGGTGCCCTCAAAAATGGTGTAGATCTTGGCGTCGCGGTACATGCGCTCCACCGGGTGCTCGCGGCTGTAGCCGGCGCCGCCGAGGATCTGGATGGCCTTCTCGGTGGCGGCCACGGCGAGCTCACCCGCGCGGAGCTTGGCCATCGAGCCCTCCCCGGCGGTGAACGGCACCTCGTTGCGGGCCATCCAGGCCGCGCGCCAGATCAGCAGGCGCACGGCGTCGATCTCGGTGCGCAGGTCGGCCAGGGCGAAGGCGATGGCCTGGTTGTCGATGATGGGCCGGCCGAACGCCCGCCGCTCCCCGGCGTACTCCAGGGCGTACTCGTAGGCGGCGCGGGCGATACCCAGGGCCTGGGCGCCGACGGTGGGGCGGCTGATCTCGAACGTGGCCATGGCCGCCTGCCGGCCGCCCTTGGCGCCCTTGCCGTCCTTGCGGTCCCTGCTGTCCTTGCCCTGCGCGTTCTCGCGGGCGCGGGCGAGGCGGCGGTCGAGGCGCTCCTTGCCGCCGAGCAGGCAGTGCCCGGGGACGCGCACGTCGTCGAGGAAGACGTCGGCGGTGTGGGAGGCGCGCAGGCCCAGCTTCTTGATCTTGCGGGCGCCGGTAAGCCCCGGCGTGCCGGGCGGCACGATGAACGCGGCCTGGCCGCGCGCGCCCAGCTCCGGCTCGACGGAGGCGACGACGACGTGCACGTTGGCGATGCCGCCGTTGGTGATCCACGCCTTCTGGCCGTTGAGCACCCACTCGTCGCGCGCCTCGTCGTAGCGGGCGCGGGTGCGCATGGCGGAGACGTCGGACCCGGCCTCGGGTTCGGAGACGCAGAACGCCGCGACCTGCGGTGACGACTCGTCGCCGAAGCACTGCGGCACCCACTCGGCGAGCTGTTCGGGGGTGCCCGCGGCGAAGATGCCCGCGACGGCGAGGGAGGTGCCGAACAGGGCCATGCCGATGCCCGCGTCGCCCCAGAACAGCTCCTCATTGGCGATCTGGAGGGTGATGCCGGTGGGGTCGCCGAACATCTCGGCGAGAGACTCGAAGCCGTACAGGCCGATCTTGGCGGCCTCCTGGATGACCGGCCAGGGGGTCTCCTCGCGCTCGTCCCACTCGGCGGCGGCGGGGCGCACCACGTCGGCGGCGAAGCCGTGCACCCAGTCGCGCAGGTCGCGCTGCTCCTCGGTCAGGGCAAGGGAAAACGCACTCATGCCGCTCACGCCTTCGGAATGTCGAACAGCCGGGTGAGGCCGGAGGCGAGCCCGATGTCGCCGCTGACCTTCAGCTTGCGCGTCATGAACATCGTCACGGGGTTGCCGTTGCCGGAGACGAGCCGGAGGAACTCCGTGTCGGTCATGGTCAGGGTGACGCGCGGCTCGGCGTCCGAGGCCCCCTCACGCACGGTGCAGCGGCCGCCTGAGATGGCCGTCTCGTACACGGCCTCCGGCTCGCCGTCGGCGCCGGTGATGCGCCAGCGGATCACGGTGTCCAGCGAGCCGGCGTTCTCGGGCCGGAACTGGCGCTCCATGCGCCCGAAGACCTCCGCCAGCACCCGGGCGCGGGGCTCGCCGCGCAGGAAGGCGGCCAGCTCCTTGGCCGGGGTCCGCTTGACCAGGACGGCGAACTCCTGGGGTGTCACGCTCGCGAAATCGAGGCTCGCCAGATCGGGCACGGCGTCGGCCATCGGGTCTCCTCAGCTGACTCATTTGACTCGTCGGTAAACTTACCTGCGAGTAAGATTAGTCCGGGGGCAGTTAGGCTGGCAAGTGTGAGTGATGGCAGGCCCCGGCGGCGGCTCCCACGGAGCGTCCGCGAGCAGGAGATCATCGACGCGGCGCTCCAGGTGTTCGCCGGGCGCGGGTACCACGCGGCGGTGGTCGAGGAGATCGCGGAGCTGGCCGGTATCTCCAAACCGATGGTGTACCTGTATCTCGGCTCCAAAGAGGGCCTGTTCATCGCCTGCGTGCGGCGGGAGTCGGAGCGGCTGGCCGCGGCCTTCCGGCAGGCGGCGGACCTGGCCGGCCCCGATCCGGAGCAGCGGCTGCGGGCCGGGCTGACGGCGTTCTTCACCTTCGTCGCCGAGCACCGCGACAGCTGGGTGCTGCTGCACCGGCAGGCACCGCAGCAGGGCGAGGCGATCGCCGCGGCGATGGCACAGGCCCGGCAGTCGGTGATGGCCGAGGTCACGGCGCTGGTGCGCGACGGCATCGAGCGCGGGTCGGGCGGCCCGGTGGTCCTCGGCGACACGGACGCGGAGTTCGTCGCCCACGCGCTGGTGGGGGCGGCCGACTCGCTCACGGACTGGATGGACCGTCACCCCGGCCAGACCCCGGAGGCCATGACGCGGCGGCTGATGAACATGGTCTGGGTGGGCATGCGGAACGTGCTGGCCGGCCAGGTCTGGGAGCCCTCCGGCGCCGCGCAGCCGCGGGGCTGACCGCTGCGCTCAGTCCGCCGGGGCGCCCACCGTGCCGGACAGGTGCGGGCGCCCGGCGCCGCCGGCCGGACTGTCCGCGGGGCGGAGCTGGAACGCGCCGGCGGCGGCGAGGAACCGCACCCGGCCGGGCAGCATCACCGGCGCGCGGAAGCGGACGTCGAGCGTGAGGGCGTCCTGCTGCCGGGGCGCCAGGGCGGCCAGGCAGCGGGCCGCGGTCCACATGCCGTGCGCGATGGCGCGGCGGAAGCCGAACGGGCGCGCCGCCAGGGCGTGGAGGTGGATCGGGTTGCGGTCGCCGGAGACCGCCGCGTACCGGCGGCCGGTGGCGGCGGGCACGTCCCACACCTCATCGGTGACCCAGCCGCCGTCCGGCGTCTCGTCGGCCCCGCCGCCGGGCGCGGGGGCCGGCGCCGTCCCCGGCGGCGGCGCGCCGGGAGCGAGGTAGGTGCTGACGGACCGCCAGACGGCCGTGCCCGAGGCGTCGGCCGCCTCGGCGTGCACGTCGAACGCCGTGCCGCGGTGGTGCGGCCGCGTGCCGCTGGCGTAGACGGCGAGGTCCAGGCGCTCGTCCGCGCCGATCGGCCGCCGCTGCTCCAGGCGGAGGGCGATGTGCCGCAGCCCGGGCAGGGCGTGCGGGAAGTCCCGCCGCGCCATCAGCGCCATGGCCAGCGGGAACGCCATCACGTGCGGATAGGTGGCGGGCATCGGCCCGCCCGGGCCGGCGGGGAAGCCGCAGACCTCGGCGTAGCGCGCCAGGCGGCGCGGGTCGGCGGCGGCGTGCGGCAGCACCAGCCGGTCGCCGGGCAGCGGCCCGCCCGTGCGGCGGCGCGGCAGCAGGGCGCGGGCGTAGCTCGGCCCGAGCCGGGGCGGGGTGCGGAACTCCACGGTGGCCACGGGCCTCACGCTCCCAGCAGCGACTGGCCGCAGACCCGCAGCACCTGGCCGGTGACGCCCGCGCTGCCGGGCGAGGCGAAGTAGGCCACGGCCTCGGCGACGTCCACGGGCAGGCCGCCCTGGCTGAGGCTGTTGAGGCGGCGCCCGGCCTGGCGCGGGATGAGCGGCATGGCGGCGGTCATGGCGGTCTCGATGAAGCCGGGGGCGACGGCGTTGACGGTGACGCCCTGGTCGGCGAGCCGGGGGGCGAGCGCCTGCACCAGCCCGATCAGGCCGGCCTTGCTGGCGGCGTAGTTGGTCTGGCCGGCGGCGCCCGCGATGCCGTTCATGGAGGAGACGGCCACGATCCGGCTCCGCTCGCCGAGCAGCGGGAGCAGGGCGTCAGTGAGCCGCTGGGCGGCGAGGAGGTTGACGCTGAGGACCGCGTTGAAGCGGTCGGCGTCCATGCGGCCGAGCGTCTTGTCGCGGGTGATGCCCGCGTTGTGCACGACGGTGACCGGGCCGCCGTCCATGGCGCCGAGGCGGTCGGCGAGCCGGGACCCGGCGTCGGGTGCGGTGATGTCCAGCTCCAGGTGCTCGCCCTCCAGCCGCCCGGCGACGCGGCGCAGCGCCTCGGCCTGGGCGGGCACGTCGACGCACAGCACCCGCGCGCCGTCGCGCCGCAGCACCGTGGCGATGGCCTCGCCGATGCCGCGCGCGGCTCCGGTGATGACGGCGGTGGAGCCCGCCAGCGGGCGGTCCCAGTCGCCGGGCGCGGCGGCGTGGTCCGTCGCCGCCAGCCGCAGCGCCTGCCCGGAGACATAGGCGGAGCGGGCGGAGAGCACGAACCGCAGCGTGGACTCCATCGCCTCCTCGGCGCCGGGGGCGAGGTAGAGCAGGTGGGCGGTGGCGCCGTTGCGCAGCTCCTTGCCGGCGGAGCGGACGAAGCCCTCCAGCGCGCGCTGGGCGGCGGCCTGCCCGGGGGTGGCCGCGGCCTCGGGCGGGGTGCCGAGGACGACGAGCCGGCCGCAGGCGGCCAGCGACCGGATGCGGGGGTGGAAGAACGCGTGGAGGCCGGCGAGCTGGGCGGGTTCCTCGATGCCGGTGGCGTCGTAGACCAGCGCGGCGGGCCGCTCGCCGCCGTCGGCGACCGTGGCGCCGCAGGCGTCGAGCACGGCGCGCAGCGCCTTGTGCGCGCGGGCGCCCTCGGCCTGGCCGAGCGTCACGGGGCCGGCCAGCACGGGCTGTCCCGGCTGGTAGCGGCGCAGCGGCACGGGACGCGGCAGGCCCAGGCGGCGCGCGAGGAAGGCGCCGGTCCGGCTGGAGACGAACCTCTGGTAGCGGTCGGCCATTGATTTCCTCCTTACCCATTGGTAAGTCTACTGAAAAGTTAAGTGTCCGGTCCGGCGCGGGCCGGCACAAGCCACAGGGAGACGGAGACGGCGATGGCAGGAACGGCGCGCCGCGTGGCGATCGTCGGCGGCAACCGCGTGCCGTTCGCGCGGGCGGACGGGCCGTACGCGACGGCCTCCAACCAGGAGATGCTCGGCGCCGCGCTTTCGGGCCTGGTGGAACGGTTCGGCCTGGGCGGCGAGGTCCTCGGACAGGTCGCGGCGGGCGCGGTGCTCAAACACAGCAGGGACTTCAACCTCACCCGCGAGACCGTGCTCGGCAGCGCGCTCGACCCCCGCACGCCCGCCTGCGACGTGCAGATGGCGTGCGGCACGGGGCTTGAGGCCGTGCTGCTGGTCGCCAACAAGATCGCGCTGGGCCAGATCGACTGCGGCGTCGCGGGCGGCGTGGACACCGCGAGCGACGCCCCGCTGGCGCTCAACGACGACCTGCGCCGCCTGCTGCTGCGCGCCCGCCGCGCCCGCGGCCTGCCGCGGCGGCTGCGCGCGCTCGCCGGCCTGCGGCCGCGCCACCTGGTGCCGGACATCCCGCGCAACGCCGAGCCCAGGACGGGCCTGTCCATGGGCGAGCACGCGGCCCGCACCGCCCGCGAGTGGGGGGTGACGCGGCGGGCGCAGGACGAGCTGGCGGCGGCCAGCCACCAGCGCCTGGCCGCCGCCTACGCACGCGGCTTCTTCGACGACCTCCTCACGCCCTTCCGCGGCCTGGAGCGCGACCAGAACCTCCGTCCTGACTGCACCCCGGAGACCCTGGCCCGGCTGCGCCCGGTCTTCGGCCGCGGCGAGGACGCGACGATGACGGCGGGCAACTCCACCCCGCTCACCGACGGCGCCGCGGTCGTGCTGCTGGCCAGCGAGGAGTGGGCGGCGGCGCGCGGCCTGCCGGTGCTGGCCTGGCTCAGCCACGCCCGCACCGCCGCCGTCGACTTCACCAGCGGCGAGGACGGCCTGCTGATGGCGCCCTCCTACGCCGTGCCGCGGCTGCTTGAGGCGGCCGGGCTGAAGCTGGCCGACCTGGACCTGGTGGAGATCCACGAGGCGTTCGCCTCCCAGGTGCTGGCCACGCTCGCCGCCTGGGAGGACCCCGGCTTCTGCGAGCAGCGGCTCGGCCTGCCCGGGCCGCTGGGACCGGTGGACCGCACGCGCCTGAACGTGACCGGGTCCTCGCTGGCGACGGGCCATCCGTTCGCCGCCACCGGCGGCCGGATCGTGGCCACCCTCGCCAAGCTGCTGCACGAGCGCGTGACCGAGCGCGGCGGACCGGCCGACGACGGCACCGTCACGGCGCGCGGCCTGATCTCCATCTGCGCCGCGGGCGGCCAGGGCGTCACCGCGATCCTGGAGCGCTAGCGCGGCGATCCCGGCGGTCCCCCACCCCCCACACCCGACACCCCTACCGGAGGCGACCGATGGGCATACGCCAGGACCTGAAACGGGCGAAGCGGCGGCGCGACCTCGCGTCCCGCGTCACCACCGAGGTGGTACGCGAGGACGGCGCGGTGCGGGAGGTGCGGACCGGGCCGCTCATCGAGCCGCTGGCTCAGGGCAGCATGGCCGACGTCCCGTACACCAACGCGGCCGAGGCGCCGGACGAGGTGGTGGTCCGCCGCGCCGCGGCCGGCGGCTGGCTGCCCGTCACCGCCGCCGCCTTCGCCCGCGAGGTCACCGCCGCGGCGCGCGGCCTGGTCGCGGCGGGCCTGGCACCGGGCGACCGCGTCGCGCTGATGTCCCGCACCCGCTACGAGTGGACGGTGCTCGACTTCGCCATCTGGGCGGCGGGCGGGCAGAGCGTCCCCGTCTATGCCACTTCCTCGGCCGAGCAGCTCGCCTGGATCCTGCGGGACTCCGGCGCGCGGTTCCTCATCGTGGAGACCGCGGAGCACGCCGCCACGGCCAAGGCGGCCGCCGCCGAACTGGCCGGCGCGTGCCCCGCGCCCCGGACCTGGCAGCTGGATGCCGGCGCCATGGCCGAGCTTTCCGCGCTCGGCGAGAACGTGCCCGAGTCCGAGATCACCGCCCGGCGCGCCGCGCTGTCGCCGCAGGACACCGCGACGCTGATCTACACCTCCGGCACCACCGGGCGCCCCAAGGGCTGCGTGATCACCCACGCCAACCTGCACGCGGAGACCGCCACCCTCACCGCGCTGCTGAAGCCCGTCTTCGAGGAGATCTCCCGGCAGCAGCCGTCCACTCTGGTCTTCCTGCCGCTGGCGCACGTGCTGGGCCGCACCATCCAGATCGCCTGCCTGCGCGCCCGCATCGTCACCGGCCAGTGCCCCAGCATCAAGCCCGACGAACTGCGGCCCCAGCTCGCCTCGTTCCGCCCGACGTTCCTCGTCGGCGTGCCGTACCTGTTCGAGAAGATCCACGACACGGCGCGCGCCATGGCCGAGACCATGGGGCGGGGCGCGTCGTTCGACCGGGCCGACCGCGTGGCCGTGGCGTACGGCGAGGCGCTGCTGCGCTGGTACGAGGGCACCGGCCCCGGCCCGTCGCTCGGCCTGCGGCTGGCCAGAGGGCTGTACGACCTGCTGGTGTACCGCCGCGTCCGGGCGGCGCTCGGCGGCCGCATCCGCTACGCCATCAGCGGGGGCTCGCCGCTGGACCGGCGGCTGAGCCTGTTCTTCCTGGGCTGCGGCGTGCTGGTGTACGAGGGCTATGGCCTGACGGAGACCACCTCGGCCGCCACGCTGGTCCCGCCGCTGGCGCCCCGCCCCGGCACGGTCGGCCACCCGCTGCCCGGCACGGCGGTGCGGCTGGCCGACGACGGCGAGGTGCTGGTGCGCGGCCCGCTCGTCAGCGCCGGCTACGAGAACCAGCCCGCGCGGACCGGGGAATGGCTGGCCACGGGCGACCTCGGCCGGCTCGACGACGACGGCTATCTCACCCTGACCGGGCGCAAGAAGGACATCCTCATCACCTCCGGCGGCAAGAACGTCTCCCCCGCTGTCCTGGAGGACCGGCTGCGCAGCCGGCCCCCGGTCGGGCAGTGCGTGGTCGTCGGCGAAGGCCGGCCGTTCGTCGCCGCCCTGATCACCCTGGAACGCGACGCGGTCGCGCACTGGCTGGCGGTCCGCAAGCGGCCGCGCGACACCCCGCTCGAGGAGCTGTGCGAGGACCCCGAACTGCGGGCGGACGTGCAGCGGGCCGTGGACTACGCCAACGAAGCGGTCTCCCGGGCGGAATCGATCCGCGCGTTCCGGCTGCTGCCCGGCGAGTTCACGGAGGAGAACGGCATGCTGACACCCTCGCTGAAGGTCAAGCGGCAGGTAGTCACCGAGGTGTACGCCGAGGAGATCGAGCGGCTGTATACCTGACGTGCTGACGGTTCGTCACATTGCGGCCGGGTGTGCGCGTTGTGCAGTCACGTGAACAATCGGGCGAACCGGGCCGTTTCCGGTTGACGCGGGCACCCGCCCGGCGGTGACCTGGGCGGTGCCGCGGTCCGCCGCACCATGCGGCGACCGCATTCCCCGCGATGCCGCAGCGAAGGGATACCGCCATGACCACGGCCGCTTCGCCGTCCTCCGCTCCGTCCTCAGCCGGGTCCGTGCCCGCGCCCCACGGCCTGCTCACCACCCGCCTCGGCGGCCGCATCGGCGCCGTGATCGAGGGGGTGCGCCTCGGCGGCGACCTGCCCGCCGAGACGGTCGCCGCCATCCGCGCCGCCGTCCTCCGCTACAAGGTGGTGTTCTTCCGGGGCCAGGAGCACCTCAACGAGGAACGCCACGAGGCGTTCGCCCGCCTGCTGGGCACGCCGGTCGCGCACCCCACCGTGCCCTCGGCCGACGGCCGGTACGCGTTCGCCGTCGACTCCGGGGTCGGCGGCCGGGCCAACCAGTGGCACACCGACGTGTCGTTCGTGCCCGCCTACCCGGCCTTCTCCGTCCTGCGCGCGGTCACGGTGCCGCCCTACGGCGGCAACACGCTGTGGGCCAACACCGTCACCGCCTACGAGGAGCTGGCCGAGCCGCTGCGCGCCCTGGCCGACGGGCTTAGGGCCGTGCACTCCAACGAGTTCGACTACGCGGCCCTCCACCCCGACGCCAGCGCCGACCAGCTCGCCCGGTACCGCGAGGTGTTCACCTCCATCCGGTTCCGCACCGAGCACCCGGTGGTGCGCGTCCACCCCGAGACCGGTGAGCGCGGCCTGCTGCTGGGCAACTTCGTGCGCCGGATCGAGGGTGTGCCGCCGCGCGACTCGCGGCTGCTGTTCGACCTGTTCCAGGGTCACATCGAGCGGCCGGAGAACACGGTGCGCTGGCAGTGGCGGCCCGGCGACGTCGCCCTGTGGGACAACCGGGCCACCCAGCACTACGGCGTGGACGACTCCGGTGACCACCGGCGGGTGCTGCGCCGCGTGACGATCGACGGCGACCGCGCGGTCGGCCCCGACGGACGCGAGAGCGTGCTGCTGGAGCCAGACGAGGTGCCCGAGCCCGCGTTCGGCCCGGCCTCCGGTGCCTCGGCGAACCGGCCGGGCGCCTGACCGGTCCGCGCCACCGGCCCGGCGCGGCGTGTGGCCGGCGGGCGGGAGGGCGGCGGCGGTCCGGGGACCGGGGGCCCGGACTACCGCCGGCGCACCGCCGGCCCCGGCCACCGCGCCGGTGCGGCGAGCGGCGGCTGCTCCAGCACGGCCCAACCCGCGCTTCCGCTGCCGGGTTGGGCCGTGCCGTGCGTCCGGCAGCCCCGGCGCCAGCGTGCCCGGCGTGCCGGTGCGGCGGGCCATCCGGCGGCGCCGCACCCCTTGACGCCCGGTCGGGGCACCGGTAGACATCACGCAGACTCCCCCATGTTTACGTCAACATCCATCAGAACCGCTCAGCGAAGGATGCTGTCATGCCCCTGAAACCCCGGTCCGCGCCCCGCCTGGCCGCCGCAGCCGCCGCGGCGCTCGCCACCACCGGGCTCCTCGCCGCGGGGCCGCTTCCGGGCGCGGGCGCGGCCGAGCCCGCGGCCGGCGCCGGGGCCGCGAACGGCGTCACCGTCACCCCCGATCCCTCCTACCAGGGCCAGCCGTTCGAGGGCTGGGGCACCAGCCTGGTGTGGTTCGCCAACGCCACCGGCGACTACCCCGACGAGATCCGCGAGGAGCTGGCGCGCCTGCTCTTCAGCGACGAGGGCCTGGCGTTGAACATCGCCCGGTACAACATCGGCGGCGGCAACGCCCCGGACGTCGCCGACTACCTGCGCGCCGGCGGCGCCGTCGAGGGCTGGTGGCGCGCGCCCGAGGGCACCACGCGCGAGGACACCGACTGGTGGAGCGCGGATGACCCGGACGACTGGAACCCGGACGCGGACGCCACCCAGCGCTGGTGGGTGGAGCGCATCAAGGACGAGATCGACCACTGGGAGGCGTTCAGCAACTCGCCGCCGTGGTTCATGACCGTCAGCGGCTACGTCTCCGGCGGCTTCGACCCCGGCACCGACCAGCTGCGGCCCGACGCCGTGGCGGACTTCGCCGCCTACCTCACCGGCGTGGTGGAGCGGCTGGAGGAGGCACACGGCATCGAGGTGGACACCCTCGACCCGTTCAACGAGCCCAACACCGACTACTGGGGCACCCAGCTCGGCCCCGACGGCGAGCCGGTAGGCGGCAGGCAGGAGGGTGCGCACATGGGGCCCGAGCTCCAGCAGCGCGTCATCCGCGCCCTCGCCGGGGAGCTGCGCGCCTCGGAGACCGGCGCCGTCATCTCGGCGATGGACGAGACCAACCCGGCGACGTTCGCCGCCAACTGGGAGTCGTACCCCGCCGAGGTGCGTGACCTGGTCGGCCAGCTCAACGTCCACACCTACGGCACCAGCGGCCGCACCGCCGTGCGCGACATCGCCAAGGCCCAGGGCGCGCCGCTGTGGATGAGCGAGGTCGGCGGCGACTGGGACCCGGACGGCCAGGACTTCACGGACATGGCCTCCGGCCTCGGCCTGGCCCAGCACATCACCGACGACCTGCGCGAACTGGAGCCCACCGCCTGGGTGTTCTGGCAGCCGGTCGAGGACTACAACAACATGGCGCCGGGCGGCGAGTTCCCCGAAGGCGGCAACTGGGGCTCCATCCAGATTCCGTTCGACTGCACGGCCGGCGACACCCTTGAAACCTGCCCCATCCGCACCAACACCAAGTTCGACACCGCGCGGAACTTCACCCACTACATCCAGCCCGGCGACCGGCTGATCGCGACGGACGAGCCGTCGAGCACCGCCGCCGTCACCGCGGACGGCCGGGGCGCCACCGTCGTCCACGTCAACGGCACCGACGAGGCGCGCGAGGTCACGCTGGACCTGTCGAAGTTCGGCCGCGTGGCGCCCGGCGCCACCGTCACCCCGGTCGTCACCGACGCCAGCGGCGCGCTCGCCGAGCAGGCTCCCGTGCCGGTGACCGGCGGCTCCGCGACGGTCACCGTGCCCGCCGAGTCCGTGACGACGTTCCTGATCGACGGTGTCGCGGGCGTGGCGCCGGACGCCGCCGCCTTCCAGCCGGGCCAGGAGTACCAGCTGACCGGCGTGCAGAGCGGCCGGGCACTGGCGGCGGACGACGACGGCACCGTGGTCATCCGGGACGCCGACCCCGCCGACCCCTCGCAGTCGTGGCGGGTGCGGAAGCTGACCCGCGGCCACGACAACCAGCAGCGCTACGAGCTGTCCAGCGGCGCCGGCCTGGGGCAGCTGGCGGTGCGCGACGGGGAGCTGGTGCTCCAGCCGCGCCAGGGCCGCCCGGACGCGGCCGCCCAGTGGATCTCCTCGACCACCGGCGACGGCACCTTCACCTTCGTCAACGCCGCCACCGGCCACGTGCTCGACGTCACCGGGCAGGCCACTCACGACGGCGCCCCGGTCTCCGTGTGGCCGCCCAGCTCCGGCGCGAACCAGCTGTGGGCGGTGACCCCGTCGCGCGCCTGAGGGCCGCCGGGCCGCACCGCTCGCCTTCGCTCCCCCGCCCGCTGCCGTCGCGTCACGCACGCGACGGCAGCGGGCGGTCTGCTGTGCCGTACCAGGCCCAGAAGGCGGGCGCCGGGTGCGCCCGGGGGGGCACCGCGCCCCGGACGGACGGGGAAACGGCAGGTGACAGCGGGGAATTGACGGGCCACCGGAGTATTGACCTGCCCTGGGCGCCTGATTAGCCTTCCGGCACGCTTCCGGAACACGTCCGAAAACTTTTCAGCCTCGCTCCGGTCCCCGCCCCCGTTCGCTGGGAGACAGCCCGACATGACGAGCCGCCGCGCGTTCCTGGGTCTGCTGCCGATGAGCGTCGCCGCCACCACCGCCACCACCGCCGCCACGCCGGCCGACGCCGCCGCACCGGCCCGGCCCGCCCTGCCGCGGGGGAACGGCCGGAGCCGCCACGACCGCTTCATCTCCCCCACCTGGCGCCCGGGAAGCCTGAGGCTGGCCGGACGGGGCACGGCGCTGCCCATCGTGGTCAGCTCCCGCGACCACCCCGGGGTGCTGCGCGTCGCCGACGACCTCGCGGCCGACATCGAGCGGGTGACCGGCGTGGCGCCGCCCGTTGTCCACGACCGGGCGCCGCGCGGGCAGGACGAGGTGATCCTCATCGGCACGCTCGGCGCCAGCCCGCTGGTCGACCGCATCGCCGAGGACGGGCGGCTGGACACCGACCGGATCGCCGGGCGCTGGGAGACCTCCCGCCAGCAGCTCGTCACCAGCCCGCTGCCGGGGGTGAAGCGGGCGTTCGTCATCGCCGGCAGCGACCAGCGCGGCACCATCTTCGGGGTGTACGAGGTGTCGCGGCAGATGGGCGTCTCCCCCTGGTACTGGTGGGACGACGTGCCGGTGCCGCACCTCGACGAGGTGTACGCGCTGCCCGGCCGGTACACCCAGGGCACCCCCGCAGTGAAGTACCGCGGCTTCTTCATCAACGACGAGAACCCGGCGCTGGGCACCTGGGCCCCGGGGTTCTTCGGCGAGGGCCACGCCCCCGGCTATCCCGAGGGCTTCAACAGCGCCTTCTACGCGAAGGTGTTCGAGGTCATGCTGCGGCTGAAGGCCAACTACCTGTGGCCCGCGGTCTGGGGCCGTGCCTTCGCCGAGGACGATCCGGCCAACCACGCCACCGCCGCCGCGTACGGCATCGTGATCGGCACCTCCCACGAGGCGCCGATGATGCGCGGCATCGAGGAGTGGAACCGGCACGCGGTGCCCGCCGAGCGCGACGAGGACGGCGCCATCGTCACCCCCGGCGAGGACCCCTACGGCGGCACCGGTGAGTGGAGCTACCGCCGCAACCGGGAGGCCATCGAGGCGTACTGGCGCGACGGCGTGCGCCGCATGGCCGACGAGGGCTTCGAGGGCGTGGTCACCCTCGGCATGCGCGGCAACGGCGACGTCAGCCTGCCCGACGGCGACGGCATCGAGCTGATGGAGTCGATCATCGCGAGCCAGCGGCGGATCCTCGACGAGGAGACCGGCGACACCCCGCTGACGGACATCCCGCAGGTGTTCACCCTCTACAAGGAGGTGCAGCGCTACTGGGACCGCGGCATGCGGCTGCCGGACGACGTCACCGTCATCTTCTGCGACGACAACTGGGGCAACCTCCGCAAGGTGCCCGACCCGTCGCTCCCCGAGCGGTCCGGCGGCTACGGCCTGTACTACCACTTCGACTACGTGGGCGCCGGCCGCAACTACAAGTGGGTCGACACCATCAACCTCGCCTCCACCTGGGAGCAGCTGCACCTGGCGTACGCCACCGGCATCGACCGGCTGTGGGTCGTCAACTGCGGTGACCTGAAGTCCGAGGAGATGCCGCTCCAGTTCTTCCTGGACTACGCCTGGGACCCCGAGGCGTGGGACATCGACCGGCTCGGCGAGTGGGAGCGGCGCTACGCCGAGCAGAGCTTCGGCCCGCACCACGCCGGGGCCATCGCCGAGGTGCTGCACACCTACGGCGTGCTCCAGGCCCGCCGCAAGCCCGAGCTGCTGAACCGGCGCATCACCCTGGACCCGGACAAGGACCCGGCGACCGACCCGGCGGCGGTGGTGTACGACGACGAGGCCAGCCCGTTCAGCCTCACCGACTACCGGGAGATCGAGCGGGTCACGGCCGAGTGGGAGCGGCTCGACGCGCGCGCCGAGCGCATCGGCCAGGAGCTGCCGGCCGCCTGGCACGACGCGTACTACCAGCTCGTGCAGTACCAGGTGGAGGCCACGGCCAACCTCTACGCGCTGCGGCTGGCCGAGTTCACCAACCTCCACTACGCCAGGCAGGGCAGGGCGTCCGCGAACGAGCTGGCCGACGCGACCGACGCCCGCTTCGCCGACGACCAGGCGATGTCGGAGTACTACAACACCCGCCTGGCGGACGGAAAATGGGAGGGCTTCCAGACCCAGCCGAAGATCGGCTACGGCGACGTCGAGCGGTACGGCCCCGACGCCGGCTGGCAGCAGCCGCAGACGCCGGACCACGTCGCCCTGCCCGACGAGGTGTTCCCGCCGGTGCGCCGGCTGGAGCTGCCGCCGGTCGCGGAGATGGGCGTGGCAGTGGACGGCTCCGACCAGTGGTGGCCTGAGGCCCAGGGCCCGGCGCGGCTGCCGGTGTTCAGCCCGTACCAGAGCCAGCCCGCCCAGTACATCGAGGTGTTCAACCGGGGCACCGAACCGTTCCGCTACCGCATCGAGCCCGCCGAGGACTGGGTGCGCGTCACGCGGGCGCGCGGCACCGTCACCACACAGATCCGCGCCGAGGTGCACGTGGACTTCGACCGTGCGCCCCTCGGCACCACGACCGTGCCGATCACGGTGACCGGCCCGGAGGGCGCCACCGTCGAGGTGCTGGCCGAGGTGGACAACCCGGGCATCCCGCTGCGGCAGCTCGACGGCTTCGTCGAGGCCAACGGCTACGTGTCGATGGAGGCGTCCCACTACTCGCGCGCGGTGGACTCCGGCGGGGTGACGTGGCGGCGGATACCCGACCTGGGCCGGACCGGCGACGGCATGACGCCGTTCCCCGTCACCGCGCCCAGCCGCGAGCCGGGCGGGGACGGGCCGCGCCTGGAGTACACGATGACGCTGTGGCGCGCGGGCGAGGTGACGGTCTGGGCCTACCTGTCGCCGCGGAACAACGTGCTGCCCACCGAGGGGCTGCGGTACGCGGTCTCGCTCGACGACGGCGCGCCCGTGACCGTCAACGTCACGGCCGTCACCGGGGCCGACGACACCGACATGAACCCGCAGTGGGCGCGCAACACCTCGGACAACGCCACCGTCACCGCCACCGTCCACACCGTCGGCGCGCCCGGCAGGCACGTGCTGCGGTTCTGGATGGTGGACCCGACCGTGGTGCTCCAGAAGCTGGTGGTCGACACCGGCGGTCTGCGGCCCAGCTACCTGGGGCCGCCGGAGAGCCTCCGCGCCGGCTGACGGCGCGCGGAGGACCGCAGGCGCCGCACGCCCGGCCTGCCAGCTGACGGCCGGGCGTGCCGGCTTCACACCCGCAGCGCCCGGCTCACCTCCTCCCGCGCCGCGGCGCCGCCCTCGCCGGAGCCGTCGCCGGAGCCCTCTCCGGAGGCGGTGACGCGGCCGGCCGCCAGCACGTAGTAACGGGAGGCGGCCCGCAGCGCGAAGTCCAGGTGCTGCTCGACCAGCAGCACCGCCAGGCCCTCCCCGGCGAGCGCGGTGACCGTGCGCTGGATCTGGGCGACGACCGACGGCTGGATGCCCTCGGTCGGCTCGTCGAGCAGCAGCAGCCGGGGCCGGGTCACCAGGGCGCGGGCGAGCGCGAGCTGCTGCCGCTGGCCGCCGGACAGCAGCCCGGCGGGGCGGGCGGCGGCCTCGCGCAGTGCGGGGAAGCGGTCCAGCGCCTCGTCCACGGCGGCCCGCACGGCCGCGCCGCCGTGGTGGGCCTCGGCGACCAGCCGCAGGTTCTCCAGGGTGGTCAGGCGCGGGAAGCTCTGCTGGCCCTGCGGCACGTAGGCCATGCCGCGGCGCACCCGTTCGTGCGCCGGCAGGCCGGTGACGTCCGCGCCGCCGAAGAGGACGCGGCCCGTGCGGGGCCGCAGCAGGCCGAGCGCGGCGCGCAGCAGCGTGGACTTGCCGGCGCCGTTGTGGCCGAGGACGGCGGCGACGCCGGCCTCGGGCACGGCCAGCGAGACGCCGTGGAGCACGGTGGCGCGGCCGTATCCCGCGCGCAGGCCCTCGATGCGCAGCATCACGCCTCCTCCTGTGCGGTGGCGGGGTGGCCGAGGTAGACCTCCTGGACCCGGGGGTCGGCGCGGACGTCGGCGACGCTGCCCTCGCTGAGCACGCGCCCGGCGTGCAGGACGGTGACGCTGGTGGCGACGGCGCGCATGAACTCCATGTCGTGCTCGATGACGACGACGGTGCGGTCGTCCGCGACGCGCCGCAGCAGCGCGCCGGTGGTCTCCCGTTCCTCGTGGCTCATGCCGGCCACGGGCTCGTCGAGCAGCAGCAGCCGGACGTCCTGCACCAGCAGCATCCCGATCTCCAGCCACTGCTTCTGGCCGTGAGCCAGGGCGCCCGCGGGCCGGTCGCGGTGGGCCGCCAGCCCGGTGGTCTCCAGGGCCTGTTCGACGGCTTCGGGGACGCGCCGGCGCCGCCGCAGCAGGGTGCGGGCCGGGCGTGCGGCGCCTGCGGCGATGTCGAGGTTGGCCAGGACGCTGAGGTTCTCGAAGACCGTGGCGGTCTGGAACGTCCGGCCGACGCCGAGCCGGGCGATGCGGTGCACCGGGCGCCCGAGCAGCTCGGTGCCGCCGAAGCGGACGGAGCCGCGGGCGGGGACGAGGCCGGTGAGGGCGTCGACGAGGGTGGTCTTGCCGGCGCCGTTGGGGCCGATGAGGAAACGCACCTCGCCGGGGCGCACGCGCAGGCTGACGCCGTCCACGGCGGCGACGCCGTCGAAGGTGACGGTCAGGTCCGCAACGGCGAGCTCGCCGCCGCCCGCGCCGCCGGGGCCGGCCGTTCCGGGCGCGCCCGGCTGAGTGGTTGCCGTGGTGGTCATGCGGTCAGCACCGCCCCTTCGGTGGCCGGTTCCGGTTTCTTCCCGCGCCGCCAGGGCAGCAGCCGGCCGGCGGAGGCGAGGCCGCCGGGCAGGAAGGCGATGACGGCGATGAACAGCCCCGCCTGGAAGTACGTCCAGGCCGCGGGGAACGACTCCGACAGCGTGGTCTGCGCCGCGCACACGGCTACCGCGCCGAGGACGGCGCCCGCCAGGCTGGCCCGGCCGCCGATGGCCGCGCCGATGAGGAACTCGACGGACGGCACGATGCCTACCATCTCGGGCGAGATGATCCCCATCGCCGGCACGAACAGGGCGCCCGCGATGCCGGCCATGCCGGCGGCGGCCACGTAGGCGGCGAGCTTGACCCGGGCCGGGTCGTAGCCGAGGAAGCGGACGCGTTCCTCGGCGTCGCGGACGGCGACGAGGAGTTCGCCGTAGCGGCTGCGGAACAGCTGGCGGGTCAGCAGCATCAGCGCCAGCAGCACGGCGGCGGTGAGGAAGTACACCACGCGCCGGTTGGCCGGGTCCCACAGCGCCAGGCCGAAGAAGCCCTGGAAGTTGGTCAGGCCGTTGCTGCCGCCGGTGGCGGCCTGGGCACCCGTGAGGAGGATCGCGAAGGCGGCGGCGAGCGCCTGGCTGAGGATCGCGAAGTAGGCGCCGCGCACCCCGCGCCGGAAGACGAGGAAGCCGATGAGGGCGGCGAGCACCATCGGCAGCAGCGGCACGGCCAGCAGCGTCACCACGGGCGAGCGGAACGGCTCCCACCACCACGGCAGGCCGCCGCTGGCGCCGAAGAGCACCATGAAGTCCGGCAGCTGGCCGGGTCCGGCGTCGGCGAGCTTGAGGTGCATGGCCATGGCGTAGCCGCCGAGGCCGAAGAACAGGCCCTGCCCGAGCACGAGCATGCCGCCCCTGCCCCACGCCAGGGAGATGCCGACCGCGACGATCGCAAAGCACAGGTAACGGGAGAGCTGGCCGAGCCGGAAGTCGCTCAGCACGGCGGGCGCGAGCAGGAACAGGGCCGCGGCGGCGAGGGCGTATCCGGCGGGGGCGCGCCACCGCGCGGCGGCGGGCGGGGCGGTGCGGGATGCGGGGGGTATGCCAGGTGTCATGCCAGGCTCCGGGTGCGCAGGGTGTAGATGCCTTGGGGCCGCCACTGGAGGAAGGCGACGATCGCGACCAGCACGGTGACGCGGGCGAGGCTGACGGTCGTGCCGTACTCCGCCACCGATTGCAGGACGCCGAGGGCGAACGCGGCGACGACGGCGCCGCGCAGCTGGCCGATGCCGCCGACGACGATGACGAGGAAGGCGTCGATGATGACGTTGGTGCCCATGGCGGGCCCGATCGGGCCGGTCAGGGTGAGGGCGACGCCGGCGATCCCGGCGAGCCCGGAGCCGAGGAAGAACGTCATCCGGTCCACGCGCGCGGTGGGCACGCCGGACGCCTCCGCCAGCTCCCGGTGCTGCACGACCGCGCGGATGCGGCGGCCGAGCGGGGTGCGCCGCAGCGTCAGCGTGACGGCGGCGACGGCGGCGACCGCGAGGCCGAGGATGAACAGCCGGGAGTACGGCAGCGTGAGCGGGTCGTCGCCGCCGGCGAGGGTGACGCGGCCGGTGAGCCAGCCGGGCGCCTCCGTCTGCACGTTGGGCGCCCCGAACAGGTCGCGCGCCAGCTGCTGGAGCAGCAGCGACACGCCCCAGGTCACGAGCAGGGTGTCCAGCGGCCGGGCGTACAGGCGGCGGATGAGGAGCCATTCCAGCAGCGCGCCCATCGCCCCGGCCACCAGGAACGCAACGGGCAGCGCGGCCAGCAGCGAGAGCCCGGGCGAGCCGAGCGGCCCCTGGAGCAGGTAGACGGTGTAGGCGCCCGCCATGATGAACTCGCCGTGCGCCATGTTGATCACGCCCATCTGCCCGAACGTCAGGGACAGGCCCAGGGCGATGAGGAGCAGGACGGCACCGATGCTGATGCCGGTGAAGGACTGGTTGAGCAGAACGGTCACGCGCGTGCTCCCGCCGACAGGTCCGCCGCCCAGTCGTAGCCGGTCAGGAACGGATCGGGCTCGATCGGTTCGGGCGAGGACCACACCTCGGTGATGGCGCCGTCGCCGCCGATCCGGCCGATGCGGGCGGTCTTGTGCACATGCTGGGTGTCGCCGTCGACCGTGACGGTGCCCTCGGGCGCCTCGACGGTGACAGTGCCGGAGGCCGCGGCGGCCCTGACGTCGTCGATCTCGAAGGAGCCGGCGGCCTCCACCAGCGCCTTCCACAGGTAGACGGAGGTGTAGGCGGCCTCCATGGGGTCGGAGGTGGGGCGGCTGGCGCCGTAGCGGTCCTGGTAGGCGGTCACGAACCGCTCGTTGGCCGGGCCCTCCGTGGTCTGGTAGTAGTTCCAGGACGTCAGCTGGCCCTCCAGGTACTGCGGGCCGATGGACCGGACCTCTTCCTCGGCGATCGACACCGACATCACCGGCATGGTCCCGGCGGTCAGGCCGGTGGAGGTGTACTCCTTGAAGAAGGAGACGTTGCTGTCGCCGTTGAGGGTGTTGAAGACCGCGTCGGCGCCGGAGGACTCGATCTTGTTGGCGATGGTCGCGAACTCCGTGGACCCCAGGGGCACGTAGTCCTCGCCGGCGATGTCCATGCCGTGCGCCTCGGCGTAGGCGCGGATGACGCGGTTGGCGACGCGCGGGAAGACGTAGTCGCTGCCGACCAGGTAGAGCGACTCGACGCCCTGGCCGCGCAGGTAGTCGAGCGCGGGCACGATCTGCTGGTTGGTGGTGGCGCCGGTGTAGAAGATGTACGGCGACTGCTCCATACCCTCGTACTGCACGGGGTAGAACAGCAGGGAGCGGTTCTGCTCGAAGACCGGCTGCACGGCCTTGCGGCTGGCCGAGGTCCAGCAGCCGAACACCGCGGCGACGTGGTCCTCCTGGATGAGCTTGCCCGCCTTGTCGGCGAACGTCGCCCAGTCCGAAGCGCCGTCCTCGCTGATGGGCTCGATCTGCCGGCCCAGGACGCCGCCGGCGGCGTTGATCTCCTCGATGGCCAGCATCAGGGCGTCGCGGACGGTGACCTCGCTGATGGCCATCGTGCCGGAGAGGGAGTTGAGCAGGCCGACCTTGACGGTGCCGGCCGAGACGTCGACCTGGGCGGCGCCGCCGGGGCGCGGGTCGCCGGTGCGCGCTCCGCAGCCCGCGGCGGCGAGGGCGGTGACCAACGCCAGCAGGCACGCGAGCAGCGGGCGTCCCCGGGATCTGGGCATGTCGGGACCTCCTGGAGCGGGTGTGCCGGGCCCGCGCGCCGCCCGACAGGAACACGCCACAGCTTCAGTTCGCGTCGTTTCCCCGGGATTTCGCGGCCATTAATACTTCCGTCCGGAAGCATCGGCGGCCGTCCTCACGGGCCGGCGCCGCTCCAGGCGTCGAGGTCGGCGGTGACGGCGAAGTCGGCGCCGTCGGCCTCGGCGAGGTAGATGCGCTGGCGGACGTGGCGCCCGGACAGGCCCAGCAGCCCTCTGGCCCCCTCGTAGCGGACTCCCCCGGCGGCCGCCTCGATGGCCGGCACGCTCAGCGACCCGGCCCGGCCGACGAGCGCGGCGAGCAGCAGCACGCCCTCGTAGCAGGACTCGCCCAGGGCGCTGGGTGCGGGCGCGGTGAGGCCGAAACGGGCGGCGTAACGGCCGTGGAAGTCCAGGGTGTCGGCGGTGGCGAGGGCCTCGAAGAAGCCGGCGGTGGCCCACAGGCCGCGGGTGGCGTCGGGGCCGCTGGCGGCGAGCATGTTCTCGTCCATGAGCGTGGTCAGCCGCAGGCAGCGCGCGTCGAGCCCGGCGGCGGCGAAGGCCCGGTTGAAGCGCACCGCGTCGCTGCCGACCAGCAGCATCAGCACGGCGTCTGCCTCCCGTTGGATGACGCGCCGCAGCGTGGCCGCGAAGTCGCCGGTGCCCAGCGGCAGGTAGCTCTCGCCGCAGACGCGGCCCCCGCTCTCGCGGGCGTAACGGCGGGCGGCGAGCGCGGTGCGGCGCGGCCAGACGTAGTCGTTGCCGACGACGTACCAGCGGCGCACCCGCCGCTCGGCGGCCAGCAGCCGCATGGCGGGCCGCAGCTGCCCGTCGGGCGTCTCGCTGGTGAGGAACACGCCCGCCGAGTCCTCCCCGCCCTCGTACAGGGCCGTGTACACATACGGCACGCGGCCCGCCACGCGCGGCGCCACGGCCTGGCGGACCGAGGAGATGTGCCAGCCGGTGACGCCGCTGACGATGCCGGCCGACACCAGCGCCTCCACCTCGGCGGCCACGGCGGCGGGCGGCGCGCCGCCGTCCACGGTGACCAGGCGCAGTTCGCGGCCCAGGACGCCGCCGGCCGCGTTGACCTCCTCGGCCGCCAGCCGCGCGCACAGCTCGCAGGCGGGGCCGAAGATGCCGGCGGGGCCCTGCCGCGGCACCACGAGCGCGACGTGCAGCACCCCGGGCTCGGCGGTCAGCGGCTTGGCATCGGTCACCGCCCCATGATGGCGGACCGTAGGATGGCGGGAATTCCGGCCGTTCGTCCCACGATGCGGAGCACCATGGCTGAACCGCCCGAGCCGGGCCCCCACCACGTGCTGACCCTGCTGGCGCGCGCCGAACGGCTGGCGGCCCGCCGGCTGCGGGACGTGCTGGCGGAGTCCGGCTGTTCGCTGGGCGCGTGGCGGGTGATGTCGCTGCTGGCGGACGGCGAGGGGCACGGCATGACGGCGATCTCCGAGTGGGCGCTGCTGCCGCCGCCGACGCTGACGCGGCTGATGGACCAGCTGGTGGACGACGGGCTGGTGCACCGCCGGGTCGATCCGCTGGACCGCCGCCGGATCCTGGCGTTCCTCACCCCGCGCGGCCTGCAGCGGTGGCGGGCGCTGGACGCCCGGGTGCGCGCGAGCTGGGAGCGGCTGCCCGGCGGCGGGGACGACGAGCTGCTGGCCGCGCTGCTGCACCGGCTCGTGGCGCGGCTGGGTGAGTCCGGGGCCGTCAGGGAGGGATGAGGCGGATGGGACGTGTCACCGAGCGCCGCAGGGTGCTGCGGATCAGGGACGGGGCGCGCAGCGAGCGCGCGGACACGCTGGCCGGGGAGGAGCCGCTGGAGATCCGCGTCAACGGGCGGCGGCTCGCGGTGACGATGCGCACGCCGGGCGACGACTTCGCCCTGGCCACCGGCTTCCTGGTGAGCGAGGGCGTGGTCGCCGCCCCCGGGGAGGTGGCCCGGGTGACGTACTGCACCGGCACGGGCCCGGCCGGCGCGGCGGCGTACAACGTGGTGGACGTGCGGCTGGCCCCGGGAGCCGAGCCGTCCGGGGAGTTCTGGGAGGGCCTGGAGCGCCGGGTGTACACGACCTCCTCGTGCGGGCTGTGCGGCAAGGCCAGCCTGGACGCGGTGCGCACCACGGCCCGCTGGCCGCTGCCGCTGGCGGGCGGGCCGCGGCTGGACACGGGCGTGCTCGCGCAGCTGCCGGACCGGCTCCGGGCGGCCCAGCGCGTCTTCGACCGCACCGGCGGGCTGCACGCGGCGGCGCTGTGCACGGCGTCGGGTCAGCTGCTGGACGTCCGGGAGGACGTCGGCCGCCACAACGCGGTGGACAAGGTCGTCGGGCGGGCGCTGGAGCGCGGCGACCTGCCGCTGTCGGACCGGGTGCTGCTGGTGTCGGGGCGGGCGTCGTTCGAGCTGGCGCAGAAGGCGGTGATGGCCGGCGTCCCGGTGCTGGCGGCGGTGTCGGCGCCGTCGTCGCTGGCGGTGGACCTGGCCGAGGAGGCGGGCCTGACGCTGATCGGTTTCCTGCGCGGCGCGTCGATGAACGTCTACGCGGGGGCGTGGCGCCTCGCGCCGGACGGCCCGCTGCCCGCTCAGCCCGCCGGGGGCTGACCGGCCGGCTGGCCGCCGCCTTTGCGCCGTGACCACCGGCGCGCCAGCACGGCGCAGACGATCAGCTGGAGCTGGTGGTACATCATCAGCGGCAGCACGGCCAGCGCCGTCTGCTCGCCGAACAGCACGCCCGCCATGGGCAGTCCGGCGGCCAGCGACTTCTTGGAGCCGGCGAAGACGATGGCGGTGCGGTCGGCCGGCGGGAACCCCAGCCAGCGGGAGCCGGTGGCGGTGAGCGCCAGCATGAACGCCAGGAGCACGCCCTCCACGCCGAGCAGGGCGAGCAGCCGCCCTGCGCTGACCTCGTCCCAGATGCCCTGGTTCATGCCCTCGCTGAACGCGGCGTAGACGACGATGAGGATGGAGGCGCGGTCCACCAGCGACAGCCGGGAGCGGTGCCGGGCGAGGAAGCCGCCGATCCAGCGGCGCAGCAGCTGGCCCAGGAGGAACGGCAGCAGCAGCTGGCCGCCGATGGACAGCAGCGAGTCGGCGCTGAACCCGCCGCTGGCGCCGATGAGGGCGCCGGCGAGCAGCGGGGTGAGCACGACACCGAACAGGCTGGAGAAGGACCCGGCGGCGATCGCGGCGGCGACGTTGCCCTTCGCCAGCGAGGTGAACGCGATGGAGGACTGCACGGTGGAGGGCACCACGCACAGGAAGAGCAGCCCCTCGTACAGGTCCTCGGTCACCAGCCAGGGCACCAGGGCCCGCGCGGCGAGCCCGAAGAGCGGGAAGACGGCGAAGGTGCAGGCGAGGATGGTCAGGTGGAGCCGCCAGTGGCGCAGCCCGTCCAGCGTCTCCCGGGTCGACAGGCGCGCCCCGTACAGGAAGAACAGCACCGCGATGACGCCGGTCGCGGCGCCGTCCGCCACCCCGGCCGCCGCGCCGCGCGCGGGGAGCAGGGCGGCCACCGCCACCGTCCCGAGCAGCAGCAGGATGTAGGGGTCGGGGAACCAGACACGCTGTCGCACGCCGGACATTCTCTCCACCGGCCCCCGGTCGTGCGCGGGCGGGGCAGATCATGGACGATGGAATAGCCGACGAACGTCAGACGTTTTCTCGCCATTGTCGGACAGGAACACACGAGATTCAGACACGAGAAGGACAGATTCGCACGTGAGCACCGCTCCCCAGGTCCCCACCGTCACCCTCAACAGCGGCACTGAGATGCCCCAGCTGGGCTTCGGCGTCTGGCAGGTGCCCGACGACCAGGCGGAGACCGCCGTCGCCGAGGCGCTGCAGGCCGGGTACCGCAGCATCGACACCGCGCAGATCTACGGCAACGAGGAGGGTGTGGGGCGGGCGCTGCGCGCCTCGGGAGTGCCCCGCGAGGAGCTGTTCATCACCACCAAGCTGTGGAACAGCGCCTCCCAGACCTGGACCCGCGACGCCGTGCTGCGGGAGTTCGACGCCTCCCTGACGCGGCTGGGCCTGGACTACGTGGACCTCTACCTGATCCACTGGCCGCGCCCGATGCGCGACGACTACCTGCGCATCCTTGAGGCGTTCAAGGAGATCGGAAGCAGCGGCCGCGCCCGCGCCGTGGGCGTGTCCAACTTCAAGCCCGCCCACCTGCGCCGGGCCATCGAGGAGACCGGGCTGGTGCCGGCCGTCAACCAGATCGAGCTGCACCCCTACCTCCAGCAGCGCGAGACCCGCGCGCTCCACGCCGAGCACGGCATCGTCACCGAGGACTGGTCGCCGCTGGGCCAGGGCAAGGGCCTGCTGGACGACCCCGAGCTGCGGCGGATCGCCGACAAGCACGGCAAGACCCCCGCGCAGGTGGTGCTGCGCTGGCACCTGAACATCGGCAGCGTCGTGATCCCGAAGTCCGTCACGCCGTCCCGGATCCGGGAGAACATCGACGTGTTCGGCTTCGACCTCGATGAGTCGGACATGGACGCCATCGCGGCCCTCGACCGGGGCACCCGCTTCGGCGCCGACCCCGACACCTTCGACTGGAGCTGACCGGCACCGGCGGGCCGGCGGGGACGACGGCGCTTCGTCCCCCGCCGGTCCGCGCCGGTCAGGAAGCGCCGTGCGCCGCGGCCAGCTCCTCGATGCGCTGCGCGAGCCGGGTGTCGAAGTCGGTGATCCGGTTGCCGGCGCTGTGCGTCGTCACCGAGACGCCGAGCCGGTTGTAACCCAGCGTCAGATCGGCGTGGTGGTTCAGCTCCTCCTGCACGGTGGCGATGTGCACCAGCAGCGCCACCGCCGCCAGGTGCCCGCCGAGCGTGTAGGACCGCACCAGCCGGTTGTCGGCCGCGGCCCAGCCCGGCAGGCCGCTGAGGGCCTCGGAGATCTCCAGCTCGTTCAGGGGCCGGGCAGCCATGAGCGCTCCTCTCAGCGTCGTGTCACCGTCGTCGCAACCGCCGTTCAGCCGTCGTTCTCAGCCGCCGTCTCACGGCCGGTCGTCGCCCGGCTCCACCCTACGGCGCGGCCGGGGCCGGCGCCCCTTCACGCGGCGCCGGTTCGTCCGCGGCCTCCGCCAGCCAGCGCCGCAGCACCCGGTGCACGGCCTCGGCACCGCGCAGCGTCCCGCCCGCCGGCGCGGGCGCCGACAGCAGCAGCGGCGACATCAGGAAGGCGCGGCTCTGCTCGCCGCCCAGGCCCCCGTGCGAGCCGATCTGGTCCTCGAAGGCGTGCACCTCGCCGGTGACCGGATCGACCGCCGAGTTGACCATGATGTCCGCCGCGTGGCGGAACCGCGCGGTCCGGCGGACGGCCGCCGCCGCGTGCGGGCCGTACGGCGCCAGCGGGTCAGCGCCCAGGACCTCACCGGTCTCCAGGCGGTGCTCGGCGCCGTCCCCGCCCAGCACGACCGGGCCGTGCCGCTCGTCGTGCACCAGCAGGAAACCGATGCCCGGGTGGCCGGCGAGCGCGGCGAGCAGCCCGGGGTAGCGGTGCTCGATGGCCTGGCGGCTCGCCCGCCCCAGCAGATCGGGGAAGGAGACCAGACCCAGGTTCCCCGAGGCCAGCACGACGGGCGCGGTACGGCGCCCCGCCGCACCCGCCGTGCCGCCCTCGCTCTCCCCCGCGGCGGCGGGCGGCGGCAGCGGCGGCTCCTCCGGGCGCTTCAGCGCGGCCCGGGCGGTGCCCCGGGCCTCCGCGCCCGACTCGGGGCGTCTGGGCAGCCGCCGCACCGGCCGGCCGCAGGCGGCGTGGACCAGCTCCTCCAGCGACTGCCCGTAGGCGGCCTCGAACGTCTCGCCCCAGCTCTGGCCGTGGTCGGACAGCAGCACCAGGCGGTACGGGCGCGGCGCGTGCTCCATGGCGCGCAGGATCAGCGCGACGCACCGGTCCAGCCGGGCCAGGACCTGCCGGGTGTCCCGGCTGCGCGGCCCGCTGTGGTGGGCGACCTCGTCGTAGGCGACCAGGTCGGCGTAGACGGCCGTGCGGCCGGTGAGGACGTCACCGATCACGGCGGCGGTGACCACGTCACGCTGCACCACGGTCGCGAACGCCCGGATGAACGGGTACAGTCCGCCCCGGCTCACCCGCGGCCGCTCCCCCCGCAGCCGCGCCCGCAGCGACTGGGCCACCTCCCGGACGACCTCGGCGGCGAACGACAGCGCGGTGCGCCCCGCGTGCGCCGGGTCGGAGAAGTACGCGAAGTACCCGGCCCGGGACCGCTCGCCGCGGCGGCGGCGGACCGCCACCGACAGCACCAGCGCCGCCTGCCCCGCCCCGCCGGTGAAGAGGTTGCCGCGCGAGGCGCCGTCGCCGGCCAGCAGCCCGGGGTCGCCGGTGCGGGCGGCGGCGCGGCGCTGGAGCTCGGCTGCGCTGGAGGGCCGGTTGGTGACGATGACCTCGCCGGTCTCCTTCTCGTACCAGCGGAAGGCGGGCACGTCCTCGTTGCTGCCGTGCAGCAGCGCCAGCTGGGAGGCGCCGGTCTGGCTCGACCAGTCCGTCTCCCACAGCGTCAGCCGGTGCGTGCTCCCGGCCAGGGCCGCCAGCGTGGGCATCACCGGGCGCTCGCCCGCCATCGCCTCGCGGAGCACGTCGTAGCCGACGCCGTCCAGCTGGAGGAAGACGGTGCCGGGGGTGCGCGCGCCGGGCGGCGGGCCCTTCCGGAGCCGGCGGCCGAGCCCCGCCATCCGCCGCAGCCTGCGGGCCTCGGCGTTCCGGTCCCGCACGGCCAGGAAGGTGCCCGTGGCGGAGGAGGCCAGCGACAGGGCGGCGGCCACCAGGACGGCGGTCTGGGGCGTCGTCTGGCCGCGCCCGTGGGGCACCGCGCTGAGCGCCAGCCACAGCAGCCAGCCGTTGAGCAGGAACACCAGCAGCGCCAGCGCCAGGGCCGGGACGAGCAGCAGGGCCCGCACCAGCCACGGCCAGACCAGGGCGTGCAGCAGGCCGAACGCTGCCGCGACCAGCGCCGCGGTCAGGCCAGTGCGCGTGAAGCTGTCGCCGTCGGCGGACTGGAGGCGGAAGTCCGGCAGCACGAGGGCCAGCAGCACCATGGTGACGGCGCTCACCGCCCACACCGCGAGCACCCGCAGCAGGGCGGCGCCCGCACCGCGCCAGGCCGTCCACCGCAACCGCATCTCTCCTTTCCCGGTGGGTGTTCCCGGTGTGCCAGGTTTCCGGGCGTTCCCGGGGCTTCCGGTCTTCCCGGCGTCCGCAGCGTTGCCGGGGTGACCCGTGTTCCCTGCGGTCCCCGCGGACTCCGCGTGCCCCCGCCGCGCGTGCCTGCGGCCGGGCCGCGGGTACCAATTCTCCACGTATTCCAGATCCGCCGGGTTTCCGCGCGGCCGCCCGGCACGCGCCGTAGGCTTCCAGGGGGTGAGCGGTACGGGGCCGGGAACGGCCGGACGGCGGAAGGAGTTCCGGTGGCGGTGGACATCACCTGGTGGGGGCATGCCACCGCGACCGTGCGCGACTCCGGCACGACCGTGCTGACGGACCCGCTGCTGACGCGCCGCTGCGCCCACCTGCTGCGGCGGCGCGGCCCGCTGCCGCCGCCCTCGGTCTGGGCCCCCGACGCGGCGCTCGTCACGCACCTGCACGCCGACCACCTGCACCTGCGCTCGCTGGCGCGGCTGGCGCCCGGCACCCTGCTGGTGGTGCCGCGCGGCGCGCCCCGGGCGGTGGCCGGGCTGCGGCGGCTGGCGCGGCGGCTGCAGATCAGGGAGATTGCGCCGGGCGAGTCGCTCCCGGTGGGGGCGCTGCGGGTCCGCGCCGTCCCGGCCGCGCACGA
Source organism: Streptomyces sp. 7-21 (assembly GCF_016741785.1). Lineage (GTDB taxonomy): Bacteria > Actinomycetota > Actinomycetes > Streptomycetales > Streptomycetaceae > Streptomyces. The sequence goes on from NZ_JAERRL010000006.1 coordinate 106,209, forward strand.
CGGGCGGCGGCTGCCGGTCGGCCCGCGGCACGCCGCGGCGCTCGGCTACGTGCTGGAGGGCGAAGCGCGCACGTACTACGCCGGCGACACCGACCTGTTCGAGTCGATGGCGCGCGAGACCGGGCCCGTGGACCTGGCGCTGCTGCCGGTGGGCGGCTGGGGCCCCCGGCTGGGGCACGGCCACCTCAACGCGGAGCGGGCCGCCGAGGCGCTGGCGCGGCTGCGCCCGGCGGGCGCGGTCCCGGTGCACTACGGAACGTACTGGCCGGTGGGCATGGCGGCGGTGCGGCCGCACGAGTTCCACGCGCCCGGTGACGAGTTCGTGCGGCACGCGGCACGGCTGGCACCCCAGGTGCGGGTGCACCGGCTGGCGCACGGCGAGAGCGTGCGGCTGGCGGTGACCGGATGACGGGCCTGGCCTGCGCGCCGTGCGCGCTGGCGGCCACGGGCGGCGGTGCCCCGGAGGCGACGCAGCAGGCCATCGGCTATCCCACGCTGTTCCTGCTGGTCCTGGTGGGGGCGCTGGTCCCGGTCGTGCCCACGGGCGCGCTGGTGAGTTCGGCCGCCGCCGTGGCGTTCCACCACAGCGATCCGGTGGCGTCGTCGCTGCTGGTGTTCGCGGTGGCGGCCGGTGCCGCCTTCGGCGGGGACGCGCTGCTGTTCGCGCTGGGGCGGCGCGGGGTGCGCTCGCGCGGCGGCTCACGCTGGCTGGCGTGGATCTCGGGCCAGGTGCCGCCGCAGCAGCTGGCGCGGGCGCGGCAGCGGCTGGCGCACCGGGGGACCGCGCTGCTGGTGGTGTCCCGGCTGGTGCCGGCGGGCCGGGTGCCCGTCATGCTCGCCTGCCTGCTGGCGGGGATGTCCCCCCGGCTCTACCTGCGGGGCGCCGCCGCCGCGGCGCTGGGGTGGGCGGCGGCGTACCAGCTCATCGGCCTGCTGGGCGGGGCCGTCTTCCCGCACCCCTGGCAGGGCGTCGCCGCCGCCGTCGCGCTGACGGTGCTGATCGCGGCGGCCCCCGGCGTGTGGCGCCGCCTGCGCCCGCCGGCCGCGCCCGCGGCCCCGTCATCCGGGTCATCCGGATCCCGGGACGGCGTTGAGCGGAACGCCGGCCACGGGAAAGAGTGAGCGGCATGACGGACGCCGTGTACACCCATGGGCATCACGACGCGGTGCTGCGCTCCCACCGCTGGCGGACCGCCGGGAACTCCGCCGCCTATCTGCTCCCCCGGCTGCGGCCCGGCCTGTCGCTGCTGGACATCGGCTGCGGCCCCGGCACCCTCACCGCGGACCTGGCCGCCCGCGTGGCGCCGGGCCGGGTGCTCGCCGTCGACGCCGACGCGGGCGTGCTCGCGGAGGCGCGCGCCGTGGCCGAGGAGCGGGGGCTGACCAACATCCGGTTCCGGCAGGCCGACGCCCAGCGCCTGGCGCTGCCGGACGGCTCCTTCGACGTCGTCCACTCCCACCAGGTGCTCCAGCACCTCGGCGACCCGGTGGCCGCGCTGCGCGAGATGCGGCGGGTGTGCGCGCCCGGCGGGGTGGTGGCGGCCCGGGACTGCGACTACGCCGCCATGACCTGGTACCCGCAGACGGACGGCCTGGACGCCTGGCTCGCCCTGTACCGCCGCGTGGCGCGGGCCAGCGGCGGGGAGCCGGACGCCGGGCGGCGGCTCGCGGCCTGGGCGCGCCGGGCCGGGTTCACCGACGTCACCGCGTCGGCCTCGGCGTGGTGCTTCGCCACGGACGAGGAGCGCGCCTGGTGGAGCGGGCTGTGGGCGGAGCGGACGACGGCCTCCCGCTACGCCCGCCTGGCGGCCGGCGGCGGCCACGCCACCGAGGCGGACCTGGCACGGATCGCCGGGGCGTGGCGCGCCTGGGGCCGGGAGCCGGACGGCTGGTTCTCCGTCCTCCACGGCGAGGTGCTCTGCCGGGCCTGACGCGGCCGCCCGGCCCGCCGTCACCGGCCCCGGGCCCACACGGCCAGGCCGGCGGCGGCCAGCAGCAGGCTCAGCACACTGGCGGCGGCGCGCACGTGGTTCCAGGCGGTCCAGCGCGGCGCGTAGGCGGCCCAGGCCGCCGCCGCGCGGGCGGCCTGGGCCGGATCGCCCGCCGCGGCGAGCGCGTCGTTCAGCGGCACGTTGACGGCGGCGGTCGGCAGGAAGGCGCCCAGCAGGTACACGGCCGCCGCCGCGAGGAACGCGGCGGCGGCCCTGCGGTGTCCCAGCACCAGCAGCAGCGCACCGGCGGCGGCGCCGGCGAGCGGGACCAGCACGAACGGGCCGAGGAACGCCGGGTTGAGGATGCGCTCGTTGACCGACCGCATCGCGGCCACGGCCGCGCCGGGCGGCACGGCGTTCAGGCCGGGCATGACGGCCACCGAGAAGGCGGAGAACACCCCGGCCATCAGGGCGGCGGACACCAGCGCCGACACGGCGGCGAGCACGGCAAGGATCGTCATGCCGGTGAGTCAAGCCGCCCGGGCCGCGGGCGGCCATCCGCCGGCGGCTCGGACGCATGCGCGAGCGTCTCCGCGGGACGCGTAGCGTCAGCGGTGGCGGCGCCCCAGGTAGCGTCCGCACAGGACGCCGATCAGGCCGGTGAAGAACAGCGCCAGCCACAGCGGCATCGACACCTCGGGGAGCAGCAGCCTGATCTTGGTTTCGCGGGTGTTCCCGAAGATGAAGAGGAGGGTCAGCGCGGCGATCACCAGCAGCGCCACGCGTCCCGGCGTGAAGAAGGGCGCCGGGCCCTCGCCCCGCGGTCGGGTCGTTCGTGCGTACATAGTCCCAGCATGCGCGCGGCGTCCGTCCCGCGCGCGGGACGGACGCCTGGGAGGGGATGAGCCCGGGGATGAGCCCGGTGTCCTACGACGGCGCGTACACCTGCTCGGCGAACTCGGCGATCTGGGAATCGGACAGGTTCCGCGCCAGGTCGGCCTCGCTGATCATGCCGGCCAGGCGCTTGTTCTCGTCGATGACCGGCAGGCGCCGGATCTGGTGCGACTCCATCTCGCGCAGCACGTCGCCGACGCTGGAGTCGGTGGTGGTCCAGCGGGGTGTGCCCTCGCACAGCTCCCCCGCGGTGACCTGGGACGGGTCGCGTCCGGCGGCCACGCAGCGCACGACGATGTCACGGTCGGTCACGATGCCGCACATCCGCTCGTCGGCGTCGCCGACCGGCAGGGCGCCGACGTCGTGGTCGCGCATGAGCTGCGCCGCCCGGTCCAGGGTCTCGGTCTCGGGTATCCACTGCGCCTCGGGGTTCATGATGTCGGCCGCGGTGGTCTGGGGCGTGGTCATGGGATCTCTCCTCGCATGAGCGTTTCGGAGGTCACGGTGCTCTCGTTCCGGGTCTCCGGCCCGGGACGATGTATGCACGCACGCCCCCCGGGATCCGCGGGCACGGTCCGGGGCCCGGTCACCGGCGCATCGGCAGCGGCGGCACGTCGTCCCGCGCCAGCCCGAACGCCTGCACGTACAGGGCGAGTTCCGCCTCGACCGTGCGCCGGATGGTGTCCGCCCGGCGGAAGCCGTGCCCCTCGCCGGCGAACGACAGGTAGGCGTGCGGCACGCCCCGCCCCGCGACGGCCGCCAGCAGCCGTTCCGCCTGCTCGGGCGGGCAGATCACGTCGTCCAGCCCCTGGAGCAGCAGGAACGGCGCGGTGATCCGCTCGGCACGGTGCACGGGTGAGCGCTCACGGTAGCGCTCGGGCACCGCCTGCGGGTCCCCGACGAGGTACTCCAGGTAGCGCGACTCGAAGTCGTGCGTGTCGTCGCCGCTCCACGCGGTCAGGTCGAGGATCGGGTACGAGATGCAGCCGCACGCGTACAGCCCCTCGGCCGCCGGGGAGACCAGCGAGGCGGCGGTGGTCCAGCCGCCCGCGCTGCCGCCGCGGATCGCCAGGCGCGCCGGGTCGGCCGCGCCCTCGGCGGCCAGGGCCCGCGCCACGGCCGCGCAGTCCTCGACGTCGGTGACCCCCCAGGATTCCCGCAGCCGGTCCCGGTAGGCGCGGCCGTATCCCGTGGAGCCGCCGTAGTTGACCTCCGCGACGCCGATGCCGCGCGAGGTGAAGTAGGCGATCTCCAGGTCGAGCACCAGCGGCGCCCGCGAGGTGGGGCCGCCATGCGCCCAGATCACGTACGGCGGCGCCTGGTCCGCGGGCCCGGTCAGCTCCGGGTGGCGCGGCGGGTACACCTGCGCGTGGATCTCCCGGCCGCCGGGGCCGGTGAACTCGCGGACCTGCGGCACCGGGTACCAGGCCGGATCGACGGCGTCCCGGTGGTGCTCGGCGACGGCGCGGCACTGCCCCGTGGACGTCTCCAGGCGCACGATCTCCCAGTCCCGGTCGGGTGCGGCGGCGATGCCGGAGACGGTGGTGCCGCGCACGGCGAGGGACGGCGCCCACTCCGTCCACGGTCCGGCCGCGTCCGTGATCCGGCCGGTGGCCGGGTCCAGGACCCCCAGGCGCAGCGCGCCCCTGCCGTGCAGCACGGCGACCGTGCCGTCGCCGAGCGGGGCGCACCAGCGGGCCCCGATCCGCCACAGCGCGTCGGCGAACTCCTCGTCCCGGTCACACAGTCCGGCGGCCTTCCCGGTGGCGGGGTCCAGCCGGTAGGGCTGCCACCAGCCGGCGCGGTCGCTGAGCACCAGCAGCGAGCCGTCGGGCGCCCACTCCGCCTGGACGAGTGACTCTCCCGGACCGCCCGCGACGGTGCGGACGTCCTCGAACGCCCCGGCCGTGACGCGGGCCAGCTTCAGCTCGGTGCCCTCCCACGGCATGCGCGGGTGGTCCCACGCCAGCCACGCCGCCTGGGTGCCGTCCGGCGACAGGCGCGGCCCGGTGACGAAGCGGTGCCGGTCGCCGTCCAGTTCGCGCACGGCTGTCCGGTCGTCCGCGGCCGAGCCGTCCAGCGGCACGGCCGCCGGCACCCGCCGCACGTCCGTCGGCGCCGGGCCGGTGAACTCCTCGAGGACGCACCACACCTCGCCGCGCTCCGGCAGGATGACCGGGTCGCACCAGCGCAGCCCGCCGCCGGTGGGCGACACCGGCGTGAGCGGGCGCGGCCGCGGCCCGCCGGGGGCGTCGGGCTCGACGGCGTACAGGCGCTGGTCGCCGAAGTCGGTGAAGACGATCAGCGGCCCGGCGGCGCCGGGGACGCCGGCCCAGGGCTGCCCGCCGTACTCGATGACCCGGTTGCGGACGTTCCACGGCGGCGGCAGCACGCTCTCGGGCGTCCCCGCCCCGCCGTCCGCGCCGGGACGCAGGCGCATGAGCGTGCGCCGACCGCCCTCGGCGGGGCGCGGCGCGGTCCACCACAGCTCGTCGCCGACGGCGCCGAGGTACTCGGGCTTGCCGTCGTGCGCGGCGACCATGTCGGCGGTGATGGCGGAGGGCCAGGTGCCGTAGGGGGCCTGAGGCATGGTGTGTGCTCCTGTGGTCGGTCCGGGACGCCGGTGACGAGAGTGCCAGCGGGGGTGCTTAGAGGGCGCGGAGGGCCCGGTCCAGCACGCGCGTGCCGAAGTGGAGGGCGTCGACCGGCACGCGCTCGTCCACGCCGTGGAACAGCGCCTGGTAGTCGAAGCCCTCGGGCAGCCGCAGCGGCATGAAGCCGTACCCGGCGATGCCGAGGCGGGAGAACTGCTTGGCGTCGGTGCCGCCGGACATGCAGTACGGGATGACGTGCGCGCCGGGGTCGAAGTGCAGCAGCGCCTCGCGGAGCGCGGCGAACGCCGGGCCGGTGACCGGGGCGCTGAGCGGGACCTCGTGATGCGCGTAGTCCCAGTCGACGTCCGGGCCGGTGAGCGCGTCGAGGGTGGCGGTGAACTCCTCCTGCCCGCCCGGCAGCACCCGGCCGTCGACGCCGGCGGTGCCCAGGCCGGGGATGACGTTCACCTTGTACCCGGCGTCCAGCATGGTGGGGGAGGCGCTGTTGCGGACGGTGGGGGCGATCAGGGCAGCGGCCGGGCCGAGGCGCTCCAGCAGGCCGTCGACCGCGCGGGTCAGGGCCTTGGGGTCGTCCTGGTCGAGGTCGGGCAGCGGTTCGCCGTAGACGGCCGCCAGTTCGGTGAGAGCGGCGCGGACCGTGGGGGTCAGCCGCACCGGCCACTCGTGGGCGCCGATGCGGGCGACGGCGGCGGCGAGGCGGGTGACGGCGTTCTCGCGGTTGATCTTGGAGCCGTGCCCGGCCCTGCCGCGCGCGGTCAGCGTCAGCCAGGCGGTGCCGCGCTCCCCCGCCGCGACCGGGTACAGGCGGCGGCCGTCGCCGGGGTGGAAGGTGAACGCGCCGGACTCGCCGAGCGCCTCGGTGCAGCCGTCGAACAGCCCGGCGTGCTCGGTGACGAGGAAGCCCGAGCCGTAGGCGGCGGTGTCCTCCTCATCGGCGGTGAACGCCAGCACGATGTCGCGGCGCGGCCGGATCCCGGCGCGGGCCCAGGCGCGGACGACGGCCAGCACCATGGCGTCCGCGTTCTTCATGTCCACGGCGCCGCGCCCCCACACCACCCCGTCGCGGACCTCCCCGGAGAACGGGTGGACGCTCCACTCGGCCGGGTCGGCGGGCACGACGTCGAGGTGGCCGTGGACCAGCAGCGCGTCCGCGTCCGGGTCGGTGCCGGGCAGGCGCGCCACGACGTTGGTGCGCCCGGGGGCCTTCTCCAGCAGGTGGGGCTCGGCGCCCGCGTCCGCCAGCTGGGCGGCGACGTACTCGGCCGCGGGGCGCTCGCGGGCGTCGCCCTGGCCGCGGTTGGTGGTGTCGAGGCGGATCAGGTCGGAGGTGAACCGCACGGCCTCGGCCAGGGCGGTGTCGTCGATGTGCGCGGTGCGCTGGCCGGCCGGCTCAGCCATACCATTCCTCCACGGCGGCGGAGACCATCGTGGTGACGGTCTTGAAACAGCGGATTCCCTCGTACATGCCGTCCGCCTCGTAGGCGACGCGGCGCGGCCCGGTCTGGGACACGCCCGGCACGACCGCGGCGGCGCCCGCCAGGTGTTCGGCGTCGAACTCGATCTCGATCGTGCGGCGGCGGGGCGGCGCGGGCTCGTGGCGCACGGCCAGGGCGGCGGCGCGGCGCGCGGCCTCGCGGATGTCGGCGGCGGTGCGGGCGGGCGGGCGGCAGACGGCGGCGTAGCGGGAGACGTAGTCCTTCACGGCGACGGTCTCGGCCCGGGGGGCGTAGCCGCGGGCGTCGGCGCAGGCGCGGTCGTCGCCGGTGACCAGGACGACGGGCGTGCCGTACTCCGCGGCTACCAGGGAGTTGAGCAGCCCTTCGCTGGCGCGGACGCCGTCGACCCAGACGCCGGTGAGCGAGTTGCCGAGGTAGGTGTGGGCGAGGACGCCCTCGTCCCCGGCTCCGGCGTGGTAGCCGAGGAAGGCGATGCCGTCGACGTCGCCGTGCTGGACGCCCTCGACCATGCTGAGGTCTTTGTGGCGGCCGGTCAGCATGCTGGCACGGTCGTCGAGTTGCTCGATCAGCACGTTCCGCATCGACATGTGGGCCTCGTTGACGAGGACCTCGTCGGCCCCGCCGTCGAAGAAGCCGGCGATAGCGGCGTTCACGTCGGAGGTCAGCATCGGTCGGCAGCGCTGCCATTCGGGGGTGCCGGGCAGGCAGTCGGCGGGCCACGTGACGCCGGTGGCGCCCTCCATGTCGGCCGAGATCAGGACCTTCATGGGCGGCCACGCTACCTTCGCGTACGGCGGCCAGCCAGCACCGCCCGGCACTTCGCCGGCGCGGCCGGGGTCAGGAGCCCTTCTCGGTCTCCCGGGCGAGATTGGCCAGAACCCGGTCATACGTGGCGCGCAGCACCCGGGGCGCGAAGAGCCGCTCGAAGAAGCCGCCGACGCCGCCCGCTCCCTCCCAGGTGCTGCGGAGGGTCACCAGCGAGCTGCCCTCGGCCGTGCCGGGCACGACGTGGTAGGTGGTGACCATCGTGGAGTTCCGGTCCGTCTCCACGATGGTGTGGTCGTCGGGCTCGGTGATGTCCGCCAGGACCTCGCGCACCCGCCGCGAGGTGGCGTGGAAGCGGAAGAACAGCACGGTGCCCTCGCCGTCGCCGCCCTCCCTGACCTCGTAGTCGGTGAACTGTCCGGTCAGCAGCCGGGCGTGGGTGGTGCGGTAGTCCGCGATGGCGTCGAGCACGTCGTCCGGGGCGGCGGCGATCTCCCGCCGCGCCTCGACCGTCAGCAGTCCCATGGCCCTCGTCCTTTCGACGGTGTGCCGGTGTGTCCAAAAACCCTGGCCCGCCATCCCATCACCCCGCCCGCCGGCGGGGGAATTCCGGCCGCACCGTTCGGGCCGTCCGGTTTACGTTCCCCGGCACGCGGGCGGCCGCGGGGTGTCCGGCTTGACAGGTTTATTCGAACAGGTGTCCTATTGAGGCAGCCGCGACAGCTGCGAGGAGGCCCACCATGCGCTGGAACAACCTCAGCGACGACGCTCCCGGAGCGGCGCCCGCGCTCTTCGGCACCTCGGTCGTGACCCGGACCTTCGACACGCCCGAGTTCCGCGGGGTGACCTTCCACGAGGTGCGGGCGCGCTCGGTCATCAACCGGGTGCCCGGCGCCTCCCGGATGCCGTTCACCTACACGGTCAACCCCTACCGGGGCTGCACCCACGCCTGCGTCTACTGCTTCGCGCGGAACACGCACCGCTACCTGGACCTGGACACCGGCGCCGGCTTCGACACCCAGATCGTGGTGAAGGTCAACGCGCCGCAGCTGCTGCGCAAGGAGCTGGCGGCCCGCCGCTGGACCGGCGAGCACATCGCCATGGGCACCAACGTCGACTGCTATCAGCGGGCGGAGGGACGGTACCGGCTGATGCCGGGGATCATCGAGGCGCTGCGCGACCACGCCAACCCGTTCTCGGTCCTCACCAAGGGCACGCTGATCCTGCGCGACCTGCCGCTGCTGCGGCAGGCGGCTGACGTCACCGACGTCGGCGTGGCGGTCTCGGTCGGCTTCACCGACGAGGCGATGTGGCGCGCGATCGAGCCGGGCACGCCCGCGCCCGCACGGCGGCTGGACGTGGTGCGGCAGATGCGCGCGGCGGGCATCCCGTGCAACGTGCTGATGGCCCCCGTGCTGCCGTACCTGACCGACTCCCCCGCCCAGCTGCGGCAGACAGTGCGGGCCATCGCGGCGGCGGGCGCCACGTCCGTGACGCCGCTGACGCTGCACCTGCGGCCGGGCGCCCGCGAGTGGTTCTGGCGGTGGCTGGCGGCCAACCGCTCCGACCTGGTGCGGCGCTACGAGGTGATGTACGCCGACGGTGCCTACGCGCCGCGCTGGTACCAGCGGCGGATCACCCGGCAGGTGCACGAGCTCGCCGCCGAGTACGGCATGGGGCCCGCGCGCGGCGGCGGGCACCGCTCGCCCGCCCCGGCGGAGCCTGAAGACCCTGAAGACGGGGAGGAGCCGCCGGCCCGGCCGTCCCCGGCCCAGCAGCTGACCCTGCTGTGAGGCCCCGGCGGCAGCGGCACGCCCGCCGCGCCGCGCGGCACCAGGCCGCGGGCACGGCGGGCGCTCAGCAGCCGGCGCGGGCGCCGGCTTCGCCGGGCTAGCCGATGACCGGGGCGAGTTCGATGTAGTCCAGGTCCGGGCCGAAGTCCTCGGCGTTGGACAGCCGCACGGTGTGCGTGCCCGCGTCAAGCTCGACCGGGACGGCGACGGACCAGAAGCTGTCCCAGCTGAAGGTGTTGCGGAACATCACGCGCTCGGTCTGCCCCGCCACCTCGATGTCGAGGGCGCGGGAGATGACGTCGGTGTTGTAGTCGTGCCCGTTGTTGGCGCGGTCGTCGTTGGCGTAGTGCAGGATCAGCAGGTGCGTGCCGGACGCGGCGGTCTCGACGGTGAACTCGGCGGTGTTGCCGGGCCCGCCCCCGAGGTACCCCAGGGCGCTGCCGCCGGAGGCGTGCGGGTTCTCCTGCACCACGGTGTCGCCCGTAAGCACTGCCTCGGTGTCCTGGTAGGCGGTGATGCCGCCGGTGTCGCCCGCGCCGGCCACCTCCAGGGCGCGCAGCGCGGTCTGGCCGGCGGAGGCCACGGTGACCCGGTTGTTGCCCTCGGCCAGCAGCAGGCGCACCTCCTCACCGGGCTCGGCGGTGACGGTGGCGCCGTTGACCTCCAGCGTCAGGCCGTCGCCGGTGCCCTGCGGGGTGACGGTGTAGTAGCCGTGGCGCGGGGCGTACACGTCGAAGACCGCGCCGTCCTGGGCGTCCGCCAGCACCAGGGAGCCGGTGCCGGTGCCCGCGGAGCTGGAGTAGTCGTAGCCGGGGTCGCCGGTGGTGTCCGCGAGCGTCGCCTCGTAGGCGGCGGCGGGCTCGGTGGCGGCGGTGAGGTCGATCTTGTCGAGGGTGGCCTCCCCGGTGCCGCGGGCGAGGGTCAGGGTGTGGCTCCCGGCGGTCAGCTCGATCCGCACCGTGGTCGTGGCGCGGTAGGTCCAGTTGAGGGTGGAGGCGTAGGTGACGGTGGCCGCCTCGGCGCCGTCGACCAGCAGCCGCTGGGTGGCCGGCGAGCCGGTCTGGTTGCCGTAGTAGACCTCCAGGTCGTAGGCGCCGGTCTCGGGCACCTCGACCGTGAACGCGACCTGGCTGTTCTCCTGGTTGAGGGAGCCGACGTCCCGGGTGCCGGAGGCGGCGTAGCCGTTGGCGTTCTCCACGGTGCCGTGCGTGAAGATCTCGCCGCCGGTCACCTCGGCGTCCTCGGCCTCATAGGAGGCCGTCCACGGCACCTCGGGCTGGTCGGGGGTGCCCTCGCCGGCCGGGGTCAGCACGATGCGGTAGGCCGACATGCGGTCCATGCCGGTCAGCGGCACGGTCACGGTGCCGTCAGCGGAGACCTCGGCGAGGGTGCGGGAGAGCACCTGGGGCGCGGGGTGCGGGCCGTCGTAGCCGGACCAGGTGGCCTCGGCGACGCTCACGCTGACCGTCTGGCCGAAGACGCCGGGGTCGACGTTCTCGAAGACGACCTCGGCGTCGCCGTCCGCGCCGCCGACGATCGCCTGCGACTGGCGCCTGTCGGTGTCGAGGGAGGCCAGGCCCTGGAGGGTGTCGATGGTGTTCGGCTGGGGCGGCGTGACCTGGACGGTCTGGCCGCTCAGCGCGGCGTACCAGCGGAAGAACCACCAGCCGCCGTTGGGCACCGAGGTGCGCACGACGTTGCCGCTCAGGTTGCCCGCGGCGTCCCAGTACGCCTGGTCGGCGTAGACCTTGTTGCGCTCGAACATGCTGACCCACTGCACGAGCTGGCCGGGCACCGACAGGTCGCGGCGGTTGGCGTACTCGTTGACGTTCACGGGCAGCGGCCCGAAGCCCAGCTCCTCCTCCAGAGCGCGGTAGTGGTCGTAGTTGCTCTGGAACTGCGCCAGCGACGAGGACGACAGCTCATGCCAGGTCGTCACGTCCGGCATGCAGTCGTGCTCCAGCGCGAAGGAGTAGAAGTCGGGCAGGAAACGGCGGTCGTAGGCCGACTCGTTCGGGCCCGCGATGCGGATGTCGGGGTCGATGGCGCGGATGCGGTCGTAGACCGTCTCCCAGTCCGCGAGGAACCGGTCACGGTTGCGGGCGTACTCGGCCTCGTCCCCGGTGTTCAGGCCGTACCAGATGAAGTCCGGCTCGTTGAACGGCACCAGCACGAAGCGGTCGCTGTGCTCGTGCGCCGCGACGTCGCGGACGATGGCGTCGACCTTGCCGAGGTAGTCCTCCAGGCCGAGGTCCTCGTACGGCCACTGCTGGTAGACGTCCTGCATCATCACGTAGACGTCGCCGCCGCCGTTGCGGAAGAACGACTCGGAGACCGTCAGCGCGTCGCCGTTGGGGTGCTGCAGGCCCCCCTCGGGCTTCTGCGAGATGGTGGTCAGGTGCAGCGGCTCCAGCGCGGCGTCGCCGGGCACGCCGTCGTCGCTGAGCCCGTACAGCGCGCCGTTGGCGCCGTGCAGCACCTCACCCTCGGGCTGGGCGAGATCGATGGTGATCCGCTGGGCGGCGGCCGGTCCGCCGTCCGCCGCGGCGGCGCCGGGGCCCGCGCCCGTCAGTGCCGTCGCTCCGGCGAGCGCGGCTGCCGCTGCTGTGGCCATCAGGCTCCTCTTCCGTTTTCTCCCTGTCGTGCCGTAACGCGTCATGGGTGTCCCTTCCGGATTACTTGACGGCTCCACTGGTGATTCCGGACACGATCTTTCGCTGGGCGACCAGGAAGACCGCGATCATGGGGAGGCTCATCAGCACCACGTAGGCGAAGATGAGGTGCCAGTTGTTGAGGTAGAGCTCGGCGCTGGCGACCTGGTAGAGGTTGATCGGCAGCGTGGCCGCGCCGCCGCCGCCGAGCACGAAGAACGCGTAGAAGATGTCGCCCCAGGCGTAGAGCATGACCATGATCGTCGCGGTGGCGATCACCGGCCGCAGCAGCGGCAGGATGATCCGCACGAAGACGGTCAGCGGCCGGGCCCCGTCCATCCGGGCGGCCTCCTCCAGCTCGTAGGGGATGGCGCGGATGAAACCCGTCATGAAGAAGATGGACGTGGACAGGTACATCGCCGTGTAGACGGCGATCATGCCGGGGCGGGTGCCGGCCAGGTCGAGCTGGCGGAGCAGCAGGACGATGGTGATGATCGCCGGGGGCAGCAGCAGCCCGCTGAGGGACACCGCGTAGGCCGCGGCCACCAGGCGGCCCTTGCGGCGGGCGAACACCCAGGCCGCGGCGGCGCCGAGCAGCAGCACCAGCACCACGGACGGCACGATGACCAGCAGGCTGTTGACCAGGCCCCGCAGGATTTCGCCCTCCTGGTAGGCGTCGGCGTAGTTGCCGGCCGGCTGCCACTGGCGGGGCGGGTCCAGGTTGGGCCGCACCGCCTCGCCCTGCGGCTTGGCGGAGGTGGCGAGGACCAGCCACAGCGGGACGCCGATCACCACGGCGGCGAGGAGGATGACGACCGCGGGCCGCAGCCAGCGCCAGGCGGAACGCGTGGTCACAGGAACCGCTCCCTCCGCCGCAGCCCGCTGATAAGGGGTATGGCCATGACAACCACAACCAGGAAGAGAACCAGGCTCATCGCGGACGCCTGGGCGTACAGGCCCTGGCCGAAGACGCGGAACATGTAGATGTTCATGACCTCGGTGGACGACGCGGGCCCGCCGCCCGTGGTGGCCTGGACGATGTCGAAGGTGTTCATCGACCCCAGCAGCGAGGTCGTGACGTTGAACGTGACGGCCGGCGCCAGCAGCGGGAAGCGGACCGACCAGAACATCCGCCACGGCCCGGCGCCGTCGGCGCGCGCGGCCTCGGTGACCTCGCCGGGTATGCCCTTCAGGCCCGCCAGGTAGATGAGCATGGCCAGGCCCATCCACTTCCAGCCGTGCACGACGGCGACCACCACCAGCGTCCACGTCGTCGAGCCGAGCCAGGGGATCGTCACCTCGCCGCCGGTCAGCGACGACAGCGTGGCGTTGACGGCGCCGTCGGTCTCCAGCAGGGCGCGGAAGACGTAGCCGACGGCCAGGGCAGAGATGAGCACCGGCAGGAAGAACAGCACGCGGAAGAAGCGGTTGAAGCGGGTGTCCCGCTCCAGCAGCAGCGCGAGCAGCAGTCCGAACAGGTTCTGGAAGAAGGCGGCGAGCAGCGCGTACACCAGCGTGGTGCGCAGCGCGCGCCACAGGGTGCCGTCCTCGAGGATCTGGCGGAAGGTGTCCAGGCCCGCGAACGAGATGTCGGTGTGGTACCCCGACCAGTCGGTGAACGGGTAGACGAAGTTGAGGAGGTTCGGCAGCAGGAAGAAACCGCCGAAGACGACGAGGGCGGGCAGCGCGAACCACCAGGGGTGGTGCACGGCGGCGCGCGGGACGCGCCCGGGCGCGCGGGGGCGGGTAGTGGCTGGCTGCGCCACGGCGGGGCTCTCCTTCTCGCTGGTCCTTTTCGCTGGCCGGCTCGCTGTGCTTCCTCGCTGCGTGTCCTGCTGTGTGCTCTCGCTGCCTTCACGGGGCTTCGCCGCTGCCGCGGCCGGGCCCGGACGGGGCGGCGGCCGGGCTAGAAGCCCTCGGCCGCCTGGGCTCTGGCGATGTCGTCGAACTGGTTCTCCACGAACTGGGCCACCTCGCGCGGCGACCGCTCGCCGTAGAGCATCTCGGCGAGCGCGATGTGGAGTTCCGGCGCGACGATGGCCTTGGCCTGGAACACCCCGTGCGCGCCGGGCAGCGCCCGCAGCTGGGCGGCGGCCGTCTCAGGCATGCCCTCGGGGCTGGGCACGTCGGGCCGCACCGAGGGAATGCTGCGGGCCTCGATGTAGTCCCGGTAGCCGGGGCCGAGCCAGTACGCGAGGAACTGCCGTGCGGCGGTCTCCCGCTCGCCGTCACCGGTGGCGAACGCCACCACGCCGTTGGTCTGGTCCGGCGAGTACAGGCCGCGCGCGTCGGAGTTGGCGACGGGGAACCAGCCGATGCGCTCGTCGATCTCCTCGGTGCTGTGCTGGGCCTGGAGCTGCGTCTGGAGGGACGTGACGTTCAGCGCCATGGCCGCGCTGCCCTCCCACAGCGCCTCGGCCTGGCCGGTGAACGTGCCGGTCCGGTAGCTGTCCTGCGCCAGGCCCGCGCCGAGCAGCTCCTCGTTGTACTTCTCGATGGCCCGCACCACGGCCGGGTCGGTCCACGACTCCTCGTTGCGGTTGAGCCGCTCCCACCAGGAGTCGGGCAGGTCGGTGAGCTGGACCTGCACCTGCCACTGCAACGGCCACTGGTCACCGCCCACCTCGTAGAAGGCGGAGGCGCCGGTCCGCTCCTGGACGGTGTGGCCCAGGCGCAGCAGCTCGTCGTAGCTGCGGGGGAAGTCGGCTTCGGTCAGGCCCGCTTCGGCGAAGACCTGCTTGTTGTAGTAGACGCCCAGCATCGCGGGACTGGTGACGATCGCCGCGTAGCGGGTGCCGTCGATGACGCCGAGGGAGCTCTCCACCGGGCCGAGGTCGTCCACCCACAGCTCGTCATCGAGCGGCAGCAGGTTCCGCTGCGGCTGGATGAACGGCAGCGTGCTGATGCTGGGCTGCCAGAACATCAGGTCGGGCCGCTCACCGGAGGCGAGGCGGGTGGGCACGTTCTGCTCGTACAGGTCGGGGATGGCCTCGGTGTGGATCTGTGCGCCGGTCTCCGCCTCGAACGCCTCGATGACCGGGTCGGCGGCGGTCGCGGTGTTCTGGGCCGTCCAGAACGTCAGCTCGACACCGTCCAGCGGGGCCGTCGGGTCGATGTCCTGGCCGTTCACGCCGCTGTGGGTGGCGGGCCCGGCGGTGTCGTCGCTGCACGCGCTGAGCGGCAGCGTAAGGGCCGCGCCTATCAGTGCGAGTGCGGTCGCCGTTCTCCTCATCCGGACCTCCGTCGTACGTCGGGGGCGTCAGCGGGGCGCCGGGCCGGTGGACTCGCGGACGACGAGCCGCGGTACGGCCACGGGGTGGGGGCCGACGGGCTCGCCCTGCTCGACGAGGCCGTGCAGCAGCGAGAAGCAGGCCCGCCCCAGCCCGGTGAAGTCGAGGCGGACGGTGGTCAGCGCGGGCGTGAGGAACGCCGAGGCGGGCGCGTCGTCGAACCCGGCGACACTCACGTCGCCCGGTACGTCGCGCCCCGCCTCCCGCAGCGCGCGCAGCACGCCGAGCGCCAGCGCGTCGTTCCCGCACAGCACGGCGGTGACCTCCGGGTCGCGGGCCAGCTCACGCCCGGCCGCATAACCGTCGGCCGGTTCCCAGCCGCCGGCCACCGGCTCGGGCACCGGGGCGCCCGCCTCCCGCAGCGCTTCGCGCCAGCCCGCGGCGCGCTGGCTGCCGCCGCTGGTGCGGGTGGAGGAGGGAATCGCCAGGTAGTGCACGGTGCGGTGGCCCAGCGCGAGCAGGTGCCGGGTGGCCTCCCGCGCCGCCTGCCGGTCGTCGGTCCACACCCACGGGCTGCCCTGCGGCGGCGGCTCCCCCGGGGTCTCCACGGCGGCCACCACCGGCAGTCCCTCAGGCAGCATGCCGAGCGCCCGCACGCCGGGGCGGTCGTAGGCGATGACGATCAGGCCGCCGCCGGTGTCGGCCGCCCGCTCCAGTGCCCCGCGCACCTCGGCCTCCTCGTCGGTCTCGACGACGGTGATGCCGACGGCGAACGCGGCGGCGCGCGCGGCCTCCTCGATGCCCTTCAGGGCGGCGGCGTAACCGTAGTGGGTGGTGTTGGACGTCAGGACGGTCACGCTGCGCGACCTGCCGCTGGCCAGCGCGTGCGCGGTGGCGCTGCGCCGGAAGCCCAGCTCGGCGATGGCCGCCTCCACCCGGGCGCGGGTGGCGGGGCGGACGCTCGGGTGTCCGTTGATGACCCGGGAGACCGTCTGGTGCGAGACGCCCGCCGCGGTGGCGACGTCGCGGATGCTCGCCGGGCGCCGGGCGCCCCTTGTGTGACCGGTCACAGGCATGGGGAGGATTGTGACCGGTCACACTAGGGCGGTCAAGACACCGGACACGGCGGACCGAGAGCGAGGCGAGTGACGTGCCAGAACAGGCGGAGCACAGCGGGACGGGGACGGGCGGCGGCGGTGTACCCGCGGTGGAGTGGGGGCACGCGGCCCTGACCGCCGCGTTCGCCACCGCCCCGGACGGCTCCGTGCGGACGGTGCGGCTCGGTCCGCCCGGGGCGCCGGACCTGCCGCTGGCGGCGGCCCTTCCCGTGGTGGAGGTGCTGCTGCTGGGGCACGGCAGCGACTGGTCGGGACGGCGCGCGATCGAGACGGCGGCGGGGGCGCGGCTGCGGCTGCGCAGCCACGAGGCATCGCGGGAGGGCGTCTGGCACCGGCTGCGGCTGCGGCTGCGTGACGAGGAGTCGGGCCTGGCGGCCGAGGTGCTGCTCGACTCCCCCGACGGCGTGCCGGCCGTGCGGTCCCGGGTCCGGCTGGTCAACGAGGGGGAGGCGCCGCTGGTGCTGCTGGCCGTCTCCTCCCTCACCCTCGGCGGCCTGCCCTCCCCCGCCGCGCTCGATGTGCGCTGGGCGGACAACGACTGGCTGGCGGAGTGCCGCTGGCGCCGCGAGCCGCTGCGGGCGCGGCTGCCGGACCTGCACCGGGCCGTCCACGACCACGACGGCCGGGGCGCGGTGGTCCTGGCCGGGCAGGGCAGCTGGCCCACCGCCGGGCACCTGCCGATGGGCGCGCTCACCGACCGCCGCACCGGAACGGCGTGGCTGTGGGAGGTGGAGTCTGCCAGCGGCTGGCGCTGGGAGGCGGGCGAACGCGAGCGGAGCACGTACCTCGCGCTCCACGGTCCGGTCGACACCGAGCACCACTGGTCGCAGCCGCTGGGCCCGGGCGAGTCGTTCACGACGGTGCCCGCCGCGCTGGCGGTCTGCGCGGACGGCTTCGAGGGCGCCCTGGCGGCGCTGACGGCCTGCCGCCGCGCCCGGCGGCGTCCGCACCCGGACCACGCCCGGCTGCCGGTGATCTTCAACGACTACATGAACACCCTGCGCGGCGACCCCACGACCGGGAAGCTGCTGCCGCTGATCGATGCCGCGGCCGAGGCGGGCGCCGAGTACTTCGTCATCGACGCCGGCTGGTACGACGACGACGCCCGCGGCTGGTGGGACAGCGTCGGCGCCTGGGAGCCGGCCGCGAGCCGGTTCCCGGGGCCGCGCGGCATCCATGAGGTGCTCGACCGGATCCGGGAGCGCGGCATGGTGCCGGGGCTGTGGCTGGAGCCTGAGGTGGTCGGCGTGCGCAGCCCGCTGGCGCGGTCGCTGCCCGACGAGGCGTTCTTCCGGCGCGGCGGCGTGCGGGTGCGGGAGCACGGGCGCTACCAGCTCGACCTGCGCCACCCGGCGGCGCGGGCCCATCTGGACGCGACGGTGGACCGGCTGGCCGGCGAGTGGGGTGTGGGCTACCTGAAGCTGGACTACAACATCAGCGTGCCGCCGGGCACGGACGCCGGTGCGGCCGGCCCGGGCGCCGGGCTGCTGGGGCACGTGCGGGCGTACCACGCGTGGCTGGCGGACGTGCTCGACCGCTACCCGGACCTGGTCCTGGAGAACTGCGCCTCCGGCGGCATGCGGATGGACGGCGCCTCGCTGAGCCTGCTGCCGCTCCAGTCCACCAGCGACCAGCAGGACTTCCTGCGCTACCCGCCGATCGCCGCCGCGGCGCCGACGGCCGTGCCGCCGGAGCAGGGGGCGGTGTGGGCGTACCCGCAGCCGGAGTTCAGCGACGACGAGATCGCGTTCGCGCTGGCGGGCGCGCTGCTGGGGCGGGTGCACCTGTCCGGGCACCTGGACCGCATGTCTCCCGCGCAGCGGCGGTGCGTCGCGCAGGCGGTGGCCGTCTACAAGGACATCCGCGCCGACCTGCCGGGGGCGGTGCCGTTCTGGCCGCTCGGCCTGCCGGGCTGGGAGGACCCGTGGCTGGCGCTGGGCCTGCGGGCGGGCGAGCGCCGCTACCTGACGGTCTGGCACCGCGCCGGCGGGGACACCGAGCGGGTGCTGCCGCTGCCCGCGCTGCGGGACGTCCCGCTGGCGGTCGAGGTGCTCCACCCGGCGGCGCCGGCGGGCACCGCCACGTGGGCGCCGGACGCGGCGCAGCTGACCGTCTCGCTGCCCCGCACACCCACCGCGCTGCTGCTGCGGCTGACCCCGATGGGGTGAAACCTGGGGAGCCGTGGCGGCCTGGCGCGCCCGGAACCGCCTGGTCAGCGGCGCGTCCGGCGGGCCGCGCCACGGCGCGTGCGCCGGCGCCCGGTGCGGTGCGGCGCGGCTACGCTGGCGCTGGCCGGCTGGCTGTCCTCCGGCCGGGCCGCAGCCGCGCGACCGCGCGGGCCCGTTCCCTCGCTCACCAGAGATTCACCAGACGCAGCAGAGAGACACCGGAGCCGCCATGCGCACGCACGCTCTTCTGGCCGGGCCGCTCGCCCTCACGGCCGCCCTGGCGCTGGGCCCGTCCGCCGCGCTCGCCGGGGCTCCGGTGAGCACCGGAGGCCACCACACCGCCGCCGGCGCGGTGTACGCCGGGCAGCTCCTCGCGGCGAAGGCGGCCACCGCCCCGTACCGGGACGTGGCGCGGGCCGAGTCCGACGGGTACCAGCAGACCTCTCCCTGCACGCCGGAGAAGGGGATCCACTACCTGCGCGAGGTGGCCCAGGGCCCGGAGGAGCTGGACGTGCTGCGGCCCAACGCCCTCGTCTACGACGCCGGCCCGGACGGCACGCTGGTGCTCCACGGCATCGAGTACGTCTCCCACACCCCCGCCACGCTCTTCGGCCAGGAGTTCGAGCAGTCGCCGGCGGTGGGGTACTACACGCTCCACGTCTGGCTGTGGGAGCCCGCACCGCACGACCTCTTCGCGGCCGACAACCCCCGCCTCACCTGCGGCGGCTGACGCCCGCCGGGCCGCTCACGCCGCCGCGCCGAGGGGCCGCAGCGCGTGCCCGGCGACCACCTCGCGCAGCGCGTCGAGCCCCTGCCGCACCATGGGGTGGGAGCGCCCCCCGGGGCGCACGCACGTGAGGATCCGGCGGTGCAGCCGGGGCTGGCCGGTGACGGGCACCCGGACCACGGAGTGGTGCGGCGGGATGTGGCTGAGCCGGGGATAGAGGGAGACTCCCAGGCCGTGGCAGACCATCGCGGAGATTGCGGACCATTCCTTGGCGCGGTGGGTGACGCGCGGGGTGAAGCCGGCCAGCGAGCAGAAGACCATGACGCGCGCGAAGTGGTCGCACGAGCCGGGGACCGGGAGCACCCAGTCCTCGGCGGCGGCTTCGTCCAGCCCCGCTTCGCTCCGCCCGGCGAGGCGGTGGCCGGCAGGGACGAGCAGGTCGAGGGGCTCGTCGAGCAGCGGTTCCTGGTCGAATCGCGCGTCCCCGGGGTGCGGGAAGTCCTCGGAGGGGGCGAGCACGGCGATGTCGGCGTCGGTGGACATCAGCATGTCGAAGCCGGCGGGGGTCTCGCACTCGGTGACGGACACCGTCAGGCCGGGGGCACGCTCGCGCAGCAGGGCGGTGGCCGGGGCGAGCAGGCTCGTGACGGCGCTGGGGAAGCCGCACAGGCGCAGCAGCCCGGCCTCGCCCTGGCGGTAGGACTCCAGGGCGGCGTCCGCCTCTTCCCAGCGGGCCAGCAGCGCCTCGCCGTGCTCGATGACGAGGTGGGCGGCGGCCGTCAGCCGGAGCCGGCGGCCCTGCGGCTCGACGAGGGTGATCCGCAGCTCCTTGGCCAGCTCCCTCAGCTGGTGGGAGACCGCGGAGGGCGTCAGGTGGAGGGCAGCGGCGGCCGCGGTGACGGTGCCGTGCTGGTGGACGGCGCGGAGCACCTGGAGCCGGCGGAGATCAATCATGCAATAATTTTGCACGATTACCCTCAGAAACGTGCGATGGACGTACACGAATCCGGGTCCGAGACTCTCTGGTATGACCTCAGCGATCCCCCTCAGCACCGGCATTGACCCGACTCCGTCCCGCCCCCGGCCGCGCGAGCTCTCGCGGCACCGGGTCAGCGGTGGCCTGGTGGTGTGGAGCCGCTGCTCGTGCGGCCGGCTGCGGATGGCGTACGCGCCCGATGACCCCGATCCCGCGGGCGAGCGGCCGCTGACCGCCGGGGGCGGCACGCCCGGCTGCCCCGACTGCGACCCCGGCCGCGCGTGACGGACGGGCGTGACGGACGGGCGAAGGGCCCGGGGGATGCTGCCCCCGGGCCCTTCGCCCGTCCGTGGTCTTCGCGGTCAGCGCACCGGCGCGCGCGGACCGTCCGGATCGGCGTCGCGGCCCTCCAGGACGGGGCGCGCCAGGGCGGCGACCTCGTCGTCCGTCAGCCGGCGGTAACCGTCCCCGGTGACGGTGGCCACCACGGGGTACAGACCGCGCGCCGCGTCGGGGCCGCCGGTGGCGGTGTCGTCGTCGGCGGCGTCGTACAGCGCCTGGAGGGCGGCGGTGACGGCGTCCGTCTCGCCCATGCCCTCGCGGTAGAGCTTCTTCAGCGCGCTCTTGGCGTACGGGGAGCCGGACCCGGTGCCCGCGAAGGCGCGCTCCTCCTGGTAGCCGCCGGTGACGTCGTAGACGAAGATACGGCCGCGCCGCGCCGTCAGGTCGTAGCCCGCGAACAGCGGCACCACGGCCAGGCCCTGCAGCGCCATGCCCAGGTTGCCCCGGATCATGGACGTCAGGCGGTTGGCCTTGCCGACGAGCGACAGCGGGACGCCCTCGATCTTCTCGTAGTGCTCCAGCTCCAGCTGGAAGAGCCGCACCATCTCCACGGCCAGGCCCAGGCTGCCCGCGATACCGACGGCCGCGTAGTCGTCCGCGGGGAAGACCTTTTCCGTCTCCTTGTGGGCGATCACGTTCCCCGCGGTGACGCGGCGGTCGCCGGCCATGAGCACGCCGTCGGCGTACGTGAGGGCAACGATCGTCGTGCCGTGCGGCACCTCACCGGCGTCCGTTCCGGGCGGCGGGGTGCGGTGCGACGGCAGGGACTGCGGCGAGTGGCGGGCGAGGAAGTCGAGGAACGAGGGCGTACCGGGGGCGAGGAACGACGCGGGAAGCTCCCCCCAGCCGGAGACGTCGACGGACACTGCTCTCCCTTCGTCACGGCGCGCCCGCA
Source organism: Streptomyces sp. 7-21 (assembly GCF_016741785.1). Lineage (GTDB taxonomy): Bacteria > Actinomycetota > Actinomycetes > Streptomycetales > Streptomycetaceae > Streptomyces. The sequence goes on from NZ_JAERRL010000006.1 coordinate 127,771, forward strand.
GCGGGCGGCACCCATCGTAAGCACCCCGTGAGGCCATGCGGAACGGGACCGCCGGGCGCGCGCAACGCCCTGACGGGCTGTCACCGGCGGGCCTGGATCGACGGCATGAGGAGCTGGAGATCCGGGAGATCACACAGGTGTCGGCCGACGAGGCGCTGGCTCGCTGACGTGCGCGCTCGGGGCTGGCGCCGCGCCTACCGCGGGTTGCTGCCGCAGGATTACCCGGACAGCATCAGCGTGCAGCGCACGGCCGAGCGCCTGCGTTCCGCGGCGCAGCAGCGGCCGGCCCGGTCGGTGCACCTGGTCGCCCGGACCGCCGCCGACGGACATCCTGGGCCGGGCGGATGCCGGCCCTTACCGGCCGGACAGGACTACGGACGCCAGCGGCGCCGGGGACGGCGGGCTGCACGCGCTGTCCGTGCGCCCGGCGTTTCCACCGGCGCGGGACGGAGCGGACGGCCGGGATCGCGGGGACGCGGGTGACCGAAGCGCGGGACGCGGCGGCGCTGCCGGCGGCACGGTGACCGCGGGCCGCGCCGCCGGGCGGGGGCGTCAGGCCTCGTGACGGCGCAGCACGGCGCAGCCGGCCGCGAGGACGGCGGCGGACCACGCCAGCAGCAGAAGCACCGCCGTGCCCGGGCCGTAGTCCCGCGTGAACCGCTCCGCCCCTGACTGCGCGACGAGCCGCATCAGCACCAGGCCCGCCTGGTCGGGGAAGAACTGCAGCACGCTGCGCAGCACCGGAACATTCCCCAGCCCCTGCGAGCTGAGGAACAGCAGCGGCAGCAGCAGCCCCAGGGCGCGTGCCGAACCGCGCAGCACCATGGCGGCGCCCAGGCTGATCAGCGTGATCAGCGTCAGGTACAGCCACGCCCCGGCCAGGGCCCAGATCGTCCCGTGTTCCCGCAGCCCGCTGGCCCGTTCGCCCAGTACCGCGCGCGTCACCCCGTACGTCGCCGCCACGGTCACCAGGGACACCGCCGCGGCCGGGACCGCGGCAGCCAGCGCCTTGCCCGCGAAGAACCGCCCGCGCCGGGGCACCGCCAGCAGCGAGGCCCGCAGCAGCCCGCCGCGGAACTCACCGCCCGCGGCGAGCACCCCGAAGACCACCAGCCCGAGCTGCGCCAGCGTCAGGCTGAGCAGCGAGGGGAACAGCGGGTGCATCCGCGCCAGCTCGTCGTCCGGTGCGCCGTCCGGCTCGTCACCGGCCTGCCCCGCCGCCACCATCACGCCGAACGCCACCCCCAGCAGCGGGACCGAGGCCAGCGCCCAGCGCGCGGCGGGCAGGGTGAGCACCTTCGCCCACTCGGCGCGCACGATATCCCGCAGACCGTTCCCCCGGCCCTCGCTCCGGCCGCCGCTCACCGCCGCACCCCCTCGCCAGCGCCGTCAGCCCCGTCCGGGCGGCAAGCGCCGTGCTCGCCGTCGTCCCCGGTCAGCCGAAGGAACGCCTCCTCCAGGGAGGCCGCGAGGGCCACGACCTCGTGCAGCGGCACCCCGGCCGCCGCCGCGACCTCTCCCACCCGCGCGGCGGGCACGCCGTACGCCCGCAGCGCGCCGTCCGGCCCGGGCGCGGCCTCGATGCCCGCCCCGGCCAGCGCCCGCAGCAGCCGCTCCGGCTCGGGCGTGCGGACCCGCACCCGGGCGCCGGAGTGCGTCCGCAGCAGCTCCGCCGTGGGGCTGTCGGCCAGCAGCCGCCCCCGCCCGATCACCACGACATGGTCCGCCGTCAGCGCCATCTCGCCCATCAGGTGGCTGGAGACGAGCACCGTCCGCCCCTCGGCCGCCAGGCCCTTGAGCAAGCCGCGCAGCCACCGGGTGCCCTCGGCGTCGAGGCCGTTGCCCGGTTCGTCGAGCACCAGCGTCGCCGGGTCGCCCAGCAGGGCCGCGGCGATCCCCAGCCGGCGCCGCATGCCCAGCGACAGCGCGCGCACGCGGGTGCGCGCCTGCTCCTCCAGCCCGGTCGCGGCCAGCACCTCCGGCACGCGCCGCGCGGGCAGCCGGTGGGTGCGGGCCAGCCACCGCAGGTGCTGCTCCGCCCGGTGCCCGCCGTGCGGCTCCGTGTCGTCGAGCAGCGCCCCCACCTGGCACAGCGGGCGCGGCAGGTCGCGGTAGCGGCGCCCGCCGATGAGCGCCGTGCCCGCGCTCGGCGGGCACAGCCCGAGCAGCATCCGCAGCGTGGTGGTCTTCCCGGCCCCGTTGCGGCCGAGGAAGCCGGTCACCCGGCCCGGCCGCACGGTGAAGGTGAGGCCGTCCACGACGGCCGCCGTTCCGTAGGTCTTCCGCAGGTTGCTGATGGCGATCACGGGGCCGACGCTAGGGACGGGGCCAGCGCGGCGCTGTCGGCGAAAGTCGCCGCCCGGTGTCCACCATCGTCCCTGGTCCGGCCCTGGTCCGCCCCGCCGCGCGCCCCGTACGCTGAACCGCATGCCCCGGTTCCTCCTCGCCGCCGCCGTGGTGGTGGCGGACACCGCCATCGCCGCCGCCGCGCACGCGGGCGCCGCGCCGGCGTGGGCGCTCGCGGCGTTCGCGGGCGCCGCCGCGCTGCTGGCCGCGGCCGCGCGGCGCTGGCCACCGCTGGCGCTGACCGGTGCGCTGGCGCTGGCGGCGGTCTCCCAGGCGGCCTACTGCTCGCTGCTGTGGACCGCCTGCGCGGCCGGGCACGCCCTCGGCTCCCGGCGGGATGCGGCCCTGGTGGCGGGGGCGGCGGCGGGCAGCCTGGTTGCGCGTGCCGCCGCGCCGGGCGCGGGAGCGGACGCGCTGCCGCACCTGGTCACCCTGCACCTGGTGTTCGTGCTGCTGCCCTGCCTGACCGGCCGTTACCTGGCGCAGCACCGCCGCCTGGTCGAGACCCTGGAGCGGTATGACCGCAGCTGGGCGGAGCGGGAGCGGCTGCGGGAACGGCTGCGCATCGCGCGGGAGGTGCACGACTCCCTCGGCCACCGGCTGAGCCTGGTGTCCGTCCAGGCCGCCGCGCTGGAAGTGGCCGACCTGCCGCCGGAGCAGCGCGAGACGACACGCCATCTGGCGCGGGCGGCCCGCGACGCCCTCACCGACCTGCACGGCCTGGTCGGCGCGCTGCGGGCCGGCGAGCCGGACGGCCCGCCCGGTCCGGCACCGGACGCCGCCGCACTGGCCGGGCTGGCGGCCGAGTTCCGCACGGCCGGGATGGACGTGTCCTTCACCGAGCACGGCACGCCGCCGCCGCTGCCCGCGGAGACGCGCCGGGCCGCCTACCGCGTCGTCGAGGAAGGACTGAGCAACGCGGCCCGGCACGCGCCGGGGCGGCCGGTCGCCGTGTCGGTCACGTGGGAGCCGGACGCCGTGCTGCTGGCGGTCGCCAACCCGCTGCCCGGCGCCGCTCCCGCCGCGCCGCCCGGGGGCGGGCACGGGCTGCGAGGGCTGGCCGAACGGGCCCGCGCCGCGGGCGGGTTCGCCGACCACCAGGTGACGGACGGGGAGTTCCGGCTGCGGGCGATGCTGCCCGCGGCCCCGCGCGCGGACGACCGCCCCGCCGCGCCGCCGGCCGGGCCCGGTCCGGCGCGGACGACCGCGCTGGCGCTGGCCTCCGCCGCCTGCGTGCTGCTGGTGCTGCCCGCGAGCATGCTGGTGGGGCTCGGATGATCCGGGTGGTCGTCGCCGACGACGAACCGCTCATTACGGCGGGCATCCGCGCCGTGCTGGAGTCGGCCGGCGACATCGGCGTGGTGGCCCAGGCGGCCGACGGCCGCGCCGCCGTCGAGCTGGCGGTGCGTCACCGCGCCGACGTGGCGCTGCTGGACATCACCATGCCCGTCCTCGACGGGCTCGCCGCCGCCGGGGAACTGCGGCGGCGCGCCCCTGGCGTGCGGCCGGTGGTGCTGACCGCGTTCGGGACCGAGCCGAACGTGCTGCGCGCGCTCCAGAACGGCACCGCGGGGTTCGTGCTGAAGAACTGCGCCCCCGACGAGCTGATCCGCGCCGTGCGGGCGGCCCACGCCGGCGACGCCTACCTCTCCCCCGCCGTGGCCCGGACCGTCCTCAGCGTCGTCAGCCCCGGCGACGTGCGCAGGCGCCGCGAGGCCGCCGCCCGGCTCGCCGCGCTCTCGCCGCGCGAGGACGAGGTGGCCCGGCTCGTGGCCGAGGGCCTGTCCAACGCCGAGATCGGCCGGCGGCTGCACATGAGCGAACGGACGATCAAGACCTACGTGAGCCGGGTGCTTGCCCGGCTGGGGTGCGCCAACCGCGTCCAGGCAGCGCTGCTGGTGCGCGACGCGGCCGGGCCGCCGGGCGGGTGAGGCGCTCGGCGCCTTCCACCCGGGGGCGGCCGGACACAGTGATGCAGTACGTTCCTTCCATGGTCCAGCCCGCACATCCCGCTCGTCCGCAGGTCTCCCAGCGTCTGAAGGTGCGCCGCCAGCTCGCCGCGGCGGCCATGGAGCTGTTCGCGACGAAGGGGTACGAGGCCACGACGGTGGACGAGATCGCCGCCGCGGCCGGCGTGGCCCGGCGCACGTTCTTCCGCCACTTCCGCTCCAAGGAAGAGGCGATCTTCCCGGACCACGACGACACCCTGGAGCGCGTCAAGGCCGTCCTGGACGCCGCCCCCGCACAGGAGAACCCGATCGACACCGTCTGCCGGGGCATCAAGGAGGTCATGAAGATGTACGCGGCCTCCCCGGCCGTGTCCGTCGAGCGGTACAAGCTGACCCGCGAGGTCCCGGCGCTCCGGGAGCGGGAGATCGCCTCGGTGTCACGCTACGAGCGGCTGTTCACGCGCTACCTGCTGACGCACTTCGACGAGAACTCCCACCACGGGGACGAGCCGCTGCTCGCCGAGGTCGCGGCCTCCGCCGTGGTGACGGCGCACAACCACGTGCTGCGGCGCTGGCTGCGGCGCGACGGCAAGGGGGACGTGGAGGCGGATCTGGACCGGGCGTTCGCGATCGTGCGCAGCGCCTTCGAAGCGCTGCCGGAGACCACGCTGCCCGCCCGGAACGAGGCCGCCTCGGCGTCCGCGCAGGGTGAGGTGCTGGTGACCGTCGCGCGGACCGACGCCCCGCTGAGCGAGGTCATGCGCACCATCGAGCAGGCGCTGCGCGGCCGCGGCTGACCCGGCCCGCCGGGCCTCCAGGGCGCCCGCCGCACCCTCCCGCCGCACCCTCCCGCCGCCCCTCTCCGTATCCCGCGCACCCCTGGCACTTCCCCCGAGGTCTTCCCCAAGGAGCGATCCCACGATGAGCGACCGCGGTCTTCCCCGAGCCCGCCGTTCCTGCCTGGCCGTGCCGGGCAGCAGCCCGCGTTTCCTCGAGAAGGCGCAGGGCCTGGCCGCCGACGAGGTCTTCCTCGACCTGGAGGACGCCTGCGCCCCGCTGGCCAAGGACCGGGCGCGCCAGGCCGTGGTGGAGGCGCTCACCCAGGGCGACTGGGGCGGCAAGACCCGGGCGGTGCGGGTCAACGACTGGACCACGCAGTGGACGTACCGCGACGTCGTCACGGTGGTCGAGGGCGCCGGGGAGCACCTGGACTGCCTGATGCTGCCCAAGGTCCGTGACGCCACGCAGATCCAGGCGCTGGATCTGCTGCTGACGCAGATCGAGAAGGCGGTGGGGCTGCCGGCCGGCGGCATCGGCCTGGAGGCGCAGATCGAGGACGCGGCGGGGCTGGCGCGCGTCGACGAGATCGCCGCGGCCTCGCCGCGCCTGGCGGCCCTCATCTTCGGGCCCGCCGATTTCATGGCATCGCTCAACATGCGGTCCCTCGCCGTCGGCGCGCAGCCGCCGGGGTATCCGGCGGACGCCTTCCACTACCCGCTGATGCGGATCCTGGTCGCCGCCCGCGCCCACGGCCTCCAGGCGATCGACGGGCCGTTCCTGCGGATCCGGGACCTGGACGGCTTCCGGGAATCGGCGCGCCGCTCCGCCGCGCTCGGCTTCGACGGCAAGTGGGTGCTGCACCCGTCCCAGATCGAGGCGTGCAACGAGATCTACTCGCCCTCGCAGGAGGACTACGACCGCGCCGAGCTGGTCCTCGAGGCCTACGCTTACCACACCTCCGCGCGGGGCGGCGCGAAGGGGGCGGCGATGCTGGGCGACGAGATGATCGACGAGGCGAGCCGCAAGATGGCGCTGGTCATCGCCGGGAAGGGGCGCGCGGCGGGGCTGCGGCGCACGACCGCCTTCGAACCGCCGGCGGGGACGGACGGCGGCAGCCCGGACCCGACCCGGCGGTAGCGCCCTCCGCCCGCTTGCGGAGCGCCGTCCGGTCCTGGCGCCGGGGGCAACCGCTGGTTTCCGGATAATGATCACCGCTGCCGCCGGCACCGCCCGTGGCCGCCTCCCGCTCCGCGGCGCGGACAAAAGGGAACGGCCCGCGGCCGCAAGCCGTCCGGCATGCCCCCATTTCAGGCGGCTTGGCGGCCCGGCGCCGGGGAGTTCCGCCCGCGGCCGCGGCGGCATCCGGCGGGCGGAGGCCGTCCCGCACGGCAGCCGGTTATCGCCGCGACCGGCCTGCTGGCTTGCCGAGTTACGGCCCGGCACCTATAGCATTCGCGTAAGCCGCCCGCAGTGTTTCCGCGTGGCTTCTCCCCGCTACGAAGGTCTCCCATGCCTCACCGCTCTGTTTCTCCCACCGGCGTCCGGGTGCGTCTGGCCCGCGGGGCCTCGCCGTGGCTGCTGCCCACGGTGGCCGCGAGCGCCGTCAGCCTGGTACGCGCCCGCCGCTCCGGTCGCTGGGCGGCCGCCGCCGTTCCTGCCACGCTGCTGGCCGCCGGCATGCTGTGGTTCTTCCGCGACCCGGAACGGGAGCTGGGCCAGGGGCGGGTGCTGTCCCCCGCCGATGGCGTGGTGCAGAGCATCCTGCCGCGCGAGGACGGCAGGACGCGGGTGGCGATCTTCATGAGCCCGCTGAACGTGCACGTCAACCGCGCTCCCGTGGCGGGCACCGTGGCCTCGGTCCAGCACATCCCCGGCGGCTACGTGCCCGCGTTCGACAAGGAGAGCGAGAACAACGAGCGCGTGCACTGGCACTTCGACTGCGAACTCGGCGATCTGGAGGTCGTGCAGATCGCCGGCGCCGTAGCCCGCCGCATCGTGCCGTACGTGCCCGAGGGCCGGAAGGTCGAGCAGGGCGAGCGGATCGGCCTGATCCGCTTCGGCTCGCGCGTCGACGTCTACCTCCCGGAGGGCATCGAGCCCGCCGTCACGGTGGGCGAGCGCACGACGGCGGGGGTGACGCGCCTTGACCGTGACTGACCGTGCCAACCGCGCCGAGCAGGCGGCCTCCGAGGTCCGGCGGCGCTGGCGCCCCGAGGCAGGAACCGAGGACGCCGACGAGGAGATGCCGCTGTCGATGCGGCTGTCGATAGCGGACACGCTGACCCTGCTGAACGCGACCTGCGGCTTCCTGGCCGTCTACTTCACGACCACCGGGGTGCTCATCCCGCACCTGGTCCGCCACGGCGACGAGGGAGTGGTGCGCAACAACGCGGCCACGGCCGTGCTGCTGATGCTGTTCGCCTCTGTCTTCGACCTGTTCGACGGCCTGGTGGCCAGGAAGCTGCGCAGCTCTCCCATGGGCGCCGAACTGGACAACCTCTCCGACCTGGTCAGCTTCGGCCTCGCGCCCGCCTATTTCGTCGTGGTGTGGGGGATGGTCGTCGGCGACGTGCACGAACCGCTCTCCGCGCTCGCGGCGATCACGGTGCTGCTCGCCGTCGTGCTGCGCCTGGCGCGGTTCTCCTGCGTCGCCACGCCCCACGGCGTCTTCCAGGGCATGCCGAGCCCGTTCGGGGCGCTCACGGTCGTCTCGATCGTGCTGCTGGAGCTTCCCTTCGTCCCCACGCTGCTGGCGATTCTCGGCGTGGCCTGGCTGATGGCGAGCCGGGTGGAGTACCCCAAGCCGCGCGGCACGCTGGCCGGCGCCATGCTGGCGTGGATCCTGCTGAGCATGACGCTGCTGACCGCCTGGGCCCTCGACGCGCCCGGGGGCGAGCTGATGCTCCAGACCGGGTGCTCGCTCCAGCTGGTGCTGGGCGCGGTGATCCCGCTGTTCGCCATGGCCCGCCGGGTCCACGCCTTCCGCGACCACCGCCGCGAGGCGCGCGCGGGGGCCGGCCAGCCGTAGCCGCGGCGGCAGTGCCGGTGCGGCATAGCAGAATGTGGGCATGGAGCTCACGAAGAAGGGGCACGCCTGCGTCCGGCTCAGCGAGGGCGGCCGGACCCTCGTCATCGATCCCGGCGGGTTCAGCGAGCCGGACGCGGCCGAGGGCGCTGAGGCCCTCCTCGTCACGCACGAGCACCCGGACCACTTCGACGAGGGGCGGCTGCGCGCCGCCCTGGACGCCGACCCGGCCGTGCAGCTGTGGACGCTGCGCAGCGTCGCCGAGCGGCTGTCCGCCGCCTATCCGGGCCGGGTGCACACGGTCGGCGAGGGCGACACCTTCGAAGCCGCCGGCTTCGGCGTCGAGGTGCACGGCCAGCTGCACGCGGTGATCCACCCGGACCTGCCGCGGATCACGAACATCGGGTTCGCGGTGAACGGCGGCGCCGTGTTCCACCCCGGGGACGCGCTCACCGATCCCGGCCGCCCCGTTGACACGCTGCTGCTGCCCGTGCACGCACCGTGGAACAAGTTCTCCGAGGTCGCCGACTACGTCCGGCAGGTCTCCCCGCGGCAGGCGCTGGCGGTCCACGACGCGCTGCTGTCGGAGGCCGGGCTCGCCATTTACGGGCGGAACTTCGGCCCGCAGGGCCCCGGCACGGGCGGCGCTGCCTACGTCCGGCTCGCCCCCGGCGAGTCCGTCACCCTCTGACCCCCTGGCCGAACCGCGGAAGGCTGCCCCATGCGCATCGCCACCTGGAACGTCAATTCGATCACCGTCCGCCTGGAGCGGCTGCTGTCCTGGCTGGAGCGCAGCGGCACGGACGTGCTGTGCCTCCAGGAGCTCAAGTGCGGCCCCGAGGCGTTCCCCGCCGAGCCGCTGCGCGCGGCCGGGTACGAGGCCGCGCTGCACGCCAGCGGCCGGTGGAACGGGGTGGCGGTGCTGTCCCGGGTCGGTCTGGAGGCGGTGACGACGGGGCTGCCGGGCGCCCCGGAGTACGAGGGCGTGGTCGAGCCGCGGGCGGTCGGGGCGACGTGCGGCGGCGTGCGCGTGTGGTCGGTGTACGTGCCGAACGGGCGGGAGGTGGACCACCCGCACTACGCGTACAAGCTGCGCTGGCTTGAGGCCCTGCGGGAGACCGCGGCGGCGGAGGCGGCCGGCGGCGCGCCGTTCGCGGTGCTGGGCGACTTCAACGTCGCGCCCCGGGACGAGGATGTCTGGGACCGCGCGGCCTTCGAGGGCGCCACGCATGTCACGGCGGCGGAGCGCGCCGCGCTGGACGCGTTGCGGGAGACCGGCCTGTCCGAGGTGATGCCCCGGGCGCTGAAGTACGACGTGCCCTTCACGTACTGGGACTACCGGCAGCTGTGCTTCCCGAAGAACCGCGGCATGCGCATCGATCTCGTCTTCGGGAACGCGCCGTTCACCGCCGCCGTCAAGGACGCGTACGTGGACCGCGAGGAGCGCAAGGGCAAGGGCGCCTCGGACCACGCGCCCGTCGTCGTCGACCTGGCGGGCTGAGCCGGCGCCGCGCCGGCCCGCTGCGGGCGGCGCGGCGCCCCATGTTGCCGTGTGTTGCGGCCTGTTGCCGCGTGCCTGTGGCAACCGGCGCCGCCGGGATGCCAGTCTGTGGCCATGAACTTCCCCTTCCTGGAACGCTGGCGCAGGCGACCGGACGAGGCCCCGCCCGGTGTGTGGTCCGATCCTGAAGGGGTCGCGGAACTGCTGTCCGAGTGCGAGCTGCTGCGGGCCCGCGCCGAGAGCGGCGGCGTCGAGCTGGCGGACGACCCCGCCTCGCTGGAGGAGCTCGACCAGTTGCTGCCCCGCTGGCGGGACGACCCGGAGGAGCTGGAACGGCTGGGCAACGACGCGGGCCTGTACCTCGGGACGGTCATCGTCCGCACCGTCCCGGGCGCCCGCTGGGCCCAGGGCTCCGGCGGGCAGCCGGTGGTGGTGATGGCCTCGGGCCGTGAGGTCGACGTGGTGGCCGCCGGGCAGGGGTGGGCGGACGCCGGTTCACCGCAGCTGTCGCAGGTCTACGCGGAGGTCTCCGAGTCCTGACCGGACGCCGCCCACGCGGCGGCCTGCGGCGCCCCGAAGGACAGCGCGTACTCCAGCCGCCAGCGGTCGCCCGGCACCACCGTGTCGGAGGTCTCCACGGCGCGGCCGTCGGCGGCGTAGTGGGTGCGCTCCACAGTCGTGACGCACTGCCCCGGTGAGCAGCCCAGCGCCTCGGCCTCGGCGGTGGTGGCGGGCCGGGAGCCGACGGACTCGCGGGCGCGCACCACCGGGATGCCGATGGCGGCAAACCGCCCGCGCACGCCCCTGCGGGCGTAGGGTCCCCGCTCGGGGTAGGCGACGTCGGTGCCCTCGGTGAGTGCCAGCGGCTCCCAGCTGGTGGAGAGCTGGAGCGGGCGGCGGCCGGCGAGGTACTCGTACTGGGTGCGCATCACCGGGTCGCCCGGCTCGATGCCCAGCCGCGCGGCGACCGGCCCGGGCGCGGGCATGGTGGCCGAGGCGGCCTCCCAGTCGAGTTCGGCGGGCCCGGCCGCGCCCGGGCCGCCCAGCCGCAGCAGCGCGGCCAGCGGGCTGTCCACGGCACCCGTGGAGCGCACCAGGCACCCGGCGGGCTCCCGGTCGCTGACGAACACCCCCAGCCCGAACCGTCCCACGGCGTACCCGGCGGCCTTCAGCACCCGCACGGCCCGGTCGACCGTCTGGTCGCTGGCCGCGTAGACCCGTTTCAGCTCCGTGCGCGAGGGCAGACGGGAGCCCACGGGAAGCCGTCCCTCGTCGATCTGCCGCCGCAGGTCGTCGGCGATCCGCTGGTACACCGGCCGGGTGTCGCTCATCACCGTCTCCTCTCCGGGCCGTCCGCAAGCCCGAGCCGACTGCTGTCGTACCCGCCCGGCGAGGAAATGTCACTTACCGTCAGCTGCGCTTACCAGAGGTGACCTCCGAGGGCGCGGTGGTGGCGGCGCGGGTGACGTCGCCGACGAGCTCGACGACGTCCGGGCCGTAGGCCTGGGAGTTGACCACCCGCAGCAGCAGGCAGAAGTTGCCGCGCGCGCCGTGCTTGCGGGCGAGCCTGGCGTGGTGGCGGGCGAGGTACCGGGCGGCGGCCTGGCTGGTGACGGAGCGCTGCCCGCACAGCAGGAACACCGGCCGCCCCTCCTGGCCGGCCGTCAGCCGGGCCAGCAGCACGTACTCGACGGAGCCGATGTCCAGGCGGTACCGCTCGCCGCCGATGACGAACGCCCCCCGGTCGGGCCCCGGTTCGGCGTCCGTGTTGACGGACACGCCCGGCAGCAGGGAGAACAGGTGGGCGGCCATGCGCCGGTTGGAGACCGGGCCCCCGATGCAGAACTCGGTGCGTTCCCCGAAGCCCTGGCGGGCGCTCTCGCCGGATATGACCTCGGCCTTGGCGCGGCAGTTCTTGATGACGGCGGCGAGTTCGAGGAGCGCGAAGACGTCGTTGCGCGCGACGGCTCCCTCGGCGCCGGTGTCGCGGCCGACGACCAGGACGCACTCGGAGTTGTCCGGCAGCCCGAAGAACCGCTGGACCCGGCGGAGCGAGCGCTCCGTGACGTAGCTCCGGGCCACCCAGCCCAGGATGAGGGCGGCGACCGCGGTCGCCGCCACTGTGATGAGAAGCGTGCGCGCGTCTGCGTTCATGGGCGCGGACTCTACCGGCGCGGCCGGTGGCCGACGAGACCCGTCGCGCCCCGCCCGCGCCCCCGCCCGCGCCTGTCCCCTGCCGTCCGCGCCGGGCGCCTGGCGGTCACTCATCACCCCGGACTCATCACTGCGAGTGAAGCACCGGCGGCCTGGCTCCCCCTAGGCTGCTGGTCACCGAGGCGTGAGTTGAGGCGTCCGGGCCGGACGTTCGCGGGCAGGAGGACCTGGTGATGTCGAATCTCAGCCGTCGTGCCGTGCTGTCGGGAGCCACCGCCGTCGCCGGCGCCGGGGCGCTTCCGCGCCCGGCCCGCGCCGCCGGCGAGGACGGGACACGGGCCGGCACGGCGGACGGCCTGGTCACGGTGCGCCCTGGCGATCCGCGCTACGGCGACCTGGTCGTCGGCAACAACCAGCGCTGGGTCGCCTCCCCCGAAGCGGTGCACCTGGTGCGCACCACCGCGGAGACCGTCGCGGTCGTCGCCGAGGCGGTCCGGTCCGGCAAGCGGCTGTCCGTGCGCAGCGGCGGGCACTGCTACGCCGACTTCGTGTACCACGCGGATGCCGACGTCATCGTCGACCTGTCCACGATGAACCGGATCGGCTTCGACACCGGCCGGCAGGCGTTCATGGTGGAAGCGGGCGCCCGTCTCGGGGAGATCTACGACACGCTCTACCGGCGCTGGGGGGTGGCCGTTCCCGGCGGTGTCTGCCCGTACGTCGGGATCGCCGGGCACGCCACCGGCGGCGGCTACGGCCTGCTGTCGCGGCGGCACGGCGTGGTGGCCGACCACATCGAGGCCGTCGAGGTGGTCGTGGCGGACGAGGAGGAGGGGGCCCGCGCGGTGATCGCCTCCCGCGAGTCCACGGGCGCGCTGCGGGAGCTGTGGTGGGCGTGCACGGGCGGCGGGGGCGGCTCGTTCGGCGTGATCACGCGGTTCTGGTTCCGCAGCGCGGGGGCCTCCGGCCCGGACCCGGGCGGCCTGCTGCCGCGCCCGCCCCAGGAGATGCTCGCCAGCTTCGGCGAGCTGCCGTGGGAGGGCCTGACGGAGGAGGCGTTCACCGCGCTGGTACGCAACTTCGGCACCTGGTACACGGACAACGCCGCCGCGGGCGCGCCGCTGGACAGCGTCTCGGGCGGCGTGTTCCTGCGGCACCGGGCGAATCTGGCGATTCCGGTGCTGTGCGTGATGGACGGTACGGTGCCCGGCGCGGAGGGGATGCTGGCCGAGCACGTGGCGGCCCTGACGGCGGGCACGGGCATGCCGGACCTGCCGGCGCGGCGGCTGGCGTGGCTGGACCTGGTGCGGCTGATCGGCAATCTCGACCCGGGCACGCTGACGGACAGCACCAAGCGCAGCGCCGTGAAGTCGGCCTATATGCGCGGGCCGTTCACGCGCGCGCAGTGCGCCGCGATGTACGCGGCCATGAGCCGCGAGGACTACGCGAACCCGGAGGCCACGGTCACGCTGTACGCGGTGTGCGGCGGCCCCGGCAACGACGTGCCCGAGGACGCCGTCGCCTACGCCCACCGCAACGCCTCCTACCTGGCGCTGTTCGAGAGCTTCTGGTCTGACCCGGGCGAGGACGAGGCGCACCTGGCGTGGCAGCGCGGCCTGTACGCCGACGTCTTCGCGGACAGCGGCGGCTATCCGGTGCCGGGCGACCGGTACGACGGCTGCTACATCAACTCGCCCGACCCGGACCTCACCGATCCGGCCTACAACGCCTCCGGGGTGCCCTGGCACCGGCTGTACTTCAAGGACAACTACGCCCGGCTCCAGGAGACCAAGCGGCTGTGGGACCCGGCGGACGTGTTCCGCCACCGCCATTCGGTGCGGCTGCCGTCCTGAACACGGCGGTTCGGCTGCCGTTCGGCCGGGCGCAACCTTCTCCTCGGCAGCCCCACACGCGCACTCGTCACCCTCGTCACGGCAGTACCGGCGCGCGGCGCTGGAAGACCACTCCGGAACCACAGGGGAGCGAGCCATGGACGTGTCACGCAGACGGGTGCTGGGAGCAGCGGGCGCCGCCGGGGCCGCGGGGGCGGCCGGCCTCCTCGGCGCCGGCCCCGCGACGGCCGGCGGCGGGACGCCGCGCGCCGCCGCGGCGCCGCGGCGGCGGCCGGTGATCGGCCAGGCGACGGGAGACCGGCTGCACGTCATCTCGTTCAACATCCGGTACGACAGCGGCGCCGAGCCCGGCTCGGACGACTCCTGGACGGACCGGCGGCCGGTGCTGGCGGCGTTCCTGGCCACCGAGCGGCCCACCGTCCTCGGCGTGCAGGAGGCGCTGTACCCGCAGGTCACGCAGGTCAGCGCGGATCTGCCGCCGCACTACGACTGGATCGGGCTGGGCCGCGAGGGCGGCGGGCGCGGCGAGTTCATGGCGGTGTACTTCGACACCCACCGCGTCGAGCCGCTCGACTTCGACCACTTCTGGCTGTCTGACACCCCGAACGTGATCGGCTCGGCCACGTGGGGCAACACGATAGTGCGGATGGTGACGTGGGTGCGGCTCCGTGACCGCCGCACCGGCCGGGAGTTCGTCCACGTCAACACCCACTTCGACCACCAGTCGGAGCCGTCGCGGCAGCGCAGCGCCGCCCTGGTGCGCGAGCGGATCGAGGGCTTCCCCGCGGAGCTGCCCGTCGTGCTCACCGGCGACTTCAACACGCCCGCGCCGGGCTCGGAGTCCTACCGGATCCTCACCGGGGGCGGACTGTCGGACGCCTGGCTGGCGGGCCGCCAGCTCACCCCGGGCTGGGGGACGTTCCCCGGCTACGGCGACCCGGTCGAGGGCGGCGACCGTATCGACTGGATCCTGGTCAGCGACCGGGTGGAGGTGCTGGCGGCTGCGATCAACGACTTCCGCGTCCGCGGCCGCTGGCCCTCCGACCACGCCCCGGTGCAGGCCCTCGTCCGCCTGGTCTGACGGCTGCCAGGGCAACGCCAGCAGCCAGCAGCCGGGCCTCCCGGCCGCCGGGCCCCGGCGACCTGCCGCAGCAGCCCCGGCCGCCCCCGCCGCGCGCCTGCGGGGCGGGGGCGGGGCCAGGCCCGGCCCGGCGAGCGCAGCGCCCAGGCGACATGCGGCCCGCACCAGCAGGGAGCCGCCGGACATCAGCACGGTGAGGAGGAGCGGGGCGGCCGCCCGGCGGTCCTTTCCGTGGTCCGCCGGGCGGTACCGGTCGGTGGCGGGTGCCCGCCGTGCCGTCAGCAGCCGGTGCGGGTGGTGCCGACCGCCACGTCGTCGAACCACAGCGTGTCGCTGTCGCCGCCGTAGCTCTCCCATCCCAGCCGCAGGTCCACCAGGCCCGGGCTCCAGTCGCCGCGGCTCAGCCACTGCGAGTCGATGTCCTGGGTCGGCTCGCCGTCGACGGCCAGCCCTTCGACGGGCTCGCCGTCGAGCCACGTCGTCAGGTGTCCGGCCGCCGGGTCGATCTCGAACTCCAGGCAGGCCCAGGTGTCGGTGGGCAGCGGCGCGCTGAGCGCCACGCCGGCCGGGCTCTGCTCGGGCAGGGTGGCGTCATCGGACTCGCGGTTCCACTGGAGCGCCTCGTTCTGGCCGCCCATGCGCAGGTCCCGGGCGCCGTCGTTGGCGTCCTCCATCGCCAGGAACGTCACGTGCTGCGCGGGCAGCGGTGTGGTGTGGCGCACCCAGAACCGCACGTACAGCGGGGAGCCCGCGGGCACCTCGTCGAGCGTGGTGCCGGCGAAGGCGTGGTTGCAGTACCCGCCGCCGCCGTCCACGCGCAGCGACGTGCTGCCGGAGTGGGCGACGGAGGTGTCGATGGCGGCCGTGCCGGTGCCGGAGCAGTCGGGCGCCGTAAAGCTCCAGCGGCCCGAGGGCTCGGTGCCGGTCTGCGACTCAAAGTCCTCGCAGAAACCGTCGGTGCCGCACTCGGCGGCCGGAGCGGCCCCGGCGTCGCCGGAGGCGGCGGGCGCGCCCGCGACGCCGAGAGCGAGCACGGCGGCGGCCGCGGCGGGGACGCGCAGACGCCTGAGCAGGCGCCCAGGTGATTGAGGAGAGCTGGCCATGGTGTCAGGACCTCCAGGTGGGGGGTGAACGCGGCTCTCCTCCCAGCCCGCAGGCACCTTACTCTTCCGCGCGCTCCGGCACGAGACCGCCGCCCGCCCCGGCGATCCGGTCCAGCAGGGCAGGCAGTGACTGTCCGATCGGCTCCCTGATGACCTCGTCGGCCAGCGCGTCGTACGGCGTGGGCTCGGCGTTGACGATGATGAGCCTGGCGCCGCCGCGTGCCGCCACCCCGGCGAGCCCGGCGGCGGGCTGGACCTGAAGGGTGGTGCCCACGGCGATGAAGAGGTCGCAGGCGCGGGCGATCTGCTCGGCCTGGCCCAGCACCTCCGGGTCCAGCGGCTCGCCGAACATGACGGTCGCCGCCTTGAGGATGGCGCCGCAGTCGCGGCACGGCGGGTCCTCCTCGCCCGCCTCGACCCGCGCCAGCGCCTCGGCCATGCTGGTGCGGGCGCCGCAGCCGGTGCAGACGACGGCCCGGGCGGTGCCGTGGAGTTCGAGGACCTTGTGCTCCGGCAGCCCGGCGGCCTGGTGGAGCCCGTCCACGTTCTGCGTCAGCACCCGCACCGGCAGCGCGCGGGCGAGCCGGGCCACCGCCTCGTGCGCGGCGTTGGGGCGGGCGGCGATTTCGGCGTTGTCGCGCCGCAGCAGCCAGGAGCGGCGGCGCACGTCCGGGTCGGTCATGTAGAAGTCGTACGTCACGAGCTTCTCGGCCTCGGGGTCGCGCCGCCACAGCCCCTGGGGGCCGCGGTAGTCGGGGATGCCCGAGTCGGTCGAGATGCCCGCCCCGGTCAGCAGGGCGACCAGGGGACGGCCTCCGTCGCTGCTCATAGGAAAAGCGTATGCTCCGCCGCATGTCTGCCTTCCCTGCCGCTCCCGAGGACTCGTTCACCACGCGGCCCACGCTCCAGGGCACCTTCGGCATGGTCTCCAGCACGCACTGGCTGGCCTCCCAGTCGGCGATGGCGGTGCTGGAGGACGGCGGCAACGCCTTCGACGCGGCGGTGGCCGCCGGCTTCGTGCTGCACGTCGTGGAGCCGCACCTCAACGGTCCCGCCGGCGACCTGCCGCTGATCCTGGCGCCGGCGGGCGGCCCGGTGCGGGTGCTGTGCGGGCAGGGCCCGGCCCCGGCCGGCGCGACCGTGGACCACTTCCGCGCCCTGGGGCTGGAGCTGGTGCCCGGGACCGGGCCGCTGGCGGCCGTGGTGCCCGGTGCGTTCGACGCCTGGATGGTGCTGCTGCGCGACCACGGCACCAAGGAGCTGGCGGACGTGCTGTCGTATGCCATCGGGTACGCCGAGCGCGGCCACCCGGCCGTCGAGCGGATCGGCCGGGCGGTGGCGAGCGTGCGGGAGCTGTTCACCACAGAGTGGACGTCGTCGGCCGAGGTGTACCTGCCGGACGGCGAGCCGCCCGCGCCCGGCGTCCTGCTGCGCAACCCGGACCTGGCGGCGACATGGCGGCGGCTGCTGCGCGAGGCGGCGGGGGGCGCGACCCGCGAAGCGCGGATCGAGGCGGCGCGGCGGGTGTGGCGCGAGGGCTTCATCGGCGAGGCGCTGGTGGCGCACGCCGCCCGGCCGGCCATGGACTCCTCGGGCAGCCGCCACGCGGGCGTGCTGACCGGCGACGACCTGACGGGCTGGGAGGCCGGCTACGAGGAGCCGGTGACCTACGACTGGCGCGGCTGGACCGTGTGCAAGCCGGGGCCGTGGAGCCAGGGCCCGGTGCTGCCGCAGCAGCTCGCCCTGCTGGACGCCGGCATCGGGCCGGAGGCGTACGGCACGCCGGAGTACGTGCACGCCCTCATCGAGGGCAGCAAGCTCGCCATGGCCGACCGCGAGGCGTGGTACGGCGACGCGGAGGGCGCGGACGCGGTGCCGGTGGCGCAGCTGCTGTCGCCCGCGTACAACGACGCCCGGCGGGCGCTGATCGGCCCCGTCGCCTCCCGCGAGCTGCGGCCCGGCAGCCCTGGCGGCCGGCGGCCGCGGCTGGCGGCCCACGCCCGGCGGGCCGTCAGCGGCGCCGCGGTGCCGGAGCAGCCGCTGGGCACGGGCGAGCCCACGGTGGCGCCGACCGGGGAGACCCGCGGCGACACCTGCCACGTGGACGTCGTCGACCGGTTCGGGAACATGGTGAGCGCCACGCCCAGCGGGGGCTGGCTCCAGTCCAGCCCGGTCGTCCCCGGCCTGGGCTTCCCGCTCGGCACGCGGCTCCAGATGACCTGGCTCGAACCCGGGCTGCCCGCCTCGCTGGTGCCGGGGCGGCGGCCGCGGACCACGCTGTCGCCCTCGCTGGCGCTGCGCGGCGGCGAGCCCGTCCTGGCGTTCGGTACCCCGGGCGGCGACCAGCAGGACCAGTGGCAGACGCACTTCTTCCTGGCGGTGGCGCTGCGCCCGCGCGTGCGCGGCCAGCTGGACCTCCAGGGCGCCATCGACGCTCCCAACTGGCACCAGGAGAGCTTCCCCGGCTCGTTCTACCCGCGGCTGGCCGCGCCCGGCCGGGTCGTGATCGAGTCGCGGGCGGGCGAGGTGGTGATCGGCGGGCTGCGGAGCCGGGGACACGACGTGACGGTGGCGCCGCCGTGGACCGAGGGCCGGCTGTGCGCCGTCGCGCGCGACCCGGAGACCGGCGTGCTCTCCGCCGCGGCCAACCCCCGGGGCGCGCAGGGTTACGCGGCGGGCCGCTGAGGCCGCGCACGCGCTCGGGCCGCATGCCCGAAAACCGGCTGTAGCACCGCCGAAACCCGGGATGTAACACGGCAGGGCTTCAGTAGCCGTCATGGCTGAGGAGTCCGCGGAAGTGACCAGGGCCCAGCGGGAGCATGCCGCGCGTCTGGCGTCGTTCACGGCGGAGCTCGGGGCCGTCGCGGCGGCGCTCGACCCGCGCGCGGGCTGGTATGCGGCCTTCGCGCGGCGCTCCCCCGGAGAGCTGGCCGGGTGGCTGGCGGGCGAGGCGCTGCCGCCGTGGGACGTCGCGGACTGCCTGCTGCGCGATCTCGCCGCGGTGCGGGGGCGCGAAGCCGCCGCGCGCACCGCCCGCTCGCTGCGGAGCGCTACGACGCGGTGGTCCGCGCCGAGGACGCTCTGCCCGGTGCGGAGGCCGCGCTCGCGGGGCGTGCGGCAAAGCTGCAGGAGCAGCAGGCCCGGCTGGAGGAACGCGCGCGGCGGCTGGCCGCCAAGGAGGTGGCGGCACGGCGCTCGGGCCGCGAGGAGGAAGCCGGGCGGCTCGCGCTGTCGCGGCGGTGGCTGCGCGACGACGCCAGCCGGGTGGCGGCCCGGCTGGCGGAGCTGTCGGCCCGCCGCGACGCGCTGCGCCCGGCCGCCGCCGGGGAACACGCCCGGCCGGAGCCTTGGCCGCCCCGCGAGAGCACCGCGCCGCCCGCGGCGGCCGCCGCGTTAACCGGACCGCCCCCGCGCCGGGCGCCGCGGGGCGCACGGTTCGCGGGCCTGGACCTGACCGGGCAGCCCGGCGGGCACCCCGGCGAGCGGCCCGCCCCCGCACCGGCCGCACCTCCGCCGCGCGGCGCACGGTTCGCCGGCGCGCCCGCGCCCGCTCCGGCGCGCGACGCCACCCAGCACTCGGAGGAGGACCGCCGCGCGGCCGCCGACGCCACCGCCCGGCTGCGGCGGCTGCGCGCCGAGGGCGACGGCGGCGCCGCGCACGCGCTGCTGACGGAGGCGGCGAACGGCCCCGCCGGCCGCTTCGCCGCTCTCGTCGCCGCGCTCCACGGCGCGGGCATGCCCTCCGATGCCGCGCTGCTGCTGTGGGAGGCGTCGGCCCTGCCGCCCGAGCGGCTCGCGGCGGCGGCGCGGGCGCTGACCGCCACCGGGCGGGACGAGGACTGCGCCAGCCTGCTGCGGCAGTCCGCCGCGCGGCCCGCGCCCGAGGCCGGCTCGGTGGCGGCCCGGCTGTCCGAGGCAGGGCAGACCGACCACGCGCTGGCGCTGCTCGCGTCGGTCGTGCGCGCCAAGACACCGAGCGAGGCGGCGCGCGCGGCGGAACGGGCGCCAGGTGTCGTCACGCCGCTGCTGCTGGACGCGGCCGGCCGCGTCTCGCCCGGCCACCGGTACGCCCTGCTCAGCGAACTCCGCCGCAGGGGCAGCGGGTTGACCGGCTGATCCGCCAGCGGCAGCAGGACCTGCGGCGGCCCCGGGGCACCCGCGGGCGGCGCGGGAGCGCCGCGTATCCTCGGGGGTCCTGGCCGGCCGACCCGGGCGGCCGCTGTGAACCTCACGGTCGAGGGGAGCCGATCAGTGCCGTCCATGCGTGACGTGGTCGTGGTGGGTGCCGGTCCGAACGGGCTGACCGCCGCCGCCGAACTGGCGCGGCGCGGCATGTCGGTGGAGGTCTTCGAGGCGCGGGAGACCGTGGGCGGCGGGGCACGCACCGAGGAGCTGACGCTGCCCGGCTTCCGCCACGACCCGTGCGCGGCCGCGCACCCGCTGGGCGTGGGCTCCCCCGCGTTCCGGAACATGCCGCTGGGCGACTACGGCCTGACGTGGGTGCACCCCGACATCCCGATGGCCCACCCGCTGCCGGGCGGCCGGGCCGCCGTGCTGGCGCGGTCCGTGGGCGAGACGGCGGCCTCGCTCGGCCCGCGCGACGCGGGCGCGTACCGCAGGCTGGTCGCGCCGTACCTGGGCAGGTGGCGCGAGCTGTCGGCCGACTTCCTCACCGTGCCGTGGGACGGGATGCGCCGCTCGCCGGTCACGCTGGCCCGGTTCGGGCTCGCCGGGGTGCAGCCGGTGTCCCTGCTGGCGCGGCGGTTCCGCGACGACCCGGCGCGCGCCCTGATGTACGGCATGGCGGCGCACGCCATCACGCCCCCGTCGACGCCGGTCACCGGCGGCATGGCGCTGGTCTTCGCGCTGGCCGGGCACGAGGTCGGCTGGCCGTTCGCGCGGGGCGGCTCGCAGGCCATCGCCGACGCGCTCACGGGCTATCTGCGCGACCTCGGGGGCGTCGTCCACACCGGCGTGGAGGTGCGGCGGCTCGACGAACTGCCGCCCGCACTCGCCTACGTCTTCGACACCTCCCCCACCGCCATGGCCCGGATCGCCGGGCTGGGCCGGGCCTTCGACAGCTTCCGGTACGGCGCGGCCGTGTTCAAGGTGGACTACGCGCTGGACGGCCCCGTGCCGTGGGAGTCGCCGCAGGCGCGCCGCGCTGGAACGGTGCACATCGGCCCGTCGAGCGGCGAGATCGGCACGGCGCTGCGGGCGGCCGCCGCGCGGGGCCGGGCGCCCGAGGTGCCGTTTCTGATTACGACCCAGCCGACGCTGTTCGACCCCAGCCGCGCGCCGGAGGGCAAGCACGTGCTGTGGGCGTACGCGCACGTACCGAACGGCTGGGACGGGGACCTGACGGACGCCATCGAGCGGCAGATCGAGCGGTTCGCGCCCGGCTTCCGTGACCTGGTGCTGGCGCGCGCGGTCGCCGGGCCGCGCGAGCTGGCCCGGCGGAACGCCAACTACGTGGGCGGCGACATCGCCTGCGGGGCGTTCTCCGGCCTCCAGGCGATGTTCCGGCCGCGCCCGGCGCTGCGGCCGTACGCCACCTCCCACCCGGCGGTCTTCCTGTGCTCGTCGGCTGCCTGGCCGGGCCCGGGGGTGCACGGCATGTCCGGGCACAACGCCGCCAAGGCGGTCTGGCGGCACCTGCGCCGCGTCGCCGCCGCGGCCTGACGCCCCGGCCCCGGCGTCAGCGGTCACGGTGACGATCGCGGTGACGATCGCGGTCGCGAAACAAGGCGACATGTGATCTTCGCCGTGCCCGACGGCCATGGCCTCGGCGGCAAGCGGCCCGGTAGGGTCGCCCCGGCGTGACCCATGTCCGATCGCAACGACTTACAGGGGCAACACCATGACCGAGACGGGGCGCGTGCTGATCGCCGCGGACAAGTTCAAGGGCTCGCTGACGGCGACGGAGGTCGCCGCCCGCGTGACGGCGGGCATCCACCGGGTCCGGCCCGACGCGGACGTCGCCGCGCTGCCGGTGGCGGACGGCGGGGACGGCACGGTTGACGCCGCCGTGGCCGCGGGGTTCACCCCCCGCGAGGCGGAGGTGACCGGGCCGCTGGGCCTGCCGGTGACCGCCCGCTACGCGGTGCGCGGCGGCACCGCCGTGGTGGAGATGGCGCAGGCGTCCGGGCTCGGGCTGCTGCCGCGCGGCGCGTTCGCGCCGCTGACGGCCACGACGTACGGCACGGGCGAGCTGATCGCGGCGGCGCTCGACGCGGGGGCGCGCACCATCGTGCTGGGCGTCGGCGGCTCGGCGACCACCGACGGCGGGGCGGGCATGCTCACGGCGCTCGGCGCGAAGCTGCTGGACCGCGACGGCGACCCGCTCCCGCTGGGCGGCGGCCCGCTGCGCAGCCTGGCGGCAGCGGACCTGGCCGGCCTGGACGAACGCCTGGCCTCGGCCGAGGTAGTGCTGGCCAGCGACGTCGACAACCCGCTGACGGGCCCCCAGGGCGCGGCGGCCGTCTACGGGCCGCAGAAGGGCGCCGACGCGCAGGACGTCGAGCTGCTGGACGCGGCGCTCACCCACTTCGTGAAGGTGCTCGGCGAGTCCGGCTCCGGCCCGCGCGCCGCCGAGTGCGCCCAGGCGCCCGGCGCGGGCGCGGCGGGCGGCGTCGGCTTCGGGGCGCTGCTGGGCCTGGGCGCGACGTTCCGCCCCGGCATCGAGGTGCTGCTGGACGTGCTGGGCTTCGCCGACGCGCTGGCTCCGGCCAGCCTGGTGATCACCGGCGAGGGCTCGCTCGACGCGCAGACGCTGCACGGCAAGGCGCCCGCGGGCGTGGCCTCGGCGGCGCGGGCGGCCGGCAAGCGCGTGGTCGCCGTCTGCGGCCGGCTCGCCCTGGACGCCGAGGAGCTGCGGGCGGCCGGGATCGAGGCGGCCTACCCGCTGACCGACCTGGAGTCCGACCCGCACCGCTGCATGGCCGAGGCCGGCCCGCTGCTGGAGCGCGCGGCCGAGCGGCTGGCGGTCGAGCGGCTGCCCTGACCGCCCGCGCGGTCGGCCGGGCTACAGCTGGCTGGTCGAGGCGACGTAGACCCGCGGCTGCTCCTCCGGCGTGAGATCCACGGTCACCGCGACCCGCGGCCGGTCCGGCCCGTGCTGCACGACCGTGCTGACATAGGTGCGGTCCGGGTCGTCCAGCACCCATCCGGTGGCGGCGGTGTCGCGCTCGGTGAGGGCCACGCCCTCACGCAGCTCGGTGGTGCTCGTACCCAGCTGGTCGAGGAACGAGCCGAGCTGTACGGGCGAGACGCGGAACTGGACGTACAGGCTGCTGCGGCCCCAGGCGTTGGTCTCGTAGTGCCCCACGTACGACGCGCCGTCCGGCACCGGGACGTCGTAGATGCGGCGCTGGAGCTTGGTGGGCCAGCCGTAGCGCATCGCGTCCGCTGAGGCGGCCCGGGCCTTGCTCTCGCCGGAGGCGCGGCTCTGGTAGCCGGAGAGCACCAGGTACCCGGCGGGGATGGCGACCATCAGCACGACGGCGATCGCCGCCAGCCAGCGGCGGCGCGGCCGGCGCGGGGGCGGCAGCGCCGGGGCGGCGGCCGTGGTGGCGGCGGCCGTCATGACCGAGCCGCCCAGCCGCGCGGCGCCAGCCGCAGGTCAAACGTGGAGCGCTGGGTCCGCTCCGCCCGGCGCCGGTTGGCACGGCGGAAGCGGCGGGCCACCAGGCGCGCCAGGTCGGCGGCGCCCACCATGCCGGCGTCCGCCCCGAGCGTGGCCCGCACGATGCGGGCGGCCGGGCGGTAGCCGCGGCCCGTCAGCTGCCGGCCGAACGCCTCGCGGGCGGGGCCGATGAGCAGGTCGTCCGCGTCGCTCACGCCTCCTCCGATCACGAAGCAGGTGGGGTCCAGGGCGGCCGCCAGGTTGGCGAGCCCGACGCCCAGCCACTGGCCGATGTCCTGGAACAGCTCCACGCACATCGGGTCGCCGCTGCGGGCGAGTTCGGTGATCAGCGGGCCGGTGATGTCGGTGGTCCGCCCGCCGACGCGGTCCAGGATCGGCTGGGCCACGGGAGAGTCCGCCGCGGCCAGCTCCCGGGCCTCACGGACCAGGGCGTTGCCCGAGCTGTACTGCTCCCAGCAGCCGCGGTTGCCGCAGGGGCAGCGGTGGCCGCCGGGCACGGTCTGCATGTGCCCGAACTCGCCCGCCACCCCGTAGGCGCCGCGCTTGACACGGCCGCCTTCCAGTATGGCCCCGCCGATGCCGGTGCCGAGCGTGATCATCACCAGCAGCTCCTCGTTCTGGCCGGCGCCGAAGCGCCACTCGCCCCAGGCGGCGGCGTTGGCGTCGTTGTCGACGAGGATGGGCACCGCCAGGCGGGCGGCGAGCGCCTCGCGCAGCGGCTCGTTCCGCCAGGCCAGGTGGGGGGCGAAGAGCACGCGGGAGCGGTCGGCGTCGACCCAGCCGGCCGCGCCGATGCCCACGGCGTGCACGTCGTGGCGGTCGGAGAGATCGAGGACGAGTTCCGTGATGGTGTCCTCGACGACCTTGGGATGCTTGGACTTGTCGGGCGTCTCGGTGCGCAGCCGCTCCAGTACCGTGCCGTCGGCGTCGACCACGCCCGCCATCACCTTGGTGCCCCCGATGTCAATGCCCACGGTGGGCACGCGGGGGGCAGACAGGTGTGAACGCCGTTCGCGCGTGGCGACCGTCCGCAGCACGGTGCCCCGGGCGGATCGCCTGCGAGCCCGCTCACGGTAGGTACTCATCGGCTCGATTGTGCCCTACCCCGCGCCGCCGGGCGTGCTCAGGGGCGCCGTCGGAAGCCTGGTCCGCTCCGCGGGGCGGCGGGCGGTGGCCGGGTGGTGCGGCAGGTGCGGCACGGGCGGCACGGCCAGGTGCGTGCGCGGGTCCGGCCAGCTGCCGCGCCGCCCCGGACGGCGTCGCCTCAGGCCACGGCTGGCGGCGGCGCTGACCGGGGCGGGGAAACCGGTGACCGGCGCTTCCGGAGCCGGGCCGGGGGAAGCGCTGAGGACGGACCCCGCTTCCGGGTTCACTCCACCGGCTCGAGCCGGGCGGCGACCCAGCCCCCGTCGGGGTCGAGCCAGATGGCGGGCGAGGCGTACGGGTTCTCGTTGGTGGGGTAGCCGGTCACGTTGTTGCCGTTGAACTCCATCATGTTCTGGGCGGCGAACAGCGGGATCAGCGGCATGTCCTCCATGAACAGCCGCTGGATCTCGTAGTAGTGCGGGAGCTGCTCCTCGACCTCGGTGGTCTGGGCGATGGCCCGGAGCGCCTCGTCCACCGCCTCGTTCTCGTAGCGGCCGTAGTTGCCCTCCGGGGACTCCTCGCCGATCGGGCGGGCGAGGTTGCTGGACAGGAGGTTGTAGTAGTAGGCGCGCGGGTCGGGCGTGAACCCGGCGCTGTCCAGGACCAGCTCGAACTCGCCGCGGTTACGCAGGTCGGTCCACTCCTGGTAGGAGACCGCATTGACCGTCAGCTCGATGCCTACCTCGGCCAGCTGCTGCCTGGCCATGTCCGCCATGCTGATGTAGTCGGACCAGCCGCTGACGATGGACAGCTCCAGCGACAGCTGCTCACCGTCCCTGGTCCAGTCGCCGTCCTCGTTCCGGGTGTACCCGGCGCTGGTCAGATGCTCGGCGACCGCGTCCTCGCCCGTCTCGAACTGGGCGTCGGCCAGGTCGGGGTCGGCGACCGACTCGAGGTTCGGCAGCAGCAGGCCGCTGGGGTGGGCGGGCTCGTTGACACCGCCGTAGACGTTCTGGTTCATGAAGTCGCGGTCGAGCGCGGCGCTCAGGGCGTGGCGCACGTCCGCGTCCGCCGTCGGGCCCTCCTGCGCGTTCGGGATCAGGAACGCGGTGGCGATGGGGATGTTGACCAGGTCGAAGTACTCGTCCTTGCTGAGGTAGTTCTTCTCGGCCTGCGGGATGTACGTGCCGCCCCAGTCGATGCTGCCGTCTGTGATGGCGGCGTTGGCGGCGTTGTTGTCCGAGAAGGACCGGAACCGGACGGTATCGAAGTGCGGCAGGCCCTCGACGTAGTAGTCGTCGCGGGCCCGCAGCACCATGGTGGTCGGCTCGACGGAGTCCACGGCCCAGGCGCCGGTGCCCACCGGATTCTCGTTGAGAACCGTGGCCTTGTCGTTGTCGGGTATCTCCGACCAGACGTGCTCGGGGACGATCTTCTGCTTGCCCAGGATGTAGTACTCCTGGGCGAGCGCGGACTCGCTGAAGGTGAGGACGACGGTGCTCTCGTCCTGGGCGCGGGCGGACTCGATGGGCAGACCGTAGCTGTTGAGGCTCTCGTTGCCGGCCACGACGCCGAAGGTGTAGGCCACGTCCTCGGCCGTGAACGGCTCGCCGTCGTTCCAGGTGACGTCGCTGCGCACCGTGATGGTCAGGCTGGTGCCGTCCTCCGACCACTCGTAGGTCTGGCCCAGCCACGGCTTGACGTCCCCCGCCTGCACCCCGTTGAAGAAGAACAGCGGCTCGTAGATCCAGCCGTTGGTGGCCTGGAGCGGCTCCGAGGAGAACGGGTTGAAGTTGGCCACGTCGTTGTCGCCGATGGAACCGGTGGTCACCGTCAGCACACTGCCGTCACCGCTCCCGCCCCCCTCGCCGGCGCATCCGGCGGTCACGGCAGCGAGGGCGACAGCGCTGGCCGCCGCTGCGAGCCGCCGCCGGCGGTGCGCTCGCATGGGTCTGCGGATGTGCGGTGACGGTCGGATCATGGGATCCCCTTGCTCGGTGCGCGCGGGCGTGGCGCGGCGTGCTGCTCGTGGACGGTGTGGGGGTGTGGTGCGGTGGTGGCGTGTGTGCGGTTCCACGGCCCGGCGGCCGCGGCGTGCCGCCCGGCGGCCTGTGGGAGGAAATTAGAACCGCTGAGAACGAAGTGTCAATGCCGTTGCATTGCCCCGGTCTTGAGTTCTGGACGACCATGTCCCCCACGCGGTCGCCGCATTGACTGAACCGGATTAGCGAGCGTACGCCGGGGCAGCGTTGTTTCCCGGAGGTTTCCCCGGAGGTTTCCCCGGAGGTTCCGCCGGAGGTTTCCCCGGAGCTGCCCCGGCGCTCCCGCAGGTGCTCCCCGGGGCTGCCCGGAGGCTGCCCGGTCACGGCCGGGCGGCCGGCGGGGCCGGCGGGGCCGGCGTCCGACGAGCTGTCAGGAGAGCCCTTGAAGCGTCCCACGATGCAGGACATCGCCCGGCGGGCGGGCGTCACCAAGGCCGCCGTGTCGTTCGCGCTGAACGGCCGGCCCGGGGTCTCCGACCTGACGCGGCGGCGGATCCTGGCCATCGCCGAGGAGCTCGGCTGGCGGCCCAGCAGTGCGGCACGCGCCCTGTCCGGCGGCCGCGCGGGCTCGTTCGGCATGGTCATCGGCAGGCCCGCGCGGACGCTGGGGCTCGAGCCGTTCTTCATGCAGCTGCTGTCCGGGATCCAGGCCGAGCTGACGCGGGACACCACACCGCTGCTGCTGACGATGGTGGAGGACCAGGCCGCGGAGATCGCGCTGTACCGCGACTGGTGGGCGCGGCGGCTGGTGGACGGGGTGTTCGTTGTGGACCTCCAGGTCGATGACGCGCGGGTGCCGGTGCTGCAGGAGCTGGGCATGCCCGCCGTCATCATCGGGGCGCCGTGCGGGACCGGCGGGCCCCCGGCGGTGGGGCACGACGAGGCCGCGGGCGTCGAGGTGGCCGTGCGGCACCTGGCCGAGCTGGGGCACCGCCGCGTCGCCCGCGTCTCCGGGCCAGCGCATCTGCGGCACATCCGCATCCGTGAGGAGGCGTTCGCCCGGGTCACGGCCCAGTGGGGGCTGACGGGCCGCTCGGTGGAGGCGGACTACAGCGGCGAGCGCGGCGCCGCCGCCACGCGGGAGCTGCTGTCGGCCGCGGACCCCGCCGCGCGGCCCACGGCGATCCTCTACGACAATGACGTGATGGCGCTGTCCGGGCTCACGGCGGCCCACGGCCTGGGGCTGCGGGTCCCGGCCGACCTGTCGCTGGTGGCCTGGGACGATTCCGCGCTGTGCGAGCTGGTCAGCCCGTCGCTGACCGCGCTCAGCCGCGACGTCGTCGCCCACGGCGCGCACGCGGCGCGGCGGCTGCGGCAGGCGGCGGGCGGCGGTCCCCACGGCGGCCTGGAGGAGCCGCCCGCTCCGTCGCTGACGCTCCGCGGCTCGACCGGGCCGGCACCGGCGGACGGCAGCGGTAAACCGGTTTAGACCAGCGCACGTACAGCACGTCCGGAAACGTGGCGCTGAACCGGTATAGCACCGCCCTGCTCCGGCCCGGCCGCCCGCCGGCTGGCCGCTGTCATGTACCCGCGTTCGCGTGCGGGCTGGGAAAACCTGGGCACGACAGAGGCTTCCGGCCGGCGGACGCGGCCGCGCGGTGCGGCTTCGTCCAGCCCGCCCGCGCCCCGGACGGCGGACGGCACGGTCCGCCAGCATCACGCGGCGGCCTGGGTCCGCGGCTGACCGGCACGTTCGGCAGGCCGGTGGTCCTGGAGGGGCTGGCCTGCCAACGGACTTCGCCTCCGGCGAGGGCGCGGACCGCGGCCCGGCCGGCGGACACGGCGCCCGCGCCGGTGCGCGACGGCGGCAGGACATTCGTCTGGCACGTCAGCCAGAGCGGCGAGCCGCCCTCCGGGCGGAGCCGGCGGCGCCAAAGGAGAACGGCCCGGCGGCTGGGGACGGGGCGCTGCACGGATGGTGGCGGGCCCGCCGCGGGCGGGAGGGGGGCGCGCTGCGTCAGCGCAGGGCTGAGCAGGCCGGGAGAACGGGGTGGCGCCGGGGCCACGAGGTGGGGGGAGGCCCCGGCGCCGTGTGGGGGGACGGGAGGGAAGGTCAGCGGGTGCCGGCGGTTCAGCAGCCGTAGTCGACCAGGTCGAACGAGGCGTAGTGGTCGGCCGTGTAGTAGTCCTCCTGGTAGGACTCGCCGGTGACGATGCGCCGGGCGCCGCGGTCGTCGCTGCCCGGGGTCTCGACGGTGTACTCGTGGTAGTAGCCGGTGGGCTGCGGCGGCAGCAGGCCCTCGCGGTTGTAGAAGACGCCGCCGTCCTGCGGATAGGGGAAGGGACCGCCCTGCTCGATGAGGTCCAGGGTGTCGTGGGCCTCGGACGGCAGGTCCGTGTAGCAGATGTCACCGACGTCCAGGGTGACGGCGGTACCGGCGGGGGCCGGGGCGGGAGCCGCGGGTGCCGCCGCGCCGGCGTGGCCGCCGAGCAGCAGCAGCGAGAGCAGGGCGCCGGCGGCGCCGGCCGTGAGGGTGCGCGAGTTCATGCCCATGCCAAATAGTGTGACGCGCGTAGTGTGTCGTGCGTCAACGCTACCCGCCGGATGTTCCCGGGGAGTTCACACCTCCGGGTGACCGCTCCACATGTTCTTCGCACGGCGACGGCACACGTGCCGGGCCGTCACACGCTGGCGGGCGCCCCCGTGAGCGGCCCCGGCTCAGTGCCGCCCGGCGGCGGGAGTGCCCCCGGCCGGATGGCCGCCGCGCACCTGGGGCGGCCGTGCGGTGTGCCGTGCGGCGCGAACTGGTCCACGATCTCCGATCGACCGTCCGAGTTGGCCAAGTCCCCGGTAGGCTGCGGGCGTTACCGCCCGTAAGGGACCGGAGCCGGAGCCGGAAAGGACCGACGTCGTGCCGCCGTCCGAAGCCCGCAGACCCGCCGCCAGCAGCGGCGGCGTGCAGTCCCTGGAACGGGCCTTCTCCCTGCTGGAGCACATGGCCGACGCCGGCGGGGAGACGGGCCTGAGCGAACTGGCCGCCCGCAGCGGGCTGCCGCTGCCGACCATCCACCGGCTGATGCGGACGCTGGTCTCCTGCGGCTACGTCCGCCAGCAGCCCAACCGCCGGTACACGCTCGGCCCGCGGCTGATCCGCCTCGGCGAGAGCGCGGCGCGCCCGCTGTCGATCTGGGCGCGCCCCTACCTCGCCCGCCTGGCCGAGGAGACGGGCGAGACGGCGACGATGGCGCTGCTCGACGGCGACGAGGCGGTGTACGTGGCGCAGGTGCCCTCCCGCCACGCGATGCGCATGATCACGGAGATCGGCCGCCGGGTGCCGCCGCACGCGACGGCGGTCGGCAAGGCACTGCTGGCCGGGCTGCCGGACCGAGAGGTCCGGGCGCTGCTGCGCCGCACCGGGATGCGGCCGGCGACCGAACGGACGATCACGACGCCGGACGCCTTCCTCGCCGCGCTGGCGGCGGTGCGGCGGGACGGCTTCGCGGTGGACGACAGCGAGCAGGAGATCGGCGCCCGGTCGATCGCGGTGCGCGTGCCCGGCTCCCCCACCCCCGCCGCTATCTCCGTCTCGGGCCCCTCGGGGCGGGTGACGGACGCCGCGACCGAGAAGACGGTGCCGCTGCTGCAGGAGGTGGCCAAGGAGCTGGCGGCGACGCTGGCGGGCACGGCGCCCGCCGGGGCGTAGGCACGCCATGGCCGGCGGGCGCGATGGCGTGGCCGGCCTGCTGCTCGC
The DNA here is from genome assembly GCF_016741785.1 of Streptomyces sp. 7-21. Taxonomy (GTDB): domain Bacteria; phylum Actinomycetota; class Actinomycetes; order Streptomycetales; family Streptomycetaceae; genus Streptomyces. The sequence continues at coordinate 158,028 of NZ_JAERRL010000006.1, forward strand.
CGCGGGCGGCGGGCGGCGGCTCGGCGGGCGCTGCAAGGCGCTGCTGGAGCGGAACGGCAGGCCGCTGGTCGAACACGCCGCGGCGGCGCTGCGGGCGGCGGGCTGCGCCCCGGTGCATGTGGTGCTGGGCGCCGAGGAGGCACGGGTGCGCGCGGCGGCGCGGCTGCCGGGCTGCGTCCTGGTGAGCAATCCGGAATGGCGCACCGGCCTGGGCTCTTCGCTGCGCGCCGGCCTCGCCTCGCTGGCGGCCACCGGCGCGGGCGGCGCCCTGGTGGCGCTCGTCGACCAGCCCGGCGTCGGCGCGGCGGCGATGGCGCGGGTGCGCGCGGCGTACCGCTCGCCGCGGTCGCTGGCGGCGGCGGCGTACGGCGGGGTGCGCGGGCACCCCGTGCTGCTGGGGGCCGCGCACTTCGCCGGTGTGTGCGCGAGCGCCACCGGCGATAAGGGGGCGCGCGGTTACCTGCGGGAGCACGCCGGCCAGCTGCTGCTCGTCGAGTGCGGCGCCGTGGCGGACCCCGCCGACCTCGACACCCCAGCCGATCTCGCGGCGTACCGGGACCGCGGCGCGGCGGGCGGACTGGAGGGCGGCCCGTCTGCCGCGACGGAGTGATGAGCAGGCCCGCCGTCCCCTGCCAGCACGAGGTGCTCACCGACGACGCGCTGGCGTATCCCGCCGTCACGCACCGGCCTTCACGCCCCGGCGCGACAAGCTGCTCGCGCGCCGGGCGGAACGGCGCGCGGAGACCGCACGCGCCGGCGGTCTGGACTCCGCGCCGCGGCCGGCCCGCGTGCGCCGACGCGTCTGGCGCGTACCGGGTCAGGAACCGGCGGGGCGCGCGGCAGGAATCCGGTGCCGGGGCATGCCGAACAGCTCGACCGCCTCGCGCAGCTGCGCGACCGCGGGGGCCAGCACGCTCACGGAGTTGAGCGCCGCGGCGATCAGCAGCAGAGCGTCCCGCAGCGCTGCCCCGTCCGGCACGGCATCGTCGCTCATGCCGCTCAGCACCGCGAGCTGACGCTCCGCCACCTCGCGGTCCGCCAGCGGCGAACGGAACCCTCGCAGCTCGCGCTCCAGCCGGTCGGCCGCGGCGCGCAGCGCGGCGACGCGCGGATCGGTGCCTGCGGCCCCGGCACTCCGCGCCCGCTGGGCAGCCTCAGCTTCTCGTGCCGCCACTCGGCCCCTCCCGATGACGTCCTCCTCGACGGTGCCCGCACCGGCCAGTCGCCTGTCCCGCGACGCAACTGGCGAACAGTCAGGCAGACAAGGAAAGTAAATATCACTGTCCGCGCATCACGCCATACGGAGGGCGAAATTCCGTGTCACATTCCGGTGAACGCCGCACGGCACAGACGGGGCGGTCTCCGCGCGTCACCATGCCAGATCCGGCCGGTATGAGCATACGCCTGCGGCATGGCGGGTCTGTCGGTGACACTGTGAGGATTCCGTCGGGAAGTCCCGTCCCTGGAGCGGCAGATGGCGAACATGGCGAAAAGCGTGCGGGTCCGGTGCCCGGAGTGCGGCCGGGAGCACACCTATGTTCCGTGTCAGTACCCCTGTTCGTGCGGCGCGCAGGTGACGCTGGCAACCGCGGGGACGAGCGTGCCGGTGCACCACCGCACCTGGGCGGCGGCCTGGACGGAGGTGGCCTGCGCCGTGTGCGGCCGGCCCGGCCAGTGGCCGCAGCCGGAGGTCGACTGCCCGTGCGGCACGACACTGCGCCTCGCGTCCGCCACCGCGCCAGGCCGGCCGCCGGAGCCCGAACCGGCCGCCGAGCGCGCGCCGTTCCGGCCGCTGACGATCCGGACGGCCTACGACGCGCTCGCCTGCGCCGCGCGCTTCCTGCGCTGGCTCGGCTTCGCCGAGGTCCACGCCGCCATGTCGGCGCCGGGCTCCGGAATCGACCTGCGCGGGCCCGGCGTGGTCGCGACCGTGGACCCGGCGACCCTGCCGACGGAAGAGCGGATCATCGAGACGCTCTGGCTGCACGGCCTGAACGAATCGGCCGCGCCCGTGGCGTTCTCCCTGGCCGGCTACGACCAGCGGGCGCGGCAGCGCGCGGGCGGACTGGACGTCGCCCTGTTCGTCTTCGACCTCGCCGGCACGCCGCAGCCGGTCAACCAGGCCGCCGACACGCTGCTGCGCACAGGGCCCGGCGGCGGAGACGGCGACGGCTGACGCGGGACGCACACGCTAACGGCGGTGCAGCGGCCGCGTGGTACGGGTCAGCGGCACACCAGAGCCACCGTGACGCAGGGCGGTGAGCTCCGCCACGACGGCCAGAGCCGTCTCGCGGGGCGTATGGCCGCCCAGGTCCAGCCCCACCGGGGCGCGCAGCCGCGCCAGCTGGCCGGAGCCGATGCCTTCCGCGCGCAGCCGCCGCAGCCGGGCGGCATGGGTGCGGCGGGAGCCGAGCGCGCCGACGTAGCCGAGGGGCAGCCGCAGCGCCAGCGCCAGCAGCGGCGTCTCGGTCCGCGGGTCGTGGGTCAGCGCGCAGACGGCGGTGCGGTCGTCCAGCCGCCCCGCGTCCCGTTCGGCGGCCAGATAGCGGTGCGGCCAGGCGACGACGGTCTCGTGGGCGGCGGGAAAGCGCTCGGGCGTGGTGAACACCGGGCGGGCGTCGCAGACCGTGACGCGGTAGCCGAGGAACCGGCCGGCCTCAGCGAGGGCGGCGGCGACGTCGGTGGACCCGAAGACCAGCAGCCGGGGCGGCGGCACGCTCGTCTCGACCAGGAGCGTGGCGTCCCCGGCGCGGACGGTGGTGGCCGGGACGCGGGCGGCGGCAGCGGCGGCAGCGGCCCTGGCGGCCGCCTCGTCGAAGGCGGGGCCGCGCCCCAGCGTGCCCGTGCGGTCGCCGCCGGAGCCGACAGCGAGCGCCCCGGCTACCGGCGTGCCGGGCGCGCGCAGCACGCGGACCAGCACCCCCGGCCGCCCCGCCGCCGCCCGTTGCGCCGCCGCGCCGAGCGCCAAACGGGCCGCCCCGCCCGGCGGAGCCGGGGTGATCAGCACCTCGATGCCGCCGCCGCAGGTCAGCGCCGCCCCGAACGGGTCGGCTGCCTCGGGGCCGAACCGGGCGGTCCGCGGCACCCCGTCGGCCAGCGCCTGGCGGCACCGCTCGTACACCTCTGCCTCGACGCAGCCGCCTGACACCGAGCCGAGCACCGTGCCGGCGCCGTCAACCGCCAGCGCGGCGCCCGGCCCGCGGGGCGCGCTGCCGCGCGTGGCGGCGACGGTGGCCACCGCGAAGCCGCGTCCGTCGCGCAGCCAGGCGCGCAGCGGCGCCGCGATCGCCAGCATCCCGGACCTCCTTTCACCGGGGTGTCAGGCCGGTTCTTCCAGCCGGTTTGTCAGCCGGTGTCCGTCAGATGCTCCGGCCGCACCGGCACGCGCCGCAGGGCGCGCCCGGTGGCCTGCCGGATGGCCGCCACGATGGCTGGGGCGGCCGACAGCGCGGGGGCCTCGCCGATGCCGCGCAGCCCGTACGGGGCGCGTTCGTCGGCGAGTTCGAGCACGTCGAGCGGCATGGGCGGCACGTCGAGGGCGGTGGGAACCAGGTAGTCGGTGAACGAGGGGTTGCCGACGCGGGCGTCCTCGCCGACCACGATCTCCTCCATGACCGCCAGCCCCAGGCCCTGGGCGCTTGCGCCGTGGATCTGCCCGGCGACGGCGGGCGGGTTGACGGCCCGGCCGGCGTCCTGGGCGGCGGCCAGCTCCACGACCCGGACCAGGCCGAGCGCGGTGTCGACGTCCACGACGGCGCGGTGGGCACAGAACGAGTACTGCACGTGCCCGTTCCCCTGCCCCGTCTCCGGGTCGAACGGCTCGGTGGGCCGGTGCCGGAACTCCCGCTCGGCCGTCACCGGCCCGCAGGCCGCCAGCACATCCGCGAGCGCGGCCACCGTCCGGCCGTCCGCCGCCACCACGGCGCCGTCCGCCAGCCGCAGGTCACCGGGCCGCCGCCCCAGCCGCGCGCCGGCCCGGCGCAGCACCTCGGCGCGGACCGCCTCGCAGGCCCGCTTCACCGCCCCGCCCGTCATGTACGTCTGGCGGGAGGCGGAGGTCGAACCGGCCGAGCCGACGCAGGTGTCGGCCGGTTCGACGGTGACCCGCACGCCGCCCAGCTCGGTGCGGGCGATCTGTTCCTGCACGGTCACGCCGCCCTGGCCGACCTCGGCCAGGGCGGTATGGACAGCGGCGACGGGCTCGCCGCCCGCCAGCGCCAGGCGGACCCGGGCCGTGGCGTAGTCGTCGAACCCCTCGGAGAAGCCGACGTTCTTCACGCCCACCGCGTAGCCCACGCCGCGCACCACGTCCTCGCCCCGGGTGGTACGGCCCAGCCCTCCGGGCAGCGTGCGCGGGTCGGGATCCTGGCCCGGGCCGGCGGGCGGCGCGGGCGGCAGCGGGCGGGCGGCGACGCGGCGCAGCAGGTCCGCCACGGGCGCGGGGGCGTCGACACGCTGGCCGGTGGGCATGACGGAGCCCTGGGACAGGGCGTTGCGCTGCCGCAGCACCACCGGGTCCATGCCGAGGGCAGCGGCCAGCTTGTCCATCTGCGGCTCGTAGCCGAAGCACGCCTGGACGGCGCCGAAGCCGCGCATGGCGCCGCAGGGCGGGTTGTTGGTGTAGAGAGCCAGCGCATCGATGTCGGCGTGCGGCACCCGGTAGGGCCCGGCGCCCAGCGAGGCGGCGTTGCCGACGACCGCGGCGGAGGAGGAGGTGTAGGCGCCGCCGTCGAGGACGATCCTGGCCCGCACGTACAGCAGCCGGCCGTCGCGGGCGGCGCCGTGCTCGTAGCGCATCCGGGCCGGATGGCGGTGGACGTGCCCGAAGAACGACTCCTCGCGGCCGTAGACCATCGTGACGGGCCGTCCGGTCCGCAGCGCGAGCAGGCAGGCGTGGGCCTGCACCGACAGGTCCTCGCGGGCACCGAACGCCCCGCCGACGCCGGCCAGGGTCAGCCGCACCTTCTCCTCCGGCAGCCCGAGCACGGGGGCGAGCTGCGCCCGGTCCATGTGCAGCCACTGGGTGGCGACGAACAGGTCGACGCCGCCGTCGGCGGCGGGCACCGCCAGCCCCGACTCCGGCCCCAGGAACGCCTGGTCCTGCATGCCGACCTCGTACTCGCCGGTGACGATGACGTCCGCTTCCCGGCGGGCGCGGGCGACGTCGCCGCGCACCACCGGCTGCCGGTGCACGACGTTCGGGTGCGGGGCGCGGGCCGCGTACCGGTCGGTGCGGCCGGGGTGGAGCACGGGCGCACCGGGCGCGGTGGCGGTGGCCTCGTCGCGGACGACGGGCAGCGGCGCGTAGCCGACGCGGATGCGGCCGGCGGCACGGCGCGCGGTGGCCGCGTCCTCAGCCGCTACCAGCGCGACCGGCTCGCCCTGGTAGCGCACCAGGCCCTCGGCGAGCACGGGCTGGTCGGGGACGTCGAGGCCGTAGCGGGTGGCGGCGGGCAGGTCGCGGTGGGTCAGCACAGCCCGCACGCCGGGGACGGCCAGCGCGCCGGAGAGGTCGATGCCGGTGATCCGTGCGTGCGGGTGCGGACTGCGCAGGGTGTGGCCGAACAGCATGTCCTGGTGCCGCAGGTCCGAGGAGTAGGCAAAGGCGCCGGTCACCTTCGGCACGCCGTCGGGGCGGGGTGCGGCCTCGCCGACGCGGCCTGCGGCGGCGGTGCGCTGGCCCGGCGCCGCGGCCGGTGCCGCATCCGGCGGCAGGGGGGCCGTCACGGCGCTGCCTCGCCGCGCGCGGCCATCCGGACGGCGGCGATGACGGCCTCGTAGCCGGTGCAGCGGCAGAGGTTGCCGGACAGCGCCTCGCGGATGTCGGGCTCGGCCGGGTCCGGATCGCGCCGCAGCAGGTCGTCGGCGGCCATCAGCAGGCCGGGAGTGCAGAAGCCGCACTGCACGGCGCCGGCGGTGAGGAAGGCGCGCTGGAGCGGGGCGAGCCGCCGTCCGCCGTCCGGGCCGTCGCCGCCGGCCAGGCCCTCGACGGTGCCGACGGCCAGCCCGTCGGCCTGGCCCGCGGCGACGAGACACGCGCAGACCAGAGAGCCGCCGAGGCGAACGGTGCACGAGCCGCACTCGCCCTGCTCGCAGCCGTTCTTCGTGCCGGGCAGGGCGAGGCGCTCGCGCAGCAGGCGGAGCAGGCTCTCGTCCGCGCCGACGCCGTCGGCGGTGACCGGACGGCCGTTGACGGTGAGCGTCACGCGCACGGCCGCACCCCCTCCGCGGCTGGTTCTCCCGCGGCCTGGCTCTGGCAGCGCCGGGTGCGCAGCTCCCGGCGGTGGGTCTCCCAGGCCCACGCCAGGGTGCGGCGGGCGAGCACGCCCACGGCGTGGGCGCGGTAGCGGGCGGTGCCCCTGACGTCGTCCACGGGGCGGCAGGCGGCCGCGGCCAGCTCGGCGAACCGCCGCACGGCGGACGGCGGCAGCGGCCCGCCGCTGTCCCACAGCCCTTCCTCGTGCAGCACGGCGGTGAGGAACTCCTCGGCGCGGCGGGCGCGCAGGGGCGTGGGCGCCGCCGAGCCCAGGCCGGTGCGCACGGCGCGGGCGCGGGTGTCGAGCGCCAGCGCGAAGGAGCAGACGGCGATGACCATGGCGTTGCGCGTACCGGTCTTGGCGAACAGCTGCGGGCCGCGCGCCACCGGGACACGCACCGCCCGGATCAGCTCGTCGTCCGCCAGGGCGTTCGCCTTGGGGCCGGTGTAGAACTCCTCGGCCGGGATGAGGCGGGTGCCGCGCACCGAGGCGGCTTCGACGACCGCGCCGGCGGCGAGCAGCGGCGGGTGCGCGTCGCCGGCGGGGGACGCGGTGCCGAGGTTGCCGCCGACGCTGCCCCGGCTGCGGATCTGCGGCGAGCCGACGGTACGCGCGGCCATGGCCAGGCCGGGCAGCAGGCCGCCCAGGCGGCCGGTGAACGCCGCGTACGGCACGGTGGCGCCGAGCCGTACGGTGCCGCCGCGCTCCTCCCAGGTACGCAGCTCCGCCAGGCGGGAGAGGTCGAGCAGCGCCTCGGGCGAGGCGCGGCCGGCGTTGAGCGCCACCATCACGTCGGTGCCGCCCGCCAGCGGCAGCGCGCCGGGGAGTGCGGACTTGGCGGCGAGGGCCTCGTCCCAGCTGTCCGGTCGCAGGAACTCCATGGCGTCCTCCATGGGGTGATACGGGGTAACCCGGGCTAGAGCCGGGATGGATCCGGGGTAAAAGCGGGGTAGATCCGGGGTAGATCTGGATAAATCCAGGACAAAGGGGCGCGGAGGGGCGTGTCCTGCCATGACAGCGGATGCGGGCGCGGCGGCGGCAGTCACCGAAGCACCGAAGCACTCCGCCGGGCGGCCCGCTCCTTCTGTAGCTTCGTACGACGCGGGGAGGCGGGGGGAGAGGGGCGGGGCGGAATGCGAGTGCGCGCGCTGCTGGGGACCGCTGGCCTCGGCCTGACGCTGCTGGCGGGCGAGGCGGCCCTGGACCGGCCGCTGCGCGGGGTGATGACGACGGACCTGCGTGACCCGGGGCGGTATCTGAGCGGCGGTGAGCTGGTGCTGACCGGCCTGGCGTGGTGGCGCGGCCCGGCGGATGCCGAGCCGTTCGTGCGCGTGCTCACGCGGGCGGGTGTGGCCGCGCTGGCGGCGGGCACGGCGGAGTTCGGCGAGGTGCCGCCGGCGCTGACCGAGGTGTGCACGGCCTACCGGCTGCCGCTGTTCGCGGTGGCCGAGGAGGTGAGCTTCGCGACGATCACCGAGCACGTGACGCGCCGGCTGTCGGCGGCGCGGGCCGGGGACCTCGCGGCCGTGGTGGAGCGGCACCGGCGCCTGGTCGCGGCGGGCCTGCCCGGCGGCGGGCCGGGGGCGGTGCTGGGGCTGCTGGGCTCCGACCTGGACCTGGCCGCGTGGGTGGTGTCGGCGGCGGGCGCGCTGGTCGCGGACTCGGGGTGCGGGCCGCTGCCGGAGACGACCGCCGCCCGCCTGGCGGCCCGGCACGCGGCGGCGGAGGCGGCCGGGCGCGCGGCGCCGTTCCACGTCGTGGCGGGCGCGGGCGGGCCGTACTCGCTGTTCCCCGTCGGCGGCGGCCCGGCGTGGGCCCTGGTGGTGCGGGCCGACGCCCGGGAGTGGCACGGACCGCGCCGCGAGCTGATGGCCAGCGTGGCGCGGTTTCTGACGCAGGAACGGGAGCGGCACGAGGCCGGCCGCGCCGCGCCGCGCCGGCTGGCCGGCGAGGTGCTGGCCCTCGCGGCGGCGGACGCGCCGCCGGCGGAAACGGCGGCCCGGCTGCGGGCCGCCGCGACCGTGCTGGCGCCCGGGCTGGCCGCGCCGCGGTGGCAGGTGGTGGCGGCGCGGTGCGGGGGCGGCCGGGACGCGGGCGCTGCGCTGGAGGAGCTGCTCGCCGCGGCGGGCACGCCCGGCACCGCCTGCGCCGACGCCCCGGGCACCGGACCTCAGGCGCGGCCGGAGCGGGCGGCCGGGGCGGCGGAGTGCGGCGAGCAGCTCGCGCTGGTGCCGCTGCCCCCGGCCACCGCGGACGGCCCGGCGCCGCTGCGGGCCGCCGCGCTGCTGCGGGCCGCCCGCGGCCCGCTGACCGCCTGGTTCGGCAGCCGCGGCGGGCTCAGCCTCGGCGTCAGCGCCGCCGTCGCCACCGCCGACGCGCTGTGCGGCGCGCTGACCGGGGCGCGTCACGCGCTGCGGGTGGCGGCCTCGCGCCCGGGGCCGGTGGCGGCGGCCGACGACGGCGATCTGGCCTCGCACGCGCTGCTGCTGCCGTTCCTCCCCGGGGAGGTGCGCCGCGGCTTCGCCGCGCGGCTGCTGGGCCCGGTGCGCGCCTACGACCAGCGCAACGGTGCCGCCCTGCTGCCGACGCTGGCGGCGTTCCTGGCGGCCGACGGCTCGTGGACGCGCTGCGCCGCCGCGCTTCACCTGCACGTCAACACCGTGCGGTACCGCATCGGGTGCGTCGAGCGGCTGACCGGCCGCGACCTGAGCCGCCTGGAGGACCGGGTGGACTTCTTCCTCGCGCTCCGCCTGGCCTGATCCGGTGCGCCGGCCGCCGGCCCGCACCCGCCCGCGGCGGGCCAGCACTTGTGAATTCGTTCACGCAGCCCTCTTGGCCTGCCGCGCTCCCTCGTGCTGAGATGCACTCACCTCACATAGGTGATCGGCTCGATGGCGCGCTGGGGAGGGCATTGTGACGGAGACCGCCATACCTCGTCCGGCCGGGTGGCAGGCCCGGCAGCCTGGGCGAGCGGGCGACGACCCTGCTGCCAGGCAGACGGGGCGGCGCGCCCTGGACGGCGCGGTGTGGCGGCTGCGGTCCCGGGGGTGCTGGGACGACGCGGCCGCGCTGCTGGAGCCGCTCGCGACCGGGGACGCCACGGCGGCGCTGCTGCGGGCGGAGCTGCTGGTGGAGCGGTGCATGTACACCAGCAGCGGCTGGGGCCGCGCCGAAGAGGCACTGCGGGCGGCCGAGTCGCTGTCACGCAGCGACGAGGAACGCGGCGCCGCCGCCTGCGAACGCGGCTACCTGGCCTACGCCTCAACGCTGCTGCGGGTGCGCGACCGCGCCGACGAGGCGCGCGCCGCCCTGGGCCGGGCCGCCGCGCTGCTGCCCCCCTCGTCCCCGGCCAGGCCGCTGCTCGACCTGCGGCGCGGGCTGATGGCCGAACACGTCAGCGGCACTCCGCAGGCCGCCGGCGCCGCCTACCAGCGCGCCCACGACGGGGCCCTGGCCAGCGGCGACGTCCTGCTGGCCTCCTACACCTGGCGCCACCTCGCCGCGCTGGCGCTGCGCGAGGGCGAGACAGGGCAGGCGCGGCACGGGTTCGCCGAGTCGCTGCGGCTGCGGGAGGACGCCGGCTACCTGGTCGGCATCGCGCCCGCGCTGGTCGCGCTCGCGGAAGCCGTGCCCGCGGAGGAGGCCACGCGGCTGCGCGCCGAGGCGGCGCGGCTGTACCGCCTGCTCGACGGCGTGCCCCGGTGGCTTGGGGCGCAGCTCGCGGACCGGGAGCGCCCGGACGGCGACTGATTCCGGCCGGTGACTGCGGCTGGGCCCGGGCCGCCTGTCGCCGGTCAGGCGTCCGGCGACAGGTGGGCACGCGCCAGCCGGCCGGCCGCCTCGGCGTCGCCGCCGCGCAGCGCGTCGAGCAGCGCCGTGTGCTCGGTGGCGTCCCGCAGCAGGGCGTCGCGGTCCGGCAGGCGGCCGTGCGCCGCCGGACTCTGGGCGCGGCGGTGGACGTCCTCGGCGACGAGGACGAGCTGCCGGTTGCCGGTCAGCTGGAGCAGCGCGCGGTGGAAGGCCCGGTCGGCCTCGGCGTACGCGGCCCGGTCGCCCGCGCGCGCGGCCGACACCGTCGCCTCGGCGAGCGGGCGCAGCTCCTCCCACCGTTCCGGGGGCAGCGCGCGGGCCAGCCGCTCCACGGCCGGGACCTCCAGCGCCACGCGCACCTCGGCGAGTTCGGCGGCGTCCCGGGCGGTGCGGCCCGCGACGCGGAAGCCGCGGTTGGGCACCGGCTCGACCACGCCCTCGCTGGCGAGCCGCTGCATGGCCTCGCGCACGGGGGTGGCGGAGACGCCGTACCGTTCGGCCAGCGCGGGCGCCGAGTAGACCTCGCCGGAGGCCAGCTCACCGCTGGCGAGAGCGTCGCGCAGCGCGGCGAGCACCTGGGCGCGCACGGAGTGGCGCTCCGGCAGGGAGCGGGGCCGGACCGGCAGCGGCGGGCGGTCAGCCGTGCCGTGGTCCGCTCCGGGGCCCGTCGCCGAGTCCATCGGGTGCCGCTCCGTCCGTTCCGCCTGCCGCCGCGCAACCGTGCGTGGCGCGGCGGTAGCGAGCACCCTAGTAGGGCCCCCGCGCGCAACGGCAAGCCCCGTCCGGCGCAGCGGCGAAAACTCGCCCCTGCCTCCTGTCCCCCTCCGCGGGAAGATTAGGTAAGGTAAGGCTAACCTGTGTTCGATCGACGAAACGGGGCACCGTGTCCAGATCCGCCTTCCCCGCCGTGCTGCCGGCGTCGCCGTGCGCTCCCGCCTACGAGCGCGCCGCCGCGGTGCTGCCGTCGCTGCGGATCACCGAAGAGACGCCCCGGCACGGCGAGGGCTGGCTCCGGGGCGACGCCCTGGCGGCCGGCGGCGAGGCCCTGGAGCGCTTCCTGGCGTGGGAGGGCGAGCAGGCGGTGCGCTCCCACGGCCGGCCCGCGCGGCCGGATGTGGTGGCGAGCTTCGCGCTCCACCGCTACGCCTGGCCGGCCGGGGTGCTGTTCACGCTGCCCTACTTCCTGCTGCGGCGCGTGCCGCGGATCGGCCTGGCCGACGTCTCGTTCCATCCCGAGGCCGGCCGGATGACGGTGCGGTCGGTGTCGTTCTCCTGCCTGCCGGACGACCCGGCCGCCGGCCACCCGCGGGCCCGGGTGGTGGCGGACGAGGAGGAGCTGCGCGCGGTGGTGCGGCGGGAGGCCGCCGACCACCTCGGCCCGGTGCTTGCCGCGTTCGGCCCCGTGATGCGCCGCCGCGCCCGGGCGCTGTGGGGCATGGCGACCGACGAGCTGACCGAGGGCCTGTGGTACCTCGGGAGCCTGCTCGGCGAGGAGGAGCGCGCCAGGACCGAGGCGAACCTGCTGCTGCCCGGCTCCACCGCCCCCTACGCGGGCGGCGCGGCGTTCCGCGACCTGGCGGGCCCGTCGGGCGAGCGGCTGACCACCCGCGACCGGGTGAGCTGCTGCATGTACTACACGCTGCGCCCGCAGGACACCTGCGTGACCTGCCCCCGCGTCTGCGACGAGGAGCGGGTGGCACGGCTCAGCGGCGGCGCCCCGCGGCGCGACTCCTGACGTCCTCTCTCACACCTCTGCCACGAGAACACCGGATTCTCAGTCAGCTCACCCGTTGGTGTAGGTTTACCGCTCATCAGCTGACGGAGCCTCAGCTACGATCGGCTTCCGCCACGCGGACGGCGGCGTGCAGGCACGCGGGTAAACGCGCAGGGACACGCAGGGAGCTTCCCTCATGACGATGACGGACATACATCTCGGCTGGGTGCTGGCGGGCGCCGTCCTGGTCGGCGGCATGTCGGCGGCGGCCACGCTGCTGGTGCGCGGCCGCAAGGCCGGGACCGACGACGCCGAGAGCGACTCGTGGGAACGGCTTGAGGCCCGCCGCCGCCAGCGGGAGCGCGCCTACGCCGTGGCCTCCTACGCGCTGCTGTTCTGCTGTGCCGGGGTGGCCGCCGCGCTGTCGTTCCAGGGCCTGGTCGGCTTCGGCCGGGAGAACCTCGGCCTCTCCGGCGGCTGGGAGTACCTGGTGCCGTTCGGGCTGGACGGCGCGGCGATGTTCTGCGCGGTGCTCGCGGTACGCGAGGCCAGCCACGGCGATTCCTCGCTCGGCTCGCGGCTGCTGGTCTGGCTGTTCGCGGGGGCGGCGGCGTGGTTCAACTGGGTCCACGCCCCGCGCGGGGAGGAGCACGCGGGCGCCCCGCAGTTCTTCGCCGGCATGTCACTGGCCGCCGCGATCCTCTTCGACCGCGCGCTGCGGCAGACGCGGAAAGCCGCGCTGCGGGAACAGGGCCTGGTGCCGCGCCCGCTGCCGCAGATCCGGTTCGTGCGCTGGCTGCGTGCCCCGCGCGAGACCTACGCCGCCTGGTCGCTGATGCTGCTGGAGAACGTGCGGTCGCTGGACGAGGCGGTCGAGGAGGTGCGCGAGGACCGGCGGGCCAAGGAGGCCGCGCGCGCCCGGCGCCGCGAGCAGCGGCGGCTGGAGAAGGCCCGGCTGCGCGCCGTGAGCAGGCACCACCGGATGCTGGGCCGGGGGCGGCAGCGCAGGGAGCTCGCCGCGGCCGGCCAGGGCACCGGCGCGAGCGGCGGCACGGAGCCCGCCGCGCTCCAGCCGGCGCAGCGGCCGGCGCTCGATGTGCCCTCGGCGGAGCCGGCCGGGTTCACCGACCCCGCCTCGATCGGGCAGGCCACCGGCCGGCTGGACTCCCTGGAGGAGAAACTGGCCCGCATCGAGCGGCAGTTCAGCTGAGCACGCCCTCCAGCGTGAGCAGCCAGCGCTTCCGCTCCAGCCCGCCCGCGTAGCCGGTCAGCGCTCCGCTGGCGCCGATGACGCGGTGACAGGGGCGCACCACCAGCAGCGGGTTAGCGCCCACCGCGCCGCCGACGGCCCGCACCGCGCGCGGGTCGGCGCCCGCCCGCACCGCCAGTTCGCCGTAGGTGACGGTGGCGCCGTAGCCGATGGTGTCCAGCGCCTCCCAGACCCGCTGGCGGAACGGCGTTCCCCGGGCGGCCAGCGGCACGGTGAACTCCTTCAGCTCGCCCGCGAAGTAGGCGTCCAGCTCGCGCACGGCCGTACGGAACGCGCCCGGGTCGCGCCGCCAGCCGGGGCCGACGCGGGCGCCGCCCCGCTGGCCCGGCGCGGACACCGAGGCGAGGGTGCCGGGCTCCTCGGCGGCGAGCAGCAGGTCGCCGAGCGGGCTGGGGTGGATGGTGTACAGCATCACGCGGTCTCCTCGCGGGTGAACGGTGCGTGCCACAGGTGGTGCACGGCGTAGGAGCGCCAGGGGCGCCAGGTCTCCGGCTCGCCGGGCGCGGCTCCGGTCAGGGCCAGGCCGTGCCGGACGCCCGCGTCGCCGGGCAGGAAGACGTCGGGGTCACCGAGCGCGCGCATCCGCACGTACCCGGCGGTCCAGGGCCCGATGCCGGGCAGCGCGCGCAGGCGCCGCTCGGACTCCTCCCGGTCGGCGCCGGGATCGAGGCGGAGCGAGCCGTCGGCGAGCGCCGCGGCCAGGGCACGGAGCGCGGCACGCCGGGCGGCCGGCATGCGCAGCTGGGTCAGCGGAGCCTCGGCGAGGATGCCGGGTTCGGGGAAGAGGTGGGTGAGACCGCCGTCGGGCGCGGGCAGCGGCGTGCCGTACGCGGCGACGAGGCCGGCGCCCAGGGCACGGGCGGCGGCGAGCGTGACCTGCTGGCCGAGCACGGCGCGGACGGCGAGTTCGGCGGGGTCGGCCGCGCCGGGCGCGCGCAGCCCGGGGCGGGCGGCGGCGAGCGGGCCGAGAGCGGGGGACGCCGCCAGCCGGCCGGCGACGGCCCGCGGATCGGCGTCGAGGTCGAACAGCCGGCGGATCCGCTGCACGGCGGTGGTGAGGTCGCGGTAGTCGGTCAGCCGCAGCCGGCACGGCAGCCAGCGGCCGCGGGCGGCCGGGGGCGGTTCGCCGACCTCGGCCACGCCGGTGCCGTGGGGCAGCGCCAGCGACCTGCGGTAGGTACGCGAACCGGGCGCGCCGCACACCTCCTCGACGCCGGCCAGGGCGCGGCGCTGGAGGAAACCGAAGACCTGCGCGGCGTCATACGGGCCGCGGCAGGCGAGCCGGAGGGTGACGCCGGGACCCGGCGCAACCTGGCCCCGGCGGGCGGCGGCCCGCAGCTGGGAGGGGGTGCGGGCGTAGACGCGGCGGATGGTGTCGTTGAACTGCCGGACGCTGGCGAAGCCCGCGGCGAACGCCACGCTCGTGACGGGCATCGCGGTCGTCTCCAGCAGCACGCGCGCGGTGTGAGCGCGCTGGGCCCGCGCCAGCGCGAGCGGGCCCGCGCCGACCTGAGCGGTCAGCAGCCGCCGCACCTGCCGCTCGCTGTAGCCCAGGCCGCGGGCGAGGCCGGCGACACCGTCACGGTCGACGACACCGTCGGCGATCAGGCGCATGGCCCGGCCCGCGGCGTCAGCCCGGGTGTTCCACTCGGGGGACCCGGGCACGGCGTCGGGGCGGCAGCGGCGGCAGGCGCGGAACCCGGCCGCTTGCGCGGCGGCGGCCGAGGGGTAGAAGCGCACGTTCTCCCGCTTGGGGGTGGTCGCGGGGCAGCTCGGACGGCAGTAGACACCGGTGGTCAGGACGGCGGTGAAGAACACGCCGTCGAACCGCTCGTCCCGGCCGCGGACCGCCTCGTACCTGGTGTCAGCCCTGGTGTGTTCGCCTGTCACGCCGTCCAGTGTGCGGCCGCGCGGGGCGCGTCACTGGCGGGTTCCGGACATGGCGGTGCGGGCGGGCGTCAGGGGGCGAGACGGGCGGGGAAACCCCCGGTGGCGACGGGCCCCCAGCGGGTGATGGTGACGCGGATCAGGGACTTGTTCTGGCGGATCATGGCCGCGCGGTACTCGGCCCAGTCGGGGTGCTCCCCCGCGATGTTGCGGTAGTACTCCACGAGGGGCTCGACCGCCTCGGGTACGTCGAGCACCTCGGCCGTCCCGTCGACCTGCACCCAGGGGCCGTCCCACTCGTCGGAGAGGACGATGAGGCTGACGTGCGGGTCGCGGCGGGCGTTGCGCGTCTTGGCGCGCTCGGGGTAGGTAGCGATGACCAGGCGACCGTCGTCGTCGACACCGCAGGTCAGCGGCGATCCCTGAGGGCTGCCGTCGGCACGGCGGGTCAGCAGGACGGCGCGGTGCCGCGGCCGGAGGAAGTCGAGCAGTTCCTCCCGTGTGACGCGCCTGTTCGTCGCGATCGATGGACTCATGGGGCAGCACACTACGCCGCCCGCCGGCGGCCCCGGCCGCGGCCCTCCCGCCCGGCGCGGGGCCGGTACGGGAAGGGCCGGAGAGGGGCTGCCGGCGGGCAGGCCCGGGGCGCCGGCGGGGTTCAGGCGGCCAGCGGCAGCCGCGGCTCGGCGGCGGCGCCCGCCGGCTCCAGCGCCAGCTCGAGCACCTGCCGCACGTCCGTGACCGTGCGGACGTCGAGCCGCTGGAGGATCTCCTCCGGCACGTCGTCCAGGTCCGGCTCGTTCCGCTTCGGGATGATCACCGTGGTCATCCCGGCGCGGTGGGCGGCCAGCAGCTTCTGCTTCACGCCGCCCACCGGCAGCACCCGCCCGGTCAGCGACACCTCGCCGGTCATGGCGACCTCCGGCCGGACCCGGCGGCCCGAGAGCAGGGAGGCCAGCGCGGTCGTCATCGTGATGCCCGCGCTGGGGCCGTCCTTGGGCACCGCGCCGGCGGGGATGTGCAGGTGCACGCTCCGCTCCTTCAGGTCACCGACCGGCAGCTCCAGCTCGGCGCCGTGCGAGCGCAGGTAGGACAGGGCGATCTGGCCGGACTCCTTCATCACGTCGCCCAGCTGCCCGGTGAGGGTCAGCCCGGCGCCGCCGGTCTCCGGGTCGGCCAGCGAGGCCTCGATGTACAGCACGTCGCCGCCCGCGCCCGTTACGGCGAGGCCGGTCGCGACGCCGGGCACGGCCGTGCGCCGCTCCTCCGGCGCCTGGGCCGCCTCCGGGGTGTGGTGCGGGCGGCCGATCAGCTCGCGGAGCCGGTCGGTGGTGACGGTGTGCGGCAGCGGCAGCTGGCCCAGTTCGTTGGCGGCGGCGATCTTCCGCAGCAGCCGCGCCAGGTGCCGCTCCAGGCTCCGCACGCCCGCCTCGCGGGTGTACTCGCCGGCCAGCTTGCGCAGCACGTCCTCGCCGACCGTGACCTCGCTGGCGGTCAGCCCGGCCCGCTCCAGCTGGCGCGGCAGCAGGTGGTCGCGGGCGATGACGACCTTCTCGTCCTCGGTGTAGCCGTCCAGCTGTACCAGGTCCATCCGGTCCAGCAGCGGCTGCGGGATAGCCTCAAGGACGTTGGCCGTGGCCAGGAAGACGACGTCGGACAGGTCGAGCTCGACCTCGAGGTAGTGGTCGCGGAACGTGTGGTTCTGCGCCGGGTCGAGCACCTCCAGCAGGGCCGCCGCCGGGTCGCCCCGGTAGTCGCTGCCGACCTTGTCGATCTCGTCGAGCAGCACCACGGGGTTCATCGACCCGGCCTCCTTGATGGCGCGGACGATGCGGCCCGGCAGGGCGCCGACGTAGGTGCGGCGGTGGCCGCGGATCTCCGCCTCGTCACGGACGCCGCCGAGGGCGACGCGCACAAACTTCCGCCCCATGGCGCGGGCCACGCTCTCGCCGAGCGACGTCTTGCCGGTGCCCGGAGGACCGACGAGCGCCAGGACCGCCCCGCCCCTGCGGCCGCCGATGACGCCCAGGCCGCGGTCGCCGCGCCGCTTGCGCACGGCCAGGTACTCGGTGATGCGGTCCTTGACGTCGGTCAGCCCGGCGTGGTCGGCGTCCAGTACGGCACGCGCGCCGGCGATGTCGTAGGAGTCCTCGGTGCGGGTGTTCCACGGCAGGTCGAGGACGGTGTCCAGCCAGGTGCGGATCCAGCTGCCCTCCGGGCTGGCGTCGGAGGCGCGCTCCAGCTTGTCGACCTCCTTCAGGGCAGCCTCGCGGACCTTCTCCGGCAGGTCCGCGGCCTCGACGCGGGCGCGGTAGTCCTCGCTCTCGCCGGCGGCGTCGCCGTTCAGCTCGGCCAGCTCCTTGCGGACGGCCTCCAGCTGGCGGCGGAGCAGGAACTCACGCTGCTGCTTGTCCACGCCGTCCTGGACGTCCTTGGCGATCGCCTCGGCCACGTCCTGCTCGGCCAGGTGATCGCGCAGCCAGCGCTCGGCCATCCGGAGCCGTTCGACCGGATCGGTCGTGGTCAGCAGCTGAAGGCGCTGCTCGGCGGTGAGGAAGGGCAGGTAGCCGGCGTTGTCCGCGAGCAGGCCGACGTCCTCGATCTGCTGGATCCGGTCGACCACCTGCCAGGCACCGCGCTTGCGCAGCCAGGTGGTGGTCAGCGCCTTGTACTCGCGCACCAGCTCGGCGACGGCGCCGGGCAGCGGGCTGGGCGCGGCCTCCTCGACCGCCGTGCCCTCCACCCACAGGGCCGCGCCGGGGCCGGTGCTGCCGGAACCGATGCGCACGCGGCGCAGGCCGCGCACGAGCGCGCCGGGGTCGCCGCCGGCGAGCCTCCCGACCTGCTCGACCCGGCCGAGCACGCCCATGTCGGCGTACGAGCCCGCGGTGCGCGGCACGAGCAGCACGCGGGGCTTCTCGCCACGGGCCGCGGCCGCCTGCGCCGCCTCGACGGCGGCGCGGACGTCCGTCTGGGAGAGCTCCAGCGGCACCACCATGCCCGGCAGCACCACCTCGTCATCGAGCGGAAGCACCGGCAGGGTGAGCACGTCCAACGATGAATCCATGACTTCTCCCTCGGCAGGCATCTTGAGCTATGTGGACTCAATGCCAGCGAGCCCGCCGATGTTCCCCCGGGTCCGCGCGTTCGCTGTGAGCGATCAGCCACGGCGCGCGCACGGCCTGCCCCCGCCTGGCCGGGACCGGGCGGGCGCGCCGTACCGCTGGAGCTGACCGGCCACCGGAGGGAGAGGACGGCCGGTGCCTTCGCGCGCCGGGGCGGTGCGTGCGGGGCGTGGCCGCCCTCGTGTCCGGGCAGGCCGTCCTGCCGCCGGGGACCGGCCCGGCGCGTGGGGGCTGAGGGCGTCAGGTCTCCCGGCGCACCCGGTGCACGAAGTCGCGGCTCTCCTCGGGCGGCAGCGCCTCCACCACGAGGCGGTTCATCACGTGCCGGTAGTGCTCGATCTCGGCGGGCTTGTCGGGGAAGACGCCGCCGGTGAGCTGCTCCAGGTAGACGACGTCCGGCAGTTCGGCGCCGGGGGGCCGCAGCACGGTGAGCGGCCCGCCGACGCCGGGGTGCCCGCCGACCGAGAACGGGATGACCTGGACGGTGACGTGCGGCAGGTCCGACAGTTCCAGCAGCCACCCCAGCTGGGCGCGCATCCCGGCGCTGCCCCCGAGCGGGCGGCGCAGTGCCGCCTCGTCGATGACGACCCAGACGTGCGGCGGCCGTTCACGGTAGAGCAGCCGCTGCCGGGCCATGCGCAGCTCCACCCGGCGCTCCAGCAGCTCCGGCTGGTCGTGGGCCAGGCGGAGCACGGCCCGGGCGTAGTCCTCGGTCTGGAGCAGGCCGGGGACGAACTGGAGCTCGTAGCTGCGGATGACGCTGGCCGCCTGCTCCAGCCCGAGGTAGACGTTCAGCCAGCTGGGGACGACCTCGTGGTAGATGTGCCACCAGCCAAGGGTGTTGGACTGGCGGGCGAGGGCGAGCAGCGTGGCGCGCTCGGCCTCGTCGGTCACGCCGTACAGGTCGAGCAGGTCAAGGACGTCACGGGTCTTGAAGCCCGTGCGGCCCATCTCGAGCCTGCTGATCTTGGAATGGGAGGCGCGGATCTCCTCGCCCGCCTCTCCCCCGGTGATCTGCCGGGCCTCCCGCAGCTGGCGCAGCCGGGTGCCCAGGATCATCCGGGCCACGGTCGGGCCCGTCTGCGCGTAGTCGGGGATGCGGCGGATGCCGCGCTCGCTCAGGATCTCGTTCATGCTCGTCCCGCCCAGGTCCGCCACGTCGCTTCCATGCCGTAACCGCGAAAGCGCCAACTCTACCGAGTCCTACCCGTCTTGCCGGGGCAGCGACCGGACCTTCACACACCCGGCACGGGCGCCGGCCCGTAGCGCCGCCCGGCGCGCGCGCCTACGGTAGCCGTCATGGGCTCCGACACCCCGGCTGTGGCGCCGGCCACGCACACCGTCACCAACCAGGTCCCGCCGCTGACGGGTTACAACGTGTTCACCGAGGACGCCGCGCTGCGGGAGGCCGTGGCGCGGCACGCCGCGCCGCAGGCCGCCGAGGAGGCGGCCGGTCACCTGACCGCGCTGGGCGCCGAGGCGGGCTCGGCGCGGGCGCAGGAGTGGGGCGTGCGGGCGGACACCCACCCGCCGGTGCTGCGCACCCACGACCGGTTCGGCCACCGCGTGGATGAGGTGGAGTTCGACCCGGCGTGGCACCAGCTGCTGGACCGCGCCGTTGCGGCCGGGCTGACCGACGCGGTCTCGCGCCCGGGCGGGCACGTCACGCGCGCGGCGGGGTTCCTGGTGTGGAGTCAGGTGGAGGCCGGGCACGGCTGCCCGGTATCGATGACGCACTCCGCGGTGCCCGCGCTGCGGGCCGAGCCGGCGCTCGCACAGGTGTGGGAACCCCTGCTCACCTCGCGGGTCTACGATCCGGGGCTGCGGCCCGCGGCGTCGAAGGCGGGTGCGCTGGCGGGCATGGGGATGACCGAGAAACAGGGCGGCTCGGACGTGCGGGCGAACACCACCCGCGCCGAGCCGCTGGCGGAGCCCGGCGCGTACGCGCTGACCGGGCACAAGTGGTTCTGCTCGGCGCCGATGTCGGACGTCTTCCTCGTGCTGGCCCAGGCCCCCGGCGGGCTGACGTGCTTCCTGCTGCCGCGCGTGCTGCCGGACGGCACGCGGAACGCCTTCCGCCTGCAACGGCTCAAGGACAAGCTGGGCAACCGGGCCAACGCCTCCTCGGAGGTGGAGTTCGACGGCACGACGGTGGCCTTCCGCGTCGGCGAGGAGGGCCGGGGCCTGGCGGCCATCATGGGCATGGTGACCGCCACCCGGATCGACTGCGTCACCGGCTCGGCGGCGGTCATGCGGCAGGCGGTGGCGCAGGCCACGCACCACGCCGCGTACCGCGAGGCGTTCGGTGGCCGGCTGCTGGACAAGCCGCTCATGCGCAACGTCCTGGCGGACCTGGCAGTGGAATCGGAGGCGGCGACGGCGCTCGCGATGCGGCTGGCGGCGGCCTGCGACGCGGCGGCGGACGGCAGCGCGCGGGAGCGCCACCTGCTGCGGCTGGCGGTGCCGGCGGCCAAGTACTGGGTGACCAAGCGGTGCACGCCGCTGGTGGCGGAGGCGCTGGAGTGCCTTGGCGGCAACGGGTACGTGGAGGAGTCGGGGATGCCGCGGCTGCTGCGCGAGTCGCCGCTGAACTCCATCTGGGAGGGCTCGGGGAACGTCCAGGCGCTGGACGTGCTGCGGGCGCTGGGCCGCGATCCGGGGGCGCTCGACGCCTTCCTGGCGGAGATCGGCGAGGCGTCGGGGGCGGACCACCGGCTGGACGCGGCCATCAGGGACCTGCTGACGGAACTGTCCGACCTCGCGGCGGCGGAGGGCCGGGCACGGCGGGTGGCGGAGCGTTTCGCCCTGGTGCTCCAGGGGTCACTGCTGGTGCGGTACGCGCCGCCCGCGGTGGCGGACGCGTTCTGCGCCTCCCGTCTGGGCGGGGACTGGGGCGGTGCGTTCGGTACGCTGCCCGCCGGCCTGGATCTCGCGGCCATCGTGGAGCGCGCCCGTCCCAACATCTCGGATGCCGAGACGGGGCTGTCCGAATAGCGGTAGCTGGTGGACTCCGGCGTCACCGCGTGTCACGCTGCCTTCATGTCGCAAGGTGGAATCCCTCTGGCGAGCCGGCGCCACGTCGACTTCGGTCGAATGTCGAGCGCCATGTGTCCGGCGTACTGAACCGCGGCATCGCCGCTTCCCGCCGTCATCGCCGCATCCGCGTGTGCACCACCTCCTGACCGAGCCCGACGCTCTTCGACTGCCGTCCCCGACTGAACGCGCGCCGACTCTGCCCTGACGACCGCGATGGTGCGGCCGTCCCCGCAGGCCAGAGCCGCCCTGGAGCCTGCCGAAGGACCGCTCATCATGCCCGATCACCGCACGACGCCCGCTGCCACGTCCCGTCGTCGCAAGGCCGGCCGCCACCGCGGCGAAGGCCAGTGGGCGGCAGGACACTTCACGCCGCTCAACGCCAACGAGCAGGTCAAGAAGGACGATGACGGTCTCAATGTGCGGACACGCATTGAGACGATCTACGCGCACCGGGGTTTCCACTCCATCGACGGAGCGGACCTGCGCGGCCGGATGCGCTGGTGGGGCCTGTACACCCAGCGCCGCCCCGGCATCGACGGCGGCAAGACGGCCGTGCTGGAGCCGGAGGAGCTGGACGACGAGTACTTCATGCTCCGGGTGCGCATCGACGGCGGCCAGCTCACCACGGCGCAGCTGCGCGTGATCGGTGAGATCTCCCAGGAGTTCGCCCGCGGCACCGCCGACATCACCGACCGGCAGAACATCCAGTACCACTGGATCCGCATCGAGGACATGCCGGAGATCTGGCGCCGCCTGGAGGGCGTGGGCCTGTCCACCACCGAGGCGTGCGGCGACACCCCCCGCGTCGTCATCGGCTCGCCGGTGGCCGGGATCGCCGCCGACGAGATCATCGACGGCACCCCCGCCGTCGAGGAGATCCACCGCCGCGTGGTGGGCAACAAGGCGTACTCCAACCTCCCGCGCAAGTTCAAGACCGCGGTCTCCGGCTCGCCGCTGCTGGACGTGGCCCACGAGATCAACGACGTGGCCTTCGTCGGCGTCAACCACCCCGAGCACGGGCCGGGCTTCGACCTGTGGGTCGGCGGCGGCCTGTCGACCAACCCGAAGCTCGGCGTCCGGCTCGGCGCCTGGGTGCCGCTGGAGGAGGTCCCCGACGTCCACGAGGCCGTGGTGTCGGTGTTCCGCGACTACGGCTACCGGCGGCTGCGCACCCGGGCCCGCCTGAAGTTCCTCGTCGCCGACTGGGGCCCGGAAAAGTTCCGCGAGGTGCTGGAGAAGGAGTACCTGCTGCGGCGCCTGATCGACGGCCCGGCGCCCGAGCAGCCCGTCAGCCGCTGGCGCGACCACGTGGGCGTGCACCGCCAGCGCGACGGACGCTTTTACGTCGGATTCGCGCCGGTCGCCGGGCGCGTGGACGGCGCAACCCTTTCCAAAATCGCGGACCTCGCCGAGGCGCACGGCTCCTCCCGGGTGCGCACCACCGTCGAGCAGAAGATGATCATCCTCGACGTGCCCGGGGACCGGGTCGACTCGCTCACCGCAGGGCTGGAGTCCCTGGGACTGACGGCCACGCCCAGCACCTTCCGCCGCGGCACGATGGCGTGCACCGGCATCGAGTTCTGCAAGCTCGCCATCGTCGAGACCAAGAGCCGCGCCGCCTGGCTGGTCGAGGAGATGGAACGCCGCCTGCCCGAGTTCGACGAGCCGCTGACGATCAACATCAACGGCTGTCCCAACTCCTGCGCCCGCATCCAGGTCGCGGACATTGGCCTCAAGGGCCAGCTCGTCACCGATGCCGACGGCAACCAGGTCGAGGGCTACCAGGTGCACCTGGGCGGCTCCCTGGGCCTCGAGCCGGGCTTCGGCCGCAAGATCCGCGGGCTGAAGGTGACCGCCGACGGCCTGGCCGACTACGTCGAGCGGGTGCTGCGGGCCTACCTGGAGCAGCGCCAGGAGGGCGAGCGCTTCGCCCAGTGGGCCGCGCGCGCCGACGAGGAGTCACTGCGGTGACCGGCAGAGCCGCGCCGTTCTACTGCCCGTACTGCGGCGACGAGGATCTCCGCCCCCACGAGGGGGGACACGACGCGTGGGAGTGCGCGTCCTGCAACCGCGCCTTCCGGCTGGCCTTCCTCGGGCTGCTGGCCAGAGGGTTCGCACGCCCCGGCACGGCCGGAGCACGTCCCCGCACCGGGGACGGCTCGGGCACGGACGCTAGCTGAGGAGGGGTACCCGTGAACTGCACCGTCACCTCTACGGAGCCGTACACAGCGGACGAGCTGCGCACGCTCGCCGAACGGGCCGGACGCGAACTGGAGGACGCCCCCGCGCTGGAGATCCTGCGCTGGGCCGTCCGTACCTTCGGGGCGCGCTTCTGCGTGACGTCCTCAATGCAGGACGCCGTGCTGATGCACCTGGCCTCCCGGGTGGCGCCCGGGGTCGACGTTATCTTCCTCGACACCGGCTACCACTTCCCCGAGACCATCGGCATGCGGGACGCCGTCGCCGCGTCCATGGACGTGAACGTGATCACATTGCGGCCCCGCTTGTCCGTCGCCGAGCAGGATGCCCGGTACGGGCCACGCCTGCACGACCGAAACCCTGACCTATGCTGCGCCTTGCGCAAGGTGCAGGTTCTCGAGGAGGGGTTGCGCGGGTACGATGCGTGGGCCACGGGCTTGCGCCGTGACGAGTCCGTGACACGGGCGGCGACGCCGGTCGTCGGCTGGGACGCCAAGCGCGGCAAGGTGAAGATCTCCCCCATCGCCCGCTGGACGCGCGCGGACGTGGAAAGCTACATCGCCGAACACGGGGTCCTCACCAACCCTCTCTTCCAGGAGGGATATGCCTCGATAGGCTGCTCACCCTGCACCCGTCGCATCCTGGAGGGCGAGGACGAACGGGCCGGCCGCTGGGCCGGTCTGGCCAAGACGGAGTGCGGTATCCACACCTGAAACCGCCCCCCGCAGACACCTGAAGACAGCAGTGACCCCCCATGAACCGACAGTGAGGAAGCGGGAGATGAGCGATACCGGCAAGGGCGCCACTATCTGGCTCACAGGGCTGCCCAGTGCGGGCAAGACCACCATCGCCCGCGCCCTGGCCAAGAAGCTGGAGAGTGAGGGCCAGCGGGTCGAGGTGCTGGACGGAGACGAGCTCCGCACTTTCCTGACCGCCGGGCTGGGCTTCTCCCGCGAGGACCGGCACACCAACGTCCAGCGGATCGGATACGTCGCCGAGCTGCTGGCTTCCCACGGGGTCAAAGTGCTGGTGCCCGTGATCGCACCCTACGCGGAGAGCCGCGAGGCCGTGCGCAAGCGGCACCAGGAGGCCGGCACCGGGTACCTCGAGGTCCACGTCGCGACCCCCGTCGAGGTCTGTGCGCAGCGGGACGTCAAGGGCCTGTACGCCAAGCAGGCGGCGGGGGAGCTGTCCGGCCTCACCGGCGTGGACGACCCTTACGAGGTCCCGGTCGATCCCGACCTGCGGATCGCTGCGCATCAGCAGACAATCGAGGAATCCGCCGACGCGCTCTACGCGCTGCTCGCCGAGAGGGGAATGCTGTGAGCCGTCCGGCGAACGGAGGCGGAGAAGCGAGCGAAAGGAAGACGGCATGACAGCGGCTCTCCCGGCCTCCGGGGATTCCGATAACCCCTACGCCCTGTCGCACCTCGATGTGCTGGAGTCCGAGGCGGTGCACATCTTCCGCGAGGTCGCGGGCGAGTTCGAGCGCCCGGTGATCCTCTTCTCGGGCGGCAAGGACTCCATCGTGATGCTCCACCTGGCGCTGAAGTCGTTCGCGCCGGCGCCCATCCCGTTCGCTCTGCTGCACGTCGACACCGGGCACAACTTCCCCGAGGTCATCGCCTTCCGCGACCGCGTGGTGGCCCAGCACTCGCTGCGGCTGCACGTGGCCTCGGTGCAGGAGTTCATCGACCGCGGGCAGCTGCGTGAGCGCCCCGACGGCACCCGCAACCCGCTCCAGACCGTGCCGCTGCTCGACGCCATCGAGCGGAACCGCTTCGACGCTGTCTTCGGCGGCGGGCGGCGCGACGAGGAGAAGGCCCGGGCCAAGGAACGCGTCTTCTCGCTCCGCGACGAGTTCGGCGGCTGGGACCCCCGCCGCCAGCGGCCGGAGCTGTGGCAGCTCTACAACGGCCGCCACGCCCCCGGCGAGCACGTGCGCGTCTTCCCGCTGTCCAACTGGACCGAGCTGGACGTGTGGCAGTACATCGCCCGCGAGAAGATCGAGATCCCGGAGATCTACTTCGCCCACGAACGCGAGCTGTTCCTGCGCAACGGCATGTGGCTGGCCCCGGGCGAGTGGGGCGGTCCGAAGGAGGGCGAGCCGGTCGAGCGGCGCCTGGTGCGCTACCGCACGGTGGGCGACATGTCCTGCACCGGAGCGGTGGACTCCGACGCGGAGACCATCGAGCAGATCATCGCCGAGATCGCCACCTCCCGGCTGACCGAGCGCGGTGCCACGCGCGCCGACGACAAGCTGTCCGAGGCGGCCATGGAGGACCGCAAGCGCGAGGGGTACTTCTAATGAGCACGACCATCGAGATGTCCGCCACCTCGCTGCTGCGGTTCGCGACGGCGGGGTCCGTGGACGACGGCAAGTCCACCCTGGTCGGCCGGCTGCTGCACGACTCCAAGTCCGTGCTCGCGGACCAGCTGGAGGCCGTCGAGCTGGCCTCCCGCAACCGCGGCGCCGACGCGCCCGACCTGGCGCTGCTGACCGACGGCCTGCGCGCCGAGCGCGAGCAGGGCATCACCATCGACGTGGCCTACCGCTACTTCGCGACGCCCAAGCGGCGGTTCATCCTCGCCGACACGCCCGGGCACGTGCAGTACACGCGGAACATGGTCACCGGCGCCTCGACCGCCGAGCTGGCGATCATCCTGGTGGACGCGCGCAATGGCGTGGTCGAGCAGACCCGCCGCCACGCGGCCGTCGCGGCCCTGCTGCGCGTCCCGCACGTGGTGCTCGCCGTCAACAAGATGGACCTGGTGGACTACGCCGAGCCCGTCTTCGCCGCGATCGCCGAGGAGTTCACGCGCTACGCGGCCTCGCTGGGCGTGCCGGAGATCACCGCCATCCCGATCTCCGCGCTCGTCGGAGACAACGTCGTGACGCCGTCCGCGACGATGGACTGGTACGGCGGTCCCACGGTGCTGGAGCACCTGGAGTCCGTGTCCGTCAGCAACGACCCGTCGGCCGCCCCGGCGCGGTTCCCCGTGCAGTACGTGATCCGGCCGCAGACGCCCGAGTACCCGGACTACCGGGGCTACGCCGGCCAGATCGCCTCCGGCGTGCTGCGCGTCGGCCAGCGGGTGACCGTGCTGCCGTCGGGGCTGTCCAGCACGGTCTCAAGCATCGAGGCCCTGGGCCAGTCCGTGGACTTCGCCTGGGCCCCGCAGTCGGTGACCATCTCGCTCTCAGACGACCTCGACGTCTCGCGCGGCGACATGATCGTGCCCGCGGACGCCGCGGTGACGCCGACCCGCGACATCACGGCGACGGTGTGCCACCTGCACGACCGGCCGCTGACGCCGGGAGCCCGGGTGCTGCTCAAGCACACCACGCGCACGGTCAAGGCGATCGTCAAGGAGATCCCGTCCCGGCTGACGCTGGACGACCTGTCCCAGCATCCGGACCCGGGTGAGCTGGCGGTCAACGACATCGGCCGCGTGGTGATCCGCACCTCGGAGCCGCTGGCCATGGACGCCTACGCGGACTCCCGGACCACCGGCTCGTTCCTGCTGATCGACCCGGCGGACGGTACGACGCTCACCGCGGGCATGGCGGGCAACGCCTTCGCGGAGGCCGCGGCCAGGACCGCGGGCGCCGCGGACGACGACGGCTGGGACTTCTGACGCGGCGGGCGGGGCGGCCGGTCCAGCGGCCGCCCCGCCTGTGCGGAGCACGGCCATGACCAGCGAGATATCCCGTCCGGTACGCCCCGCCGCGATGCTCATCGTCGCCCACGGCAGCCGCGATCCGCGGCACGCGGCGACGGTGGCGGCGGTGGCGGAGCGGGTGCGGGCGCACCGCCCCGGCGCGCGTGTTGCCGTGGGCTTCCTCGAACTCAGCGTGCCGCTCGCCGAGCGGGCGCTGTTCCGGCTGCGCGAGGCCGGCGAGCGGGAGGTCGTCGTTCTTCCGCTGCTGCTCAGCCGCGCCTACCACGCCACGCATGACCTTCCCGCCCTGCTGGCGCAGCAGCGCGTCCGCATGCCGGACCTCACCATCCACCAGGCGGATGTGCTCGGTCCCGTCCCGGAGCCGCTGCTGACGGCGGCGCTGGAGCGGCGGCTGGCCGAGGCCGGGCTGAGCGGGCCACGCGGCAACACCGGCGTGGTGCTGGCCTCGGCGGGCACCTCGGATCCGGCGGCCCGCGCCGTGCTCGGCGACCTGGCGCGCCAGTGGCAGCGCGCGGCCGGATGGCACGCCGTGACACCCGCCTATGCCTCCGCCTCTCCGCCCCGCACCGCCGAGGCGGTGCGGGCGCTGCGGGCGGCCGGCGCGCGCCGGGTGGCCGTCGCGCCGTACGTGATCGCGCCGGGGCTGCTGCCCGACCGCATCGCGGCGGGCGCCGCCGAGGCGGGCGCCGACGTGCTGGCGCCGGTGCTCGGCGACGCCCCGGAGCTGGCCCGGCTGCTGCTGCGCCGCTACGAGGCGGCGCTGGGCGGCCCGGGAGCCCGGCTCGCGGGCTGAACCCCGCCGCCCTGCACCGCCTCGGCAGGTTCTCTCAGGCGGCCGGGACGTAGCGGTAGCCGACGCCGCGCACCGTGGCGATGCGGTTGCGGTGGCGCGGGCCGAGCTTGCGGCGCAGCCGCGCGACGTGCACGTCCACCGTCCGCTTGTCGCCGACGGCTTCGTATCCCCACACGTGTGTGACCAGGTGCTCGCGGCTGTAGACGCGGCGGGGATGGCGCGCGAGGTGGGCGAGCAGCTCGAACTCCAGGTAGGTCAGATCGAGGCTGCGGCCCTCGATCTCGGCGGTGCGCTGGGTCTCGTCGATGACCAGCCCGGCGTCGCCCTCCACGGCACGCAGCGGCCCGCGCGTGCCCGCGGCGGCCGCGGCGGCGCCGGGCGGGACGACCACGTAGCCGAGCAGGGGCACGGTGCTGCCGCCGCCGTCCTGGCCCGTGCCGGCGCGGGGGGCCAGCGTCACGGTCAGGCTGGGGGTGCCGGAGGGCGCCGGGCGCCCGGGGCGTCCGGGAAGCGCGGAGAGCGGGCGGAGAACGGCACGCTGCCGCATGGTGGTGTCCTTCCTCTGTCGTGGTCGGTGCGGCTTCGTCGGGCACGGGCGGCGGAAGCCACGCGCGGAGCGCGGACCACGACGCCCGGCGGAACGGACCTGCGAGGGATGAGAAGCGCGGCAGCTCACGGCCAGCGGGGCCGGGGCCGGCGTGCGTGACGACGTGGCGTACGAGAACGCGCAAGAGTCAGGAGCGGGGAACGCCGACGCCAGCGGGCCGCGCGTCAGTGTTCGCGCGCACAGAGAGCGCTCGCCTGCCGCCGGAGGTCGACGTGGAGGCGCTGAACGAGGAAGTCAGCCTGGCTCACAGTACGGGACTGTGCCAGCGGGTCACGGTCCGCGTCAAGGTGTAATACGGCACGTCTCACCTACCGGACATGTGGGGAACTCGCCGCTCTCCGCAGGGAGTTCTCCAGGGCAGTGCCGGGCGCGGCGCGCGCTGCCCGGCCGGCGCTTCCCCCTGCCCCGCTCCACGGGCCGCCGGCCGGGCGTCACCCCCACTCCGGGCCGTCATCGTAAAGCGAGCGCCCGCATACCGCCAGTGACCTTCCCACGGCACGCGTCCGCCCGGCCACCGGCCGTGTCCGGCGCCGCACCCGGTTACGGGCTCACCGCCTGCTGCCGGGTCTCGACCCGCGCCAGCGCGGGAAGGCCGTGCCGCTTGCGCGCCCACATCCAGGCGAGCGGCCCGAGCGCCAGCGCGGCGCCGACGATGACGCCCGTGACACCCAGCGGTACGTGCAGCATCTGGAGCCCGGAGGCGAGCAGCACGAGCGTGAGCGCGCGGCGCACCAGCCCGCCGGAGACCTGGGAGGAGAGGCGGGCGCCGAGGTAGACGCCGGGCAGGGAGCCCAGGAGCAGGGTGCCGGTCATGCCGAACTCGAAGTCTCCGAAGAGGATGTGCGCGATGGCGGCGGAACAGACCAGCGGCACGGCCTGCACCAGGTCCGTGCCGACGAGCGAGCCGGCCTTCAGCGTCGGGTACAGCAGCAGCAGCGCAATGATCATCAGGGAGCCCGAGCCGACGGACGTCAGGCCGACGACGATGCCGCCGGCCACCCCGACCAGCATCGTGGGCACCGGCCTGACCCTGATGGACAGCGCATCGTCGTCCTGCGCCCTGCCGCCCTGGGCACGCTCGCGCAGCTGGAGATAGGCCTTGACCACCATGGACGCGGCGGCCAGCAGCAGCGCCACGCCGAGGGCGGTCTTGATGATGTCCTGGACCTCCGCGCCGTCTCCGAGAGCGCGGGCGATGAGCACGCCGGCGAAGGCCGAGGGAACGGAGCCCAGCACCAGCCAGAAGACGAGCCGTCTGTTCACCGTGCCCCGGCGCAGGTGCACACCCGCGCCCACGGGCTTCATGACGGCGGAGGCGACGAGGTCGTTGGAGACCGCGGCCAGGGGCGGGACGTCAAAGAAGAGGACGAGGATGGGGGTCATCAGCGCCCCGCCGCCCATGCCGGTCATGCCGACGACCACGCCAACGAACAGGCCGGACAACGCCATCCACCAGTCCACGGCTCCGCTCCTCCAGCCCCGGGCGTTCGCACACGTCAACCTGCCGTAACCTACCGGTGCTCCCACGGTGGCAGGAGCGGGGACACCCGGCAAGCCTCCCCCGGGCCACCTGCCCCAGTAACCACGCGGTAACGGCTCGGATTTACCGGGCGGATGGCCGACACCTTCCGGTGGCACGGGTTCCGTGCGCGATAAGGGTCTCACCCCGCGGGTGTGCCGCCGGGGTCAGGACACCGCCCGCGACCGCTCCCACGTCCACTCGAACTCGTCGCGGTAGATATCGAACAGCCCCTGCTCGCCGTGGCGGTCGTCCTTCAGCAGATCACGGCCGCTGCGCCGCAGTACGAAGGCCGGCGTCTCCATGCCGCGGGTGCGCCGCAGGTAGGACTGCACGACCGCCACCCCGTCCGGTCCGTCGGCGTCGACGAAGTAGGCGCTGAAGCGCGGGGTGTCATCGTAGACGTGGATCTCGAACGCCTCCGGGTCGCGCACCCGGCTCCGCACTCGCCGCACGTGCAGGATGGCCGTCTCCACCGAACGCCCCAGCTCTCCGCGCTTGAGCCCCAGTTCCCGCTCGCGCCGCCGCATCGCGCCGCTCGCCGGGTTGAGGAACAGCAGCCGCACCCGGCACCCGGCGTCCGCCAGCCGGACGAGGCGGCGGCCGGGGAAGTTCTGCACCAGCAGGCCCAGCCCTATCCCCATGGCGTCCAGCCGCCGGGCGTCACCGAACAGCTCGTCGGCGGGCAGGTGGCGCTGGAGCCGCACCCGGTCGGGATGGACGCCCGCCACGTCGGTGAACCTGTCGCCCACCAGATGTTCCAGGACGTCGGCGGGCAGCCGCCCGGCCGACGGCGGGGCGGCGCCGGAGTCCAGCAGCCGCAGCAGCCGCGCACAGGCGCGCTCGGCCTGCTCCAGCACGGCCCGGCTCAGGCCCCGGTTGCGGCTGACGGCGGCGCGCGCCACCTCCAGCTCATCCAGGGTCAGCTCCACCTCGCGGCGGTTGTCCAAATACGGCGCGAAGCAGGGCCAGTGCTGCACCATGAGTTCACGCAGCTGCGGGAGCGTCAGGAAGGAGAGCACGGTGTCGTCGGCCGGATCGAGCACGTGCCCCTTGCGCCGGCTCACCTCGCGCAGCGCCGCGGCGCGCTGCACCCACTCCTGCCCGGTCGGGCCCGCCGCCGCGATCTCCCACTCCGCGCCGTGCAGCGGCTCGTACACCGGCCGCAGCACCGCTCCCACGACGGCGCGCAGCCGCTGCTCGACCAGGTTGAGCCAGACGTACGCCCGGCCCGCGCGCTCGACGCGGGTACGGACCTCCGACCAGTCCTCGGCGCTCCATTCCAGGTCCACGCCGATCTCGACCGGTCTCGGCACCGAGACCGCCCCGGCCGGGAGCGCCCCCTCTTCGGGAGGCTCGGTGGCGTCGCCCCCGTTGCCCGAGGGCAGCTCCAGCTCCGAAGAGCTCACCAACCGCACCGCCTTCCGCCCCGCTGATGGATCAAGGAAGACTACTGCGGCTCCCCCCGGGCGTGCAGCCCGGTCCGCCATGATGTACCGGCCGAGGCCCGGCCGTGCCGCGCTTGCCCGCGCGGCTGCCGGGGCAGAGGGTTCCCATGACGCCTGCGCACCGCATGCCCACCGCCACCTACCGCGTGCAGCTGCAGCCCGCATTCCCCTTCGCGGCGGCTGAGGAGATCGTCCCCTACGCGGCTTCCCTGGGCGTCAGCCACCTGCACCTGTCACCGGTGCTGGAAGCGGTGCCCGGCTCCGCGCACGGCTACGACGTCACCGACCACGGCCGGGTGCGCCAGGAGCTGGGCGGCGAGGAGGGGCTGCGGCGGCTGTCGCGGACGGCCCGGGCGCATGGCCTGGGCCTGATCGCCGACATTGTGCCCAACCACATGGCGGTGCCCGCGCGCACCGAGCTGAACCGGCCGCTGTGGGAGGTGCTGCGGGACGGGCGGGCCTCGCGGTTCGCCCGCTGGTTCGACATCGACTGGGAGGCCGGCGGCGGCCGGGTGCTGCTGCCGGTGCTCGGCGGCCCGCTCGCGGACGAGCTGCCGGCGCTGACGGTCGAGGACGGGGCGCTGTGCTACGGCGAGCACCGCTTCCCGCTCGCGGCGGGCACGGCCGGCCTGCCGCTGCCCGCGCTGCTGGAGGCGCAGCACTACCGGCTGGCCTGGTGGCGCCTGGCGCGGACCGAGCTCAACTACCGCCGCTTCTTCACCGTCTCCGGCCTGATCGGGCTGCGGGTGGAGGATCCGGAGGTGTTCGAGGCCACGCACGCGACCATGCTGCGGCTGCTGGCGGAGGGGGTGATCGAGGGCCTGCGCGTGGACCACCCCGACGGCCTCGCCGACCCCGGCGGCTATCTGCGGCGGCTGCGGGAACGGGCGGACGGGGCCTGGATCGTGACGGAGAAGATCCTCGGCGCGGGTGAGCAGCTGCCCGCCGCGTGGCCGGTGGCGGGCACCACCGGATACGACGCGCTGCGCCACATCGACGGGGTCTTCCACGACCCGCAGGGCTGTGCGGAGCTGACCGAGCATTACCGGGCGTTCACCGGCGCCCCGCCCGACCACGGGGGCGAATGGGACGCCACCGTCCTGCGCGCCGCGTACAAGGTGGTCACCCACGAGCTGGCCGCCGAGACCAGCCGCCTGGCCCGCGCGGCGGAACGCGTCTGCGCCGCCGATCCCGGGCTGCGGCTGCGGGACCACGCGCCCTGGGCACTGCGCACGGCGCTGACGGAGCTGCTGGTGCGGCTGCCGGTGTACCGGCCCTATGTCGAGGCCTCCTCGCCTCCCTCGCCGGTGGACGAGGCCATGCTGGAGACGGCCGCCGCCGCGGCGCGGGCCAGGTTCGAGTCCGGCGAGGAGGCGGCGGCCGTGGACACCGTGCGGGACCTGGTGCTGGGACGCTTCGGCGAGGGCGGCGACCTGACGGATGTGCGGGTGCGGTTCGCGCAGGTCGCCTCGGCGGTGCGCGCCAAGGCCGTGGAGGACACCGCGTGTTACCGGTACGTGCCGCTGCTGTCGGCCGCCGAGGTCGGCGGCGACCCGGGCCGGCCGGCGCTGCCGCCGGAGACGTTCCACGCGTTCTGCGCCCGCGTGCAGCGGGACTGGCCGCGCACCGGCACGGTGCTGACCACGCACGACACCAAGCGCAGCGGTGACGTGCGGGCGGCGCTCGCGGCGCTGAGCGAGCATCCTCACGACTGGGCGGACCTGGTGGCGCGGCTGACCGAGGAGACCGCGCGCGCGGGCGTGCGGGCCCCTGACCCGCACCTGGCGTGGGCGGCCTGGCAGACGGCGCTGGGGCTCGGCGAGCCGGACCACGAGCGGCTGCTGGCCGCGGTGCTCAAGGCGGCGCGGGAAGCGGGGCTGCACACCTCCTGGACGGAGCGCGATACGGCCTACGAGGCGGCGGTCGAGCGGTTCGTGCTGGCCGGGCCGGGGCGGCAGCCGTACGCGCTGCGCGAGTTCCGCCGGGCGCTGGCGCCGCGGGTGCGGGCCGCCACGCTCGGGACGGCGCTGCTGCACCTGACGATGCCCGGCGTGCCGGACGTGTACTGGGGCAGCGAGACCCGCTATCTCGCGCTGGTGGACCCCGACAACCGCCGGCTGCCGCAGCTGCCGGTCGCCGCGCTCGCCGCGCTGGACGCTCAGGCGCCGGGCGCGGTCACCGAGGGCGGCGGGGCACCGCCCGCGTACGACCTGCCGGCGGAGAAGCTGCGGGTGACGGCGGCGGCGCTGCGGCTGCGGCGGGAACACCCCGGGTGGTTCGGCCCGCGCGGCGGCTACCAGCCGCTTCCGGCGGAGGGACCCGCCGCGGCGCACTGCCTGGCGTTCGCCCGCGCCGGGCGGGTGATCACGGCCGTCACCCGGCTGCCGCGCCGCCTGGCGGAGTCGGGCGGCTGGGCCGGCACCCACCTGCCGCTGCCGGACGCCGGGCGCTGGCGCGACGTGCTGACGGGCCGTGCGGTGGCGAAGAAGGCACGGCTGGCAGAGCTGTTCGCCGACGGCCCGGTGGCGCTGCTGGTCCGGGACGAGCGGCGCTGACCCCCCTCTGATCCCCTTGCGGGCCTGCCGTCCACCAGCTGCCGCGCCCTCGCCCGCGGCGACGGGCCGTCACCGGCGGGCCCACCGCGCGGTTCCGGCCACGTCACGGCGGGCGACGCGCGGGCGGCACGGCCGGACCGGCTCCGCCGCCTGTCGTCCTGCCAGCCGCGCGCGGACCCGCGCCGGGCGAGGGCACCGGCGACGGGATCGTGCTGCCGTTGCGTCAGGAGTCTTTACAGCAGTACGTCGGCAGGGTTACGGTCCCTCGTGGTGGGAGCGCTCCCACCGCCTCATGGGTCATCCCCCACCTCATCACGGCCGGAAGGGACACAGCGCGATGCGTGACCACCCACCGCGGCGGGCATGGCCGCGCAGTTCCGCCGCCGTCCGGGCGGTCCCGGCGCGCCCGTCCTTTCCCGTGACGGCCCGTGAGGTGCCCCCGGAGGCCGCGGAGCCAGCGCGCCGTGACGCCCGTACGAGCCGTCGCACGCACGGCGGGGCCGCCGCCCCGCCCTGGGCCTCCGGCCCCGCACGGCAGGCCGCCCTGGCCGGCTGAGCGGTTCCGGATTTCCGGCCTGCTGCCCCACCTCCCAGCCCCCGCTTGGGTGGCAGGCCGGATTCCGTCCTTGCCCACCGTCCCGCGCGGCGCCCCCACGTCGCGCGGGGCGGTGGAACCATGACCACATGACAGCACCCAGCCCGTCCGTGACGCCGTTCTCGGTCTGGGCGCCGCGTGCGGAGCGCGTCACGCTCCACCTCGCGGGCCGAGCGGTGGCGATGCGCCCCGACCCGGCGCGCGCTGGCTGGTGGCGCGCTGAGGAGCCCGCCGCGCCCGGCGACCGGTACGGCTTCTCGCTCGATGGCGGCCCGGTCCGTCCCGACCCCCGGGCGCGCCGGCTGCCGGAGGGGCCGGGACGCCCCGGCGCGGTCACCGCGCTCGGCGCGTACCGCTGGCGCCACTCCTGGGCCGGGCGGGGGCTGGGGGCGGACACCGTGCTGTACGAGCTCCACGTCGGCACGTTCACGCGCGAGGGCACCTTCGACGCGGCGGCGGCGCGCCTGGGCCACCTGGCTGCCCTCGGCGTCAGCCACGTCCAGCTGATGCCGGTCTGCCCGTTCCCCGGCCGGCACGGCTGGGGCTACGACGGGGTCGCGCCCTGGGCGGTGCACGAGCCGTACGGCGGCCCCGAGGGACTCCAGCGCTTCGTGGACGCGGCGCACGGCCACGGCCTGGGTGTGGTGCTGGACGTGGTCCACAACCACCTGGGCCCGTGGGAGAACCG
Source organism: Streptomyces sp. 7-21 (assembly GCF_016741785.1). Classification (GTDB taxonomy): domain Bacteria; phylum Actinomycetota; class Actinomycetes; order Streptomycetales; family Streptomycetaceae; genus Streptomyces. The sequence continues at coordinate 193,215 of NZ_JAERRL010000006.1, forward strand.
GCTGGCAGAGTTCGGCCCCTACTTCACCGACCGCCACCACACTCCCTGGGGCTGGGCAGTCAACCTCGACGGGCCCGACGCCGCCGAGGTGCGCGCCTACTTCACCGGCAGCGCCCTGGCGTTCCTGCGCGACTACCGGCTCGACGGCCTGCGGCTCGACGCCGTGCACGCCCTGTGCGACGACAGCGAGCCGCACTTCCTGGCGGAGCTGTCACGGGCCGTGGACGACCTGGCCGCCGAGCTGGGCCGCCCGCTCTTCCTGATCGCCGAGTCCGACCAGAACGACCCCGCCACGACCGCGCCCCGCGCCGAAGGCGGCATGGGGCTGGCCGCGCAGTGGAACGACGACTTCCACCACGCGCTCCACGCCGCGCTGACCGGCGAGTCACAGGGCTACTACGCCGACTTCGCCCAGCGCCCGCTCGCCGCCCTGGCCAAGACCCTCACCGGGGCGTTCTTCCACGACGGCGGCTACTCCTCCTTCCGGGGCCGCGCCCACGGCCGTGCGCCCGACCGCGACGCCACGGCGGCGGGACGGTTCGTCGGCTACGCCCAGACCCACGACCAGATCGGCAACCGCGCGCTCGGCGACCGGCTGGCCGCGCTGGCCGGCCAGCAGCGGGCGGCGCTGGCAGCGGCGCTGGTGCTGTGCGGGCCGTTCACGCCGATGCTCTTCATGGGCGAGGAGTGGGGCGCCACGACGCCCTGGCAGTACTTCACCGACCACCAGGACCCGGCGCTCGCGCGGGCGGTGAGCGAGGGGCGGCGGCGGGAGTTCGCCGGGCACGGCTGGCGCGCCGGGGACATCCCCGACCCGCAGGACCCGGCGACACGCGAGCGCTCCTGCCTGCGCTGGCCCGCGGACCCCGCCGGGAACCGGATGCTCGGCTGGCACCGCCGCCTGATCGCAGCCCGGCGCGCCCATCTGCCGCCGGACCTGCGGCTGGCGGACGTGGAGGTGCGCCATGACGAGCGCGAGGGCTGGCTGGCCGTCCGCTCCGGCCCGCTGGTCGTCGCCGTCAACGTGGCGGCCGGCCACACCACGGCCGCCCGGCTGGCCCCGGGGCGGTACACGCCGCTGGCCGCTACCTGCCGCTGTGACCCGCCTGGCGGCGACGGGCGGCTGCGGCTGCCGCCGCTGTCAGCGGCCGTGCTGCTGCGGGAGCCGGTCAGGACTCGACCGCCAGGCCGACGCCCAGGGCGATGAGGACGCAGCCGGATATCCGCTCCAGGCGGCGGCGCGCGCCGGGGCGCTCCAGCACCCGCCGCAGCCGGCCCACGCCCCAGACGTACGCGGCGTAGTAGCCGGTCTCGAACACCGCCCAGACGCCTGCCAGCGCGGTCATCGCGGCGAAGTGCGGCACTCCCGCGGGCACCGACGGCGGCACGAACTGCGGCAGGAAGGCCATAGCGAAGACCCCGGCCTTCGGGTTAGCCAGGTTCAGCAGCAGCCCGGAGCGGTAGGCCCGCCAGGGCCGCGGCGCCGCGTCCGCCGCGGCGCCGGCCAGATCCGCCCCGTCCGCGCGCCGGGCCTGGCGCAGCGTGTGCACGCCGAAGCCGACGAGCACCGCCACGCCCGCGATCCGCATACCGTCATAGGCGAGCCGCGAGGCCTGGAGCAGGGTGGTCAGGCCGAGGGCCGCGCACAGCCCCCACACGAACACGCCGGTCTCGTTGCCGAGGACCGTCATCATCCCGGCGCGGCGGCCCCGCAGCGCGTTGCGGATGATCAGGATGGTGCTCGGCCCCGGCGACGCGGCGATCAGCAGGCAGGCGGCGAGGAACGCGGGCAGGGTGCTCAGCATCCCCGTATCGTCCCCTCCACGCTTGTCCGGCCGGTCTGGCGGACCCCCCTCGTGCGGCGCTCACCCGCCGCCCGCCGCCGGATCGCCGCCGGTCAGCGCTCCTCGAGCCGGACCGCGATCGAGTTGATGCAGTACCGCAGGTCCGTCGGCGTGTCGTAGCCCTCGCCCTCGAAAACGTGGCCGAGGTGCGAGCCGCAGGTGGCGCAGAGCACCTCGGTGCGCGGACGGCCCGGCAGCGAGTAGTCGGGGCGGGTCTCGACGGCGTCGCTGTCCGCCGGGTCGTAGAACGACGGCCAGCCGCAGTGCGACTCGAACTTCGTCTCGGACCGGAACAGCTCCGCCCCGCAGGCCCGGCAGTGGTACACGCCAGGCGTCTTGGTGTCTGTGTACTCACCGGTGAAGGCGGGCTCGGTGCCCGCCTGCCGCAGCACGCGGTACTCCTCCGGGCTGAGCTGCTCGCGCCACTCCTCTTCGGTCTTCTGCACCCGGTACGCCATCACTGTCTCCTTCACGCTGTCCGGTCGGTTCCCGGCTCCGCCGCCAGGCGGGCCAGGATCCGGGGCCCGAGCTCGGTCACGTCGCCCGCGCCCATGGTGACAACCAGGTCACCGCGGCGCGCCATTCCCGCCAGGATTCCAGGCGCCTCGGCGAGCGCGGAACCGGGGAGCACCCGGGCGCCGCTGCTGCGGGCGGCGTCCGCGACCAGCTCGCTGGTCACGCCGGGGAGCGGGTCCTCGCGGGCCGGGTAGATGTCCAGCACGAGGCAGGCGTCCGCCAGCGCCAGGGCCCGGCCCATCTCGGCACCCAGCTCCCGGGTGCGGCTGAAGAGGTGCGGCTGGAAGACGACCAGCACCCGGCCCTCGCCGGCGGCGTCCCGCATGGCCTCGATGTCGGCGGCCATCTCGGTGGGGTGGTGAGCGTAGGAGTCGACGACCCGCACCCCGCGCTCCTCCCCCACCGGTGTCAGCCGCCGCCGCACGCCGGTGTAGGTGCCCAGCGCCTTGGCCAGGCCGTCGGCGGGCACGCCCGCCGCCACGCCCGCCGCGAGCGCGGCCACCGCGTTGTGCGCGTAGTGCCGGCCGGGCACAGACACCGGGATGGTCAGCTCCTCGCCGCGCAGCAGCACGGTGACCTCGCTGGTGAGGCCGCGCGGCTCGACGCGGGTGATGCGCACGTCGGCGCCGGGTGACTCGCCGTAGGTCAGCAGGCGCGGCCCGGCCGCGCTGGCGCCGATGCGACGGGCCAGCTCCCTGGCTCCGGCCTGGTCGGCATTGGTCACCAGCGTGCCGCCGGGCACGATCCGGCCGGCGAAGGTCTCGAAGGACTCGTAGACCTCCTCCAGCGACGCGTAGTGCGCGTGGTGGTCCAGCTCGGCGTTGAGGATGACCGCGACCTCGGGCGCGTAGCGGTGGAAGCTGCGGTCGCTCTCGTCCGCCTCCGCCACGAACAGCTCGCCGTCACCGTGCTCCGCGTTGGAGCCGGGGACATCGAGGTCGCCGCCGATCGCGTAGGACGGGGCCAGGCCGAGCGTGCGCAGCGCGACGGCGAGCATGGAGGTCGTGGTGGTCTTGCCGTGCGTGCCGGCCACCGCGATGGCCCGCTTGTCCGCCATCAGCGCGGCCAGCGCCTCGGAGCGGTGGATCACGGGCAGGCCGCGGCGCCGGGCCTCGGCCAGCTCCGGGTTGGTGTCCCGGATGGCGCTGGAGACGATCACGCAGCTGGCATCGGCCGCCAGGTGCGCGGCGTCGTGGCCGATGTCGACGCGGGCGCCCAGGGCGCGCAGCGCGGCGGCCGTCCGCGAGTCGCGCGCGTCGCTGCCCGCGACGCGCGCGCCGCGCTGGGCGAGGATCTTCGCGATGCCCGACATGCCGGCCCCGCCGATACCGATGAGGTGGGGCCGTGCCATGGCGCCGCCCATGGGCGGGGCGGCCGGGTGCGCCGGTGTCATGCGTGTTTCTCCCTGGTCGAAGCGTGGCCCGACGATTGTCGCACCCGGCGGGGCCGCTCCCGCGCTATTCGGCGTGGGCGAACAGCTTCAGCACCGGGACGCCCGTCCGGTGGCGCGCGCGGGAGGCCCAGTCGCGGTGGAACAGCTCCTCGACGTAGTGCGGCGCGGTCAGGACGATCACCTCGTCGGCGCCGGTCTCCTTCACGACGGCCGACAGCTCGCCGATCGGGTCGTCGCCGAGGAGGCGCCCGGCCGCGTCGGCACCGGCCGCGCGCAGGGCGCGCACCGAGTGGTCGAGGGCGCGCTGGTCCGCCTCCCGCCCGTCGTGCTCCTCCGGCTCGCGCGTCTCCCGGACCGCCTCGCCGAACTCCCCCAGTGCGACGTCGTCCAGCGCGCGCAGCAGCCGGTCCTGGTCGCCGCGCGGACGCAGAAGCACCACGAAGGACTGCCGATCCTCGCCGTGCAGGGTGGTGACCAGCTCCACGTCTGTGGGCGCCAGGGGTTTTTCGATCATGAGAACTGTCGTGATCACGGCGAGAGCCCTTCGTCGGGCCGGGTCCCGCGAACCCCGGCAGAAACCATACTTCCCGCGATGACGGGGAGCCGTGCGCCGCACGCGCGTCCGCCCGCATCAGGATAAGCGGAAGGTGATATTCCGGCCGCTGTCATGCCCGCTGGTACCGGGCGAACAGGAAGCCGGCGTCCTCCAGCAGACTGGTGAGCGCCAGCTCCTGCGGCACCGGCAGGCCGGGCCCGTGCATCACCCGCTCGGCCGTACCGGCCGCCAGCCGGGGGGACGTGGTCAGGCACAGCTCGTCCAGCGCGCCCGCGGCGGCGAACTGCGCGAGCAGCCGCGGGCCGCCCTCGGTCAGCATCCGGGTGTACCCGCGCGCGGCCAGCTCCCGCTTGGCACGCAGCGGATCGACGGCGGAGCCCTCCCCCGCCACCACCACCTCGGCGCCCGCCGCCCGGGCGGCGGCCACACCGGCCCCGGGCGCGTCACCGCCGGTCAGCACCAGGGTGGGGACAAGCGGCGAGGTGAACAGCGGCGCGCCGAAGTCGAGGCGCAGGCTGGCGGAGACGACGGCGATGGCGGCCACGGGCGCCTGGCCGTCCCGCGCGCGCCGGGCCGCGAAGTCCGCGCGCCGCTTGGCCGGCCGGTACTCCTCGCGCCGGACCGTTTCCGCTCCCACGACGATGACGTCGGCCAGCGCCCGCAGCACCCCGAAGACGCGCATGTCGGCGGCGCCGGACAGCGGCTGGGAGCGCCCGCCGTGATGCGCGGCGCCGTCGGCCGAGGCGACCATGTTGGCGCGCAGCCAGGCCGTCCGGTCCGCCGCGCCGCCGGGCCTCGGGTCCGGGTAGGCGTACGCCTCGGCCAGTTCGGCCAGGGTCCACTCGCGGTCCTCGGCGCTGTCCGCGGTGGCGGGCGGGGGATACAGGCGTCGCATGGGGCGCAGTGTGGCACACGCCGGGCGGGCTTACAGTGGGACACCGTGTCAGCCGCCGCCCCCCTCGCCGCTCCCCTGTCGCTGTGCGACCGGGTGCCCGACGTGCCTGCCGAGCGCCTGGTCGCGGAGCTGGCGCCGCCGCCGCGCTTCGACGCGGTGCGCTTCGACACCTACGTGCCCGACCCCGGGCAGCCCAGCCAGCGCGAGGCGGTGGAGGCGCTGCGCGGCTTCGCCGCCGGGCTCGGTGCCCCCGCGCGCGGCGGCGGCCGGGCCGGCCGGGGGCTGCCGTGGCGGCGGCGGCGCGCGGCCGCCGCACCCGCGCGGCGGGGGGTGTACCTCGACGGCGGCTACGGCGTCGGTAAGACGCACCTGCTGGCGTCGCTGTGGCACGCGGCGCCCGCGCCGCCCGCACGCAAGGCGTTCTGCACGTTCGTGGAGCTGACGAACCTGGCCGGCGCCCTGGGCTTCGCCCGGACCGTGCAGACGCTCTCGGAGCACCGGCTGCTGTGCATCGACGAGTTCGAGCTGGACGATCCCGGCGACACGGTGCTGGTGTCCTCGCTGCTGTCCCGGCTCGTCGAGGCGGGCGTCGCCCTGGCGGCCACGTCCAACACGCTGCCCGGCAGGCTCGGCGAGGGCCGCTTCGCCGCCGCCGACTTCCTGCGCGAGATCCAGGGGCTGGCCGCCCACTTCACGACGCTGCGGATCGACGGCGAGGACTACCGCCACCGCGGGCTGCCGGAGGCGCCCGAGCCGCCGCCCGAGGAGGACGTGACCGCCGCGGCGCACCGGCTTCCCGGCGCCTCGCTCGACTCCTTCCCCGCGCTGCTCACCCACCTGTCGCGGGTCCATCCCAGCCGGTACGGCGCGCTGTGCGAGGGCGTGGCCGCGGTGTGCCTGACCGGCGTGGAGCCGGTGCGGGACCAGGCGACGGCGCTGCGGCTGGTGGTGCTGGCCGACCGGCTGTACGACCGGGAGATCCCGGTGCTGGCCTCGGGGGTGCCGTTCGACCGCCTGTTCAGCGAGGACATGCTGCGGGGCGGCTACCGCAAGAAGTACTACCGGGCCATATCCCGGCTGACCGCCCTGGCACGCGAAGCGGCCACGGGCTGAGAAACCCGTGGCCATGCGCCGGAGCAGGCGAGGTGCTGATGACCTGTTCAGCTGAGGAACCGTGCCCGTGAGCCGGGCTGACGGATGGTGCTCGTGGGATGGTGCTAGTGGATGATGCCGGTGCGCAGGGCGACGGCGACCATGCCGGCCCGGTCGCCCGTGCCGAGCTTGCGGGCGATGCGGGCCAGGTGGCTCTTGACGGTGAGCGCGGACAGCCCCATGGAGACGCCGATGGCCTTGTTCGACTGGCCCTCCGCCACCAGCCGGAGCACCTCGACCTCCCGGCCCGACAGCTCCCGGTACCCGCCCTGGTGCGCCGGGGCGCCCGGCTGGCGCCGGTGCATGCGGGCGGCGGCACCGATGTGGGCGGCGCCGTGACGGACGGGCGGGCCCAGGGAGTTGCGGGTGCCGGTGACGACGTACCCCTTGACGCCGCCGGCCAGGGCGTTCCGCACGGCGGAGATGTCGTCGGCGGCGGAGAGAGCGAGCCCGTTGGGCCAGCCCGCGGCCCGGGTCTCGGACAGCAGGGTCAGCCCGGAGCCGTCGGGCAGGTGGACCTCGGCGACGCAGATGTCCCGGGGGGTGGCGACTCGGGGGCGGGCCTCCGCGATGGACGACGCCTCGATCACGTCCCGCACGCCGAGCGCCCACAGGTGGCGCGTGACGGTGGAGCGGACGCGAGGGTCGGCCACGACGACCATGGCGGTCGGCTTGTTGGGGCGGTAGGCGACCAGGCTTGTGGGGTGCTCTAGAAGAACAGACACCGGGCCTCCTGAGAGTGGGGAGCGGGGACATAGCCGACTTATGGTCATAAGTCGGGGTGATCCGGATGGAAGGGTCACTGAATCCTTCGGCAGGAGAACCCCGGGCCTTTAGAAAACGATCACGAACCGGTGATTCGTCATCTAGATCACGCCCGCGTCACGCAGGCCGCGGCCCCCGGCGGCGCGGCAGCGCCGTCACCGCGGCGGCACCGTCACCGTCCCCGGGGAACTCGGGCGGCAGCCCGGCGCAGTGGGCCAGCAGCCCGCACCACGCCAGCAGGTGCGCCCCGGCCTCATCGGGATCGACCGGCGTCCACGACGCCCGCAGCTCCAGCTCCGCGCGCGGCGGCTGCCCCGCCAGGCCGCCGAAGAACGCCGAGCCCGCGCGCGTCACCGTGCCGCTGGGCTCGCGCCGCCGGACCCCCCGCACGTCAAGCGCCTCGGTCAGCCACGACCACGCCACCTCGGGCAGCAGCGGGTCGGTGCCCAGCTCCAGGTCGAGCTCGGCACGCGCCAGCGTCACGACGCGGAACTCGCCCCGCCAGTTCTCGTCGCCCGCGGGATCGTGCAGCAGGATGAAGCGCCCGTCCGCGACCTCTTCGCCGTCGGCGGTGACTCCCGCCTGGAGCGCGCAGGAGAACGGTGCCAGCCGCCGCGGGGCCGGCAGGGGGGCCAGGCGCACCTCAGGGCGGGGCCGCGCGGCCGCCAGCGAGGCGACGGCCCGCTGGAACGGGAGCGGCCCCCTCGTCGCGGCGTCGTGGACTTCTCCCGGTTCCCCCGCCGTGTGACTTCGAGACGCTGCCATGGCCGGTAACCCTAGGCGCCCGCCGCCCCGGCCGGTGGTTGCCACACCCACCCGGCCCCGGTCAATCCCCGGGCATGCGAGACTTCAGGATGTGACTGTGACCGACTCCCCCTTCCTGCGGGCCTGTCGCCGTGAGCCCGTGCCCCACACCCCCGTCTGGTTCATGCGGCAGGCCGGGCGGTCGCTGCCGGAGTACCGCAAGGTACGCGAGGGCATACCGATGCTGGAGTCCTGCACGCGGCCCGACCTGGTCACGGAGATCACGCTCCAGCCGGTGCGCCGCCACGGCGTGGACGCGGCCGTCTTCTTCAGCGACATCATGGTGCCGCTGAAGGCGATCGGCGTCGGCCTGGACATCAAGCCCGGCATCGGCCCGGTGGTCGAGCGGCCGATCCGCGACCGCTCCGGTCTGGAGCAGCTGCGGCCGCTGGAGCCCGGCGACGTCCCGTACATCACCGAGGCGGTCCGCATGCTGGTGCGGGAGCTGGGGGACACGCCGCTGATCGGCTTCGCCGGCGCGCCGTTCACGCTGGCCAGCTACCTGGTGGAAGGCGGCCCGTCCCGCAACCACGAGCGGACCAAGGCCCTGATGTACGGCGATCCCCAGCTGTGGGCGGAGCTGCTCGACCGGCTGGCCGTCATCACCTCCGCGTTCCTGGCCGTGCAGATCGACGCGGGCGCGTCCGCCGTCCAGCTCTTCGACTCCTGGGCCGGTGCGCTGGCGCCCGAGGACTACCGGCGCACGGTGCTGCCCGCCTCCGCGAAGGTCTTCTCGTCGGTCGCGGACCGCGGCGTGCCCCGCGTGCACTTCGGGGTCGGCACCGGCGAGCTGCTGGGGCTGATGGCCGAGGCCGGCGCCGACGTCGTGGGCGTCGACTGGCGGGTGCCGCTGGACGAGGCGGCCCGGCGTACCGGGGGCCGCGTGGCGCTCCAGGGGAACCTGGACCCGGCCGTGCTGTTTGCGCCCCAGGAGGCGGTCGAGGCCCAGGCCGACCGCGTGCTCGCCGCCGCGAGCGGCCTGCCGGGGCATATCTTCAACCTCGGGCACGGCGTCCTTCCCGACACCGACCCGGACGCCCTCACCCGGCTGGTGGCCTACGTGCACGAGCGGACCGCCCGCTGACAGCGGGCCGACTGTCCACGGGGAGAGAGCTTCAGCGATGCATGTGATCGTCATCGGCGGCGGCATCTCGGGGCTGGCGGCGGCGCACCAGCTCAGCTCCGCGGGCGTCCGGGTCACCGTGGCGGAGGGCTCACAGCGGGTGGGCGGCAAACTCCGCACGGGGCACGTCGCGGGCGTCCAGACCGACCTCGGCGCGGAGTCGATGCTGGCACGCCGCCCGGAGGGAACGGACCTGGCGAAGGCCGTGGGGCTCGGCGACGCGCTGCGGCCGCCCGCGGTGGTGTCGTCGGCCATCTGGACGCGGGGCGCGCTGCGGCCGATGCCGCAGGACCACGTCATGGGGGTGCCGAGCACCGCTGCCTCCCTCGCGGGCGTGCTCTCGGACGCCGGGCTGGCGCGCATCGCCCGCGACACCGAACTGCCGCCGCCGCAGCTGGGTGAGGACATCGCGGTGGGCCGCCTGGTAGCCGACCGGATGGGCCCGGAGATCGTGGACCGGCTGGTGGACCCGCTGCTGGGCGGCGTGTACGCCGGGGACGCCTACCGCACATCGATGCGGTCGGCGCTGCCGCGGCTGTTCGAGGCGGCGCGCCAGCACGACTCGCTGCTGGCGGCGGTGCGCGCGCTGCGCAGCGCCTCCCCGGCGCGGCCGGGCGAGCCGGTCTTCGCCGGCCTGGAAGGCGGGCTGGGCACGCTTCCGGAGGCGGTGGCGCGGGCCTGCCGGGCACAGGGCGCCGACCTGCTGACGGGCGCGCCCGCCACCGGGCTGCGCCGGACCGCACGCGGCTGGGCCGTGTCCCTGCGCGACGGGCGGTCACTGGCGGCGGACGGCGTCGTGCTGGCCGTCCCGGCTGAGGAGGCCGCGCGGCTGCTGGCCGCAGAGGCGCCGGCGGCGGCCGGGGAGCTGTCGGCGATCGAGTACGCGTCGATGGCGATCGTCACGCTGGCCTTCCGGCGCGAGGACCTGCCGGCGCTGCCGCGCGGCAGCGGCTTCCTGGTGCCGGCGGTGGACGGGCGCGCCATCAAGGCCGCGACATTCACCAGCTCCAAGTGGGACTGGGCGGCGGCGGCCGATCCCGGGCTGTTCGTGCTGCGCGTCTCGCTGGGGCGCTATGGGGACGACGCGCCGCTGGGCTGGGACGACCAGGACCTGGTGCGCGCGGCCCTGCACGACCTGCACGAGGCATCGGGCCTGCCGGGGCGGCCGGTGGACAGCCTGGTGACCCGCTGGCACAACGGGCTGCCGCAGTATGCCGTCGGGCACGCGGCGCGCGTGGAGCGGATCCGGCGGTACCTGTCGGCTCTGCCGGGGCTGCGGCTGGCGGGCGCCGCATACGACGGCGTCGGCATCCCCGCGTGCGTGGCCTCGGGCCGGCGCGCCGCGCGGGAACTGCTGATGACGCTGCCGCCGGGACCGGCCCCCGGGACCGAGGCCCCGGCGGGGAGCTAGCCGGGCACGCCGGAGATAATGGACTCATGACTGCCCCAGCAGCCCACGCGGGCAAGCGAGCCAAGGATCTCAACGAGGTGATCAGGTACACGCTCTGGTCCGTCTTCCGGCTCCGCGAGCCGCTCCCCGAGGAGCGCGGCGGGCTGGCGGAGGAGGTGAGCGAGCTGTTCGAGCAGCTGGCCGCCAAGGACGTGACCGTGCGCGGCACCTATGACGTCTCGGGGCTGCGGGCGGACGCCGACCTGATGATCTGGTGGCACGCCCCCACCCCGGACGCCCTCCAGGAGGCGTACAACCTCTTCCGGCGCACCCGGCTTGGCCGGGCCGTGGAGCCCGTCTGGTCGAACATGGCGCTCCACCGCCCCGCGGAGTTCAACAAGTCGCACATCCCGGCCTTCCTGGCGGACGAGGAGCCGCGCGCGTACGTGAGCGTCTACCCGTTCGTCCGGTCCTACGACTGGTACCTGCTGCCCGACGAGGAGCGGCGGCGGATGCTGGCCGAGCACGGACGGATGGCGCGCGGCTTCCCCGACGTACGGGCGAACACCGTGGCGTCCTTCTCGCTCGGCGACTACGAGTGGATCCTCGCCTTCGAGGCCGACGAGCTGCACCGCATCGTCGACCTGATGCGCCACCTGCGCGGTTCGGAGGCCCGCCGGCACGTGCGCGAGGAGGTCCCCTTCTTCACCGGCCGCCGCAAGCCGCTGCCGGAGCTGGTCGCGCAGCTGGCGTGACGGCCCCTGCCGCGGGTGTGCGCGGGCGGCTGGCGTGCGTGCCATGAGGCTGCGCGGTGTCAGCCGCCGGTACCGGCGGACGGGGCCCTGGGTGCTCCGGGACGTCGACCTGGAGCTCACGCCCGGTTCCCTGACGCGCGTCACGGGCGGCAACGGCTCGGGCAAGTCCACGCTGCTGCGCCTGCTCGCGGGGGTGGACGCGCCGGACGCTGGCCGGATCACGGGCCGCCCCCGCGCGGTGGCGTACGTGCCGGAGCGGTTCCCGCCCGGTCTGCCGCTCACGGCGCTCGGCTACCTCACCCACCTGGGACGGGTGCACGGGCTGCCCGGCGCGGACGCCGCGCGGGAGGCCGGGAGGTGGCTGGCGCGGCTGGGCGCGGACGGCCTGGCGGCGCATCCGCTGCGCGAGCTGTCGAAGGGCAGCTGCCAGAAGGTCGCGGTGGCGCAGGCGCTGCTGGCACGGCCCGCGCTGCTGGTGCTCGACGAGGCCTGGACCGGGCTGGACCTGCCCGCCCGCGAGACGCTGGACGCCGCCGTCAGGGAGCGGGTGGCCGACGGGGCCGCGGTGGTGTTCGTGGACCACGATCCGCGGCGGCTGGCGGGCGAGGCGTCCCGCGTGCTGCTGCTGGCCGGCGGGCGGCTCACCGCGGCACCGGCTGCGGCGGTGCCGCCGCAGGACCGGGTGGCCGTCATCGAGGCGGTGGGGCCGCCGGGCGGTGCGCCCCCGGCCAGGCTGCCCGGGCGTCCCCGCTGGCGGCGGCTGCCGGACGGAGCGCTGCGGCTGACGGTGGCCGACGCGGACTCGGACGCGGTGCTGGCGGCGCTGCTCGCGGCGCGGCCGGCCTGGCACGTCAGAGCCGTCGCCACCGGGCAGCGGCCCGGTGCGCAGCCGGGCGGCATGCCGCGGCCGGGGGCCGCCGGAGAGGAAGAGGAGCGGTGAGGGGCGGGCTGGTGCCGCTGGTGCGCTATCAGGCGGCGCTGCTGCTGCGCAGCAACCGCTGGCTGCCGCCGCTGCTGCTGTTTACGCGGGCGTACTGGCCGTGGGCGTCAGCCCCGGGGAGCCGGTGCTGGACTCGCTGGGCACCACCGCGGCGGCGCTGCTGCCGGCGGCGGCCTGGCTGGTACGGGTCTGCGTCACGGCCGAGCCCGCGGCCGCCCGGGCCTGCACGGCCGCGGCGGCCGGCCCGGCGCGGGCGCACCTGGCGAGCCTGCTGACCGCGCTGGCCGGCGCCGTCGCGGCGGGTGCGGCCGCCACCGGCGTGGTGGTGGCGGTGAGCGGACGGCGGCCGGGCGGCTCAGCGGGCGGCGTGCCGCTGGCGGCGGCTGCCGGATCCGGACTGCTGGCGGTGCTGACCTGCGCGCTGCTGGGCGTGGCGCTGGGCGCGCTGGGCAGCCGCCCGGTGCTGCCCGGCCGGGCGCGGTCCCTGCTGGTGACGGTGGTGGCCGCGGTGGCGCTGCTGGTGGGCCCGGTCTCCCCCGCGAACGCGGCGGTGCGCACGCTCGTCACCGGCTCCCGGCAGGGCGCGGTGACGTACCCGGTGCTGCCCTGCGCGGCCGCGGCGGCGCTGGTGGCGGGGGCCGCGGCGGTGGCCTGCCGCGCGGCGCGGCGCGGCGGCTGAGCCGGGCCGGAAACGGGCCTGCGGGCGTTTTCGCACGTCAGAACGTACCGGCGGGTATTACCGCTGGTCACGAGGACGGGCCGAACGGTTACCCTTGTCGGGTGACCGACGCTCAGCAGACCGCCGATGCTTCTACTGGCCTCTCCCCTCGCGAGCCGTCCGGTCCGGCGCCTGTACCCCTGCTGAGCCCTCGCGACGGCATCCCCCCGGTCACCGCGGATGCGCGGGCACTGGATGCCGTGGTCGCCGCCTTCGCGGGGGGCAGCGGGCCGGTCGCCGTGGACGCGGAGCGCGCCTCCGGATACCGGTACGGCCAGCGTGCCTACCTCGTACAGCTCCGCAGAGCCGGCGCGGGGACCGCGCTCATCGACCCGGTGGCGTTTCCCGACCTGTCCGCCCTGGGCGAGGCCCTGGCCGGGACGGAGTGGGTGCTGCACGCGGCGTCGCAGGACCTGCCGTGCCTGCGGGACATAGGCATGCGGCCGCGGCGGCTGTTCGACACGGAGCTCGCGGCCCGGCTCGCCGGCTATGCCCGGGTGGGCCTCGGCGTGATGGTGGAGACCCTGCTGGGCTACAGCCTGGAGAAGGGGCATTCGGCGGTGGACTGGTCGAGTCGGCCGCTGCCGGAGCCCTGGCTGCGGTACGCGGCGCTCGACGTCGAGCTGCTGGTGGACCTGCGCGACGCCCTGGAGGAGGAGCTGCGCCGGCAGGGGAAGCTGGAGTGGGCGCTGGAGGAGTTCGCCGCCATCGCCGCCGCTCCCCCGCCGCCGCCGCGCAAGGACCCGTGGCGCCGGACGTCCGGGCTGCACAAGGTGCGCCGCCGCCGGCAGCTGGGGGTGGTCCGGGAGCTGTGGCTGGCGCGGGACGAGGTCGCGCGGCGCCGCGATCTGTCGCCCGGCAAGGTGCTGTCGGACGCCGCGATCATCGCGGCGGCGCAGGCGATGCCGCGCGACCACCGGGCGCTCGCCGGGCTGCACGGCTTCGGGCACCGGATGGGCCGCAAGCAGTTGCAGCTGTGGCAGGCGGCGGTCGACCGGGCCCGGGAGATGCCGGAGGAGGAGCTGCCGCAGCCGGGTCAGCCCGCCTCGGGGCCGCCGCCGCCGCGGTCGTGGGCGGACAAGGACCCGCAGGCCGCCGCCCGGCTCGCGGCGGCGCGGGCCGCGGTGATGGAGCACGCGGCGCGGCTGAAGCTGCCGCAGGAGAACCTGGTGGCGCCCGATGTGGTGCGGCGGCTGTGCTGGGACCCGCCCGCCGAGCGCACGCCCGGGGCGGTCGCGGCGGCGCTGCGCGCGCTGGGGGCGCGCGAGTGGCAGATCGCGCAGACGTCCGAGCTGCTCGCGCGGGCCCTTCAGCAGGACTGACACCGGTTCTGTGACGGGTATCCGTCTCCTCCCGGGCAGCCCTTGCCACCGAGTTACCCGCGAGTAGCATGGGCGGTGGACACCGGGACCCACGTGTGGAGGAGAACCATCGTGCCGCGTACCCTCAGGGACGTCGTCTTCGTGGACGGCGTCCGCACTCCCTTCGGCAAGGCGGGGCCGAAGGGCATCTACCACGAGACCCGCGCCGACGACCTGGTCATCGCGTGCATCCGCGAACTGCTCCGCCGCAACGCGGGGCTGCCGCCCGGGAAGATCGACGAGGTGGCCATCGCCGCCACCACGCAGACCGGCGACCAGGGGCTGAACCTGGGCCGCGCCGCCGCGCTGCTGGCCGGCCTGCCGCAGCACGTCCCGGGCTACACCATCGACCGCATGTGCGCGGGCGCGATGACGGCCGTGACGACCGTGGCCGGCGGCCTCGCCTTCGGCGCCTACGACCTGGCCATCGCCGGCGGCGTCGAGCACATGGGCCGGCACCCGATGGGCGAGGGCGTGGACCCCAACCCCCGGTTCGTCTCCGAGCGCCTGGTCGACGAGTCCGCCATGATCATGGGCATGACGGCGGAGAACCTGCACGACCGGTACCCGGCGCTGACGCGGGAGCGTGCGGACGAGTACGCGGTACGCAGCCAGGAGAAGGCCGCGAAGGCGTACGCCGACGGCAAGATCCAGCCGGACCTGGTGCCGGTCGCCGTGCGCCGCACCACCGAGGAAGGCGGCGAGCTGGGCTGGGGCCTGGCGACGGCCGACGAGCCGATGCGGCCCGGCACCACGCGCGAGGCGCTGGCCGGCCTGAAGACGCCGTTCCGCCCGCACGGCCGGGTCACGGCCGGCACCGCGGCGGGGCTCAACGACGGCGCCACCGCGTCGGTCATCGCGGCCGAGGAGACCGCCGCCGAGCTGGGGCTGCCGGTGAAGATGCGGCTGGTCTCCTACGCCTTCGCCGGCGTGGAGCCGGAGGTGATGGGCATCGGCCCCGTGCCGGCCACGGAGAAGGCGCTGGCCCGGGCCGGGCTGACGATGGACGACATCGGCCTGATCGAGGTCAACGAGGCGTTCGCCGTGCAGGTGCTCGCGCTGCTGGACCACTACGGCATCGCCGACGACGACCCGCGCGTCAACCAGTACGGCGGCGCGATCGCCTTCGGTCACCCGCTGGCCTCCTCGGGCGTGCGGCTGATGATCCAGCTCGCCCGGCAGTTCGAGGAGCAGCCGCACGTGCGCTACGGGCTGACGACGATGTGCGTCGGCTTCGGCATGGGCGGAACCGTCATCTGGGAGAACCCGCACTGGGAGGGCGCATGACAGCCAGCACGCCGACGGCCGCGAAGCTGCGGGAGGCCGCCGAGCGGTTCCCCGACGAGGTCGTGACGCAGGTACACGTCCGCCATCTCGACCTGCCGCACGGCGGCGGCCGCTTCGCCCTGCTGACCCTGGACAACGGCTACGACCACAAGAAGCCGACGACGTTCGGTCCGAGGTCGCTGGCCAACCTCAGCGATGCCCTCGACCAGGTGGAGGCCGAGGCCGCCGCCGGTGAGATCGTGGGCGTGGGGCTGACGGGCAAGCCGTACATCTTCGCGGTGGGCGCCGACCTCAAGGGCATCGGCACGCTGCGGGAACGCGAGGAGGCCCTGGTCATCGCCCGCGGCGGGCACGACGTGTTCCGCCGCCTGGCCGGGCTGCCGGTGCCGAGCTTCGCCTACTACAACGGCGCGGCCATGGGCGGCGGCGTCGAGGTCGGCCTGCACTGCACCTACCGGACGGTCTCCTCCGGAGTGACCGCCTTCGGGCTGCCTGAGGTGTTCATCGGCCTGGTGCCGGGCTGGGGCGGCTGCACACTGCTGCCCAACCTCATCGGCGCCGACCGGGCCGTCGGCGTCATCGTCGAGAACGCCCTGAACCAGAACCGCATGCTGAAGGGCCCGCAGGTCTACGAGCTCGGCATCGCCGACGCGCTGTTCGAGCCGGCCGATTTCCTGGCGCAGTCGCTGGTGTGGACCTCGGCCGTGCTGCGCGGCGAGATCGAGGTCGTGCGCCAGGACCCGGACCGGGGCGAGGCGTGGGACCGCGCGGTGGCGCGCGGCCGGGCCATCGCCGACGAGAAGGTGCACGGAGCGGCGCCCGCGGCCTACCGGGCGCTGGACATCATCGGCCAGGCCCGCAACGGCGACCTGCGCGCCGGGTTCGCGGCCGAGGACGACGTGCTCGCCGACCTGATCGTCAGCGACGAGCAGCGCAGCGCGCTGTACGCGTTCAACCTGGTGCAGCGGCGTGCCAAGCGGCCGGCGGGGGCGCCCGACGCCTCGCTGGCGCGCCCGGTGAACAAGGTCGGCGTGGTCGGCGCCGGGCTGATGGCCTCGCAGCTCGCCCTGCTGTTCGCGCGGCGGCTGAAGGTGCCCGTGGTGATGACCGACGTCAGTGAGGAGCGGCTGGCCAAGGGCGTGGCGTGGGTGCACGAGCAGGCGGACATGCTGCTGCTCAAGGGGCGCCTGAGCCAGGACGCCGCCAGCAGGCTCAAGGCATCGGTGACCGGCACGCTGGACACCGCCGCGGCCTTCGGCGACGCCGACTTCGTCATCGAGGCCGTCTTCGAGGAGATGGACGTCAAGCAGAAGGTCTTCGCCGAGGTGGAGGCCGTGGCGCCGGAGCACGCGCTGCTGGCGACGAACACCTCCTCGCTGTCGGTGACGCGGATGGCCTCGCAGCTGAAGCACCCCGAGCGCGTCGTCGGCTTCCACTTCTTCAACCCGGTGGCGGTGCTGCCGCTGGTCGAGGTGGCCCGCGCCGAGCAGACGGACGACGCGGCGGTGGCGACGGCGCTCGCCGTGGCCAAGAAGCTGCGGAAGACGGCGGTGCTGGTGAAGGACGCGCCGGCCTTCGTCGTCAACCGCGTGCTGACGCGGTTCATGGGCGAGGTGCTGCGCGCCATCGACGAGGGCACCGACCCGGCGGTCGCGGACCGCGCCCTGGCGCCGCTGGGACTGCCGATGTCGCCGGTGGAGCTGCTGGAGCTGGTCGGGCCCGCCGTGGCGCACCACGTGGCGGGCACGCTGCACGCCGCCTTCCCCGAGCGGTTCGGCGTCTCGCCGGGCCTGACGCGGCTGGTGGAGTCCGGCAAGACCAGTCTGTTCCTGCGCGGTGAGGGCGAACCGCGGCTGGACCCGGCCGTCGAGGCGCTGTTCGCGCCGGAGGGCGAGCGCGGTGAAGGGCTCACCGAGGAGGAGGTGCGGCGCCGGGCGCTGGAGGCGATCGCCGAGGAGATCGGGCTGATGCTGCGCGAGGGCGTGGTGGCCGAAGCGCAGGACATCGACCTGTGTCTCATCACCGGGGCGGGCTGGCCGTTCCACCTCGGCGGGATCACCCCGTACCTGGACCGCGCCGGCATCTCCGAGCGGGTGACGGGCTCGCGGTTCCTTCCCCGGGGCGTGGCGAGCGTGCCGTAAGACGCGCGCCGCTGGCACCTGACAGCAGCACGGCGCCCGGCCGGCCCTGCGGGGCCCGGCCGGGCGCCGTGCCGTGTCATGGGGCCCGGCACCCGGCGCCGGGCCGCCGCGGGGTCAGTCGCTGGCCAGGCGGGCCTCGTCGGCGTCGAAGCTGCCCGCCAGCCGGGCCACCAGGCCGGTGACCTGCCGGGCGATGGCCGGTCCGGTCAGGCCCACGCTCTCGAGCACCTCCTGACGGCTGCCGTGCGGCAGGAAGCGGGAGGGAAGGCCGAAGTCCCGCAGCGGCACGTCCACGTCGGCGTCCCGCAGCGCCTGGGCGATGGCGGAACCGACGCCGCCCGCACGGCAGTTGTCCTCGACGGTCACCACGACGCGGTGGCGCGCGGCGAGGCCGGGCAGGGCCTCGTCGACCGGCCGCACCCAGCGCGGGTCGACCACCGTGGCGCTGATGCCCTGCCGCCCCAGCAGCTCGGCGGCCTCCAGGCAGACCGGCGCCAGGGCACCGATCGAGACGATCAGCACGTCGGGCTGGTCGGTGCCGGGCTCCCGCAGGACGTCCATGCCGCCGACGGTGCCGACCGCCGGGACCGGGTCGGCGACCTTGCCGCGCGAGAAGCGCACGACGGTGGGGGCGTCGCGGACCTCGACGGCCTCGCGGAGCTGGGCGCGCAGCTGGTCGGCGTCGCGGGGCGCGGCCAGGCGCAGACCGGGCACGCACTGGAGGATCGACATGTCCCACATGCCGTGGTGGGAGGCGCCGTCCGGTCCCGTCACGCCCGCCCGGTCCAGGACGAACGTCACGCCGCAGCGGTGGAGCGCGACATCCATCAGCAGCTGGTCGAACGCACGGTTGAGGAAGGTGGCGTAGACGGCGAAGACCGGGTGGAGCCCGCCGGTGGCCAGCCCGGCGGCCGAGACCGCGCCGTGCTGCTCGGCGATGCCCACGTCGTAGACGCGGTCGGGGAACTCCTCGGCGAACGCCTGGAGGCCGACCGGGCGCAGCATGGCCGCGGTGATGGCGACGATGTCCTCGCGCTCCCGGCCGATCCGGACGATCTCCTCGCCGAAGACGGACGTCCAGTCGGCGCCCGAGGCCGCGACCGGCAGGCCGGTGTCAGGGTGGATGACGCCGACCGAGTGGAACTGGTCGGCCTCGTCCTCGCGGGCCGGCTGGTAGCCGCGGCCCTTCTCGGTGAGGCAGTGCACGATGACGGGGCCGCCGAAGCGCTTGGCGCGGCGCAGCGCCGACTCCAGGGCGCCGATGTCGTGGCCGTCGATCGGCCCGAGGTACTTCAGGCCCAGGTCCTCGAACATGCCCTGCGGGGCGATGACGTCCTTCAGGCCCTTCTTGGCGCCGTGGAGGGTGCCGTACAGCGGCTTGCCGACCACGGGGGTCTTCGCGAGGACCTGGCGCCCGCGCTCCAGGAAGCGCTCGTAGCCGTCGGTGGTGCGCAGCGTGGCGAGGTGGTTGGCGAGGCCGCCGATGGTGGGGGCGTAGGAGCGGGCGTTGTCATTCACGACGATGACGAGCGGGCGGTCCTTGGCGGCGGCGATGTTGTTCATCGCCTCCCAGGCCATGCCGCCGGTCAGCGCGCCGTCGCCGGTGACGGCGACGACGTGCCGGTCAAGACCGCGCAGCTGGTTCGCCTTGGCGAGCCCGTCGGCCCAGCCCAGCACGGTGGAGGCGTGGCTGTTCTCGATCACGTCGTGGTCGGATTCCGACCGGGACGGGTAGCCCGACAGGCCGCCGGAGGCACGCAGCCGGGAGAAGTCCTGTCGCCCTGTGAGCAGCTTGTGCACGTAGGACTGGTGCCCGGTGTCCCACAGGATGCGGTCGGCGGGCGAGTCGAACACACGGTGCAGGGCGATGGTCAGCTCCACAACGCCGAGGTTGGGCCCGAGGTGGCCGCCGGTGCGGGCGACCGAGGAGATGAGGAAGGAACGGATCTCCGCGGCGAGCTCGTCGAGCTCCTCCAGGGTGAGACCGTCCAGATCGCGTGGTCCCGAGATACGGGTCAGCAGCGGCACCGTTCCTCCTCGCTGTCGGGCACTGTGGTCTGCGCTCGGCCGGTCCGTCGAGTCTAGTGTTCCGCCCGGGATGACTATCGTCTCAGGAGGTGAGCGGCGTCACCCGGGCGGGGCGGCCGGGAACGCGCGGCGCGTTCCAGACCGCTTCACCGGCCGATTGTCGAACGGTTATGTCCGTCCCGCAGTTCTTCTGGTCCGTCTGGAGACCGAGTCGACGACAACCGCGATCAGAAGCACGACACCTGTGATCATGAACTGGATCTCGCTCGCCATGCCCATCAGGTTCAGGCCCGTGGTGATCGACTGGATGACCAGGGTGCCCAGCAGCGCGGACCACACCCAGCCCCGGCCGCCGAAGAGGCTGGTCCCGCCGATGACGGCGGCGGCGATCACGTTCATCAGCAGGTTGCCGGAGCCCAGCTGCTTGGAGGCGCCGCCCGCGTTGGCCGCGTAGAACAGCCCGCCGAGCGCGGCCAGGGCGCTGGCGATCGCGAACACGCTCATCCGCACCAGCTCCACGTTGATCCCCGCGCGGCGCGCCGCCTCGGCGTTGCCGCCGACCGCGAAGATCTGCCGGCCGTAGGTCGTCCGGCGCACCATCAGGTCGGCCAGCAGCAGCACCCCCAGGAACACCACCAGGGCCAGCGGCAGGCCGCGGTGCTGGTTGAAGGTGTAGGCCGGGAGGAAGGCGGCGACGGCGACCAGCCCGGTGCGCAGCAGGATCTCGCCCCGGGTACGGAACGGCAGCCCGGCCCGCTCCCGGCGGCGCTCGCCGCGCCACAGCGCCGCCGCGTACGCCGCCGTCAGCACGGTGGCCAGTCCGTAGGCGGCGGAGATGTCGCTGAAGTAGTAGCCGCCGAAGTCGTTGACGAGGCTGTTGTTGGGGATGTTGATGGTCCCCTCCTCGCCCATGACCCAGATCTGGAGCCCGGACCAGCCCAGGAAGCCCGCGAGGGTGACGACGAAGGCCGGGACCCCGACGTACGCGAAGAAGGTGCCGTGGATGGCGCCGACCACCGCACCGGCCGCGACGGCCAGCAGGATCGCCAGCAGGTCGGGCACGCCGTGGTTGACGGAGGTGACCGCCCAGATGGCGGCGGCCAGCCCGGCCATAGAGCCAACGGACAGGTCGATCTCGCCGAGCAGCAGGACCAGTACGATGCCGACGGCCATGATGCCGGGACCGGCGATATAGACGGCGATGTTGCTGAGGTTGCGGGGGGTGAGGAAGGTGCCCGTCTGCGCCTGGAAGACGATGGCGATGACCAGCAGGCCCACGACGACCGGGAGCGAGCCGAGCTCGCCCGCGCGCAGGCGGCGCACGAAAGCCTCCCAGTAGCCCGCCAGCCCTCGCTCGCGGACCAGCAGCCGGGGGTCGGCGGCCAGGGCGTCGGGCTCGCCGCCTGCCCGGTCGCCGCTGCGGGACGCGCTGGCCGCGGCACCGGTGCCGTCCTGCGCCGCGTCTTTGGCCAGCCGCCCGCCGGTCCCGGTAGGTGTGGTGCCGGTGGTGTCGCTCACCGCTGTCCCTCCTTCGCACTGGCGCTCTCGCCGGACGGTGCGTCCGGCTGCCCGGTCCCGGCGCGGCTGAGCCGGCGGGAGGCGGCGTTGTCGGTGGCCCCGGTGATGGCGGCGATGATCTCCTCCCCGGTGGTGTCAGCCACGCGGAAGACGCCGTTGTTGCGGCCGAGGCGCAGCACCGCGACCCGGTCGGCGACGGCCCGCACGTCCGCCATGTTGTGGCTGATGAGGAGGATGGCCAGCCCCTGGTCGCGCAGCCGCTCGACGAGGTCGAGCACCTGCGCCGTCTGCTCCACGCCGAGCGCGGCCGTGGGCTCGTCAAGGATGACGACCTCGGGCGAGCCGATCAGGGCGCGGGCGATGGCCACGACCTGCCGCTGGCCGCCGGAGAGCGAGGCGACGGGGACGCGGACACTGGGGATGCGGATGGACAGGGTGTCGAGCAGCTCGCGGGCCTGCTGCTCCATCGCCACCTGGTCCAGGACGTGGCGGGTGCGGATCTCGCGGCCGAGGAAGAGGTTGGCGACGACGTCGAGGTTGTCGCAGAGCGCCAGGTCCTGGTAGACGGTCGCGATGCCCAGCTCCTGGGCGTCGTGGGGGCGGGTGACGCGGACGGTCTCGCCCTTGAAGGCGATGGAGCCCGCGTCGATGGGGTGAACCCCGGAGATGGTCTTGACGAGGGTGGACTTTCCTGCGCCGTTGTCACCGACGAGCGCGGTGACCTCTCCCGCGCGTATCTCCAGATCGACGTCGGTCAGCGCCTGGATGGCGCCGAACCGCTTGGAGACGCCGCGCAGCTCCAGAACGGGTGCGGCGGTCATGCTTCGGGTCAGCTCCTTGGGTGGGCTGGGCCCCGGGTCCGGCCGCCGCAGCGTGCGGCCGGGCCCGGGCAGGCGGCGGCGCGGTCAGCCGAGTCCGGCTTCCTCGCAGGCCGCGGCGTACTCGCCTCGGCAGATATCTTCGGCCGCGTGGGCGTCGTCGGCGATGACGGTGTCGGCGATGTTGTCCACGGTCACCGCCACCGGCTCCAGCAGCTGGCTGGGAATGCCCTCGGCGGTGCCGCTGTCGACGGTCTCGGGGGCCAGCTCGTCCCCGAACTCCTCGCCGCGCATGGCCCGCACCGCCATCTCGGCGGCGATTTCGGCCTCAGGCCGCGGCGCCTTGTAGATGGTGAACGTCTGCTGGCCCGCCACGATCCGCTGGATCGCGGCGAGTTCGGCGTCCTGGCCGCCCACCGGAACGCCCTCGATGCCCGCTTCCTCCAGGGCATTGACCACGCCGGCGGCCATGCCGTCGTTGCCGACGTAGACAGCGTCGAAGCCGTCCGGCCCGAGTGCGTCGATGGCGGCGCTCATCTCCTGGTTGGCGCCGGCCGCCTCCCAGCCGGGGACGTCCTGCTCGAAGACGATGTTGACCTGGTCGTCCAGCACGGCGTGGGCGCCGCGCTTGAACTGGGCGGCGTTGGGGTCGGTGGGAGATCCGTTGATCATGACGACGTCGGCGCCCTCGGCGTCGTCGCCCAGCGCGTCGAGCAGCGCCTGGCCCTGGAGCTGGCCCACCCGCTCGTTGTCATAGGAGACGTACCCGTCGACGGGGCCCTCGGCCAGCCGGTCGTAGGCGATGACGGGGACGCCCTCGGCCTGGGCTTCCTCCACCCACGAGGCGGTGGCCTCCGCGTCGACCGGGTCGAGGATGATGACCTCCGCACCGGAGGTCAGCAGCGCGTCAAACTGCTGCCGCTGCTTGCTGGTGTCGTTGCCGGCGTTGCTGTACTGGACGTCGCAGTCCGGGCACAGCTCTTCGATCTTGGCCTCGATGTAAGGGCGGTCGAAGGTGTCGTACCGCTCGGTGACATCGTCGGGGAGCAGCAGGCCGATAGTCCCCGACTCCTGGGAATTCCCGTCGTCCTGGTTCCCGCCTCCGGCTTCGCCGCAGGCGGCAAGGGTGGCGGCGAGCGCCAGTACGGTGGCTGCAATGACCGGGTGCCGCAGTGGGTTACGCATAATTCGGCATCGCCTTCCCGCTCAGGCCGCGAGGGGGCGGCCACGGATCGGCAGAGAGCTAACTCCCTCACCTCCGATGCCGTCAATACCTGAAGCACTCAAGAACCAAACCGGAAATCAACGAAACCGCTCACGGCCGGGGTGGTTCGAGAAAGGCCTTCTCTCCCATTTCCTGCAAAACCAGGGCGAGTGCTCCGAGCACTTCCGCACGGCCGCCGAGCGCCCCGGGCACGAGCGTCAGCTGCCGGGCCGCACTTGGAATGGCGTAACGCCCCACGGAATCGCGGATCGGTTGCAGAGCCAGCTCCCCCGCCTCGGCCAGGTCCCCGCCGAGCACCACCCGGCTGGGATTGAGCAGATTGCACAGCTGGGCGACGCCGCTGCCGATGTGGCGGCCGATGTCGGCGACCACGCGGCGGCAGCCCGGATCGCCGTCGCGGGCCATCCGCACCACCTGGCGCATGCTCAGCCCGGTGCCGTGGCTGCCGTGCAGCAGCGGCAGCACGTGGCGGGCGGCTGTGAACGTCTCCAGGCAGCCGCGGTTGCCGCAGCGGCACACGGGGCCCGACTCATCCAGCGTGATGTGCCCGATCTCGCCCGCCGTGCCGCCCGGCCCCCGGTAGATCTGGCCATTGATCACCAGTCCGGCGCCCAGGCCGCTGGCGACCTTGATGTACGCCAGGTCCGAGGCGCCGCGCCCGGCTCCCCACACCAGCTCCCCCAGCGCGCCGAGGTTGGCGTCGTTGTCGATATGGACCCGCACGCCGAGGCGGGCGGCCAGCTCCTCACGGGGGTTGGTGCCGCGCCAGCCCGGCAGGATGACCGAGGAGCCGAGCGCGCCGGTGGCCACGTCGATCGGGCCGGGCACACCCAGGCCGACGCCGATGATCTTCCGCCGGTCCACGCCCGCGGCGGCCAGCAGCCGGGTCACGAGTCTCTCGGCGCGGTCGAACCCGTGGCCCGCCGAGGCGTCCACGTCGAACGGTTCGGCCTCCTCGGCGAGCACCTGCTGCGCCAGATTCCCGACCGCCACCCGGAGATGGGAGTGGCCGAAATCGACCCCCACGACAATGCCCGCATCCGGGGAAAGGGAAACGCTCCGGGCCCGGCGCCCGCTCGCGGAGGTGGTTCTGACCTCGACGGTGCCCCGTTCCTTCAATTCCCGGACGATATTGGACACGGTGGCGGCGGACAGGCCCGTGGTCCGGGCTATTTCGGCCTGGGTGAGCGAACCCGCCCCGCGCACCGCGCGTACCACTCGTTCCAGATTGGCCCGGTGCAGCGAGGACTGCGACCCCGGAGTTTCCACGGCTCACTCCATTTCCCGGTCTCCCGGGCGGGCGCGGACGCGGCGCCCGCCGACCGGGCCCACTATAGGAAGTCGGAGCCCGGCGCGGGGAAACGGGAGTGAAACCGCTTGCATTCCGGCGGGCCGGACGCGTGCCGTCTCACCGGACCGCGCCCGCCGTCAGCCCGGTCTGGACCTGCCGCTGGAACGCCAGATAGACCACGAGCACCGGCAGCATGGCCAGGCTGATACCCGCGTACAGCGCTCCCCAGTCCCCCTCGTAGCCCTGCTGCACCATCAGGGCCGCGAGCCCCTGCGGCAGCACCGCGTCCTCCTCGCTGCCGATGTTCAGCACCCGCGGCAGCACGAACTGGTTCCACTGCCCCAGGAAGTTGAAGATGCCGACGCTGATCAGGCCGGGCCGCGCCATCGGCAGCATGATCTGGAAGAACGTCCGCGCGTGCGAGGCGCCGTCCAGCGTGGCCGCCTCCTGGACGGCCGTGGGCAGCGTGCGGAAGAAGGAGACGAGGAAGAAGACCGTGAACGGCAGCGAGTAGGCGATGTAGACGAGGATCAGGCCCTGGCGGGTGTTGAGCATGCCGAGGTTGTCCAGGATGAAGAACAGCGGCACCAGCGCCAGGAAGACGGGGAACATCATCCCGCCGGTGAACAGCAGGTACACCACGCGGTTGCCCGGGAACCGGAAGCGGGCGAGCACGTACGCCGCCATCGCGCCGAACAGCATCGTGCCGGTGAGCGAACCGGACAGGATGATCAGTGAGTTGAGCGTATAGCGGCCGATGTTCGCCGAGGTCCAGGCGTTGCTGAAGTTCTCCCAGTGCAGTGAGGTCGGCAGCCCGAAGGGCTCGGTGACCAGATCGCCGTGCTCCCGCAGGCTGGACAGCACCACCCACAGCAGCGGCCCGGCCGCCATCACCGCCCACACCACCAGGAAGGAGTGGGAGAACACGTTCAGCACCCGGCCGGTGGTCTGTTCCCGGTCCCCGCGCGGGCGGGCGGACTTGGTGAGGCTCATCGTTGGGGGCTCCCTTGCGCGCGGACGGCTTCAGTACTCGATGCGCTCGCGCCGGGCGAGCCGCATCATCAGGACCGCAAAGAGCAGGGTCACGACGAACAGGGCCACGCCGACGGCGGTGGCGTATCCGGCCTGCCCGTCGCGGAACGCCTTGTCGAACAGGTAGGTGGGCACCACGTCCATGCCGTGCTCCGGCACCATCACGCTGACCAGGGCGAAGCCGTCGAGCGCCTGGATGCCCATGTAGATCCAGCCGGTCTGGACGGTGTCCCAGGTCAGCGGGAGCGTGATGCGGAAGAACGTCACCGGGCGGCTGGCGCCGTCCAGCAGCGCGGCCTCGTAGGTCTCGCGCGGGATGGAGCTCATCGCCGCCGAGAAGAGCACCACGTAGAAGCCGACGAACGACCAGCACAGCACGGCCAGCACGCACCAGATGGCGAGGTCGCCGCCGAGCCAGTCGTTCTGCCGCAGCCCGCCCAGGCCGGTCAGCTCCAGGGTCTCGTTGAGCGCGCCGCTGCGCGGGCTGTACACCCGCGCCCAGATGACGGCGATGATCGCCAGCGAGAGCACCTGCGGGAAGAAGAAGACGACCTTGTAGAACGCGGACCCGGCGACGCCGGAGACCGCCTCGCCGCGCCGCTTGCTGCCGCCGGCGCTGAGCATGAAGGCGAAGAAGAGGCCCAGCGCCAGCGTGATCACCGGCGCGGCGACGAGCAGCAGCAGGCTGTTGCGCAGCGCGTCCCAGAACTTGTCGTCGTTCCAGAGCCGTTCGTAGTTCTCGAAGCCGGTGAAGGTGTAGGCGCTGCTGTAGCCCGTCCAGTCCGTCATCGAGTAGAAGAACGCCTGGAGGAACGGCGAGACGACAAAGACGACGTAGATGAGCACCGGCGCGGCGAGGAACCAGAGGATGAACCGGTACTCGTCCAGCCGGCGGTACCGCCGGTCCGCGCGTATCCGGCGCGGGGTCAGCCGGGGCGGCAGGAGAAGAGCCACGAGGGCCGCCGCCGCGAACGTGAGCCTGCTGCCCGGTGACGGGCTGTCAGGTATGCGGGTCGAGGGTGCCATGCCGCCCCGGTCCTTCCCGTGTCGTGGTCAGGCGTGCTGGAACTTCTCGATGGAGTCGTCGCGTGCCGTGGCGTCGGCGGCGCGCTGACAGCGGTCGATGGCCTCGGTGGGGTTGATCTCCCCGGCCATCATGGCGGCGACGGCCCCGCCGATCTCCTCGTCGTTGAGCTGCTTGTACCAGTCGGGCAGCCGGGAGAGCACAAGGTTGTCGCCGGCGGCCTCGATCGCCTCGACCGCGCTGCTCAGGCCGGGGCCCAGCTCCATGCCGTCCGCGGCGCCGCGCACACAGGTCAGCGAGGAGACCAGGCGGGTGAAGTTCTGCGCGGATTGCCTGCCGAGCATGATGCGCAGGAACTCCATGCCGCCGGGGACGTTGCGCGCGTCGGCGGGCACCAGGAAGGGCTCGCCGGGCGAGGCCCAGAGGGTCTCGAACGGCATGGCGTCGGAGGAGTCCAGGCCCGTGGGCGGGCCGACGGCCATGTCGAAGTCCTCGGGCGTGGTGGACTTCGCCTCGTTCTCCACCCAGGAGCCGTTGGGGATGAACAGCGCCCGGCCGGCGGTCCACTCGCTCTGGGCGTCCTCGTGGTTGAGGCCGGGGGTTCCCTCCAGGATGAATCCGCGCGCGTAGAGCTCGTGGTAGGCCTCGAACGCCGCCCGGACCGCTTCGTGGCGCCAGGCGTTGGGCTCCAGGTTGTCCAGCGCCCGCAGCACCTCGATGCCGCCGATCTTGGCGATGAACGGGTAGAGCGTGAAGGCCAGGTAGTAGGGGTACACGCCGGGGTAGGTCCAGCCCGCGATGCCCTCCCGCTGGGCACGCCGGCAGACGTCGATCATCTCGTCCCAGGTCCGGGGGTACTCGACGTCCAGCCGCTGCAGGGCGGTGCGCGAGTACCACTGGCCGTAGACGTGGTAGGCGTAGTTGAGCTGGTAGAAGGCGTCGCTGCCGAACTGCCCCATCTCCAGGGTGCCGGGCATGAGCGTGTCGCGGACGGGGACCTCCGGGTCGTCCAGCGACGGGGCGTCCAGCAGCTCGGTCAGGTCGTGGACCTGGTCGTTGCGGATGAGGGCGGCGATGTCCATCGCCTGGGCACCGGAGTTGTCGACCACGTCCGGCGGTTCGCCCTGCACCATGCGGGGCTGGAGCCGGGACTGGATCTCCTGGGTGGCGGTGTGGTCGACCGGGCCGAACCGCTCCTGGTACAGCTCCTCGGTGTCGAGAGCGTACTGGTCGCCGAAGCCGCCGTCGAAGATGACGACTTCGAGCTGCTCGTCGCTGGGAACGCCGAACGGGTTGTCATCGGTCCTGTCGACCGTCTCAACGGTGCCGGACCCGCTGCTGCCGCCGCTGGCGCAGGCGCTGAGCGCTCCCAGGGCCGGTACGGACAGGGCGGTCGCGGCGGCGGTTCTCGTCAGGAAGATGCGGCGGTTGACATGCGGACTCGCGGTCATGTTCGCGTCCTCGCCTTCTGTCGGGACCCGGGCGGGACGGGTGGTGGCCCGGATCCCGACAGGTATAGTCCAATCCCCCGAACGGCGGTAGGTCGCGCACAGCCTGTGCGCGCAGGCGTGTCCGAGTCGCAATCTGGCCGCATGCGCACGGGCCGCCCCCGCCTCATGGCGGGAGCGGCCCGGTGCCCTGCGCGCGCCGCGGCGTCGCAGCAGTGACTGATGTGTGCCTTACTTGCGCAGCAGCGACCGCAGCACGTACGGCATGATGCCGCCGTTGCGGTAGTAGTCCGCCTCACCGGGGGTGTCGATGCGGACCACGGCGTCGAAGCTGACGCCGGTGTCCGTGGTCACCCGCACGGTCTCGGGGATGCCGCCGTCGTTGAGGGCGGTGATGCCCGTAATGGAGTAGGTCTCCTCGCCGGTCAGGCCGAGCGACGCGGCGCTCTCCCCCTCGGGGAACTGGAGCGGCAGCACGCCCATGCCGATGAGGTTGGAGCGGTGGATCCGCTCGTAGGACTCGGCGATGACGGCCCGCACGCCCAGCAGCGCGGTGCCCTTGGCGGCCCAGTCGCGGGACGAGCCGGAGCCGTACTCCTTGCCCGCGAGCACCACCAGCGGCACGCCCGCCGCCTGGTAGTTCTGGGCGGCGTCGTAGATGAACGACACCGGGGCGCCTTCCTGGGTGAAGTCGCGGGTGTAGCCGCCCTCGGTGCCGGGAGCGATCTGGTTGCGCAGCCGGATGTTGGCGAACGTGCCGCGGATCATCACCTCGTGGTTGCCGCGGCGCGACCCGTAGGAGTTGAAGTCGCGGCGGGCCACGCCGTGCTCGGTGAGGTACTTCCCGGCCGGAGTGTCGGCCTTGATCGCGCCGGCCGGCGAGATGTGGTCGGTGGTGACCGAGTCACCGAGCTTGGCCAGCACGCGGGCGCCCTCGATGTCGGAGACGGGCTGCGGCTCACGCGTCATGCCCTCGAAGTACGGGGGCTTGCGCACGTAGGTGGACTCCGGGTCCCACTCGAACGTCGAGCCGGTCGGGATGGGCAGCGCGTTCCACTGGGCGTCGCCGGCGAAGACGTCGGCGTAGCTCTGGCTGAACATCTCCTGCCCGATGGCGCCGGCGATGATCTCCTCGATCTCCTGCTCCGACGGCCAGATGTCGCGCAGGTACACCGGCTTGCCCTCGCTGTCGGCGCCCAGCGGCTCGCTGGTGATGTCCACCTTCATGGAGCCGGCCAGGGCGTAGGCGACCACGAGCGGCGGGGACGCCAGGTAGTTCATCTTGACGTCGGGGTTGATGCGGCCCTCGAAGTTCCGGTTGCCGGACAGGACGGAGACGACCGCCAGGTCGTTGTCGTTGATGGCCTTCGAGATCTCCTCGGGCAGCGGCCCGGAGTTGCCGATGCAGGTGGTGCAGCCGTAGCCGACCAGGTTGAAGCCGAGCTTGTCCAGGTACGGCGTCAGCCCTGCGCGGTCGTAGTAGTCCATGACGACTTTGGAGCCGGGCGCCAGCGTGGTCTTCACCCACGGCTTGCGGGTCAGGCCGCGCTCCACGGCCTTCTTGGCGAGCAGCGCGGCGCCCACCATGACCGAGGGGTTGGAGGTGTTGGTGCAGGAGGTGATGGCGGCAACGGTGACGGCGCCGTGGTCCAGCTCGAACGTGGTGCCGTCGGCCAGGCTCACGGGGACGGGCTTGCTGGGCACGCCGTTGGAGACGGCCGGGGAGTCGGAGGCCGGGAAGGACTCCTTGCCCGCCTCGTCAGCGTCGGTGGACGGCACGTAGGCGCGGACGTCCTCGCAGAACTTGCTCTTCGCCTCGGTCAGCGCGATCCGGTCCTGCGGGCGCTTGGGGCCGGCGATGGAGGGCTCCACGCTGGCCAGGTCGAGCTCCAGGTACTCGGAGTACTCCGGCTCCACAGCCGGGTCGTGCCACAGGCCCTGTTCCTTGGCGTACGCCTCGACGAGCGCCAGCTGGCTCTCGGTGCGGCCGGTCAGCCGCAGGTAGCTGATGGTCTCGGCGTCGATGGGGAAGATGGCCGCGGTGGAGCCGAACTCCGGCGACATGTTGCCGATCGTGGCGCGGTTGGCGAGCGGGATCGCGCCGACGCCCTCGCCGTAGAACTCGACGAACTTGCCGACCACGCCGTGCTTGCGGAGCATCTCGGTGATGGTCAGCACCAGGTCGGTGGCGGTGGTGCCGGTGGGCAGCTCACCGGTCAGCTTGAAGCCGACGACGCGCGGGATCAGCATGGACACCGGCTGGCCGAGCATGGCCGCCTCGGCCTCGATGCCGCCGACGCCCCAGCCGAGCACGCCCAGGCCGTTGACCATCGTGGTGTGCGAGTCGGTGCCGACGAGGGTGTCGGGGTACGCCTGGCCGTTGCGCACCATGACGACGCGGGCGAGGTGCTCGATGTTCACCTGGTGGACGATGCCGGTGCCCGGCGGCACGACCTTGAACTCGTCGAAGGCGGTCTGCCCCCAGCGCAGGAACTGGTAGCGCTCGCGGTTGCGGCCGTACTCCAGCTCGACGTTCTGCTGAAAGGAGTCGGGCGTGCCGAACTTGTCAGCGATGACGGAGTGGTCGATGACCAGCTCGGCCGGGGCCAGCGGGTTGATGCGGGCCGGGTCACCGCCGAGCTCGCGGACGGCCTCGCGCATGGTGGCCAGGTCCACCACGCACGGCACGCCCGTGAAGTCCTGCATGATGACGCGGGCCGGGGTGAACTGGATCTCCCGGCTCGGCTGGGCCTTGGGGTCCCAGGAGCCCAGCGCACGGATGTGGTCGGCGGTGATGTTCGCCCCGTCCTCCGTCCGCAGGAGGTTCTCCAGGAGCACCTTCAGGCTGTACGGCAGCCGGGAGGAGCCCTCCACCTTGTCCAGCCGGAAGATCTCGTACGACTCGCCGCCCACCTCAAGCGTGCTGCGGGCGTCGAAGCTGTTCGCCGACACGACTGTCTCCTTCAGCGTCCTCGCCAGATATCTCGATGTCGAGATACCACCCTAGTACATCGCGGTCACCGGGTCATGCCGCCCCGCCCGCGCCCGTACGGGTGTCCGGAGCCGCCCCAGCGGAAACCGGGCAGACGCCTGCCGCCAGGCAGTTGGGCACCGCAGGGCCAGGACACGCCGGGGACGCCCCGCGCGCGGACGCACCCCCTCCAGATGAGAGAGTGCGGGGGAGATGATGAGATGAGATGGCTGACTGGGTCCGAAGCCGGACGGCAAGCCGGACAGGACCCGGACAGGACCCGGAAAGCACCCCGGACGACAACAGCCCGACACACCACCCCCTCAAGGGGCGCTCATCTCATATGTGAGATAAAGTCGAAGCTATGACCGACGACTACCTCGCCCGGATCGGACAGCTCATCAGGGACGCGCGCCAGCATCGTGGCTGGACGCAGGTCCAGCTCGCGGAGGCGCTGGGGACAAGTCAGAGCGCCGTTAACCGCATCGAACGAGGCAACCAGAACATCAGCCTTGAGATGATCGCCAGGATCGGCGAGGCCCTGGACAGCGAGATCGTCTCGCTCGGGTACGCAGGGCCGATGCATCTGCGGGTCGTCGGCGGCAGACAGCTCTCGGGCGCCATCGACGTCAAGACGAGCAAGAACGCCTGCGTGGCGCTGCTGTGCGCCTCGCTGCTGAACTCCGGCCGCACCGTCCTGCGCCGGGTGGCGCGGATCGAGGAGGTCTTCCGGATCCTGGAGGTACTCAACTCCATCGGCGTCCGCACCCGCTGGATCAACGACGGCGCCGACCTGGAGATCGTGCCGCCCGCCGAGCTGAACCTCGACGCCATCGACGAGGAGGCGGCCCGCCGGACCCGGAGCATCATCATGTTCCTCGGCCCGCTGCTGCACCGCATGGACCGGTTCAAGATCCCCTACGCCGGCGGCTGTGACCTGGGCACGCGCACGGTCGAGCCCCACATGATGGCGCTGCGCCGCTTCGGCCTGGAGGTCACGGCGACGGAGGGCATGTACCACGCGACGGTCAACCGGGACATCCGTCCCGACCGGCCGATCGTGCTCACCGAGCGCGGCGACACGGTCACGGAGAACGCGCTGCTGGCCGCTGCCCGCCACGGCGGCGTGACGGTGATCCGCAACGCCTCGTCGAACTACATGGTCCAGGACCTGTGCTTCTTCCTGGAACAGCTCGGCGTGCGGATCGAGGGCGTCGGCACCACCACGCTGGTGGTGCACGGCGTGCCGGACATCGACCGCGACGTGGACTACTCGCCCTCCGAGGACCCGGTCGAGGCCATGAGCCTGATCGCCGCGGCCGTGGTGACCGAGTCGGAGCTGACGATCCGCCGGGTGCCGCTGGAGTTCCTGGAGATCGAGCTGGCCGTGCTGGAGGGCATGGGCCTGGACCACGACCTGGGGCCGGAGTACGCGGCGGACAACGGCAGGACCCGGCTGGCCGACCTGACCGTGCGGCCCTCCAAGCTGGAGGCGCCGATCGACAAGATCCACCCGATGCCGTTCCCGGGGCTGAACATCGACAACGCGCCGTTCTTCGCGGCGATCGCCGCCTCGGCGCACGGCTCGACCCTGATCCACGACTGGGTCTACGACAACCGCGCGATCTACCTGACCGACCTCAACCGCCTCGGCGGCCGGCTCCAGCTGCTCGACCCGCACCGGGTCCTGGTTGAGGGGCCGACGCGCTGGCGCGCGGCGGAGATGATGTGCCCGCCGGCGCTGCGCCCGGCCGTCGTGGTGCTGCTGGCGATGATGGCGGCCGAGGGCACGTCCGTGCTGCGGAACGTGTACGTCATCAACCGCGGCTACGAGGACCTGGCCGAGCGGCTCAACTCCGTAGGGGCCCAGATCGAGACGTTCCGCGACATCTGACGGCACCGGCACCGCACGGGGTGTCCCGCGGCAGGGCACGGGACACCCCTCGCTTTTGCGTTCTCCGGTCCCCCGGTTCTCCCCTGCCGATGCGCCCTAGCCGGCGAGCCGCAGCGGTTCGCGGATCAGCCGCCCGGTCACGACCTCCTCCGTCTCCTGGTCCACGACGCTGACGCGGATGACGTGGCCGCGCGCCGCCTCCAGCGTGGCGGTGGCGTCCATGGCGAAGACCACGGACACCGGCCGTTCCCGCTCACCCGTGGCGTCCACGCCGGTGTAGTGCAGGATCCGCCAGCCGTCCTCCTCCCAGTGCTCGACGAGCCCGGAGCGGATGAGCGGGGCGGCGGCCTCCCAGGCCAGGGAGCGCTCCAGCAGCTCCACGGAGGCGGCGACCGGCACCGTCCCGCCGTGTCCCGCCGCCCGCAGCGGGTGACCGGACAGCCGCAGCCGCAGCCGCCGCAGCGGAACGGCCCAGCGGCGCCGCGGGCCCGCCGAGAGGAACGCCAGTCCCGCCGCTCCTCCGGCCAGCACCACGGCGGCGGCCGCCGGCCGCTCGGCCAGCGCCTGCCACCAGGGCTGCGCCGCCGCGGCCGCCAGCACCCCGCCGCCCGCCACGGCAGCGGCACGGACGAAGGAGTGCCAGGTCACCGGGTCCGTCTCGCGGGCGGAGCAGCCGCAGGACGCGCCGGGATCCACGGCCCTGGCGTACGCCAGGTAGGCCAGGAACCCGGCGCCCAGCAGCGCCGTGGCCGCCCCGGTGACGGGCGCGGCCGGCGCGGCCAGCAGCCCGGCCGCCAGCACCGCCTCCGCGCCGCCGGCGGCCCGGAGCACCACCGCGGCCCGGCCGGGGCCGCCGGTCAGGCGCGGCAGCGCGGTGCGCGCCGCCTGGACCCGTGCCGCCCGGCTCAGCAGCTTCCCCGCGCCGGTCCACGCGAGCAGTCCTCCCAGCAGCAGCGGCACCATGCTCGCCACCAGCGTCACGTTGGTCACGTGCGGATTCCTCCTTCCGGGGTGCGGCCGGGGTCAGTGGCCGACGGTGACACGGACCAGGTCGATGGAGTCGTCGGCCGGGCGCCAGGCGCCGAGCACCTGGGCAGGCTGGCCGATCCGCAGCCGCGACAGGTCCGAGGTGAGCGCGCTCCCCGCGTAGGAGGCGGTGGTCTCCGGGAGGGTGCGGCCGAGCAGCTCCCGGTTGCCGTGCGCGAGGTAGAGGCGGTCCCGCTGGATGCCCTGGATCGTCGTGTAGAGGTTGACGATGTTGACCCACACCGCGTCGGCGGCAAGGGTGCCATCGGGCATCTCGACGCCCCGGGCGTACAGGCCGTCGCCGGGCTCGACGGCGTCCGGGGTGGTGGGGCGCGCCTTCCAGACGCTGGTGGCGTGGGTGAGCTGGATGCGGTGCCGCTCGCCGTGGGAGCCGGTGACGTGGAGCAGCCGCCCGGAGACGGCGCTGATCCGGCCCTCGGCGAACGAGGTACGCGCGATCGCCGGGTCGAGGGAGGGCGTCGGCGCGGCGAAGGCGGCGTCGGCGTCCAGGGCGCCGAGCGCGGAAGCGCCGACGATGGTGGCGCCGCCGACGGCAGCGGAGGTCAGGAAGCTTCTCCGGCCGACGCGGCTGGCCGGGACGGATGACGACATGCGGGCCTCCTCACTCGGTGATGACGACGGGCAGCACGCCGGAGTCGAGGCTGCCGATGGCGGAGAACGCGGCGGGCGTCAGGTCGAGCACCCGGTTGACGCGGCAGTTCCCGCCGCAGCAGGACTGCTCGCCGCAGAAGCTTCTGGTGCGCGGACCGCAGTCGGTGATGGTGATGCAGACGGTCGCGTTGGTGCACTGGTGCCGGACGTTCATCACCGAGCCGCAGCCGCGTCGGGGCAGGCCGCCCTCGCCGCAGAGATCGGGGCGGGTGATGTCCCAGCACGCCTGCGAGGCGTTGGGCCAGGCGCCGTGGTTGGCGGCCGAGCTGCAGTTGCCGCAGGCGCCGCCGCCCGCGCTGTCGCACGGACCCCAGGCGGCGCCGCAGCAGAACCAGGTGGTCTCCCCTGCCCAGAGGGGAGTGGTCGAGCAGGCCACTGCGGACTCCCTTCGCTGTGAGATGGTCACGCAGCCTGTTCTGTACATGACATTTCAAAGGGCGGGCGCGCACAGGCGTGCGAGGGTGGCGCGGGTGGGGGGACTTCCTCCTGTGCCGGCGGGTAGCGCCGAGGCCATCGGGACTGTCGTGGCAGAACAGGCGGAACACCGAACGGGCTCATCATCCACGGCCCCGGCGACGATGGCCAGAGGGGCGCGGCAACACCATTGGTCCGCGCTGTGACGGCGGCACGCCCCCCTCCCCGCGGCGGCCACCGCGACCTGCAACGGAAACCAGCAAGAAGCTGGAAGAAAACTTCACAGCAACATGCACTTCGTGACCGAATCCGTCCGGTTTCATGACCGAACAGCCACCTCGTCGACGCGGATTAAACGGCGCCTTCACGGGGGACATATCACGGGACGGTAACCACCCGGCTGTGCTGAGGAGTTCCGCGATGGATCAGGCGCTGGACAACAGGCTGGACCGGCTGGACAGCAGGACTGCGCGGCGCACGCTCGCGCTCTTTGCCGCCACAAGCGTGCTGGCCATGCTCGTGTCGCCCGCGCTCGTCCTCTACGAGCTGGCCGCCGGGGTGAGCGGACTCGTCGTCAGCGGCCTGCTGGCCCGCGTCGTCCCCGGGCGGGCCACGATGACCGCCACCGTCGTCTTCGCCGGCGTGGTCACGGGCTGCCTGCCGTACCTGCTGGCCGCGGCGCTGCTCGTCTGACCAGCGGCGGCCCGCGGGCGCGGCCGGCAGCGGGGGCGTGCGGCGCGCGTGACGCCGCGCGGCGGCCGCCCGCTGCCGGGGCCCGGCGCCGCCCGGCCGCCGGGGGCAGTTCACCAGGGCAGATCCTGGATCTCCCGCACGCTCAGGAAGACGAACAGCGCCGTGGCGCCTACCAGCATCACGTTGCTGACCAGGCCGCTGCGCCACGCCCGCGGCGTGCGGGGCCCGTTGAGCAGCCACAGCAGCGTGACGGCGAGGAAGGGCATGAACAGCGCGCCGATGACCCCGTAGGCGAGGGTCAGGGCAACCGGCTCGTCCTGGTACAGCAGCAGCATCGGAGGGAACGTCAGCCACAGCAGATACGCCCGGAACGGCCGTGACCGCTCCGGCTCCCTGGCCGCCGCGCCGCCGTCACCTGCGCCCCGGGCGGCCCGCAGCCGCGCCGTGAAGTCGGCGAACAGCAGGCTGACGCCATGCCAGACGCCCAGCAGGGAGCTGAAGGACGTCGCGAAGAAGCCGAGGAGGAAGACCTTGGCCGTCAGCGCGCCGAAGCGCTCCTCCAGCACCTCGCCGACGTCCAGCAGGCCGCGGTCCCCGCTCGCCAGCGCGACGTCGGCCGCGCGCAGCAGCTCCGCCCCCACGATGAGCATGGCGATGACGAAGACGCCGGTCATCGCGTAGGCGACGCGGTTGTCCCAGCGCATCACGGGGATCCAGCGCGGGCCCCGCCAGCCCTTGGCGGTGACCCAGTAACCGTAGGCCGCCAGCGTGATGGAGCCGCCGACGCCGCCCATCAGGCCCAGCGTGTACACCAGGGAGCCGTCGGGGAACGTGGGCAGCAGCCCGGCGCCCAGCCCGCCCAGGTCGGGGGTGACGCGGATCGCGAGGCCGACCGTGACGACGAACATCACGCCCACCAGCACCGTCATCACGCGCTCGATGACGGCGTAGCGGTTGCACCAGACGCAGGCCAGGCCCAGCAGCGCGCACAGTACGCCCCAGACCCGGTAGTCGGGCCCGTCCGGGAAGAGCGCGGCCAGCGGCAGGCCGCTCGCGGACATGGCGACCGAGCCGTAGACGAATCCCCAGACGGCCACGTAGCCCGCGAAGTAGACGGTCGTCCACGGGCCGAGTGTCCGCCAGCCCTCGAAGAGGGTGGTGCCGGTGGCGAGATGCCAGCGCCCCGCCGCCTCGGCCAGCGAGATCTTGATCAGGCAGCCGAGGACCGCCGCCCACAGCAGGGTGTAGCCGTAGCGCTCCCCCGCCACGGTCGTCGCGACCAGGTCACCGGCGCCGACGCCGGTGGCGGCCACCACGATGCCAGGCCCCACCAACCGCCAGCGGCTGCGGGGAAGTTGCTCCTCCTCACGCGTCTTCGCCACGGAGTTGTCATGCCCGCGCGTCCCGTGTGTCACACGCTTTGCGGAAGAGACCGGCGCCCTCGTCGGCGGGCCCGCGCGCTGGCCGGAGGGCCGGCGGTCCGCCGCACGGGAAAACACCTGGCCCCGGCAGCGCCACGTGGCGATACTCGACCGGGTGTTCCTGACGATCTCGACCGCCGCCGCGGCCGGCCACCCGGCCTCGGACCTCGGCTACCTGCTGCACAAACACCCCGACCGCATCCAGGAGTTCGCCGTCTCCGCCGGCACCGCCCACGTCTTCTACCCGGAGGCCGGCGAGGACCGCTGCACGGCGGCGCTGCTGCTGGAGACCGACCCCGCCGCCCTCGCACGCGGCCGGGGGCGGCAGGAAGCGGCGGCGCACGTGACCGACCGGCCGTACGTCGCGTCCTCACTGCTCGCGGTCGCGCTGGGCCAGGTCTTCCGCTCGGCGATGCGCGGCGAGTGCGCCGCCCGGCCCGCCCTGGCGGCGACCGAGCTGCCGCTGCGCATTGAGGTGCCCGCGCTCTCCGCGCGCGGCGGCGCGGCGGCGGCGCACCGGCTGTTCACGCCGCTGGGATGGCGGGTGACGGCCGAACCCGTGCCGCTGGACCCGCAGTTCCCCGCCTGGGGCGACGCCTCCTGCGTGCGGCTGGTGCTGGCGGGGACCACGCTGCTCTCCCACGCGCTGCGGCAGCTGTACGTGCTGCTGCCGGTGCTCGACGACGGCAAGCACTACTGGATCACCGAGGAGGAGGTGGACAAGCTGCTGCGGGCCGGGGAGGGCTGGCTGGCCTCCCACCCCGAGCAGCGGTTCATCGCCGGCCGCTACCTGGCGCACCGCACCGCCTTCACCCGGCGGGCGCTGCAGCGGCTCGAACTGGCCCGGCTCGCCGAGTCGGACGACACCGCGCCGGAGGAGCTGGACAACGCGGTGGCCGACGACGGCAGCAGCGACGGCGGCGACGGCAGCGCCCCGCAGGCCCCGGGCGGGGAGGCCGTGCCGCTGGCGGAGCGCCGCCGAAAGGCCGTCCTGGCCGTGCTGCGCGAGTGCCGTGCCGCCCGCGTCGCCGATCTCGGCTGCGGCAGCGGGCAGCTGCTGGCCGAGCTGCTCAAGGACCCCGGCTTCACCGACGTGCTGGGCATGGATGTCTCGGTCCGCGCACTGCGCGCGGCCGAACGGCGGCTGGGCACCGGCCGCATGCCGGAACGGCAGCGCGCGCGGCTCACGCTGGTGCAGGGGTCGCTGATGTACACCGACGCCCGGCTCGCCGCGTACGACGCCGCCGTGCTCAGCGAGGTCATCGAGCACGTGGACCCGCCGCGGCTGCCCGCGCTCGAACACGCCGTCTTCGCCGCGGCCCGGCCCCGCGTCGTGGTGGTGACGACGCCGAACGCCGAGTACAACGCCCGCTACCCGGGGCTGCCCGCGGGCGCCATGCGCCACGAGGACCACCGCTTCGAGTGGCCGCGCAAGCGCTTCCGGGCGTGGGCCGGGGCGGTGGCCGCCGCGCACGGCTACACCGTCGCCTTCCGGCCCGTCGGGGACGAGGACCCCGAGCTGGGGCCGCCCACGCAGCTCGCGCTGTTCACACGGACCACCGACGGCACCAGGGAAGGGCGCGCCGCATGACCGACCTCGACATCCCCGACCTCTCGCTCGTGGTCCTGATCGGCACCACCGGCTCGGGCAAGTCCACGTTCGCCCGCCGCCACTTCCAGCCGACGCAGGTCGTCTCCTCCGACGCCTGCCGCGCCATGGTGGCCGACGACGAGAACGACCAGAGCGCCACCGCCGAGGCGTTCGACCTGCTGCACGTCATCGCGGGCAAGCGGCTGGCAGCCGGGCGGCTGACGGTCGTCGACGCCACCAGCGTGCAGCGGGAGTCGCGCCGTTCACTCGTCCGGCTGGCCCGCGAGCACGACGTGCTGCCGGTGGCGATCGTCCTGGACATACCCGAGCGGGTCTGCGCCGAGCGGAACGCCGCCCGGCCCGAACGGGCCGCGCTGCCGGACCACGTCATCCGGCGCCAGCACCGCGAGCTGCGGCGCTCGCTGCGCGGCCTGGCGCGTGAGGGCTTCCGCACGGTGCACGTGCTGCGCGGCGAGGAGGAGGTGGCAGCCGCGCGGGTGCGGCTGCGGCGGCGGTACAACGACCTCACCCACCTGACCGGGCCGTTCGACCTCATCGGCGACGTCCACGGCTGCCGCGGTGAACTGGAGTCGCTGCTGTCGGGGCCGCTGGGGTACGTCCTCGAACGGGACGGCTCCGGGCGCGCGGTCAACGCCCGCCACCCGGAGGGCAGGACGGCCGTCTTCCTCGGTGACCTGGTCGACCGGGGGCCGGACAGCCCCGGCGTGCTGCGGCTGGTGCTCGGCATGACCGCCGCCGGGAACGCGCTGTGCGTGCCCGGCAATCACGAGAACAAGCTCGCCCGGTACCTCGCGGGCCGGAACACCTCGATGGCGCACGGCCTGGCCGAGACGGCGGCGCAGCTGGAGCGCGAGGAGGAGACGGACCCGGGCTTCCGTGCGCGGGTGCGGGAGTTCCTGGACGGCCTGGTCAGCCACTACGTGCTCGACGGCGGGCGGCTGGTCGTCAGCCACGCCGGGCTGCCCGAGCGCTACCACGGCCGCACCTCCGGCCGGGTGCGGGCGCACGCGCTGTACGGCGACACCACCGGCGAGACCGATGAGTTCAGTCTGCCGGTGCGCTACCCCTGGGCCGACGAGTACCGGGGCAAGGCGGCCGTCGTCTACGGCCACACCCCGGTGCCCGAGGCGAGGTGGCACAACAACACGCTCTGCCTGGACACCGGGTGCGTCTTCGGCGGCAGGCTGTCCGCGCTGCGCTGGCCGGAGCGCGAGCTGGTGTCCGTTCCCGCTGAGCGGGAGTGGTACGCGCCGGTACGTCCGCTGGCGCCCGCTCCCCCGGCGCCGCGCCCGCTGGACCTGGGCGATGTGGCCGGGCGGCGCGTGGTGGAGACCCGCCACCACGGCCGGGTGACGGTCCGTGAGGAGAACGCGGCGGCGGCGCTGGAGGTGCTGAGCCGGTTCGCGATGGACCCGCGGCTGGTGCTGTACCTGCCGCCGACGATGGCGCCGGCCGCCACGGCCTCGGCCGAGGGCTACCTGGAGCACCCGGCCGAGGCGTTCGCCGGGTACCGGGACGCCGGCGTGCGGGAGGTCATCTGCCAGGAGAAGCACATGGGCTCGCGGGCGGTGGTCCTGGTGTGCCGAGACGAGAAGACGGCGGCCCGCCGCTTCGACGCGCCGCCGGGC
Source organism: Streptomyces sp. 7-21 (assembly GCF_016741785.1). Lineage (GTDB taxonomy): Bacteria > Actinomycetota > Actinomycetes > Streptomycetales > Streptomycetaceae > Streptomyces. The sequence continues at coordinate 233,570 of NZ_JAERRL010000006.1, forward strand.
ACGCGCGGCGCGGTCCACACCCGCACCGGCCGCGCGTTCTTCCGCGACGAGGAGCTGACCGGGCGGCTGCTGGCGCGCGTCGCCGCGTGCGTGTCGGCCGCCGGGCTGTGGCAGGAACTGGACACCGACTGGCTGCTGCTCGACGCCGAGCTGATGCCCTGGTCGCTGAAGGCCGGCGGGCTGGTGCGGGAGCGGTACGCGGCCGTGGGGGCGGCGGCCCGCGCGGTGTTCCCGAGGGCGCTGGCGGCGCTGGAGGCCGCGCGGGAGCGGGGCCTGCCGGTGGGCGGGCTGCTGGAGCGGCAGCGCGCCCGGGCCGCGGACGCCGAGGCGTTCACGGCGGCCTACCGCCGCTACTGCTGGGAGACCGACGGCCTGTCGGGGGCGCGGCTGGCGCCGTTCCAGCTCCTCGCCGCCGAGGGCCGCAGCCTGGCGGGGCTGCCGCACGACGAGCAGCTGGCCCTGCTGGACCGGCTGGCGGAGCACGACGAGCTGCTGGTGCCCACGGCCCGGCTGGCGGTCGACACCACCGATCCGGAGTCGGTGGCGGCCGGCACCGCCTGGTGGGAGCGGCTGACGTCCGGCGGCGGCGAGGGCATGGTGGTCAAGCCGCGCCAGGCGCTGGCCACCGACGCCGCCGGGCGGCTGGTCCAGCCCGGGGTGAAGGTCCGGGGCCGGGAGTACCTGCGGCTGGTCTACGGCCCCGGGTACCTGCGGCCGGAGCGGCTCGCCCGGCTGCGCGAGAGGTCGCTGGGGCACAAGCGGTCGCTGGCGCTGCGCGAGTACGCCCTGGGCCTGGAGGCGCTCGACCGGCTGGCTGCCGGCGAGCCGCTGTGGCGCGTCCACGAGGCGGTCGCGGCGGTGCTGGCGCTGGAGTCGGAGCCCGTGGACCCGCGGCTGTGACGGAGGATGGGCCCATGACGTACCACGTGGCCTCCGAGACCGGGCGGCTCCGCCGGGTGATCCTCCACCGTCCCGGCCTGGAGCTGAAGCGGCTTACCCCGAGCAACCGGTCGGAACTGCTCTTCGACGACGTGCTGTGGGTGCGGCGGGCGCAGCAGGAACACGACGTGTTCGCCGCCCTGCTGCGCGAGCGGGGGGTGGCGGTGCACCTGTTCGGCGAGCTGCTGACCGAAGTGCTCAGCGTCCCCGCCGCGCGCGCCCTCGTGCTGGAGCGGGTGTTCGACGAGCGGGAGTACGGGCCGCTCGCCACCGGGCGGCTGCGCGAGAACTTCGGCAGCCTGTCCGACGCCGACCTCGCCGAGGCGCTGATCGGCGGCATGACCAAGCGGGAGTATCTGGAGGGCTTCCCGGAGCCCTCCTCCGTGCGGTTCCACGTGATGGAACCGGACGACTTCCTGCTGGCACCGCTGCCCAACCACCTCTTCACGCGCGACACCTCCGCCTGGGTGTACGACGGGGTGGCGATCAACGCGATGCGGTGGCCGGCGCGGCAGCGCGAGAGCGTGCACTTCGAGGCGGTCTACCGCTACCACCCGCTGTTCGCCCCCTCCCGCGCCGGGTCGTTCCACACCTGGTCGGAGGGCGAGGGCTCGCATCCCTCGACGATCGAGGGCGGCGACGTGCTCGTCATCGGGAACGGCGCGGTGCTGGTCGGGATGAGCGAGCGGACCACCCCGCAGGCGGTCGAGCTGCTGGCGCGGCGGCTGTTCACGGCGGGCTCGGCGGGGCGGATCGTGGCGCTGGACATGCCCAAGCGGCGGGCGTTCATGCACCTGGACACGGTGCTGACGATGGTCGACGGCGAGACGTTCACGCAGTACGCGGGGCTGGGGATGCTGCCGTCGTACACCATCGAGCCGGACGGCGAGGGCGGGCTGCGGGTGACGGACCACCCGCCCGCGCACATGCACCGCGCGATCGCGGCGGCGCTGGGGCTGGACCGGATCCGTGTGCTGACACCGGTGCAGGACGTCCACGCGGCCGAGCGGGAGCAGTGGGACGACGGGTGCAACGTGCTGGCGGTCGAGCCCGGTGTGGTGGTGACGTACGAGCGGAACGTCACGGCCAACAGCCACCTGCGGGAGAGCGGCTTTGAGGTGCTGGAGATCCCCGGCAGCGAGCTGGGGCGCGGCCGCGGCGGGCCGCGGTGCATGAGCTGCCCGGTGGAGCGCGACCCAGTCAGCTGACGCTGCCCGGACCTGGCGCGGCGCGACCAGACCGCAGCAGACACGGCAGCCGTGACAGGCATAGCATAGTCATGTCTTATTTCGTATAAGATTCCACACAAACGACCACCGGGGCGCGCGTCCGCCAGGCCGGGCGCCCCGGCAAGCCCCCACGCGACGTACGGAGCCTGCCGATGGCCACGGACCTCAGAGGCCGCCACCTGCTCAAGGAAACCGACCTGACCGCCGAGGAGTTCTGCTCGCTGGTCAGCCTGGCCGCCGAGCTGAAGTCCGAGCGGCGCTCGGGCACCGAGACCCCGCGGCTGGCGGGGCGGCACGTCGCGCTGATCTTCGAGAAGAGCTCGACGCGCACCCGCTGCGCCTTCGAGGTCGCCGCCTCCCAGCAGGGCGCGGCGACCACCTATCTCGATCCGGCGGGCTCGCACCTGGGCCACAAGGAGTCCACCGCGGACACCGCCCGGGTGCTGGGCCGGATGTTCGACGCCATCCAGTACCGGGGCAGCGCGCAGCGCACCGTCGAAGAGCTGGCGGCGCACGCGGGAGTGCCCGTCTACAACGGGCTGACCGACGACTGGCACCCGACGCAGATGCTCGCTGACGTGCTGACGATGACGGAGCACTGCCGCAAGCCGCTGGGCGAGACGGCGTTCGCCTACCTCGGCGACGCCCGGAACAACATGGGCAACTCCTACCTGGTCACGGGCGCACTCCTCGGGATGGACGTGCGGATCGCCGCCCCCCGGGCGCTGTGGCCAGCCGAGGAGGTGCGGCAGGAGGCAAGCCGCCTCGCCGAGCACAGCGGCGCCCGCGTCACCCTCACCGAGGACGTCACCGAGGGCGTGCGCGGCGCGGACTTCGTCGCCACCGACGTGTGGGTCTCGCTCGGCGAGCCCCCCGAGGTGTGGGACGAGCGGATCGCGCTGCTCAAGCCGTACGCCGTGACGATGGACGTGCTGCGCGCCACCGGCAACCCGGACGTGCGGTTCCTGCACTGCCTGCCCGCCTTCCACGACCTGGGCACCGCGGTCGGCCGCGAGATCCACGAGCGGCACGGCCTGGACTCGCTCGAGGTCACCGATGAGGTGTTCTCCTCACCGCACTCGGTCGTCTTCGACGAGGCGGAGAACCGGATGCACACCATCAAGGCACTGATGGTGGCGACACTCTCCTGAACACCTCCCTGAGCCGGCCCGCGTGCACCGGCCCGCCGGTTCCGTCTCCCGGCGTTCACCCGCCCGTGCGGGGCGAGGCGGTAGGGTCACCCGGCCAGCACCGTCCAGCCGCCCGCCTGGGGGGAGCCGCCTGTGCCGCGTGAGAGGACCGTGTCCCTGCCGGTGATCGCCCGCGAGTGGGGGCGCATCGGCCTGACCGGCTTCGGCGGACCGCCCGCACACCTGACGCTGCTGCGGCAGCTGTGCGTGGAGCGCGAGCGGTGGATCCCCGCCCGCGCCTTCGAGGACGACATCGCGGCGACGAATCTGCTGCCCGGCCCCGCCTCCACGCAGCTGGCGATCCTCAGCGCCTGGCGGCTGCGGGGGGTGCCGGGCGCGCTGGCGGGCGGGATCTGCTTCATCGCGCCGGGCCTGGTGCTGATCCTGGCGCTGGCGGCGATGTTCCTGGCGGGCGACCCGCCGTCGTGGGTCAGCGGTGCGGCGGCGGGCGCCGGCGCGGCGGTGGCCGCCGTGGCGCTCCACGCGGGGCTCGGGCTGGCCCCTGCCAGCCTGCGCCGGGCCGCGCCCGGGGCACCGCGGGCGCGGTGGCTGGCGTACGTCCTCACGGGCGGCGCGGCAGCGGTCTGCGCCGGGCCGTGGCTGGTGCTGGTGCTCATCGGTGCGGGCCTGACCGAGACGGCCGTGGGCCGCGGCGGCGCGCGGGAGCCTGGCCGCGCCGGCGGCGGGCGCGCGGGCGGACGGCTGTGGCTGCTGCTGGCCGCCGCGCCCGTGGCGACGGCGGCGGCCTCGCTCACGGCGCTGACGTGGGTGGCGTTCAAGGTGGGCGCGCTGTCCTACGGCGGCGGGTTCGTCATCATTCCGCTGATGCGGGCCGACGCCGTGGACCAGCACGGCTGGCTGACCGGCGGGGAGTTCCTCAACGCGGTGGCGCTCGGGCAGATCACCCCGGGCCCGGTGGTGCACACGGTCGCGGTCACCGGCTACGCGGCGGCCGGCCTCGCGGGCGGGCTGCTCGCGGCAGCCGTCGCCTTCGGGCCGTCCTTCCTGCTCATCATCCTGGGCGCGCGGGACCTGGAGCGGCTGCGGTCGCTGCCGTCCGTCCAGGCGTTCTTCCTCGGCGCCGGGCCCGCCGTCATCGGCGCGATCTGCGGGTCCGCCGTGCCGCTGGCGCTCGCGCTCGGCCACGCCTGGCAGGCGGCGGTGCTGGGGCTCGCCGGGCTGTGGCTGCTCGTGCTGCGCCGGGGCGTGGTCAGCGCGCTGCTGCTGGCGGGGGCGCTGGGCGCGCTCGCGCCGCTGGCGGGCCTGCCGGCCGGCTGAGCGCGCCGGCACCGGTCAGCCGGACCCGGACCACGGCAGCCACGCCTCCAGGCGGAACTCCACGCGCCCCTCCTCCGCCCGGCGGACGCCGTAGTCGAGCCGGCCGCCGGTCAGCTCGGCCCGCTCGGCCAGGCCGATCAGGCCCGACCGGGAACCGGGCACCACCGGGGCGGAAGCGGCGGGCAGCAGGTTGCGCAGGCTGATGTGCAGCTCACCCTCCGGGGTGCGGGCGAGCCGCAGCCCGACGCGGGCACCCGGCGCGTGCTTCCCGGCATTGGTCAGCCCCTCCTGCACGACGCGATAGGCCGTGCGGCTGACCGCGAAGGACGGTTCCTCGCCCTCGGGCAGCTGGTCGTCCACATCGACCGGCGTCCCGGCGGCGCGGCGCTCCGCGACCAGTTCGGCGACCCGGTCCAGCCCGGGCAGGGGCCGCACTCCCTCCTCGGCGGCCTCGCCGTGCCGCAGCACGCCGAGGATCTCGCGCAGGTCCTCCAGCGCCAGGTGCGCGCTGGCACGGATGGTGCGGGCCGCCTCCGCCACCTCCTCGGGCGGCAGCGAGGGACGCAGCTCCAGGGCGCCGGCGTGCAGGCTCACCAGCGAGATGCGGTGCGCCAGCACGTCGTGCATCTCCCGGGCCAGGTGTGCACGCTCCCGCGCCCGGACCCGTTCCGCCACCGCACGCGCCTCGTCCTCAGCGCGCTCGGCCCGCTCCCGCAGCGCCGACAGCTCCGCGCGCCGGGCGCGCACCACGGCACCCCACCACGCGAAGGGAAGCATCAGGACCGCCGACGCCCCGATGGCCCACAGCGCCTGCCCGGCCGCGTCGACGCCCGCCGCCGCCAGGTCCGGCTCCGGCCGCCGGAGCGTGTAGGGCACGGCCGCCAGGCAGTGCGCCGCGACCACGGCGGCCGTCACCCGCCACGACCTGCGGACGGCCACCGTCAGGACCGCCAGGAGAATCGCACCGGCCGTGGACTCGGTGAGCACCGCCGTCGGCAGCAGCCCGGCCGCGACCCCCACCGGCCAGCGGCGGCGCCACCACAGCGAGAGGGAGCCGGCCAGCATCACGACGCCCGACAGCAGCAGGTAGCCTTCGCTCTCCCGCCCGGCGTCGGCGTCCTCCGCCAGGAACGCCAGCCCCGTCAGCGCGGCGAGCGCCACCCCCAGCAGGTCGGCGGTCGCCTCGCGCCGGGTCCGGCCCGCCTGCGCGCTCACGGCCGCACCAGGGGCCGCCAGTACTGCTTGGCGGCGTCGTCCCGTACCACGAAGCCGAGCTTCTGCACCTCGTCGCGCAGCTCCGCCGCGTCGTCGGCCGCCTTCTTCTTCAGCGCGTTTTCCCGGGCCTTCAGCACGGCGTTGGCGGCGGCGGGCAGGTCGGGGGTGTCCGGCACCCAGCGGCGGTACAGCTCAGCGAACGGATCGGTCGCGGTCCACGGGTAGCCGTGCGCGGTGAACGCCCGTGCCACGTCCTCCGGCCGGGCCTCGATGGTCTCGCACAGCAGCTGCCGTGATGCCTGGTCGAGGATCACCAGCCGCTTGCCGTCCAGGAAGACGGCGTCGATGTCCTCGCGGGCGATGACGCGGACGTTGTCGTCCTTCTCGGCGCGCACCGACGCCGCCGAGACCGTCACCTTCAGGCACGACAGCACGGCGAGCGTGGCGAGGCCCAGGCCGAGCAGCAGCCCGGCGAGGGCACACCACAGGAGGGTCAGGCCGCCGTCCAGCGAGGACAGCAGCTCGAACGGCCCGCGCATCGGCACCCACCGCAGCTCCACCACCCAGTCGGCCAACGGCGGCAGCACCACGCCCAGCACCGCGCCGAGCAGCGGTCCGCCGACCAGGAGCAGCAGCAGGTCGCGGCGCGACAATCGCAGCACGGTCTGCTTGGCGGGTATCTCGCTGGTCATCGGCGGCGGCACCCTCTCGTCCGTCTCATCAGTCTCATCCGTCTCGTCCCCCGCGTCCCTCTCGCCGGGGCACGCAAGCCGCAGACGACGGTAGGCGGGCCGCACTGCCGTCCGCACCGGCCAAAGGTCGGCTCCCCGCGCCAGGCGCCGCGACTTTGGTCGCCCCGGCGCGGCGCGGGCAGCGACCGGGGTCGCACCAGCGCGCCACCGGAGGGGGCGGGCACGGGCGGGCAGCGGGGCACCGGAGGAGTAAAACGGCGGAACCGCGCACCGGGTGGAATGCGGGGAAGCAGGCAGCCGGTGCGCGGTCCCTGGGCGGCGTCGTGACCTCTGCCCTGCACAGCGGAGGTATCCGGCCGCGCACCGCAGTCTGCCGGATCACCCGGCCGGATCCACCCGGACGGGAAGAGATTCGGTCGCGATGTGTGTCAGCACGGATACGAATCGTTGTCTGACAACCGCCGCGGCCACCGCTGTGACCTGCCGCTCTCGCACTCCGTGACGCCCCGGTCACATCGAACGCCGTCGAACGGCGCGCAGGCCCGGCGCCGCCGAACTCGGCCGGATTTACGCCCCGAGCACCGCGGCCAGCGCGGCGATCTGCCGCGGGCCGACCTGGCAGCACCCGCCGATCAGGCGGGCCCCGGCGTCGCGCCAGGCCAGCGCCGCCTCGGGCCGGAACGCCGGAGCGCCGCGGAACCGCCGGGCCCTGGCGTCCCACCGCTGACCGGCGTTGGGATAGGCCACCACCGGCTTGCCGCTCACCTCGGCCGCGAGCGCCACCGCCTCGGTCACCTCGCCCGGGTCGCAGCAGTTGACGCCGACGTAGGCCACCTGGTCCTCGCCCGCTGCCAGCGCGAACGCCTCGGCCAGCGGCTGCCCGGCCCGGGTCCGCCCGCCGGCGACCGTGTACGACAGCCACACCGGCACCCCGCAGCCGCGCACCGCGCGGAGCATGGCCTCGGCCTCGGTGACGTCCGGCACGGTCTCCAGGGCCAGCAGGTCAGGGCCGGCCGCGGCCAGCGCCTGTACCCGCGGCCGGTGGAACCGCTCCAGCTCCGCCACGCTCAGCCCGTACCGGCCCCGGTACTCCCCGCCGTCGGCCTGCACCGCCCCGTACGGCCCCAGCGAGGCGGCCACCCGCACGTCGCGCCGGCCGGCGGCGGCCTGCCGGGCGAGGGCGACGGAGCGGCCGAACAGCTCCGCCGCCTCGGTGCGGGGGATGCCGTGCCGGGCGAACCCCTCGAACGACGCCTGGTAGCTCGCCGTGATCAGCACGCGCGCCCCCGCGCGCAGGTAGGCCGCGTGCGCCGCCCTGATGCGCGCGGGGTCCTCGGCCAGCAGCCGGGCCGACCACAGGTCGCCGGACAGGTCGCAGCCCTGGGCGGCGAGCTCGTTCGACAGCCCGCCGTCCAGCACCTGCACCGGCTGCCCGCTCGCTGGCCCCCCGGGACGGCGCACTCAGCTCACCTGCGGCTTGACCTGGTCGGCGATCAGCTCCAGGTGGTCGAGGTCGCTCAGGTCGAGCACCTGCAGGTAGACGCGGCTGGTGCCCGCCGTCTCGGCGTAGGTACCCAGCTTGTCCACGACCTCCGCGGGCGAGCCCGCCAGGCCGTTCTCCTTCAGCTCGGGCACCTCGCGGCCGATGGCCTCGGCGCGGCGGGCGACCTCGGCGTCGTTCTTGCCGACGCACACCACCAGCGCGTTGGAGTACACCAGGCTGTCCGGGTCGCGCCCGGCCTCCTGGGCGGCGGTGCGGACGCGCTGGAACTGCGCGGCGCTGTCCTGGGCCGAGGCGAACGGCACGTTGAACTCGTCGGCGTACTTCGCCGCCAGCTCGGGCGTGCGGCGCTTGCCGAGCCCGCCGATGAGGACGGGCACCTTCCGCTGTGCCGGCTTGGGCAGCGCGGGCGAGTCCTTCAGCTGGTAGTAGCGGCCCTCGTAGGAGAACGTCTCGCCGGGGGGCGTGCCCCACAGCCCGGTGATGACGGCGAGCTGCTCCTCCAGCCGCGGGAACTTCTCGGCCGGGAAGGGGATGCCGTAGGCGGTGTGCTCCGCCTCGTACCAGCCGGCGCCCAGGCCGAACTCGACCCGGCCGCCGGACATCGCGTCGACCTGCGCGACCTGGATGGCCAGCACGCCGGGGAGCCGGAAGGTGGCGGCGGTCATGAGGGTGCCCAGGCGGATCCTCCGCGTCTCACGGGCGAGCCCGGCCAGCGTGATCCAGGCGTCGGTGGGCCCGGGAAGGCCGTCGGAGTCCCCCATGACCAGGTAGTGGTCGGAACGGAAAAAGGCGTCGAACCCCAGCTCCTCGGTGGCCCTGGCCACGGCCAGGAGAGTCTCGTAGCTGGCGCCCTGCTGCGGTTCGGTGAAGATGCGGAGATCCATGCGCCCTATTCTGCGCCCGCGCACGCGCCCCGACGCGCCGGGCCGCGTCTGCCGCATCTGCCCGTGGCGTTCTCCGTCACCGCCTGCCGTGGCACGGCCGCGCCGCACCAGCGGCGTGCCCGGGCCGGGGCCCGCCCGTCACCGCGGTCAGGCGCCCTGCCCGGCGGGCTGGAGGATCGCTACGCACTCCAGGTGGTGCGTCATGGGGAACAGATCGAAGGCCCGCAGGAACTTGGGCCGGTACCCGTGCGCCGCGAAGTGCGCCAGGTCGCGGGCGAGAGCCGCCGGATCACACGCCACGTACGCGATCCGGCGCGCGCCCAGGCCCGCCAGGCGCCGCACCACCCGCTCTCCTGCGCCGGCGCGCGGCGGGTCGAGCACCACCAGGTCCGCCTGCGTGATGCCGGTCCGGGGCAGTACCCGCTCAACCGTGCCCTGCTCGATCCGGGCGCGCGGGAAGTCCGCCAGGTTGTGCCGGGCGTCCCGCACGGCGCGCGCGGACGCCTCGATACCGAGGACCGCGCCGCGCTCCCCCACCCGGTCGGCCAGCGCGCCGGCGAAGAGCCCGGCCCCGCAGTACAGGTCGAGCGCGCTCTCGCCCTTGCGGGGGATCAGGCCGCGCATCACCGCGTCCACCAGCAGCTCCGCGCCCCGCTCGTGGACCTGCCAGAAGCCGCCGCCGCTGACGCGCCAGGTGCGCCCGTCGGCCCGCTCCCGGACGAAGGGACGGCCGTGGACGCGGTGCACCGGCCCCTCGCCGCGCCCGGTGCCCGGCTCGGCCCGCATCACCGACACCGGCCGGTCCAGCTCCACCAGCGGCAGCCGGTAGCCCGGCCGCGGCGTCAGCACGACCATCCGGTCGTGCGACCCCGCGGCGGCCACGGCCTCCACGGCGGCAGTCCCCGGCCACGTGCGGCGCTCAATCCCCAGCTCGCGCACGCCTGGCGCGGCGATCAGGCAGCGGTCAACCGGCTCCACCTCGTGCGACCGGTGGCGGCGCAGCCCGGCCCGCCCGTCCTCCGTCACGGCGTACTGCACGCGCGTGCGCCAGGCCGGGACCTCCCCGGCGGGCACCTTGTCGCCCGGCACCGGCTCCACGGTGCCGTCCCAGCCCGCTGCCTGCGGCGTGAGCCCGGCGAGCGAGCGCAGCTGCTCGGCCAGCACGTCCGCCTTGAGCCGGCGCTGCGCCCCCGGCTTGACGTGCTGCCAGTCGCAGCCACCGCACCGGCCGGGCCCGGAGAACGGGCACGGCGCCTCGATCCGGTCGCGGGAGGCCTCCAGCACGGCCACGGCGTCGGCGCGCAGGTAGCGCGAATCCTCGCGCCCCTCGGTAACGCGGGCGACGACCCGCTCGCCGGGCAGCGTGTGCCGGACGAAGACGACCTGGCCCGACGGGGTCCTGGCCACGCAGTGGCCGCCGTGGGCCACCGGGCCGACCTCCACCTCGTACTCCTGCCCCACCAGGGACGCTGCTGCCGGGGCGGACGCGGATCGTGCCATGGCTGCTTCGGGCTCCCGGATTGGTGGCGGAACGGCGGCGCACCAGTCTACGGGCCCTTGCCGCGCGGCCCGGCGCCGCGCCCGCCCGGCCGCCCAGGCTCCCCGGCGCGCGGGGCGGGTCGCCGGGCCCGAGCGCCCTGGCGGCGCCCCGGGGCCGCCGTTGCCAGCACGGCGACGGCGGACAGGCAGGGCGGGAGGGCGGAGAGCGTGCGTGACGCTGCGCGGCGCGCGGCCGCCCGCACCCCTTGCAGAGGGGGTGGGCACTGGGAGCCGCCGGTCCGGGCCATCCGCCGCACGGCAGCGGGAAGAGCCGCGTACGGCCGGGTATGACCGGACGGCGGCCGGTTGGACCGGTAGCGTGGTCGCGCACGAAGGAGAACCATGCACATCGTGATCATGGGTTGCGGGCGGGTCGGCGCGGCCCTGGCCCACGGCCTGGAGGACCGGGGCCACTCGGTGGCCGTCATCGACCGGGACCCGACAGCGTTCCGGCGCCTGGGCTCGCGCTTCAGCGGGCGCCGGGTGACGGGCCTCGGCTTTGACCGCGACACGCTGACCGAGGCCGGGCTGGCGGACGCCGGCGCATTCGCCGCCGTCAGCAGCGGCGACAACTCCAACATCATCGCGGCCCGGGTGGCGCGCGAGATCTTCGGCGTGCAGAACGTCACCGCGCGCATCTACGACCCGCGCCGCGCCGAGGTGTACGAGCGGTTGGGCATCCCGACCGTCGCCACCGTGCGGTGGACCGCCGACCAGATGCTGCGGCGGCTGCTGCCCGCGGGCGCCGAGCCGCTGTGGCGCGACCCCAGCGGCGGGGTGCAGCTGTCGGAGGTGCACATCTCACCGTCCTGGGTGGGTCATAAGCTCAGCCTCTTCCAGGAGCGCACCGGCGTGCGCGTGGCGTTCCTGACCCGGATGGGCGAGGCCATGCTGCCGACGGCCAAGACCGTCATCCAGGAAGGCGACCTGGTGCACGTGATGATGTACAGCGACCAGGTGGCCGAGGTCGAGGCGGCCTGCCTGCGGGGCCCGGAGGACGCGGCATGAGAGTGGTGATCGCCGGGGCGGGCGCGGTGGGCCGGTCGGTGGCGCGGGAGCTGCTGGAGAACGGCCACCAGGTGCTGCTGATCGACAAGTCGCCGGAGGCGGTCTCCGTCGGCCGGGTCCCGGAGGCGGAGTGGCTGCTGGCGGACGCCTGCGAGATCGCGACGCTGGACGAGGCCGCCCTGGAGCGCTGCCAGGTGGTGATCGCGGCGAGCGGCGACGACAAGGTCAACCTGGTGGTCTCGCTGCTGGCGAAGACCGAGTACGGCGTGCCGCGCGTGGTGGCGCGGGTCAACCATCCCAAGAACGAGTGGCTGTTCACCGACGCCTGGGGGGTGGACGTGGCCGTCTCCACGCCCCGCCTGATGTCCGCGCTGGTCGAGGAGGCCGTCAGCGTCGGCGACCTGGTGCGGCTGCTGCGGTTCAGCCAGGGCGAGGCGACGCTCGTCGAGCTGACGCTGCCGGAGGGCGCCCCGCTGGTGGGCACCCGGGTCGGCGAGGTGGCGTGGCCGCAGGACACGGCGCTGGTGACGATCATCCGGGGCACGCGCGTGCTCATCCCCGACCCGGACGACGCGCTGGCGGCCGGGGACGAGCTGCTGTTCGTCGCCGCGCCCGACCGGGAGCCGCAGCTGGCCGCGCTGCTGGCACCGGCCGACTAGGACCCGCCGCCCCCTTCGCCGCCGTCCGGCGCGACCCAGGTGCCCGTCCGGGCGGACTCCGCCATGGCCTGGAGCACCTCGGCGGCGCGGGCGGCGTCGGTGAGCGTGGCGCCGCCGGAGCGGCCGTCGCGGACGCCGCGCAGGAAGACGGCGGCCTCGGCGACCTTCGTGTCGTCGAAGCTCATGGCGATCCCGGGGCCCGGCTGGAAGCGCGCGTAGTCGCCGTCGCCGGGACCGGCGAGCGCGGTGGTCAGCGGCTGGTTCAGGTAGTCGCCGCCGCTGGACACGACCAGTTCACCGGGGCGGCGGAAGTCCCAGGAGAGCATGCCCCGCTCGCCGTGGACGGTGACGCCGTAGGCGTTCTGCTGCCCGGCCGCGACGCGGCTGGCCTCGAGCACCACCCGGGCCCCGCCGGCGGTGCGGAGCAGCGCGGCGACATAGTCCTCGTTCTCCACGTCACCCAGCGCCCCGCCGTCTCCCGTTCCGGCTATGGCGTAGTGCCCGGCGCCCTCCGCCGCGCCCGGGCGGCGGGGCACGAGCACGGCGGTGTCGGCGACGACGGCCGCCACCTCGCCCAGCAGGAACCGCACCAGGTCCACGCCGTGGCTGGCCAGGTCGCCGAGGACGCCGTCCCCGCCGTGCTCCCGGGTGAACCGCCAGGACAGCGGGGTGCCCGGATGGGCGGCGTAGTCGGTGAACAGCCGGACCCGGGCGTGCGCGGGGGTGCCGATGGCGCCCTCACGCAGCAGCCGCGCGGCGCGCGCGACCGCGGGCACCTGGCGGTAGTTGAAGCCCGTGGTCGCCTGGATGCCGGCGCGACCGGCCGCCGCGGCGACGGCCCGCGCGTCCTCGGCCGTCAGGCCGACGGGCTTTTCGATCCACAGGTGCCTGCCCGCCGCCGCGACCGCCGTGCCGACCTCACGGTGGAGCGCGTTCGGTACGGTCACGCTGACCGCCGCGACGTCCGGGTCGGCCAGCAGCTCCCGCCAGTCGCTGTACGCCCGCGCCGGAGCGAACCGGGCGGCGAAGTCCTCCCGCTTGGCGGCCAGCGGCTCGGCGACGGCCGCGAGCCGGGGCCGCAGCCCCAGGTCGGGGTAGTGGTGCGGGAGCCGGGCGTAGGCGCGGGCGTGGGCGTGGCCCATCCAGCCGCCGCCGATGACGCCCACCCCGATGTCGCGGGCGGGTGGCACGGCGCCTGTCACCCGCGGCGGCCCGCCTCAGCGCCCTCGGCGCCGTCCTGCACCTCCGGGGCGCCGGGGGCGGCCTCGCCGGCCCCGTCACCGCCGGCCTCGCGCCGCTTCTCCCGCTCCTCCGCCTCGTCCTTGGCCTTCAGCTCCGCCTCCATCTCGGCGATCACGTCGATCGGCGGCGGCGCCTTCACGAGGATGATCCACGTGAAGTAGACGGCGAGGAGGAACGGCGGGATGCCCAGCGCCACGCGCAGCCACCCCAGCTGTGTGGCGTCACCCCAGAAATAGATCGGGAAGGTGATCGCCGACTTGGCCAGCAGGATGGCGCCCCAGACGTAGCTGGACTTTACGTACGCCCGCTTGCGGCCCGGGTTGCGGGTGCGCCAGGAGAGGTTCTCCCGGAAGACCGGCCCGAGCACCAGCCCCAGCAGCGGGAAACCGGCCGCGGCGGTGACGACGTAGGCCACGCCCAGGCCGAGGGTGTAGAGCATGCCGGGCAGGTAGAAGTTCCTCGCGTCGCCCGACATCATCGCGAAGACCGCGCCGAAGGCGACGCCGAAGACGCCGCTGAAGGCGTGCTTGATGGTGTCCCGCCGCGCCAGCCGGGCCACGGCCAGGACGGCGGAGAGCGCGAGCGCGGCGATGGCCGGGGTGTTGATCTCGCGGGTGATCGTGTAGCACAGCACGAAGACGAGGCCGGGCAGGGTGGTCTCCACCATGCCCCGCACCCCGCCGAACGCCTCGAAGAACGCCTCCCGCGTCGCGGCCTCATCGGGCGCGGGGCCGTCGTCGCGCTGGCGGTCGGGTGCGGTCACCTGGCTACTCCTGTCCACGTGGTTGCAGCTGGTATCGGGGATTGAACAGCACGGGGCCACCGCGTGTCATCGTGATGCGCCCGGAGGCGATCAGTTCGCGCCCCGGCTCAATCCCCGCTATGGCGCTCCGGCCCAGCCAGACCATGCCGAGCGACGCCGACCCGTCATCCAGCTCCGCGTGGAGCGCGGGCATCCCGGCCACCCGGCGCTCGCCTACGCTCCGCAGCGTCCCGGTGACACGCACCACCGGACGCCCGGCGCGCTCCTCGCGGCAGTCCCGGATCCGGGTGCACCCCTCCGCCCCCGGCTCCTTCGGCCCCGACGGCGCCAGATCCTCGCCCGGCGCCTCGGTTCCGCGGCGTCCCAGCAGGCGCCGCAGCCGGCCGCCGCGCCTGGGGGCATGCCCGCCCGCACTCATGGTCTCAGCCTAGCGTGACGGGCTCACGGTGCCGCGTTCGAAGCGGTATCCCATGCCCGGCTCGGTGATGAGGTGGCGCGGCGCCGAGGGGTCGGCCTCGAGCTTCCGGCGCAGCTGCGCCATGTAGACGCGCAGGTAGTTGGTCTCCTTGCGGTAGGAGGGGCCCCAGACCTCCTGGAGGAGCTGCTTCTGGCTCACCAGCCGGCCGGCGTTGCGGATGAGCAGCTCCAGCAGGTGCCACTCGGTCGGCGTCAGCCGCACGTCCTTGCCGTCGCGGTGCACCTTCTTGGCGGCCAGGTCGACGGTGAAGCTCTCGGTCTCGACGACGGCCTCGCCGTTGGGGGCGGTCACCGGCTCGGCCCGGCGCACCGCGGCGCGCAGCCGGGCCAGCAGCTCGTCCATCCCGAACGGCTTGGTGACGTAGTCGTCGGCGCCCGCGTCGAGCGCCTCGACCTTCTCGTCGGAGGTGTGGCGGGCGGACAGGACGATGATGGGCACGCGTGAGCGGCCCCGGATGTCCCGGATGACCTCCACGCCCTCCATGTCGGGCAGGCCGAGGTCCAGGATGATCACGTCGGGATGGCGGTCCGCGGCCAGGCGCAGTGCCGCGGCGCCGTCGGCGGCGGTGTCCACCTCGTACTTGCGCGCCTTGAGGTTGATGACCAGCGCCCGCAGGATCTGCGGTTCGTCATCGACTACGAGCACCCGGTGCATGGGGTTGTCTTCTCCGGTTCCGGTGTCTGTGCCGGACGGCGCTGGCTGCCGCGGTCCGGCTGGGCCTGGGGCCGCTGGGAGGCGGCCGGGAGCGAGAGCACCATTGTCAGCCCGCCGCCGGGGGTGTCCTCGGCGTCGAGCGTGCCGCCCATGGCCTCGGCGAAGCCGCGGGCGACGGCGAGCCCGAGGCCCACGCCGTTGCCGCGCGGGGTGTCGCCCTGGCGCTGGAAGGGCGCGAAGATGCGTTCCTTGTCCTCGTCGGCGACGCCGGGGCCGCGGTCCACGATCCGCAGCTCCACGCGCTGCCCGAGCGCGCTGCCGCGCACCAGCACAGGCGTGCCGGGCGGGCTGTATTTGACGGCGTTCTCCACGACGTTGGCGACGCTGCGCTCCAGCAGCCCGGGGTCGGCGGCCACGAACGGCAGCGTCTCCGGCACGTCCAGCTCGACGCTGTCCGCGGGCACGCCGCTCAGGGCGCGGAGCACGACCTCGTCGAGGCCGGTGTCGCGGATCAGGGGCTCGACGGTGCCGGTCTGGAGGCGGGACATGTCCAGGAGGTTCCCGACGAGCTGGTCGAGCCGGTCGGCGCCCTCCTCGATGCTCTCCAGCAGTCCTTCCTCGTCCTCCTTCGACCAGGCGACGTCGGTGGAGCGCAGACTCGTCACGCTGGCCTTGATAGCGGCCAGGGGCGTGCGCAGGTCGTGGGAGACGGCGGCGAGCAGCGAGGTGCGGATGCGGTTGCCCTCGGCGAGCTTGTGGGCGCGCACCGCCTCGTCCTTGAGTCGCTGCCGGTCCAGGAGGGCGGCGGCGTGCGCGGCGAAGGCGCCCAGCACGCGGCGGTCCTCGGCGGGCAGCACGCGGCCGGTCATGGCCAGCATGGTGTGATCGCCCACGGGCACGTCGACATCGGCCTCGTCGGGCGACCGGACGGGACGCGCCGCGCCGGCCGACACGCTGCCGGCGCAGGTCCAGCCGGGCCGGGAGGGGTCGCGTTCCAGCAGGGCGGCCGTCTCCATGCCGAACGTCTCCCGGGCGCGTTCCAGCAGGGCGCCCAGCGTGTCGTCGCCGCGCAGCACGCTGCCTGCCAGCAGGGTGAGCGTCTCGGACTCCGCCCGCAGCCGTGCGGCCTGCTGGGTGCGGCGCGCGGATCTGTCCACGACGGTGGCGACGGCCACGGCGATGGCGAAGAAGACGATGAGGACGACCAGGCTGTGGCCCTCGTCAACGACCCAGCGGCTGACGGGTTCGGTGAAGTAGTAGTTGAGCAGCACGGAGCTGAGCGCCGCCGAGGCCATGCCGGGGTACAGGCCGCCGACGAGGGCTGCCAGCACGGTGACCGCCATGAACATCAGCACGTCGCTGGCGAGAGTGACGCTGGGCTCCGGGCTGGGCAGCAGCACCGTCAGCACCGGCGGCCCGGCGAGGCTGACGCACCAGCCGGTGATCCGCCGGGAGCGGCCGAGAATCGCGCCCCGGGCGGCGGGCAGGCCGCGGCCCTTGGCGACCTCACCGTGCGTGACGATGTGGACGTCGATGTCGGGCCCGGACTCGCGGGCCACGGTCATGCCCACGCCGGGCCCGAAGATGTACTGCCAGGGCTTGCGGCGGCTGGAGCCGAGGACGATCTGGTTGGCGTTGACGCCCCGGGCGAAGTCGAGCAGGGCGCTGGGAACGTCGTCGCCGATGATGTGGTGGAACGTGCCGCCCAGCTGCTCGACCAGCGTGCGCTGGTCGGCGAGGCGGCGCGGGGAGGCGGAGGTCAGGCCGTCGGCGCGGGAGACGTAGACGGCGAGGATCTCGGCACCGGAGCTCTTGGCCGCCATGCGCGCGGCCCGGCGGATCAGCGTGCTGCCCTCAGGGCCGCCCGTCACGCCCACCACGATGCGCTCACGGGCCTGCCAGGTGGTGCGGATGCCCTGCTCACTGCGGTACTGCTGGAGGTAGTCATCGACACGGTCGGCGGTCCACAGCAGGGCCAGCTCGCGCAGCGCGGTCAGGTTGCCCGGACGGAAGTAGTGCGACATCGCCGCGTCGACCTCGTCCGGGGCGAAGATGTTGCCGTGCGCCATGCGCCGGCGCAGCGCCTCGGGCGCCATGTCCACCAGCTCGATCTGCCCGGCGCGGCGGACGACCTCGTCCGGCACGGTCTCGCGCTGGCGGACGCCGGTGATCGACTCCACGACGTCGCCGAGTGACTCCAGGTGCTGGATGTTGACGGTGGAGATCACGTCGATCCCCGCCTCCAGCAGCTCCTCGATGTCCTGCCAGCGCTTGGTGTTCCGCGAGCCCGGCAGGTTGGTGTGGGCCATGTCGTCCACGAGCGCCACGGCGGGACGGCGCCGAAGCACGGCGTCCGTGTCCATCTCCGCGCGCGTGGCGCTGCCGTAGCGCACCTCCCGGCACGGCACCTGCTCCAGGCCGTCGAGCAGGGCCTTGGTGCGGGGACGGTCGTGGTGCTCCACGAACGCGACGACCACGTCCGTGCCGCGCTCGGCCCGGCGGTGCGCCTCACAGAGCATCGCGTAGGTCTTGCCGACGCCGGGCGCGGCCCCGAGGTAGATACGCAGTCTGCCGCGGCGTGTCATGAACCCATTCTCCCCCCCCGGTCCGCCGGTGCCCCACGGCCGGGCCCGGGCGGGGGCCGCCGGCCGGTCACAGCAGCTGCCGGGGCTGCTCCCCGCGCCGCCGCAGGCGCCGCACCACGACCACGAGGTCCACGATCGCGATCACCGCGGCGACGCCGCACACCACGGCGGCCGGGGCGATCGCGCCCCGGCCGATATCGTCGTCCGGCCCGGCGCTGGCCCACCACAGGACCAGCAGCACGGTGCCGGCCGTGAACAGCGGCACGAAGACCAGCGACAGGATCAGGCGCAGCCTGAGATCGCTGTACGCGGTGACCGGCTCCGTGCCCGTCCTGGCGTGGCGTCCGCGGCGTCGGCTGCCCATGGTGCCGCCTCCTCCGGCTCCTCGGGGAAGCCGGCGGGTACCCGCCTGCCGCGGCGCTCACACCCCGCCGGGCGGGCGGCGGGGTGCGGCGCGAGACGTCAGCGGACCTCGGTGATCTCCGGGCCGCGGCGGAGCTTGTCCATGCCGCCGGCGAAGCGGGAGACCTGCGCGCCGTCCTCGCCGCTCCGCTCCTTCTTGACGTCCTTCTTGACACCGTCGGGCACCATCTGGGCGTCCTCCGGCAGCTTCAGGACGATCGGGTCGCGCGGCGCCATGGGCCCGTCGCCGCGCACCACGACGGTGTCGCGGAAAATCTGCTCCAGCACGCCGGCCGCCTCCGGCTGCACGGCGCCCTGCCCGGAGATCACGCCCCGCAGGAACCAGCGCGGGCCGTCCACGCCGACGAACCGCACCACCTGGGTGCCGCGCTTGCCGTCGGGGAGCTGCACCGGGACGTGCGCCCGCAGCTCCCAGCCGAGCGGGCCCTCAACCTCGTCCACGACTCCGCCCTGCTGCGTGATCCCGGCGGAGATCTCCTCCCGCACCTCCGACCAGATGCCCTCACGCTTGGGCGCCGCGAACGCCTGGAGCTGGATGGCGCTCTCCTTGAGCACGACGGTGGCGGCGACGATCGAGTCGCCCGCGACCTCCACGCGCAGCTCCATGCCGGGGACGCCCGGCACGAACATCCCCCCGAGGTCGACCCGTCCCTCGCCGGGCGAGCCGACCTCGCTCACGTCCCACGGCCCGTCCGGCCGGGGCGCGGGCTCAAGCTTCACACGACGCACCTCGTCGGCGGTCTCAGTGGTCTCCTCCGCGGTCGCCTCGGCTTCCCGCGGCTGCTTCTTCCGCTTGCGACGGCGTCCGAACACGTCACTGTCCTTTCCGGTCAGCGGCCCGGTCAGCGCTCACGCCGGAACCGACCGCAGCAGCATAGGGGTTGTGCGAGCCGGCGTGACCTCCCGTGGAGCCGAAACCCCCCTCGGCGCGCGCCGATCCCGGCAGCTGATCGACCTCGTGGAACCGCACGGTCTCCACTCGCTGGATCACCAGCTGAGCGATCCTGTCCATCCGCGCGAACTTCACGCTCTGCCGCGGATCGAGATTGATCAAGATCACCTTGATCTCTCCACGGTACCCGGCGTCGATGGTGCCCGGCGCGTTCAGCATGCTCACGCCGCACCGGGCCGCCAGGCCGGAGCGCGGGTGCACGAACGCCGCGTAGCCGTCGGGCAGCGCGATCGACACCCCCGTGGGAAGGACGGCGCGCTCACCGGGCGCCAGTTCCGCCGCCTCGGTCGTGATCAGGTCGACTCCCGCGTCGCCGGGGTGCGCCCGGGACGGGAGGGGCACCTCCGGGTCGATCCGACGGATCAGCACGTCCACCGGGGCTGTGGTCACGACGTCACCTCAGGAAGTCACCTCAAACGTCACCTTCACGGATACGTGCCGCGCCGCGGGCCGCAGCCGCGGGCGGCGGCGCGCCCTTGATGCAGACCCTACCGCCGCCGGGCGGCGGGAGCGGCGTGCCTGCCATGCTTGACCGCATGAGCAGCACTGCGAACGCCGCACGGACGTATGACGAGCGCCTGACCGTCCCCCGCTCATGGTGGGCCATGGCTCTGGGAGGCGCCGCGCTGGTGGCCGTAGCACTCGCGCCGCTGGGAACGGCCGGCGTGCTGGCGGGCCTGGCGGCGGGCGGGGCGCTGTGCGGGATGGCGCTGAGCGCCTACGGTTCGGCGCGCATCCGCGTGGCCGCGGGGTCGCTCATCGCGGGGCAGGCCAGGATCCCGCTGACGGCGCTCGGTGAGGTGCACGTGCTGGACGCCGACGAGGCGCGCGCCTGGCGGACGCACCGGGCGGACGCCCGGGCCCACATGCTGCTGCGCGCCTACATCCCCACGGCGGTGAGGGTCGAGGTCACCGATCCCGATGACCCGACCCCGTATCTGTATCTGTCGACCAGGCAGCCGGCCCGGCTGGCCGCCGCGCTGAGGGCGTCCCGCCCGGACGGTGCCTGAGGGCTAGGTCCGGGCGGGCCCTCACGCCGCGCAGTCGCGGCAGATGGGCTGGCCGTCCTTCTCGCTGGCGAGCTGCGAGCGGTGGTGGACCAGGAAGCAGCTCATGCAGGTGAACTCGTCGGCCTGCCGCGGCAGCACCCGGACAGACAGCTCCTCGTTGGAAAGGTCCGCGCCGGGAAGCTCGAGGCCCTCGGCCTGCTCGAACTCGTCCACGTCGACCGTGGAGGCCGACTTGTCGTTCCGCCGGGCCTTGAGCTCTTCGATGCTGTCTTCGTTGACATCATCGTCTGTCTTGCGTGGAGTGTCGTAATCCGTTGCCATTCTGCTCTCCCCCTCCGGGTGTCTGCGGTGTCTCCGGCGCACGTAACGCGCGGGGGCCGGACTTTGTGCCCGACCCGAAGCGGAGATTTTGCCTCACATCAAGTGGTGTTACTCAATCGACACCCAACCGAACGCCTGAAGAGGTGATCAATAAGGCTGCCGATCGGGCCGCTGACCGGCCCAAAGACCGGTAGCGGCCACCGCGTGGCGGGCGCCCGCGGGCTCAGATATGTGATTGATCACACATGCCTCTTTCCCTTCGGAAACGGTTCTCAGACCGGAATCACAACCCTCATCACAAGCCCGCCGCTCTCGCGCGGCTCGGCCACGACGTACCCGCCGTGCGCCCGCGCCACGGAACGGACGATGGAGAGCCCCAGGCCGACGCCTTTGTCGCTTCCGGTCCGCTCCGTGCGCAGCCTCCGGAAGGGCTCGAACATGTTGTCGATCTCATAGGCCGGGACGACCGGCCCCGTGTTCTCCACCACCAGCAGGGCGTGGCCGGGCCGGGCCTCGGTGTCCACCCGGACCCAGCCATTGTCGGGGATGTTGTAGCGGACCGCGTTCTGGACCAGATTCAGGGCCACGCGCTCCAGGAGTACCCCGTTGCCGTGCACGTAGACGGGGGGCCGGACCCCGCGCAGCTCCACACCCCGGCTCCCGGCCTCGCCCCGCACCTGCTCCACCGCCCGGGCGGCCACCTCGGAGAGGTCCACGGGCTTGCGGTCGACCAGCTCTTTCTCACTGCGCGCGAGCAGCAGCAGGCCCTCGACGAGCTGCTCGCTGCGCTCGTTGGTCGCCAGCAGCGTCTTCCCCAGCTGGACGACCTCCGGCGACGCCTCGGGATCCGAGAGCTGGACCTCCAGCAGCGTCCGGTTGATCGCCAGCGGCGTGCGCAGCTCGTGCGAGGCGTTGGCCACGAAGCGCTGCTGGGCGGTGAAGGCGCGGTCCAGCCGGTCGAGCATCTCGTCGAAGGTGTCGGCCAGCTCCTTCAGCTCGTCGTCCGGCCCGTCCAGCTCGATCCGCCGGTGCAGATCGGAGCCGGCGACCCGGCGGGCGGTGCGCGTGATGCGGCCCAGCGGCGACAGGACACGGCCGGCCATCACGTAGCCGAAGGCGAAGGCGGCCACCGTCATCCCCAGCAGGGCCAGCAGCGAGCGGCGCAGAAGCTTGTCCAGCGCGATGGCCCGCTGGGTGTCGGCGCACCGCTCGGTCCACTCCTGGAAGTTCTCGCTGCTGACCGACCCGGAGATGTTGGGGCAGACGTCCGAGGTGATCGTGACCGTCGTGTCGCTCTGCAGCTGGAAGGGCATGGCGTTACCCGCGTTGAGCGCCTGCGCCGCGACCAGGTAGATGATCGTCAGCAGGATGACGCCCGCCGTCAGGAACATGCCGCCGAACAGCAGCGTCAGCCGGATGCGGATGGTGGGGCGCAGCCAGCTGACCTGCTCGGGCTCTCCCGGGTCCCAGGAGGGCCTGGGCGGGGCCGGGGGCACCCGGGGCGGCGGCGGGGGCGGCGGGGTACGGGAGTCCCCGGAGCGGCCCGGGGAGGACGGACTGCTCATGCGCGTCAGATCCGGTATCCGGCGCCGGGCACGGTCGTGATCACGGGCGGGTCACCGAGCTTGCGGCGCAGCGTCATGACCGTCACACGCACCACGTTCGTGAACGGGTCGGTGTTCTCGTCCCAGGCCTTCTCCAGCAGCTGCTCAGCCGAGACCACAGCCCCTTCGCCGCGCAGCAGCACCTCCAGCACCGCGAACTCCTTGGGCGCGAGGTGGATCTGCCGGTCGCCGCGGAAGACCTCGCGGCGGTTCGGGTCCAGCCGGATACCCGCCCGCTCCAGCACCGGCGGCAGCGGGGGCGTGGCGCGGCGGCCGAGCGCGCGGACGCGGGCGATCAGCTCGCTGAAGGCGAACGGCTTCGGCAGGTAGTCGTCCGCGCCGATCTCCAGGCCCTCCACGCGGTCGCTGACATCGCCGGCCGCGGTCAGCATCAGCACGCGGGTCGGCTTGCCGAGGCTGACCACGTGGCGGCACACGTCGTCCCCGTGAAGCAGCGGCAGGTCGCGGTCGAGTACCACCACGTCGTAGTCGTTCAGCTCGACGCGCTCGGCGGCCGCGGCTCCGTCGTAGACCACGTCCACCGCCATGGCCTGACGGCGCAGCCCCGTGGCCACCGCGTCCGCCAGCAACCGCTCGTCCTCGACGACGAGTACGCGCACCTTCCGCCCACCTTCGCTCTCGGGGCCGTCGCCGGCCGCTTTCCGTCACTCCATCCTGCCCAGAGCCCTGATAAACCGCCGGTAAGGGGGCGGGCACCCGGGCAGCGGACGGCGCGCGGTCCCTCGGTGCGGAGGTTTTCCGCGCGGGAGGTTTCCCGCGCGGCGCCACCGGGGAAGAGCCTGGCACACCCCGCGATCACCGCTGGCAGGCGGCAAGCCGCCGTTCACCGCGCTGCCGACCTCCACCGCACCGGCGGTGGTCGTACCCACCCCCGGCACCCCCAGTGCCGCCGACCAAGACGAGGGGGCGCACCTTGGACGCGTTCACCGCTGGGATCCTTCAGCGCATCAAGACCACCGAGTCCGATCTGCACCGCGCTCGTGAAGCCGGTGACGTGTTCACCATGGACGTGGAGCAGGCCGAGCTTGACGACCTGCGCCGGCTGGCGGCGGAGCACGGCGTGTTCGTCGGCCCCGCGGCCCAGTCGGTCTAGGACCGGCCGGCGCCCGGCCGCCCCGCACACGACACGGCGCCCCCGGCCACCGGCCGGGGGCGCCGCGCTGCGCGGTCAGGCGCCGAGGCTCACCAGCAGCTCCCGCAGGCCGCCGAACAGGCCGGGCGAGGCCGCGATCGTCAGCTCGCCGTCCGGCTTGCGGCCGGGCCGCCCGCCCGTGACGGCGCCCGCCTCCCGGGCGATCAGCTCCCCCGCCGCGAGGTCCCAGGGGTTCAGCCCGCGCTCGTAGTAGGCGTCGAGGCGGCCGCAGGCCACGTCACACAGGTCAATCGCGGCCGACCCGGAGCGGCGGATGTCCCGCACCCGCGGAACCAGCTGCCTCACCTGCTCCGCCTGCTCGGCGCGGACCTCGGCGACGTAGTTGAAGCCGGTGCCGACCAGCGCCTGGTCCAGCGGAGGCGAGGGGCGGCAGCGCAGCCGCTCCGGCTCGGCCCCCTCGCGCAGCAGCCAGGCGCCCTGGCCCCTCACCGCCTGGTAGGTCTCACCGCGCGTCGGCGCGGCCACGACCCCGACGGCCGTCTCGCCGTCCACCTCGGCGGCGACGGAGACGGCCCACTGCGGCAGGCCGTAGAGGTAGTTGACGGTGCCGTCCAGCGGGTCGACGACCCAGCGGACACCGCTGGTGCCGCCGCTGGCGCCGCCCTCCTCGCCCAGGATGGCGTCGTCGGGACGGTGGCCCGTTATCACCTCGGTGATCAGCTTCTCGGCCGCCAGGTCCATCTCCGTGACGACGTCGATCGGGCTGGTCTTGGTGGCGGCCACCCCGAGATCCGCCGGCCGGCCCTCGTGGAGCAGCCGGCCGGCCCGGCCGGCTGCCTCCAGAGCGATGGCGAGCAGCCCGCCGTCCGGGGAGTCGGGGGTGATGGGGTTCAGGGACACGGTGGTGTCGCTCCTCGCGATGGGTCAGGCGAACGGGCTGTCGGCGCCGGCGGCGGCGGGCCGGGGCTCACGGGCCCGGCAGCAGCCCACGGGGCACACGTCGTGGCCGGGCCCGAGCCGCCCGGCGGCGACACGCTCCGGGCTCTCGCCGCGCTCGGTGGCGGCCCGCTCCAGGACCAGGTCGCGCAGGGCGGCCACGAAGCGCGGGTGGGCACCGACGGTGGCGGAGCGCACGGCGGGCAGCGCCAGCTCCTTCGCCGTCGCCATCGCCTCGGTGTCGAGGTCGTAGATGACCTCCATGTGGTCGGAGACGAAGCCGATAGGCACCATCACGACGGCCGGCGCGCCGCTGGCGTGGATCTCCCGCAGGTGATCGGAGATGTCCGGCTCCAGCCACGGGATGTGCGGGGCCCCGCTGCGGGACTGGTAGACCAGCTGCCAGGGCCGCTCCACGCCGGTGGCCTCGCGCACCGCCCCGGCGACGAAACGGGCCGCATCCAGGTGCTGGGCCACGTAGGCGCCGCCGTCACCGTGCTGCGCGGGCGGCCCCGAGGTGTCGGCCGCCGCCGTCGGGATGGAGTGGGTGCAGAACGCCAGGTGAGCGCCGTCCCGCACCTCGGCGGGCAGCTGGTCGAGCGCGGCGAGCACGCCCTCGGCGACGGTCTGCAGGAAGCCGGGGTGGTTGTGGTAGTGCCGCAGCTTGTCCACGCGCGGCAGCGGCAGCCCCTCCCGCTTGAGGGTGGCAAGCGCCGCCGCCAGGTCCTCGCGGTACTGGCGGCAGCCCGA
The DNA here is from genome assembly GCF_016741785.1 of Streptomyces sp. 7-21. Taxonomy (GTDB): domain Bacteria; phylum Actinomycetota; class Actinomycetes; order Streptomycetales; family Streptomycetaceae; genus Streptomyces. The sequence continues at coordinate 258,539 of NZ_JAERRL010000006.1, forward strand.
GTAGGAGGCGTACGCGCTGGTGACCAGCGCCAGCACCCGGCGGTGCCCGTCCTGGGAGATCTGCCGCAGGGTGTCGGTGACGTACGGCTCCCAGTTCCGGTTCCCCCAGTAGACGGGCAGGTCGACCCCCTGTGCGGCGAAGTCCTCGCGCAGGGCGGCGAGCAGCCGCCGGTTCTGCTCGTTGATGGGGCTGACGCCGCCGAACAGGTGATAGTGAGCGCCGACCTCCTCAAGACGCTCACGGGGGATGCCGCGCCCCCTGGTCACGTTCTCCAGGAACGGCAGGACGTCATCGGGCCCCTCGGGGCCGCCGAAGGAGAGCAGAAGCAGGGCGTCGTAGGGGCGGGGATTGCTCGCACGGTCCATGGTTTAGATCCTGCCATTCCGGGCTCCGGGGACGGCGCGCGGCCTGGCCTCAGGGGGCGCACGCCGTCTTCCGCACGAAATCTTTACCTGAGATTCCTCCGTCCGCCACGCCGGGTGTGCGCCAACTGCCGCAACCGCCCCGCGGACGCGCGAGATCACACAGTAGATCCGTTTTTGCCGCTTCCTCAGCCCTTGCGGAACCCTTGGGGCGTTGATGACACTCCGCAGCCAAATGGTCAACATCCGTAAGCGGCGAGAACTTCCACGGCGCGGCAGCCACCTCGCGTGGCCCCAATGGAGTAGTGTGACGAGCCCTGGCCTTGTTCCCGCCCCGCGCGGGCGACCGCCCCGGACCCGCGCCGGTCACACGGCGTGGCAAAGTGGTGACTGTGCCATAACGGCGGTTCAAGACCATGGCCCGACACGCCGGGCAAGTCGGCAAGGTTGTGGCAGGCTGCGCCCGGGCAGGTCACACTCGTCTAGCGGGAGCAGCGACGTACGTGACGTCGGCAGGCACCACCGGGAGGTCCTCGTGCCCGAACTGCGTGTCGTGGCCGTGAGCAACGACGGCACACGCCTGGTGCTCAAGGCTGCCGACAACACGGAATACACCCTTCCGATTGACGAGCGGCTGCGCGCCGCTGTGCGCAACGACCGCGCGCGGCTCGGCCAGATCGAGATCGAGGTGGAGAACCACCTGCGCCCCCGCGATATCCAGGCGCGGATACGGGCCGGGGCGACCGCCGAGGAGGTGGCTCAGCTCGCCGGCATCCCGGTGGAGCGGGTGCGCCGCTTCGAGGGGCCGGTGCTGGCCGAGCGGGCGTTCATGGCCGAGCGGGCCCGCAAGACGCCGGTCCGCAGGCCCGGCGAGACCGCCGGACCGACGCTGGGCGACGCGGTCGCCGACCGGCTGATGCTGCGCGGCGCCGACAAGGACGCGGTGCGCTGGGACTCCTGGCGCCGCGACGACGGCACCTGGGAGGTGCTGCTCGTCTACCGCGTGGCGGGCGAGACGCACACCGCCAGCTGGACGTACGACCCGCCGCGCCGCCTGGTCCAGGCGGTGGACGACGAGGCCCGCGCCCTGCTGGGGGAGGCGGACGACACGCCCGAGCCCGCCACCCCGTTCGTGCCCCGCATCGCCCGGCTGCCCCGGGACGAGGAGCGCCAGGACGGCCCGCGCCCGTCCGCCAGGCCGCCGCAGAGCGAGCCGGAGACGGACTCCCTCACCAGCCTGCTGGAGGCGGTGCCGAGCTTCCGCGGCGACCTGGTGGTGCCGGAGCAGCCCGGCCCTGCGGCGGCCGGTTCCGCCGAGGACGGCGGCGAGCGCGGCGACGCGCCCGGCGAGCAGCGCCCCTCCGCGGCGAGCGCCGGCTCGACGTACGCCGACGTGCTGATGCCGCGCTCGGTCAGGGGCCACCGCGAGCGCCTGACGGGGAACACCGACCGGCAGGCCGAGGCGGACGGCGTCCGCCCGGGCCGGCGCGCGGCGGTGCCGAGCTGGGACGAGATCGTCTTCGGCACCCGCCGCAAGAAGAAGGAGTGAACCGGCCGGACCGCCTCCCGCTCAGCCCGGCCGCCGCCCCGTGGCCACCGGGCGCGAGGGGTCGGCGGTCCACTCGCTCCACGACCCGGGGTACAGCGCCGCCTGCACGCCCGCTACCGCCAGGGCCAGCACCTCGCGGGCGGCCGAGATGCCCGAGCCGCAGTAGACGCCCACCTCGGTGCCCGGGACGGCCCCCAGCTCCGCGAACCGCTCGGTCAGCTCCGCGGCCGGGAGCAGGCGGCCCGCTGCGTCGCTCAGCTCGCTGACCGGCGCCGAGACCGCGCCTGGGATGTGGCCAGCGACCGGGTCCACGGGCTCGTGCTCGCCGAGGTAGCGCTCCTCCGCCCGGGCGTCGAGCAGCAGCCCGGCCGCGGCCAGCCGGGCGGCGCCGTCGGCGTCCAGCACGGGAAGCGCACCCGGCCGCGGCACGAAGTCGCCCGGCGCGGGGCGCGGCGTCTCGCGGCTCAGCTCGCCCTCCCAGGCCGCGAGCCCGCCGTCCAGGACCCGCACCCGCTCGTGGCCCGTGAAGCGCAGCAGCCACCAGGCGCGGGCCGCCGCCCAGCCCTGGCCGCCGTCGTAGGCGACTACGGGCCGGCCGTGGCTGACGCCCGCACGGCGCATGGCGGCGCCGAAGACCTCCAGGTCGGGCAGCGGGTGCCGCCCGCCCGGGCCCGGCGGCCCCGCGAGCTCGGTGTCGAGATCCACGTAGACGGCGCCGGGCAGGTGGCCCGCCTCGTACGCGGGCCGGCCGGGCGGGCCGCCCAGCTCCCAGCGCACGTCCAGGAGCACGGGCGGCTGCCCGGCGGCCGGGGCGAGCTCCGCGGCGAGCGCCGCGGCGGAAACGATCGGTGTCATGGACCCCATTCTGGCGGCGCTGGGACGGCGGCTGGCGGGTACGCGAGTTCCGGTGAGGCGGGGACAGGGGGGACACTCGCAGGAAGAGCACCGCGAACGGCGAGCGCGCCGTGGAGGGAGAGCGAGGCATGACCGAGCGAGCGGCGCCGCCCGCCCCGGGGACGCAGCGCTGGGTGAGCCTGATGGTGCACGATCTCGAGGCCAGCCAGCGCTTCTACCAGGCGCTCTTCGGCTGGGAGTACCAGGCCGGACCGCAGCGGCTGGGCCCGTACGTCCGTGCGCTGCGGGACGGGCGCCCGGTCGCGGGGCTCGGCCAGATGCCCCCGGGCGAGCGGCGCCTGGTGGCCTGGCTGCCGTACATCGCCACGCAGAACGCGGATGCGACGGCGACGCGCATCCGCGACTGCGGCGGAACGGTCGCGGTAGGGCCGCTGGATTTCTCCGGCGGCGGACGGCTGGCCATCGCCGCCGATTTGCACGGCGCGCCGTTCGGCCTCTGGCAGGGCGGCGGGCGCGGCCCGCTCCCCGACGCCGACGGCGTGCCGGTGTGGAACGAACTGGTCACCGCCGAGGCATGGCCGGTGAGCATGTTCTACGTCACCGCGCTGGGCTACGAGGTCGCCCCCGATCCCTCGGTGCCCGAGGACGTCGACTACCTGCTGCTGCGGCTGGGCGACCATTCCGTCGCCGGCGTCCGGGGCGTCGGCGACGCCCTGCCGCACGACCGGGGGGCGCACTGGCTGCCGTACTTCTCCGCCCGCGATCCGGACGCCACCGCGGAGCGGGCGCGGAAGCTGGGCGCCCAGGTGCAGCGGGAGCCGGAGAACGGCTGGCTGGGCCGCACCGTGTGGCTGAGCGACCCGGAGGGCGCCCCGTTCGCGGTGCTGCGGCCCAGCCGCCCGCTGCGGCGCGGCGAGGACCGCTGAAGCCCGCTGCAGGCTGCTGACGCCGCGCGCGTCAGCGCTGCGGCTGCCGGGGGATGCCGTCGTCGGCGACGCCGTCGGCGGGCAGGACGTCCGGCGACAGCGGCCCGGCGCCGGCCGCCGCGGCCGTCAGCCGCCGCCGGTGGTGGCGCCGGCACAGCACCTCGTAGCCGACCTCGGCGTCCTCGCCGGACTGGCCGCCGACGTCGCCGACGACGACCTGCGCGCCCTCGACGACCATCCGCCCGCCGACCGTCCGGGCGTTGTGCGTGGCGCGGGCGCCGCACCAGCACAGGGCCTCCACCTGCAGCACCTCCACGCGGTCGGCGAGCTCGATGAGCCGCTGCGAGCCGGGGAAGAGCCGGGTGCGGAAGTCCGTGGTGATGCCGAAGGCGAAGACGTCCACCCCGAGGTCGTCCACGACCCGGGCGAGCTGGTCGACCTGCTCGGGGCTGAGGAACTGCGCCTCGTCGGCGATGACGTAGTCGGCCCGGCCGCCCGCGGTGAGGTGCTTGACGAGGTAGTGGTGGAAGTCGAAGTCGTCCCCCGTCTCGATGGCATCGGTGACCAGGCCCAGCCGCGAGGACAGCCGGCCCTCGCCGGCGCGGTCGTTCCTCGTGAAGATCAGGCCGGCCAGGCCCCGCGCCGAGCGGTTATGCCGGATCTGGAGCGCCAGCGTGCTCTTCCCGCAGTCCATCGTGCCGGAGAAGAAGGCGAGTTCAGCCACGGACACAGCTCCCGGTCAGGTACGTACTTCAAGGAGCGGCACCAGCTGCTCGGCGGGTGTCACCGAGCCGTGCATGCCGACCAGCGCGGACTCGTTCGGCTCCGAGGCGGTGGCCACGACGGCCGCCGTGCCGGTCATCGCCACGATCACGTCGCCGACGCGGTCGCGGACCCGCGGCTCGACCCCGGCGCCGGGCGGACCGAACCAGCCCCGGTCGATGGCCTCCTCGCGGGTGACGACCCACGCCTTGTCCGCCAGCACCTCGCGCCACACCGCGTAGACGTCCTGCGCGGCCCCCGGCAGCGCGTAGACGTGGCGCGCCCGGCCCTCGCCGCCCAGACGGCGCACGCCCGCCCGCAGCTCCCAGTCCTCGTCGAAGTCGAAGCGGCTCTCGTCGTCGAACGGCACGTCCACCATGCCGTGGTCCGCGGTCACGTACAGCGCCGAGCCGGGCGGCAGCTGCTCGGCCAGGCGCTGGGCGAGCCCGTCGACGTACCGCAGTTCGCGGCGCCACGCCTCGGAGCCCACGCCGTGCCGGTGACCCGTCGAGTCCAGCTCCGCGTAGTAGGTGTAAACCAGCGCGCGGCTGGCGGCGGCGAGGCGGCGGGCCGCGGTGTCCATCCGGTCGCCCGCGTCGACGCGGCCGTAGAAGTCGCCGCCGGAGAGCGCGATCTGGGTCAGCGGCGTGTTCTCGAAGTGGGGAGCCGTGACGAGGGAGGTCGCCACCCCGGCCTGGCGGGCGAGGTGGAACAGCGTCGGGTGCGGCTGCCAGGCCACCGGGTCGGTCCACGGGTCCCAGCGCAGCTGGTTCATCAGCTCGCCGGTGGCCGGGTCGAGCACGGTGTACCCGGCCAGGCCGTGCCCCGCGGGCGGCAGGCCCGTGCCGACCGAGGCCAGGGAGGTGGCGGTGGTGGCGGGGAAGCCCGCGGTCACCGGCTGGCCGGTGCCGCCGGCGGAGGTGGGCAGCAGCGAGGTGAGGAACGGCGTCTCGCGGGGATGGGCCCGCAGCGCCTCCCAGCCCAGACCGTCGACGAGGAACAGGCAGGCGCGGTCGGCGGGCGCCAGCCGCAGGCCCGAGGCGCACCCGGGCACGCCGAGGCCCCGGGCGATCGCGGGCAGCACGTCGGCCAGCGAGCCCGTGCCGTAGCGCGGCGCGGGGGCACCGCGTGGGTCGAGCGGTTCGGGGTCACCGTGCGCCGGGGCGCCTCCGCCCCGCGCGCCGTCTCCGCTCGTGCCGGCGCGGGCGGACCCCCGCGACTGGGAGAGCGTCACCTGCCGGCCACCACCGTCGCCTCGGAGAGCGCCCGGGCGAACTCGAGCGTCTGGCGGACGGTCTCGGGCCCGTCGCCCGCCTCGCTGATGCGCAGGCTCAGGTCGTCGGCCGTGGCCGAGCCGGTGTAGCCGTGGTCGGCCTCGCAGTTGGGGTCGCCGCAGCTCGCGGGCTCCACGTCGAGGCGGTTGAGGGTGCCCCAGCCGATGGTGAGGTGCACCTCGCGCGGCAGCGTCCCGGGCACGTACGACTGCGGGTCAGCAACGACCCTGCTGACCATCACCGAGGAGATCCGGGAGAGCTTGACGGACTCGGTCGAGGTCGTCGCGTACGGGGCCGGAGCCGAGCTGTCCGCGGACTGCTCGTCCGTGTGGCTGACGATGAACCGCGTGCCCGTCAGCACCAGGACGGTGGCGTGCCGGCGCACCTCCGTGCTGTCGAAGGTCGTCTCCTGGTGCACCAGGTAGGACAGCACGGACTCGCGCCCCACCGCCGCCTCGACCGCCTCGGCGACGAGTGCGGGGTAGTACCCAGCGCGCTCGATCGCCTCCCGCAGCCCCTGGGACGTCGTACCGGTCTTCGCCATGGGCTCCATCCTAAGGGGACGCACTGGCGGCCCCGGGCCCCTTCAGCCCCGCCGGTGCGCACCTGGCGCGGGGGCGCCGTACGGTGGTCTGGGTCACCGTTCCGGTGTCCGGATCCGACCTTCTCACGCCGGAGGCAACACCATGGCTGAACGCCGCGTCACCATCGGCTGGGCCGACGGGCTGCACGCGAGGCCCGCGTCGATCTTCGTCCGGGCCGCCACCGCCAGCGGCATCCCGGTGACCATCGCCGTGCCGGGCGGACGCCCGGTCAACGCCGCATCGATGCTCGCCGTGCTCGGGCTCGGCGCCGAGGGCGGCACGGAGGTCGTGCTCGCCACGGACGCCCCGGGCGGTGAGGAGGTGCTCGACCGTCTCGCGCGGCTGGTTGCGGAAGGGCTTGAAGAACTGCCGGAAACAGTGTGACGGGCGCGCGGCCGTTTACCTTTCCCCCGCGAAACGCGCCGCTTCCCGTGAAATACCCGCACGGAAAACGTGCAGCAAAAAACGGGGGCACCGCCCACGGCGTGACCTGTTCCGGTACACAGCCTTGTTTATGCGGTGTTTGTTAAATCTGGCCGCGCCCCGTGTTGACGACAGGTTTCGGATTTCTCACAGGAAGCGGCCGGAACTGCCGCCGCGCCGGCGTGGACCGCTCCACGTGCGCGGCGGCCAGCGCCCGCGCGCGCTCGGCGTCCCCCCGCGCGACGGCGTCCACGAGCGCCCCGCGCTCCTGCCAGCTCGCCACCGCCCGGCCGAGCGGCTCGCCCGTGTACAGCCAGGTGATCTTGCGGCGGATCTGCACCAGCAGGGCCGTCAGCCCCGGGCTGCACGTCGCCTGGGCCATCGTCTCGTGGAACCAGTCCGCCAGGGAGCGCAGGTCACCTTCCTGTCCCTGGCTGGCGCGCTGCCGGCCGAGCCGGACCAGGCCACGCAGCACCTTCAGATGCGCCTCGGTGCGCCGCTGGGCCGCGCGGGCGGCGCCCAGCGGCTCCAGCAGCGCCCTGATGTCCAGCAGGTCCGCCGCCTCCCGGTCGTCCAGCTCGGCGACGCAGGCACCCGCATGGCGCCGGGAGACGACGAACCCCTCCGATTCGAGGGTGCGCAGGGCCTCGCGCACCGGCACCCGGGAAACGCCGTAACGCTGGGCGAGCTGCTCCTCGGCCAGCCGGCTCCCCGGAGGCAGGACGCCGCTGACAATGTCGTCACGAATCGCCGTGCATACCGTGTGCGCGGAGATACGCATGAACTGACCCCCATTGCCAAATCCGTGCCCTCACCGGCGCGAGCTGCTGCATTACTACCGAGTCACTCCCCCGAACTGTATGCCACACGGCAGAAGAAACCGATAGCGTGCCGGAAAGCAGCGGCATTTTTCGGCCGCTATACCTGGTTACCCGGTTCCGGGCACCGGACGTCACCGGACAACCGGCCCGCCGGGTAACCAGGCGGCCTGGCGGACCGGGCGGTCAGCCGCTGACGACGGTGACCTCACCGATACCGAGTGCGGTCACCGGGTCCGCGATGCGCTCGGCGTCGCCCACGAGCACGGTCACCAGCCGGTCGGCCGGGAACGCCCGCGCGACGGCGGCGGACGCCTCGACGGCGCCGGTGTCGGCGATCCGGGCGTCCAGCCACGACTGGTAGTCGTCGGGCAGCCCCTCCTCGGCCTGGTCGGCGAGCGTGCTCGCCACGCCCGCCGCGGTCTCGAACCGCAGCGGCGCCACGCCCACCAGGTAGCGGACGGCGGCGTCCCGCTCCTCCTCGGTCAGTCCCTCAGCGGCCACCGACCGCAGCTCGGTCCACAGGTCCGCCAGCGCCGGGCCGGTGACGTCCGTGGCGACCGATCCCCGGATCGACAGCAGCCCCAGGCCCGTGCCCTCGGCGCTGGAACGCAGCACCTGACCGTAGGCGCGGATGCCGTAGGTGTAGCCCTTCTCCTCACGCAGCACCCGGTCCAGGCGCGAGGTGATGGTGCCGCCCAGGCAGTAGACGCCGACCTTCTGCGCGGGCCAGACGGGATCGTGCCGGTCGGGGCCGGTGCGCCCGATGAGCAGCTGCGTCTGCACGGAGCCCGGCCGGTCGACGATGACCACCCGGCCGGTGTCCTCAGCGGTGACGGGCGTGAACGGCACGTCGCCGACGGGCGGCGCCGACCAGGCGCCGAGGGTGTCAGCCAGCACCCCGTCGAGGTCCACGCCCGACAGGTCGCCGGCCACCACGGCGGTGGCCGCCCCGGGCCGCAGATGTGCCTCGTAGAAGGCGCGCACGGCCTTGGCGTCCACCCGGGACACGCTCTCCGGGGTGCCCTGGCGGGGCCGCGAGTAGCGGGAGTCCTCCGGGAACAGCGCCTCGGACAGGGCCATGGCGGCGCGGTGCGCGGGGTTGGCCAGCTCGTGCGGGATCTCGTCCAGGCGGTTGCGGACCAGGCGCTCGATCTCGTTCTCCGGGAACGCCGGGGCGCGCAGCGCCTCGGCGAGCAGCCCGGCGGCGCGGGGCAGCCGGGTGGCGGGGACCTCCAGGGAGATCCGGATGCCGCCGTGGTCGGCGTGGGTGTCCAGCGTCGCGCCGCAGGCCTCCAGCTCGGCGGCGAACTCCTCGGCGGTGCGGGACTCGGTTCCCTCGGCGAGAGCGCGCGCCGTGATCGCGGCAACGCCCTCCTGCGCCCGCGGCTCGGCCTCCAGCGGTGCCGGGACATGGAGTTCCAGGGCGACGACGCGCTGGCCGGGGCGGTCGCTGCGCAGCACGGTCAGCCCGTTGGGCAGGGTGCCGCGCTCGGGCACCGGGAAGGACCAGGGCTTGGGCTCGCCGGGGGTGGGCTGGGGGTGAAGTCGCATGGTCGTCTCGGTCACTTGTCGGCCCCTTCGGCCTCGGTGTCGCTGTCGTCGGCGTCGGCGCCGGATTCCGCCGCGGGCGCCTCCGGCTCGTAGACGAGCACGGCGCGGTTGTCCGGACGCAGGTGGGCGGCGGCGACCGCGCGCACCTCGTCCCGGGTGACCTCGAGCAGCCGGTTCACGGCGGTGAGTGCCAGCTGCGGGTCCCCGAACAGCACGGCGTACTTGCACAGTTCGTCGGCACGCCCGCCGACCGTGGCCAGCCGGTCGAGCCACTCACGCTCCAACTGGGCCTGGGCGCGCTCCAGTTCGGCGGGGGTGGGGCCCTCGGCCGCGAACCGCGTCAGCTCCTCGTCGATGGCCGCTTCGATCTCGTCGGTCCCGGCGTCGCCCGACGCCTTCACGTCGAGCCAGCCGAGCGAGGGTGCGCCCGCCAGCCGCAGCATGCCGAACCCGGCGGCGACGGCCGTGCGGTCGCGGCGCACCAGCCGGTTGTGGAGGCGGGAGGACTCGCCCCCGCCGAGCGCGGTCAGGGCGAGATCGGCGGCGTCGGCCTCGCGGGTGCCGTCCTGCGGCAGCCGGTAGGCGGCCATGACCGCGCGGGCCGGCACGTCCTCCCGCAGCAGCTCGCGGGCCTCGGCGCCGATGACGCCCGGCAGGGAGCCGTCGCGCGGCGGCCGCTTGCCCTCGTGGGAGGGAATGCTGCCGAAGTACTTCTCCACCCAGGCCAGCGTCTGGTCGGGGTCGATGTCACCGACGACGGCCAGGACGGCGTTGTTCGGCGCGTAGTAGGTGCGGAAGAAGTCCTGGGCGTCCTCCAGCGAGGCGGCGTCCAGATCGGCCATGGAACCGATGGGGATGTGGTGGTAGGGGTGCCCTTCGGGGTAGACCATCGCGGCCAGGCGCTCGAACGCGGTGCCGTAGGGCACGTTGTCGTAGCGCTGGCGGCGCTCGTTCTTCACGACGTCGCGCTGGTTGTCCAGCGACTCCTGGTCGAGGGCGCTCAGCAGCGTGCCCATGCGGTCGGCCTCGAGCCACAGCGCGAGTTCGAGCTGGTGGGCGGGAACGGTCTCGAAGTAGTTGGTCCGCTCAAAGCTGGTGGTCCCGTTGAGGGAACCGCCCGCCGCCTGGATCAGTTCGAAGTGACCGTTTCCCGGCACCTGCGCCGACCCCTGGAACATCAGGTGCTCGAAGAGGTGGGCCAGTCCGGTTCTGCCCTGGACCTCGTGGCGCGAACCGACGTCGTACCAGAGGCAGACGGCGGCGACCGGGGTGAGATGGTCCTCTGAGAGCACGACGCGAAGGCCGTTGGCCAGCCTGTGCTCGGTCGCGGTGAGCCCGCCGACGGAATCCTGCGTGGTGGCCGTGTGGCCCATGGGTCTGAGGTCCCTTCGCTCGGACGGTGGGGAACGCGGTTCAGCCACCTTATGCAAGGTGAGGCGGGGTGTGCGACGTGCGAGGGCCGGTGGCCCGCGGGGCGCTGTCGGCAGCGCGCGTCACAATGGTCGGCGGCGACCGCATGGTTGCTCGTCCGCACCGACCATCCCGCTAAGGAGCTGCTGCCCCGATGGCCCGCCGGAGTACCAAGACCCCGCCGCCGGACGACTTCGAGGAACGGATCCTCGACGTCGACGTCGTCGACGAGATGCGCGGCTCGTTCCTTGAGTACGCCTACTCGGTGATCTACTCGCGTGCCCTTCCCGACGCGCGGGACGGCTTGAAGCCGGTGCACCGCCGGATCCTCTACCAGATGCATGAGATGGGGCTGCGGCCAGAGCGCCCCTACGTCAAGTGCGCCCGGGTCGTCGGCGAGGTGATGGGTAAGCTCCACCCGCACGGCGACACCGCGATCTACGACGCGCTGGTGCGGATGGCGCAGCCGTTCTCCATGCGGCTCCCCCTGGTCGACGGCCACGGCAACTTCGGCTCCCTGGGGAACGACGACCCGCCCGCCGCGATGCGGTACACCGAGTGCCGTTCGGCAGCGGCCGCGGGCCTGATGGTGGAGTCCATCGACGAGGACACCGTCGACTTCGCGCCGAACTACGACGGCAGCGAACGGGAGCCGGTGGCGCTGCCCGCCGCCTACCCCAACCTCCTGGTGAACGGCGCGAGCGGCATCGCGGTCGGCATGGCGACGAACATGCCGCCGCACAACCTGGGCGAGGTGATCGCCGCTGCCCGGCACCTGATCAAGCACCCCGGGGCCGACCTCGCCACGCTGATGCGCTTCGTCCCGGGCCCGGACCTGCCGACCGGCGGCCAGATCGTGGGCCTGGACGGCATCCGGGACGCCTACCGGACCGGCCGCGGCACGTTCCGCATCCGGGCCACCGTCTCAGTGGAGAAGGTGACGGCCCGGCGCCGCGGCCTGGTCGTGACCGAACTGCCGTTCTCGGTGGGGCCGGAGAAGGTGATCGCGAAGATCAAGGACCTGGTCAACGCCAAGCGGCTCCAGGGCATCGCCGACGTCAAGGACCTGACGGACCGGGAGCACGGGCTGCGGCTGGTCATCGAGATCAAGAACGGCTTCAACCCCGAGGCGGTGCTCGCGCAGCTGTACAAGCTGACGCCGATGGAGGAGACCTTCGGCATCAACAACGTGGCGCTGGTCGACGGGCAGCCGCTGACCATGGGGCTCAAGGAGCTGCTCGAGGTGTACGTCGACCACCGCTTCCAGGTGGTCAGGCGGCGCAGCGAGTTCCGCCGGAGCAAGCGCCGGGACCGGCTGCACCTGGTCGAGGGCCTGCTGGTGGCGCTGCTTGACATCGACGAGGTCATCCGCCTCATCCGCTCCAGCGAGAACGCCGCTGCGGCCAAGGAGGCGCTGCGGGAGCGGTTCTCGCTGTCGGAGGCGCAGACCCAGTACATCCTGGACACCCCGCTGCGCAGGCTGACGAAGTTCGACCGGCTGGAGCTGGAGGCCGAACGCGAGCGGCTGGAACAGGAGATCGCGGAGCTGACGGAGATCCTGGAGTCGGACGCCGCGCTGCGCAAGCTGGTCTCCTCCGAACTGGCCGAGGTGGCGAAGAAGTTCGGCACCCCACGGCGGACGCGGCTGGTGGAGTCGGACAGCGTCCCGGCCCAGGCCGTGCCGCTCCAGGTCGCCGACGACCCCTGCCGTGTGCTGCTGTCGTCCACCGGGCTGCTGGCGCGGACCGCCGACGCGCAGACGCCGTTCGACGCGCAGGCCAAGCGCACCAAGCATGACGTGATCGTCTCGTCGGTGTCGGCGACGGCGCGCGGCACGGTCGGCGCGGTGACGTCCCGGGGGCGGCTGCTGCGGCTGCCGGTGATCGACCTGCCGCAGCTGCCCGCGGACGCGACCGCGCCGAACCTCTCGGGCGGCGGGCAGCTGTCGGAGTTCCTGTCGCTCCAGGCGGACGAGTCCGTGCTGTGCCTGACGACGCTCGACGAGTCCTCGCCGGGCCTCGCGCTGGGCACGGAGCACGGCGTGGTCAAGCGCGTCGTCCCGGACTACCCGGCGAACAAGGACGAGCTGGAGATCATCTCCCTCAAGGAGGGCGACCGGGTCGTGGGCGCGGCCGAGCTGCGCACCGGCGAAGAGGACCTGGTGTTCATCACCAGCGAGGCACAGCTGCTGCGGTTCCCGGCCGCCCAGGTCCGGCCGCAGGGGCGGCAGGCCGGCGGTGTGGCCGGCATCAAGCTGGGCGCCACGGCGCGGGTCATCTCCTTCACCGCGGTTGACCCGGCCGGTGACGCCGTGGTGTTCACCGTGGCCGGCGGCAGCGGCACGCTGGACGACTCGCTGGGGACGGCGAAGCTCACGCCGTTCGCGCAGTTCCCCCGCAAGGGACGCGCCACGGGCGGCGTGCGGTGCCAGCGCTTCCTCAAGGGCGAGGATCACCTGGCCTTCGCCTGGGCCGGCGCGGCGCCCGCGCGGGCGGCGACGCGGACCGGCGCGCCGGCCCCGCTGCCGGAGCCGGACCCGCGGCGCGACGGCTCGGGCACGCCGCTGCCCAAGGCCGTGGCGGCGGTCGCCGGGCCGGTGTGACGGCCGGGGTACCACGGCACCCCAGGGGCGCGCGGTGCCTGCGAGGCTGCCGGGGCAGGGAAGGCTAACCTGACCACCGTGAGTACGTGCGCGGCGCTGTCCGAGGCAGAGAACGAGCCACTGGCCGGGACGGCCGCGACGGCAGCGACGTGGCTCGCGCTCGAGCAGCCGGGCCCCTGGGGAGCCGACGCCCTGGCCAGCAGCCGGCTCGATCCGTCCACCGGCCGTGCCCTGGCGGAGGCGGCCGGGGGTACGGGCGTGCGGGTGGCGCTGATCCGCCGCCCCGGTCGCGCGGGGGGCACCTCCGCCGGGCCGTGGCGCCGTGCCGTCCTCGCCCACACCGCGCCCGGACGGACCTGGGTGCGCACGGCACTGCTGGCGGACCCGCGCGAGCTGCTCGCGCTGGACTTCGCCCGGCTCGGCGGCGGGCACCACGACGGCTGGGGCGAGCCGCACCGGGGCGCCCCGCTGCTGCTGGTCTGCGCCAACGGCAGGCGCGACCGCTGCTGTGCCGTGCTCGGGCGCCCGCTGGCTGCCCAGGCGGAGGCCGCCGGCGGCGCCTGGGTCTGGGAGAGCTCACACCTGGGCGGCCACCGGTTCGCGCCGACGCTGCTGGCGCTGCCGCACGGCTACGCCTACGGCCGGGTGACCCCGCTCGCGACCAAGGCGGTGCTGGCAGGGCTGCTCGACGGGCGGGTCGTGCTGGACGGCTGCCGTGGCCGCTCCACGTGGGACCGGCCGGGACAGGCGGCCGAGCTCGCCGTGCGGGCGCACACCGGCGAGACGGGCGCTGACGCCCTGACGGCGGCGACGCGCGCCCTGTCCGGCGGGTCCTGGGAGGTGGACGTCCGGCACGCGGACGGCAGGTCCTGGCGGGTCTCGGTGCGGCAGGAGCACGGGCGGGCGCCCGTGCCCGCCAGCTGCGGCGCCACGCCCGCCCCGCAGCCGCGGCTGCGCGTGACCGGCCTGGCGGCGGTGCCCGCGGGCGCGTGACCCGGGCACCGGCGCCCGGACGCTCAGGTGTCGATGCGGGTACGGTCGAGCATGGCGGCGGAGCTGGCGATGAACTCCCGGCGCGGGGCGACCTCGTTCCCCATCAGCAGGCTGAACGCCGCCTCCGCGGCCTGAAGATCCCCGATGTTGATCCGCCGCAGCGTGCGCTTGCGGGGGTCCATGGTCGTCTCGGCCAGCTGGTCCGCGTCCATCTCACCGAGGCCCTTGTAGCGCTGGATGTTGTCCTTGTAGCGGATCCCGCGCCGCTCCAGGTCCAGCAGGGTCTCCCGCAGCTCGTTGTCCGAGTACGTGTACAGGTACTTCTCCTGGCCCTTGCGCGGGTTGCTCAGCTCGATGCGGTGCAGCGGCGGCACCGCGGAGAACACGCGCCCCTGCTCGACCATGGGCCGCATGTACCGCTGGAAGAGCGTCAGCAGCAGGCACCGGATGTGCGCCCCGTCGACATCGGCGTCGGCCAGGAAGATCACCTTGCCGTAGCGGGCCCGGTCGATGTCGAAGGTGCGCCCGGAGCCTGCTCCTATGACCTGGATGATCGCCCCGCACTCGGCGTTCTTGAGCATGTCCGACACGGACGACTTCTGGACGTTGAGGATCTTGCCGCGGATGGGCAGCAGCGCCTGGAACTCGGAGTTCCGCGCCAGCTTGGCCGTGCCGAGGGCGCTGTCTCCCTCGACGATGAACAGCTCGCTGCGGTCCACGTCGTTGCTGCGGCAGTCGGCGAGCTTGGCGGGCAGAGCCGAGGACTCCAGGGCGGTCTTGCGGCGCTGGGCCTCCTTGTGCTGGCGCGCCGCGATACGCGTCCTGGCAGCGGCCACGACCTTCTCCAGCACCGACCTGGCCTGCGCCCTGGTGTCCCGCTTGGTCGAGGTGAGGAACGCCTTCAGCTGGGCCGCCACCACCTGGGCCACGATGCGGGAGGCGGCAGCGGTGCCCAGGATCTCCTTGGTCTGGCCCTCGAACTGCGGCTCGGCCAGCCGCACGGTCACCACGGCGGTCAGGCCCTCCAGCGCGTCGTCCTTGACGATGTCGTCCTCGGCAACGCGCAGCAGCTTGGTCGACCGCAGCACCTCGTTGAGCGTCCGGGTCACGGCGCGCTCGAAGCCTGCGACGTGGGTGCCGCCCTTGGGCGTGGCGATGATGTTGACAAACGACCTGACCGTGGTGTCGTAGCCGGTGCCCCAGCGCAGCGCCACGTCGACGCCCAGGTCGCGCTTGACCTCGGTGGGCTTCATGTGGCCGTCCTCGTCGACGACGGGCACGGTCTCCTTGAACGTCCCCTGGCCGGTCAGCCGCAGCACGTCGCTGAGAGGCTTGTCCGGCGCCAGGTACTCGCAGAACTCGCTGATTCCTCCCTCGTAGCGGAAGACCTCCTCGCTGGGCTCGGCGCCGTCCAGGCCCCGCTCGTCCCGCACGACGATAGTCAGCCCCGGCACCAGGAAGGCGGTCTGCCGGGCACGCGCGTGCAGCTGCTCCAGGGACAGCCGGGCGTCCTTGAGGAAGATCTGCCGGTCGGCCCAGTACCGCACCCGGGTACCGGTGCGGGTCCTGGGGATCTTCTTGGTCTTCCGCAGGCCGCTGGCGGGCTCGAAGGGAGCGTCCGGGCCCTCCCCGGCGAAGATACCGGGGGTGCCGCGGCGGAAGCTCATGGCGTGGGTGCGGCCGTGGAGGTCCACCTCGACGTCCAGGCGCGCGGAGAGCGCGTTCACCACCGAGGCGCCCACGCCGTGCAGACCGCCGGAGGCGGCGTACGAACCACCACCGAACTTGCCGCCGGCGTGGAGCTTGGTCATCACCACCTCGACGCCCGACAGGCCGGTCTTCGGCTCGATGTCCACGGGGATGCCGCGGCCGTTGTCCCTGACCTCCACCGAGCCGTCCTCGTAGAGCAGGACCTCGATGCGGTCGCAGTAGCCGCCGAGCGCCTCGTCCACGGAGTTGTCGATGATCTCCCACAGGCAGTGCATCAGGCCACGGCTGTCCGTGGAGCCGATGTACATGCCGGGGCGCTTGCGCACCGCCTCCAGTCCTTCCAGAACCAGAAGGTGCCGTGCGGTGTAGTTGCTCCCCGGATCGGATCCGGTCAGCAGTGCGGCGGATGGCACGGACGTATCGGCGGTCACGCAGTTCGCTCCTCGCTGAATCCTGATCTGGTGGCTTGTCGCCGCTCAGAGGGTACCGAGGCTCTGTAGAGCGGTTGTGCAGCCACCCAGCAGAGCTAATAGCGTAACCGAATCTCGATCACATGTTCGATTACCCGACCCCGTGACGCGTACATCACGTTCCCTTCGAGGCATGAACCCTTTAGGCTCCGGGCACGTCCTCCTGAGCGAGAACGACACCATCGTGGATACCCCCGGCATCCCAGGGGTAGCCGTAAAAGACCACCAATCAACCCAACCAGGCACTCCTACGCAATCGGCTCATTCGCCGCCACTGGGCAGCTTTCCAGCCAGACCGGCAGAATTTTGTCCGCCGGGCGCCCATGATCGGGAACGATCCGGCAGGCTGGGATGTTGTCCCTGGTACGACAGCTCGTCGAGCTAGAGAAGAGGCGACGTGACTACTGTTCTGACCCCCGCGACCCCGCTGACGGCCGGCGACCGCTGCGACCGCTGTGGCGCCCAGGCGTACCTGCGCGTGGTGCTCACCAGCGGCGGAGAGCTGCTCTTCTGCGCCCACCACGGCCGTAAGTTCGAGCCCGAGCTCAAGAAGATCGCCGCGGAGATACAGGACGAGACGGAGAAGCTCACGGCGACGTCGGCCACGGCGCGCGACGGCGAGCGCTGACCGGTCCTCGCGTCCCCGACGGGCTTGCACGGCTTTCCGGCACCTTTCCGGGCTTCCCCGGCAGCGCAAACGGGCGGCTCCCCTCACCAGGGGTAGCCGCCCGTTTGCGCTGCCGTGCCGAGGCGCCGGGGCTTTAGTCGAGGTAGTCCCGCAGCACCTGCGAGCGTGAGGGGTGGCGCAGCTTCGACATCGTCTTCGACTCGATCTGCCTGATCCGCTCCCGGGTCACGCCGTAGACCTTGCCGATCTCGTCGAGCGTCTTCGGCTGCCCGTCCGTGAGCCCGAAGCGCATGGACACCACGCCCGCCTCCCGCTCACTCAGGGTGTCGAGCACGGAGTGCAGCTGCTCCTGCAGAAGCGTGAAGCTCACGGCGTCGGCGGGGACCACGGCCTCGGAGTCCTCGATCAGGTCGCCGAACTCGCTGTCGCCGTCCTCGCCGAGCGGGGTGTGCAGGGAGATCGGCTCGCGGCCGTACTTCTGGACCTCGACAACCTTCTCGGGGGTCATGTCGAGCTCCTTGGCCAGCTCCTCCGGCGTGGGCTCGCGGCCCAGGTCCTGGAGCATCTGGCGCTGCACCCGGGCCAGCTTGTTGATCACCTCGACCATGTGCACCGGGATGCGGATGGTACGCGCCTGGTCGGCCATGGCGCGGGTGATCGCCTGCCGGATCCACCACGTGGCGTAGGTGGAGAACTTGTAGCCCTTGGTGTAGTCGAACTTCTCCACGGCCCGGATGAGCCCGAGGTTCCCTTCCTGGATGAGGTCCAGGAAGAGCATGCCCCGGCCGGTGTAGCGCTTGGCCAGCGAGACCACCAGGCGGAGGTTGGCCTCCAGCAGGTGGTTCTTGGCACGGCGGCCGTCCTCGGCGATGATCTCCAGCTCGCGGCGGAGCTTGGGCGCGATCTTGTCGGAGCTGGCCAGCTTGTCCTCGGCGAACAGGCCCGCCTCGATGCGCTTGGCGAGCTCGACCTCCTGCTCGGCGTTGAGCAGCGGGACCTTGCCGATCTGCTTGAGGTAGTCCTTGACCGGGTCAGCGGTCGCGCCCGCGGCAGCCACCTGCTGGGCGGGGGCGTCGTCCTCGTCCTCGTCGGAGAGCACGAAGCCCTCGTTCTCGGTCTTGCTCTCGGGGTCGGCGTCCGCGGCGCGCTCCGGGCCGTCGGTCAGCTCCTCCTCCGGGTCGAGGAACTCGTCGCCGATGTCCTTCTTCGGCTCGGCCTTCGCGGCGGTCTTCTTCGCGGTCGTCCGCTTCGCCGCCGTCTTCTTGGCCGCGGTCTTCTTCGCCGCGGCCTTCTTGGCGGTCTTCTTGGCCGTGGTCTTCTTCGCCGCGGTCCTGCCCTCGGCCTCGGACTCCTCGCCGCCGGCCTCCGCCGACTGCGAACGGGCCGCCGTCTTCTTGGCCGCGGTCTTCCTGGCCGCGACCGTCTTGGTCGCCGTCCGCTTGGCCGATGACTTGGCGGCAACACTCTTGCGGGTGCGCTTAGGCGCCTCGGCGGCACTCACCATCAGCGTCACGCCTTCCTCGTCGAGGATTTGGTTGAGGCTGCGCAGAACGTGCTTCCACTGGGTTGATGGGATCTGGTCAGCCTCGAAGGCCCGGCGCACATCGTCGCCGGCGATCTGCCCCTCAGCCTTTCCCCGTTCGATGAGCGCCATTACTGAAGTGGCTCCGGCGATCTCCGCAGGGAGAGTACGGGAAGTGCTGGCCGACACGAACAACCTCTCGGAACTCTGGGAACGGCTTAAGGCCCGCCCGGTACAAGCGGGACCATGACCGCCGGCAGGGGTGTGCCAACGGCGTTGGCAAGCAGATGGGAGACCACGGGTCCGGCCGCCATCGCCACCTCTTGAATCATCGCGCTGCTCCCCGAAGTGTTACGCGGCTTCCGCGTGGCCCGAGTCACACCGCAGGCTCGACTGTAGCGGGGCTGGCGCGGGTGCGTCGCCGGAGCCCTCCCTGGCCGGCTCCGGCGACGCCCGGTGACATGCCGTTTCTCAGTGTTCGCGCGGGGCGGGAACCGCGCCCGACCCGGGGGCGCCCGAGGCACCCTGGGCCCCGCTGTCCTGGGGAGTGAGAAGCTGCCGCATGGCCGATTCGGCGGCCCCGGCCTCCCCCGAGCCCATCGCGTCGACGATGCGCTGGTGCAGCCCCACGGAGGCTTCCGTGGGCTGTTCGCAGCCGGAGACCGCGCCCCCCGAGACCTGGAGTGCCGAGGCGACGATGCCCGAGAGATGCTCCAGCATCCGGTTGCCTGCCGCCTGGAGCAGCAGCGCGTGGAACTCAGTGTCGGCCCGCGAGAACGTGAGGGCGTCTCCCTGCCCGAGCGCGTGCGTCATGATGTCGACCATGTCGCCCAGGCGCTGCCGTACGTCCTCACGGCAGTCGGCGGCCGCCAGCCGAGCCGCGAGCGGCTCGATGGTCAGCCGGAGCTCGCACAGCTCACGGCGCTGGTCCTCGCGCTGCGGGCCGAAGGCGCGCCACTCGATGATGTCGGGGTCCAGCAGGTTCCAGTCAGCCACGGGCCGCACCCGCGTGCCCACGTTCGGGCGCGCGCTCACGAGCCCCTTCGCCTCCAGCACGCGCAGCGACTCGCGGACGACGGTCCTCGAGACCTCGAAGCGCTGGCCGATCTCTTCGGGGACCAGCGGGCGGTCGGCGCCCAGGTCCCCCGAGACGATCATCTGTCCCAGCTGCTGGACGAGCTGGCCGTGCAGTCCTCTCCCCCTGCTTCCCGCGGCACGGCGGCCGACCCGGCTGATGTCGGGGTCACCGTTGTCCCAGGCAGGGGCGTTGGTGGTCCGCGCCGCGCCCGTCGATTCGGCGTAGGAGTAGCGGTCGACATCGGCTGGCACGCCGTGGCCGGGCTCGGTCGAACGCGTGGAGGTGATCATGGAGTGCGCAAGGGTAGTCACGCCTCCATATGTCGGCGGGCTCCGCAGACACCTTGAGGGCTTTGGTGAAAAGCACACGAAAGGGTGATCGGCGCTCCCCGCATAATTGACGACCAAGCGGAAGGAAACGGACTTCTCCGAGGCAAACCCGGAGGTCAGGGTCTCTCAACTGGGCCGTACGCACCTGCGGGAGGCCTGGATCACGGCCGCGTCCCCGGTCAGGCCCCGGTCACCGGAGCCCTCCGCGCAGGCTGACGACGGCATATCCGCAGAGCAATACGGTCAGCGACAGCACCAGGGCCCATCCCACCGGCTGCGACGCGAGGTGCACCGATGCGGACAGCCAGCGGTCCACTCCGGACGGGAACGGAACCGACGTCAGCGACGCAAACCGGTGGGGCAGCTCGTCGACCGACTGCCCCACTGGCCCGGCCAGCACAGCCCGCAGCGCGGGGGCCAGCACCAGCGGAACGGCGGCGACGGCGACCAGCCCGGCGAGGGTGGAACGGAACACCCCGGCGGCGAGCAGGCCGGCCCAGGCACACCCGACGGAGAGGGCCACCGTGCTGTGCAGGGCGCCGGCCCAGGCGGCGACCACGTCCTGCTGGTTTTCCAGCAGCACGGACAGCACCAGGCAGTTGAGGCCGACGGCGGCGGCGCACAGCAGCAGGGCCGCGGCCGCAGAGATGACGAGCTTCCCCCCGAGCAGCGAGAGCCGGCGGGGCACCGCTACCCGTGCGGGAGCGAGCGCGGGGTAGCGGAACTCGTACCCGAAAGCCATGGCTCCCAGGAGTCCGGCCGCGAAGGAGACGGGAGACAGCGGAAGCGGCTCCGGCCAGCCGGCGAGGACGCGTTCCGCAGGCCAGGCGCCGAGGCAGGCGAGCGCGGTTGCGCTGAGGGCCCCGGTCAGCAGCGCCAGGGCTTTGACGTACCACGTGCCGGGCAGCCCGGCCCAGCGGCGCAGTTCGTACCGCAGCGGCCAGCTCGGGCCGGGGGGCGGCGCGGCGGCGAGCCGCGGCGGCAGCTCGGCCGTCTCCGCCGTGCTCCGCAGCTGGCGCGCAGCCGGCTCACCGGGAGCCGCCGTGCGCCCGTCGGCGCGCGCCAGAGGACCGGGAGCGCACCGGTCCGCGGCCTCCTCCTCGGAGATCCGGTGCACCAGGACGTGATGGCGGTGGACGGCCTCGCCGACTGCGGCGCGGTCGCTGCCGTAGACCGCCAGGCGCGTGTCGTCCTCGCGCACGACCTCCACGCGGGCCGCGCCGCCGCCCGCGGCGGCGCCGTGTTCTCCGGCGAGCGCATCCACCAGGCGGTCCGCCTCCGGGGTCTCCACCACGATCCGGGGACTGAGGCGGGTGCGCACGAACTCCTCGGACGCCTGATCGGCGACCAGCCGCCCGGCCCTGAGGGTGACGACCCGGTCGGCGCACCGGGCGGCCTCCCCGGGGTCGCTGAGGGCGACGAGGACGGCGCCGCCCTGCGCCGCGAAAGCGCGCAGCAGCCCGTGCAGCCACGCGGTCTCCCGCGGTGACAGCCCGCTCGACGGCTCGTCCAGGACGAGGGTGTGGGGGTCGCCGAGGAGGGCCGCTGCGATGCCGAGCCTGCGGTCCATGCCCCGCGAGAAGGTGCCGAGCCGCTGGTCCGCCAGGCCGCTGAGACCGACGACCTCGAGGACCTCGTCGGCGCGGTCGGCGGGGACCCCTGCCGCGGCGGCCATCATCCTGAGCTGCCCGCGGGCGGTGCGGCCGGGATGGGCGGGCACGTCACCGAGGAGGACGCCGATCTCGCGGGACGGCTGGGGTACGCGGGACAGCGGGCGGCCCCGGAACAGTGTGATGCCCCGCCCTGGGCTGAGCTGGAGCATGAGCCGGAGCACGGTGGACTTCCCCGCTCCTTCGGGCCCCAGCAGCGCGGTGACGCTGCCTGCGCGGGCCTCGAAGGTGACATCGTCGACGGCCGGTGCCTGTCCGCGCTGCGACTGGCTGGTGAGCCCGATGGCCTGGATCATCGCATCTCCCGTTGAGGACGCACCCTGGCACGATAACGGGACATATCCGATTTTCTCGGCAACGCGCGGCAGCGTTCAGACCTCGGGACGCAGCATCGGCGGGTTGAGCACGGTCGCACCTCCGGCGCGGAACAGCTGTGCGGGCCGGCCGCCCTGACGGGTTGTCGTGCCGCCGACCGGCACCAGGAAACCCGGAGTGCCCGTCACCTTGCGGTGGAAGTTGCGAGGGTCGAGCGAGACGCCCCATACCGCCTCGTAGACCCGCCGCAGCTCTCCCACCGTAAACTCCGCGGGGCAGAAGGCGGCGGCGAGCGAGGAGTACTCGATCTTGGAGCGGGCACGCTCGACGCCGTCCGCCAGGATCTTGGTGTGGTCGAAGGCGAGCCGCTCAGGCGCCGGCCCCCCTTCGCCCAGAACCCGCCCCACCGGCATCCACCGGGCACTGCCCGCGTCCCCGCCCGGGGTCGGCGAAGGCAGGTCGGGCGCCAGGACCAGATGCGCCACGCTGACCACCCGCATCCGGGGATCACGCGCCGGGTCACCGTAGGTCGCCAGCTGTTCCAGATGCGGCCCGCCGTGGCCCTCGCCCTGCACCCGCAGCCCGGTCTCCTCCGCGAGCTCGCGGATCGCGGCGGCCTCGAGGTCCTCGTCCGCGCGGACGAAACCGCCGGGGAGCGCCCACTGCCCGCGGTACGGCTCCTCGCCGCGCCGCACCGTCAGCGCGCACAGGGCATGCCGCCGGACGGTGAGCACGACCAGATCGACGGTAACGGCGAACTGCGGAAAGTCCGACGGGTCGTAGGGCATGCCGTGATCATAGGGCGCCTCCGGAAGGCTTCTGGAGCCCGCGTGCGGCCCGCTCCTGGCGCATGCACCGCCGCAGCGGCTCCGGGCTGAGCCCGTCGTTGAGCGCCTGGTACAGCAGCTGCGCGAAAACGTACTCCTGGTCGGTTTCCAGAGCTCGGCCAAGCGCCACCCGGGCGCTTGTCTCGTCTCCGGTCGACCAGGAGACCCAGCCGGCCAGGGTCAGCGGCGCGGCCGCGTATCCCTGGTACGCACCGACACACCGGCGGGCAAGTGCCCGCCACAGCCGCAGCGCTGGGTGCGCGTCAGCCCCCTCCATCCACTCCGCCGCCCGGTCGCGCGTCGTCCGGTCCTGCAGGCCGAGGATGAGCTGTGCGGCGGTCTGGGACGTGAGGAGGCAGTCGTCCCTGGCATCCCGCTCCACCTCGCCGGGCCGCTTCGGGTCGGGTGCCAGCCGGAACCGGCGCAGCGTCCTTCCGAGGAGCCGGGAGGTCTCCTGCCGCACCGCGGCCGCATCGGCCGGGGAGCCGAGCATGCGGGGCAGCAGCAGGGCCGCCGTCTGGTCGAGGGCGCACTCCTGCCGGGTGGCGACCGGACCGCCCAGCGGGGCGAGACGCCGCTCCATGTCCCTCAGGGAGCCGTGGACCCGGATGCCCGCGTAGGCGGCGGCCGCCGCCATCGGCGAGGTGCCGGCGCGCGGCAGCGCGGTCCCCTCCTCACCGCAGCAGGTCCCTCCGGGGCAGCAGTACGACCAGAACCGCCTGCCGGCGACGTAGAGAGCCTCCAGCACCGGCACGTCACGGGCGCCGCAGGCGGTGCGCAGCCGCTGAGCCAGCGGACGCAGCCGCTCCATGACGGCCCGGGCGGAGATGCCGCCGACGGGATCCTGGCAGAGGTAGAGGACCGCGCCGTCCGGCTTTCCGCCCCGGGCGCCGTCTCCCTCGGCGAGGCAGGCGGCGAGCTGCTCGGCCGCTTCCGGCCAGGTGTCCGGGCGGCTGGGGATGCCGGTGCGGATCCTGCCGCCGAGGCGCCCGCGGGGGCCGTGAAGGCCAAGCAGGACGATGGAGTCGTCCGGATGGAAGCCGAGGAGGTAGGGCAGGGCATCCGCCAGATCGGCGGGGCCGCGAAGGGTGACCCGGTTGTCCGCGAGCGTCAGCTGACCGGTGGTGTGGGTGTGATGCGTCATGGCTCGACCCTGCCGGATCACGGGATATTTCGCAGAAAGTTATCCACAAGTGCATGAGTAAGTCCTAATAGACATACGGGATGTGCGGTTATCCACAGGCGGGATTGGCGCGAGCGGCCCCGGGTGGGCTTGCATGGGGGGATGCCCGCCGATCAGGAAGCGCAGTGGAAGCCGTGAACGACGCGAAAGACGCGAAAGACGCGATGGACGCCGAAGCCGCCGCGCCATGCCCGCAGCGGTCCGCCTCGCTCCGGGAGCGGGCCGACGCGGTGCTGCGCCGGCTCGTCGGGGACGAGACAGGCAGCGCCCGCCTGCGAGAGGACCAGTGGCGCGCCATCGAGGCACTGGTCGCCGGCCGCCGCAGGGCGCTCGTCGTCCAGCGCACCGGCTGGGGCAAATCCGCCGTGTACTTCGTGGCTACCGCGCTGCTCCGCGCGGAGGGCAGCGGCCCCACGGTCATCATCTCGCCGCTGCTGGCCCTGATGCGCAACCAGATCGCCGCTGCCAGGCGCGCGGGGATCCGGGCGCTCACGGTGAACTCCGCCAACCCCGAGGAGTGGGAGAGCGTGCAGGCCGCGGTTGCCGCCGGGGAGGCGGATCTGCTGCTGATCTCTCCGGAGCGGCTCAACTCCCCCGGTTTCCGGCAGGAGACGCTGCCCCGGCTCGCCCGGACGACCGGTCTGCTCGTCGTAGACGAGGCGCACTGCATCTCGGACTGGGGCCACGACTTCCGCCCCGACTACCGCAGGCTGCGGAGCCTGCTGGCCAGCCTGCGCCCCGGCGTGCCCGTCCTGGCCACCACGGCGACGGCCAACGCACGGGTGACCTCGGATGTCGCCGAGCAGCTGGACGCCGACGGGGACTTGCGCACCCTGGTCCTGCGCGGCTCGCTGGACCGGGAGAGCCTGCGGCTCTCCGTCGTCCACCTGCCCGGCCCGGCGCACCGGCTGGCATGGCTGGACGCACACCTCGGCCGCCTGCCGGGCTCCGGCATCATCTACACCCTGACTGTCTCGGCCGCGGAAGAGGTCGCCTCCTACCTCGCCTCGCGCGGGCACGCCGTAGCCCCCTACACGGGGCGCACGGAAAACGCCGACCGGGAGGCGGCCGAGGAGGCACTGCTCGCCAACCGGCTGAAGGCCCTGGTGGCGACCTCCGCCCTCGGCATGGGCTTTGACAAACCGGACCTCGGCTTCGTCGTCCACCTCGGCTCCCCCTCCTCCCCCATCGCCTACTACCAGCAGATCGGGCGGGCCGGCCGCGGCGTGGACACCGCCGAAGCGGTGCTGCTGCCGGGCCCGGAGGACCAGGCCATCTGGCGCTACTTCGCCACGCTCGCCTTCCCGCCCGAGGAGCAGGTCCAGCGCACGCTCGCCGTCCTGCGGGAGGCCGGGCGGCCGATGTCGCTGCCCGCCCTCGAACCGCTGGTCGAGCTCCGCCGCTCACGGCTGGACATGATGCTGAAGGTGCTCGACGTCGACGGCGCCGTCGAGCGTGTGCGCGGCGGCTGGCGGGCCACCGGCGCCCCCTGGCACTACGACGGGGAACGGTACGCCCGGGTGGCACGGCAGCGGGACGCCGAACAGCGGGCCATGCTCCAGTACGCCCGGTCAGACAGCTGCCGCATGGAGTTCCTCCGCCGTCAGCTCGACGACCCCGGGGCGGCCCCGTGCGGCCGGTGCGATGTCTGCGCCGGCCCCCGGTTCTCCGCCGAGGTCCCGCCGGAGCTCGTCGCGGCTGCCCAGGGCGAGCTGGACCGCCCCGGCGTGGTGCTCGAACCGCGGCGCATGTGGCCGACAGGACTGCCCGCGGCGGGCGTCAGCCTCAAGGGCCGGATACCGGCCGAGGAGCAGGCCGCCCCCGGGCGGGCTCTGGGCCGGCTGTCCGATCTGGGATGGGGGAACCGGCTGCGTCCGCTCTTCGCCCCGGGCGCGGGCGACGGGCCGGTGCCGGACGACGTGTTCCAGGCAGTGGTCTCCGTCGTCTCCTCCTGGGCGGCCGGCCCCGGGGGCTGGGCCCCGGGGGTGGCGGACGCGGTGCCCCGCCCGGTCGGCGTCGTAGCCGTGGGATCCCGCTCGCGGCCGGTGCTGGTCGGCTCCCTCGCCGGACGCCTCGCCCAGGCCGGCCGGATGCCGCTGCTGGGCGAACTGCGCCAGGAGGAACCGGCCGGGGCCAGGCGGAGCAACGGGGCCCAGCGCGTGCGGGAACTGCACGCGGCCCTCCGGCTGCCGCCAGAGGTGGCCGGCGCCGTGCGGGCGGCGGGCGGCCCCGTGCTGCTCGTCGACGACTACACGGAGACCGGCTGGACCCTGGCGATGGCCGCGCGGCTGCTGCGGCAGGCGGGCGCGACGGAGGTGATGCCGCTGGTCCTGGCCGTCCAGGGCTGACCCGGTCACACCGGGCGCGGCCAGAACATGCGGTCAGAACATGCCGAGCTGACCGGCCCGCTCCAGCGCATCGCTGCCGGACGCCGCACGGCGGGCGGGCACCTTCAGGTGGCGCCAGCGGGGCAGGTCGTCGAGATAGGACCAGCTCAGGCGGTGGTGCGGGGTAGGGCCGCGTTCCGCCAGCGCCGCCCGGTGCACCGGCGAGGGGTAGCCGGCGTTGCTCTCGAAGCCGAAGTGCGGGTATTCAGCGGCCAGTTCTGCGAGCATCGCATCGCGCTTCACCTTGGCCAGCACGGAGGCCGCCGCCACGGCGACGCAGCTCTGGTCCCCTTTGACCACCGTCCGCACCCGCCACGGCGGGCCGAGATAGTCATGCTTGCCGTCGAGGATCACGGCCTCAGGCCGCTCGGGGAGCCCTTCCAGCGCGCGGACGGCGGCCAGCCGCAGCGCGGCGGTCATGCCCAGCCTGTCGATCTCCTGGGGCGAGGCGTGCCCAATGGCGTACGCGGTGACCCAGTCGGCGAGCGTCCGCGCCAGTTCCTCGCGCCGCGCGGGCGTCAGCAGCTTGGAGTCGGTGAGGCCCTCCGGTGGCCGGCGCAGCCCGGTCACGCAGGCGCAGACCGTGACGGGCCCGGCCCACGCGCCTCTGCCCACCTCGTCGATCCCGGCGACGAGACGGACACCGGTGGTCGCGCGGAGCGACCGCTCGACGCGGTGTGTAGGAGGTTCGTACGGCATGGCGGCTCCACCCTACGCACCCGGTCACCGGCGCTGACAGGAGGCCACCACGCCGCGCGGTCCCGGCGGTCAGCCGCGCCGGTCCGAGGATCCCAGGGCCGCCGCGGCCCAGCCCTGGAACGGACGGTCGGGCGTGTGCCAGCGCTCGAACGGGCGGTCCAGGTGGTACCGCCCGTCCTCGCCGAGCACCAGCTGGCGGGTCTCGCCGTTCCCCGGGTTGGACAGCGACTCGAACTCCGCGACACTCCAGTGCAGCCAGCGCATGCAGAACAGACGCATCGTCAGCCCGTGGGTCACCAGCAGCACGTTCGGCGGGTGGTCCTCCTCCTGGAAGCTGCGCCACAGGCTCTCCAGGAACGCGTCCACCCGGTCATAGACGTCGGCCCCGGACTCACCCTGGGCAAACCGGTAGAAGAAGTGGCCATAGGCGTCGCGGGCCCGCTTCTGGCGGCGCACGTCCTCACGGTCCTGCCAGTTGCCCCAGTCCTGCTCCCGCAGCCGGGGCTCCTCCCTGACCCGCACGCGCGTGGGATCGAGCCGGAGCAGCTCAAATGTCTGGTGTGTGCGGCGGTAGGGCGAGACGTAGGCCGAGACCCGCTCGTCCGCAAAGACGGCGCGCAGCCGCTCCCCCGCCGCCTCCGCCTGCCGGCGTCCCTTCGCCGTCAGCTCCAGCGCGTGGTCGGGGATGCGCTCGTAGACCGCGTCGTCCTCGTTCCCCTGCGACTCTCCGTGCCGGAGGAGGACGATGCGCCGGGGTCGTGCCATGCCCCCAGCCTAGTCCGGGGCAGCACCCAGCGCCGGTCACACGGTCCAGGCGGACTCCATGTCGATGACGTCGCCGTCGATGGCGGCGATGTCGGCGATCGTCTGTGCCCGGAGTGCCAGCCGCTCCACCCGTTCCGTGCGGTACTTCGCCCGCTCGGCCGAGGAGTCCCACATGGACAGCACCAGGAACTCGCAGTCCGGCTCCGCCTCGGCGAACACCCCGCGCAGCATCCCGGGCGAGCCGGCCATCGCCGGGTTCCAGACCTTCTCCTGCATGAGCGCGAAGTGCTCCGCCCGCTCCGGGTGGACCCGGCAGCGCGCCACCCGCAGGACGTCCGCGTCCGTGAAACGCGGTTCGAAGCCCATCTTGACGTCGAACCGGTACTGGAAGAGACCGACCCGCATATTCTGGAAGGTTCCCGCCTGTGCCGCGGCGAGCCGGTCATGCGACCTGGCCATGAACGAGTCGTAGAACGCCCTGCTCTCCCAGAAGCTGAACAGGTGCGCCACTCCCGGCCGCGTCCGGCTCCAGCCGCCCCCCTGGCCGCGGAAGCCGGGCTCGCCCAGGAGGCCCGCCCATTTCCGCTGCCCCCGCTCGAAGCCGACTCGGTCTATCACCGTGCAGCGCATCCACTTGACCAGCACCGCGCCATCGTACGGCCATTGGGGGGCCGCCGGGGGCTTGCGCCCGCACGCGGGCGGGGGCCGGCGGCGCGCCGGCCCCCGCCCTCCAGCCCGTCAGGGGACCCCGCTGCCGGGCCGGTGATCAGCTGCACCCGCTGGTCGAGCCGCAGCCCTCGCAGACGTAGCAGCTGCCCGCGCGGCGCATCTTGGTACCGCACGAGAGACACAGCGGCGCGTCCGCGTTCATGCCGAGCTGCATCTCCAGCAGCTCGGTCGAGCTGTGGGCCTCCTTGGGGGCGGGCCGCTCCGCCGCGGCGGCCTCGGCATCGTCCTTCTCCGGCTCCTTGGCCGGCGCGGGCCCGGCCTCCTGCTGCGGCTGGCGCGGCGCCGACTGGGAGAGCCCCTCGACATCCACCTCGTCGTCCGCGGGCTCGTACGAGCCGGTCTCCAGGTGCCGCTGCCGCTCGGCCGCCGTGTGGATGCCGAGCGCGGACCGCGTCTCGAACGGCAGGAAGTCCAGCGCCAGCCGGCGGAAGATGTAGTCGACGATGGACTGCGCCATCCGCACGTCCGGGTCATCGGTCATCCCCGCGGGCTCGAAGCGCATGTTGGTGAACTTCGACACGTAGGTCTCCAGCGGCACCCCGTACTGGAGGCCGACGGACACCGCGATAGAGAAGGCGTCCATCATGCCCGCGAGCGTCGAGCCCTGCTTCGACATCTTCAGGAAGACCTCGCCGAGGCCGTCGTCGGGGTACGAGTTTGCCGTCATGTACCCCTCGGCCCCGCCGACCGTGAACGACGTCGTGATGCCGGGCCGTCCCTTCGGCAGCCGCCGGCGAACGGGCCGGTACTCGACGACCCGCTCCGGCTCAGAGGTGTCCGCCGTGCCGCTCCCGGCGGTCTTGTCCTCCTTCTTCTTCGCGGAGAGCGGCTGGCCGACCTTGCTGTTCTCCACGTACACGGCCAGTGCCTTCACACCGAGCTTCCAGCCCTGGAGGTAGATCTCCGCCACGTCGTCGACGGTGCTGGTGCTGGGCATGTTGACCGTCTTGGAGATGGCGCCGCTGAGGAACGGCTGCGTCGCGGCCATCATCCGCACGTGTCCCATCGGAGCGATGGAACGCTCGCCCATCGCGCAGTCGAAGACCTCGTAGTGCTCGTGCTTCAGGCCGGGGGCGTCGATCACGTTGCCGTGCTCGGCGATGTGAGCGACGATCGCCTCGATCTGCTCCGTCTGGTAGCCCAGGCGCTTGAGGGCCTTCGGCACCGTCGTGTTGACGATCTGCATGGAACCGCCGCCGACCAGCTTCTTGAACTTGACCAGCGCCAGGTCAGGCTCGATGCCGGTGGTGTCGCAGTCCATCATCAGGCCGATGGTGCCGGTTGGGGCCAGCACGGATGCCTGGGCGTTGCGGAAACCGTTCTTCTTCCCGAGCCGCAGCACGTCCTGCCACGCCTCCGTCGCCGCCGCCCACACCGGGGTGTCCAGGTCGTCCATCCGCTTGGCCGCGGCGTTGGCGTCCGCGTGCTGGCGCATGACGCGGTTGTGGGCCTCGGCGTTCCGCTTGTAGCCCTCGTACGGGCCGACGACCGCGGCCAGTTCGGCAGAGCGGCGGTAGGCCGTGCCGGTCATCAGCGAGGTGATCGCTCCGGCGAGCGCCCGCCCGCCGTCCGAGTCGTAGGCGTGGCCGGTGGCCATCAGCAGGGCGCCGAGGTTGGCGTAGCCGATGCCCAGCTGGCGGAACGCCCGCGTGGTGTCGGCGATCTTCTGCGTCGGGAAGTCGGCGAAGCAGATCGAGATGTCCATCGCCGTGATGACCAGTTCGACGACCTTGGTGAAGCGCTCGACGTCGAACGACTGGTTGCCCTCGTCGTCGTCGCGGAGGAACTTCATCAGGTTCAGCGAGGCCAGGTTGCACGAGGAGTTGTCCAGGTGCATGTACTCGCTGCACGGGTTGGAGGCGGTGATACGGCCGGACTCCGGCGAGGTGTGCCAGCGGTTGATGGTGTCGTCGTACTGGATGCCGGGGTCCGCGCAGGCGTGTGCCGCCTCGGCCATCTTGCGGAACAGCGCCCGGGCGTCGACCTCTTCAAGGACCTCGCCGGTGGTCCGGGCGCGCAGCGGGAACTTCCCGCCTTCCTCGACCGCGCGCATGAAGGCGTCCGTCACACGGACCGAGTTGTTGGCGTTCTGGTACTGGACCGACGTGATGTCCTCGCCGCCGAGGTCCATGTCGAAGCCGGCGTCGCGCAGCGCGCGGATCTTGGCCTCTTCCTTGACCTTGGTCTCGATGAACGCCTCGATGTCCGGGTGGTCGACGTCGAGCACGACCATCTTGGCGGCGCGGCGGGTGGCGCCGCCCGACTTGATCGTCCCCGCCGAGGCGTCGGCGCCCCGCATGAACGAGACCGGGCCGGAGGCGTTGCCGCCCGAGGAGAGCAGCTCGCGGGAGGAACGGATGCGGGAGAGGTTGAGCCCTGCGCCGGAGCCGCCCTTGAAGATCATCCCCTCTTCCTTGTACCACTCCAGGATCGACTCCATCGAGTCGTCCACGGAGAGGATGAAGCAGGCGCTGACCTGCTGCGGCTGATTGGTGCCCACGTTGAACCACACCGGCGAGTTGAAGCTGAACACCTGGTGCAGCAGCGCGTAGGCCAGCTCGTGCTCGAAGATCTCCGCATCGGCGGCGGACGCGAAGTACCCGTGGTCCTCGCCCGCCTTGCGGTAGGTCTTCACAACCCGGTCGATGAGCTGCTTCAGACTCGTCTCCCGCTGCGGCGTGCCGACGGCACCGCGGAAGTACTTGCTCGTGACGATGTTGACCGCGTTCACCGACCAGAAGTCCGGGAACTCGACGCCTCGCTGTTCGAAATTGATCGAACCGTCGCGCCAGTTGGTCATGACGACGTCACGGCGCTCCCACACCACCTCGTCGTAGGGGTGAACCCCGGGGGTGGTGTGAACGCGCTCGATGCGCAGGCCCTTGCTCGCCTTGCCACCCTTGGCGCGGGAGCCACGTGCCGGGCCGCTCGTCGTCTCTGTCATTCCGCCTCCCTGTACGGGCACAATGCCCTGGTGTGGCCCAAACGTCCTGGGTCACGGATTCTGTTCTGTCGGCCCGCCGCCACAGCGCGGCCAGGCCAGGTCATGGGCGCCGCTCAGCTGGCGGCGGTGGGCTGCCCGGGGACGCCGGGACCGCGGTCTTCGCCGGGGGGAGCCTCGCCGTCCGGGAGCCGCTCGCGCAGTTCCGCGATGGCGGCCTCGAAGTCCTCGAGCGAGTCGAAGGCCCGGTAGACGGACGCGAACCGCAGGTAGGCAACGAGGTCCAGCTCGCGCAGCGGCCCGAGTATCGCCAGGCCCACGTCATGCGTGGACAGCTCGGCGCTGCCGGTGGCCCTGACCGCTTCCTCGACCCGCTGGCCGAGCTGGGCGAGCGCGTCCTCGGTGACCGGCCGGCCCTGGCACGCCTTCCGGACGCCCGCGATCACCTTGTCGCGGCTGAAGGGCTCCGTCACGCCGCTGCGCTTGATCACCATGAGGGAGGCCGTCTCGACGGTGGTGAACCGCCTGGAGCAGCTCGGGCACTGGCGGCGGCGGCGGATGACCGTCCCGTCGTCAGCGGTGCGGCTGTCGACGACGCGGCTGTCGGAGTGCCGGCAGAAGGGGCAGTGCACCGTCGTCCTCCCCTCTCACAGCCTCAGTGACGGAGCGTGCAATATTACGCCAACGATCACAGCGTCAGCCGCCCGGGGGCAGGCCCGTCACCATGCCCTCGGAACGCCACCAGCATAGGCGATCCCTCGGGACACCAACGGGCGGGGCACCACAACTTGTGGGCAGCCATGACCCATCAAACCACTAGATCTGGGATCCGGCGACTCGATGGCCGGAAGTGAGCGGCGCGGCGTGTCGCATGGGCACGGCCCGCGTGAAGGCATCCGGAGGAAGGGGACCCCGTGATCCACGACGCATACGCTGCGTTACGATGTGGCGCTATACACCCCGTAGCCAGATCACGTCAGCAGATCAGGGAATTTTCACTCGAACGTGTGTTTGGCGCAACCTTTCGATAGCAACTACCGTTATCTGGCTAGGGAGTACCAGTCAGAAGGGGCCGACATGACCACCGCAGCAGACGACGCCGTCACCGCCGCCGAGCGCCGCGAGGACCGGGTCGCCGTCCCTAGCAGCACGCCCACGCGGCCGATGCCGGGCCGCCCGCCGGGCATCAGGGCGGACAGCTCGGGGCTCACGGACCGCCAGCGCCGGGTCATCGAGGTCATCCGCGACTCCGTGCAGCGCCGCGGCTACCCGCCGTCGATGCGGGAAATCGGCCAGGCCGTCGGACTGTCGAGTACCTCGTCCGTGGCGCACCAGCTGATGGCGCTGGAGCGCAAAGGCTTCCTGCGGCGCGATCCCCACCGCCCCCGGGCCTACGAGGTACGCGGCTCGGACACCCCTGCGCCCCCCGCCGCCGACACCGCCGGCAAGCCCGCGGCCTCCTACGTGCCACTGGTGGGACGGATCGCCGCCGGCGGCCCCATCCTCGCCGAGGAGTCGGTCGAGGACGTCTTCCCTCTCCCCCGCCAACTGGTCGGTGACGGCGAGCTGTTCGTACTTAAGGTCGTCGGCGACTCGATGATCGAGGCGGCGATCTGCGACGGCGACTGGGTCACGGTCCGCCGCCAGCCCGTCGCGGAGAACGGCGACATCGTCGCCGCCATGATCGACGGCGAGGCCACGGTCAAGCGCTTCAAGCGTGAGGACGGGCAGGTCTGGCTGCTCCCCCACAACCCCGCTTACCAGCCCATCTCCGGTGACGAGGCGACCATCCTGGGCAAGGTCGTCGCCGTTATGCGGCGCGTCTAGCGGCCCGGCTAACGGCCTCACGACGCGGCGGCCTCCTTGGCCGCCGCGTCGATGGCAGCCAGCGAGCGGCGGACCTGGTTCCGGTCCGTCGTGTACCAGAAATCCGGCATCGACGCGCGCAGGAAACCGCCGTACCGGGCCCGGGCCAGCCTCGGATCCAGTACGGCGACGACACCCCGGTCGCCCGTGGCCCGCACCAGCCGCCCGGCCCCCTGGGCCATCAGCAGCGCGGCGTGCGTCGCGGCTACCGCCATGAAACCGTTGCCTCCCGCTTGTTCCACCGCCCGCTGCCGTGCGCTCAGCAGCGGATCGTCCGGCCGCGGAAACGGGATGCGGTCCATCACCACGAGCTGGCAGCTGGGCCCTGGCACGTCCACGCCCTGCCAGAGCGACAGCGTGCCGAACAGGCAGGTGGGGGCGTCGGCCGCGAAGGCACGGATCAGCTCTCCGAGCGTCTCCTCCCCCTGCAGCAGAATCGGGAAATCCAGCCGCCCGCGCAGCTCCTCGGCAGCGGCCTGCGCGGCGCGCATCGAGGAGAACAGCCCGAGCGTCCGCCCGCCCGCCGCGCCGATCAGCTCCGCCAGCTCGTCCAGCATGTCGGCTCTGCCGCCTTCCCGGCCAGGCGGCGAGAGGTGCTGGGCCACGTACAGGATGCCCTGCTTGCGGTAGTCGAACGGCGAGCCGACGTCGAGGCCGCGCCACTCGGGGTTCCCCTCGCCGTGTTCCCCCTCAGCGGCCAGCCCCAGCGAGGCGCCGACGCCGTTGAAGTCGCCGCCGAGCTTCAGCGTGGCAGAGGTGAGAATCACCGAGCGGCCGGTGAACAGCTTCTCCCGCAGCAGCCCGGACACCGTCAGCGGGGCCACGCGCAGCGAGGTGCCGTACCGGTCGTGCCGCTCCAGCCAGACCACGTCATGCTCGGAGCCCGCGACGACGCGCTCGGTCACCTCCTGCACGGTCTCCGCCGAGGCCAGCGCCTGCCGCCGCACGGCGTCCTCGTCCGGCACGCTCTGGTCCCGCACGCGCCCCAGCGCCGAGATCACCTCACGCGCCGCGTCCCGCAGCGCCGTCAGCGCGTAGCCCAGGTCCTCCGGCAGCTCCTCCAGGCGGCCCGGATCAGCCAGCTCCAGCAGCCGTTCGAACGTCTCGGCAGCCGTCTGGAACCGGTCGGCCGTCTTGTCGTCCACGAGCTTGGCGGCGCGCCGCACGGCCCGGTTCACGGCGCCGGGTGACAGCTCGCCCGTCGCCACGCCGGTGACCCGGGAAACCAGTTCGTGCGCCTCGTCGATGATCAGGACATCGTGCTCCGGGAGCACGGGGGCGCCTTCGATCGCGTCGATGGCGAGCAGCGCGTGGTTGGTGACGACGACCTCGGCGAGCTTGGCCCGCTCACGGGCCGCCTCCGCGAAACACTCCGCACCGTACGGGCACCGCGAGGCGCCGAGGCACTCGCGCGAGGAGACGGACACCTGCCTCCAGGCACGGTCGGAGACGCCGGGCGACAGCTCGTCCCGGTCGCCCGTCTCGGTCTCCTGGGACCAGTCCCGCAGCCGCAGCAGGTCCTTGCCCAGCTTGCTGCTCGCGCCCCCGCCCGGCCGCTGTTCCACGGCCTCGAACGGGTCGAACAGCCCCTGCTCATCGTCCTGCGGCACCCCCTCGTGCAGCCGGTGCAGGCACAGGTAGTTGGAGCGGCCCTTCAGCGTGGCGAACTCCGGGCGCCGGCGCAGCAGCGGACGCAGCGCCCGCACCGTCCGCGGCAGGTCCCGCTCGGTGAGCTGCCGCTGCAGCGCCAGCGTCGCCGTGGCCACCACCACCCGGTCGCCCTGCGCGAGGGCAGGGACGAGATATCCCAGGGACTTGCCGGTGCCGGTGCCGGCCTGGACCAGCAGGTGGGTTCCGCTCTCGATCGCCTCGGCGACGGCCTCGGCCATGGCGACCTGGCCCGGCCGCTCGCTTCCGTTGATGTCCGCCACCGCGGCGCGGAGCAGCTCGGCCAGCCCGGGGCGGGACGGCGGGGATGTCCCCGCGGATGTGTCCGTCATAGGGGAGTCACCTTACGCGGCGGCTGTGACATTCGTCGTCCCGGCGGGTCAGGGACCGTACAGCGGGTTGGGCACCGTGCCGTGGATGGCCGCGTGGGGGCGCTCCGAGCGGTCGCGGTAGCCGTCGAGGTGGAGCCGGTTGCGGTTCAGGCACAGCCGCTGGATGCGCGGCGTGAGCAGGTCGTACGTCTCAAAGCGGTGTTTCAGCTCGGGGAACCGCCGCTGGTAGCGCAGGATCTCCTCCCGCACCAGCGACCAGAACGCCTGCTCCGGCACGCCCAGGTGCGCCGCGCACAGCGGCGCCAGGTACCGGAAGACTCCGACGAACAGCCCGGAGTGCAGGAACTGCGTGAGATACCCCGGGTGTTCGCGCAGCAGCACCCGGTCCACCTGCTCGGGCACGCCGGAGGTTTCCGGCAGCGTCTCTGAGCTGAGGTTGACGTCGTCGACGAAGTCCTTCACGGCCAGCCGCACCGGGACGTCCCGCTCGTCGAAGACGACGATGGCGTTCTCACCGTGCGGCGAGAACACGGTGCCGTACCGGTACAGGAAGTGCAGCAGCGGCGGAAGAAGGGCATCCATCAGCCGCCGCAGCCAGTCGGTGGCGGGCAGCCCCGAGCGCGCGACCAGTTCGGCCACGAACGACTGCCC
Organism: Streptomyces sp. 7-21; assembly: GCF_016741785.1. GTDB lineage: Bacteria > Actinomycetota > Actinomycetes > Streptomycetales > Streptomycetaceae > Streptomyces. Next base: position 294,422 of record NZ_JAERRL010000006.1, read on the forward strand.
GTCCTCGTCGGTGTACAGCAGCGCCGCCAGCGTCCGCGCCCGCTCCCCCGGATCGAGGTGCGGGCCGACCGGCTCCCGCCAGATGCAGCCCAGCAGCTCCCGGTACTGGTACGGCACGGTGCGCAGCCGGTCGTACAGCGGATGCTCGACGGTCACGGACGCCGTCTCCCCGAGCAGGATGACACGGGTGGTCTCCGTGAGGAACGGGTCGGCGTCGCGCAGCCCGTGGATCCACGCGGTGACCGCCGGTGCCGCCTCCGTGCGCTCGGTCGGCAGGCCGCGCCAGACCAGCGTGTTGAGGATGGACAGCGGCAGCTTGACGGTGCGGGCGTTCGGGCGGGTGACATTGAGGAAGGTCCGGATGGACTGCTGCGGCAGCCGCAGGTCTCCGTCCGTGGGAAGCGGGATGATCTGCCCGGCGGCGACCTGCGGCGCGTACAGCAGCCGGATGGCCTCGTCCCACTGCCAGGGGTGGACCGGCAGCCACAGGTACGCCGCGGGGTCGCCGCCCGTCGCGGCCACGGCCCGCCGGAACTCCTCCCGTACGGTCTCCGACAGCTCCTCGGCGTACAGCCGCTCCGGGGAGGCCAGCGCGGGCGTGCCGCGGTAGCGGGCGAGGCCCCGGTGAACGGCGAGCCACGGCAGCGGGCGGGCCGTGGCCTGCTCGGGCGCCCAGCGCTCGGTGTCGGAGGCGGAGAAGCCCAGCCGCCCCTTGTTGGCGACAAGCCACGGGTGCCCCGTCTGCCGGCCCTCCAGCTCCCCGTAGCTCAGCTCGGCCAGTTCGCCGACGCTCAGGGCGTTCTCCGCCAGCACGACGTCCGCGCTCAGCGTGGCGGTCAGCTCCCGGATGAGGTGGCCGGTGGTGTCCCCGGCCAGCCCTAGCGTCTCGTGGGCACGGGCGAGGAACTCCAGCGGATCCGCGTCGGGCGTCAGGGATTCCGGGTCCACCCGCCAGTCACCGTAGGCGCCGCGGCGGGCGCGGAAGCGGTAGGTCAGGCCACGGGCCACGGGGAGCCGGTAGGCATCGGCGGGCGGGCCGTCCGGAAGCGGCTCGACGATGCCCTCGTAGGCGAACTCGCCGAGCATCTTGGCGAACAGTGCGCGGCCGGCACGCTGCCACGCCTTCGTGGGTGCCGTCATGGGATGCGGTCTCCTGGATCGGTACGGGCACGGGTGGGCTGCTCCGCCGCGGCAGGGCCGCCCGGCACGGGGTCCTCGCGCCGCCTGAGCATGATCGCGGCGCGCTTGTCCGGCAGGTCGGCCTCGGCGACCTGCCGGAATCCGGCGGCGTGGAAGACCGCGAGGGAGCGGGTGTTGCGCACGTCGGGCTCGGCGACGAGGCGGCGGCAGCGCGGGCGGTGGCGCAGCACCAGGCCGCAGACGGCGCGCAGCAGCACCGTCCCCAGCCCTCGCCCCCGGTCGGCGGCGCTGCCGATGAGCAGGTGCAGCCCGGTATCGTGCGGCCGGGCCGGGTAGGCCTCCGCGACGGGATCGAGGTCGGCGCGGTAGATCTCCCAGTAGCTCACCGGGCGGCCGTCGAGCAGCCCGAGGCAGGGCACGCTGCGGCCGTCGCCTTCCAGCTGCGGCCGCACGTGCGCGGCGGTGCGCTCCGGCGGCCCGGCCAGCGACCAGAAGGCGTCGACGTCGGGGTCGTTCATCCAGCGGACCAGCAGCGGCAGGTCGTCCGGGAGCCGCACGGGACGGAGGCGAAAGCTTCCTGCCGGTGTGGGCGCCGCCCCCCAGGAAGCGACGCCGTCGAGCGGATCGGGCACGGCTGCGCTCAGCTCTCTCGGTTCTCTGCCAGCGGGTTGGGGATGGTGACGTAGACGGACTGGCCGTCGACGGGGCCGGTCAGCTCGTCCAGGCCGCGCAGCCGGGTGAGGAGATTGGCCTTGCAGCTGAGCGTTTCCCGCTCCAGCAGCAGCTCAGCGGCCGGGGAGACCACCCGGTCCCGGCGCGTCACCTGCCGCTCAAGGAAGCGGCGGGCGGCGGCGAGCAGCACCCGTTCCGGGGCGAGCCGCTGGGAGCCGAGCGCGCCGATGAGCCCGAGCACGTTGTTGATGCCGAGGTAGTAGGCCAGGCGCTCGGTGGCCACCTCGTCGGCGACGAACGTGTCCGAGGCGCGGCCGATGCCCGGCAGCCAGCGCTCCAGCGAAGCGCGGCGCGACTGCCGGAAGTAGAAGCCCTGGTTGTCCCGGTACCGGCCACCGCACGGCCAGCCCTGGCCGTCCAGCAGCACCAGCGTGTTCTGCTGGTGCGCCTCCAGAGCGACGCCCGCCTCGGCGTCCAGCCACAGCACGGGGCTGACGACGGTCCGCAGGTAGCGCAGCAGCCACTCGGTGGCGGTGGCGGGCACCCCGCGGCCGGTGCGGCGCGCCAGCCCGGTGATGATGCCCGCGAGGCGGGAACGCAGCACCCCCTCCGGCTGGTTGGGCCAGGGCCGCGGGGAGAGCAGCCCGGCCACGCAGACGGCGTCCTCGCCCGGGGCGAACGGGTTGTGCCGCACCACGACGTCCAGGCCGGGCACGGGCCGCCCGTCACGGTCGTTCACCGCCAGCCAGGCGGGGTCGCGCACGATGTCGAACCCGCGCCCCTCGTCACACGCCGCGCGCCACCGGGCGCCGAGGCCCGACTCCAGCAGCCGGTGAACCTCAACGCCCCGGTGCAGCTCCTTGCGGAGGTTCTCCCGCCGGGAGTTGGTGATCCGCACCCCCAGCGAGAGCTTCAGCATGGCCGGAGCACCGGGCTGGTAGACCGTGCGGACGGAGCTGGTGGGGTACCACAGGCCGCCGTGTTCGCCGAGGTCGGTCAGCAGCCCGGCCGCGCGCAGCGCGGCGACGCCGGGCCGGTGCACCAGGTCGCGCGCCTGCCAGGGGTGCAGGGGAAGCGGCACGGCGTCGTCCGGCAGGCCCGGCAGGGCGCGGGCACCCCCGGCGAGCCGGAGCGCGAGGTCGCGGGCGGACTGTACGGCGCCGTGTTCGGTCCAGGCGGAGTCGGTGACGGCGAGCGAGCGGTCGACGGCGAACCAGTGGAGCCGGAAGGCCCCCCGGAGTTCGGGCGAGCAGCGCACGGCCTCGGTGCCCGCGAACCCTTCCCGGCTCTTGGGCGCAGGGTGCATCGGGTGTCCCAGGACGAGGGACTGCTCGGCGTCGAGGAACGGGTCTCCGGCTACCGCGGGTTCCGGCTGCGCCCGGCGGGCGGCGAGGAAGGCGGCCGTGCGCTGCACGGAGTCGGCCACCCGCCCTACCAGCGCCGTGACGTGTTCCGGGCCGGCCCCGGACTCCCGGCCGAGCAGCGCGGCCAGCGTGACGGCGTCGAGCGGCCGGGCGGTGGCCCCGTGGAGCCGGGGCGGCCCGAAGCGGTGCAGGCCCGTGGCCGACCAGTAGCGGACCGGCACCCGCAGCGTGGCTTCCGACTCCCGCAGCGGCAGGCGCAGTTCGCGTTCCGGGCCGGCTGTGGGACGGGTCTCGCGCACCCAGCAGCGCAGCAGGCACTCCGAGGCGACGGCGTCCGCGGCCCGGGCGGGGTCACGGTGCTCGGCGGGGTCGGCCTCCGCGGCGGCCCCGGCGCTCGTGGGCGTGCGCTGCTCCGGCAGCGCGGCGTCGGCGAGAATGGCCCCCGGGGTGCGTGGGTGTGCCGTCATCCCTGTGCGGCGCGCGGACGCGAAAGCGGCCGCGGCGCCTCCCTCCTTCGTCGCGTCGCGCGTCACCTCGCGGGTGCCGCTGGGGCATTACTCCGCTCGTAGTAACGACCGGACCGGCGCGGGATCACGGCCTGCGGCAAGATCGTTGGCGCCCGGCGGAACCGAGGACCCGGCTGCGCCCGTCCAGTAGGTCACCGGCATAGTGGAGGGCGCCTCAGGCAGCGCCGGAGGTGGATGCCGGCAGCAACTGACATCGAGCCGACATCAAGAGAACGTGACGAACACGGCATACAGGGGGAGTTCACCCATGTCATCGATAGGCAGGCGGCCGCGCCGCCGAGCCGCTCTGGCTGCCACAGCGATGGCGGCGTGCCTCGCGATCACCGCCACCGCCTGCAACGGTGATGAGGAGTCCGAAACCGACGCCCGCCCGACCGAGGACGCCCCGGCGGACGACGGCTCGCAGGGGGGCAGCGACGCGCTCCAGGACATCCTGGACAACCTGCCGTTCGACATCAACGTCGATGAGTGGATCGACGGCGGCTGGCAGGACTGGGACACCGACCGCTGGCTGCGGGAGATCGGGCAGTTCCTCAACCCCATCATCGAGGGGCTGTGGGACCAGGACCGCATGGAGGAGGCCGAGGACCCGGACGTCTCGATCGACGAGGACGACATCGAGGAGGGCGGCGACCAGCCGGCGGCGGACAACCCGGACGACGACCGGGGCGTCACGGACGCCGAGCCGGAGGCGATCGACGCCGTCCAGGCCGGCGCCCCGTACAGCGGCAGCCAGCCCCCGGTGGGCAAGGTGTTCTTCGACAGCCCGGAGGGCCCGATGGTCTGCTCCGGCACCGTCGTGAGCGACCCCAACGCTCCCGGCCAGTCGAATCTGGTCGCCACCGCGGGCCACTGCGTGCACGCGGGCGCCGAGGGCGGCTGGTACCGCAACATCGTGTTCGTGCCGTACTACAACGACGGCGGGCTGAGCGCCGAGGAGTCGTACCAGGCGCCCCTGGAGGAGATCGCCCCCTACGGTGCCTGGTGGGCCGAGTACGTCGCGACCACGGACTACTGGATCTCGAACGGCTCGGAGATCGGCGGCGATGGCGCCCACGGTGACTTCGCCATCATGTCGGTCGTCCCCGAGGACGGCAGCGGCCAGTCCCTGGAGGAGCGCGTCGGCGGCGCGGTCGACATCAACTTCGACACCCCGGCGGTCTCCGGCCTCGGCGAGACCACGCTGTACGGCTACCCGGCCGCTCCGCCGTACGACGGCGAGACGCTGTACACCTGCAACGCTACGCCCTCGCGGCTGTCGTTCGACGCGAGCATGCCGGTGATGTACTGGGCCGGCTGCACCATGACCGGCGGCGCCTCCGGAGGCGCGTGGCTGCGGCAGGGTGACAGCGGTGAACCGGAGCTGATCTCGGTGAACTCCCTCGGCACGATCGAGCCGCGCTGGATGGCCGGCCCGCGGCTGGAGGACGAGGCCCGCGAGGTCTTCGAGTACGTGAGCGAGGAGGCGGCGGGCTGACGGCGGCTCGCACGCCCTGCCACGACGCGCAGGGCCGGCACCCGAGCGGGTGCCGGCCCTGCGCCGTTGCTGGCGTGCGCCCCGGGGATCAGCCGGCCGGGGCGGCCAACGGGGGCCGGGCCGTGTCGCTCCCGGGCACCGGGGCGGCCGGGTCGTCGCCGCGCGCGACGATGCGGTTGTGCTTGTCAACGTGCACGACGCGCGGCCGCATCGTTCGCGCCTCGGCGTCATCGACCTGGGCGTAGCTGATGAGTATGACGAGGTCGCCCGGCTTGACGAGGTGGGCGGCCGCGCCGTTGATCCCGATCACGCCGGAGCCGCGCTCTCCCTCGATGACGTAGGTCTCCAGGCGGTTGCCGTTGTCGATGTCGACGATGTGGACCAGCTCGCCCGGGAGCAGGTCCGCGGCGTCCATCAGCTCGGCGTCCACCGTCACCGAGCCCACGTAGTGCAGGTTGGACTCCGTGACGGTGGCACGGTGGATCTTCGACTTGAACATGGTGCGCAGCACGGTGCACGTCTCCTGTTTCGCGCTCGGTCGCGTTCTCCGGCGAGATACGCGCCATCCGCCTCATGCTACTTCGGCGCCCCGGCGGCCGGGGCGGCCCGGTCAGCTGCTGGCCAGGGCGTACGGCTCCAGCAGGGCCGCCAGCTCCTGGTGCACCTGCGCCCGCACCAGCGTGCCGTCGCCGCGGTGCTCCTCCGCCAGCACCTCGCCCTCGGTGTGGACCCGGGAGACGAGGGAGCCGTGGGTGTAGGGCACGAGCGCCTCGACCTCGACGGCCGGGCGCGGCAGCTCCGCGTCGATCCGCTCGCGCAGCTCCTGGATGCCCTGCCCGGTGCGGGCGGAGACCGCCAGGGCCCGCGACTCGGCACGCAGCAGCCGCTGGAGCACCAGCTCGTCGGCGGCGTCGGCCTTGTTCACGACGACGATCTCGGGGACGTCCTGTGCGCCCACGTCCCGCATCACCTCGCGGACGGCGGCGATCTGCTCCTCGGGCGACGGGTGGGCACCGTCGACCACGTGCAGGATCAGGTCGGCGTCGGCGACCTCCTCCATCGTGGAGCGGAACGCCTCGACCAGGTGGTGCGGCAGGTGGCGCACGAAGCCCACCGTGTCCGCCAGGGTGTAGGCCCTGCCCGAGGGGGTCTCGGCCTTGCGGACCGTGGGATCCAGCGTCGCGAACAGGGCGTTCTCCACGAGGACGCCCGCTCCGGTGAGGCGGTTGAGCAGCGAGGACTTGCCGGCGTTGGTGTACCCGGCGATCGCGACGGACGGCACCCGGTTGCGCCGCCGCTCCTGGCGCTTGACCTCGCGGCTGGTGCGCATCTCGGCGATCTCGCGGCGTGCCTTGGCCATCTTCTGCCGGATGCGCCGCCGGTCCGTCTCGATCTTGGTCTCACCGGGACCGCGGGTCGCCATGCCGCCGCCCCCGCTGGAGCCGCCGCCGCCCATCTGCCGGGAGAGCGACTGGCCCCAGCCGCGCAGCCTCGGGAGCATGTACTGCATCTGCGCCAGCGCGACCTGCGCCTTGCCCTCGCGGGACTTGGCATGCTGGGCGAAGATGTCGAGGATCAGGGCGGTGCGGTCGACCACCTTGACCTTGACGACATCCTCCAGCTGAACCAGCTGGCCCGGGCTCAGCTCACCGTCACACACGACGGTGTCGGCTCCGGTCTCCAGCACCAGGTCACGCAGCTCCTGGGCCTTGCCGGAGCCGATGTAGGTCGCCGGGTCCGGCTTGTCCCGGCGCTGGATCACGCCGTCGAGCACGATGGCGCCCGCGGTCTCCGCGAGCGCGGCCAGCTCGGCGAGGGAGTTCTCCGCGTCCCTGACCGTGCCGGAGGTCCAGACGCCCGCGAGCACGACCCGCTCCAGGCGCAGCTGGCGGTATTCGACCTCGGTGACGTCCGCCAGTTCGGTGGACAGGCCGGCGACGCGCCGCAGCGCCGCCCGGTCCTCGCGGTCGAACTGCTCTCCGTCGCGGTATTCGAAGCCGTCCGTGGCAACGTCCTCATCCATCAGGGCGTCGGCCCGGCGGCTCGTGGCGGGGCGCTGGTGGTCCTGAGGAAGGGAAGAGAAGGTCAAATGAGATCCTTTGGCTGTGCTCGCAGCCCTGCTCCGGGCTGCGACGGATGTGGCGAGCCTGACGGCCCTCTGTTCACGTCAACGCGCCGCGGCGCCGGGACATTCCCGGTCCGGGGGTGCCTGACGGCCCGACCATGGTGGCACGGCCGCCCGGCGCCGTCACCCCGTTTACCCGGCCGTCCGGCGTTCACCGGCTGTCAGCCCGCCGTGCCGGCCGCCCGGGTCACGTCGTACACGCCGGGCACGCTGCGCATCGCCTTCATCAGCCGCGGCAGCGCGGAGGCGTCCGGGAGCCGCAGGGTGTAGGTGTGCCGCACCCGCTGCTGCCGGGGCGGCGCCACCTCGGCGTGCACCACCGCCGCCCCCTGGGCGGCCAGCGCCTCGGTGAGGTCGGCGAGCAGGTGCGGGCGCCCCAGTGCCTCGGCATGGAGCGTGACGCGGCAGCCCACGGAGCGCGAGCGCCAGGTCACGGGCAGCCGCCGCCTGCCGTCCTGGCTCATGCCGACGGCCACGGGGCAGTCGTCCCGGTGCACCGTGACGACGCCGCGGCGCACCGCGAAGCCCGACACCGCGTCCGGCGGCACCGGGGTGCAGCAGCGGGCGAGGCGGAGCCGGGCGCCGGGCGCGCCGGAGACCACGACGGCCGGTTCCGTGCCGCTTTCCTCGGCTGCCTCGTCTGTTCCGGCCGCCGCGGCCGCCCCGGCCTTCGGCGGGCCGCCGGACCGGACGGCCGCGGGCACGGCGCCATGGTCCGGCTCCGGCCGCTCGGCGACGGCGGAGGGCTGCGCCTCGGGGCGCTCGCGCTGGGCGTCGAGCCAGCGGCGGATCGGCACGCGGGCCGCCGGGGTGCGGGCGTACCCCAGCCACTCGGGCGAGGGCCACGAGGTGCCCTCGGGCGCCAGCAGCAGGCGGACGGTATCGCCGTCGCGCAGGACCGTGCGCAGCGTGGCCAGCCGCCCGTTGACGCGGGCGCCGATGCAGGCGTGCGCCGCCTGCCCGTGGCGCGCGTAGGCGGCGTCCAGGCAGGTCGCGCCGCCGGGCAGGTGCAGCGGCGGCTCGTCGTCCGCCTCGGAGAAGACGGTGATCTCGCGGTCCCGGGACAGCTCGTCGCGCAGCTCGGTCCAGAACGTGTCGGTGTCGGGCGCCTGGCGCTGCCACTCCAGCAGCCGTGACAGCCAGCCGGGCCGGGTCGGGTCGGCGCGCTCGCCGTCCTCGGGCGCGGACTCGCCGTCGCCGCCGCGGTGCGGGTCGCCGAGCGCGACGACGCCCGCCTCGGCCACCCGGTGCATCCGGTGGGTGCGCACCAGCACCTCGGCGACCAGGCCGTCCTCCCCCGCGACTGCCGTGTGCAGCGACTGGTACAGGTTGAACTTCGGCGCGGCGATGAAGTCCTTGAACTCCGAGACGACGGGCGTGAAGCAGGTGTGCAGCTCGCCCAGGACGGCATAGCAGTCGGCGTCCTCGGCCACGAGGATGAGGATCCTGCTGTAGTCGCAGGGGCCGAGGGTGCCGCGCTTGAGCCGGGCCCGGTGCACCGACAGCAGATGCCGGGGCCGCAGCTGCACCTCGGCGGTGATCCCGGCCTCCCGGAGCACGGCGTCGACGCGGGAGGCGATCCGCTCCAGCGGGTCGGGCCGTGAGCGGTGGCGCCGCACCAGCTCGGCGGCTTCGCCGTGCTCCTTGGGGTGCAGCACGGCGAAGACGAGGTCCTCGAGCTCGCTCTTGACCGTCTGCACGCCCAGCCGTTCGGCGAGCGGGATCAGCACGTCGCGCGTGACGCGGGCGATCCGCGCCTGCTTCTCGGGCCGCATCACGCCGAGGGTGCGCATGTTGTGCAGCCGGTCGGCGAGCTTGATCGACATCACCCGCACGTCGCTGCCGGTGGCGACCAGCATCTTGCGGAACGTCTCCGGCTCGGCGGCCGCCCCGTAGTCCACCTTCTCCAGCTTGGTGACGCCGTCGACGAGGTGGGCGACCTCGTCGCCGAAATCGGCGCGCACCTGCTCCAGCGTCACGTCGGTGTCCTCGACGGTGTCGTGCAGCAGCGAGGCCGTCAGCGTCGTCGTCTCGGCACCGAGTTCGGCGAGGATGAGGGTGACGGCCAGCGGATGGGTGATGTACGGCTCGCCGCTCTTGCGGTACTGGCCGCGGTGCGCGGCCTCGGCCAGCACATAGGCGCGGCGCAGCGTGTCGAGGTCGGCCCCGGCGTGGTGGCGGCGGTGGACCTGCGCGACGTGCTCGATGGCATCGGGCAGCCGGTCGCGCGGCGGGTGGCCCGCGCCGAACAGCGCGGCGCGGCCGAGGCGGCGCAGCCGGAGCACGTCCCTGCGGTGCCCCCGCCCGGCCGGGGCCGTCCGGCCGGGCGTGGTGGCCTCTGACGTCATGGGTGGCACCTCCCGCGGTCTGGGAACCGGTCCGCCGATCCCCTGACCCCCGTGATCGCGTCTGGTTCCCGCGGCGACGCCGGTGCTTGATGTTACCGAGCCCGCCGCACGCGGATGTCCGCCGCTCGCCCCTCTCATGGTGGATCACCCGTCCGGGTGACTTATGTCCGGGGAAACCTGGCCGAAATCCATTGCTGTTCCCGAGGACTTGACGCGGCGCTCACCGCAGGGCCGCCACGCGCCAGACGGCGAGGGCGGCGAGGATACCCAGGCCCGCCGCGTACAGGACGAGCAGCCGCCAGTCGGGCCGGCGACCGGAACCGCGGGGCGGCAGGCCGGGCCAGGTGTAGCCCACGCGCCGGGCCGCCATCATGCCCCAGCCCGCCGCGCAGCAGCCCAGGAGCAGGCCGAGCATGGCGACGACGGCGCCCGCCTCGTCGAACGCGAAGGCGAGGGGAAAAGCGAACATCAGCGAGCCCAGCAGCGCCAGCAGCGCGACGGGGACGACCTGGGTCAGCCGCAGCCGCCGCTCGGGGCGCAGCTCCGCGTACTCCTCCCCCGGCTCCCCCGGCTCCCCGTCCCCGGCGCCCCCGAGGGACTCCTCGTCCGCATCGCGCAGCGGCGGAACGGTGGGGGGCAGCGCGTCCGCTTCCCGACGGCTGGCGGGCACGCCATCCGTCCTGCCGTCGCTCTCCCGAGGGCCGGCCTCCATCGCCACGCGCCCTCCCAACTCAGCGGCTCCACGGCTGGACCATCACCAGATGACTGGTTGATGATGGCACGGCAGCGGGGCCCTCCCCGACGCCTGGAGCGTCCCGATGCCATGACGTGATCAGGATGTGACCGTCCGTTCTACCAGGCTGAGCGCCCGCTCCGTGAGGGTCCGGCGGTCCGGCCCGGCGGCGCTGAGCCACCGCACCCGGCCGTCCCGGCGGAACCACGACTCCTGGCGCCGGGCGAAGCGCCGGGTGGCGCGGACCGTCTCGGCGCGCGCCTCCGCTTCGCTGCACTCCCCCGCCAGGGCGGCCAGCACCTGCTGGTAGCCCAGCGCCCGGGAGGCGGTGCGGCCCTGGCGCAGCCCGGCGGCCTCCAGCCGCGCGACCTCGTCCACCAGTCCCTGGTCCCACATCCGGTCCACGCGCGCGGCGATGCGCGCGTCCAGCTCGGGGCGCTCGACGGCCAGGCCTATCTGGAGGGCGGGATAGACGGCGAGGTCCTCGTCCGGTCCGGGCAGCGTGGCGGTGAACGGGCGCCCGGTGATCTCGATGACCTCCAGGGCGCGGACGATGCGGCGGCCGTTGCTGGGCAGGATGGCGCGGGCAGCGGCCGGGTCGGCGGCGGCCAGGCGGGCGTGCAGCGCGCCGCTGCCCTCGCGGGCCAGGTCCTCCTCCAGCCGCGCCCGCGTCGCCGGGTCGGTGCCGGGGAACTCCAGGCGGTCGAGCGCGGCCCTGACGTAGAGGCCGGAGCCGCCGACGAGCACCGGGACGCGCCCGGCGGCGCGCAGCCGGTCGATCGTCTCCCGGGCCATGGCCTGGTACTCGGCGACGCTGGCCGCCCGGGTCACGTCCCACACGTCGAGCAGGTGGTGCGGCACGCCCCGGCGCTCGGCGGGGGTGAGCTTGGCGGTGCCAATGTCCATGCCCCGGTACAGCTGCATGGAGTCAGCGTTGACGACCTCACCGCCCAGCCGGAGCGCGAGCTCCACGGCGAGGTCGGACTTGCCGGTGGCGGTAGGCCCGACGACGGCGATGACCTGCGGAGGACTGAGGCGGGTGTTCACCCCGGCAGTGTCGCAGACCGGCGGTCCGGCCCTCGAACGAGCGACGTGACGCCGCCGGGGAGGCTCTCGTTTCCCTCTCCGAGGACCACGTCACAGTGAGGAGTCGGGTATGGGAGTCTTCGCGTGGTTGCGGCGCCGGGGCAGCCGGGGCAACGACGGCGGCGGGAAGCCGGGCGCCGGCGGGGCCCCGGCCGGGGAGGAGAAGGCGGCCGCAGGCGCCGGGGCTGAGGACAGCGGGGCCGACGCGGTCGGCATCCCGAAGCAGACGGCGGCCGCGCAGGCCCCGGACAGCGAGGAGACCGGCGAGGGCGCGCGGTCCTGACCGGCCGCCCGACGGGTCAGGTCCAGCGGGCCACGAAGTAACCGACGCCGTAGGGTGCGTCGTCGTACAGCAGCCGCCCGTCCAGGCCCGCGCCGCTGGCCGCGCCGGCCAGCACCTGCCAGACGGGGCGGCCGGCGGCATGAAGCGCGGTGGCGAGCGCCGGATCTGTCGCCGCGAGCGCGGCGGTGTCCGCGGCCGCCAGCGCGCGGGCCGCGGCGGCGTCGAAGCCGGCGGCGCGGGCATCGTAGGCGCCGGGGGCGCGCGCGGAGCGGCAGGCGCTGCCGTCGCCCATCGCGAGCAGCGCGACACGCGGCGCGCGCCCGGCGAGTTCACGCCCGGTGGCGGCGCACCGCTCCGGCTCCAGCGTCTCGCCGACGGCCAGTCCTTCGACGGGGGCGGCGTCCCAGGACGCGTGCCGCAGCAGCCAGGCGGCCACGGTCAGCGCGGGCGGCAGGGCACGTCCTGTCGCCTCGCCGGCCCCGGCCGTGCCGCCAGGCGGGTCGCCGCCGTCCTGCCTGACCGGGGCGAGCACGGCGTCGACGTCGACCCCGAAACCGCGCAGGGAACCGCGGCTGCCGCCGGGGTAGTGCCCTTCCTCGCCCGGCCCCGCCGGGGCGACGACGAGCAGCAGGCCGGGGCGCGCGGCGGCCACGGCCCGCAGCGCCTCGCGGCAGGCGGCGCGCAGCCCGTCCAGCTCGCTCGCGGCGCCCTGGGCGACCTCCGGCACGAGCACGGGCGGGCACGGGCACACAGCGGCGGCGACGAGCATGGGCGCAGTCTACGGGCCGGTGCGGTCAGTGAGCGGTGCAGCCGCCGGCCGGCTCCGGAAGCGGAGCGGGCGCCCCGACAGTGGGCAGGCCGAGCATCACGCCACGGCCGCGCTCGGCGGGCGCCTCGTGGCGCCGCTGCCAGGCGTCCCCGGCGCGGGTGCGGCGGACGGCGGCGACCGGCCCCTCGGCCAGCAGGTGGTGCGGCGCGGCGTACGTGATCTCGACGGTGGCGACGTCGCCCGGCCGGATGGGCTCGGCGGGGCGCGCGAAGTGCACCAGGCGGTTGTCGGGCGCGCGCCCGGACAGGCGGCGCGTGGCGTCGTCCTTGCGTCCCTCGCCCTCGGCGACGAGGACCTCGACGGTGCGGCCGACCTGCTTCTTGTTCTCCTCCCAGGAGATCTCCTCCTGGAGGGCGACCAGCCGCTCGTACCGGTCCTGGACGGTCTCCTTGGGGACCTGCCCGGGCATCTCGGCCGCCGGGGTGCCGGGACGCTTGGAGTACTGGAAGGTGAACGCCTGGGCGAAGCGGGCCTCGCGGACGACGTGCAGCGTCTGCTGGAAGTCCTCCTCGGTCTCGCCAGGGAAGCCGACGATGATGTCGGTCGAGATCGCGGCGTCGGGAATGGCGGCGCGGACCCGCTCGATGATGCCCAGGTAGCGCTCCTGCCGGTAGGAGCGGCGCATGGCCCGCAGCACGCGGTCAGAGCCCGACTGCAGGGGCATGTGCAGCTGCGGCATCACGTTCGGTGTCTCGGCCATGGCCTCGATCACGTCGTCGGTGAAGTCGCGCGGGTGGGGTGAGGTGAAGCGGACGCGCTCCAGGCCCTCGATGCGGCCGCAGGCCCGCAGCAGCTTGGAGAACGCCTGGCGGTCGCCGATGTCGGAGCCGTAGGCGTTGACGTTCTGCCCGAGCAGGGTGACCTCGGTGACGCCCTCGGCGACCAGCGCCTCGATCTCGGCGAGGATGTTCCCGGGCCGGCGGTCCTTCTCCTTGCCGCGCAGCGCGGGGACGATGCAGAAGGTGCAGGTGTTGTTGCAGCCGACGGAGATCGCGACCCAGGCCGCGTAGGCGCTCTCGCGGCGCGTGGGCAGCGTCGAGGGGAACTCCTGGAGGGACTCGGCGATCTCGACCTGCACCTCGCGCTGGATCCGGGCGCGCTCCAGCAGAACCGGCAGGCGGCCCACGTTGTGGGTGCCGAAGACGACATCCACCCAGGGGGCGCGGCTGACGATGGCGTCGCGGTCCTTCTGCGCGAGGCAGCCCCCGACGGCGATCTGCATGCCGGGGCGCCGGGCCTTGACAGGAGCGAGCTGGCCGAGGTTGCCGTACAGCCGGTTGTCCGCGTTCTCCCGGACGGCACAGGTGTTGAAGACGACGACGTCGGCGGTGCCGGACTCGGCCCGGACGTAGCCGGCCTCCTCCAGCAGCCCGGCCATCCGCTCGGAGTCGTGGACGTTCATCTGGCATCCGAACGTCCGGACTTCGTAGGTGCGCGCGGCTTCCGGCATGAGTGGGCTCGATCCGTGTCGGGTGCGGGGGCTTTCTTCGTCTGCGGTCCGTCGTGCGGTGCGTCCGCGGCGCGTGGCGCTCCGTCTCGCGGCGAATCCTCGCGGTGCCAGTCTACGGTGCCCCGGCCGCCGGCCTTGAGGGCGCTTGCCCCGGGACCGCGGGCGGCGCCAGGATCACGGCATGGCCCAGCTGAACGCTCCCTCCCGCCGCGTCGTGCTGACCCTGTCGGGCGGGGCAGCGGCGCTGGCCGTCGCCGGCGTGGCGCTGCGGGACCGGCTGCCGGGCGGCGAGCCGAGCCTGTCCGGCACGATGCGGCTGAGCACGGGCGTGCCCACCGGCGTGTACTCCCGGTACGGGCAGCTGCTGCGCGGGCAGCTGGCCCGGGACGTCCCCGGGCTGCGGGTGGAGCTGCTGCCGAGCGAGGGCTCGGTGGAGAACCTGCGGCGGCTGGCGGCCGGGGAGGCGGACTTCGCCATTGCCACGGCCGACTCGGTGGCGGCGCATGTGCGCGAGCACAGCGGCGGGCAGCTGCAGGCGTGCGTGCGGCTGTACGACGACTACATGCAGCTGGTCGTGCGCGAGGAGTCGCCGGTGTGGAAAGCCGCCGACCTGGCGGGGATGCGCGTCGGGGTGGGGCAGGACGCCTCGGGCGTGCAGCTGGTGGCCCGGCAGCTGCTTGCGGCCGCGGGCCTGGACATGGACCAGGACCTGACGGCGGTGCGCGAGGGGATCAACGCCATGCCCCGCATGCTGGAAGCGGGGCGCCTGGACGCCTTCTTCTGGTCCGGCGGCCTGCCGACCTCGGCCGTGGAGCAGCTGGCCGGCCGGGTCAGCATCCGGTTCGTGCCGCTGGGTGACCTGCTGCCCGCGCTGCGGGCGTCGGGGCCGGCCGCGCAGTACTACCGGGCCGCGGTGATGCCGCCCGACGCCTATCCGGCGATCGCGGGCAGCCGGACGGTCGACACCGTGGCCATGGCCAACCTGCTGGTGACCGCGGCCAGCACGGACTCCCGGCTGACCGAGCAGGTGACGCGCTCGGTGATCAACGGCCGGGACCGGATCGGGCAGGAGGTGCACGCGGCGCAGCGGGTGGACCTGCGGACCGCGATCTACACGCATCCGCTGGAGCTGCATCCCGGCGCGGTCGCGTACTACCGCTCGGTCAAGTCGTGAGCGGGCGGGGCGCGGCACCAGGCGCCGCCGGCCCCTGGTCCTCGGGCGCGTCCCGCGGCAGCGTGATGATCACGCGCAGGCCGTGCGGCTCGTTGTGCGCGTAGCGGACACGGGCGCCCCCGGCCGCCAGCAGGGCACTGACGATGGACAGGCCCAGGCCGGAGCCGGCGACGTTCTGGTGGCGGCCGCTGCGCCAGAAGCGGCTGCCGATGCGGGTGAGCTCCTCGTCGTCGAGGCCGGGACCGTCGTCGGCGGTGACGACGGTGACCTCGTCCCGGCCGGGCGTGACCGTGACGGTGACGTGCCCGCCCCGGGGGGTGAACTTCAGCGCGTTGTCGATGACCGCGTCCAGCGCGCTGGAGAGGCCCACCGGATCGGCCCAGCCGGTCACCGCGGCGGCCCCGTCCCGTGTCAGGCTGATCCCGCGCTGCTCGGCCACGGGCCGCCAGGCGTCGATCCGCTCAGCGGCGAGCGCGGCGACGTCGGTGACGCGCAGGTCGGCAGGGCTGTGCTCGGCCAGAGCCAGGTCCAGCAGGTCGTCCAGCACCCGGGCCAGGCGCTTGCCCTCGGCCCGCACGGAGGCGAACTCCTCGCTGTCCTCCGGCAGCTCCAGGCCGAGCAGGTCGATACGCAGCAGCAGCGCGGCCAGCGGGTTGCGGAGCTGGTGCGAGGCGTCGGCGACGAACGCCCGCTGCTGTTCGAGTACCTGCTCCACGTGGTCGGCCATCTCGTTGAACGACCGCGCCAGGTGCCGCAGCTCCGGCGGCCCGCCCGCCGGGGCGACACGCGAGGTGAGGCGGCCGGTCGCGATGTCGTGCGCGGCCTTGTCGAGATCGCGGACCGGGCGCAGCACCCAGCCGGTGAGCCGGAACGCGGCGGCCACCGCCAGCAGCATGGCGGCGGCCTCGCCCGCGGCGAGCGGCAGCCAGCCGTGCACGATGCGGGAGCGCAGCGGCCCGGTCGGCGAGTCGGTGACGACGACGGCGATGACATCACCGTCCCGGATCACGGGGGAAGCGACGATGAGGCGCTCGTCCGTCTCCCACGGCCAGACCTGCCCCGGATGGTGGCTGCGCCGCCCGGCAAGCGCCTCGGAGAACTCCCGGCCGGCAGCGCCGCCCGGCGCCTCCCAGCCACTGGGCGCGGCGGCCAGCGGGGTGCCGTCGCGGAGAAAGACACCCGCCCTGATGCCGTAGACCTCGTGGTACCGCTCGAGTTCCTGCCGCAGCGTGGCGAGCTTCCCGTCATCGCCGCCGCCGGGCACGGGATCGGTGACGTACTGGGCGAGCGAGGCGAAGCGGGCGGTGTCGTCGATGCGGTCGACGACGACGCGCTGCTGCTCCCGGGCGGCCTCACTGATGGCCAGCGGGATGCCGAGGGCAACGACGACCCCGGCGATCAGGATGATGAGCAGCGGGAGCAGGCGGGAGCGCATGGAGGGGACGCCGGGCCGTTCAGGACGCCGGCAGCGCGAGCCGGTAGCCGACGCCGCGCACGGTCTCGACCAGTTCGGGGCGGCGCAGCTTGGCGCGGAGCGAGGCGATGTGGACCTCGAGGGTGCGGCTGGTGCCCTCCCAGCTGGTCTGCCACACGTCGCTGATGATCTGCTCCCTGCGGAAGACGACGCCGGGCCGCCGTGCCAGCAGGGCCAGCAGGTCGAACTCCTTGCGGGTCAGCGTCACCGGCTGGCCGTCGACGCTGACCTGCCGCGTGGCCAGCTCGACGGTGACGGGGCCGGCGGCCAGCACGTCGCCGCCGGGGCGGGAGGACCCGGTGCCCGCGGGAGCGGTGCGGCGGCTGACGGCGTGGATGCGGGCGAGCAGCTCGCCGGTGTCGTAGGGCTTGACGATGTAGTCGTCCGCGCCGAGGTTGAGCCCGTGGATGCGGGAGCGGACGTCCGCGCGGGCGGTGACCATGAGGATGGGGACGGCTGACACCCGGCGGATCCGGCCGCAGATCTCGAAGCCGTCGACGTCCGGCAGGCTGAGGTCGAGGAGCACCGCGCCGAAGGAGCCGAACCCGGCCCGGTCGCTGAGGAGGGAGATGGCGTCCTCGCCGGTGGCCACGTGCGTGACATCGAAGCCGTGCCGTCGCAAGATGGCGACCAGCGCGGCGGCCACGTGCTCGTCGTCCTCCACGAGAAGCAGCCTCATCACAGCCTCCTCTCCGGTGTGTCAGGCGGGTCCGCCTTCTGGCTACCTGGCATCCACCTCGATAGCGGTCCCGGCGTCAAGAGCCGGACGGGCAGGTGAACCCTTCCGTTATCCCGCGGCTGGCACCCGCTACCCTACGCGCTGGTCAGGGCCACGGACGGTTATCCTCAATTTCCGCTCAGATCTGCTGACTGCCGATTGTGCCCGTCGTTAGGGTCTCCCCCCAACCGACGAGGATGGAGCAGTCCCACGATGAGCCAAGTACCGCTGAGCAAGGACGCCGAGGACGCCACCCCGCTGGCGGAGGACCTGGTCGTCCTGGACAGCGTGAACAAGCACTTCGGCGCGCTCCACGTGCTGCAGGACATCAACCTCACGATCAAGCGGGGCGAGGTCGTCGTCGTGATCGGGCCTTCCGGCTCCGGTAAGTCCACGCTGTGCCGCACGATCAACCGGCTGGAGACCATCGACTCCGGCACGATCACCATCGACGGCGCCCCGCTGCCGCAGGAGGGGCGTGACCTGGCGCGGCTGCGGGCCGATGTCGGCATGGTGTTCCAGTCCTTCAACCTCTTCGCCCACAAGACCGTGCTCCAGAACGTGATGCTGGGCCCGGTCAAGGTGCGCAAGCAGCCGAAGGCGGAGGTGGAGGCGAAGGCCCGCGCCCTGCTGGACCGGGTGGGCGTCGGCAACCAGGCGGACAAGTTCCCGGCGCAGCTCTCCGGCGGGCAGCAGCAGCGCGTGGCCATCGCCCGCGCGCTGGCGATGGAGCCCAAGGTGATGCTGTTCGACGAGCCGACCTCCGCGCTCGACCCGGAGATGATCAACGAGGTGCTGGAGGTCATGCAGCAGCTCGCCCGGGAGGGCATGACGATGGTCGTGGTCACGCACGAGATGGGCTTCGCGCGGTCGGCGGCCAACCGCGTGGTGTTCATGGCCGACGGCCGGATCGTCGAGGAGGCCGAGCCCCACCAGTTCTTCGACAACCCCCGCAGCGACCGGGCCAAGGACTTCCTGTCGAAGATCCTGCAGCACTGACGCGCCGCGCGTCACCCCTGTGCTTCCCGCACGACCCCGTACGACGAGTCAGCACGACGAGCAGAACGAGACGAGGCACCCATGAGATTCCGCAAGACGACGACCCTTGCCGCTGTCGCTGCCGCGCTGTCGCTGACGGCGACCGCCTGTGGCTCCGGCGGCGGGGACAGCGACTCGATCCGGATCGGCATCAAGTTCGACCAGCCGGGCCTGGGCCTGCAGGAGCCGGGCGGCGACTACACCGGCTTCGACGTGGACGTGGCCACGTACGTCGCCGAGGAGCTGGGCTACGCCGCCGAGGACATCGAGTGGGTGGAGGCGCCCAGCCCCGAGCGCGAGACGATGCTCAACCGGGGCGACGTGGACTTCATCGTCGCCACCTACTCGATCACCCCGGAGCGCGACGAGCAGGTCGACTTCGCCGGCCCGTACCTCGTGACCCACCAGGACCTGCTGATCCGCGAGGGCGAGGAGGTGCCGAACGAGGAGGCGATCAACGACCTGACGCTCTGCTCCGTCTCCGGCTCCACCTCGGCGCAGAACGTGAAGGACACCTTCGCGCCCCGGGCCGACCTGCAGGAGTACAACACCTACTCGCAGTGCCTGACCGGCCTGGAGAACGGCACCGTGGACGCGCTGACCACGGACGCCTCGATCCTCGCCGGGTACGCGGCGCAGGAGCAGAACCAGGGCAAGTTCGCGCTGGCGGGCCTGGAGCTGAGCACCGAGAACTACGGCATCGGCGTCCCGGACGGCGAGACCGACCTGCGGGACGACATCAACGCCGCGCTGGAGCAGATGATCGAGGACGGCTCCTGGCAGGAGTTCGTCGACGCCAACTTCGGCCCCGCGGGCTACGACGCCGGGGAGCCCCCCACGATCGGCGAGGTCGTCGAGTGAGGTGAGGGCAGCCGCACGCGGCGCGCCGCTCCGCCGTGGCGGCGCGCCGCGGGGCCCCTCGTGCAGCAGTCCACGCCGGCCGCGCCGGCGGTCGGCACCGACCGACTAGGCGAGACTGTGAGAACCCGTGTTCGACTTTCTTGATCCGGACAGGTACGACCTGCTCGGCGCGTTCTGGACGACGGTGCAGCTCACCGTGTTCTCCGCGATCGGCTCGCTGATCTGGGGCACGGTGCTGGCCGCGATGCGCGTCAGTCCCGTGCCGGTCATGCGCGGCTTCGCGGCCGTGTACGTCAACCTCGTCCGCAACATTCCCCTGACGCTGATCATCGTCTCCTGCTCGCAGGTGCTCTTCCTGACCCTGTCGCTGACGATGGGCGGCAGCGACAGCAATTCGTCGCTCTTCCGGCTGGCGGTGCTGGGGTTCATCGCCTACACCTCGACCTTCGTCTGCGAGGCGATCCGCTCGGGCATCAACACGGTGCCCGTCGGCCAGGCGGAGGCGGCCCGCGCGCTGGGACTGAACTTCGGCCAGGTGCTGTGGCTGATCGTGCTGCCGCAGGCCTTCCGCGCCGTGGTGGCCCCGCTGGCCAACGTCCTGATCGCGCTGACGAAAAACACCACGGTCGCGGCCGCCATCGGCGTGGCCGAGGCGTCCCTGCTGATGAAGGAGATGATCGAGAACGAGGCGCAGCTCATTCCGATCGCGGCCATCTTCGCGGCCGGGTTCCTGATCCTCACCCTCCCGACCGGTCTGTTCCTCGGCTGGGTGAGCAAGCGAGTGGCGGTGAAGCGATGAGCAATCTCTCCGTTCTCTACGACACGCCCGGCCCCAGGGCCCGGCGGCGGAACGTCCTGTACACGGTGCTGTTCCTCCTGGTGCTGGGCCTGGTGGCCTACTGGGTGATCAGTGCCCTCAAGGACAAGGGCCAGCTGGACTGGGACCGGTGGAGCCCGATCTTCACCGATTCCCAGGTCTGGACGACGTACCTGCTGCCCGGCCTCCAGGACACCCTGGTCGCGGCGGCACTGGCCATGGTCATCGCGCTGCCGCTCGGCGCGCTGCTGGGCATCGGCAGGCTCTCGGAGCACTGGTGGATCAGCGCCCCGTGCGGCGCCGTGGTGGAGTTCTTCCGCGCCATCCCGGTGCTGATGATGATGATCTTCGCCAACGTGGCCTACAGCGAGTGGTCCTCGCTCGACCGCGAAGTGCGCCCGCTGTACGCGGTGGTGACGGGCCTGGTGCTGTACAACGCCTCGGTGCTGGCGGAGGTCGTCAGGGCCGGTGTGCTCTCGCTCCCGCGCGGGCAGACCGACGCCGCCAAGGCGATCGGCATGCGCAAGGGCCAGACCATGACGAACATCCTGCTGCCGCAGGCGGTCACGGCCATGCTGCCCGCGATCGTCAGCCAGCTCGTGGTGGTCGTCAAGGACACTGCGCTGGGCGGGCCGATGATCGGTTACAGCGAGCTGCTGCGCCAGGCCGGGCTGGTGGAGAGCAACTACTCCAACACCATCGCCGCCTACACGACGGCCGCGGCCATCTTCATCACGCTCAACGCCCTGCTCACGAACGCCGCGAGCCGGATCGAGGCCCGGATCCGCCGCGGCAGGAAGACCTCCGGCGCGGTGGCCTCGGCGGGGACAGACGACGACCTCGAGGCCGAGCTGCCGGGGGCCGCGCCCACCGCGGCGCGGGTGCCGGCGCAGCCGGCGGCAGGCGCCGGGCGGCCGGCCGGGCCGGATGACCCCGATGGCAAGACCGTCGGCAAGGCCCGGGAGCTCGACACCTAGCCCTGGGCCGGCCAGCCCCGCTGCTGGCCCTCTCGGGCGGCCGCTGCCAGGCGGTTCGCCCCGTGCGGCGCCAACTTGACGCCCGCACGACCGCTGGGTTGCATACGTGCTGTGCTGCCCGTGATCATCGCCGGCGCGGGCCCGACCGGGCTCGCGCTGGCGCTCGCCCTGGCCCGCCGCGAGGTGCCGGTCGTCGTCCTCGACGGAGGTCAGGGCCCCTCTCCCCGGCGGCTGGCCAGGACCTGCGTGCTGCCGCCCGACACGGCGCACTGGGCCTGGCTTCCTGGCGCCGGGCAGGACGCCGCCGTCTGGTCGGCCTGGCGGACCATGCACCGGGGCCGTGAGGTGCGGCGCGTGGAGTTCCCCTCCCCCGGCACGGCCCCCGTGCAGCTCCCGCAGCACGTGCTGGAGGGGGCGCTGCGCGCCGCCGTGGCCGGCCACAGCCGGATCCGGATGGCGGCGGGACACCGGCTGAGCCAGCTTGAGGACACCGGCCAGGAGGTCGTGGTCCACACCGCGGCCGAGGCGCCCGGCGAGCGCGGCCGGGAACGGGAACGCACCTGGCGCGGCAGCTACCTCGTCGGCTGCGACGGGAAGCGCTCGACCGTGCGCAAGCTGCTCGGCATCGGCTTCCCCGGCCGGACGAACGTGGAGCGGTACGCGGTGGCCGCGCTGCGCGCGGAGCTGCCGTGGCCCGGGGAAGCGGGGCTGCACCGGGGCATACCGCCTGGCGAGGTCACCGTGCGGCCGCTCACGGAGGGCCGCTGGCGCCTGGACTGGCCGCTGCCGCCGGGCGACGGCCTGGTCACCCCCGACGCGGTGCTCGACCGCCTCCACGCCACCCTCGCCGCATGGCACGACGGCGAGGTCCCGGAGTACGACCTGCTCGACACCGGGGTGCACGTCTGTCACCAGCGCCTCGCCCGCCGCTGGCGCACGGGGCGGGTCTTCCTCGCGGGCGACGCGGCCCACCTGCTGGGAGCGCTGGGCACCCAGCGGGTCGCCGAAAACCTGCGCGATGCCGACAACCTCGCCTGGAAACTGGCCCTCGCCTGGCATGGTGACGGCGGTGAGGCGCTGCTCGACAGCTATGAGGCGGAGCGCCGCGGCGCCGTGGGACACCGGCTGCGCGCCGTCGACCAGGCGCTGCCCCTGGTACGGGGCAGGGGTGTCGCGGCCCGGCTGACCGGTCGGACGCGGGCCCGGCTGGCGCTGCTCGCGGACGGACACGTCGGCGCCGGGCCGCTGGGGGCCCCGCCGCGGTACGACGGCTCCCCGCTCACGCCGCCGGGCACCGGTCTGTCGGTCACGGACACCCCACCGGGAGCGCCGGTGGCCGACGTCGCCGTGACCGCCCTGGACGGCTCGCGGGGCACCGTGCGCGACTGGCTCGGCGGGAAGGTGCTGCTGATCCTCACCGCGCCCGGCTCGCAGGTCTGGGAGCCCCGGCACTGGCTGTCGGCCGGGCTGATGCCCGAGCTGTCCGCCATGGCGCAGGCCCTGCCGCTCCCGGCCGAGCTGCTGGTCACCGAGGGGTACCCGGGGACCAGCCCGCATACCCTGCTCGTCGTGCGGCCCGACGGCCATCTTGTGGGCGCCCTTCCGGGCACGGACCACGCCGGGATCCGGGCGTGCGTGGCCGCCATGCGGGGCGACGCCCAGCCCGGCTGAACTCAGTCGTCCGGGTACGGCAGCAGCTCGGCGTCCTCGGGCTGCCCTTCCTCACGCAGCGCCTCGCGGACCACCCGCACCGCCATGCCCTCGGGGTAGCCGCGCCGCGCCAGCATCCCGACCATGCGGCGCAGCCGCTTGGCGGGATCCAGCCCCCGGGTGGCGCGCAGCTTCCGCTCCACCAGCGCGCGGGCCGTCTCTTCCTCCCGCTCGGCGTCCAGCTGCGACAGCGCCCCCTCGATCAGCGCGGCGTCCACGCCCTTGGCCCGCAGCTCCCGGGCCAGGGCCGGGCGCGCCAGGCCGCGCCCGTGATGCCGGGAGTCCACCCAGGCGTCCGCGAACGCCGCGTCGTCGATGAGACCCGCCTCGGTGAGCTGGTCCAGGACGCGTTCGATGACCGTGCCGGGGAACTCCCGCCGCCGCAGGGCGGCGGCGAGCTCACCGCGGCTGCGGGGAGCGCCCGTGAGCAGCCGCAGGCAGACCGCGCGCGCCCGGTGCTCAGGATCCGCGGAGGCGTGCGGTGGTCTCGCCCCGGCCCTCGACGGGACGAGACCACCGCGGTCCTGGTGCGGGCCCGCCGCCCGCTCCTGTGGCCACTCGCTGCGCCGCGTCACTGTCAGCTCTTGGCCGCGGCGGCCACGGCCTTGGCGGACCGGGACTTCGCGGCGGACGGCGCGGCCGGCTGCGGCACGCTCGCGGCATCCTTCCCGGACCCGCCCTCCGGCTTCTCCGTCTTCGGGCCGATGCCGAGCTTCTCCTTGATCTTCTTCTCGATCTCGTTGGCCAGGTCGGGGTTGTCGCGCAGGAAGTTCCGCGCGTTCTCCTTGCCCTGGCCGAGCTGGTCGCCCTCGTAGGTGTACCAGGCACCGGACTTCCGGATCAGGCCGTGCTCCACGCCCATGTCGATCAGCCCGCCCTCGCGGCTGATGCCCTGCCCGAAGAGGATGTCGAACTCCGCCTGCTTGAACGGCGGGGCGACCTTGTTCTTCACCACCTTGACGCGGGTGCGGTTGCCCACGGCCTCGGTGCCGTCCTTGAGGGTCTCGATGCGCCGGATGTCCAGCCGCACCGACGCGTAGAACTTCAGCGCGCGCCCGCCGGTCGTCGTCTCCGGCGAGCCGAACATCACGCCGACCTTCTCACGGATCTGGTTGATGAAGATGGCCGTCGTCCGTGCCTGGCTCAGCGCGCCGGTGATCTTCCGCAGCGCCTGGCTCATCAGCCGCGCCTGGAGGCCGACATGGGAGTCCCCCATCTCGCCCTCGATCTCCGCGCGCGGCACCAGGGCGGCGACGGAGTCGATGACGATGAGGTCCAGGGCACCGGAGCGGATCAGCATGTCCGTGATCTCCAGGGCCTGCTCGCCGTTGTCCGGCTGCGAGAGGATCAGCTGGTCCACGTCCACGCCGAGCTTCTTCGCGTACTCCGGGTCCAGGGCGTGCTCCGCGTCCACGAACGCGACCGTGCCGCCCGCCTTCTGGGCGTTGGCCACGGCGTGCAGCGTGAGGGTCGTCTTGCCGCTGGACTCCGGGCCGTAGACCTCGACGACGCGGCCGCGCGGCAGCCCGCCCACGCCCAGGGCCACGTCGAGCGCCGTCGACCCGGTGGGAATCACCTCGACCGGCTCGTCCGGCCGCTCCCCCAGGCGCATGACGGCGCCCTTCCCGAACTGCCGCTCAATCTGCGCGAGCGCGGCGTCGAGCGCCTTCTCGCGGTCCGTACCTGCCATCGGTGCCACCCGGTCCGTCTGGTTCGATCGCTTCACACTACGGACGCTAGCGCCCGCCACTGACAACCGGCCCGCAGGCGGCTGGGGGCGCGGTCCCTCACATCCCCCCATAAGAACGGGTGTTCGAATTTGATGTCAAGTTCCCCGCCCGGGTCCGCGGCCGCGCGCGGACCCGCGCTCAGCGCAGCCGCGCGGGCACGTCCACCGCCTGGCACACCGCCCGCCAGACGTCCTTGGCGTCCCAGCCAGCCTCCAGCGCCTCGTACACCGTCCGCCCTCCCAGCTCGGACATCACGTGGTCCCGCGCGAAGGAATCGGCGTACGAGGAGCCGAAGTGCTCACTCATCCGCCCCCAGAAGTCCGTCAACCGCATGCCCCCAGTATCCCGCCAAGCGGGTACTACCCGTCCGTTCTCCTGTCTCCTCCCCGCCCCGGCCCTACGGTCGCAGCGATGCCCGCCCACCGAATCTCCCTCGCACGCGCCGAGCGCTTCGTCTGGCTCTCCGCCCGGGTCCTGGACCAGCGGCGCTTCGCTTACCACTTCCTCGACGGCCCGCCCGACGCCGTCGAGGACGCACTCGCCGCCTACCGCAACCCCGACCACGGCTACGGCCACGCCCTCGACCCCCGGCTGCGCGGCCCCGCCAGCCAGCCGCTGCACGCCGCCGCCGCGCTGCGCGTGCTCGACGAGATCGGGCGCTGCCACGGCCACAGGACCGAACGCCTCTGCCGCTACCTCACCGCCGTCTCCACGCCCGAGGGCGCCCTGCCCGCCGTCCACCCCTCCCAGCACGGCTACCCGGTCGCCCCCTGGCTGCCGGTGCCGGACCCGGGCGCGTCCCCGCCCAGCGACCTGCTCGCCACCGGGCCCGTCGTGGGCCTGCTGCACCGCGGCAACGTCTGGGACGCCTGGCTGTTCCGGGCCACCGACTACTGCTGGGCGGCGGTCGAGGACCTGCGGACCGAGGACCCCGCACGCCTCGCCGCGGCGCTCGCCTTCCTCGACGGCGCCCGGGACCGGCCCCGCGCCGAGGCCGCGGCCGACCGGCTGGGCCGGACCGTGCGGCGGCTGCTGTCGGGCCCGGCCGGCGGCCCGGTGCTGCCGTGCGTCCTCGCGCCCACGCCCCGTTCCCTGGCGCGGCGGTGGTTCACCGACGGCGACCTGGAACGCTGCCTGGCGGACCTGGCGTCGCGGCAGCAGGACGACGGCGGCTGGCCGCCGGCCACCCCCCGCTGGCCCGGCGGATCGGAGGCGGCACGCCGCGCCGAGGCCACCATCGACGCGCTGCGCACGCTGCGCGCCTACGGCTACCCCCTCAGCCGCCGGAGCCGCTGAGGCCCCCGCGCACCGGTGCCGGTCCGCTGCCGCTGTCAGTGCCGGGGTGCACGATGGGGCGTATGGACGATGAGGACGACACGGCTTCCGCCCTGGCCGGGTTCTCCGCCCCGACGCGCGCCTGGTTCTCGCGGGCGTTCCCGGCACCGACCCCGGCCCAGGAGGGCGCGTGGCGCGCCATCGCGGAGGAGTCGGACGTCCTGGTCGTCGCGCCCACCGGCTCCGGCAAGACGCTCGCGGCGTTCCTGGCCTCGCTGGACCGGGTCGCGACCACCCCGCCGCCCGCCGAGGCGCTGCGCCGCTGCCGGGTGCTGTACGTCTCGCCGCTGAAGGCACTGGCGGTCGACGTCGAGCGGAACCTCCGCAGCCCGCTGACGGGCATCCGGCAGGAGTCGGTGCGCCTGGGCCTGCCCGAGCCCGAGGTGAAGGTCGCCATCCGCACCGGGGACACCCCGGCCGCGGAGCGCCGCTCGCTCTCCCGCCGCCCGCCGGACATCCTGATCACGACCCCCGAGTCGCTGTTCCTGATGCTGACGTCCGCCTCCCGCGAGGCGCTGTCGGGCGTGGAGACCGTCATCCTGGACGAGGTGCACGCGGTCGCCGGCAGCAAGCGCGGCGCCCACCTGGCGCTGTCGCTGGAGCGGCTCGACGCGCTGCTGCCGCGGCCCGCGCGCCGGATCGGGCTCTCGGCGACGGTCCGGCCGGTCGAGGAGGTGGCGCGGTTCCTCTCGCCCCAGCGCGGCGCGCGGATCGTGCAGCCCTCCTCGGCCAAGGAGTTCCGGCTGTCCGTCGTGGTACCGGTGCCGGACATGGGCGAGCTCGGCGGCTCCCCCGTGCCCGACGGCGCGGGGCCCGGCACCGAGCGGCCCTCCATCTGGCCCTCGGTCGAGGAGCGGGTGGTGGACCTCATCCAGGCCCACCGCTCGACGATCGTCTTCGCCAACTCCCGCCGCCTCGCCGAGCGCCTGTGCAACCGGATCAACGAGATCGCCTACGAGCGCACCACCGCCGAGCCGCTGCCCGAAGCGCACGCCCCGGCCGCGCTGATGGGCGGCTCGGGCGCGGCCAGGGGCGCGCCCGCGGTGCTCGCGCGGGCGCACCACGGCTCGGTCTCCAAGGAGCAGCGGAGCCAGATCGAGGAGGACCTCAAGGCCGGGCGCCTGCCCGCCGTCGTGGCGACCTCCAGCCTCGAACTCGGCATCGACATGGGCGCCGTCGACCTGGTCATCCAGGTCGAGTCCCCGCCCTCCGTGGCCTCCGGGCTGCAGCGCGTCGGCCGCGCCGGACACCAGGTGGGTGCCGTGTCCTCCGGGGTCATCTTCCCCAAGTACCGGGGCGATCTGGTGCAGGCCGCGGTCGTGACCGAACGCATGCGCCAGGGCGCCATTGAGGCGCTGCGCATCCCCGCCAATCCGCTGGACGTCCTGGCGCAGCAGATCGTCGCGATGGCCGCGATGGACACCTGGGACGTGGACGAGCTGCTCACGCTGGTGCGCAGGGCGGCGCCGTTCGCCGCGCTGCCGGAGTCGGCGTACCACGCAGTCCTCGACATGCTCGCGGGCCGGTATCCGTCCGACGCCTTCGCCGAGCTGCGGCCCCGGATCGTGTGGGACCGGGTGGCGGGCACCGTGCGCGGCAGGCCGGGAGCGCAGCGGCTGGCGGTCACCTCGGGCGGCACCATTCCCGACCGCGGCCTGTTCGGCGTGTTCCTCGCGGGCGCCGACCCGAAGAAGGGCGGCGGCCGGGTGGGCGAGCTGGACGAGGAGATGGTGTACGAGTCACGCGTCGGCGACGTCTTCACGCTCGGCACCACGTCGTGGCGGATCGAGGACATCACGCGCGACCGGGTGCTCGTCTCCCCCGCGCCCGGGGTGCCGGGACGGCTGCCGTTCTGGAAGGGCGACCAGCTCGGCCGACCGCTCGAACTCGGCCGTGCCCTGGGCGCGTTCCTGCGTGAGACGGGCTCGCTGGCGCCCGAGGAGGCCCGCGCGCGGCTGTCGCGGGCGGGGCTGGACGCCTGGGCGGTGGACAACGTCCTGTCCTACCTGGCCGAGCAGCGCGAGGCCACGGGCCACGTGCCCGACGACCGCACGATCGTGGTGGAGCGCTTCCGGGACGAGCTGGGCGACTGGCGCGTCGTGGTGCACTCCCCGTTCGGCGCGCAGGTGCACGCCCCGTGGGCGCTGGCACTCGGCGCCCGGCTCACAGAGCGGTTCGGCGTCGACGCCCAGGTGCTGCACGCCGACGACGGCATCGTGCTGCGGCTCCCGGACACCGACCTGCTCGGGGACGCCGGGCCGCTGGACGGCGGGGACAGCGCCGCGGACCCGTTCGGCGCGGCGGGCGGGGCAGAGGGGGCGCCGTCGGTGGGCGCGGCGGACGTCCTGTTCGACAAGGACGAGATCGACCAGCTGGTCACCGACCAGGTCGGCGGCTCCGCGCTGTTCGCCGCGCGGTTCCGTGAGTGCGCCGCCCGCGCGCTGCTGCTGCCGCGCCGGGATCCCCGCAGGCGCACTCCGCTGTGGCAGCAGCGGCAGCGCGCCTCCCAGCTGCTGTCCGTCGCCAGCGAGTTCGGCTCCTTCCCGGTCATCCTGGAGGCGGTCCGCGAGTGCCTGCAGGACGTGTTCGACGTGCCCGGGCTCGCGGCGCTGATGGGCGACATCGAGGCGCGGCGGGTCAGGGTGGTCGAGGTGACGACCCGCGAGCCGTCTCCGTTCGCCCGCTCCCTGCTGTTCGGCTACGTGGCGCAGTACCTCTACGAGGGCGACTCCCCGCTGGCAGAGCGGCGGGCGGCGGCGCTGTCGCTGGACTCGCGGCTGCTGGCGGAGCTGCTCGGCCAGGCCGAGCTGCGGGAGCTGCTCGACCCCGGCGTGCTGCACGAGCTGGAGCGCGAACTGGCCTGGCTGACCGAGGACCGCCGCCTGAAGGACGCCGAGGCGGTCGCCGACGCGCTGCGGGTCCTGGGGCCGCTGACCCCGGCGGAGCTGGCCGAGCGGGGCGCGCGGCCGGAGTGGGCCGAGGAGCTGGAAGCCACCCGGCGCGCCCTGCGGGTCCGCATCGCGGGCCAGGAGCACCTGGCCGCGGTCGAGGACGCCGGACGCCTGCGGGACGCCCTGGGCACGGCCCTGCCGGTGGGGGTTCCCGAGGCGTTCACGGAGCCGGTCAGAGACGCCCTGGGCGACCTGCTCTCCCGCTACGCCCGTACCCACGGGCCGTTCACCTCGGCGCAGGCGGCGGCCCGGTTCGGGCTCGGCATCGCGGTCACGGACGGCGCGCTGCACCGGCTGGCCGCGGACGGGCGGCTGGTGCAAGGCGAGTTCAGGCCAGGGGCAGAAGGGCACGAGTGGTGTGACCCGGGGGTGCTGCGGCGGCTGCGGCGGCGTTCTCTGGCGGCGCTGCGCCAGGAGCTGGAGCCGGTGCCCCCGGCCACGCTGGCGGCGTTCCTCCCGCAGTGGCAGCACGCCGGCTCCTTTCCGGCCAGCGGCGGGCTGCGCGGCGTCGACGGGCTGGCGCGCGCCGTGGAGCAGCTGCAGGGCGCCGCCGTGCCCGCCTCGGCCCTGGAGCGGCTGGTGCTGCCGTCCCGGGTCGTGGACTACGCGGCCCCGATGCTGGACGAGCTGATGGCCGCCGGCGAGGTGATCTGGGCGGGCGCCGGCGCGCTGCCCGGCACCGACGGCTGGATCTCCCTCTACCTGGCCGATGCGGCCCCGCTGCTGCTTCCCCCTCCGCTGCCGCTGGAGCTGTCACCGCTGCACCAGGCGGTGCTCGATGCGCTCGCCGGGGGCTACGGGCTGTTCTTCCGCCAGATCGCGGCGCACGTGCGCGGCGCGGGGCACGAGGCGACGGACGCGGCGCTGGCCGGGGTGATCTGGGAGCTGGCCTGGTCGGGCCGGCTGACGAACGACACGCTCGCCCCGCTGCGCGCCCTGCTCGGCTCGGGCCGGACGGCAGGCTCGGCCGCCCACCGCGCCCGCCGCACGACCCCCCGCGGCCGGTATGGCTCCCTCGCCGTGGGCGGCGCTGCCAGGGCCGCCAGCGGCCCGCCTACGGTCGCGGGCCGGTGGTCGCTGCTGCCTCAGCGGGAGAGCGAGCCGACGCCGCGGGCCCACGCCCTGGCGCAGACGCTCCTCGACCGGCACGGCGTGGTGACGCGGGGTGCCGTCGCTGCCGAGGGTGTCGAAGGCGGTTTCGCCGCCGTCTACCGGGTCCTGTCCGCGTTCGAGGAGCGGGGGCTGGCGCGGCGCGGTTACGTCGTGGAAGGGCTCGGCGCCGCCCAGTTCGCCATGGACGGGGCGGTGGACCGGCTCCGCGCGACAGGCGCCGCGGCCGAGCGCCAGTCCCCGGGCGAGGTCCCGGACGGCGTGGTGCTGGCGGCGGCCGATCCGGCGAATGCCTACGGCGCCGCACTGCCGTGGCCGGACCCGCCGGGCGCGGCGACGCACAAGCCCGGCAGGAAGGCGGGCGCCCTCGTGGTGCTGGTCGGCGGGCGCCTGCGGCTGTACGTGGAGCGCGGCGGCCGGACGCTGCTGGCCTGGGCGGGTGAGGAGAGCGGGGAGGCGGCCGAGGAGGGTGCCGCAGCGCTGCGGCAGGCCGTACGGGCACTGGCCCAGGCCGTGCGGCACGGGGCCGTCAGCTCGCTGACCGTGGAACGGATCAACGGCGTGGCCGTGCTCGCCGACCCCGGGTGGGCCGCGCTGCTGGAGGAGGCGGGTTTCCACGCCACCCCCCGGGGGCTGCGGCTGCGGCCCTGAGCGTGTCCCGCCTGCGGTGGGCGGGACGCCGCCGTGCTCAGGCGGCGACGACGTCGACGGCCTCGGCGGGCGCCTTGATCGTCACGTGGTCGTCGGGGCGGTGCGGCACGGATGTCACGCGGACGGGGTTGAGCATTGTCCGCTCCGCCAGGCCGCGCCCAGCGGGGACGCCCAGCGGCGGCACGGTGTCGCTGGCCGCGGACTGGGCCAGCTCGGCGAGCGCCAGCTCGTCGCTGACCTCGCGCATCAGCTCGGACATCCGCAGTTCCAGTGCGTCGCAGATCGCGGCGAGCAGCTCGGAGGAAGCTTCCTTCTGCCCGCGCTCCACCTCGGAGAGGTAGCCGAGCGAGACCCGGGCGGAGGAGGACACTTCACGCAGAGTGCGGCCCTGACGCTGGCGCTGCCGACGCAGCACGTCACCCAGCAGGCGACGGAGCAGGATCATCGGTGGCTCCCTCCTCGGACCGTTGGCCTCGCTTGCTTCATGCCCCACCGTACCGCCTCGGACTCCAACCGGCCGGGGAGCGATGTCTTGTTCACTCAGGGCTGCAAACATCCATCGTCTCCGTTCTGTTCCGTATCCTGTCCCGCTTCGTTCGCCGGCAGGATGAGTTCGTTGCGCAGCAGAGCGAGCACTGCCCGTACACTCGCGGACCTGATCTGGCCCCGGTCACCGTCCAGGCTGAGCCGCTGCGCGACGGCTCCCCCCGTACCGGAAGACGAAACAGCGACGAAGACCGTGCCCACACTCTGGCCGTCCTGAGGGCTGGGCCCCGCGACGCCGGTCGTCGCCAGGCCCCAGTCCGCCCCCAGCAGCCGCCGGACACCCGACGCCATCTGCCGGGCGACCTCGGCGTCCACCGCCCCGCGCTCCTCGAGCAGGGCGGCGTCCACCCCGAGGGTATGCCGCTTGACGCTCGTCGCGTAGGCGGTGACCGAGCCGAGGAACGACCGGGAGGCGCCGGGCACGGCCGTGAGCGTCGCGGCCACCAGCCCGCCGGTCAGCGACTCGGCCACGGCGAGCGTGCGCCCGCCGTCCGCCAGCAGCCCGAGCACCTGCGCCGCGAGCCGGGCGGCCGGGTCACTGCCCATGGGCCCGCTCCCGTGCCAGGCCGGCCCGGCGGAGTACGACCGCCTGCCGCACATAGTCCAGTCCCGTGCCCACGGTGAGCACGACCGCCGCGGCCATCACCCACCACCTCAGGCTGGCCAGCACGCCCGTCAGGGCCAGGATGTACATCCCGACGGCGATGCCCTGGGTGAGCGTCTTCAGCTTGCCGCCGCGGCTGGCGGGGATCACCCCGTGCCGGATCACCCAGAACCGCAGCAGGGTGATGCCCAGCTCGCGCGCCAGGATCGTCACGGTCACCCACCACGGCAGCTCGGACAGCGCCGACAGGCAGATGAGCGCCGCCCCCATGATGGCCTTGTCGGCGATGGGATCGGCGATCTTCCCGAAATCGGTGACGAGGTTGCGGCGGCGCGCCAGCTCGCCGTCGAAGAGGTCGGTGATCATGGCGATGGTGAACGCGGCCCAGGCCAGCGAGCGCCACCCCGGATCATGGCCGCCGCCGGCGAACATCAGCAGCACCAGCGCCGGGACCAGCAGCAGGCGGACCATCGTCAGGACGTTCGCGATGTTCCACAGGCCCGCAGCGGCCGTCCGTGGGACGGCGCCCGCTCCCCGATCGTCTCCGGCGGCCGAGGCCGGCATATCCGTCACTGGCCGGCCCCTGGGCGGCTGTCCGTCACCGGGGGCCGCGCCACCGCGATCAGGTCCACGCCCCGGGTGGCAACGATGTCCGCCGTGACCAGCTGCCCCGGGCGCCAGTCGCCCGGCCGCTCCCCCACGAGCAGGATCTGGCCGTCGGTCTCCGGTGCCTGGTGCGCGCCGCGCCCCACGGCGATCACCTTCCTCTCCGTGCTCTCGAGGCCCTGCACTCCCTCGAGGCCCTCCAGTGGCCCGCTGTCCTCTTCCCCGTCTCCGGACGCGGTGATGCCGTCCTCCGGGCCGAGTGACTCGATCAGCACCTCGGCGCGCTCGCCGATCCGCTCCTCAGCGCGCTGGTACATGAGCTCCTCAGCGAGCTGCGAGACCCGCTCCAGGCGCTCGGCGACGACCTCCTGCGCGTGCTTGTCCTGGTATCCGGCGGCCTCGGTGCCTTCCTCGTCGGAGTAGCCGAAGACGCCGATGGCATCGAGCCGGGCCTCGGTGAGGAAGCGCGCCAGATCGGCCAGGTCCGCCTCGGTCTCGCCGGGGAACCCGACGATGAAGTTGGACCTGATGCCCGCCGCCGGGGCCCGGTCACGGATGGTGCGGAGGAGGTCCAGGAAGCGGCCGGTGTCGCCGAAGCGGCGCATGGCGCGCAGCACCGAGGGGGCGGAGTGCTGGAACGAGAGGTCAAAGTAGGGGGCGATCTTCTCCGTGCCGGTGAGGACGTCGATGAGCCCCGGGCGCATCTCGGCGGGCTGGAGATAGCTGACACGGATGCGCTCCAGGCCCGTTATGGCCGCGAGCTCCGGCAGAAGCGTCTCCAGCAGCCGGATGTCGCCCAGGTCCTTGCCGTAGGACGTGCTGTTCTCCGACACCAGCATGATCTCGGTGACGCCCTGCTCCGCGAGCCAGCGCGCCTCGGCGAGCACGTCGGCGGGCCGCCGCGAGACGTAGGAGCCGCGGAAGGACGGAATCGCGCAGAAGGAGCAGCGGCGGTCACAGCCGGAGGCGAGCTTCACGGACGCGACCGGTCCGCCGCCGAGCCGGCGCCGCAGCGGCGGGCGGGGCCCGGAGGCCGGTGCCGTCCCCTCGGGCAGGTCGGCCAGAGCGTCGCCGTGGCCCGGCACCGCCACCTGGGCGTTCACCTTGGCGTTCTGCCGGTCCACGGGCGTCAGCGGCAGCAGCGTGCGGCGGTCGCGCGGCACGTGGGGCGTGTGCGACCCGCCGCTGAGGATGGTGCGCAGCCGCTCCGAGATTTCGGCGTAGTCGTCGAAGCCGAGCACCGCGTCCGCCTCGGGCAGCGCCTCGGCCAGCTCCTTGCCGTACCGCTCCGCCATGCAGCCGACAGCGACGACGGCCCGCGTACGCCCGCCCGCGCCCGGAGTCTTCAGCTCGCTGGCTTCCAGCAGCGCGTCCACGGAGTCCTTCTTGGCGGCCTCGACAAAGCCGCAGGTGTTGACGACAGCGACATCCGCCTGTGCCGCCTCGTCCACGAGGTCCCAGCCGTCGGCCGCGAGCCGCCCCGCGAGCTCCTCTGAATCCACCTCATTACGGGCGCAGCCAAGAGTGACCAGGGCGACGGTACGGCGTTCGGACATGATCTCAGCCTACTTCGTCCCGGCGACAGCGCGGCGCCCCGCCCGGCCCGCTCCCGGGCCGGCGGGGCGCCGCGCCTCAGCCCTCCTCGGGGTCGCCGGGCGTGTACGTCAGGCGCTGCACCTGCCCCATCTCGCCGACATCCTCGATCTCCTTGCCGTTGACGTGGAGCGTCACAGCGCCGGCGTTGCCGAGGATCAGGTCGATCCGGTCGTCGTCCGTGAACGTTTCGGACGCGCCGTCCTCCAGCACGCCTTCGAACATCAGCCGGCCGCTGCTGTCCCGAGCGGAGACCCAGCTGCTGCCCTCCTCGACCGTCAGGCGCACGGTCACCTTGTCGGCGGGCGCGGCGGCCACCGCGCTCTCGGACGGCTCCGGGCGGTCCGGCCCGCCGGTCCGCCGCTCCTGCTCCTCCGCGGAGGCCGTGGGCCCGGCGGTGGCCTCGGCGACGTCCTCGGCGACGGCGCCCGGATCGTTGTTCCCGCCGCCGCTGAAGAACGTGAAACCGACGAACCCGATCACCGCGACGATCGCGGCGACCATGGCGGCCGTCCAGTTGGGTCTGCGGGGCTCGGGACGGATGCGTTCCGCCTCGAAGAGCGGCGCAGCCGGCGCCGGGTCGGACTGCGCTCCCTGCTCGGCGTTGAACTGCTCGACGAGCGGCGCGGGATCGAGGCCGACCGCGCGCGCCAGCGTACGGATGTGGCCCCGCGCGTACACGTCGCCGCCACAGCGGGAGAAGTCGTCCCGTTCGATGGCGTGAATGATCGGAATGCGCACGCGTGTGGACGAACTGACCTCGTCCACGGTCAGTTTTGCCCTGATGCGCGCCTGCTGAAGGGTTCGACCGACGGAAGGCCGGTCCTTGGCGAAGGAGTTGCCGTTGGACACGAGGGCGCCTTTCGAGCGTGGAACCACGTGCTTTGGGTCAAGTCTAGGGGCGCGAGGAAAAAAGCGGGCAAGCGGGCCGGTCGACTTTGTCCGCCATGGGGATGGCCCGGTTCCCGCTGCTTCCCTGATGGCGGCATCCGGGGCGTTCCGGCTGGCGGCCCCGGCCGGAACGCGGAGAATGCCTGCCCCGGCACCGCCGCCGGCCGGAAGGCCGTCAGCTCCCCTCGGCCCTAGGGCTGAGTCTCCCCCCGGATCATCGCCAGCACTCCGTCGAGTTCATCCGGTTTCACCAGCACGTCCCGCGCCTTGGAACCCTCGCTGGGCCCGACCACGCCCCGCGACTCCATCAGGTCCATCAGGCGGCCCGCCTTGGCAAAGCCCACGCGCAGCTTCCGCTGGAGCATGGAGGTGGAGCCGAACTGCGTGCTGACGACCAGTTCGGCGGCCTGGCACAGCAGGTCGAGATCGTCGCCGATGTCCTCGTCGATCTCCCGCTTCTTGGCGGTGCCGGCGGTGACGTCGTCACGGAAAACGGGCGCCATCTGCGCTTTGCAGTGCGCGACGACCTCGCTGATCTCCTGTTCCGTGACGAATGCCCCCTGCATGCGGACCGGTTTGTTCGCGCCCATGGGCAGGAAAAGGCCGTCACCCTTTCCGATCAGCTTTTCCGCGCCCTGCTGGTCGAGGATGACCCGGCTGTCGGCAAGCGAGGAGGTGGCGAACGCCAGACGGGACGGGACGTTGGCCTTGATCAGCCCAGTGACGACGTCCACGCTGGGCCGCTGGGTCGCGAGCACCAGGTGAATGCCCGCGGCCCGCGCGAGCTGCGTGATCCGCACGATGGCGTCCTCGACGTCGCGCGGGGCCACCATCATCAGGTCGGCCAGCTCGTCGACGATGACCACCAGGTAGGGGTAGGGCGCCAGCTCCCGTTCGCTGCCGGGCGGCGCGGTGACCTTGCCCGCGCGCACCGCCGCGTTGAAGTCGTCGATGTGCCGGAAGCCGTACTCGGCGAGGTCGTCGTAGCGCACATCCATCTCGCGCACGACCCACTGGAGCGCCTCGGCGGCCTTCTTCGGATTGGTGATGATCGGGGTGATCAGGTGCGGGATGCCCTCGTAGGCGGTGAGCTCCACGCGTTTGGGGTCCACCAGCACCAGCCGCACGTCCTCAGGGGTGGCACGCATCATCAGGGACGTGATGAGGCAGTTGATGCAGCTGGACTTGCCGGATCCGGTGGCGCCGGCCACCAGCAGGTGCGGCATGCGCGCGAGGTTGGCGGTGACGTAGCCGCCCTCGACGTCCTTGCCGAGCCCCACCACGAGCGGATGGTCCTCGGTGACCGCGGCGGTGCGCAGCACATCGCCGAGATTGACCATCTCCCGGTCGCTGTTGGGGATCTCGATGCCGACGGCCGACTTGCCGGGGATCGGGCTGATGATACGGATGTCGGGGCTGGCCACGGCGTAGGCGATGTTCCGCGCCAGCGCGGTGATCTTCTCGACCTTGACGGCGTGCCCGAGCTCAATCTCGTAGCGGGTGACCGTCGGGCCCCGGGTGAAGCCGGTGACGGAGGCGTCGACCTTGAAGTCGGCGAAGACCGTCGTCAGCGCGTCGACGACGGCGTCGTTGGCGGGGCTGCGGGTGCGCCCCGGGCCGCCCCGGCTGAGCAGGTCGAGCGAGGGCAGCGCGTAGGTGATGTCCCCGGAGAGCTGGAGCTGCTCGGCGCGCGGCGGCAGCGGGCCGGCCGGCTCCGGCTCCTTCTTGGTCAGGTCGGGCACGCTGCGCGGCGGGGCCCCGGCGGCAGATCCCGCGCCGGTGGACGACCCCGCGGAGGACCCCGCGGACGGCCCGGCAGACGGTGCGGCAGCGCCGGACTTGCGGGGCTTGGTCCCGGAGGGCGTGGCGCGGCGCCTGGGGCTGCCGGTGACCTCGCTGCTGAGGCTGGCCACGACCGGATCGGGGTCGACACCGTGCACGACGGCGCCATCGAGGTCCGCCGCGGCGGCGTCCGCGACGTCCACCGGATCGCCGCCCTTCCGGCGGCCCGCACGGCGGGGCCCGCGGCGGGCGGGCCGGTGCTCGACGGGGGTGAACTCGCCGCCAGCCCCGGGGTCCGCGCGCTGGTCGCGCGCCTCGTAGCCGTCGTCGTCCTCGAAGCCGCCCAACCCGTCGTCCCACTCGTCGCCGGCTCCGGTGCCGTCGCGGTCCGCGGCGGCGCGGCGGTGGGGGGTGCGGGGACGGGACCGGCCGGGACGCCGCGCCGGCGTGTCCTCGGCGAGGCCAAGGGCCACCGCGGCCTGCCGCAGCCGGCGCCAGATGGCGTTGACGGGCGTGGCCGTCACCACCAGCAGCCCGAACACCGTGAGCAGCACGAGCAGCGCCACGGCCAGCGGCTCGCCCATGGCGCGGATCAACGGCAGCGACGCGGCCCAGCCCACCAGGCCACCGGTGTCACGCAGCGCCTGCGCGCCCTCGCTGCGCGACGGTGCGCCGGTGGCGATGTGCACGAGCCCCAGCACGCCGACGAGCAGCGCGGTGAGCCCGATGACGATGCGCCCGTTGGCCTCGGGCTTCTCCGGGTGCCGGAACAGACGGACCGACAGGAAGCCGAGCAGCACGGGGAAGACGACGTCCAGGCGCCCCAGCGCACCGGTGACGAGCAGGGTGACGCCGTCGCCGACCGGCCCCTCCAGCAGGTTCGACCAGGTGCCTGCGGCGGCGACGAGGCCGAGGGCGAGCAGCAGCAGGGCAAGCCCGTCTTTGCGGTGCGCGGGGTCAAGTCCCTTGGCGCTCTGCCCTATCCCGCGCAGCAGAGCCGCGACCGGCCGCGCGATGCCCATCCACACCCCGCGCAGCACGCGGTAGGCGAGCTGGCCGGCCGTGGGGGACGGCGCGGGCTTCCTGGCGGGCGGCTTCCTGGCCGCCGTCTTCTTCGCGGGCCCCTTGCCGCCGCCGCTGCGCCCGGCGCGCGCGCTGGAGGAACCCTTGCCGGACGTACGTGAGGCCATGGAGGTGAGATTACCGGCCTCGCGCGGGCGCGGCACGGATCACGGCGCGCGGGCCGCGGGGGTCAGGACGGCTGCTCGTCCAGCGCGTCAGGCTCCTCGGAGCCGGGCTGGAGGGCGTCAAGCGCGCCCCGCAGCCCCGCGAGCTTGCGCTCCAGGTGGGACGCGGTGGACAGGGCCGGGCCGCCGCCCGACTCGTTCAGCTCCTTCACCAGCGCCTCGGCTGTCTCCTCGACCGCTGCCAGCCGCGCCGACAGCTCCGGCAGCAGCCCGCCCGGACGCGGCTCGGCGTCCGGGGGCAGCGCGCTCTCCAGCTCCCGGCGCAGCAGCGCGGCCTGCTCGCGAAGCTGCACGTTCTTCTTGTGGAGGTCGACGAAGACGGAGACCTTCGCCCGCAGCACCCACGGGTCGAACGGCTTCGAGATGTAGTCAACGGCGCCCGCGGCGTAGCCCCGGAAGGTGTGGTGCGGGCCGTGGTTGATGGCCGTCAGGAAGATGATCGGGATGTCCCGCGTGCGCTCCCGGCGCTTGATGTGCGCCGCCGTCTCGAAGCCGTCCATGCCCGGCATCTGGACATCCAGCAGAATGACCGCGAAGTCGTCCGTGAGCAGCGCCTTGAGCGCCTCTTCCCCTGACGATGCCCGGACCAGCGTCTGATCGAGCGCCGAGAGAATCGCCTCGAGCGCGAGGAGATTCTCGGGCCGGTCATCGACCAGGAGGATCTTGGCCTTCTGCACCATGGCCTGTCCTCCTCGCCCCTGCGGCACGGTTCCGCGCCGTAGTCATGGACGGCTCACTCACGCCGCCCGGTCCTGTGCCGGACATGCTGGCATCCGTGCTGGCCCGCGCGCCAGCACGGCGGGCGTTTCCGCCACTCTCGACGGCCGCCCGCCCGGTCCCGCAACGTCGCGAGACAGCCCAAGCACTCCAGCCTAACCCCCGCTCAGCCTGCGATGATGCTGCCCGTCTCGCCGTCCGCGCACCCGACGTCAGGTGACCAGCACATCGCGCTGCGTCACCATATCACGCGGGCGCAGGACGGGCGAACAGGGTTGCTCCTGCGGGGAGAACGCCCCCTGCCGCCCGGAAGTTCCCTACGGCCGCCCTTCCTTACCGGTCGTCGCGCCGCCGTCGCTGCCAGTGTGCTTCCCGGCGTCGTTCTTGGCGGCATCCTTGCTCCGGCCGGCCGTGCCTTCCAGCCAGTGTGCCATCACCTCCAGCAGGTGATCGTTGTCCACCGGCTTGGTCACGTGGTCCGAGGCCCCCGACTCGATGCTCTTCTCCCGGTCTCCCTTCATCGCCTTGGCGGTGAGCGCGATGATCGGCAGGCCGGCGAACTGCGGCATCCGCCGGATCGCGGCGGTCGTGGCGTAGCCGTCCATCTCCGGCATCATGATGTCCATCAGCACCAGGACGATGTCCTCGTTGGCTTCCAGCACCTCGATGCCCTCACGGCCGTTCTCGGCATAGAGCACCTTCAGGCCGTTCTGCTCCAGGACGCTGGTGAGGGCGAACACGTTGCGCACGTCGTCGTCGACGATGAGCACCTTCTTGCCCCGGAAGTCACGGAACTTCCGGCGCCGCTTCGCCTCTGCCGCCGGGGCCGCCGCCGTCTCCTCCGGACCGCCGGGCGTCCTGCCCGGCTCCGCCAGACCGGCCGGGTACGCCTCGTCCCCGCCGGGCGCCGGCTCCTGGCCCACGGCGCCGCCGGGGGCGGCGGCCCGCTGCCGGTGGCGCCGGGTCAGCGACTCGGCGGCCCGCTCGGCGGCCGCGCCGGCCTCCCGCGCCGGGCGGTCGGGCGCCGCCGGCAGCACCGGAGCGGGCGCCGGCTCGAGCGCGGCGGGCTCGGCGGCAGCCGGCTCCTCGGGCGCGGAGACGGACTCGCCGGTCCGCCCGCCCGTGTCGAGGCGGCCATAGCCGGGCGGCGGCACCTCGGTCGGCTGCAACGGCAGGTACAGCGTGAAGGTCGAGCCGCGCCCCGGCTCGCTCGCCGCGTGGATCTCGCCGCCGAGCAGCCGGGCGATCTCGCGGCTGATGGACAGCCCCAGCCCGGTGCCGCCGTACTTGCGGCTGGTCGTGCCGTCCGCCTGCTTGAACGCCTCGAAGATGACGCGCATCTTGCTGGCGGCGATGCCGATGCCGGTGTCGGAGACCGCGAAGGCGATCAGCGGCGCATCGGCGCTGGCGACGGAGCCGTTCCGGCGCATCTGCTCCCGGATCTCGCTGGGCACGTCGTCGCCGCCGGGACGGATGACCAGCTCCACCGAGCCGGAGTCGGTGAACTTCGCCGCGTTGGACAGCAGGTTCCGCAGCACCTGCACCAGCCGCTGCTCATCGGTGTAGAGCGTGGCCGGCAGCTCCGGCGAGACGCGGACGGCGAACTCCAGGTTCTTCTCGGCGGTCAGCGGGCGGAACGACGCCTCGACGTAGTCGACGAGCTGCACCAGCGCGATGCGGCTCGGGGTGACGTCCATCTTGCCCGCCTCGACCTTCGACAAGTCGAGGATGTCGTTGATCAGCTGGAGCAGGTCGGAGCCCGCGCCGTGGATCGTCTCGGCGAACTCCACCTGCTTCGGCGAGAGGTTGCCCTCGGCGTTGTCGGACAGCAGCTTGGCGAGGATGAGCAGCGAGTTCAGCGGCGTGCGCAGCTCGTGCGACATGTTCGCCAGGAACTCGGACTTGTAGCGCATCGACACCGCGAGCTGCTCGGCACGCTCCTGCAGGCCGCGCCGCGCCTCCTCGATCTCCGAGTTCTTCACCTCGATGTTGCGGTTGGTCTCGGCGAGGAGTTCGGCCTTCTCCTTCAGCTCCTCGTTCGAGGCGCGCAGCGCCGCCTGCTGCTCCTCCAGCTGTGCCGAGCGGAGCTGGAGCTCCTCGTTCAGCTCGCCGGACTGCTTCAGCAGCATTTCCGTGCGGGTGCTGGCCATGATGGTGTTCAGGCTGGTGGCGATCATCTCGGCCATCTGGCTGAGGAAGTCGCGCTCGATCTGCGTGAACGGCTTGAAGGCCACCAGCTCGAAGACGCCGAGCACGCTGCCCTCGAACAGCACCGGCATGACGATGCCGTACGCCGACCTGGAGGTGCCCAGGGCCGAGCTGATCCGCAGGTAGCCCTCGGTCGTCGGCCCGTACAGGATCGTCCTGCGTTCCTCGGCCGCGGCGCCGACCAGCGACTCCCCCGGCTGGAAGCGCTGGCGGACCGAGCCGTCCACGCCGTGCCCGCCGATCATCCGCAGCTCGTAGGAGCCGTCCTCGCCGGGGCCGGTGATGATGTCGGAGCCGTCGTCCGTGGACGACACGAAGTAGAACGCGCCCGCTTTGGCGTCGACCGCCGAGGCCAGCTCGCTCATGATCAGGTCGGCCACGTCGCGGAGTTCGCGGCGGCCCTGGAGCAGGGCGGAGATGCGGGCGATGTTGCTCTTGAGCCAGTCCTGTTCCTGGTTGGTCTTCGTGGTCTCCCGCAGGTTGCTGATCATCGCGTTGATCTTTTCCTGCAGGGTGAGGATCTCGCCCGCCGCGTCGGCGTCGATGTTGACGCCGTGGTCGCCGCGGGTCACGGCGTTGACGACCCGGGTGATGCCGCGCACCTGGCGGGTGAGGTTGCCGCCCATCTCGTTCACCGAGTCGGTGAGGTCCTTCCAGGTGCCCGCCACACCGGGCACGTGCGCCTGGCCGCCGAGCTTGCCCTCGGTGCCCACCTCGCGGGCCACCCGCGTCACCTGCTCCGCGAAGGCCGAGAGCTGGTCGACCATGGTGTTGATCGTGTTCTTCAGCTCGAGGATCTCGCCCCAGGCATTGATGTCGATCTTCTGGGTGAGGTCACCGCGCGCGATCGCCTTGGTGACCATGATGATGTTGCGGACCTGGGCCGTCAGGTTCGACGCCATGTCGTTCACCGAGTCGGTGAGGTCCTTCCAGGTGCCCGCCACACCGGGGACGCGCGCCTGGCCGCCGAGCTTGCCCTCAGTCCCCACCTCGCGCGCGACGCGGGTGACCTCGTCGGCGAACGACGACAGCGTCGCCACCATGCGGTTGACGGTGTCGGCGAGCTGCGCGACCTCGCCGCTGGCCTTGACGGTGACCTTCTTGGTCAGGTCGCCGTTGGCCACAGCGGTAGCGACCACGGAGATGTCGCGGACCTGCGTGGTCAGGTTGCGCGCCATCTGGTTGACGTTGTCGGTCAGGTCCTTCCAGACACCGGAGACGCCGCGCACCCGCGCCTGGCCGCCCAGGCGGCCCTCCGTCCCGACCTCGCGGGCGACCCGGGTCACCTCGTCGGCGAACGACGACAGCTGGTCGACCATCGTGTTCACCGTGGTCACCAGGTCCAGGATCTCGCCCCGGGCGTCCACGGTGATCTTCTTGGACAGGTCGCCGCTGGCGACAGCCTTGGTGACCTCCGCGATGTTCCGCACCTGCGAGGTGAGGTTGTCCGCCATGTTGTTGACGGACTGGGTGAGGTCCTTCCAGGTGCCCGAGACCCCCTCTACCTCGGCCTGGCCGCCCAGGCGGCCCTCGGTGCCCACCTCCTGGGCCACGCGCGTGACCTGCTCGGCGAAGGACGAGAGCTGGTCCACCATCGTGTTGACGGTGTTCTTGACCTCCAGGATCTCGCCCCGCGCGTCCACCGTGATCTTCTGCGACAGATCGCCCCGGGCCACCGCCGAGGCCACCTGGGAGATGTTCCGCACCTGATCGGTCAGGTTGGACGCCATGTCGTTCACCGAATTGGTCAGGTCGCGCCAGACGCCGGCCACGCCGGACACCTGTGCCTGGCCACCGAGACGGCCCTCGGTGCCCACCTCACGCGCCACCTTGGTGACCTGCTCCGCGAACGACGACAGCTGGTCCACCATCGTGTTGACGGTGTCCTTCAGTTCCAGGATCTCGCCCCGGGCGTCCACGGTGATCTTCATCGACAGATCGCCGTTGGCCACGGCGGCCGTCACCGTGGAGATGTTGCGGACCTGGTCGGTGAGGTTCTTCGCCATCTCGTTGACGGAGTCCGTCAGCGCCTTCCAGGTGCCCGAGACACCCTGCACCTCGGCCTTGCCGCCCAGGCGTCCTTCGATGCCGACCTCGGTGGCGACCCTGGTGACCTGGTCGGCGAAGG
This sequence comes from Streptomyces sp. 7-21, assembly GCF_016741785.1. Taxonomy (GTDB): domain Bacteria; phylum Actinomycetota; class Actinomycetes; order Streptomycetales; family Streptomycetaceae; genus Streptomyces. The sequence continues at coordinate 337,324 of NZ_JAERRL010000006.1, forward strand.
AGGACAGCTGGTCGACCATGGTGTTCACGGTGTCCTTGAGCTCCAGCATCTCGCCGGAGACGTCGACCGTGACCTTCTGCGACAGGTCACCGCTGGCGACCGCCTTGGTGACCTGGGAGATGTTCCGCACCTGGCCCGTCAGGTTGCGGAAGGCCGTGTTGACGGAGTCCGTCAGGTCCTTCCACGCCCCGGCGACACCCACCACGGACGCCTGCCCGCCCAGTTTGCCCTCGTCGCCGATCTCGCGGGCGACCCGTGTGACCTCGGACTGGAACGACGAGAGCTGGTCGACCATCTTGTTGACGGTCTTCTTCAGCTCCAGCATCTCGCCGGAGACGTCCACGGTGACCTTCTGCGACAGATCGCCGTTGGCCACCGCCGTCGTCACCTGGGAGATGTCGCGCACCTGGCGCGTGAGGTTGTCGAAGGCGGTGTTCACCGAGTCAGTCAGCTCACCCCACACCCCGGCGACGCCCGGCACGCGGGCCTGGGCGCCGAGCCGGCCTTCGGTGCCGATCTCGCGCGCCGCCCTGATCATCTCGTCCGCGAACGACCGCAGCGTGCCGGTCATGGCGTTGATCGTCTCGGCCAGCTGCGCCACCTCGCCGCTCGCCGAGACCGTGATCGTCTGGGACAGGTCGCCGTTGGCCACGGCGGTGGTGACGGCAGAGATCTCCCTCACCTGCTTGGTGAGGTTGGTCGCCATCTGGTTGACGGAGTCGGTGAGGTCCTTCCACACCCCCGACGCGTCGTCGACGCGGGCGTACCCCCCGAGCACCCCCTCCGTGCCGACCTCCCGGGCCACGCGTGTGACCTCGGACTGGAACGACGAGAGCTGGTCCACCATGGCATTCACGGTGTTCTTCAGCTCCAGCATCTCCCCGGAGACATGGACGGTGACCTTCCTGGAGAGATCGCCCGCTGCGACGGACTTGGTCACGGTCAGGATGTCGCGGAACTGCGCCGTGAGCCGGGCCATCATCGAGTTCACCGACTCGGTCAGGGCACGCCAGCTGCCGGACATCCCGTGCACGTCCGCCTGTGCGCCCAGACGCCCCTGGGTGCCGACCTCCGTGGTCAGCCACCGCATCTGGTGGGTGAACTCGGCGAGCTGGTCGACCAGGCCGTTGACGGTGCGGCCGGTCTTGAGGAACTCGCCCCGCAGCGGCCGGTCGCTGCCGTTGGGCAGCTGGGCGCGCAGGTCCATGCGCTGCTCAAGGTCGCCCTCGGAGATGGCCTCCAGCACGCGGCCCATCTCGGAGACGGGGCGGACGAGGTCCTCGACGAGGTCGTTGGCGTCGTCGATGGCCTTCGCCCAGGCGCCCTCGCAGGCACCGGTCTCCAGGCGCTCGGTGAGCTTCCCCTCACGCCCCACGACCCGCCGGACGCGGGCAATCTGCCCGGTAAGGTGCAGGTTGCGGTCGGCGATCTGGTTGTAGACGGCGGCGACCTGGGCCATGGGACCTTCGCCCGTGACCGTCAGGCGTTTGCGCAGGTTACCGTCACGCATGGACTCCAGCGCGGAGAGCAGCCGCCGGAGCTCGGCGGCATCCACCTCCACGGTGCCGCTGCGCCGGGACCTCGTCTTCCGCGCACGCGTGCTGCCGTGCGCCACCGCTCCGTCAGACACTACCGAGTCCCTCCCACAGGCTTGGCGGTTCACCCGGGCGTGCACACCGGGCGATCCCAGTGTTTCACTCCCACCGGGCGGGGCGATAACAGTTCGGCAGCATCGCACACAGCTGCTTCCCAGTCCGGGGGAAATCCATGGATGCGCCGTCCGAGGGGCCACCGAGCGTCAGTAACCTGGCATCCGGTTGTGCGCGAGGCATCCAGGTAGCGACGAGAAGACCTTTTGGGGGAATGACGTGATCACCGCGCGGGCTGCGGCCACCTTCGAACCGGTTGGGCGCTCGGTCGCGACCGCGCGGGGATTCGTCCGCGACACGCTCCAGGGGTGGGGCCTCGCCGACCTCATCGAGGACGCCGTGGTGCTCACCAGCGAGCTGGTGACAAATGCCGTGGTGCACGCGGGCACCTCGGCCGAGGTGCGCTGCCTGCGGGACACGGACGGCGTCCGCATCGAGGTCGTGGACCGGCACCCCGAGCGGGAGCTGCCGGTTCTGGAGCTCTCCCGCAGCCACGTGGACGTCAACAGCGAGGGCGGGCGCGGCCTGATGCTCTGCGCGGCCCTCGCCTCGCGCTGGGGAGTGGAGTACACGACCGTCGACAAGTGCGTGTGGTTCCGGCTGGACCAGCAAGCGCTTCCCGTCGGCACCCGCTCCGCCGGGCCCGTGCTGCCCGACGAGGTGCTGCCGGTCGGCGACACCCGCGTGCTCGTCGCGGTCCTGCAGATAGACCGCGCCGACACCATCACCGCCTGGAACGAGGACGCCAGGGAGCTGTTCGGCTACACCGCGGACCAGGTCATCGGCAAGCCGCTGTCCGACCTGGCGGCCTGGCCCCAGACGCCCGGCACGGGCACGGGGATCGCCGAGGCGCTGACTCTCTCTCGCTGGGAGGGCAGCTACGGCATGCGCACCGCCAGCGGCCGCACGATCCCCGTGTACGCCTGCCACCTGCGGATCCGTGACGCGCACGGCGAGCCGTCCACGGTCTGCCTGCTGGTGCGGGAGCAGGAGCGCGCCGTCCTGCAGAGCCCCGCCCGGCCGCCGGTCCACGCCCCGGCCGCGGACGCCTTCGACCGGGGGCACGGCGACTCGCTGGACGCCCTCATCGGCTCTCCCCCGCCCGACGATCTCGACGGCCTGCTCCAGCGCACGGTGGAGCGCGCCCGCGACATGCTGGACGGCGACGCCGCCTTCCTGCTGCTGGCGACCGACGACGAGACCGAGCTGGAAGTCCGCGCGACGACGGGTCTGCCATCGGCACGGCAGCGGTTCGCCCGGGTCCCCGTCGAGGCCAGCAGCGGGCGCTACGGCTCGGCCCGGATGCCGTCCGTGCACGAGGACATCGCGACCTCCCCGGGCGCCGTGCCGCTGCTGTCGGGCACCGGCATGCACGCGGTGGTGACCGTGCCGCTGAAGGTCGAGGGCAGGCTGACGGGATCGCTGGGCGTGGCGTCCGAGACCCCGGGCCGCTACGGGAACGAGGAGGCCCTGCGCCTGCAGTTCGCCGCGGACCGGATCGCGCTCGCCGTGGAGTCGGCCCGCCTGACCGAGCTGGAGCGGCTGCGCCGCGGCTCGCTCGCATTCCTCGTCGAGGCGTCCGAGCTGCTGGCGGGAACGCTGGACCGCGACCAGACGCTGGCGCTGATGGCCCAGATGACGGTGCCGACGCTGGCGTCCTGGTGCGCCGTGTACACGATCCCGGAGCAGGGCTCCGACCCGGTGCTGTCGTACGTGCTCCACGAGGACGAGGAGCGGATCGACGGCATCAAGCAGCTGCTGGAGCGCGTGGATCCGCCGGATCCCGACAGCTCGCTCGGGGTGCGGCTGTGGACCGCGCCCGCGGATGCCGCGCACAACACGACGCTGCGCACGTCGCTGCGCAGCCTCGCCCTCGGCAAGCTGCCGCCGCCGCGGACGCCCGACACCAGCCTGGCGACGGCCGCGGCCGTCGGCGGCGAGACCGTGGTGCTGCCGCTGCTGGCGAGAAACCGCGTGATCGGCCTGCTGGCCCTGGGCAAGCCCACGGACGAGAGATTCCGCCAGGACATCCTGGAACTCGCCGAGGATCTGTCCCGGCGCGCGGCGCTGGCGCTCGACAACGCCCGGCTGTACAGCGAACGCACGGCCATCAGCCAGTCGCTCCAGCGCAGCCTGCTGCCGCCGGAACTGCCGCAGGTGGACGGCGTGGACGTCGAGGTCATCTACCGCGCCGCGGGTGAAGGCAACGAGGTCGGCGGCGACTTCTACGACCTGTTCCCCATCCGGGAGGGCGCGTACGGCTTCGCGATCGGCGACGTGTGCGGCACGGGACCACTGGCGGCCGCGGTGACAGGCCTGGCGCGGCACGCGCTGCGCCTGCTCGCGCGTGAGGGCCTGGGCGGGCCGGCCGTGCTGGAGCGGCTCAACGCGGCCATCCTCGACGAGGGCGACCGGGGCCGTTTCCTCACGCTGCTGTACGGGGAGTTGTGGCCGCGCGCCGAGGGCGGGGCCGATCTGAAGATGGTGTGCGCGGGCCATCCGCTGCCGCTGCGCCTGACGCCCGACGGGGAGGTGACCCCCGCGGCGAGCCCGCAGCCGCTGCTGGGCGTCATTCCGGATCTGGAACTGTACGAGCAGACCGCCACGCTGAACCCAGGGGATGTGCTGCTGTGCGTCACCGACGGTGTGACGGAACGCCGTGAGGGCACGCGCATGCTGGGCGACGACGGGCTTGCCGAGGTGCTGGCCTCGTGTACGGGCCTGACGGCCGGCGCCGTGGCCGCGCGTGTGCTGCGTGCCGTCGAACGGTTCGCGGCTGATGCTCCGTCCGACGACATGGCGATTCTGACGCTGCGCATCCCGGAGTAAAACGGTCCTTGCGAACCGTCAGTTCTGACCGCGCACCGCGCTCTTACGGAACTGACGGGTTGTTTCCCGGATTCCGGGAGAAAAGCGTCAGGCCCTGCCGGGGAATCCCCGGCAGGGCCTGAGCGTTAACGATAT
>NZ_JAERRL010000007.1 GCF_016741785.1 Streptomyces sp. 7-21
ACCGGTAGGGCCCCGCTCCCTCCGGTCGCGGGTGTTGGGGGGTTGGGGCTTGGCCTCCGGCCTGCGCCTGGGTTCTGGCTGCTCCCGTCAGGGTGTCAGTGAGCGGCGGTGTACGGGGAAGTTGAAGTAGGTGTCTGGGTAGGCTTCGGGTGTGTAGGTGAAGTGCCACCATTCACGGTCGTAGTTGACGAAGCCGACGTCTTCTAGTGTTTTTTTGAGCAGTTGCCGGTTGGTTCGCTGTTCTCCTTGGATGCGGGGGTCCAGGGTGTGGCTGAGGGTGTCGAAGCAGTCGAAGCCCGTACCCATGTCTATGGAGTTGTCGGGGAAGCGCTCGTCTTGTGGGGCGGCGCAGTCGGTCAGTGGTTCGCCGGGTATGTAGGGTCGTTGTTCGGCTGCGGGGAGTTGTACCAGGGTGAGGTCGACGGTGCTGCCGCGGCTGTGTCCTGAGTTTTCGGCGATGTAGCCGTCTTCGAAGAGGCGTGACTTGTCGACCCGAGGATAGAATTCGTCGCGCATGCGCTGGTCGTCGAGGTCTTCGGCCCATTCAACGAATTGGTCGACGGCGCGTTGCGGGCGGTAGCAGTCGTAAACCTTGAGGGTGTATCCCTGTTGCCGGAGGGTTTCTTGTGCTTCGCTCAGTGCTTGTGCGGCGTCCCTGGTGAGGATGCACAGGGGCATGTTGTAGCCGTCGATTGGTTCGCCGACGAAGTTGTGGGCGGTGTGGTAGCGGATGTCGTGGAGGATGGTGGGGTCTATGTCGGCCAGGGCGACGAAGTCTTCGGGAGCTTTGGGCTCTGGGTCTGCTTGTGCGGGCGTGGTGGTCGCCACGAGCAGCGCGGCAGTGATCGGGACGGCGGTGCGGAGTGCGGAGGGGAGTCGTTTCATGGCTTCATTCATTTACCAGGGCAGCGTGCTGGTTCGGTAGAGCCGGGTTGTGCGGAGCGCCGCCGTGGTGCGGTGGACGGGTCTCCACCACTGTCGTCACTCGTCTGGAGCTGGTGCACGGAGTGGTCCGCCGTTTGGGTGAGGTGTGGGGGCTCGGGGCTGCCTGGCGGCTGCTGGCCCGCATTACCGTGCGGGCCAGGGTGCGGGGTGTGTCAGCCGGTATGCATTGCGTGTTTTTGTTCCCCGGCGCGGTGGCGGCTGAGGGGGCGGAGGGCGTCGAGGACCGCGTCGTTCGCGGCGCGGTTGCCGACTGTCAGGCGTAGGCCTTCGCCGGGGTAGGCGCGGGTCACGATGTTCTCTTGGGCCAGTTGCTTGCCCAGCCGGTCGGCGTCCTGGGGTTCGTCGAGCCAGAGGAAGTTGGCGTGGCTGGGCAGGACGTGCCAGCCCTGGTTGCGGAGGCGGTGTGCGAGCCGGTCGCGTTCGGTGACGATGTGGCGGACTCGCTCGTGGAGTTCCGCTTCGGCGTGCAGGGATACCTCCGCTGCTGCTGCGGCGAGGGAGGTGAGGGCGAAGGGCAGCTCGTATGCCCGGATGCGTGCGGCGAGTTGGGGGTTCGCCATGCCGTAGCCGACGCGAAGGCCCGCGAGTCCGTATGCCTTGGAGAAGGTGCGCAGCACGAGGAGGTGGGGGAAGCGGCGTATCCAGTCGCGGTGGTCGGGGCGGTGGTCTGGTGCCGCGAATTCGATGTAGGCCTCGTCGAGCAGCACCACGGTGTCGCGCGGGACGGCGGTGAGGAAGCGCTCGAGGTCGTCGGGGGGGATCAGCTGGCCGGTGGGGTTGTGCGGGTTGCACACGATGACCGCGCCGGCGGAGGTGGCGGCGGCCTGTGCCATGCCGTCGAGGTTCTGGTGCCCGCCTGGGAGGAGCGGTACGGGCCTGGCGGGTGCGTTGGCCATGCGGGCCAGGAGCGGGTAGGCGTCGAAGTTGCGCCATCCGTAGACCACGCTTCGGCCGGGGCCGGTGCTGGCCTGCAGGGCGTGCAGTGCCACGGCGACGGACCCGGGGGCCACGATGAGGCTGTCTTCGGGGACTTGTTGCCAGTGGGCGATGGCTTTCCTGAGGCGGTTGGGGTAGAACTCGGGGTACCGGTTGGCTTCGCTGGCCGCTTGCCTGATCGTTTCGGCTACTGAGGGCAGGGGCGGCATCGGGTTTTCGTTCAGGGACAGCAGGTGCCTCACGTGATCACCTAGCCGTTGGCTGCTGCCGATTTCACCATCTCCACGGCATCGGCGAGGGTGGAGTCGCGGGTGAGTTCGTCGCCCGCCAGGGGGATGTCCAGCTCGCGCTGGAGGACGAGGAGAAACTCGACGACTTTCAGCGAGTCGAAGCCGGCTTCCTGGAAGGTGGCGCCGGCGACGATCTTGCCGGTTTCCGCGGGATAGGTTTTCTGCAGGATGGCCACGAGCTGGTCGTGCGGTGTTGGCACCGTTGTTTCCTCCGTGTGTGTGGGGGGGGTTACGTCTGCGGGCGGATGTCCGCCCAGGTGAGGGCCGCTGATCCCCAGGTGAGGCCGCCGCCGAAGCCGGTGAGGACGACGCGGTTGCCGGGTTTGAGGCTGCCGTCAGCGGCTGCGTCGGCGAGGGCGAGCGGTATGGATCCGGCGACCGTGTTGCCGCGCTGCGCGATGTTCTTGGCGATGCGGTGCTGGGGCAGGCCGAGTTCTTCCGCGCAGGCGTCGAGGATGCGCACGTTTGCCTGGTGGGGCACGATCAGGTCGATGTCGTTGGTGGTCCAGCCCACGCGTTCGGTGACCGCGGCGACCGATCCGCTCATCCGGCGTACCGCTTGGACGAAGACCCGGGGTCCGGCCATGCGGAAGTAGGGGTCGGCGTCGGCTGACTCGGAGCCGCCGCCGCGCACGGTGATGAGGTCGGCGCCGCTGCCGTCGCTGCCCAGGTCGAAGCCGTGGAGGGCGCCGGGTTCCGCCGGGTCGCCGGCGCGGAGGACGAGGGCGCCGGCGCCGTCGCCGAAGATGGCGCGGGTGGAGCGGTCGGTGGGGTCCAGGATGGTGGAAAAGGTGTCCGCTCCGATGACGAGCGCGGTGTTCGCGGTGCCGGTGCCGATCAGGCCGGTGGCGGTGGCCAGGGCGTAGACGAAGCCGCTGCAGACGGCGGCGACGTCGAAGGCCCCGATGTCGCCGAGGCCGAGGCGCGCGGCCACTGTGGGGGCGGTTGCGGGGCAGGGCCGGTCGGGGGTGCTGGTGGCGAGCACCAGGATGTCGGGGGCCGTTGTTCCGGCGGAGTCCAGGGCGCGGCGGCCCGCCTCGGCGGCGAGCAGGCTGGTGCTCATTGAGGGGTCGGCGATGTGCCGGCGGGTGATGCCGGTGCGGGTTCTGATCCACTCGTCGGAGGTGTCGAGTGCGGGGTCGGCCGCGAGGTCGTCGTTGGTGACCACGGTGGGTGGCACCCATGCGCCCAGTCCCGCGACGACGGCGGCCCGCCGCGTGTTGTCCATGGGTTTTGTGCTCCTTTGCGGCTGGTCAGCCGATGCCGGCGGCGTGCGGGGCGCGGACGCGGTAGCCGTCGCGTTCGGCGCGGCGGTAGATGCGCCGGGCGCGGGAGATGGCGGACAGTGTCCGGGGGACCATGACGACGGAGGAGAAGCCGAGTCCGGGGCGTCGTTTACGGAAGAAGGCGTAGTCGTTGGCGGTCAGTGCGGCGATCATGCGGTCGTGGACCTCGATGTCGAGTTCCATGAAGGGGCGTGAGGTGGGGTGCAGGGTGCCGGGCCAGGCGCGGCCTGCGTCGAGGTGGGTGCGGGCCCGGTCGATCTCGGTCTGCAGCAGTTCGCGCAGGGGTGCGGTGAGCTGTCCGGCGCTGAGCAGTTTCCTGAGTTGCGGCAGGTCGAGGCCGGCCTTGCGGAGTTGGTCGGTCGGGAGGTAGATGCGGCCGAGTTCGAGGTCTTCGTGGAGGTCCCAGAGGAAGTCGAGCAGCTGGAAGGAGGTGATGGTCTGCCGGCAGAGTTCCTCGGCCTCGTCACTGAGCGGCTCGAAGATCTGGTTGATCATGACGGCCGGGGGGAGCGTGACGTCGTCGATGAACTCGTCGATTTCGGCGCGGGTGGCGTACTCGCGGGTGTGCACGGCTTTGCGCTGGCCGTCGAAGATCCGCCACAGGGAGTCGAAGGAGAGGTCCCAGGTGCGGATGGTGTGGACGTAGGCGCGGGCGAGTGCGGCGTCGTCGCGGGCTTTACCGGTGGCGGGGGGTGGTGCGGTTTCGCCGGATTCGGCGGCGCGGAAGGCGGTTTCCAGTTCGGTGACGCGCCGTTCGCGTTCGTCGGTGCTGAGGGTGGGGTCGTCCACGAGGTCGTCGAGGTAGACGACGAAGCCTACGTGGGCGTCGAAGTAGGGGCGCTTGGCCGGCGGGAACATCAGGCGGCCGGAGAAGCGCTTCCGGGCGCGGTCGCGGAACAGGGCGGTGGTGACGGCGTATGCCTGGCGGAGGCCGGGGTCGCGGATGCCGGCGGCGTCCAGTTCCTGGGTGGTCTTGCTCACGGGTGTCTCTTTTCTTGACGGGGTGGGGGCCCGTCAGGTGTCGCTGGGGGCGGGGATGGCGGCCGTGGGCTCTCCTGGTGGGAGGAGCGGGAGGAAGGGGGGCACTTCTTCGGCTGCCAGGCGGAGGTCGAGGACGCCGGGGAGGTGGCTGGTTTTCTGGTAGTCGTCCAGGGCTTGTGCTAGTTCGCCGGGTGTTTCGGCCCGGCCGGTCCACAGCCGGTCGGGGGCGCCGATCCCGCGGGCCACGCTGCAGGCGTCGACGGGGGTGTAGCCGACGGCGGTGATCCGGGATTCGAAGAAGGTCTGCTGCCGGGTGGCGCACATGCCGTGCATGCCGTTGTTGAAGACGACGTAGAGGATGGGCAGGCCCCATTCGACGGCGGTGTGGATTTCCAGGCCGCTCATGAGGAAGGCGCCGTCGCCGCAGAAGACCACCGAGCGGGTGCCGGCTGGTTCGCCGAGCTGTGCGCCGATGGCTGCGGCGATGCTGTAGCCCATGCCGCCTGCGCCCAGGGCGATGGTGGAGGTTGTGCCCGGGGGCACGGCCGACAGGTGCATGGCGGCGGCGGCGCAGTTGCCGGCGTCGTAGAGCAGGTGGCCGTTGGCGGGGAGGTAGCGCTCCAGGATGGCGATGGCCTCGCTCTGCCGGAGTGTTCCGCCGGTCAGGTGTGCCCGGGGGGCGGCGTCGTCGGGCAGGGGTTCGGCGAGGCGTGGCACGAAGCGGTCGAGCCGGAGGGGGCCGGCGTCGGGTGCGGTGAAGGGCTCGTCGGCCAGGTGGTCGGTCAGCTGCTCGAAGACCAGCCCGGCGTCGCCGGTGACGGTGAGGCTGGCGGTGTCCGCGCGGGTGAGGTCCTGTGGGTCGGTGTTGACGGCGATGACTTTTGCGGGGTCCCATGCGGGGAAGGCGCCGCTGGTCATTTTGGACAGGCCGGTGCCGACCGCGACGACCAGGTCGGCTTCCGTGGCCAGGTAGGCGGCGGTGGCCGGGTTTCCGCTGACGCCGGCGGTGCCGGCGTAGAGCGGGTCGTCGTGGGGGAATTCCCCGCGTGCGCCCATGGTGGTGGCGACGGGTATGCGGGCCTGCCGCGCGAACCGGGCCGGGGCGCCGGGGCGTGCGGATCTTCTGATCCCGTGTCCGAACAGCAGGACGGGGCGGCGGGCCTGCCGGAGCCTGCGGAAGAGGGTGGCGACGTCGCCGGGGTCGGGCGTGGCCGGCTGGGTGAAACCGCTGAGGTCTGCGGGCCAGTCGGCGGGCCGAGGGCCGACGTCAGCGTCGAAGGAGTCGCGGGGTACCAGCAGGACGGCCGGCCCTGGCCGACCGCTGAGGGCGGCCGTGAGGGCCTCGGTGAGCTGTTCCCAGAAGCGGCCGGGGTCGAGCAGGCGCTGGACGGTCTTGCTGACCGTGCTGAGGAGCGCGTGGGCGTCGACGGTCCGGCCGATGCCTGAGGAGTCCTGGAACGAGCCGCGCCCGTCCAGGGCGGCCGGCGGCTGGCCGACGATCGCCAGCACGGGGACGGACTCGGCGTAGGACTCCGCCAGGCCGGCGACGAGGTTCATCATGCCGCCGCCTGAGGTGGAGCAGCAGACGCCGAGCGTGCGGTGGATCCGTGCGCGGGCGTCTGCCATGAACGCGGCGCCGTCTTCCCGCTTGGTGAGGACGGCGGTGAGCCGTCCGTCGCCCAGGCGGTGGAGGGAGTCGTGCAGGTGCTCGATGTTGGCCCCGCTGACCCCGAAGACGTACCGGACGCCGAGGTCACGCAGGACCGTGGCGAGCGCGTCGTTGAGCCGCATGTCGCTGGTACCCCGCTGTCTGTCAGGCCGTTGCGAAGCGGTGTTCGAGGATCTTCTTGAGGTTGCTCATCTCGATGGAGTGGCCGGCGTGGAACATGGGCCAGATGTCACCGACCCACATGCGGTCGGTGCGGGCCCGGCCTTCGGCGATGTAGTCGGGGACGTTGGGGGTGGTCTTGTCGTAGTAGGGGTGCTTGCAGTTGGTCCACAGCACGATGGTGCCGGGCTTGTTGAGGGTCTTCGCCGAGTCGATGATGGTGAGGTAGTAGCGCATCCACAGCTCGTGGCCCTGGTCCCAGGCGCAGGGGTATATGACCAGGCCGTGCTCGGGGCCCTTCTGGGAGTCGGCGCGGATGTAGATCTCCGTGTCGGGCTGGATCATCTCCTTTGCCCGGTACAGGCCGCCGCCGACGTGCTTCATGTCGCGGATGCTGTAGGTCCACTCTTCCAGCGACCTGGCGTTGGCGCAGTACTCGAAGACGATGTCGTACGGCACGTTGATGTGCTCGGCCAGGGAGCAGAACTGTCCGTAAACCTCGTCGTGGGTGTATGTCTCCTTGGTCTTGCTCTGCATGAGCTTGACCATGTCTTCCTGGCTGGTGTTCTCGTTCCATACCAGGTCGAGTGAGGTGAGGTCGGAGCGGTCGAGCTGGTAGTTCTGGGGAAGGCCGGACTCGTCGGGCACGCGTGCGGACACCATGGTGTTTCCTTTGTTGCTTGGGGTTTGCGGTGGGGGGGGGGTTGACGGCGGGGAGCGCCGTGCGGTGAGGGGTCAGCCGTTCCAGTGCCAGACCATGGCGGAGGCCAGTTCCCCGCCGTGGCTGAAGGTGGCGAACGTGACGATGTCTCCTGTCGAGATCACGCCCTTGTCGCGGGCTTCCGCGAACGTGACGGGCAGGTTGCTCTGGAACATGTTCCCGTAGTGGCGCAGTGTGTCGTAGGAGCGTGCTGGCTCGATGCCGCACCGCTTGCGCCACTCGTCGATGTAGCGGGTGTTGGGCTGGTGGGTGAGGAGGCAGGAGACGTCGCCGGGGCCGAGCCCGGCTTCCTTCAGTGCCAGGTCGACCGCTTCGGGAAGGCGTTCCATCGCTACTTCCCACAGCCGGAGCAGCATCTTCTTGTTGAACCTGACGGTGAGCGGGCCGGCGCCCCGCTCCCAGTAGGGGAGGTCCACTCCGTTCACCGCGTCGGGTTCGATGCGCAGGGCTCCCCAGTTCTCACCGAAGGCCCGTTCGTGGACGGAGAGGACGGTCGGTTCGCCGGAGGAGGCCACGAGCAGGGTGGCCGAGGCGCCGTCGCCGAGGACCAGCGATTCGGATGAGCGCTGGAACTCCGGCAGCCGTGAGACGAAATTGGTGGCGGTGACGACGGCGACCCGCCGGTAGCGGCCCGAGTCGATGTAGGCACGGGCCATGTCGATCGAGGACACCCAGGAGCAGCAGCCGTTGTCCACCTGCACGACGGCTGCGGAGGTGGCGCCGACGGCGTGCTGGATGGCGGTTCCGACGCCGGGTGAGAAGACGTCGTTAAGCTGTGCGGAACAGATGATGAGGTCGAGTTCCGTGGCGCGTATACCGTTGCGCTCCAGGAGCTTTTTCAGCGCCTGGGTGCCCAGCTCGGCGGAGGTGTAGTCGGGCGAGGCGAAGCGGCGTTCATCGACGCCGGCAAAGAACGCGTCGTCACTCAGCTCGCTCGCGCTGACCTGGAATTCGTCGTTCCGCACCACGCGCTCAGGCATGAATTGGACGACGTCGACAACTCGCGTAGAAGCGGCTGAAGTCACCGAAAGTACCCCCGTATTGCACTTTTGGACATGGTGACGTTAACACAGTCGCAGAGCGATAACGCGCCAGCCTGACGAAATTCGATCTTCGATGCAGAACTGCGATAAGGCAGTGACAGAACCATGACGTCCGCCCTCTTGCGGGAACATTAGAGGCGCCACTCAGAAGTGGTGTTGCACAAACGCCGCCTGACTCAGCGAAAGACCGGTTTACGGCTTTTTTCGATTGCCCATTTTCGAGACATAGAGGGACAGATAGTAATGAAGCGTCAGATCTTTCTGACCCTTTTTCACCTGTTTTCCCCGGCGCCGCGGCAGCCCGCATGTCCTCCGCCCGGCGCCGGCGGAAAGCTGGATGGCAGGCACACAGGCCGAGTGGCCTGCAGCAGGCGGGTTGACGTCACGGCAGCGTCTTGACAGACCGTCCGCACCACGGCGGCCCTTCGCATGGTGCCCGGCGGTCAGCGGGCCGGACGTGGCGCGGAGGCCTGCGTCGTGTCCGTCGCCGGGGCCGGCAGCCCGGGGCCCTGCGGGTGTGAGGCGCCCCGGGCCCCCGCGGTGCCTTACCAGCAGACGAAACCGCCGTCGACGATCAGGTCGGTGCCGGTGACGAAGCTGGCGGCGTCGCTGAGGAGGAAGACGGTGGGGCCGACCATCTCGTCCACGGTCGCCATGCGGCCCAGCGGGGTGTCGGACTCGAACTGCTTGGCCTGCTCGGCTACTTCGGGCCGCCGGTTCATGGGCGTGGCGGTGTAGCCGGGGCTGACGCTGTTGACGCGGATGCCGCGGTCGCACCACTCGGTGGCCAGGCTCTTGGTCAGGTGCATCACGCCGGCCTTGGAGGAGTTGTAGGAGGCCTGCTGCAGGCCGCGGTTGGCGATGGTGCCGGACATGGAGGCGATGTTGACGATGGCGCCGCCGCCGTTGCGGAGCATGGCGCGGCCTTCGGCCTGGCAGGAGAGGAACACGCCGGTGAGGTTGACGTCGATGACGGACTGCCACTGCCGCAGCGGCATGTCCTCGGCGGGGGCGGCGTTGGCGATGCCCGCCGCGTTGACAGCCAGCCGCAGCGGGCCGAGGTCCGACTCGGTGCGGGCGACGGCCTGTTCGAGGTCGCCGGGCCGGGTGACGTCGGCGGGCAGGGCGACTGCCTTGCGCCCCGTCTCCCCGACGGCCGCGACGGTGCCGGCCAGGTCGCTGCCGGGCAGGTCGAGACAGCCGACGTCGGCGCCCATCTCGGCGAGTCCGGTGGCCAGGCGCCGGCCGATGCCGCTGCCGGCTCCGGTGACGAGGGCGACGCGTCCGTCGAGTCGGAAAGAAGGGGCGGGCATGTGGTTCTCCTGCGGTGGTGTGTTGGGTGCGGGGTCAGGGGCCGCCGGTGCCGCTGTCACCGGCTGCGCGGTCGGTGCCGCCGTCCGGCTCGACGAGCCGGCTGGCGACTCCCAGGTCGGTGATGAGGACATCCACCCACTTGCCCAGCAGGGCGGCTTTGATCGCCGCGTGCTTGCGGTATCCGCCGGCCACGCCGATGCGGCGCGGGATGGCGGCGTAGACGTCGGGTGAGATGCCGATGACGCGGTCGTTGAGCTCGGTGTCCAGCAGGGCACCGTCTTTGTCGAAGAAGTGCAGGCAGATGTCGCCGACGGCGCCGAGGGCGCGGAGTTTCTCCTGGTCCTCCAGGGAGAAGATGTTGCCGCTCTGCCGCAGCAGCGGCGAGGGTTCGAGGCTGCCGATGCCGACGATCGCGGTGGTGAGACGCTGCCAGGCCTCGGCGACGCTCGCTACCTTGGGGTCGGCGCTGATGGCTTCGCGCGCGGCGCTGTTGGCGACGAGGCCGGGAGCCGACATGAAGACCGGCTCGGCGCCCGTCATGTCGCTGAGGCGTCCCATCAGCCGTGTCGCCTGGACCTGGACCCGGGGGTCGCCGACGCCGCCCACCAGCTGCACCACTTCTTCCAGGAAGCGGCCGCCAGGGCGGGAGCGCATGGCTTCCACGGAGGCCAGCAGGGTGGCGCTCCAGGAGGAGATACCGAGCCGGTCACCCTCCATGAGGGTGGTCTCCAGGTAGACGGCGGTGGCGGCGCCGAGCGCGGGTATCACGGCTTCGGCCTCGCCTTCGACGTCGACCACGACGACGTCCCGCAGCCCGTAGCGGGCGGCGATCTCCTCTTCCAGGTCGGCGAAGACGCCGTCGGGAGGGACGACGACGGTGCGGACGATGCCGAGTTTCGCGGCCTGGTTGAGCAGCCGGGACACCCGCGGCTGGGAGATGTGGAGCTCCTCGGCGATCCGCGGCTGCCGCATGCCCTGTTCGTGGTAGAGACGGGCAACGCGGGTCATCAGGCGCAGCTGCTCGTCGGTGGTGGCCATCCGGGTTGTCCGCCGGCCCACCGCGGCAGAGCTGCGGCTACGCGTGGTCATCAGGTTTCCTCGTTCACTCCGGCTTCGACGGCGTGGGGACGCCTCCCATCATGCCGTCGCCAGGCGCATCACGGCCGTGTCGGTCGCTTCGGCCGCGGTGAGGATGCCGCGCTGCTGGCCCCGGCTGAGGACGAGGACGCGGTGGGAGAGCCCGAGCACTTCCTCGAGGTCCGAGCTGACCACCACGACGGCCGTGCCGGTGCGGGCGAGCTGGGCGATGACCTCGTAGATGGCGGCCCGGGCGCCGACGTCGATGCCGCGGGTGGGTTCGTCGAGGATGACGACCTTGGGCCTGCGTTCCAGCCATTTGCCGATGACGACCTTCTGCTGGTTTCCGCCGGACAGGGTGCGTACCGGCTGGTCCGGGCGTCCTTTGACGGTCATCGTGGCGATGGCGTCGCTGGCGACCGCGGTGACGGTGGACGGGCGCAGCCAGCCTCGTGAGGTGACGCGGTCGAGGTTGGCGAGTGCCACGTTGTCGGCGATGGACATGTCGAGCAGGACGCCCTGGTGCTTGCGGTCCTCGGGGACGAGGACGATGCCGGCGCTGATGGCGTCGCGGGGGCCGCGCAGCCGCAGCGGGCGGCCTTCGACGGCCACGGTTCCGCTGGTCACCGGGTCTACGCCGGCCACGGCGCGGACGAGTTCGGTGCGTCCGGCGCCGACGATGCCGGCGATGCCGAGTACCTCGCCTTCGCGGACGCTGAACGACACGCCGGTGAAGGAGTCGCTGCTGAGGTCCGTCACCCGCAGTACCTCGCGGTCCCGCGGTGTGCCGGTTTCAGGGAAGATGCGTTCGATGCTGCGGCCGACCATGTCCTCCACGAGCCGGGAGACCGGCACCTGGGCGGTGGGGTGGGTGGCGACGCACTGCCCGTCGCGCATGACGACGACGCGGTCGCAGATGCGGGCGATCTCCTCCAGCCGGTGGCTGACGTAGAGGAAGGACATGCCTTCGTCGCGGAGGGCTTCGATGCGTGCGAAGAGGTGGTCGGTCTCCTCGCTGCCGAGGGCGGCGGTCGGCTCGTCGAGGATCAGCAGGCGGGCGTTGAGGGTGAGTGCCTTGGCGATTTCGACCTGCTGCTGCGCGGCCACGCTGAGGTGGCGGACCAGCCGGGTGGGGGGGATGTCGAGGCCGAGGCGCCGCAGTTGTTCGGCGGCGCGCCGGTTCATCGCGGCGCGGTCCAGGCGGCCGGCGCGCATGGGGAGCCGGCCGAGGAAGACGTTCTCCGCGATGGACAGGTCGGGCAGCAGCCGCATTTCCTGGTGGATGATTCCGATGCCCTGGGCGATGGCGCCGCCGGAGGACTTCGGGGCGTAGGGGCGGCCGCGCCAGGTCATGCTGCCGGTGTCGGAGGGGAAGGTGCCGGCGATGATGTGGGAGACCGTGGACTTGCCGGCGCCGTTCTCGCCGAGGAGTGCCACGACTTCGCCGGGCTGCACGTCCAGGTCCATCCGGTCCAGTGCCTGGGTGGCGCCGAAGCGCTTGGAGACGCCGCGGACGATGAGGCCGTCGTGGGTGTCCGGCGCTGGTGTGCTGGCGGTGGCTGCCATGCGGTCCTCCTCGGCGTTCCCGGGGTTGTGGCCGGTGGTGGTCATGGGTGGTGCTCCAGGAAGCGGGTGGCCTGTTCGGTGTCGTCCGAGGTGAGCAGTTCGGCGGGCAGCAGCTGTTCGGCGGGGACGTCCTTGCCGCGGATGATGTCCAGGGCGGTCTGCACGGCCATGCGGCCCATGCGACGGGTCTGCTGGACCATGGTGGCGTCGATGGTGCCCCTGCGGACGGCCTCGATGCCGGCGATGTCGCCGTCGAAACCGACGATGAGGGTGTCGCCCTTGCCGCCGGCGCCGCGGAGGGCCTGGGCGGCGCCGAGGGCCATGGCGTCGGCCTGCCCGAAGAAGATGTCGATGTCGCGGTGGGCCTGGAGCATGTCCTGGGCGACCGCGTATGCCTTGTCCTGGGCCCAGTCGGCGGGCTGCTGGGCGATGACGTTGATGCCGGGGGCATCGCGCAGTGCCCGTTCGAAGCCGGTCTGGCGGTCGACCTGCGGGGTGGTGCCGAGCTGGCCCTGGAGGACGGCGAGGTTGCCCTGGCCGCCGCTTTGTTCCACCACCCAGTCGCCGAGTTCTTCGGCGGCGGCGACGCTGTCGCTGGCGATGAAGGACTGGCCGGGTGCGTCGGGCGGGTTGCGGTCGACGGTGACGACGGGGATGTCCTCGCGTTCGGCGGCCTTCACGGGGACGCTGGCGGCGGTCGCGCCGGCGGGGATGTAGATGATGGCGTCCACCTGCTGGGCGATCAGGTCGTAGATCTGGTTGACCTGGGTGGCGGCGTCGCCGCGGGCGTCGGAGACGATGATGTCGACGTTGCGCCGCTCGGCTTCAGCTTCGACGGACTGCTTGATCTGGTTGAAGAAGTCGGCCTGGAGGTTGGCTACGGCCAGCCCGATGGTGGCCCTGGACCCGTCGTTGCCCCGGCCGCAGGCGCCGAGGCCCGCCGCCATGGCCAGGGCCATGAGGATTGCGACGATGGCTCGTCCGCGCATGGGAACCACTCCTTTGTCGGTTTTCACCGGGCCGTCCGGCGGCGGAGCACGTCGAGCATCACGGCCAGGGCGATGACGACGCCGATGATGATCTGCTGGACGAACGGGGACACGCCGAGCAGGTTGAGGCCGTTGCGCAGCACGCCGATGATCAGGACGCCGAAGACGGTGCCGCTGACGGAGCCGACGCCGCCGCTGAGGCTGGCGCCGCCGATGACGACGGCCGCGATGGTGTCGAGTTCGTAGCCGGTGCCGATGCTCGGCTGGGCGGAGTCCAGCCGCATGGTCATGAAGACGCCGGCCAGGCCGGCCAGCAGGCCGGTGACGGCGTAGACGAGGACGGTGGTGCGCTTGACGTCGATGCCGGCGAGCCGGGCGACCTCCGCGCTGCCGCCGATGGCGTACAGGGAGCGGCCGCCGGCGCGGTAGCGCATGTACAGCCAGCCGGCTGCGAAGAGGATGACGAGCGTGAAGGTGGCGACGGTGAAGACGCCCAGGTAGCGGGTGACGGTGAGGTTGCTGAACCAGTCGGGGAAGCCGACGATCTGCTGGCCGTCGGTGATGACGTTGGCCAGGCCGCGCGCGATGGACATCATGGCGAGCGTGGCGATGAACGGCGGCAGCATCGTGTAGGTGACGCCCAGGCCGTTGGCGAGGCCGCAGGCGCCGCCGACGAGTATCGCGGCGAGGGCGCTCAGCCACACGGGCCATCCGGCCTCGTGGCTGAGCCAGCCCAGCACCATGGATGACAGCGCGAGCACCGCGCCGACTGACAGGTCGATGCCGCCCGCGATGATCACCCCGGTCATGCCCAGGGCGAGCAGGCCGAGGACGACGGCCTGGTCCAGCACGTTGAGCAGGTTGTTCTGCGTGAGGAAGTGGGGCGTTGCGATGAAGAAGACCACGCACAGCGCCGCAAGCCCCAGCGCGGGCCCCCGGGAGCCGGTGAGGAGTGACACTCCCCAGGACGGCAGCCACGGGCGGCCGGTCTCCGACGGCGGCGAGGTGTCTGCTGGCGGCATGGTGTTCTCTGTCGTGCTCATCGGTGTGGTTCCTCTCAGTGGTGCGGCGTCGCTGCCGCGCGCGTGCCGGTCGCCGGGGGCGCCGGCGGCGCGTTAGTTCATGAACATCCCGCCGTCGACGTTGATCGTCTGGCCGGTGATGTAGCCGGCCTCGGGAGAGGCAAGGAAGAGAAGCAGGTGGGCGATGTCGTCGTGGGTGCCGGCGCGTCCGAGGGGGATGCCGGCCACCCATTCGGCCATCAGCTCGCCGGGCTGGTAGTCGCCGAGGAGCCGGCCCCACTCGCGGTCGTTGTAGTCCCACATGTCGCTGCCGACGATGCCGGGGCAGTAGGCGTTGACGGTGATGCGGTCCGGGGCGAGTTCCTTGGCCAGGCTCTGGGTGAGGCCGACGACCCCGAATTTGCTGGCGGCGTAGTGAGGGGTGTAGACGAAGCCCTGCCGTGCCTGGCCGGAGGCGGCGTTGAGGATGCGGCCGCCGTGGCCGTGCCGCCTCATGATCGCGGCGGCGGCCCTGGCGCACAGGAAGGTGCCGGTGGTGTTGACCGCGAGGACTTTCTGCCAGTCGGCGAGGGTGAGGTCTTCCAGGCGGCTGATGGTGATGACGCCGGCGTTGTTGACGAGGACGTCGAGCCGGTTCCAGGTGCGTTCGGCGAGGGCGAAGGCTGCTGTCACGGCCGTCTCGTCGGTGACGTCGGCCTGTACGCCCAGGACGGTGGCGGGGCTGGTGGCGTCCAGCTGGGTGGCGGCGTCCTCGACGGCGGGGTCGGCATCGATCACCAGCACGGCGGCGCCCTCGTCGGCGAACCGGGTGGCGATGCCCCGCCCGATGCCCCGGGCGGCGCCGGTGACCGCGACGGTCCTGCCTGCGTATCGTCCGGCGTTCATGCTGGTCCTCCTTGCGGGCTGCTGCTGTGCGGTGGCTGTCCCGGGGGGTCGCGCCGTTCGGGGGCGCGGAGCCGGGCGCGGTGCACGGCGGTGTGCCAGTGAGCGCGCCGGCGGGCGGCGCCGGCGGGGTCTTCGGCGGGGTGGTACCGGTCGCGGGGCCGGTCCAGCGCGGCGAGTTCCCTGTGGGTCCAGACGCCGGCGGCGAGTCCGGCGAGGTGGGCGGCGCCGAGTGCGGAGGTTTCGCGTGCGCGGGCCCGTTCGACGGTGCGCTGGCCGGTGTCGGCCTGGAGCTGCATCAGGACGGGGCTGGCCGCGGCGCCGCCGTCGGCGAGCAGGCGGGTGACGGGGGCGGTGTCGCGTTCGATGGCCGCGACCACGTCCTCTACCTGGAAGGCGATGGACTCCAGGGCGGCGCGGGCCAGCTGGGCGGGTCCGGCGCCGAGCGTCAGACCGCTGATGAGGCCGACCGCCTCGTCGTCCCACCAGGGTGCGCCGAGGCCGCCGAAGGCAGGGACGATGACGACGCCTTCGCTGCTGGCGGCGGCTGAGCGGGCCAGCTCGTCCGGGGTGGTTCCCAGCAGGCGGGCCAGCCAGGAGACGGTGGCACCGGTGGAGCGGATGTTGCCTTCCACGCCCCAGACGGGCCGGTCGGTCTCCCAGGCGACGGTCAGGCACAGGCCGGGTGAGAGGGGGGTGGCGGCGGGGGCCGCGGCCATGACGGACGAGCCGGTGCCGTAGGTGGCCTTGACGGTGCCTGGTTCCCAGCCGGCGTGGGCGAACAGCGCCGCGTGGGAGTCCCCCAGTACGGCGGTGACGGGAACGCCGTCGGGCAGCGGGTCCAGTCCGCGGGTGGCGGGAAAGGGGCCCTGGGAGGAGACGACGCGCGGCAGCGCCTGGGCGGGCACGTCGAACAGGCGGGTCAGCCGCTCGTCCCAGGTGCGCCGGCGGACGTCGAGCAGCTGGGTGCGTGAGGCGTTGCCCACCTCGATGAGGTGGGTGCCGCCGAGCTGCCACAGCAGCCAGGAGTCGACGGTGCCCAGGCACAGGTCGCCGGCGCGGGCGCGGTGGCGGTCGGGGTCGTGGGTGTCCAGCAGCCAGGCGGCGGTGGGGGCGGAGAACATCGGGTCCAGCGGCAGTCCGCTGGCCTCGCGGACCAGGTCCGCCTCGGGTGCGGCGCGCAGCAGGGCGGGGTGGCCGGCGGTGCGCTGGTCGAGCCAGCTGACCAGAGGGCTGAGGGGGCGGCCGGTGGCGCGGTCCCACAGCAGGAGCGATTCGCGCTGGGTGCTCAGGCCGACTGCGGCGATGCGGGCCGGGTCCTGGTCTTGCAGGCAGGCGGCCACGGCCTGGCGGCAGCTGGTCCAGATGTCGCTGGGGGACTGCTCGACCCAGCCCGGTGCGGGGGTGTGCAGCGTGAGCGGGGCGGAGGCGCGGGCGATGATGGTGCCGCTGCGGTCGACGAGGACCGCCTTGGTGGCGCTGGTGCCCTGGTCGATGGCGAGGATGAGGGGCTCAGCCATCGTTGTTCCCCAGCAGGTCGCGTGCGGCGGCGGCGATGCCGGCGGCGGTCAGGCCGAAGTGTTCCAGCAGGAAGGCGGGGCTGCCGGTGGGTGCGAACTCGCGGTGGACGCCGAGGATGCGCATGGGCACGGGGTGGTGCTGTGCCACCAGGCTGGCGGCGGCGGCGCCGAGGCCGCCGGTGGTGGTGGCTTCCTCGGCGGTGACGATGCCGCGGGTCTCGCGTGCGGCGCGCAGGACGGCGTTGGTGTCGAGCGGCTCGACGAACGTCATGTTCAGGACGCGGACGCCGATGCCGTCGGCGCGCAGCTCGCGGGCGGCTTCCAGGGCGCGGGAGACCATGGTGCCGATGGCCAGCACGGTGATGTCGTCGCCGTCGGTGAGCTGGAGGGCGCGGCCGGTTTCGAGGGGGGCTTCGCCGGGGGTGACGGAGGGCACCTTGAAGCGGGGGACGCGCAGGTAGACGGGTCCGTCGTGGGCGGCGGCCCAGCGCACCGCGGCCCGGGTCTGGGCCGGGTCGGCGGGCACCAGGACGGCCAGGTCGGCGATGGCCCGCATCCAGGACAGGTCCTCGATGGAGTGGTGGGTGGGGCCGAGTTCGCCGTAGGCCATGCCGGGTGACTGGCCGCACAGGGCCATGGGCAGGCCGTTGTACGCGGCGTCGGTCTTGATCTGTTCGGTGGCGCGGCCGGTGAGGAAGGGGCCGGCGGCGCTGACGAACGGGAGCAGTCCGCCGTTGGCCAGGCCGGCGGCGACGCCTACGAGGTCCTGTTCGGCGATGCCGACGTTGATGAGGCGGTCGGGGTACAGCTCGCGGAAGCGGACGAGGTTGGAGGAGCTGACCGAGTCGTTGCAGACGGCGACGACGCGTTCGTCTTCGGCGGCCAGCGCGATCAGCTCGTCTGCGAAGGCCTGCCGGCAGTCGTAGGTGGGGGCGGGGGTCTGGACGAGTTCCGCGGTCATCGGCTCAGTTCCTCCAGCGCGGCGTGGACCTGCTCGGTGGTGGGCACTTTGTGGTGCCACTCCGCTCGGTCCTCGATGAACGACACGCCCTTGCCCTTGACGGTGCGGGCGATGACGGCGACGGGCCGGCCCGTGGTGGAGGGCCGGAGGGCGGACAGCAGGGCGGCGTGGTCGTGGCCGTCGGCCTCGCGGGTTTCCCAGCCGAAGCTGGCCCACTTGTCCGCCAGGGGTTCCAGCCGCGTGGTCTGCTCGGTCCGGTCGCCCTGCTGCAGGCCGTTGCGGTCGACGATGGCGGTGAGGGAGTCCAGGCCGTGGTGGGCGGCGGTCATGGCGGCCTCCCAGTTGCTGCCCTCCTGCAGCTCGCCGTCGCCGAGGACGACGAAGGTCCGGTAGGAGCGGCCGGAGAGGCGGGCGGCGAGGGCGCAGCCGACGGCGACGGGGAATCCGTGGCCGAGCGGCCCGGTGTTCGTCTCCACGCCGGGTACCTTCCTGCGGTTCGGGTGGCCGTTGAGGGGGGAGAGCGGTGCCATGAACGCGGACAGCTCGGACCGGGGGAAGTAGCCGCAGTGGGCGAGCGTGGCGTACAGGGAGGCCGCGCAGTGGCCTTTGCTGAGGATGAAGCGGTCGCGGTCGGGGTCATCGGGGCGTGCCGGGTCGTTGCCGAGCACGCCGCCGAACAGGGTGACGAGGATGTCGGTCACCGACATGTCGCCGCCGATGTGGCCCATGCCCGCGCGGTCGATCATGGTTACGACGCTGCGTCGCACCTCGGTGGCGAGCCGCTCGAGATCGCGGGCCTGGCCGGGCAGGTCGGCGTCGGCGAGCTGGTGTCGCCAGGTGCGGAACCGTTCGGCTGCGGCGGGATCTGCACTGAGCATCTTGGAACGTCCTTGGATTGCGCTGATCCGCCGGCCCGGCAGGGGGCACGGGGCGCGGATCACAAAGAAAGTGAATATCTATTCACTAGTGGTTTTTGATGCGGCTCAATGTAGGGCGCTGCGCGGCCGAAGGTCAATGGATGTGCGGCATCCGGAGCGAGCCAGCCAGTCGGCCCCGGCCAGGGGCAGCCAGAAGCCCTCTGCATTCCCGTTTGCCCCGCATATCACCGCTCTCCCCCATCCGGCGCCCCGGCTCCGGGGCGCCTGGCGGCGTGTCCGGTCCGGGCAGCCGAGCCTCCGACCCGGTGGGGCACCCGGTACGGGGCGCCCGGCGGCGTGTGTTCCCGCATTAACACCACCTGACGGTCTCAGTCAGTAGCCGGACGGTCACGATCCGGGGGCGCCGTCGGCGGCGGGTTGGCGGAGACAGCCGGGCTGGGCGAGGCTGGGCCCGGGAGCGGAGGGATGCGCGTGAGCAGCCTGGTCGTCGTCGGCGTGGACGGGTCCCGGTGGAGCGATGCCGCGGTCGTGCAGGCCGCGCGGGAGGCGGCGTGGCGGCGCGCGCGGCTGCATCTGGTGCACGTCGTCCCCCGGCCCGTGAGTGCCGTGGGGGTGCCGTCGCTGGATCTGGCGCCGCTGCGGCGGCTGACCCGCCAGGCCGCCGCGCTCGCGCAGGAGGCGGCACCGGGGATCGAGGTCTCCGAGACGGTGGAGGCCGGTGCCACGGTGCCCGTGCTGGCGCGGGAGGCGCGCGGTGCCGGTCTGGTGGTCACCGGCAGCCGGGGCATGGGCGGATTCACCGGCATGCTGCTGGGCTCCACGGCGGAGTCGCTGTCCGCTCACAGCGAGTGCCCGGTGATGGTGGTCCGCGGCGACACCGAGCACGCCGGGCCGGTCGTGCTGGGGGCCGACGGTTCACGCAGCGGGGAGTGGGCGGTGGAGTTCGCCTTCGCCGAGGCGGCGCTGCGCGGCGCCGGGCTGGTTGCCGTGCACGCCTGGTCGCCGGAGGGAAAGGCACCGGAGCGACGGGACGAGGAGGCCGCCGAGCGGCTGCTGACCCGGGTGGTCGCGAGCCGGCGCGAGCGCTATCCGGAGGTGGCGGTCACGCGGGAAGTGGTCCGCGGTGAGCCCCGCCAGACGCTGATCGGCGCAAGCGCGGCGGCGCAGCTGGTGGTCGTCGGCGCCAGGGGCGGGGGCGGGTTCCTCAGGCAGCTCCTGGGGTCGGTGAGCAAGGCGCTGCTGCACCACGCGCACTGTCCGGTCGCCGTGGTGCGGAATCCCCGGGCGTCCGGCTGACGGCGGCCGCGGCGTGGCGGGCGCCGCCGGGTGCCGATACGTCGCGTACGGCTGCGGCTGCGCACCGCAGGCAAGGGGGCGGGATACTCCTCACGGTGCGTGCAAGCGGGCACTCCGGTCGGTGACGGCGCGCGGGGCGGGGTGTGAGGCCGCGCACGGGACGCGCGTCACATCCGAAGGCCGGTAGGAGCGGGTGAGGGTGCGGCTGCCCAGGCGGGACGGGGCGGGGCGGCAGACGGGGGCGGCGGGCTACGAAGCGGCTTCGCAGACGGCGGTTTTCCGGTGGCGGCACGCCGGTTCCCACACTGGGCCAGGCCGCACCACGGCGGCACCACTCCCCCAGCAGTCGTGAGGATCGAGGTACGCCTTTATGACCGCCACCACCGGCACCCGCCGCGCCACGACCCGTTCGGTCGCCCTGGCGAGCGCCGCCGTCGCCGGCGTCGCGGCCCTGGCACTGCCTTTCGCCCCTGTGGCCGCCGCTGACGACGCGCACCACGGTTCCGCTCCGGCGGCCGAACGCGCCGACGCTCCGGCCGCCGCTACCCCGCGGGCTTCCGAGATCGTCTACGGCAAGACAGCCTCGCTTGGCGGCGACGACCGCGACGACGCCGGGCAGGAGAGCCAGGACAAGCAGGACGGCGACGGGCACGGGGAGCGTTCCGGCCGGGACGGCCACGGCAGCGACCGGGACCGCGGCCACGGCTCTGGGTCCTCCCAGGAGCGGCACGAGGACCGGGGCCGCGGTGCCCGGTACCACGAGGACGGCACGCTGATCACCGTGGAGCGCCACCAGCAGCCCGAGCCGCAGCCCGCTTCCCGGGAGCAGATCGACCGCTGGATCGACCAGGCCCTGGAGATCATGGACGAGCACGGCATCCCGGGCTCCTACGAGGGCATCTACCGCAACCTGATGCGCGAGTCCAGCGGTGATCCGCTGACGATCAACCTGTGGGACTCGAACGCGCACAAGAACATCCCGTCCAAGGGGCTGCTCCAGGTGATCGAGCCGACGTTCGAGCAGTACCACGTCGAGGGCACCAGCACGGACATCTACGACCCGGTCGCCAACATCGTGGCCGCCTGTAACTACGCGGCCGACCGGTACGGCTCCATGGACAACGTCGACAGCGCCTACTGACAGTGCTGACAGCGCTCTGCTGACGGCGCTTGCGGGGCGGCACCGCCGCCCGCAGCCCGTGGCTTCCCGTGCCTGTGGCGCGGGAAGCCACGGGCTTCGTGCTGTCCGCCCGCGCTCCCGCGCCCGCTGCCGCGTCCCCGCCGTGCCGTCTGCTGTGCCGTTTGCACTGTCGCGCCGGGCCGCTGGCCCGCTCGCCGGGGCGGGGCGATGGTGGGGCGGGACGTCGGCGTTCGGGGAAACGGGGGCGGTCATGGAGTTCCAGGTGCTGGGAGGCCTCGGGATTCGGCGTGAGGGACGGTTCACGGAGCTGTCCGGACGGCTGCAGCGCACACTGTTCGCCATGCTGCTGGAGCGGGCGGGGCAGCCGGTGCCGGTGGATGTGCTCACCGATGCGCTGTGGGGAGCGCAGCCGGTTCCCCGGGCGGGGCAGAAGCTCCAGGTCCATGCGCACCGGCTGCGCCGGCTGCTCGGGGAGCCGGAGCGGCTGTCGTTCACCGGAGGCGGGTACCGGCTGCGGGTACTGCCGGGAGAGCTGGATGCGCAGCGGTTCGAGACGCTGGTCGCGGAAGCGGTGCGCGCCACCGGGCGGGAGCCGCGCGGTACGGCGCAGTCACTGCGTGAGGCGCTGGCCCTGTGGCAGGGGACGCCGCTGGGTGACCTGGAGGTGCCGGTGCTGGCCGACTGGGCGCACCGGTTGTCGGAGTGCCGCCTGACCGCGCTGGAGACGCTGTACCAGGCGGAGCTGGCCGCGGGCCGGGAGGCGGAGGTCGCCGGCGAGCTGGCTGGTCTGGTGCGTGCGCACCCGCTGCGGGAGCGGTTTCACGGCCTGCTGATGACGGCGCTGTACCGGGCGGGGCGGCCCGCTGACGCGCTGGCCGCTTACCGGGCGGCGCGCGAGGTGCTGGCCAGTGAGCTGGGGCTGGAGCCGGGCCCGGCCCTGCGCGGTCTGCAGCGGCGGATGCTGGCCGGAGCGCCGGTGGGGCCGGACGGCGGCACCCCCGCGGGGGCGTGCCCGCCGGCGCAGCTGCCCGTCAGGGTGCGGGGGTTTACCGGCCGGGAGGCGGAGCTCGCGGAGCTGGACCGGCTGCTGCTGGCCGGGGGGCCGGGGGCGGTCGCGGTGGTGGCGGGGACGGCCGGGGCGGGGAAGACGGCGCTGGCGGTGCACTGGGCGCACCGGGCGCGGGCGCGGTTTCCGGACGGCCAGCTGTACGTGGATCTGGGCGGCTACGGTCCCGGCCGCCCGGCCGGGCCGGAGGAGGCCCTGGCGGGGCTGCTGCGGGGGCTGGGGGTGGACGGCGCCGCGATGCCGCCGGGGAGGGACGAGCGCGCGGCGCGGTTCCGCTCACTGGTGGACCGGCGCCGTCTGCTGGTGCTGCTGGACAACGCCCGCAGCGCCGAGCAGGTGCGGCCGCTGCTGCCTGGCGGCACGTCGTGCGTGACGCTGGTGACCAGCCGTGACGCGCTGGCCGGGCTGGTTGCCCGGGAGGGGGCCCACCGGATCTGCCTGGACAGGCTGCCCGCCGGGGATGCCCGGGCGCTGCTGCGCGCGCTGGCGGGTGAGCGCGCGGCGGCCGAGCCCGCTGCGGCGGGGGCGCTGGCCGAGCGGTGCGCTCGGCTGCCGCTGGCGCTGCGGGTCGCCGCGGAGCTGGTGCGGTCGCGGCCGGCGGGCGGGGTCGCGGCGCTGGCGGCGGAGCTGGCGCGCGCGGAGGAGGCGCTGGATCTGCTGGATGCCGGGGGCGACCCCCGTTCGGCGGTGCGGTCGGTGTTCTGGTGGTCCTACCGGGTGCTGGACCCCGCGGCGGCCCGGGTGTTCCGGCTGCTGGGGCTGCTGCCCGGAGAGGGGGCGGACGTGCGCGCCGTGGCGGCACTGGCCGGGAGCGGGCCGCGCGAGACCCGGCGGGTGCTCGGGGCGCTGCTGCGTGCGCATCTGGTGGAGCGGACCGCCGCCGGCCGGTTCCGGGTGCACGGACTGCTGCGGGCGTACGCCGCTGAACTCGCCGGTGCGGCCGGTGAGCGGGAGGCGGCGCTGGAACGGCTGCGGGATCACGACCGGGCCGCCGCGGCGGGGGCTGACGCGGGGGTGCCGGGCGGGTACGGCCGGGTCACCGGCGTCTGCCGCGGCGAGGCGTTCCGCTGGCCGGGCGGCGGGCGAGCGGCCGTGCTGGCGGCGGCGCGGGATGCGGGGGCCTGAGAAGCGGGCCGTGCGCCGGGGACGGCCGCCAAGCGGGAGGGAGGCCCGGCACGCGCCGCGGGAGGGAGCGAGGCGTGCCGGGGGCTTCGGTGTGCCGGTGCCGCGGCGGCGTCAATAGATGTTGACGTATCCCCACCAGCCGTCGGCCGAGGACGCGCAGTAGCCCTCGACGGCGGGGGTGGCCGCCACGTGGGCGGCGACGCCGTCGGCGCACGCCACCGCGTCCGGGTACCAGGACAGGCAGCGGAAGCCGGGCTGCGGCGCCGGCTCGTTGCCCGGGCAGGACATCGGCGTGACGTCGGCGGGCGCGGAAGCCGCGGCGGCGGACGGGGCGAAGGCGAGCGCGCCGCCCAGGGCAGTGGCCGCCACGACGCCCGCGGTGGCGACGGCGCGCTGGGTGAAGGTCTTCAGGGTCATGACTGCTTTCTCCTGTGATCGCCGTGCTGACGGGCTGCCAGCAGGCGCCGGACGGTCTGTCAGCGTCAGCCTGGCGGGCGGGGATGACGCCTGGCTGACGGTCCGCTGACCGCGGCGCGGGCGGGGCCCGGTCAGGGGCGGGAGTCGTCGGCGGGCGTCAGGACGTGGGTGGCGGTCTGCTGGTAGATCACTGAGCTGCGGAAGGTCATGACCTCGCGCCGGGCGCTGACGCGGTCCATGAGGAAGGCGTGCAGGCGCTCGATGTCGCGGACGGCGACGTGGATCACGATGTCGTCGTCCCCGGAGACGACGAAGACGGACAGCACCTCGGTGAGCTGGGACAGGTAGTCCTGGAACCCGGTGATGACCTCGCGGCTGAGCGGGCGGAGGCGTGCGAAGACAAGCGCCTGGAGGTTGCGGCCGAGGGCGCGGGGGTCGACGGCGGCGTGGTAGCCGGTGATGACGCCGCGGGCGCGCAGGGCGCGGACCCGTTCCAGGCAGGTGGAGGGGGCGACGCCGACGAGGCGGGCGAGTTCGCGGTTGGTGAGCCGTGCGTCCCGCTGGAGATAGGCCAGGATCGCCGAATCTGTGTCGTCCATGGTCGCCTTCTCCCGGGTCGTGCCGAACGTCGTTCGGGGATCCGCCCATTGTGCCGGATCTTGATCTACATTCGCTGTGCGCTGCCGCACACGGAGAGGATGCGCGATGACGAGTCCCGCCCAGGGCCAGGTGACGACCGCGGTGGAGCACTACGACCGGCTGCTCGCCGAGCACTACACGTGGATGCTGGGCGGGGACATCCCGGCGCTGGCCCGGGCGCAGCGGGCGGAGTTCGCGCGGATGGGGGTGGAGCCCGGGGCGGCGGGGAGGGTCGCCGTGGATCTGGGGTGCGGGCCGGGGCACGCGAGCCTGGCGCTGGCCGGGCTGGGGTTCGACCCGGTGCTGGCGGTGGACCTGAGCCAGCCGCTGCTGGACGAGGTTGCGCAGCACGCGGCGGGGCTGGCGGCGGTGCGGCCGGTGCGGGCGGATATCAGGACGGCGCTGCGGGAGCTGGTCGCGCCGGGGTCAGCGGGGGCGGTGGTGTGCCTGGGGGACACGCTGACGCACCTGCCGACGCGGGGGGACGTGGCGGCGCTGGTGCGGGATATCGCGGCGGCGCTCGCGCCCGGCGGGGTGGCGGTGCTCGCCTACCGGGACCTGTCGCGGCCGCTGACGGGGACCGACCGGTTCGTTCCGGTGCGGACCAGCGAGGACCGCATCATGACGTGTTTCCTGGAGTATCCGGACGACTTCGGCGACTACACGGTGGTGGTGCACGACCTGGTGCACCAGCGGCGCGGTCCGGACTGGACGCTGCGGGCCGGCAGCTACCGCAAGCTGCGCCTGGCGCACGCGTGGGTGCTGAGCCAGTGCCTGTCGGCGGGACTGCGGCTGGTACGGGAGAGCGCGGAGGACGGGACGTGGACGGTGGTGCTGCGGCGTGACGGCCGCGGCTGACGGCCTACCGCGCCCGGCCCCCGGCTGGCGGCGGGCGGGGGCCGCTGGGCGGCGCGGTGGCGCCGCGGGTCACAGGCCGAAGCCGACGCTGGAGACGTAGGAGTAGGAGTCGTACTCGGAGCCGAGGTCGTAGATGATGTCGTCCCAGGCGGCATCCAGGAGTTCGCTGTTGCCGGTGAGCCAGCCGTCGATGATGTCGTCCCAGATGCGGTGGCCGCGGACGGTGATCCGGCGGACGGTCAGGTCACGGGCGTGGCCCGGAAAGTCGCGCCGCACCTGCTCCTGGTCGACGGGGTGGATCTCGATGCGGGTGCCGCGCTCGGCCAGGCGGCGCTTCCAGGTGGCGGCGAGGCGGCGGCGGCGCAGGTCCCAGTAAGCGGCGTCGATCCGGCGCAGGTTCTGGCGTGACGGGACGCGTTCCGCGGCGAGCCAGGCGAACAGGGTACGGCGGGTGACGGAGATCCCGGCGCGTTCCATGGCGGCGTACCCGGCCGCTGAGGCGGTGAGGTAGCGCAGCCGGGCTGCCAGGCCGCGTTCGCTCTCGACCGGTGAGGTGATGCCGGTGACCTGGCGGTTCATCTCCCGCTCGAGGGCGACCCAGCCGGGGACGCCGTGGGCGCCGTAGTAGCCGAAGCCGTCGCGGCTTCCCCACCGGCCCGCCATCAGCCCTCGCCTCCGATGGTGTACTCCTCCTTGACCTTGACCTCGGTGAGGCGGCGGCCCTCGCGGAAGACCCGCCGCCAGTCGCCGCCGGTGACGTGGAGTTCGTCGGTGCCCATCATCCGCACGATGGTCAGTCCGGCCTCGTGTGCCTTGTACGCCTTCAGCCAGAGGTTGGCGAACGCCTGGGAGCGGATCAGGTGCATCCAGTCGGGGCGGCGCATCTCCCGGTTGGCGCTCGACTCGCCGATGGTGGAGACGAACTTGCTGTAGATGGCCTTGACGTACTCGAGGGTGACGGTGTCACCGGCGTCGAGGGCGGCGTCGCGGGCGGCGGCCAGTTCGCGGCGGAAGCGTTCCAGGAGGGCCTCGGAAGAGCCGGAGGTCCAGGACTCGTGGATGACCGGCGGGTCGCACAGGCGCATCCGGGGGCCGGACAGCCGCAGCAGCAGGCGCAGCGTCGGGTCGGTGATCCACAGCGGGCCGGGCTCCTCGCGGTTCCCGAGCGGATTGGGCAGGTGGGGGTGTTCCCAGGCGGGCGGGGTGACGAGGTAGATGCCGGAACGCTTGCGGTCGTATTCGCCGGTGGGCGAGTGGACGAGCTTGCCGATCGGCAGGTGGCACTTGAGGGCCGACAGGTAGGCGCCGTTGATGTCGAGCGCGGTGACGGTCTGCCGGGGGCCGCGGCGGTGGAGGGTGGGGTTGCGCCACTTGGGGCGCCCTTCCCAGACGAGGTCGGCCCCGTCGCGGGAGGGCTTCTTCAGCACCGGGATGTCGTCCAGTGACAGGAAGAAGGTGAAGTCGTAGGTGGAGCCGACGCGCGTGGAGTTGAGCAGGGCCATGCCGTCGGGGATGGCGCGTTTGACGAGGGCGGCGGTGGCGGCCTGGACGTCGCCGTCGTTGTCGGCCAGGGCCCGCTCGACGTTCCGGGCGATCATGCCGGAGGTGTCGCGGCGGGCGGGGCGGCTGGCGGCGCGCGCGGGCGGCGTGGGCCGCTGGGGTGCCCGGTCCCCGGCGGGGGCAGGCGCCGGTGCGGGTGCGGCCGCGGAGGCCGCGCAGAGGCCGCCCATGTGCTGCGGCAGGCCACGGGCGCGCAGCGGAGTGGGCTGCCCGCACAGCACGCAGGGCTGGGGGTCGGCCCAGAGGAGGTCGCCGCTGGGGGCGCGGTCCGGCTCCGGGACGGGCACGGGTCCGGGTGCCGGGGCGGCGGGCGGGGGCGGGTCGCCGGGCCCGGCGGGGAGGAGCCGGGCGCGGCCGAGGTCGGCGCGCAGGTCCAGCGCCGTGGTGGGGCCGTGGCGGTGGCGGGTGAGGGCGAGGCGGGCGCGGTCGCCGTCGCGTTCGAGCCGCAGCACCAGGTCGGCCTCGGTCTCCAGCGGGGCGGTCAGGCCGTGGCCGGCCGGGAGGGTGGCCACGACGGCCGCGCCGAGGTCCTGAGCGAGGCGGCGCAGGGCGAGGGGCGGCGGAGCAGACCCGAAGCCGACGTGGGTGACGGGGTCAAGCAGGACGAGAGCGGGGCCGTCGCCGAGCGCCGCGGCGGCGTCGCGGACCTGGCGCAGGGTGGTGAGGCGGTCGGCGACGTGCAGCGGTGCGGTGCGCAGCCGCTCGGTGGCCCCGGCGACGCGGGGCCGGTCGGCGGCGGGGAGGGTACCGTCGGCGAGGTGCTGGAGGCTGGCGGGCGCCTCGGCGGCGAGGAGGCGCAGCAGCACATCGCGGCGGGCCAGCTGGCCGGTGACGACGAGGACGGGGCGCGGCGGGTCGGCGAGCGCGGCCGCGCGGGCCATGCCGAGGACGCAGGCGGAGGCGCCGGCGGCGGGCGGGGCGGTGAGTACGGCGAGACGGCCGGGGCGCAGGCCGCCCGCGGTGGCGTCGTCGAGCCCGGGGAGCCCGGTGGGGACGGGGTCGGGGGCGGTCCCGGAGGCGGTGAGGCCGTCCCACTCGCTGAGCAGGTCGCCGAGCGGCGGGGCGTCGTCCGCCGCCGGGGCCGGCTCCGGCGCGGGCGCGGGCGGCGCGGCGTGGGGCGCGGGGACGAGCGCGGCGACGGGCCGGGCGCGGCGGGTCAGGACGGCGGGCTGGCCGGCGGCGGCGTCGCGGACGAGGTCGCCGAGCTTGTGGCGGGCGTCGGTGACGGTCCAGCGGGGCCAGCCGGCGGAACCGCGGGGTGCGGGCAGCGGGGACAGCGCGGCCTCGTCGCCGGTGGCGGGGTCGCGGATCCAGGCCGTGCGGCCGTCCTCGGCGCCGCGCACCAGCTCCGTCCAGCGGTCGCGCGCGGCGCTGACCGGCAGCGGTTCCGGTTCCCGCGCTGTCACTGCGTTCACCCCGACTCGTGCCCCCGTATGTGCGGCTGTGTGACCAGGCGCCACCTTACCGACGGGCGGCGGGGCGCGGTGCCCCCGCCGCCCGGGGCGGTGCGGTCAGGGGGTCCAGTCGCCGCGCCAGTCGCCGGTTTCCTGCGGCGCGGCCGTTCGTCGGTCAGCTGCGGCCGGCCCCGGCGCTGGCCCCGCCCGCGCCGGGGCCGGTGCTGTGGTACTCGGCGAACCGGGCGCCCTGCCAGGGGAATCCGCTCATGCCGGTCCAGGGGGTGTCCTTGATGGCGGCGCTCAGCTCGGTGTCGCGGACGGTGGTCTGCGGGTGGAGGAAAGGCGTCGCCGCCGGCGTACCAGGCCGGCCGAGGCAGTACGTGCCGTCCTCGACGTCGCCGGTGATGACCGGTCGGTGATGAGGATGCCGGGCATGCCGGGGCTGTGGACGGGGCGGTGACGTAGCCGCCTGAGGAGCCGTCGGGGCGGGTGGTGACCTCGATGACGGAGCCGGTGCTGACGGCGGTGGCGCGGCCGAAGATGAAGTCGACGTTGCCCTGGATCAGGGAGTCGGTGACGTACACGCGGCCCTGCACGCCGCGTCCGGCGCTGTCGAGCAGCAGGGTGTCCTGGTCGCCGGTGACGACGACGGAGTCCAGCACGATGCGGTCGCCACGGGTGCGCAGGGCGACGGCCTGGGGCCCTCCTGGCCGGCGTGGGCGAGCTCGTCGAAGTCGTTGGCGAAGGTGAGGTTGGGCGCGCGGACGTCGTCGGCGTCGATGGCCACGGCGGCGCTGCCGCTGGTGCCGAGAGTGCCGCCGCCGGGGGCGGAGGTGCCGGCGGAGGTGCCGTAGACGATCGTGACGTCGCGGGGGCTGCCGCCGGTGCCGGTCAGGCGCAGGTGCGGCTTGTCGCGGGGGATGGTGACGGTCTCGCGGTACTCCCCCGGCGCGATGGCGATGGTCACCTGGTCCTGGTTGTCCGCGGGGACGGCGTCCACGGCGGCCTGGACGGTGGTGAAGTCGCCGGTGCCGTCCTGGGCGACGGTGAGGACGGCGTCCTGTGCCGGGGCCGTGGCGGCCCCGGCGGAGGTGCTGCCCCAGGCGGCGGGGCCGGCGGTGGCCGCGCAGGTCAGCAGCGCCAGCGCGGCCGCCAGGCGGGGACGCGGACGGCGGCGGCCGGGCCTGGTACCGGTCCGGGCATGCGACGCAGCGGAGGGCTTGCCTATGGTGGCTCGTCTGCTCGCTGAGCGGCGGGGTCCTGGCACGGCCATGTCGCCGCGGCGGCCGCGGAAGGTTGCCGCCCGGCTCAGTCGCCTTCGCGCACGCGGGCCAGCTGCTCCTCGAACGGGACGACCTCCGGCTCCGCCGGGGCGCGGGGTCCGGCGGGCCGTCCGGCGACCAGGCTGGCCAGTTCGCGGGCGGCGCGGTCGATCCGTTCCGGCAGGGGGCCGGTGCGGGAGTCGCCGGTGCCGCCCCAGTCCTCGGCGGCGGCGTAGACGCCGGTGGGGGCGGTGAGGGCGCGCAGGTAGGAGAAGAGCGGCCGCATGGCGTGGTCGAGGACCAGGGAGTGGCGGGCGGAGCCGCCAGTGGCGGCGAGCAGAACGGGGGTGCCGTCGAGGGAGCCGGGCTCGACGAGGTCGAAGAACGACTTGAACAGGCCGCTGTAGCTGCCGGCGAAGACGGGGGTGACGGCGATGAGGCCGTCGGCGCCGGTGACGGTGTCCAGTGCCTCCCTGAGCGGCGGGCCGGGGAAGCCGGTCACGAGGTGGTGGGCAATGGGGGTGGCCAGTTCCCGCAGTTCGATGACGCGGGCGGTGGCGGGGTGCCCGGCTTCGGCGAGGTGTTTGGTGGCGGCGCCGGCGAGGCGGTCGGCGAGCCGGCGGGTGGCCGAAGGCTGGCTGAGCCCTGCGGAGATGACCGCGAGGCGGGTCTCGTGAGCAGTCATGAGAGATCTCCGTGACGTGGCTTTGCGGGGACGGGTGTTACGCGTCGCGGCGGACAGCGTCGCGGCAGGCCGGGTGGACCGGGGGGTCGGCGACGCCGGCGGGGCGGCGGGCGGCGAACTCCCTGCGCAGCACGGGCACGACCTCCTCGCCGAGGATGTCGAGCTGTTCCAGCACGGTCTTCAGGGGCAGTCCGGCGTGGTCCATCAGGAACAGCTGCCGCTGGTAGTCGCCGAAGGACTCGCGGAAGGTGAGGGTGCGCTCGATGACCTGCTGCGGGCTGCCGACGGTCAGCGGGGTCTGCTCGGTGAACTCCTCCAGGGAGGGGCCGTGGCCGTAGACCGGGGCGTTGTCGAAGTAGGGCCGGAACTCGCGGACGGCGTCCTGGGAGTTGGGGCGCATGAAGACCTGGCCGCCGAGGCCGACGATGGCCTGCTCGGGGGTGCCGTGTCCGTAATGAGCGAACCGCTCCCGGTAGAGTGCGATAAGGCGCTGGAAGTGCTCCTTGGGCCAGAAAATGTTATTTGCGAAGAATCCGTTCCCGTAAAATGCTGCCTGCTCGGCGATCTCGGGGCTGCGGATGGAGCCGTGCCAGACGAACGGGGGGACGCCGTCAAGAGGACGGGGGGTGGAGGTGAAGCCCTGGAGCGGGGTGCGGAAGCGTCCGCTCCAGTCGACGACGTCCTCGCGCCACAGCCGGTGCAGCAGTGCGTAGTTCTCGATGGCCAGCGGGATGCCCTGGCGGATGTCCTGGCCGAACCAGGGGTAGACGGGGCCGGTGTTGCCGCGGCCGAGTATGAGGTCCACGCGCCCGTCGGCGAGGTGCTGGAGCATGGCGTAGTCCTCGGCGATCTTCACCGGGTCGTTGGTGGTGATGAGGGTGGTGGCCGTGGACAGCAGCAGCCGCTTGGTGCGGGCGGCGATGTAGCCCAGCATGGTGGTGGGTGAGGACGGCACGAACGGCGGGTTGTGGTGCTCGCCGGTGGCGAAGACGTCGAGGCCCACCTCCTCCGCCTTGAGGGCGATGGTGACCATCGCCTTGATGCGTTCGTGCTCGGTCGGTGTGGTGCCGTTGGTGGGGTCCGGCGTCACGTCGCCGACAGTGAAGATCCCGAACTGCACGGGCACGTCTCCTTGCGATATAGTTTATTTTTCAACTACTTGTGTGAACACCGCCGCCTGTCCCCGTGTTCCGCGGGCGGCGGGGCGGCCCGTTCAGGGCGTGCCGTAGACCTCGCCGCCGAGGTCGCAGCGGGCGGCGCCCGCCGTGGCGGCGGCGAGCCACGAGGTGAAGCCCGCAATCTCATCCTCCGGCAGCGCGACCGCAAAGGCGACTTCCGCGCCGTAGGTGACGCCGAGAACGGCGGTGCCGCGGGTGCGCAGGTCGTTCTCCAGGCGGCCCGCCCGGTCGTGCCCGACGGTCACGGTGGCCGCGCGGTACCGCCGCCGCGTCACCGTGCCCACCGCGTCCAGGGCCGCACCGACGGCGCCGCCGTAGGCACGGATCAGGCCGCCCGCACCGAGCTTCGTGCCGCCGAAGTAGCGGACGACGACGGCCACCGCGTAGCGCACGTCGCGGCGCAGCAGCATCCGGAGCATGGGCGGACCCGCCGTGCCGCCGGGCTCGCCGTCGTCAGAGCAGCGCTGCACGGAGGCGTCAGCGCCGATGACGTAGGCGTAGCAGTGGTGGGTGGCTGTGGGGTGCTCGGCCCGGACCCGGGCGATCACTTCCTTGGCCTGCTCCTCGGTGGCGGCCGGGGCGAGGTAGCACAGGAAGCGGGAGCGGCTGATCTCCGTCTCGTGGCTGCCCTCGCCGGCCACCGTCACGTATCCGTTGTCCCGCCCGTCTCGCATCCCGCCAGACTACGGGCCGGGCGCGGCGCGCCGGCGGCGGGGAATCGGCAGCGGGGCGTGACGGTTGTAACCGGCGGGCGGGACAGCGGAACGGAACGGAGGACACGAAGATGGCGGAGCGGTACGGCGACGACGCGACGGTGCGCAAGATCCTCACCGAGCTCGGCGACACCTGGGCGATCGTGGGCCTGTCCTCGAACCAGCAGCGGCCCGCGTGGGGGGTTGCGAAGCTGCTGCAGCGGTTCGGCAAGCGGATCGTGCCGGTGCACCCGAAGGCCGAGACGGTGCACGGCGAGCAGGGCTACCCGGACCTGGCGTCCGTGCCCTTCCCGGTGGACGTGGTGGATGTGTTCGTCAACAGCCAGCAGGCCGGGGCGGTCGCCGACCAGGCGGTGGCCATCGGCGCCAAGGCGGTGTGGTTCCAGCTGGGCGTCATCGACGAGGCGGCCTATGAGCGGACCCGGGCGGCGGGGCTGGAGATGGTGATGAACACCTGCCCCGCCATCGAGATCCCCCGGGTCACGGGGGCAGCCGGGAGTGCGGCCTGACGGCAGCCCGCCGGCGCCGCGCCGCGGCGGAGCGGCAGCCCGCCGGCAGCGCGGCGCGGGATCAGCGGGGGGTGGCGGGGGGCACGGAGACGGCCATCGTCATCTCGGCGGGCTCCTCGCCGTCGTTGCGGTAGCCGTGCGGCACGTGTGACTCGAAGGCGGCGGAGGACCCCGCGGGCACGCGGTGCTCCTGGCCGTCAACGATGAGGGTGAGCACGCCGGCGGTGACGTGCACGAGTTCGGCGGTGCCGGGAGGGTGGGGGTCGGAGTCACTGCCCTCCCCCGGCATCAGGCGCCAGTGCCACAGCTCCAGCGGGCCGGGCGCCTCGGTGCCGGCGAGGAGGGTGCTGTGGCTGCCCGCCGGGGTGGACCACAGGCGGACGGCCTGCTCGGCCGGGACCAGGCGCACGGCAGGCGTCTGGTCGTAGTCGAGAAGGGTGGTGACGCTCACGCCCAGGGCGTCGCCGATCTTGACGACGGTGCCGACGCTGGGGTTGGTCCTGGCCTGCTCGATCTGGATGATCATGCCGCGGCTGATGCCCGCGCGGGCGGCGAGGCCGTCCAGGGTGAAGCCGCGTTCGGTGCGCAGGCGTTTGAGATTGCGGGCGAGCGACTGGGTCAGCTGGTCGAGATCGGTCAACGGTGCCCCCTCCCCCGGGGTCGGCCGATGGTCAAATATTTTGGACGCTGCCGTGCAATGCAGTGCGTTATTGTGGAGTGAACCCTTTCGTTCACCACACTGTACTTGCGAGGCGCGTGTTGATACCTCTCGCACTGGCGACGAGCTTGCTGTGGGGGCTTGCCGACTTCGGCGGCGGTCTGCTGTCGCGGCGTCTTCCGGCCATGACGGTCGTGGTCGTCTCCCAGACCCTGGCGGCGCTGGCGCTGGGCGTTGTCGTCGTAGCGACCCAGGCCTGGACCGAGGCCGGGCCGCGGCTGTGGTTCGCCGTGGCCGCCGGGCTGGTGGGCCCCGCGGCGCTGCTGTGCTTCTACCGGGCGCTGGCGCTGGGACCGATGGGCGTGGTCTCACCGCTGGCCGCGACGGCGGCGGCGGTGCCCGTAGGCGTGGCGCTGGTCATGGGCGAGCGGCCGGGTGTGGTGCAGGCCGGCGGCATCGTGGTCGCGTTCGCCGGAGTGCTGCTCGCGGGCGGGTTCGAGGCCGGCGGGGAGCCCCTGCGGCGGCAGGCGCTGGTGCTGTCGCTGGCGTCGGCCGCGGGCATCGGAGCCGTGCTGACGCTGATCGCGGAGGCGTCGGTGAATGTCACCGGCCTGTTCCTGGCGCTCTTCGTGCAGCGGCTGTGCAACGTGCTGGCGGGCGGCGCCTGGCTGCTGGTGTCGGCGCGGCGCGGCGGCGGGATCCTGCCGGGCGGGCCGCACGCCCTGGTGCCGTCACTGCCCGCGCTGGCCTTCGTGGGCCTGGCCGACGTCGCCGCGAACGGGACGTACGCGCTGGCCGCGCGCATCGGTCCCGTCACCGTTGCCGTGGTCCTCGCCTCGCTGTACCCGGTCGTGACGGCGCTGACGGCGCGGGGCGTGCTGCGGGAGCGGCTGCGCCGCGCCCAGGCGGCGGGCGCCGGGCTCGCCATGGCGGGCACGCTGCTGCTGGCCTCGGGCTGAGCGCCGGGCGTTCCAGGTCGGTACCAATCGCCGGGCGGGCATGGCCGGGAGGAGCGGGGGGTTTTAAGGTCACGTGGCATGAGCGTGGAAAAGCCGCCGGGGGGCGCTCCGGATACACCGTGGCCGACGCCGTACCCGCCCGGACAGCCGTCCGGGCAGCAGCCCTACCCGCCGGTGCGGGGGACACCGCCGCCGGGTACGCCGCCAAGCCCGTACGCCTCGGGACAGTGGGAGCAGCCGGGGGCACCGACCGGTGGCCCGGGCGGCGAGCGCCGCGGCAAACGGACGGCCATTGCCCTGGTGACGGCAGCGGCGGTGGCCGCCGTCGCCGTGATCGCCGGCGTCGTCGTGCTGGGCGGTGACGGCGGTGGCAGCAGCGGCGAGGACGGCGGCAGCAGCGGCGGCGAGGCGCGCGCGGGCGGCGACCGCCCGGCCAGCCCGTCTCCCGAGCCGACCGACGACCACTCGATCGGCGCCGACCCCGACGATCCGCGCAGCCCGGTGCTGCCCGTCCCCGACCCCGTGGTCGCGCCGGACTGGCAGGTGCAGCGGATCTTCGACCGGCACAACGCCTTCGACGTACCGCCCGACTGGGAGGTCGGCAGCGAGAGCCAGTTGATCGGCTACGAGGACAGCCGGGAGGACGGCAACGGCGACCTCGCCGTCGCGATGTCCGCGGTCAGCACCTACATGGACGACTGGTGCGACGAGGCCGACGGCCCCAGCTGGCGGGCCGCGGCGGGCACCAAGGGCGGGCAGGGGGCGACCTCCACGGAGGAAGCCGCCGAGAACGAGGCACGGGTGTGGGCGCTGGCCGCCTACGACCAGGAGCAGCGCGGCACCCTGCGGGTGACGGAGCCGGAGCCGTTTGAGAGCGAGTACGGCATCACGGGGCACACCGCCACGGCCACCATCACCGACGTGCCCGAGGACCCGGACGCGCCGTGCGGGACGAGCGAGGGCGAGGTGGTGACCGTCTCGTACATCGACTCGGAGAACAACCTCGCCACGTGGGTGCTGCTGCGGGACACCGGCTTCGAGGGCGCGGTGGATGACGAGACCGTGGAGCTGATGATGAACAGCCTGCGCCCGTATCCCGAGGAGTCCCAGGAGTAACGCCGGACCGCGGCGGTGGCCGGGTCCGCTCAGCCGGCGCCGGGCGCGCCGGCGGGCGGCCGGGGCGAGGGCACGGCCGCCGCGGCGTCGACCGGTGCCGCGCCGTCCGCGAACCGCTCGAGCGCCGCGCCGTGCACCACGCGGGCGGGGAACGGGTCCGCCGCGGCGCGGCGGGCCAGCTCGGCGACAGGCAGCGGGGTGTCCGACGCCAGCAGGACGGCGTTGCCGAAGCGGCGCCCGCGCAGCGTCGCGGGCTCAGCCAGCAGGCACAGCTCGGCGAAGGCGGTCGCGGCGGTGGCGACCTGCGAGCGCAGGAAGGCGAACGGCGCGGTGTCGGCAAGATTGGCCGCGTAGAGGCCGCCGGGACGCAGGACGCGGGCGGCATCGCGGGCGGCGTCCGTGGTGGTGAGGTGGGCGGGGACGCGGGAGCCCCCGAAGACGTCGGCGATGACGACGTCCGTGCTGGCGGCCTCGCCCGCCGCCAGCACGTCACGGGCGTCGGCCGTCTGGAGCGTGATCCCGCCGTCCGGCGGGGGCAGATGGCGGCCGACCAGGCGGGCCAGGGCGCGGTCGGCCTCGACGGCGCGCTGGCGCGAGCCGGGCCGGGTGGCGGCTGCGTAACGGGCCAGGGTGAGCGCTCCGGCGCCCAGGTGCAGCAGGTCCAGCGGCTCGCCGGGCGGGGCGGCCGTGTCCAGGGCATGGCCGATCCAGCGGGTGTACTCGAACTCCAGGTGCCGGGGATCGGCGAGGTTCACGTACGACTGGGGGGCGTCGTCGACGGTCAGCAGCCAGGCGGCCTCGTGGTCGAGGTCGGGCAGCAGGCGGGCGGTGCCGTGGTCGACGGGGGCACTGACGGGGACGGGCGCGGGCCAGGAGCGCGCGGGGGACGGCGTCACCCGTTCATTGTGCCGGGCGCCAGGCAGCGGGCGCCGGACGGCCGGTGCGGGGCAGGCTCCCGCCGCGGCATGCGAAGATCATCTCCCGTGCGGGCACGGCGCGTCGGAGGGTTTCTCGCGGCCCGTGGTCAGCGTGCGCCCTGGAGTGGCTTAGAGTGACAGACGCTCTACGCCACCCCTGACCTTCTGTTTTTCCGTGTGCGCTGCCATGACGATGCCTGTGCCTGTCCCCTGCCCGACCACCACCTCACCTGGGATGCGCTGAGAGACCCATGTCCTGGTTCGAATCGCTCGTGCTCGGGGTCGTGCAGGGGCTGACGGAGTTCCTGCCGATCTCCTCCAGTGCCCACCTGCGGCTGACGGCGGTGGGCGCCGGCTGGGAGGACCCCGGCGCGGCCTTCACCGCCGTGTGCCAGATCGGCACCGAGCTGGCGGTGCTCATCTACTTCCGGCACGACATCTGGCGCATCCTCTCGGCCTGGTTCCGGTCGCTGACCGACCGGTCCCGGCGGGCCGACCCGGACGCGCGGATGGGCTGGCTGGTGATCATCGGGTCGGTGCCGATCGGTGTGCTGGGGCTGACGCTGCGGGAGTCGATCGAGGGGCCGTTCCGTGACCTGCGGCTCATCGCCTGCACCCTGATCGTGCTGGGCCTCGTGCTCGGCCTGGCCGACCGCATGGCCTCGCTGGACGAGTCCGCGGGCCGCCACCGGGCGGCGCGGCAGCGCAAGACGCTGGAGCACCTGAACGTCCGCGACGGGCTGCTGTACGGGCTGGCGCAGGCGATGGCGCTGGTGCCCGGGGTGTCGCGGTCGGGCGCGACGATAACCGGCGGGCTGTTCCTCGGCTACCGGCGCGAGGCAGCCGCCCGCTACTCGTTCTTGCTGGCCATTCCGGCGGTCATGGGGTCGGGGCTGTACGGGCTGACGGAGATCGGGGAGGAAGGGTCCCACGTGTCGTGGGGGCCGACCCTCTTTGCCAGCGCTGTCGCGTTCGTCATCGCGTACGCGATCATCGCCTGGTTCATGAAGTGGATCTCGACGCGCAGCTTCATGCCGTTCGTCTGGTACCGGATAGGGATCGGCGTGGTGATCCTGGCGCTGGTGCTGACGGGCACGCTGGACCCGCACTCCGGCAGCGAGTTCGGCGAGGGCTGACACCGGCCCGGCGCCGTCAGCGCCCGCCGGTGATCTCGGTGAGAACGCGCTCGCACAGCTCGTGGCTGCGCAGCGCGTCCTGTGCGCTGAGGCGCTTTCCGGAGCGCACGGCGCCCAGGAAGGCGAGCGCCGCCTGCTCGATGCCGCGCTGGCGGGCGACGGGCACCCAGTCCCCGCGGCGGCGGATGCTGGGCTGTCCCTTGTGATCGATGATCTCAGCCAGGTTGCGGACCTCGCGCCTGGCGTCCTGTCCCGCGACCTGAAGGATCTCCTCGGTGGAGCCGGAGCGGTGATTCATGACGCCGATGGCGGTGAATCCCTCGCCGGCGAGCGTGAGGACGACGTGGTCGAGCAGGCCGCCGTCCAGACGGGCGGACACGGTTACCCGGTCCGCGGGCCCCGGGGCGAGGAACCGGAGGGTGTCGGCGACGTGGAGGAAGCTTCCGAACACCAGCTGGCGGGGCTCCTGGGGCAGGCCGGTGCGGTGCTGCTGGAGCAGGATCAGGTCCCGGGGGTGCTCCCGGCACTGCGCGTAGGCGGGCGCGTGGCGGCGGTGGAAACCGACCGCCAGGCTGACGCCGCGCCGCTCGGCCAGCGCCGCGAGCCGCTCGGCGGCGGCGAGGCTGCCGGCGAGCGGCGGGTCGGTGTAGACGGGGACACCGGCCCGCAGCAGGCGCTCGACGAGCCCGGGGCGGGCCAGGTCCGGGGCGTGGACGAACGCCGCGTCCAGGCCGCTGGCGAGGAGCGCGCCGATGTCGTCGTGCCGGTCGCACGGGGGTATGCGGTACGTCTCGGCCGCGGCGTGGAGCGCGGCGGGGCTGCGGGCGTGCAGGACGGGCCGGACGCCGGGCTGCGTGGTGAGGACGGGCAGGTACGCCTTGTGGGCGATGTCGCCGAGCCCGATCACGCCGACCTTCACTGCGCGCGCTCCTTGCCGTGCGGGGACGCCGTGCTCGCGGTGCCGTGGCCGCGGTGTCTGACCGGGCAGCATACGCACCGCCCGGCGGCGCCTCAGCGGGCGGTACCGAGGTCGGGGATGCGCCAGTCGACCGGGGGGTGGCCCTGGGCGGCGAGTGCCTCGTTGATCTGCGTGAACGGGCGGGTGCCGCGGAACGGCTGCGGGGACAGCGGCGAGGGGTGCGGCCCCTGGACAACGGCGTGGCGGTCGGCGGGGATCAGCCGCAGCTTCTTCCTGGCGTGGGCGCCCCACAGCACGAAGACGGCGGGCCGGGAGCGGGCGGCGACCGCGCGGATCACGGCGTCGGTGAGCTTCTCCCAGCCCTTGCCCTTGTGCGAGTTGGGCTGGCCGCCGCGGACGGTGAGGACCGTGTTCAGCAGAAGCACGCCCTGGCGGGCCCACGGCATCAGGTAGCCGTTGTCCGGGATGGGGTGGCCGAGCTCGTCGTGCATCTCCTTGAAGATGGTGCGCAGGGACGGCGGGATGCGGACGCCGGGGCGTACGGAGAAGCACAGGCCGTGGCCCTGCCCCTCACCGTGGTACGGGTCCTGGCCGAGGATCACGACCCGGACGTCGTCGAAGGGGGTGGCCTCCAGGGCGGCGAAGACCTCCTCCCTCGGGGGATAGACGGGGCCGCGCTCGCGCTCCTCCTCGACGAAGGCGGCGAGGGCGGCCACGTAGGGCTTCTCCAGCTCCTCGCCGAGGGCTTCCTTCCAGGAGGCGGGCAGCATGCCGATCACGTGCGTCATCCTTCGCGGTTGTCTGGTGGTTGACGTGACCGAACGTACCGTGCGGCACTGACAGCCGCTCAGCCGAGCGCTCCCTGGCCGCGCAGCGCACCTGGACCGGGAGGTAGCCGGCGTCACCGCAGTGCAGGAGACCTGCCGCGGGCCACGTCCTCCAGCACGCGCCGCACCGGGATGCGTCCGGCGGCGGCCCGCTGGCCGTCCTCGGAACCGGCGCCCAGCCGGGCGGCGGCGCTGGCCGTGCTGCCGCAAGCCATCCTGGCCAGCGGGTCGCGCGGGCCCCCGGCAGGGCGGGACGAGGATGAGCCGCGGGACCGGCTCCCGGGTCAGCGGACCAGCAGCCGGTGGAGACGCTCGAGTTCGGCAGCGGGGTCGTCGGTGAGCCCGGTGTGGACGGGGCCCGGCTGCACGACCGTGCTGCGGGGAGCAACGAGCCAGCGGAACCGGCGGCCCGGGTCGTCGCCCGCGGCGGGCCCGGCGGCCGGGCCGCCCGCGCAGACGCGCTCGGCGGCCCGCAGCGCGGCGCGCACGCCCTCGGTGTCCGCCTGCGCGTCCAGGGCGCGCAGCCGGCCGGGGTCGAGGTGGGTGCGGGCGCCGAGGAACGACCGGGGGCGGCTGTAGAGGATGACGCCCGCGTTGATGAACTCGCCGCGCTCGACGCGCGGGACGACCCGCAGCACGGCGTACTCGAAAAGCTGTCGGGCGGCGTTCGCGCCGCTGAGGGCTCCGGTCACCGGCCCGCTCCCTCCGAGGGGCCGGCGGCGGTCAGCCAGCCGGGCCGCTGGGGGCGCCGGGGGTGCGAGGGG
This sequence comes from Streptomyces sp. 7-21, assembly GCF_016741785.1. Taxonomy (GTDB): domain Bacteria; phylum Actinomycetota; class Actinomycetes; order Streptomycetales; family Streptomycetaceae; genus Streptomyces. Next base: position 39,382 of record NZ_JAERRL010000007.1, read on the forward strand.
GCGCCGAGGACGATGCCGCCGGGGGCGCCGACCGCGTCGGCGCGTGCGGTCAGGGCGCGGGCATAGGCGGCGCGGACATCGTCGGGGGTGTCGAAGCCGGGCTCACCGGCGAGCCATTCGTCGGGGACGTCGGCGGTGGCGGCGGCCAGCAGGGAAGGGGTCAGCAGGGGGCGCAGGGCCGCGGCGGCGCCGGCGATGTCAGGGGCGAACGGTGCCAGGGCGTGATCCGAGGCGTCGTAGGGCCGGGGCGGGCCGGCGGCGCTGGACCAGTGGTGGTGCCAGATGAGGGCGGCGCCGTGGTCGATGAGCCACAGGTCCTGGTGCCAGACCAGGAGGTTGGGGTTGCGCCAGGACCGGTCGACGTTGTTGATGAGGGCGTCGAACCAGACGATGCGCCCGGCTTCGTCGGGGGCTACCTCGTAGGCCAGCGGGTCGAACCCCAGCGAGCCGGGCAGGTAGTCCATGCCGAGGTTCAGGCCGCCGCTGGCCTTGAGCAGCTCCTGGACCTCCTGGTCGGGCTCGCCGCGGCCGATGACCGGATCGAGCCGCATGCGCACCAGCTCGGGGACGCGCAGCCCGAGGCCGCGGGCGAGCTGACCGCAGATCACCTCGGCGACCAGCGCCTTGCGGCCCTGGCCGGCGCCGGTGAACTTCATGACGTAGGTGCCCAGGTCGTCGGCCTCGACGAGGCCGGGCAGAGAGCCGCCCTCACGCAGCGGCGTGACGTAGCGGGTCGCGGCGGTGTCGCGGAGCATCGCTCCAGGTTAACCGGCGGCGGTGCGGCTCATCCCTGGCGCCGGGGGTCCGGGGCGACGGCGGCGGCGAGGGCGTCGGCCAGCGGGCCGGTGTCGGCGGGGCTGAGCGGGGAGACGGTGACGCGGATGCCGGGCGGGCTGGCGGTCCGGAAGCGGGCGCCGGGGGCGGCGGCCCAGCCGTGGCGCAGCAGCCGGGTCAGGGCGGTGGTCTCGTCGGGCACGGGCACCCAGACGTTCATGCCGCTGTGGCCGCGTGCCGGCACGCCGCGGTCGGCGAGGGCGGCCAGCAGCGCCTGGCGCCGCTCGTCGTAGGAGCGGGCGACGCGGGCGGGGTCGACGGCGCCGGTCTCCCACAGGCGGGCGAGAGCGTGCTGGAGGAGGTGGCTGGTCCAGCCGGGGCCCAGGCGCTGGCGGCCGAGCACGCGGTCGATGGTGACCTGGTCGCCGGTGAGGACGGCCAGGCGCAGGTCGGGGCCGTAGGCCTTGGCGGCGGAGCGGACGAACGCCCAGTGGGCGGTGTGCCCGGCCAGGAGCCGCGGGGGCGGCGTGGTGGTGCCGTGGCCGTTGTCGTCCTCGATGAGGAGGGTCTGGGGGTGGCGGGCGAGCAGGGGGCGCAGCTGGCGGGCGCGGGCGGCGCTGAGAGCGGCGCCGGTGGGGTTCTGCGCGCGGGTGGTGAGCAGCAGGGCGCGTGCGCCCTGGCGCAGGGCGTCGGCTACCGCGCCAGGCAGCGGCCCCTCATCGTCAACGGCGACGGGCAGCGGGCGCAAGCCGAGCGCGGGGATGAGGTCCAGCAGGCTTCCCCAGCCGGGGTCCTCGACGGCGACGGCGTCGCCGGGGCGGGTGTGCGCGGTCAGGACGCGTTCGATGGCGTCCAGGGCGCCGGAGGTGACGGCGAGCGGCCCGGCGGGGACGCCGTCCGCGTCGAGCTGGGCACGGGCCAGCCGGGCGAGGGCGGGGGTGACCGGCTCGTCGCCGTAGCGCGTGGGGCGGGCGGCGTGCCGGGCGGCGGCGGCGCGGAGCGCGTCGTCCAGCGCGGGCAGCAGCGCCGGGTCGGGGTCGCCCCGGGAGAGGTCGCGCACGCCGTCGGGCACCTCGACGCGGATCGACTCGCGGGGGGTGCTGGCGGGCCGGTGGCGGACGCGGGTGCCGCGGCGGCCGGCGGTCTCGATGACGCCGCGGTCGCGGAGCGTGCGGTAGGCGGCGGCGACGGTGTGGGGGTTGACGCCGAGGCGTTCGGCGAGGCCGCGCACCGGCGGCAGGGCCGCTCCGGGCGGCAGGGCGCCCGTGGCAATGCCGTCTTCGACGCTGGCGGCGATCTCGCTGGCCCGCCGCCCCTGGATCCAGTATTCTTCTACCACAAAATTTGTATTGTACTAGCACAAATATTGGGTTCGCACCCGCGACGCGGGCGCCCGGGCACGCAGGAGGACCCATGCCGCACTCCCCCGCCGACGGCACCTACCAGGCCACCGCGCGCACCACGGCGAGCCGGGCCCGGCACCGGGTCTCGTACGACCGGGCGCTGGTCCACCGGATCCTCGACGAGGGCTTCGTCTGCCACCTCGGCTTCGTGCGCGAGGGGGCGCCCGTGGTGCTGCCCACGCTGTACGCCCGGGACGGTGAGCGGCTGTACCTGCACGGCTCGACCGGCTCGGCCGCGATGCGGGCGGCCGCGGACGGCGGGCTGCCGGTGTGCGTGACGGTCACGCACGTCGACGGCCTGGTGCTGGCCAAGGCCGCGTTCCACCACTCGGTCAACTACCGCTCGGTGGTGGCCCACGGCGTGGCACGCCGCCTCACCGGTGAGGCGGAGACCCGGCGGGCGCTGGACCTGCTCGTCGACCACGTCCTGCCGGGCCGGGCCGCGGACTGCCGCCCGGCCAGTCCCCGGGAACGGGCGGCCACCGCCGTGCTGGTGCTGGACCTCGCGGAGGTGTCGGCCAAGGTCCGCGAGGGCGGGCCCAACGACGAGCCCGGGGACGCGGGCCTGCCGCACTGGGCCGGGGTGGTGCCGGCCCGGCTGGCGTTCGGCACGCCCGTCCCGGCGGGCACCGGGGACAGCGGCGCTGCGCTGCCGGACTACCTCGTCTCCCCGCAGCGCCCCGGCACCGCGGGGCGGAACGCCGCCTGACGGCCGGCGCCGGCCGTCACGGGGTCGGCAGCCAGCCGACGCGGCCCGCCAGCAGCGCGTAGCCGACGAAGGCGACGATGTCGATCAGGGCATGCGCCGCCACCAGCGGCATCACCCGCCCCCAGCGCCGGTAGAGCCACACGAAGATCACGCCCATCACCGCGTTGCCGGCGAAGCCCCCGATGCCCTGGTAGAGGTGGTACGTGCCGCGCAGCAGGGAGCTGGCCAGCAGCGCGCGGCCGGGCGACCAGCCGAGCTGGTCCAGCCGGCGCAGCAGGTAGCCGACGACGATGACCTCCTCCAGGACCGCGTTCTGGAGGGCGGAGGCGACCAGGACGGGAATCTTCCACCACACGTCGGGCAGCGACTCCGGCACGATCGTCAGGCTGGCGCCCGCGGCGTGGGCACCCAGGTACAGCAGCAGGCCGCTGCCGCCGATGCCCGCGGCGACGAGCGCGCCCCAGCCGAGGTCGGAACGGGGGCGGCGGGCGTCGAAGCCGAGCTGGGACAGACCGGGCCCGCCGGCACCAGGCCGCTCGCGCGTCAGCAGGTGGGCGACGAGCAGCACCGGCACCAGCGCGGTCGCGATGCCGAACAGCTGCCAGGCGAGGTCAAGCCAGGGACGGCCGGGGGCGCTGGAGCCGTTGAGCGTGGCGGCCTGGTCGCGCAGGCCGCCGGGCCGGGTGAGGGAGCCGGTGAAGCTGATCAGGGAGCTGACGGCGCTGGCGCCCAGAGACAGTGCCAGTACGAGCAGCAGCTCCCGCCGCAGGACCGCACGGGGCAGCGCAGGGCGCGGCGGCGCCGCGGCCATCTGGTCGGGCTCGAACGGCACGGTGTCTCCGTTTCGCCAGCGGGATCGGTCACGCCGCACCGGCGGCGGCACGCCGTCTCAGGCCAGCGGCCACTCGTGCACGGGCAGGTCCGACCTGGCCAGCTCCGCGTAGCGGGCGACGAGCGCGCGCAGGGCCGTGGCCCGGTCGGCTCCGGCGTCCACCGCCTGGTGGTAGGTCCGAGTCTGCCAGCTCGCTCCGGTGACGCCGCGGCGGCACCTGCCCTCGATGACGGACAGGTAGCGGTCGCGGTCGGCGGCGGCCACACCGAAGGCGTCGAGCCCGGCGGCGGCGAGCGGCAGCAGGTGCTCGCGGACGAGGCGGGCGGCGGACTGGCGGGTGCGGCCTGCGCCGGTGGTGCCGGGCCAGCTCAGCTCGGCGCGCAGGCCGTGCCGGCAGGCCTCATGGAAGTTGCGTTCGGCAGCGGCGAACGGCAGGCGCGTCCACACCGGCTCCGGCTCGTCGGCCAGCGCCCGCACCAGGCCGTAAAAGAAAGCAGCGTTGGCGACGGTGTCGGTGACGGTGGGGCCGGCGGACAGCAGGCGGTTCTCGACGCGCAGGTGGGGGATGCCGCCGGAAACGGCGTAGACGGGGCGGTTCCAGCGGTAGACGGTGCCGTTGTGCAGGGCCAGTTCGGCCAGGGCGGGCACTCCCCCGGCGTCCAGCACCGCCAGCGGGTCCTCGTCGGCGCACAGCGGCAGCAGCGCCGGGAAGTAGCGGAGGTTCTCCTCGAACAGGCAGCGCACGCTGGTGATCCATCGCTCCCCGAACCAGGTGCGCGGCCGCACGCCCTGCGCGGCCATCTCGGGCGGCCGGGCGTCGGTGGCCTGGAGGAAGAACGGCGGCCGGGACTCCTGCCACAGCTCGCGCCCCAGGACGAAGGGGGCGTTGGCGCCGACGGCGGCCTGGGCGGCGGCCGCGGCCTGGGCGGCGTTCCAGGTGGCGGCGAAGCGCTCGGGGGTGACCTGGAGATGGAACTGCACCGAGGTGCACGCGGATTCGGGAGCGATGGAGTCGAAGGTGTGGCTGACCGTCTCGGCTCCGGCGAGGTCGAGGACGATGCGCTCGCCGCGTGCGGCCAGGATCTGGTCGTTGAGCAGGGCGTACCGGTCGGCCGAGGAGAAACTGGACGGACCGACCTGCTCTTCAGTGATCGTGGGGAGAAGCCCTATCATCACGATCTGCGCGTCGAATTCCGCGGCCATTCGGTCGGCATAGCCGATGGCGATGCGCAGCTCTTCGGCCAGATCGTCAAAGGCCCGGCCGGCGAGCGCACGGGGCGCGACGTTGAGTTCGATCGTGAATTTCCCCAGCTCGGTCTGGAAATCCCGGGTGGACATTCGCGCGAGGAGCGGCTCGTTGACCATTCGCGGAGCACCCCGGGAATCAGCCAGGTTCAGCTCCATCTCCAGCCCGATGAGATCACGGGGGCGGTCGAACCGTTTCTCGCGCAGCAGCCTGTCAAGCGCTTCGGCGCACGCGCGCAGCCGGGCGCGGAACCGCCGCCGGGCGTCCAGATCGAACCGGTCGGCCACGACCTTGGCCCCCATGGGCGCTCACCTCCAGCGTCGGGCGATGCCGTGATCATGCCCACAGCGGCCCCGGGCGACACCGGCCGGGCGGACCGGATGGCATATTCGATCCGCATATTCCGGGCGTCTTGCGGGGCACACCGGCCGGCACAGCAGTTCCGGGCGGAAGTAAGCAGCGGCTTATTTCCTCCTTGCCGAAACCTCGCGGGTAGGGTACCTGAAACATAGAAGGCACACGCCTTGGATAAAATCCACGAACACGTGTCTCCCACTCAAGAGGCGACCTACTCCACAGCGAGAGGCGACCCCACATGTCACTGCATATCCCCCCGGCCCCCGCGGCCGCGGAGCGCAGCGTGCTCGCGGCCCTGCACCCGGCCACCCCGCATCTGCCCCACCCTCTCCATGTCGACCGGGGAGCGCTCACGCCGGCGCTCCCGCTTCCGCTGCACCGGCTGCTGCCGGCGCCTTCCTCCGGCGCACTGCCCGACGCCAGGCTGACGGGCTGGCGCTTCCTGCTGGAGCGCGGCGGGCGTGCCGTCGGCGCCGCCGAGACCATGCTCACCGCGGACGGCTGGGCGTTCTCGCACTTCTGCGAGGGCCCGTACATCGCCTCCACCGAGCGCGTGGTGCGGCTGGCCGAGTCGCTCCCTGACGCCTACCAGCCGCGGCTGCTGTCCGTGCCCGAGCTGTACATGCTCACGCTGTGGCTGCACGCCGACGTCTCCGCCGACCCGGCCACGGGCGGGCCCGGTCCGCAGGACCTGCTGGTGCCGCTGGCGCCCGCGCCGCCCGGCATCGCCGCCGACCAGCCGATGCGGGTCGAGGCGCTGGTGCCGCTGATGAGCACCCGGCTGGCTCCGGCCGGCCCGGCCGCCCCGGTGGCCTGACAGGCCAGCCGCCGGCCGGCCGCGCAACGGCGCGCGGCCGGCCTTCTCTGCACGCGGCGCGGCGCGTGGCCGCGGCGTTGGTCAGCGGGCGGGGGTGTCTTCGTAGGCGTCGACGGGCGGGCAGGAACAGACGAGGTTGCGGTCGCCGTAGGCGCCGTCGATGCGCCGCACCGGCGGCCAGTACTTGTCGGACCCGGCCGGGTGACCGGTGCCCGCCGGGTACACGGCCGTGCGGCGGCTGTAGGGGTGCGGCCACTCGTCCTGGGCGAGCTGCTCGGCGGTATGGGGTGCGTTGACGAGCGGGTTGTCGTCCCGCGGCCACTCCCCCTCCCCGATCCGGTCAATCTCACCGCGGATGGCGATCATTGCATCGCAGAACCGGTCAAGCTCGGCCAGATCCTCGCTCTCAGTCGGCTCGATCATGAGCGTCCCGGCGACCGGGAAGGACATCGTCGGGGCGTGGAAGCCGTAGTCGATGAGGCGTTTGGCGATGTCCTCGACCGTGACGCCGGTCGCCTTCGTCAGCGGCCTGACGTCGATCACGCACTCGTGCGCCACCAGGCCGCCGGGCCCCGTGTACAGCACCGGGTAGTACGACTGGAGGCGCCGGGCCACGTAGTTGGCGTTCAGCACCGCGACCTGGGTGGCGCGGCGCAGCCCTTCCGGGCCCATCAGGCGCAGGTAGGCCCACGAGATCGGCAGGATGCCGGCGGAGCCGTACGGGGCGGCCGCCACCGGTCCTCCCCGGCGCTCCTGGGCTTCCCCGCCGCCGTCGCCCGCCTCGCGCAGCGGGTGTCCGGGCAGGTAGGGCGCCAGATGCGCGCGGGCGGCGACCGGGCCCACGCCGGGCCCGCCCCCGCCGTGGGGAATGCAGAACGTCTTGTGCAGGTTCAGGTGGGAGACGTCCGCCCCGAACCTGCCGGGCCGGGCGAGCCCGACCAGGGCGTTGAGATTGGCGCCGTCGACGTAGACCTGGCCGCCCGCGTCGTGGACGGCGGCGCAGATGCCGGCCACCTCCTCCTCGAACACACCGTGCGTGGACGGGTAGGTGATCATCAGCACGGCCAGTTCGTCGCGGTGGGCATCGATCTTGGCCCGCAGGTCAGCGGGGTCGATCCCGCCGTCCTCGCCGGTGGCCACGACGACGACGCGCATGCCGGCCATGACGGCGCTGGCGGCATTGGTGCCGTGCGCCGAGGACGGGATGAGGCAGACGGTGCGCTCGGGCTGGCCCTGGGCGCGGTGATAGGCGCGCACGGCGAGCAGGCCGGCCAGCTCTCCCTGCGAGCCGGCGTTGGGCTGGAGGCTGACGGCGTCGTAGCCGGTGATCTCCGCGAGCCACGACTCCAGATCGGCGGTGAGCCGGGCATACCCCTCAGCCTGCTCGCGCGGGGCGTACGGGTGCAGGCCGGCGAAGCCCGGCCAGGTGATGGCGTCCATCTCGGCGGCGGCGTTCAGCTTCATGGTGCAGGAGCCGAGCGGGATCATGCCGCGGTCGAGGGCGTAGTCGCGGTCCGCCAGGCGGCGCAGGTAGCGCGTCATGGCCGCCTCGGAGCGGTAGCGGTGGAACACCGGGTGGGTCAGGAACGGCTCCTGGCGCGCCAGCGCGGCGGGCAGGGCGTCGGGCGTCGCTGCCTCAAGCGCGGCGGCGTCCGTGACGTGGCCGGCGACGCCGAACGCCTCCCAGACCACCGCGAGGTCCCCGCTGCCCGTCGTCTCGTCGCAGGCGATGCCGACGTGGTCCTCGTCCGTCAGGCGCAGGTTGACACCGCGGTCGCGGGCCGCGGCGACGACCGCGGCCGCGCGGCCGGGGACGCGGGCGGTCACCGTGTCGAAGAAGGCGTCGTGCACCACCGTGACGCCGCCCGCCCGCAGCCCGGCGGCGAGCAGCGCGGCGTGGCGGTGGGTACGGCGGGCGATGGCGGTCAGGCCCTGCGGGCCGTGGTAGACGGCGTACAGCGCGGCCATGACGGCGAGCAGGACCTGTGCCGTGCAGATGTTGCTTGTAGCCCGCTCCCGCCGGATGTGCTGCTCCCTGGTCTGGAGCGCCAGCCGGTACGCCTCGCGGCCGTCGGCGTCGCGGGAGACGCCGACGAGGCGGCCCGGCAGGTTCCGGGCGTAGTCCTTGCGGACCGCCATGAAGCCGGCGTGCGGGCCGCCGTACCCCATGGGGACGCCGAAGCGCTGGCTGGAGCCCACAGCGATGTCCGCGCCCAGCGCACCGGGCGGGGTGAGCAGCGTCAGCGCCAGCAGGTCCGTGGCCACGGTCACCACGGCCCCGAGCCGGTGGGCCTCCTCAATCACGGGGCGCGGGTCGCGGACGGCGCCGCTGGCACCGGGGTAGGACAGCAGGACGCCGAAGACACCGCGCTCGGCGGCGGAGGCCGGGATGCCGTCGCGCAGGTCGGCCACGACGATCTCGGTGCCGGTGGCCTCGGCGCGGGTGCGGAGCACGGCCAGGGTCTGCGGCAGGCAGTCGGCGTCGACGAGGAAGAGGCCGCCCGCGTCGCGGGTCACCCGCCGCGAGAGCGCCATAGCCTCGGCGGCGGCGGTGGCCTCGTCGAGCAGGGAGGCACCCGCCGTGGGCAGGCCGGTGAGGTCGGCGACAGCGGTCTGGAAGGCCAGCAGGGCCTCCAGGCGGCCCTGGGAGATCTCGGGCTGGTAGGGCGTGTAGGCGGTGTACCAGGCCGGGTTGCGCAGCACGTCGCGGAGGATGACGGGCGGGGTGACCGTGCCGTAGTACCCCATGCCGATCATCGAGCGTGCCACGGTGTTGCGGGAGGCGAGCTCTCTCAGCTCCTGCAGCACGCCGGCCTCGTCGGTGGCCGCTGGCAGGCGCAGCGGCTCGGTGCTCGCGATCGAGGCGGGCACGGCGGCGGCGGACAGCTCGTCGAGGCTGCCGTAACCGATGAGGGCAAGCATCTTCGCCTGGGCGTCGGCGTCGGGACCGATGTGGCGGCGGGTGAACGGAACGGGCTGGGTGGTCATGCGGAGGCTCCTGTGGGACGCGGCGTTCCGCCGGGGCCGGGGCACCCTGCCCCAGCCGGCCTCCCCTCTGTCATGCGACCTGAGAGCTTCACCGCGGCGGGCCGCGGCTTGCACCGTCGGTGAGGGCGTCCGCCGCCCCCGCAGGCCGCGGATCCGCCCTGCTTTCCAGAGCGGTTTCGCTCGCGCGGTACGGGTGCCTGAGAGATTCCGGGGAGGGGTTGCTCCTTCGGCGCCCCGCGCCCGGGCGGGCGCGGGAACTCTCCCGCACGAGGTCGTCAACCGCTACTGAGACTACCAGCGGGCCCTCGTCCCGGTGTTTTCCGCTTCACCCGACTAGCAACCGAGAGGTTTGTGCCGTTTCGTAGTACATGGGGGTGTTTTCCTGAGGCAAGCCGCCGGGGCGCCGCTGAAGCAGCTGGAGGAGAAGCGTGCAGACCGACATTGACCCGCGCAGCCTGATCGGGCGCAAGGCCTTCGACCGTCACGGCACGAGAATCGGGACCGTGGACGAGGTGTATCTCGACGACGCGACCGGCACGCCGGAGTGGGCGGCCGTGCGCACGGGGCTGTTCAGCCGCGACGCGTTCGTGCCGCTGGAGCCGAGCGAGGTCGTGGACGACACGCTGCGGGTGCCGTTCGACCGGGCGCTGATCCGGCGGGCCCCCGGCTTCGGGGTGGGCCGCCACCTGTCGCCCGAGCAGGAGCTCCAGCTGTACCGGCACTACGGCCTGGACGTCCCCGGCTCATCCGGCGGTCCCGGCACGGACGGGGACTGGGACCGGCTGACGCCGCCGGGCGCGTCCTGAGGGACCAGCGGCAGCGGGTCGGACCGCCGCAGCAGCGGGTCGTCCTGCGCGAACGTGCGGACGCGGCCCGGCGGCGATCCCGGACGCTCGAAACGCACGGTGACCCGGCCCAGGCCGCTGCCCTGCACCCAGCCGGGCCCGTACCGCTCGTGGCACACGTCGGTGCCCGGCGGCCAGGCGCGCGGCGGGGCGGGCGGCGGCGCCGCCGGCTCCGCGGCCGCGGCCGTGCCCTGCGCCGCGGCCGCATCGGCCTGGACCGCGGCCTGGGCGAAGAGGTCCTCCTGCGTGAAGTCGGCGAGGCCGCTGACGCCCACGCCGAGCAGCCGCACGCCGGCGCTGGTGTCCACGCCCGCCAGGAGCCGCAGCGCGGCCTCCCGCACCACGGCGGGGTCGTCGGTCGGCCCGCGCAGAGTGTCGGAGCGGGTGAGCGTCGTGAAGTCATAGCGGCGCACCTTCAGCACGACGGTGCGGCCGGAGCGGCCCGCGGCGCGCAGCCGCTCGGCACAGCGCAGCGCCAGCCGCCCGGTCTCGGCGCGCAGGCGGACCGGGTCGGTGACGTCGGTGTCGAAGGTGTCCTCCACGGAGACGGACTTCGAGGCACGCTCCGCCGATACCGGCCGGTCGTCGACGCCGCGCGCCATCGCGTAGACCGACTGGCCATGCGCGGTGCCCAGCAGGCGCACCAGCTCCGTCTCCCCGGCGCGGACGGCGTCCCCGGCCGTGGCGATCCCGGCCCTGCGGAGCACGGCGTCCGTGGCGGGCCCGACGCCGGGCAGGGTGCGCACCGGCAGCGGCGCGAGCAGCTCCCGCTCGGTGCCCGGCTCGATGACCGCGAGGCCGTCAGGCTTGGCGCGCTCGGAGGCGATCTTCGCGAGCAGCTTCGAGCCGGCCAGGCCGACCGAGCCGCTCAGGCCCGTCGCCGCGCGGATGCGGGCCCGCAGCTCCTCCCCCACGGCCCGGGCCTCCCTGGCGGAGGCAGCGGCGCCCCCGGCCGCGAGATCGACGTACGCCTCGTCCAGGCTGAGCGGCTCGACCAGCGGGGAGAGCCGGGCGAGCAGGCCCATCACTGTCTCGCTGATCTCGCGGTAGACGCCGAACCGGGGCGCGAGGTAGGCGGCGGACGGGCACAGCCGCCGGGCCTGGGCGGTCGGCATCGCCGAGTGCACGCCGAAGCGCCGCGCCTCGTAGGAGGCGGTCGCCACCACGCCGCGCGGGCCGAGGCCGCCGACGACGACCGGTTTTCCCCGCAGGCTTGGCTTGGCCGCCTGCTCCACCGAGGCGTAGAAGGCGTCCATGTCGAGGTGAAGAATGGTCGGCGCGCTCCGCACGCCGTCGATAGTGCCGCACCGGGCTGACAGCGCGGCCTGGGCACGCGCGGTGGGCGGGCGGGGTCGGCTAGCCGCGGCGGCGGCGCGCGGCGAGCTCGTCGCCGGGGTGGCCGGGGCCGGGGACGGACTCCCCGGTGTCGACGCGCTCGGCGGCCAGCCGCGACAGCGCCTCCTCGACGTCCCGCCACACGGCGCCCACGGCGATGCCGAACAGGCCGCGGCCGCCGTCGAGCAGGCCCGCGAGCTCCTCTGGGGAGGCGCAGCGGTAGACGGCGGCGCCGTCGCACATCAGGGTGAGTCCGGGCAGCTCGTCCGGGTCGGCGGTGAGCAGGGCCCGCACGGCCGTGCGGATGCTCGGCAGGGAGACGCCGGCGTCGAGCAGCCGCTTGACGATCTTGAGCACGAGCACGTCGCGGAAGCTGTACAGCCGGTGGCTGCCGGCGCCGTGCGCCGGGCGGACACTGGGCTGCACCAGGCCGGTCCTGGCCCAGTAGTCGAGCTGCCGGTAGGTGATGCCCGCCGCGGCGCAGGCGCTGGGGCCGCGGTACGCCAGCCGGTCCCGGTCCGGTGCGGACCGGGAAGCGAAGGCCTGGCGGGAAGCCGGCGGCCGTACTCCGGGAACGCCAGAGACGCCGGGAAGGGCGGAGACCCCGCCCACCGCCTGGCTGTCGCCGTTACCTGTCACGCCGGCCTCCGTTCCGCATGCCCCGACCGTGTCCGACTGCGCTCACCGCGTGTGACGGTGCGCGTGCGCACGGCGCTCCTCCCTAGACATGCCCCGCTGACGCTAGGCATGCACGCGGAGCGCGTCAACGAACGCCGCGCACCGCTACTGGCTGCTCGTCCCGAAGTCCTCCGGGGAGATCTGGTCGAGGAACTCGCGGAAGCGTTCCACCTCGTCCTCCTGCTCGTCGGGGATGATGATCCCCGCGTCGTCGAGGACGGCGTCGCTGCCGTAGATGGGGGTGCCCACCCGCAGCGCCAGCGCTATGGCGTCGGAGGGGCGGGCGCTGACCTCGATCCCGCTGGAGAACACGAGCTCGGCGTAGAAAACACCGTCGCGCAGGTCGGTGATCCGCACGGCGCTCAGCTCCTGCCCCACCGCCTCCAGCACGTTCTTGAACAAGTCATGCGTCAGCGGCCGGGCAGGTGTCATCCCCTGCTGGGCGAACGCGATGGCGGTCGCCTCCCCCGGTCCGATCCAGATCGGGAGATAGCGGTCACCACCCACTTCACGGAGTAGCACGATGGGCTGATTGTTGGGCATTTCCACCCGTACGCCCACGACATCGAGCTGGTTCACACAGCAACCCTAGGACGTGCCCGGGGCGTTTGGATAGTCGAGCACCTCCGCGCGGCGCCCGTGCGCCCCGGGGGCGGATCACGCCGTGTGCCGGCTGGCGAAGTACACCAGGCGGTACTTGCCGATCTGGACCTCGTCGCCGTTGTTGAGAACGGCGGAGTCGATCTGCTCGCGGTTGACGTACGTGCCGTTGAGGCTGCCGATGTCGGTGACGGTGAACCCGCCGTCTGGACGGCGCCGGAACTCCACGTGGCGGCGGGAGACCGTCACGTCGTCGAGGAAGATGTCGCTCTGCGGGTGGCGCCCGACGGTCGTCAGGTCGCTGTCCAGCAGGAAGCGGCTGCCGGCGTTCGGCCCGCGGCGGACGACCAGAAGCGCGGACCCGGCGGGCAGGGCGTCGACCGCCGCCTGCGCCTCGGCGGACAGCGGCGGCACCGGGTGCTGTCCGGTGGCTTCCGCGTCGTACGCCTCCAGTCCGCTGATCGAGATCGTCGAGGTGGTCTCGGAAGACCCCTCCAGGCCGGCCCGCAGCGGGTTGCCGCACTGGGAGCAGAACCGGCTGGTCTCGGGGTTGCGCTGGCCGCACCGGGCACAGGGAGCCCCGCCTATGCCGCCGTGGCCGGCGGCCGGGGCGGGAGCGCCGCCCTGACCGCCGACCTCGTCACGGAACAGCGGGCGGTCCGGCTCCGCCCCGGGCGCCGGCGCGGACGACTCGCCATGCTGGCGGGCGCGGGACCGTGTGGCGCTGTGCGCGCCGCTCTGACGCCTGCCGAACAACCGAGCGAAAAAACTCACCAGCGATCCCCTCGCACCTAGCCCGACCCCGGACGGGGCGGTCCATTGTCTCTCACGGGCCGCGAAAGACACCCTGTCAACGTTCACGGTCCCTGCTCAGTTTCCCTCAGGGCGCATCCACCACTGCTGGTGGCCCCCGCGGGTGAGAGATCCGGTCACGGTGACGACTGAGCGTAGTCAGGCTGCTCCGTCGTCCGCAAGGCGCGGTGGCGGGCGGGCTCCTCAGCGGCCCGCGCCGTCCACCACCTCCGACCAGGTGTCAAGCAGCTCCTGCGCCGCGGTGTCGTCCGGGCCCTCGGCCCACAGGTGCGTGACGGCCTCGGCGGGGTCCGGCAGCACGAGCACCCAGCGCCCGTCCGGCTCGACGACGCGGACCCCGTCGGTGGTGTCCACCTGGCGGTCACCCGCCGCCTCGACGACGCTGCGCATGACCAGGCCCTTGACCGCCCACGGGGTGGCGATGTCGCGCCGCAGCACGTGGGCCCGCGGGATCCGGGCGTCGATCTGGCTGAGGGACAGCTGCGTGCGTGCCACGAGGCCGACGAGCCGGGCGAACGCGGCGGTGGCGTCGAAGACGCTGGAGAACTCGGGGATGATGAAACCGCCCCTGCCGTCCGCGCCGAAGACCGCGCCCTCCTTGTGGGCGGCGCTGGTCAGGTCGTGGGCCGAGGTCGTGGTCCACTCGACCTGGGTGCCGTGGTAGGCAGCGACCTGCTCGGCGATCCTCGTCGTGGTCACCGGCAGCGCGACCCGGCCGCTGCGGCGCTCGGCGGCGATCAGGTCGAGCATCACCAGCAGAGCCCGCTGGTCCTCGATGATCCGGCCGCGTTCGTCGACGAGCGCGAGCCGCTCGCCGACGGGGTCGAAGCGCACGCCGAACGCAGCGCCGGCGGAGGCAACGATCTCGCCCAGCCGCACCAGGCCGGCCCGGCGGGCCTCGGGAGTCTCGGTGGGCCGCCCCTCGTCGAGCCCCGGGTTGATGGTCAGGGAATCCACCCCGAGCCGCCCCAGGAGGCTGGGGAGGACGAGCCCGGCGCTGCCGTTGGCGGCGTCGACGACGACCTTCAGGCCCGACTCAGCGATGCCGGTGGTGTCCACGGCCCGGAGCACGGAGCCGGTGTAGGCGTCGAAGACGCTGGAGGGGAAGCGCAGGTCGCCGATCTCGCCGGGGAAGGCGCGCCGGTACTCCTGCCGCGCGTACACCCGGTCGAGCTTGCGCTGCCGCGCCATGGACAGGTCGGCGCCCCGTTCGTCGAAGAACATGATGTCGACGGAGTCGGGCACGCCGGGCGTGGTGCGGATCATCACGCCGCCCGCGCTGCCCCGGGCCGTCTGCTGGCGCGCCACGGGCAGCGGCACGTTCTCCAGGTCGCGCACGTCGATGGCGCTGGCCTGGAGCGCGGAGATGACCGCGCGTTTCAGGGCGCGGGCGCCGCGGGAGTGGTCGCGGGCGGTGGTGACCGACGAGCCCTTCTTGAGGGTCGTCGCATACGCGCTGGCGAGGCGCACGGCGAGTTCGGGGGTGATCTCGACGTTGAGGATGCCGGAGACGCCGCGGGCGCCGAAGAGCTGCGCCTGGCCGCGGGACTCCCAGATGACCGAGGTGTTGACGAACGCGCCCGCCTCGACGGTCTTGAAGGGGTAGACGCGGACGTTGCCCTGGACGATGGACTCCTCGCCCACCAGGCACTCGTCGCCGATGACGGCGCCGTCCTCGATGCGGGCGGCGCGCATGACGTCGGTGTTCTTGCCGACGACGCAGCCGCGCAGGTTGGTCTGCGGGCCGATGTAGACGTTGTCGTGGACGACGGCCCGGTGCAGGAAGGCGTCCGACTTGACCACGACGTTGGAGCCGATGACCGTGTGCTCGCGGACCTCGGCGCCCGCCTCGATCTTCGCGTAGTCGCCGACGTACAGCGGGCCGCGGAGCTTGGCGTCGGGGTGGACCTCGGCGCCCTCGGCGATCCACACGCCGGGAGAGATCTCGAATCCGTCGATCTCGACGTCGACCTTGCCCTCGAGCACGTCGGCCTGCGCCTTGACGTAGCTCTCGTGCGTGCCCACGTCCTCCCAGTAGCCGTCGGCGACGTAGCCGTAAATCGGCTTGCCTTCCTTCATCAGGCGAGGGAAGACGTCTCCGGACCAGTCGACGGAAACTCCGGGCTCGACGTACTGGAACACCTCGGGTTCCATGACGTAGATGCCGGTGTTGACCGTGTCGGAGAAGACCTGACCCCAGGTGGGCTTCTCCAGGAAACGCTCGACCCGGCCTTCCTCGTCGACGATGGTGATGCCGAATTCCAGCGGGTTGGGAACGCGGGTGAGGCAGACGGTGACCATCGCGCCGCGTTCCCGGTGAAACTCGATGAGTTCCGTGAGATTAATATCGGTGAGCGCGTCACCGGAAATGACGAGGAACGGCTCGTCCTTCAGCGCTTCCTCGGCGTTCTTCACACTTCCGGCCGTACCGAGCGGTTTTTCCTCGTGGGCGTAGGTGAGGTCCATGCCGAGTTCCTCGCCGTCGCCGAAGTAGTTCTTCACCAGCGAGGCCAGGAACTGCACGGTGACCACGGTTTCGGTGAGACCGTGCCGTTTCAGCAGCCGGAGCACGTGCTCCATGATGGGGCGGTTGGCCACAGGGAGCAGCGGTTTGGGCATGCTCGCGGTCATCGGGCGAAGCCGGGTGCCTTCGCCTCCAGCCATTACGACGGCCTTCATATCGGAAGTGTCCTCCTTGGGGAGTAGGCAGTCACTCCGACTGCGCCCGTCTGGAGGGGCCCTGGCCCGGGTGGCTCCCCGGAGATGCGTGCGGCACGTACGGGCACCAGGCCCCCGCGACGCTGCCAGGGCGAGCTCAGTCGGCCGTGGCATCCGCCGTGAGGAGCCGGCGGACCTGGACCACGTAGAGGATCCCTGCCCACCAGTAGAGCGCTGTACCCCAGCCGGCGAACGCCCATCCGAAAATAGCAGCGAGTGATGCCACCCAGCCAGTTCCGTCACTGAGCAGCAGCAGCGGGAAGGCATACATGAGGCTGAAAGTGGCGGCTTTGCCGAGGAAGTTGACCTGTGGCGGGGCGTATCCGCGGCGGTCGAGTATCCAGACCATGACCAGCAGCATCAGCTCCCGCGCCAGCAGAACGGCGGTCAGCCACAGCGGCAGGATGCCGCGCCATGTCAGACCCGTGAGAGTGGCGAGGATGTACAGGCGGTCGGCGGCCGGATCGAGGATGCGGCCGAGTTCGCTGACCTGGTTCCAGCGCCGGGCGAGCTTGCCGTCGAGGTAGTCGCTCACCCCGCTGGCGGCGAGGACGGCAAGAGCCCAGCCGTCGAGGGTGGGGCCGCCGAACTCCGGGGAGAGGATGAGCCAGAGGAACACCGGTACACCGGCGAGCCGCGCCATGCTCAGCAGATTCGGGATCGTCAGGATCCGGTCCTTGTGTGTGCTCGTCCCCTGGACCTCCACCCGGAAGCCTCCCCGCGTGTCCCGTATGCCGTTGTCCCGTTCCATGGCGTGTGCCTGACGCACCTTACCCGCTGCGGCAAAGCGCGCTGAGGGGAGGGGCGCCTTGAGATGACTTACGCTTTTGTGTGGCATGCCGCCCGGCAAGGCGCTGTTGCTGAGTTTCTGTCTTCCGCGGATGAGGCTGTGTGATGAAAACCAGGCTTCGGGGCGTCGGCGTGAGCCCGGGCGTGGCGATCGGCGAGGTGCGGCGCATGGAGACGTCGCTTCCGCCGGTGCCCCCGGGGCGGGTGGCGCCCGAGGACGCGCCCGCGGAGCTGGCACGCGTGCGGCAGGCCGTGGCGGCGGTGGCGGCGGACCTGGCCGCGCGGGGAGAGCTGGCGGGCGGGCAGGCCCAGGCGGTGCTCCAGGCGCAGGCGATGATGGCCCGGGACCCGGAGCTGGGGGCCGACGTCGAGCGGCGGGTGAGCGCGGGGGACACACCGGAGCGGGCGGTGACGGACGCCTTCGCCAGGTACCGGGAGCTGGTGTCCGGGGCGGGCGGGTATCTGGCGGGGCGGGTGGCCGACCTGGACGACGTGCGTGACCGGATCGTGGCGCGGCTGATGGGCGTGGCGATGCCGGGGGTGCCCGACAGCGACGAGCCGTACGTGCTGGTGGCGCGGGACCTGGCGCCCGCTGACACGGCACTGCTGGATCCCTCGCTGGTGCTGGCATTCATCACCGCGGAGGGCGGGCCGACGAGCCACACCGCGATCCTGGCGCGGGCCCTGGGGGTGCCGGCCGTGGTGGCACTGCCCGAGGCGGGCGCCCTGGCGGAGGGGACCGTGGTGGCCGTGGACGGCGGCACGGGCGAGGTGGTGCTGCGGCCGACGGCGGAGGAGCGGGCGGCGCTGGCCCGTTCCGAGGAACGGCGCCGGGCGGCCGCGGCACGGGCCGGCCCCGGGGCGACGGCCGACGGCCACGCGGTGCCGCTGCTGGCCAACGTCGGCGGGCCCGAGGACGTCGCGGCGGCGGTGGCCGCGGGAGCCGAGGGCGTGGGGCTGTTCCGCACGGAGCTGCTGTTCCTGGGCAGCGGGGGGCGGGAGCCCACCGAAGCGGAGCAGAGCGCGGTGTACCGGCGGGTGCTGGAGGCGTTCCCGCAGGGGCGCGTCGTGGTGCGGGTGCTGGACGCGGGGGCGGACAAGCCGCTGGGTTTCCTCGGCGGCGGTGCGGAGCCGAACCCGGCGCTCGGGGTGCGGGGACTGCGGGCCCTGCTGGCGCATCCCGGGGTGCTGGCCGGCCAGCTGCGGGCGCTGGCCCGAGCGGCGGAAGGGCTGCCCGCGGCACTGGACGTGATGGCGCCGATGGTCGCCGACCGGGAGGACGCCAGGGCGTTCCGCGAGGCCTGCCAGGCGGCAGGGCTGGCGGCCCGGCCAGGCGCCATGGTGGAGGTGCCGTCGGCCGCGCTGCGGGCGCGGGAGCTGCTGCAGGAGGCGGAGTTCCTCTCGCTGGGCACCAACGACCTGGCGCAGTACGCCTTCGCCGCCGACCGGCAGGCGGGAGCGCTGGCCCGGTTCCAGGACCCGTGGCAGCCGGCGCTGCTCGATCTGGTCGCGATGGCCGCCGAGGCGGCCAAGGCCGAGGGCAAGAGCTGCGGGGTGTGCGGCGAGGCCGCCGCGGATCCGCTGCTGGCGTGCGTGCTGGCGGGGCTGGGGGTGACGAGCCTGTCGATGGGCGCGGGCGCGATCCCGGCCGTGCGCGAAGCGCTGGCCGGGCACACGCTGGCGCAGTGCGAGCGGGCCGCCGCGGCGGCGCGGGCGGCCGGCGGCGCGGCCGAGGCCCGCGCCGCCGCGCGGGCGGCGCTGTCGGGCGGGTAGGGGGCGGCGGGGACAGGGGCGGCTCAGCCGCCGTCGCACCGGGCGGACGGGAGCGTGAACGCGGCCGTGTAGCTGACTCCGGGCTTTGGCGGGACGGGCTCGCCGGTGCGGGCGTCCGTGCAGTAGGCGGCGAAGACCTCGGCCTCGGTCAGCGCGCGCGGCCGGCCCTGGTGCACGCTCCAGCCGCGGACCCGCTGCGGGGCGGCGGCGTCCGCCGCGGAGCGCAGCACGAGCCCGGCCGGGCGGCCCGTCGCCAGACCGGCGGCGAGCACGGTGCACAGCACCAGCGCCTCGGGCTCGGCCACCCGCACCTCGCCGTCGCCGCCGAGCTCGGCGCTGAGGCTGGCGGTCAGCGGACGGCCGTCGGGGCCGTCTGCGCCGTCTCCGCCGAGGCTGCACACCAGATGGTGGACGCCGGGCTCGGCCCGGCGCAGCAGCGCGGTGAGCACCGAGGTGGCCCGCTGGAAGGCACAGCGCGCCGCGGCGGCGCCGCAGCGGGGGCAGTCACCCGCGGCGGCGAGCAGGGCCGTGCCGCGCTCCCAGGTCTCCCAGCGCTCGTGCTCGGCGAGCAGGGCGGGGACGAGGCGGTGCAGCGGCCGGCCGTCATAGGGCACGGTGGCGCCACGGGCGGCGATCTCCCCGGCGTACCGCGCCCGGGCAGACGGGCTGTCGGGGTCCAGCCGCTGCTCCTGGCACCAGTCGGCGAAGGCCGCCGGGTCGAAGAGCGCCACGCTGGTGTAGCCGTCGCGCCGGGCCAGGGAGCGCAGCAGGGCCTCCATGTGGCGCAGGTAGCTGTGGTGGTCGGCGAAGCGGAACGTGGGATAGCGGCGCATCTGCGCGAAGCCGGCCTCGTCGGCGACGACGGCGACGGTGCTCGCGGCTTCCCGCGGCGGCGCCGCCGGCCTGGTCCGGGCGGGCCGCCGCCCGGCGCCGCTCCGGCGGCCGCGGCCAGTGGTGCGTGCCATGACTCCCCCTCTACGGATCGGGATCTTCCGATCACTTACCGTAGTCGTCGCCACTGACAACGCCGCGCTGGCGGGCCAGACGGACGAACACCTCCAGCAGCTCGGGGTCGTCCACCGATCCGGGGTTGACCGCCTGCCGCAGCGGCGTACCGCTCAGCAGCCGCTTGACGGGCACCTCCAGGCGCTTGCCGGTCAGGGTGTGCGGCAGGCCGGGGACCTGGAGGATCTCGTCCGGGACGTGCCGGGGCGACAGCCGCTCCCGCAGCACGGCCCGCACCCGGTCCCGCAGCGCGTCGTCGAGGACCGCGCCGGGCGCCAGACGGACGAACAGCGGCATCCAGTAGCCGCCGCCGGGCTGCTCGACGCCGACGACGAGCGACTCGGCGATCTCGGGGAGGCTTTCGACGGTCTCGTAGATGTCCGACGACCCCAGGCGCACGCCCTGCCGGTTGAGGGTGGCGTCGGACCGGCCGTGGATGACGACGGTGCCGCGCGAGGTGAGCGTCACCCAGTCGCCGTGGCGCCAGACGCCCGGGAACATCTCGAAGTAGCTCTCGCGGTACCGGGCGCCGTCCGGGTCGTTCCAGAAGCTCACGGGCATCGACGGCATCGGGGTGGTGACGACCAGCTCCCCCACCGCGTCGGTCAGCGGCGTGCCGTCGGGCGCGTACGCCCGCAGCCCGGTGCCCAGGCACGGGGCCTGGAGCTCACCGGCGTAGACCGGCAGTGTCGGCACCGCCCCGGCGAAGCAGCTGCACACGTCGGTACCGCCGCTGACCGAGGCGATCCACAGGTGGGCCCCGGCCTCCTCGTGCAGCCAGCGGAAGCCGGAGGGCGGCAGCGGCGATCCGGTCGTGGCCACGCAGCGTGTCGCCGACAGGTCCAGGTCACGGCCGGGGCGGACGTCCGCCTTGGCGCAGGCCATGACATAGGCGGCCGAGGTGCCGAACAGCGTCGCCCGGGTGCGGGCTGCCACGCGCCACTGGGCGTCGGGCGCCGGGTGGCCCGGGCTGCCGTCGTACAGCACGACGGTGGCGCCGACGAGCAGGCCGGAGACCAGGAAGTTCCACATCATCCAGCCGGTGGAGGTGTACCAGAAGAACCGGTCCCCTGCCGCGAGGTCGCAGTGCAGCCCGAGCTGCTTGAGGTGCTCGACGAGGATGCCGCCGTGCGAGTGGACCAGCGCCTTCGGCAGCCCGGTCGTGCCGGAGGAGTACAGCACCCACAGCGGGTGCGCGAACGGCACCTGGGCGAATACCGGTTCGGCCTCACCCGCGGTCACGGCCGCCCAGTCCAGGGTGTCCTCGGGCGCGGAGGTGCCCAGCAGCGGCACGTGCACCACCGCGCGCAGGCCCGGCAGGCCGCGCCGCACCTGCGCGACAGTGGCGGTGCGGTCGTGGGCGCGGCCGCCGTAGCGGTAGCCGTCGGCGGCGATGAGCACGGCGGGCTCGACCTGCTGGAACCGGTCGAGCACGGCCCGCGCCCCGAAATCCGGGGAGCAGCAGGTCCACACCGCGCCGGTGGCGGCGGTGGCGAGAAGGGCGACGACCGCCTCGGGCACCGTGGGCAGGTAGCCGGCGACGCGGTCCCCCGGGCGGACGCCGAGCCGCCGCAGCTCAGCGGCGAGCGCGCCGACCTGGCGGCGCAGTTCCGCCCAGCTGACGGCGCGGGGCTCCGCCTGGCGCTCGTCGGCGCACAGCAGCGCCGGGGCGCCGGCCAGCGCCGGGTCGGCGGCGGCGCGCAGCGCGTGCTCGGCGTAGTTGAGGCGGGCGCCGGGGAACCAGCGGGCGCCGGGCATGACCGGATCGGCGAGCACCGCCCGGGGCGGGGAGGAGAACCGCACGCCGAACCAGTCGGTGACGGCGTGCCAGAACGCCTCCAGGTGAGTGACGGACCAGCGGTGCAGAGCGGCGTAGGAGGCGGCCGGGTCGCCGTCCGCCGGCGGCGGGGCGCCGTGGCGGGCGGCCGCGGCGGCGTGGAAGCGGGCGAGCTGGGAGGCGGCGGCCCGGTCGGGGCCGGGGCGCCACAGCGGCTCGGGCGGGGACGCGGGGTCGGCGTGCGCTGCTGTCATGGGGGCGGCTCCGGTGGGTACGTGACGCGGCAGAGCAGGACGATGCCAGCTCACCGCGGGCCGCGCCAGGGTCCGGACCCGCCCGGAACAACGGCCGGCGGCGCCGGGGCCACCCCCGTGGGTCCCGGCGCCGCCGTCACGGTCACCGACGCGGGGACGGCCGGGGCCGGTTCGCCGCGGCCGCCGCTGTCACCCGTTCGCGACACGCGTGCAGCACGGCGGAGACAACCCGGGCGGCTGACCCGCCGTCCCAGCCGTCCCAGCCGCCGTCAGTCAGCCGCCGGCCCCGGGACGCGGCGGGGTGGCCAGGTGCGGCCCGACCCGCTTGACCAGCAGCGTCATCTCGTAGGCGACCTGCCCGATGTCGGCGTCCGCCTCAGCGAAGACGGCAAGCGCGCTGCCGGACCCGGCGGCGGAGACGAGGAGGAAGGCGTCGTCGAGCTCGACCAGGGTCTGCCGCACTCCCCCGGTGTCGAAGTGCTTGCCCGCGCCCCGGGCGAGGCTGTGCAGGCCGGAGGCGACGGCCGCGAGCTGCTCGCTGTCCTCCCTGCCGAGGCTGCGGGAGGCGCCGCGCGCCAGCCCGTCGCTCGACAGGACCAGGGCATGGCGCACATGCGGGACACGGGCGACGAGTTCGTCCAGGAGCCAGTCGAGCTGGCCCCGCTCCTGCGGGCTGCCGTGGTGTGGGGTGCCGCCGTGGCCCGCGGCCTCCGGTGCGGTCATCGGTCTCCGCCTCATCCGTTCATGGTTGCGTGCCCGGCGGGGTCGGGCCCCGCCGGTTCTCGGTCTGCTGCCTTCCCCGCCGCCAGCCGCGCTGGAGCGACGACATGCGGGCACGGACGGCCTCGGCGTCCAGGTCCGCCACGGGGTTCTCCGGGCGGCCGTCCGGGGTGTCCGGGGACGCGTCCGCCGCGGGCCGGGGCGCCCGGGGACCGGGCGCCGCGCCCCGCACGCGGCGGGGCAGCCCGGAGCGCGTGGTGGCGGCCGCGGGTCTCTCCTGGTCCGGCGGGACGCCGGGCGGCGGCGCGACGGGCCGCCCGTGGTCGGCGACGAGCACGGGGGTGCGGCGCACCGGCGCACCCGGCTGCCGCCCATCGCCCGGCGGGTCCGGCGTGCCGTCGGCCTGCTGGCCGTCGCCGGCGGGCGGCCAGCCGGAGCCGGGTGCCGCCCGCGGGCCGGTGTCCGCGGGGGCGACGGGGGCTTCCAGCTCGACCGGCCCGTCGGCGGGCCCTTCCAGGAGCGCGGGCCGCTGCCCGTGCGGGAGAGCGTCCTGGCCGCCGGTCTCGGTGAGCAGGTCGCCGGGGATGAGGGTCACGGCGGTGGTGCCGCCGTAGGGCGACTCCCTGAGGGAGACCCGCACCCCGTGGCGCTCGGCGAGGCGGGCGACGACGAGCAGGCCGAGCCGGTCGGTGTCGGCGGCCTCCGGGTCCGGCGGCTGCGCGAGCCGCTCGTTGGCCTCCTGGAGCGCCTCGGCCGTCATGCCCAGGCCCCGGTCGTGGATCTCCAGCGTGAAGCCGTGCGGCACGCGCTCGCCGTAGACCTGGACGGCGGTGTGCGGCGGGGAGAAGACCGTGGCGTTCTCCAGCAGCTCGGCCAGCAGGTGGCGCAGGTCCGCCACGGCGGCGCCGGCGACGGCCAGCGCCGGCAGGCGGCGGATCTCGATGCGGTCGTAGTCCTCGACCTCGTCGACGGCGCCGCGGACCACGTCCATCAGCAGCTCGGACTTGGCCCACTGGCGGGAGCCCGCGGCGCCCGAGAGCACGACCAGTCCCTCGGCGTGGCGCCGCATCCGCGCGGTGAGGTGGGTCAGCCGCACCAGCTCGTCGCGGTCGACGCCGGTCCCGGCGCGCTGTCCGGCCGTCTCCAGGATGTTCAGCTGGCGGTGGAGCAGGACCTGGCTGCGGCGCGCGAGGTTGACGAAGACCTCGGAGACGCGGTGGCGGACGGCGGCGCGTTCGACGGCCGCCGACAGCGCGGCCCGCTGGAGGGTGTTGACCGCCTTGCCCACCTGCCCGGCCTCGTCGGCCCCGTACTCCAGGCGGGGCGCCTCGGTCTCCACGTCGACGCGGTCGCCGGCCGCCAGGCGGCGCAGCACGCCGGGCAGCCGCACCTCGGAGGCCTCGCGGGCCTCACGGACGAGGGTGCGCATCTCACGCAGCTGGGCGCGGGAGACGCGCCAGGCCACGGCGGCGGACAGCGCGACGGCGAGGAAGCCGCCCGCGCCGACGAGGACGGCGCGCCTGACCAGGCCGCCGCGCGCAGAGGCGGCGGCGTCCTCACACCGGTCGCCGGCCTCGGCGGCGAGACCGGCCAGTTCGCTGAGCGCGGCGCCGCTGACCTCGTCCCACTGCCCGGGCTGGACCGAGCCGGTCTCGGCCAGGGACTGTTCCGTGCTGCTGAGCACCCGGCCGCCGCCGTCCTCCCAGAAGCTCTCGTGGGCCAGGCGGTCCTCCAGCGGCAGGCCGCTGAGGAAGGTGTCGTAGGCGGCCTGGCGCTCGGTCATCAGCGCGGCCAGCGCGTCGCGTTCGGTGTCGGTGGTGCGCCCGGCGGCCAGCGCGCCTGCGACCAGCGCGTCCTCGCGTGCGAGGTACTCCCTGGCCAGGTGGAGTCCGGCGACGGCGCGGGCGTGCAGCCCGGTCTCGCTGTCGGTGGAAGGCGGGAGGGCGGCCAGCAGGCGCAGGGCCGGGTCGGCGAGCCTGTTGTAGGCGCCGAGGACCCGGGTGCGGGATATGGTGCCGCGCTCGACCTGGTCCCGGAGCTGGCCGAGGCTGCCGAGCGCGGTGGACAGGGCGTCGACGGCAGTGGCGGCGGAGCCGTCGAGGCCGCCGCGGGCGCTGGCGGCGCGGCTGAGGAGCCGGCTGGCGGCGGCGTCGGTGGCCTCACGGGTATCCTCGAGGCGGCTGAGCGACTCGGCGCGGCGCGGGTCGGCGCGGTGGATGACGGTCTGGCGCCGCTCCTGCTGGACGGCGGCGAGGAAGTCCTCGGCCTCCGGGGCCAGGGAGCTGGCGACGGACGACGCGCCGAGCGCCTGGCGGGCATCGGAGACAGTGATGGCCGTCGCGCAGGCCCAGACGACCGCGAGTGACAGCAGGGGCACCAGCGCGAGCGTGCTCATCCTGCGCCTGACCGTCGTGCCGCGTACGCGCATGCCCTCCCCAAGTCTCCGGGCCCGCACGGGGGTTGCCACCGTCCGACAGCGCGAGCCTACTACCCGCAACCGCCGGGTACGGCGTCATCGCGCAATGCGGCACGGAGTCCGCGCGGGGGCCCCATCCTGGCCCGGGACCGGCGCGGCCGCAAGGCGTTCTACCATGGGGGGCGACATATCCGCTCATCTCACCGTGCAGAGAGGGACAGCGGAGTGTACGCGAGACCCCGGCTCCCGGATCCCGTGCGCGCCGCGGCGGTCCGCGCCGTCATCATCATCGCCCTGACGCTCACCCAGCTGGTCGTGGTGCTGCTGTGCACGCTCGCCGGTTCGTGGCTGGCGTTCCCGATGCTGCTGACCACGATCGCCAGCACCGTCGTGGCCACCTGGGCGGTGCTGGACATCTGGGTCACCCGGCAGGCGTGGCAGCAGCGGAACGGTGTGCTCTCCGAACCGAGCAGCGTCGCCCGGCCGCGGCGGTGGCCCGCGCGGGGTTAGCCGCGCGGGCCGTCCCGGTCAGGGGGTGCCGCCCGGCGCGGGCCGCCGGAAGACGCGGGTGGCGGTGACCTCCCCGTGTGCGGGCGTGCCGCTGGTCTCCGGCGCGGGCAGACCGGGCCGCAGATGTTCCTCGACGCTGATGTACTTCAGGCCCGCCCGCAGGTCCGCGTCGTTGCGCAGCCGGATCACCAGGGGGAACTCAGCGAGCGCCGTGGTGTCGAACAGCCCCGTGGTGTACAGCAGCTGGACGCCCAGCGCGTCGGCCACGGCACGTTGCAGCTCCAGCAGGTACGTGGCGTTGGCCCGGCCGATGGGGTTGTCGAGGAAGAGGGTGCCCGCGTGGGCGTGCTGGTGGCGGCCCCGGTCGTTGCCCCGGAGCGCGGCCATCGTGCAGTACAGCGCGATGGCGGCCGTGAGCAGCTGGCCGCCGGAGAAGACGTCGCCCATCTGCCCGACCGGAACCCGCTCGGCGCGCAGCACGGCGTCGGGCTTGAGGATCTCGACGCTGACCCCCTTGGGCCGCAGCGCCGCGTGGACGCCGCGCAGCAGCAGCGTCATGCCGTCGCGGCGCAGGTCGGCGTTCTTGGCCACAGCGGCGCGGGTGGTGACGTCGACGACCTCGCCGAGCCGCTCGGTCAGGGTGGCCTGGTCGGGGTCCTCGAAGCGGATGCGCAGGAACTCCTGCCCTGACCACTCCCCCAGTCCTTCAGGGAGCCGGGACAGCCGCTGGGCCGCGCGGAGCGTGGCGAGGGAGGACTCGACGAGGCCGCGCAGCCGGTCGACGATGCTGTCGCGGTTGCGTTCCAGCTGGGCGAGTTCGTCGGTGAGGACGCGCAGCCGCGGGGCGAACGCCTCGGCCCAGGCGGGGGCGTGCTCGGGGAGTTCAGCGGCGGGCAGCTCCCGGATCTGCTGCCGGGCGGGGGTGCGCACCTGCTCGTAGCGGGCGGCGTTGGCGTGCCGCACGAGGCGGTCGCTGGCGTCGCGGAGGGCGGACTCGGCGGCGCTGAGCGCAGCGGCCTGCTCCCGCAGGGCGCGGCGGGCGCTGGCGGCGGCCTGGCGTGCCTCGGGCAGGCCCCCCGGGTAGGGCTCGGGAGCCGCGGTGGTGGCGGTGTCGTCGGCGGCGGTGTCCCGCTGCGGGTCGCGGAGCAGGTCGCGCAGCAGGGCGGCGGTCTCCTCGAAGCCCTCGGCGGCGTCACGGGCCTGGTGGTGGTCGCGGGCGAGGGCCTCGTGGGCCGCGCGGGCCGACTCCAGGGCCTCCTCGCGGGCGGCGAGGCCGGCCGTGGCCTCGCGCAGCAGCTGGCTGGCCTCCTCGGCGGTGGACGGCTGCTGGGAGGGAGGCAGGTCGATGTGGGAGCCGCCGTTCGCGGGGGCCAGCCGCTCGGCCTCGCCGCGGAGCCGGCCCAGCCGCTCGCTGGCGGCGCTGGCACGGGTCTCCAGCAGCTGGACGAGGGACTCGGCCCGGGCGGCGGCGGCCTGGCGCGACGGGCCGTCGGCGCCCTCAGGGCCGTCGAGCAGCTTGGCAGCGCGCGTCCGCACCTTGGCGCTGAGCCGGTCGAGGGCGGCGCGGGCGGCGCTTTCGTCGCCCTCGGCACGGGCCTGCTCGGCGCGCAGGTCGGCGCCGACGGCCGCCTTCTCGTACAGGCGGGAGGCGGAGCGGTAGGCCTCGCGCAGCGCGGGCAGCGACGCGGTGCTGGCTCCGCCGTCAGCGGCGGTGTCGTCGGCGGTGTCGTCGGCGCCGGTCTCGGGGACGCCGGAGATCTCGGTGGTCTCGGCGCGCAGGGCCCGGGCCGTGCGGCGGGCGTCGTCGGCGGCGCGCTGGGCGGCGCGCCGGTCCTCGTCGGCGGTACGGGCACGGGCGAGTGCCGCCTCGGCGCGGGCCTCGGCCTCGGCGGCCTCGGCGGCGAGTTCGCTGAGCCGGGCCTGCCAGCGGGGGCGCTCAGTGAGCCGGGAGGCCAGGCCGGCCAGGGCGTCAGCGGACCGGCCGGCGCGCTGGGCGGCCTCCTGCCGCTCGTCGCGGGCGCGGGCGGCCTCGGCGGCCGCCTCCTCCGCTTCGGCGCGGGCGGCGGCGGCCTCGGCGAGGCGGCGCTCGGCCAGCGCGGCCTCCTGGCGGGCGCGTTCGGCGGCCGCGGCCAGCTCGGCGAGGCGGCCCGGGGGGCAGTCGGCGCGCCAGGAGGCGAGGCGGGCGGCGAGCTGGCGGGCCTGCGAGACTCCCGCGGCCAGGTCCCGGATGCGGGCGTCACGGGCGGCGGCGCGGTCGCGCAGCGCGTGCCGTTCGTCGTCGGCGGCGCGCTCGTCGTGCATGGCGGGGTTCGGCGGGACGAGGAAGACATCGCTGTCCCCGCCGCCCGGGGCGGGAGCGGGGGCCAGGAGAGCGGCGGCGGTGCCGACGGCGACGGCGGAACGCGGCAGCAGGGCCGCGCCGGAGAGGACCTCGCGGGCGCGGGCGTGGGAGCCGGGGTCCGTGAGGATGACGCCGTCGACGAGTTCGGGGCGGGCGGCGAGCACCGCGGCGTGGTCGGCGGGCGGGACGGCCTGCGCCAGGTAGCGCCAGCCGGGCAGGGCCGGGATGCCGTGCTCGCCGAGGTACTCGACGGTGGCCAGGACGTCGGGGCTGGGCGGCAGCAGCCCGCCGTCGCCGAGGGCGGCGAGGATGCGGGAGTCCTCGGCGGCGGCGGTGCGCAGCTCGAACAGCTCGCGCTCGCCGTCGGCGATCTGCTCGTCGAGCAGGCGGGCGAGGGTCTCGGCGTTGCGGTCGAGGTCGTCCGCCGTGAGCGCCGGGCCGTCGCCGGCGGGGGTAACGCCGAGGAGACGGGCGAGGCGCTCCTCGGCGGCGAGGGCGGCGGCGGTGCGCTGCTCGGCGGCGCAGGCGTCCCGGGCGGCGGCCGCGGCGTCGGCGGCGCGGGCGGCGGCGAGTTCGGCCCGCCCGTGGTCGCGGGCGGCCTCGCTGGCGGCGTCGGCGGCGCGGCGGGCGGCCTCCCGGGCGCTCTCCCAAGCCGCAACCGCGGCGCGGGCGGCGTCGCTGGCGGCCAGGGCGGCGCGGGCGGGGTCGGCGTCCGGGCCGCCGTCCTCCAGCCACCCGGCCTCGACCGCCCGGGCCGTCTCCTCGCGGACCTCGGCCAGGCGCTGCCGCAGGTGCCCGGCCTCGCTGCGGGCCCGTTCGGCCTCGGTGGCGGCGGTGGTGGCGTCGCGGTACGCGTCCTCGGCGGCCCGCTGGAGCGCGGCGGAGCGCTCCTCGTGTTCGGCGGCGGCGCGTTCGCTCGCCGTGGCGGCCGCGTGCAGGGCGCGCACCAGGGCGGCGGCGGCCCTGCCGCGCGCGGCGAGCGCGGGGGCGGCGTCCCGCTCGGCTTCGCGGATGGCGGCGGCGGCGCGGGCGGCCCGGTCGGCGGCGGCGCGGTGCTGCAGCACGGTCTCGGTGGCCTGCCAGGCGGCGTGCAGCGTGCGGGCGTCGGCGAGTTCGCGGCGCTGGGCGGCGGCGTCCTTCTCCGCGGCGGCCAGGGCGAGGGAGGCGTGGCGGTAGGCGAGCTCGGCGGCGGTGCGGGCGGCGCGGGCGCGGGCGGTCTCGGCGGCCGTGACAGCCTGCTGGGCGGTGGCGAGACGGTCGGCGAGCCCGGCGGCGCGCGTCCGTTCGGCCTCGGCGCGGGCGGTCAGGCGGCGGGCGAGGGCGCGGGCGGCGTGCTCGGCGCGCTGGTGGCCGGCGCGGGCGGCGTCGCGCCCCGCCGCGGCTTCAGTGACGGCGGCCAGCAGATCGAGGGAGCCGGCGGTGAAGTCCCGTTCGGCCGCGAGCTCGTCGCGGCGGCCGAGCTTGTGGGCGAAACCGTGGACGAGGTCGGCCAGGCCGTCGGTGTCGCGGGTGTCGGTGACGGCGCGGAGCAGCAGGTCGGTGAAGTCAGCGTCGTTCTTCACGGCGAACAGGCCGGCGGCCTCGCCCTCGTCGGCGTTCATCTCGCGCTGGTAGCGGAAGAGCTCCGGGTCCAGGCCCAGGCGGCCGAGGTGCTCGGTCCAGCGCTCGTGCACTTCTTCCCAGACGACGTCCAGGTTGGGGTAGGCCTTTCCGGTCTCGATGAGGACGTCGCGGAAGCCCTTGAGCGTGCGGCGGCGGCCGCGGGCGCCGGAAGTGCCCTCGCGGGGCCGCAGCGCGGTGGACTCCGCCACGGGCAGGGAGTCCAGGCTCATGCCGGGGCCGGGGCGGAAGGAGTACCAGGCCTCGGTGAAGCGGCGGGGGTCGGTGGAGACCTGGCGGCCGCGCCACTCGCTGACCTTGCCGACGACGATGGTCTCGCCGGTCCTGGTGTGCTGCCATTCCAGCGCGACGTGGCCGCAGTCGTCGGCGAGGAGGAACTTGCGCAGCACGCCGGAGCTGGCGCCGCCCAGGGTGTTGCGGTGCCCGGGCAGCATGACGGAGAAGATGAGCTTAAGCAGCACGGACTTGCCGCCGCCGTTCTCCAGGAAGAGGACGGCGGCGGGCGCGGGGCGGCGCGGCGGCCCCGCCGGCTCGTCGGCCAGCAGCTCGAAGACGTCCGTCTGCGTGGGCGCGGGCTCGGGCACGGGGGCGCCGACGCCGCGCAGGTCGAGGTTGGTGTCGGCGTACCGGGCGCCGGCCGGCCCGATGGAGTACAGGCGGATCCGGGACAGCTCGTACATGGCGGCTTTCGTGAGCGGGCTTTCGTGAGGGGCGTCTCGTCGTGGCGGTCAGTCGTGGAAGGGCAGGCCGGCACCGTCGGGCAGGGGGTCCTCGCCGGCGGAGGGCGGCGCCAGCGAGGCCGTGCCGTCACTGACCGGGACGACGCCGAGCTGCATCAGCTCGGACATGGCGCTGCTGGCGGCCAGCTCGCGGACCTGGAGCTGGTAGCGGGGCGTGGTGCGGTAGGAGCCGCCCGCTTCGTCGCCGGTGCGCTGCAGGAAGCCGGAGTCGGCGAGAAAGGCGATGGCCTTGCCGACGATGCCGGTGGTGGAGCTGGCCAGGCGGCGGGCGTCCTTGGTGGCGCCGGTGGCGGTGCGGCGGGCGTAGACCCGCCAGGCCGCCTCCAGGCCGGGAGTCTCGCTGGCCGGATCGGTGTTCTCGCCCCGTTCCGCGGCGCGTTCGGCGAGGCGGCGGCAGGCCTGGCGGACGAACGCCTCGACGCCGTTGACGGTGATGCGGCCGAGGTAGTCGTCGTCGGCGAGGTCCTGCGGGCGGGGGAAGGCCAGGGCGGCAACGGCCAGGTGGGCCAGGCCGTGGAGGAAGCGGTCAGCGGGGTCAGCGGCGGCGCGGCGGGCGTAGTCGCCCATGCGGACCGCGAAGACGGAGTCCTCGGCAGCCGCCACGGCCATGCCCGCGCGCGGCGAGACCTCCAGGACGATCAGGCCCAGGCCGGTGGCGACGGCGTCAGTGAGCCGGGCAAACGCGGGGTCCTCGCGGTAGCGGCGCAGCAGCGCCGCGTACTCGGCGTCGCGGGCGGGCAGCAGCCGGGGGTGGAGCCCGAAGGAGACCAGGCGGGAGGCGTCGGCGGCGTCCGCGGGCGTCAGCGG
The DNA here is from genome assembly GCF_016741785.1 of Streptomyces sp. 7-21. Taxonomy (GTDB): domain Bacteria; phylum Actinomycetota; class Actinomycetes; order Streptomycetales; family Streptomycetaceae; genus Streptomyces. The sequence continues at coordinate 70,249 of NZ_JAERRL010000007.1, forward strand.
CGGCGCGTCATCGCGGGCGGGGGTGGTCACGGCGCGTTCTCCGATCGTCCTGCGGCCATGCCGGCCGCGTCCAGCAGCGCGGTTCCGACGATGAGGTCGGAACCCCCGAACTCGGGGTCGTCCAGCGGGGTGCCGTCGTCGACGGCGAACAGCAGGCTCCGCTCGCCCTGCCGGTAGGCGGTGCCGACCGGCGGGCTGGCGGCGTGGACCGCGAGGAGGGCGACCAGGTGGGGCAGGTCGGGGTCGGCGCGGCGGGCCTCGGCGAGCAGCCCCGACAGCCGGCGGGGGGCGTCGGGCGGAACGCTGAGGAGCGCGGTTGCGGCGGCGAGCTGCTCCTCGCTGAAGCGGCTGTCGTCGGGGGTGGCCACCAGGTCAGGCTCGGGGAGCTCGGCTCCCAGGTGCTCGCGGGGGGCGGGCGGGGTGAGGAGCATCTCGGTGAGGTCGGCGAGGCGCACGGCGGCGGGGGGCCGGGGCGCGGTGCCGCGGCGGAAGTAAGCGTCGGTCACGCGCGTGGCCTGGTCCAGGGTCAGCTCCAGGACCGGGGCGAGCAGCTGGCCGTGCAGGTCGGTGCCGGCGCGGGCGGGGACCGGGCGGAACGCCTGGCGGTCCTGCTCGGCGCGGAACAGCGGCCCGGCCTGCAGGAGCCGGGACTGCAGCTGGGTGTGGCGCCGGATGCAGTCCTTGACGATGTCGACGAGCTCGGCGGCGCGCAGCTTGTGGCCCGGGTCCTCCGCCTCGTCGCGGGCGCGGCGGATGTTGGTGAGGATCGCGTTCTCGTGGCGGTAGCGCTCGGCGATGTGGGCGAGGGCCTCGTCGATCAGGTCGGGGACGGTGCGGACCCAGTCGACGGCGCGGACGTCGCGGCGGGTGGCTTCCAGGGCGCGGCGCAGCGCCTCGGCGTACTGCACGGTGCGGTACCTGGCCTGCTCGGCGGCGAGCTGGGCGTCGGCGAGGCGGCCGCGGCTGATGAGGACCTCCAGCTTGACCTCGGCGGCGATCTGGGCGCTGGTGACGTCCGTGTCGAGGGCGCCGACCAGCACGTTGACCGCCTCGTCGGTGGTGCGCAGGTAGACCTCGCCGCCGGGGCCCGGCACCTCCTCGATGAGCTTGAAGTCGTAGTCGCGGCGCACGTAGCTGCCGTCGGGGGCGAAGGTGCCGTAAACGGCGCGGAAGCCGCGGTCGACGCTGCCGACGTTGATGAGGCTGTCGAGCACCCAGCGGGCCACGCGCTCGTGCTCCTCGGCGGGGCGCGAGGGCGCCTGCGCGGCGACCCGGGGCAGCAGGCGGGCGACGACCTGCTCGTGGTCGGCGCCGGTGTCGAAGTCCATGCTGAGGGTGACCAGGTCGATGGCGGCGAGCCCGAGCTCGGCCATCGCGTAGACGCTGTACTCGCCCGCGAGGTTGGCCTTGCGGGCGTCCAGGTCGTGGAGCGGGGCGGTGCAGGCGAGCGCGCGCAGCCGCCGGGCGAGCCCCTCGTCGGCCGCGGGGCCGGGCGCCGGGCGCGGCGCGGGCGTCCCGGGCGGCGGGGCGGCGGGCGGCTGAGCAGCGGTTCCGGTCACGACGGACAGATTAGGCGGTGCCGCTGACAGCCGGCCGCCGGCCGGTCACTCCTCGCCGGGCGGGCCGTAACCGCCGCCGCCGGGCGTGCGGATCACGAGGACGTCGCCGGGGGCGGCCTCGGCGCTGTCGCGGCCCTGGAGCGTGACGGTCGTGCCGTCGGCGCGCAGCAGGGTGTTGGTGCCGAGGGCGCCGGGGCGGCCGCCGGCCATGCCGTACGGCGGGACGCGGCGGTGCCCGGTGAGCAGGGCGAGGGTCATGGGCGCCAGGAAGCGCAGCCGCCGTTCGACGCCGTCGCCGCCGCGCCACCGTCCGGCGCCGCCGCTGCCGGTGCGGACGCGGAAGTCCTCGACGCGCACGGGGTAGCGCCATTCGAGGATCTCCGGGTCGGTCAGCCGGGAGTTGGTCATGTGGGTCTGCACGGCGTCGGCGCCGGGGAAGCCGTCGCCCGCGCCGGAGCCGCTGGCGATGGTCTCGTAGTACTGGACGTCCTCGTTGCCGAAGGTGAGGTTGTTCATGGTGCCGGAGCCTTCGGCCTGCACGCCGAGGGCAGCGTAAAGGGCGCCGGTGACGGACTGTGAGGTCTCGACGTTGCCGGCGACGGTCGCGGCCGGGTAGGCGGGGGCGAGCATGCAGCCGGGCGGGATGCGGATGTCCAGCGGTGCCAGGCAGCCGCTGTTGAGGGGGATGTCGTCCGCGACGAGGGTGCGGAAGACGTAGAGGACGGCGGCCTTCACCACAGCGCTGGGGGCGTTGTCGTTGCCGGGCTGCTGGGGTGAGGTGCCCGCGAAGTCCAGGACGGCGGACCGGGCGGCGCGGTCGACGGTGACGGTGACGTGGATGACGGCGCCGGTGTCGGTCTCGTACCGGTAGGAGCCGTCGTGGAGGGTGGCGATGATGCGGCGCACGGCCTCCTCGGCGTTGTCCTGGACGTGGCGCATGTAGGCGCGGACCACGTCGAGCCCGAACTGGTCGATGATGGCGCGCAGTTCGGCGATGCCCTTCTCGTTGGCGGCGATCTGGGCGCGCAGGTCGGCGAGGTTGGCCTCGGGGTTGCGGGAGGGGTAGGGGCCGGAGGTGAGCAGGGCGCGTGTCTCGGACTCGCGCAGGCGGCCGTCGCGGACGAGGAGCCAGTTGTCGAACAGGACGCCCTCTTCCTCGATGGTGCGGCTGAACGCGGGCATCGAGCCGGGGGTGATGCCGCCGATCTCGGCGTGGTGGCCGCGGGAGGCGACGAGGAAGAGGAGTTCGGCGCCGGGCCCGTCGCCGGAGAAGACGGGCGTGACGACGGTGACGTCCGGCAGGTGGGTGCCGCCGTGGTACGGGTCGTTGACGGCGTAGACGTCGCCGGGTCGCATGGTGCCGGCGTTGCGGCGCAGCACCTCCTTGATGGACTCGCCCATGGACCCGAGGTGCACCGGGATATGGGGGGCGTTGGCGATGAGGTTGCCCTCGGCGTCGAACAGCGCGCAGGAGAAGTCCAGCCGTTCCTTGATGTTGACGGAGTGGGCGGTGTTCTCCAGCCGGACGCCCATCTGTTCGGCGATGGCCATGAAGAGGTTGTTGAAGACCTCCAGCTTCACGGGGTCGACGGCGGTGCCGATCGCGGTGGCCGCGGGCAGCGGCCGTACGCGGGTGAGCACCAGGTGCCCGTGCGGCCCGGCAGCGGCGCGCCAGCCGGGATCGACGACGGTGGTGGCGTCCGGCTCGGTGATCAGCGCGGGGCCGTCGACCGTCTCGCCGGGGCGCAGCGCGTCGCGGCGGTGCAGCGGTACGTCCTGCCACCGGCCCTCGGCGTACAGCGGCACACGCGCCGCGGGCGCCGCCGGGCGTGCCGGGGCGGCGGCCGGGGCGGCGGCCGGGTCAGGCGCGGTGGCGCGCGGCCCGGGGGCGCCGGTGGCCTCGGCGGCGACGAGCCCGGCGACGAGCGGCTTGTCCATGGTGAAGCCGTAGCGGGCGCGGTGGAGGCGGGCGAACTCCTCGGCCATCTCGGCCCGCCCGGCCAGCGGGACGGGCAGCGCGGCGTCGGTGCCCGCGTAGCGCAGGTGGATGCGGACGGCGGTGCGGATCGCGGCGTCGTCGATGCCGTCGGCGCGCAGGTCGGCGCGGGCCTGGGCGGCCAGCTCCCTGGCGGTCTCCCGGAGCGCGGGCATGGCCTCGTCGGTCAGACCGGTCTCGGCGGAGCGTTCGCGCAGGGCGGTGGCGTCGGCGACCCCGATGCCGTAGGCAGAGAGCACCCCGGCGAGCGGCGGGATGAGGACGGTGGACACGCCCAGGGCGTCGGCGACGGCGCAGGCGTGCTGGCCGCCGGCGCCGCCGAAGCTGGTCAGGGCGTACTGGGTGATGTCGTGGCCGCGCTGGACGGAGATCTTCTTGACGGCGTGCGCCATGTTCTGGACGGCGATCTCCAGGAAGCCGGCGGCGACTTCCTCGGGGGTGCGGCGGTCGCCGGTGGCGGCGGTGATCTCGCCGGCGAGGCGGGTGAAGCCGTCACGGACGGCCTGGGCGTCGAGCGGCTGGTCGCCGCCGGGGCCGAAGACGTGCGGGAAGTGGCCGGGCTGGATCCGGCCGAGCATGACGTTGGCGTCGGTGACGGTCAGCGGGCCGCCGCGGCGGTAGCAGGCGGGACCGGGATCGGCGCCGGCGGAGTCGGGGCCGACGCGGTAGCGGGCGCCGTCGAAGCGCAGGAGGGAGCCGCCGCCCGCGGCGACGGTGTGGATGTCCATCATGGGTGCGCCCATCCGCACGCCCGCGACCTCGGTGCCGAAGACCCGTTCCAGTTCGCCGGCGTAGTGGGAGACGTCGGTGGAGGTGCCGCCCATGTCGAAGCCGATGACGCGGTGGTACCCGGCCTCGGCGCTGGAGCGGGCCATGCCGACGACGCCGCCGGCCGGCCCGGAGAGCACCGCGTCCTTGCCGCGGAACCGGGCGGCTTCCCGCAGCCCGCCGTTGGACTGCATGAACAGCAGCCGCACGCCCTTCAGTTCGCTGGCGACCTGCTCGACGTAGCGCCGCAGCACGGGCGAGAGGTAGGCGTCGGCCACGGTGGTGTCGCCCCGGGTCACCAGCCGGATCAGCGGGCTGACCTCGTGGGAGGTGCTGACCTGGGTGAAGCCCGCCTCGGCGGCGAGGGCGGCGGCGAGGCGTTCGTGGGCGGGGTGGCGGTAGCCGTGGAGGAAGACGATGGCGGCGGCCCGGAAGCCGTCGCGGCGGGCGCCGGCCAGGGCCTCGGCAAGGGCGCCGGTGTCGAGGGGGCGCACGGTGGTGCCGTCGGCGGCGAGGCGTTCGGGCACCTCGATGACGCGGTCGTAGAGGACCTCGGGGGTGACGATGCGGCGGTCAAAGAGGCGGGGCCGGTTCTGGTAGCCGATGCGCAGCGCGTCGCGGAAACCCTCGGTGGTGACGAGCACGGTGGGCTCGCCCCGGCGTTCCAGGAGGGCGTTGGTCGCGACGGTGGTGCCCATCTTGACGACGGCCACGCGCTCGGCGGGGACCGGCTCGCCGGGGGCGAGCCCGAGCATGCGGCGGATGCCGGCGACGGCGGCGTCGCGGTACCGCCCGGGGGCGTGCGAGAGCAGCTTGGCCGTCTCCAGCCGTCCGTCGGGGCGGCGCCCGACGATATCGGTGAAGGTCCCGCCCCGGTCAACCCAGAATTCCCAGCGCCCGTTCACGCCGACATGGTGCCAGGCCGCCGGCGCGCGCGGCAGCCCCCGGCCCCGCCGGGCGCGGGTCAGCCGGCGGCGCGGCCGGCCAGCCGGCCGCGCACCACCGTCCGGACGCCGGCCTGCTCGGCGGGGTCGGCCGCCAGCCCCCGCAGCCGTGCCACGACGCGGGTGTCGACCGTGGTGGCGTAGCGGGCGCCGGTCGCCCGGGTGTCTTCCTCGCAGTCCCACAGGCATTCGATCGCGAAGCCGGCCGGGAACGACGGGTCGGTGGCCGCCAGGGCACGCGCGGCATGGCCGCGCAGCAGGGAGGACGACGTCTCGCGGTAGACGTGCCGCAGCACCGGCACGGCCGCCGTCAGGGCGAGCCGCCCCGCGCCCTCGACGAGCGACCGCAGGCCGCGGGCGTCGGGGCCCTGGGAGCGGACCAGGCGGCGCAGCGCTGCCAGGACGCGCGGCCCGTCGGCGGCCTCGCCGCGCCGGGCGAGCATGGCGGCCGCGCAGGCGCCGAGGTCGTCGGGCCGGTGAGCCCACCGCCTGGCCTGGGCCAGCGCGGACGGGCCGCTCATGCGGGAGAACGCGGTGACGGCGGCGCGTGAGACGTCGGGGTCGCCGCCGGAGGCGGCGGCGGACAGCAGCGCGAACGCCTCGGGGTCGGAGCGCTCGGCCAGGTGCCGCAGCGCGGCGGCGCGCGCGGCGGGCGGCCCGGAGGCGGCGGCGGACAGCAGCGCGGGCCGGTCACCGGGGCCGGCGACGGCCGCCAGGCAGCGGGCGGCCGCGGCCTCGCGCCACTGCCGCGGCGTCTGCTCGTACCCGTCCTGCGCCCAGGCGAGGATCTCCACGACGCTCCAGCCCGGGGCAGGCCCGGTGTGCCGCAGCTGCCGCTGCCACTGGTCGAAGTCGCCGGCCTGCAGGGCGCGGGACAGGCGTGCCCGCTGGGCCGGGCGGCCGGGGTCCTCGGCCCACACCCGCCAGGGGCGGGGCTCGAAGGAGTCCCTCACGGCGGCCGTGAGGGCGCGGTCGCCGTCGGGGGTGGCGGGGAAACGGGCCAGGATGCGCGGTCCCAGGGCGCGCAGTCCGTCGTCGTCGTCGCGGACGGCCAGCTCGTCGAGGGCCCAGCGCCAGTTGGAGCCGGTCACGGCGTACTGCCGCAGCAGCCGCAGCGCCTCGGCGTCGCCGTAGGAGACGAGGTGGCCGAGGACGGACAGGGCCAGGCCGGTGCGCTCCTCCTCGGTGTCGACCGCGTCCGCGGGGTCGGTGAGGTGGGCGGCGATCGCGTCCAGCCCGGGGTCCAGCTCGCGGTAGAGCCGGGCGTAGTACAGGGACCGGTGTTCGAGCCGCCAGTCGGGCCGGGGGTCATGGAGGACGCACTCCTCCAGCGCTGCCACGGCGGCCGCGCGGGGCGCGGCCAGGGCATGGAGCCACCCGTCGCCGCGCCCCCGCTGGAGAAGTCCCAGGAGGGTGCCGCTGGGCGCTATGCCTGTTTCGATCGGACTGGCGAACATATGAGTCAGCATCCGGTGAGGGCGATCCGGTGGCAACGGGATTTCCGCTGAACCGGCTTCTTGCCGGTCACGGCCGTTCTACACCTGGTCCCGGTCCCGCCCCCGGCCCGGGGTATCGTCCGGCCGCCGGGAACGGCCCAAACCCTTACGGCGCGGACGGGGCTGTGGGACAGTCGGGTCATCCGCCGCGGGCCGTGCCCGCGGGCCGGTCCCGCCGTCACGGGAGTCGCCATGCTCTCCTCTCCGCCCCCGTCCCGTCCCGCGCCGGCCACGCCGGGTGACGACGGGATCGACGCGCTGGTCGGGGCGGTCCTCCGGCTGCGTGACCGCGCCGGGGCGGCCCGGGATGCCGTTCCGCCCGGCGGGCAGCGCCGGGCGCGGTGGGAGGCGGTGGTGGCGCGGCTGGAGGAGGCGGCCGCCCGGCTCGCTGAGCTGCGGCCGGCCGCCGCGCCGGCGGGCACGGCGCGGCTCGGGGCCAGGGTCGGCAGCGCGGAGTGGAACCTGCTGACCGACGAGGTGACGTGGTCGGAGGAGACGTACGCGATCTTCGGCAGGGAGACGGCAGACGGCCCGCTGACGCTGGACCAGCTGCCGGCGTGCGTGCAGCCCGCCGACCGGCCGGCGCTTACCGCGGCGGTGACCGCGTGCCTCGTCGACGGCCGGCCCGTGGACTGCGAGGTCCGGGTGGACCGGCCCGACGGCACGGCGCGCACCGTGCAGCTGGCGGGCGAACCGGTCGTGGACGACGGCGGCGGCACGGTGGCGATGTGGGCCGTGGTCCGCGACGTCAGCGAGCTGCGGCGCGGGGGCGCGGCCGCGGCGGCGGGCGCGGGCGAGCTGCAGCGCGCGCGGGAGGCGGCGCGGGGGGCGCGGCGGCTTCAGCTGGCGCTGGCGGGTGCCGCGCCGGTGCCGTGGCTGGATCCGCTGGAGGGCGCGGACGGCACGGCGGGCGGTCTGGAGGTGGCGGCCCGGTGCCTGCCGGCGGCGGGGCGCTCCCTGGACGGGAACCGGGGCGGGGACCTGGGCGGGAAATGGTTCGACGCGATGGCGCTGCCGGGCGGCGGGCGGCTGCTGAGCGTGGGCGACCTGTCGGGGCAGGGCGCGGGCGCTGCCGCGGGGGCGGCCGTGGCCGTGGGAGCGCTGCGGGGCGTGGCGCTGACGGGCGTGCCCCCGGGCGCGCTGCTCGGCTACCTCAGCCAGCTGCTGGACCGGGGCACGCACCCGGCGCTGGCCAGCGCGCTGTGCTGCCGCTGGCTGCCCGGCGACGACGGGGGCGGGGTGCTGACGTGGGCCCAGGCCGGTCACCCCGCGCCGGTGGTGTGCCGGGCCGGCGGCGGCGTGGTGCTGCCCCGGCCCGCGGGGACGCTGCTCGGCGCGGTCGCCGGGGCCGCCTACGGGGAGCGGTCCGACCGGCTGCGGCCGGGCGACGTGCTGGTCCTCCATACGGATGGCCTGTTTCCGGACATCTCTCCCGGCGCCGCGGACCTCTCGCGGGACGCCGCTGCGCACTCCCCCGCGCCCGGAGCGCCGGGCTCCCGGCCGGCCGGGCGCGACCGGGGGGCGCGGCTGGTGTCGCTCGCCCCCCGGATCGCGGCGGCCACGAGCGCGGCCGGGTGCCTGGACGTGGTGGCGGAAGCGTGCGGCACGGCGGGCCGTGCGGAGGACGCCTGCGTGCTGGTGGCACGCGTCGCGCCCTGACGACCACGGGGCCTGCCCGTGGCTGCCCGGTGCCGTCCGCTCCGCCGGTCACACCAGCCGGGCGCCCCGCCCCGCGGTGCCGCCCAGCGCCGAGGGCATCGAGGTCTCGATGCGCTCCCGCAGGTCCTGGATCCTCGGGTAGTCGGCGTAGGCAGCGGTCAGGCGGTACATCTCGCGCAGCCGGTCCCAGGTGCGGTGCGAGGAGTTCTCCCCGATCGCGGAGAGCGCCAGCCGGGCGTAGGTGTCCGCCTGGTCGGGGTCGTCGGCGATGAAGCAGGCCGACGCCGCGGTGATCTGGTCGAAGATCCGTGACCGGTCGCGGCCGCTGCGGCGCAGTTCCAGGGCCTGCCTGGCGTGCTGCTCGGCCAGGGGCGCCGCCGCGGGGTCGTGCTCGGCGAGCGTCCGGTACGCCAGCGCCTCCATGCCGTGCAGGTCGGCCTCGTCGAACATCTGCATCCAGCTGGGCGGCGGCACATCGCCCCGGTCGGAGACGAACAGGTCCTCTGCCTCGCCGAGGGCGTGGCGCATGGCCTGGCCGCGTCCCATGGACGCCTGCGCCCACGCCTCGATGGTGCGCAGCATCGCCCGGGTGCGGGGCAGGGCCTCGCGCCCGGCGCCGTGGTTGGCCAGGCGCATCAGGTCGAGGGCGTCGTCGGGGCGGCCCAGGTGCACCATCTGGCGGGCGGCGCGTGAGAGCGCCTCCCCCGCACGCGGCCGGTCGCCGCCCTCCCTGGCGGCGTGCGCGGCGATGACGAAGTACTTCTGGGCGGTGGGCTCCAGGCCCACGTCGTGGGACATCCACCCGGCCAGGACCGCGAGGTTGGCCGCCACGCCCCACAGCCGCCGCTGGAGGTGCGGGGGGTGGCGGTAGGCGAGCATGCCGCCGACCTCGTTGAGCTGGCCGACGACGGCCTTGCGCTGGAGCCCGCCGCCGCGGGTGGCGTCCCAGGCGCGGAAGACCTCCACGGAGGCCTCCAGCGCCTCGATCTCCTCCGAGCCGACGGGGGCCGCCTCGTAGCGGTCGAGCCCGGCCTGCTCGGCGCCTGCCGGTGGGTGAGGGGTGTGGGAGTCCGGAGCGGTCCGGAGCCAGTCGTGCAGAGCGTCGCTGAGTGCGGAACCCGCGGCGAGCGCGGCGCCCGCGCCCACCATGCCGCGTCGGTTGAGCATGAGATCCATTCCCGTGAATTCGGTGAGGACCGCGGCGGTCCGGTGGGAATGCCACGGCAGCCCGTCGTAGGCCTGCCGCGTCCCCGCGTTCCCTGGCCGGCGCAGCCCGAGGTCCTCGGTGGTCACGACACGGCCGAGTCGCTCCGTGAACAGGGACGCCAGCAGCTCCGGCACCGGGTCGCGGGGCGTCTCTCCCCCGTCGATCCAGCGCCTCACCCGCGAGGTGTCGGTGGCCAGCTGCGGGTAGCCCTGGGCCGCCGCCTGCCGGTTCACCAGCCTCGCAAGTTCGCCCTTGGACCACCCAGCGAGCCGGAACAGGTCCGCAAGGCGGGTGTTGGGTCCTCCGGTCACGTCAAGCCCCCAGGATCTCGGCTGAGTTGACAGTAACCGCCGTACAACGCCGCCATGACAATTCGCCAGGGTTCGCCAGGGCACGCCACATGGTGTGCCACCCGCGCGAGGGAGTGGTGTAGACACGCGCCACCCCGGCCCGGGTGAGGCCACGGGCATGTCCCCAGGGTGTCCGCGGCCGTCCCGGCCGGGGGGCGCGGCGAACCTTCCGGCTTCACGAAGGGATCATGCCCGCCCATGTACCCAGCACCCTCTTCCGTGGCCAGCCGGGCCCGCCCGGGCCCCGGCCTCCGGCCGGCCGTCCCGGGCGCCCGCGCCGCCGCGGAGCAGTTGACGCGCCGTCAGCGCCGTCCCGGGCCGCTGCCGCCCGCGGGCGGGCTGGACTTCACGGGGCCGCGGGGCGCGCGGCTGCGCACGGCGCTGGCGGCCGTGCAGGAGGTCTGCCCCGATTTCAGCCCGGTGCGCGTGCTGCGGGACGGGACGCGGTCGGTGGCGCTGATCGGCATGACCGGGCGGCGCGCCGCGGTCGCCAAGTGCCTGCTCGATCCGTCCGGCCCGGGGGCGGAGAGCCTGCGCCAGGAAATAGCGGCCTACCGGGGCTTCGCCCGCGCCCGCCCGCCGGTGCGGGTGCCGGGACTGATCGCGGCGGACACCCGGACCTGCGTGCTGGTGACCGACTTCGTGCCGGGCCGCACGGCCGCGCCGCGGCGCCACCCCTCCGCCCCGCCGCCGGCGCCGGACATCCGCGCCGTGCTCAACGGGCTGCGCCGCCTCAACCAGTGGGAGCCACCGGCCTCGGCGTTCCCCAGCGCGGTCAGCTATTCCGCGCAGCTGGCGCGCTACCACACGCTGGGGCTGCTCACCGACCGTGACCTGACGGATCTCCAGACGCTGCTGATGGGGCTCGGCGGCCGGGGGCGGCGGCCCGCGCGGCAGTTCTGCCACGGCGGCTCGCCGCTGACCAGCGTGGTGCTCTCCCCCGCGGGCCCGGTGCTGGTGGGCTGGGAGTCGGCCGGCTGGTACCTGCCCGGCTACGACCTGGCACTGCTGTGGACAGTGCTGGGCAACGCACCGCTGACGAGGCGCCAGATCAGCCAGGCCGCCCAGGCGTCGGGACCGCGCGGACGGGACGCGTTCCTGGTCAACCTCATGCTCGTGCTCATCCAGGAGATCCGCGTCTGCGAGGCGGCCGTGCAGCGGGCGATGCGCGACCCCGCGCCGCCGGCACCGGCAGGCAGGCCGGGCGGGGCGCTGGCGTTCGGGGAGCAGCAGCGGCTTCTGCTGCGGCGGCTGCACGACGACTGCGCCCTGGTGCGCCGCGCCGTCCGCGCCGCCGTCAGCACGCGCTGAGGGAGGGCGCCCGGGTGCCTAGCGCCGGAACATCTCCGCGGGCAGCGGCTTCAGCAGCCGGTACAGGTCCTCGCTGATCGGCCGGTCCCAGCTGGCGATGGTGACCAGCACCCCGTCGCTGCGGTCGAACTGCACGCAGGACACGCGCTGCTCGGTGCAGGTCAGCCGCCGCACGATCAGGAGGTTGTCGTCCAGCATCACGGGGACGTCCTCGGTGCTGGTGACCCGGACGTCCTCGTCGATCTCCAGGGCCGCGAGCAGCTGGCCCACCTCGAACGGCGCCTCGCCCTCAGGGACGTCGCGGGCCGGTGACCCCTCCGGAAGGTTGCCGATGACCATGGCCGGGCCCCGGCCGCCGAACAGGTCGTACCGCAGCACGACTCCCTGGCAGCTGCCGTCGGGGGCGGGCAGCAGACCCGCGCCCAGTACCCCCGGCCAGTCCCCGGGGTCCATGGCCAGGACGTCGAAGTCCGGGCCGGCTGGCGATGCGGCGCCACGGCGGCGGAGAAAGGACATGCGGCCATGGTACGCGGGCCGCGGGCAACCGCCGGGCGGCGGTTCCGTCAGCCGCCGGGGGCGGCGTCGCGGAGCCGGGCTACCTGCCGGTAGAGCGCGACGGCCTCCTGCGCCCGGCCGAGCCGTTCCAGGCAGTGGGCCTCGTCGTTGCGGCTGGCCAGGGAGTCGGGGTGGCCGGGGCCCAGGACCCGCTCGCGGGCCTGCCGCACGTGCCGGTACTCGTCGAGCGCCTGGTCCCAGTGGCCGAGCCAGCCGAGGGCGACGGCGATCTCGCGGCGGCTGACGAGCGTGTCCGGGTGGTCGGGGCCGAGAATCTGGGCACGGATCGCCCACACCTGCCGTGCCTCGGCCAGGGCGTGGTCCCAGCGGCCGACGCGGCCCAGGCTGATGCCCCGGCCGTGGCGGGCGCGCAGCGTCTCGGGGTGGGTGCGGCCCTGGGCGCGCGTGCGGGCCTCGACGAGGTCGGTGTACAGCCGCAGCGCCTCCTCGGGGCGGCCCAGCCGGCCGAGGCTGATGCCGATCTCGTAGCGGGCGTCGAGCGTGCTGGGGTGGTCCGGGCCCAGCACCCTGGCGCGGGCGGCGGCGACGCGCTGGTAGAGGGCCAGGGCCTCCTCCCAGCGGCCGAGGCGGCCGAGCGCGTAGGCCGTCTCGTAGTGGCTGTCGAGGGTGTCGGCGTGCTCGCCGCCCAGGGCGCGCTCCCGCTCGGCGGCGACGGCGCGGTGCACGTCGTACGCCTCGGTCCAGCGGCCCAGGCGCCCCAGGCTCATGCCGGCGCTGTGCCTGCTGGCGAGGATCGCCAGGTACTCGGGGGACGGGCCGGTCCGCTCCTCGGCGAGCGTGGTGGCGCCGGCGCCGGTCAGGCCCGTCCACTGGCCCGTGAGGCCGGCGGAGCGGTCCGGCGGCAGCCGCATGGACCACGAGCCGCTGGCGCGGAAGCCGGGGCGCATGCCCCGCGTCCACTCCGGCAGCCGCTCGGCCGGCCTGCGGGGCACCGCGCCGGCCGGCTGGGGAGCGGCGGCGCCGGTCACCAGCCGGCGGGCCAGGGCGGCGGCGTCCTTGGGCCGGTCGGCGGGGTCCTTGGCCAGCAGCGCGAGGATGAACGCGTCCAGCTCCTCGGGCAGCTCTGGCCTGCGGGAGCGCGGCGGCTCGGGCGGGGTGTCGCGGTGGCCGACGAGGATGGCCCAGGGGTCGCCCAGGTCGAACGGCGGCGCCCCGGTGGCGATCTCGTAGAGCACGCAGCCGAAGGAGTACAGGTCGCTGCGGTAGTCCACGGTGGCGCCGGCGATCTGCTCGGGCGACATGTAGTGCGGGGTGCCCATCGCCATGCCCGCGCTGGTGAGCTTCGCGCTCAGGCCCATGTCGTGGCCCAGCCGCGCGATGCCGAAGTCGCAGATCTTGACGGTGCCGTCGGTCAGGCGCATCACGTTGGCCGGTTTCAGGTCCCGGTGCACGATGCCCCGCTCATGCGTGTACGCCAGGGCGCTGGCGACCTGGTCGGCGATGTCGGCGACCTCCTCGGCGGGCAGCGGCACCGAGCGGCGGTCGCTGAGCAGCTCGCTGAGGTTGCGGCCCTCCAGCAGCTCCATCACCAGGAAGAGCACGCCGTCGGACTCGCCGAAGTCGTGCACCACGGTGATGCCCCGGTGCTGGAGGCTCGCCGCGACCCGTGCCTCGCGCCGGAACCGCTCGCGGAGCACCGCCAGCACGGACTCCTCGTGGCGCGAGCCCAGGGGCTTGAGGCACTTGACGGCGACCTGGCGGTCGAGCGCCTCGTCACGGGCACGCCAGACCTCCCCCATGCCGCCGCGCCCGATCAGGTCACGCAACTGGTAGCGGCCGTGGATCAGCGTGCCTTCCGCCATCGCCCGTCTCTCGCCCCCGTCATCGGCCCGGTTCCGTCGCCACGCCTACCCAGTATGGCTTCCAGTCCGGGACGTTCTTATGCGCGCGGCCGGAACACCGCGAGGAGGTGCACTCCGGGCACGTCGCGCGTACGGTGGTGGCGGCGCCGTTGCCGATCACGCCTGGAGGACCGCGTGAAGATGCTGATCAACGGACCGGAACGCGTGGTCGAGGATGCGCTGCGGGGCATGGCGGCGGCGCATCCTGAGCTGTCGGTGGACGTCGAGAACCGCCTGATCGTGCGACGGGACGCGCCCGTGACCGGGAAGGTCGGCCTGGTCTCCGGCGGCGGTTCCGGCCACGAGCCGCTGCACGGCGGCTTCGTGGGGCCCGGGATGCTGGACGCCGCGTGCGCGGGCGAGGTGTTCACCTCGCCGGTGCCGGACCAGATGACGCGGGCGGCCGCGGCGGTGGACGCGGGCGAGGGCGTGCTGTTCCTGGTGAAGAACTACACCGGCGACGTGCTGAACTTCGGCATGGCGGCCGAGGAGGCCGAGGAGGAGGGGCGGCGCGTCGCCCAGGTGCTGATCGAGGACGACGTGGCGGTGACGGACAGCCTGTACACGGCGGGCAGGCGGGGCACCGGCGGCACGCTCTTCGCCGAGAAGCTGGCGGGCGCCGCCGCCGAGGAGGGCGCGCCGCTGGAGCGCGTGGCGGACGTGGCGAAGCGGGCGGCGGAGTCGTCCCGCAGCTTCGGGGTGGCGCTGAGCGCGTGCGCTACGCCGGCCCGGGGCGGGCCCACGTTCGACCTGCCGCCGGACCAGCTGGAGCTGGGTATCGGCATCCACGGCGAGCCGGGCCGGGAGCGGCGCCCGATGATGAGCGCGGCCGAGATCGCCGACGTCTGCGTGGACGCGCTGGCGAAGGACCTGCGGCCGTCGGGCCCGGTGATGGTGCTGGTGAACGGCATGGGCGGCACGCCGCTGCTGGAGCTGTACGGGTTCGGCGCGGAGGTGCGCCGGGCCCTGGACGAGCGGCGGGTGGCGGTGGCGCGGATGCTCGTCGGCCCGTACGTGACGTCGCTGGACATGGCGGGCTGCTCGGTGACGCTGTGCCAGGCGGATGAGGAGATGCTGCGGCTGTGGGACGCGCCGGTGGCCACGCCGGGGCTGCGCTGGGGCCGGTGAAGGGGAGGCGGCGGTGACGCGGGTGGACGCCGCGCTGGTCAGGCGCTGGCTGACGGAGACGGAAGAGGCCCTTGCCCGGGAGGCGGGGCGGCTGACGGAGCTCGACTCGGCGATCGGGGACGCGGACCACGGCAGCAACATGCGGCGCGGTTTCGCGGCGGTGCGGGCGGCGCTGGAGCGGGAGGAGCCGGCCTCGCCGGGGCGGGCGCTGGTGCTGGCCGGGCGCACCCTGGTGGGCACGGTCGGCGGCGCCTCGGGGCCGCTGTTCGGCACGCTGCTGCGGCGGGCGGGCAAGGTGCTCGGCGAGGCGGAGCAGGTGAGCGCGGAGGAGTTCGCCGCGGCGCTGCGTGAGGGCGTGAGCGCGGTGGCGCGGCTGGGCGGCGCAGCCGCCGGCGACAAGACGATGGTGGACGCGCTTGAGCCCGCCGCGGCGGCGCTGCCCGACTTCGCGGCGGCACAGCGCGCGGCGGAGGAGGGCGCGGCGGCCACGGTGCCGCTGCGGGCCCGCAAGGGCCGGGCGAGCTATCTGGGCGAGCGCAGCGCGGGGCACGAGGACCCGGGGGCAGCGTCGGCGGCGCTGCTGGTGGCGGCGCTGGCGCGCGCGGCGGAGCAGGAGGCGTCCCGTGGCTGACGGCGGGGGCGACGGCGAGGGCCTGGTGGGCATCGTGCTGGTGTCGCACAGCGCCGAGGTCGCCGCGTCGGTGGCGGCGCTGGCGCGCGGGCTGTCCGGCGGCGGGCGGCTGCCGGTGGTGGCGGCCGCGGGGGGCGACGAGGACGGGGGCCTGGGGACCAGCGCCCGGCGGATCGCCGAGGCGGCGCGGGAAGCCGACCAGGGCGCCGGGGTGGCGGTCCTGGCCGATCTGGGCAGCGCCGTGCTGACGGTGCAGGCGATGCTCGCGGAGGACGGTGAGCTGCCTGCGGGCACGCGGCTGGTGGACGCGCCGTTCCTGGAGGGCGCGGTCGCGGCGGTGGTGACGGCCGCCGCCGGCGCGGACCTGGCGGCGGTCGCGGCGGCGGCCGGGGAGGCGTACGGCTACCGCAAGGTGTGACGCGCGGGCGCGAACCAGGTGGGGCCCGGCTCGGCGGCCAGGCGGATGCGGCGCAGGGCGTAGTCGCTCAGCGGCGGCAGCTGCCCGGGAGCGAACCAGCCGACATCGGTCGACTCGTCGTCGTTGACCCGCGCCTCGCCGCCGGTGGCCCGGCACAGCAGGCTGACGTCCACGTACTGGCACTGGTCGCCGTTGGCGTAGCGCACCGGCTCCAGCGTCTCTACGAGCAGCACCCGCTCGGCCTCGCAGTGCACGGCGGTCTCCTCGTACACCTCGCGCACGGCGGCCTCGGCGGGCTGCTCGCCGGGTTCGGGGATGCCGCCGATGATGGACCACGCGCCGGTGTCGGCGCGGCGGCCAAGGAGGACACGGCCCTCCGCGTCCCGCACGACAGCGCTCACGCCGGGGAGGAAGAGCAGGGTGTGGCCGATGCGGCTGCGCAGGTCGCGGATGAAGCCGGGGGTGGCCATGGCCTTCAGCCTACGGGGGCGCGCAGCAGCGCCTGGGCCTCGGGGTACCTGCGGACGGCCTCGGGCAGCGTGGCCTCCTCGCCGCCGGCCAGGACCGTCAGGCGGCCGGTGGCGGGGGCGGCGGGGTCGGCAGCGGTGCCCAGGCGGCGCAGCGCCTGGGCGGCGACGGCGGTGGCCGAGCCGTGCAGGGCGACGGGGCGGTCCGCGGCGGCGGGCAGGTGGCTGCGGATCCGGTCGGCGACCAGCTCGTAGTGGGTGCAGCCCAGCACGAGGGCCCGGGTGTCCGGGGGGGTGAGGGCGGCGGCCGCGGCCAGGGCGGCGTCGATGGCCGCGTCGTCGGCGCGCTCGATGGCGTCGGCCAGGCCGTGGCAGGGCACCGGCGTGGCCGGTGTGCCGGCGGCGAACTCGCGGATCAGCCGCCGCTGGTAGGGGCTGGCGGTGGTGGCGGGGGTGGCCCACACGGCGAGCGGGCCGCCGCCGGCCGCGGCCGGCTTGACGGCGGGCACGGTGCCGACGACGGGGAGGTCCGGCTCGAACTCGGCGCGCAG
The DNA here is from genome assembly GCF_016741785.1 of Streptomyces sp. 7-21. Classification (GTDB taxonomy): domain Bacteria; phylum Actinomycetota; class Actinomycetes; order Streptomycetales; family Streptomycetaceae; genus Streptomyces. Next base: position 87,151 of record NZ_JAERRL010000007.1, read on the forward strand.
TGCGTCGAGGGCGTGCACCGTGGCGGTGTTGCAGGCCACGATGAGGGCATCGGGCCGCTGAGCGGCGGCGGCCCGGGCGCAGGCGCGGGCCCGGGCCGTGATGTCCTCGGGTGTCCTGGGCCCCCATGGCATGCCGCCGGGGTCGCTGGCCAGGACCAGGGAGGCGTCGGGCCGCATCCGGCGCAGCGCGGCGGCGGCGGCCAGCAGGCCGATGCCGGAGTCGATGAGAGCGATCTTCACGGCATCTCAGGGTACGGCGGGAAGCGTCACTTCCGGCCCGGCGTCCACTGCATGCCCCAGCCGTACGCGTGATCGACGGTGCGCTGCGGGCTGACGCCCCGCTCCGGCACGAGGTACCGCGCCTCGCGGTTGACGACCAGTTCGCCGCCTTCGTTGGTGAGCAGCGCCAGTGCGCACACCGGGGAGTCGACGGTGCACTCGTCGAGGAAGAACTCCACGGGCGCGCCGTTCTCCGGGGTGAGCGTGACGGTGGCGTTGGCGACGTCCTTGAAGCTGCTGGCGCCCGAGTAGATCGTCACGAAGATCAGGACGCGCCGCAGGTCGCGGACGTGGTCGAGGTTGATCGTGAGGTTCTCGCCGGTGGCCACGGCGCCCGTGCGGTCGTCGCCGTCCAGGTGGATGTAGGGCGGCTGGTGCAGCGAACCGAAGGCGTTGCCCAGGGCCTGGACGACGCCCTTGCGGCCGTCGGTGAGCTCGAACAGGGCGCACAGGTCGAGGTCGAGCCCGCCGGAGACGGCCTTGGTGATCCGCTCCTTCCAGCCGCGGGCGGGCTGGGGCCGCTCCTGCCAGTTGAGGTTGACGCGCATGGCGCCGGAGGTGCCGCCCTGCTTGGCGAGGGAGATCTTCGGCGCCTCCTTGGTCAGGGTGACCTTGCTCAGGCGCACGGGCGCGGCCGGAGCGGGCGCCGCCGGGGCAGGCGCCGGGGCAGGCGGTGCCTGAGGCGGTACCGGGGGTGCCTGGGGCGGCACCGGTGCGGCGGGCGGCGCGGGTGCGGTGGCCGGCGCCGGCGCGGCAGGCGCGTCGTCGACGGTGATGCCGAAGTCGGTCGCCAGGCCCGCGAGCCCGCTGTCGTACCCCTGGCCGACGGCACGGAACTTCCAGGCGCCCTGCCGCCGGTACAGCTCCCCGAGCACGAACGCGGTCTCGGTGGTGGCGTCCTCGCTGTCGAAGCGGGCCACTTCGGCGCCGCTGCCCGCGTCGATCACGCGGATGTGCAGCCCGGGCACCTGGCCGAAGGTGCCGCCGTCGGCGGACGCCGCCAGGACCACCTTCTCGATGTCCGGCTCCACGGCGTCCAGGTCGACTGACAGCCGGTCGGTGACCTCCTGCCCCTGCGGCTGCTTGCCGTCGTGCCGGACGGCGCCGGAGGCGTGGCGGGGCTGGTTGTAGAAGACGAAGTCGTCGTCGGAGCGCACCCGGCTCCCCGCGAGCAGCAGCGCCGAAGCGTCCACGTCGGGCACGCCCGCCGCGGTCCGCCACCCGATCTCGACCCGCACCGAGCGGGCCGCCACGGGAACATTCGCGCCTTTGAGCATCGTGAGGTTCCTCCCCGTCGGTCCGGCGCCGACACGCCTCCTGTCCAGCGCGGGCATACCCCACTATGCCACCCGGCTTCCGGCCGCCGGACACCCCCCTGCAAACACCGTTCGCAGAACTCCGGCCGGGTAACCGCGGCCCGTTTATCCCGCGCCTTTTCTGGTGTTTTCCGGCATTCCGGCTTCCTGGTGGCCTGCCGTCAGCGAAAGGCCCGTAAAACAACCGCCAATCGGTCTCCCCAACCGCCCTGCGGTGCGCTTAACTTATGGGGCATGACCTCCCCGCGCCCCTATGGCGGTGCTTATTCCTCGCCGTCATTCGCTGACACTCCCATCTACGACAGCCTGGTGGCCGAGCGGGGAACCCCGCAGATCGCGCCCATCCGGGTCCCGGCCGCCTACGAGCCCCTTGAGGGTTACGCGCAGCCGTCCTCGCAGCCCGCGCTGCCGGCACTGCCGTCGCCGGCCGCAGCGCCGCAGGCGCCCGCGCCGGTGCCCAGCCCGCAGCCTCAGCCGCACCCGTACCCCGGGCACCATCCGGCCCCGCCGCGGCAGCAGCTTCCCGCGCCGGCCCCGCAGCCGGCGGCGCCGTACCCGGCGCAGCAGCACGCCGCGCCGCGGCCCTACCCCGCGCCGCAGGCGCCCGCGCCGGCGGCCGCACCGCGCCCGGCCGCGCCGCGTCCGCCCGCGCCACGGCCCGCCGCGCCGCGCCAGGTGCCCGCCGGGTACCAGAACCCGTACCCGGTCCCGCAGCGGCCGCAGGAGTACCAGCAGTCCGGTTACTGGGCCGACCAGGGCCCGCGCCAGTAGGCGGACGCGCCCCCGCCGTCCCGCGGCGTGCCTCCTCCCGGCGCACGGGGCGAGCCGGGACGGAGGAACCGGTACACCGCGGGCGGCGGGGCGCGGTATGCCCCCGCGTGTGCCACGGTGCCGCGGAACGCCTCCCCGGAACAGCGGCTACGTCCCGCGGGGACTGCCCTGGGATCCCCGGGAGCTCTCAAGGGAGTCGCCGCAAGGGAGTCTCAAGGGAGTCTCAAGGGAGGCTGTCAGCGGCCGAGTTCGGAGCGCGCTACGGTGGAGCGGCCGCCTTGCTGGTCATGGGCGGCGTCGGTCTCCGCAGGAAGTTGGGGCACATCAGTCCATGGCTACGGGCTCGGTCCAGGTGACGCATTCGGGAACGTCGCGCTGGCGGCGCAGGACGGCCGTCTACGGCACGGTCGCCGAGGCGCTCGCGGCGGCAGGCGACGGGGACGTGCTGGTTCTCGCGCCCGGGATCTACCGGGAGAACTTGGTCATCGAGCAGTCGGTCACGGTGCGCGGACCGCAGCAGGACAAAGACGGCCCGGCGCGCATTGCCCCGCCGCAGGGCGTGCCGCTGACCGTGCGCGGGTCGGCGACGGTGCAGCGGCTGCGGATCGAGGGGCAGGACACCTCGGCGCCCGCGGTGCTGGTGGAGGGCAGCAGCCCGGAGCTGTCGGAGCTCGACGTGCACACGGCCTCGGCGGCCGGCATACAGGTGCGCGGCGGTGCGCGTCCCACCGTGCGGCAGTGCGCCGTCAAGAACGCCTCGGGCGCCGGGATCAGCGTGGAGGACGGCGCCGGCGGGCTCTTCGAGGACTGCGACGTCAGCGAGTCCGGCCAGCCGGGTATCGCGGTCACCGGCCCCGCGCACCTGCGACTTGAGCGGTGCCGCGTGCGCCAGTCGGCGGGAGCGGGCCTGGCCGTTACCGGCGAGGGCAGCTCGGTCGACGCGCTGGCCTGTGCCTTCACGGACGTGCGGGGGCCGGGCGTGCACCTGGCCGGCCGCGCCACCGCCCACCTGACGGAGTGCGGCGTGGAGCGCACCTCGGGCGACGGCGTCACGCTGGACGGCGACGCGGTGCTGACGCTGACGGACAGCCGCGTGGCGGACGTGCCGGAGAACGCGCTGGACCTGCGGTCCCGGTCGGTGCTGACGCTGGTGCGCACCGCCGTCACGCGCTTCGGGCGCAACGGCCTGTCGGTGTGGGACCCGGGGACCCGCGCGGACGCCCACCACTGCGACATCCACGAGTCCACCGGCGACTACCCGGCGGTGTGGGTGAGCGACGGCGCCACGGCGGTGCTGGAGTCCTGCCGGGTCAGCGACGTGCCGGACGCGCTGTTCGTGCTCGACTCGGGCTCCCGCGCGGACGTCGTGGACAGCGAACTCGCCGACGTGCGCGGCTCGGCGGTGTCCGTCAGCGACGGCGCCACGGCGCGGCTGGACGCCTGCCGGGTGCTGCGGGTCGGCACCGGCGCCTGGTTCCGTGACCCCGGCAGCGGCGGGGTGCTCAGCGGCTGCGACTTCCACCAGGCGCGGACCGGGGTGATCGTCGCCAAGGAAGCGGACCCCGAGGTCACGGACTGCACCGTGACCGACCCGGTGGAGGCCGGGGTGTACGTGTCGGCCGGGGGCCGCGGGTCGTTCACCCGCTGCCACGTCGCCGGTTCCCGCGGCTACGGCTTCCACGTGATCGACGGCTGCCGTACCGAGCTGACGCGCTGCCGCACCGAGCGCTGCGCGCGGGGCGGTTACGTCTTCGCCGACTTCACCGAGGACGCGCCGCCGAAGCTGTCCGACTGCCGCAGCGACGAGAGCCAGCGGCCCGGCGCGGACCTGAGGGCCGCCGCGCCCGCCCCGTCGCCGGCCGCCGCGGTGGTGTCGGCCGCCCCGCTGGCCCCCGCCCGCGCGACGGCGCCGGCCAGCACCGCGGCGGCGGAGCCGGGCGGCACCGCGGGCGGCCCGGCCAGGACGGACGCGCCCGCGCCCGGCCGCCCCGCACAGGAGGTGCTCGCCGAGCTGGAGTCCCTGGTGGGCCTGCGGACCGTCAAGCGCGAGGTGCGCGCCCTCATCGACATGATCGAGGTGGGCCGGCGGCGGCAGCAGGCCGGGCTGAAGGCGGCGTCGGTGCGGCGGCACCTGGTCTTCACGGGGCCGCCGGGCACCGGCAAGACCACGGTGGCCCGGCTGTACGGGGAGATCCTGGCGTCGCTGGGCGTCCTGGAGCGCGGGCACCTGGTAGAGGTCTCCCGGGTGGACCTGGTCGGCGAGCACATCGGCTCGACGGCGATCCGCACCCAGGAGGCGTTCGAACGGGCGCGCGGCGGCGTGCTGTTCATCGACGAGGCGTACGCGCTGGCGCCGGAGGACGCCGGGCGTGACTTCGGGCGGGAGGCCATCGACACCCTGGTGAAGCTGATGGAGGACCACCGGGACGCCGTGGTCGTCATCGTGGCGGGCTACACCGCCGAGATGGAGCGGTTCCTGGCCGCCAACCCGGGCGTGGCTTCGCGTTTCTCCCGCACCATCGCCTTCAGTGACTATTCCCCCGAGGAACTGCTGAGCATCGTGGAACGGCAGGCGCGGGAGCAGGAGTACGACCTGGGCGAGGGCACGCCGGAGGCGCTGCTGGCGTATTTCTCGAAGCTGGAGCGGGGGCCGTCGTTCGGCAACGGCAGGACGGCGCGGCAGACGTTCGAGGCGATGGTGGAGCGGCACGCCGGCCGGGTGGCGCGGCTGGAGAACCCCAGCACGGCGGAGCTGAGCCTGCTGTATCCCGGGGACCTGCCGGATCCGGCCTGACCCCCGGCCGGCGGGTGCCGCCGCGGTGCTCAGCCGGCGGCCTCCTGCTCGGCGGCGGCAGGGCCGGCTGGCCGGGGCAGCGCGCCGTCCCCGGCCTGGCGGGAGAGGCGGCGGTGGAGGGCGGCGCGTTCCTCGGCGAAGGCCGGGTCCTCGGCGTAGTCGCCGTGCCCCAGGACGGGTTCCGGCAGGGGGCGCAGCAGGTTCCGCCCGTAGTACAGGGGGTCGTCGAGCGGGCCCCGGTCCACCGGCGGCAGCCCGGCGGCGGCGACGCCCACGGGCCCGCCGATGGGATCGGTGGCGCGCCACAGGTTCCGCCAGCACGGCACGTCGCCGTGGAGTGACCGCAGCGCGTCGGGCCCGAAGAAGGCGGGGAACCAGCGGCCGTACAGCCGCTGCAGCGGCGAGCCGTGGGTGAGCAGGGCGGTGCGGCTGCGGGTGGCGGCGTCAAGCTGCCAGACGGCCGCGGCGGCCAGGACGCTGCCCTGGGAGTGGCCGGAGATCACCAGGCGCCCGCCGGTGGCGTCGATCCAGGTGCCCATGCGCCAGGACAGGTCGGGCACGGCCCGCTCGGCGTAGCACGGCGGCGCGAAGGGATGGGCGGCGCGGGGCCAGAACGTGCCGACGTCCCACAGGATGCCGATGGTGCGGCGGGCGCCGGCGTCCCGGTACGCGCGGCGGCCGAGGGCCACCAGCAGCACCACGGCGCCCGCCAGCAGCCAGGAGCCGAGGCTGTGAGAGGCGGAGGTGAGAGCGGGCAGCGGGTCCGGGGCGTCCCGGAGCGCCTGCACGGGAGGCTCGCCGGTGAGCGACCCGGCCACGGCCGCCGCGCCCAGCGCGACCCCCAGCACGGTGATCCCGCCGACGAACTGCGGCAGCAGGTCGGTGAGTTCCGCCAGGGCCACGGCGGTGGCGATGGAGCGGCTGCGGGCGGGCTCGGCCTCGCAGCTCTCGCCGGGGTACCAGCCGCGCACCTGCTCCCGCAGCCGCTGGCGGCGGCGCCAGGCCCGCCACGCGGCGGCGGCGGCCGCCACCACCAGCCCGCACAGCAGCGCGGGGACGGCGGCGGCCTGCCAGCTCAGCAGCACGGGCGGGCCGGGGATGAGCCCGTCCGGCTCGCCCGCCGCGGGGTCGAGCAGGTCGGAGGTGTACTGCGTCACTCCCCCGGTCAGCGCGCCGCCCAGCGCGCACGCGAGCAGGGCGACGGCGGCGCCGCCCAGGCCCGCCAGCACGCCGCGCGCACCGCGCGGGGCGCGCCGGTGGAGCGCCGCGGCGGCCAGGGCCAGGCCGAGCACCAGAGCGCCCTGGACGGCGATGAGGGCGGTGAGGACGCCGTCGGCGGTGAGCCGTCCGCTGGCCTGCCAGCCGGGGCGGTCCCAGGCGGTGTAGACGGCCGTGAGCAGCAGCAGGCCCAGCGCCGCCCACGGCAGCGCGGCGACGGCGCGCGGCACGGGCTGCACGTCGGGCTCGTCCTCGGTGCGGTGGTGGCGCAGCTGGAGGGCGGTGACGGCGGCCATCCCGGCGGCCGTCAGCGCGGCGAGCGCCCAGCCCGCGGCGGCCAGCGGCGCGCTGCCGTCCGCGCCGGCGTCGCGCCTGGCGGTGACGGCCAGCAGCGCCGCGCAGACCGTCAGCAGGGCGGCGGCGGTGTGGGTGGCGCGCAGCTTGCTGACCGCCTGCCGGCCGTACCAGAAGCCGGGCTGGCTCAGCAGCGCGCTGCCCTCGGCGTCGGGGCGCGGCCGTACCGGCGGCGAGGCGGACTCGTAGGCGCTCCAGGTGCGGTGGGACAGCCACCACAGCAGCCCCGTCAGAGCGGCGGGCACGGCGGCGGCGAGGGCGAGGCGGCGGCCCGGCTGCTGCCACCAGCCGCCTTCGCTGGTGAGCGGGCCGAGCCAGGAGACGTTCGCGGCGCACTCCGGCGCGCCGCCGCACTGCCAGGCGACGAGGTCGAGGCAGACGGCGCAGGCGCCGGCGGCCAGCAGCACGGTGAGGGTGAGCGCGAGGAGGCGCAGCAGGACGTCGTAGGCGTAGTGGGCGGCGCGGGGCCGGGGGGAGCCGGGGCGCATCCAGTGGACGAGGTTGACGACCATGAACGGCAGCAGCAGCAGCCACAGGGCGCGGGCGGCGTTGCCCGAGGTGAGTCCCGACCAGGTGTACGCCTCGCGCAGCGGGTCGGTGTCGTCCCAGGGGCGGTCGTCGAGGTCGGCGGTACGGCGGTGGATGCTGGCGGTGCCGTCGCCGGTGATCCGGGTGGTGCGCTGGTCCGCCAGGAGCTGCTCGGGGCTGGCGCCGCCGACGCCGTGCACGAGCAGTTCCATGGCGGGCGTTGCGGCGGTGCGGTCGGCTGTCATCGCCTCGTCGTCTCCGTGGGGGTGTGGGCTGCGCCGTCGTGTAGGAATCTGCCCCGGTAACCGGCCCCATGCGCCACCCGGTTGGCGGACGCCTGGTCCGTGCGAGGATGACCCGCACCGGGTGACGTGGAGATGACGAAGGAGTGCCGTGAGCGACAACCAGAACCTGCTGGCCGGCCAGCGGCGGGCGCTCATCCTCGACGAGGTGCGCCGCAGGGGCGGCATCCGGGTCAGCGAGCTGACGAGGATGCTTCAGGTCTCGGACATGACGGTGCGCCGTGACCTGGACGTGCTGGCGCGCCAGGGCGCCTTGGAGAAGGTGCACGGCGGCGCGGTTCCGGTAGCGGAGGCCCGGACGCACGAGCCGGGGTTCGAGGCGAAGTCGTCGCTTGAACTGTCGGCGAAGAGCGAGATCGCGCGGGCGGCGGCGGCGCTGGCCACACCGGGCAGCGCGGTGGCGCTCTCGGGCGGGACGACGACGTTCGCCGTGGCGCATCAGCTGCTGGAGGTGCCCGATCTGACGGTGGTGACGAATTCGGTGCGGGTGGCGGACGTGTTCCACCACGCCCACCACGTCGCGGAGGGGGGCAGGTCCGCCGGCCCCGGGACGACGACGGTGGTGCTGACCGGCGGGGTGCGCACGCCTTCGGACGCGCTGGTGGGGCCGGTGGCGGACGCCGCGATCGCCTCGCTCCACTTCGACGTGCTGTTCCTCGGCGTCCACGGCATCTCCGTGGAGGCCGGCCTGAGCACGCCGAACCTGGCCGAGGCGGAGACCAACCGCCACTTCATCCGCTCGGCGCGGCGGGTGGTGGTGGTCGCCGACCACACCAAGTGGGGGACGACCGGCCTGAGCTCGTTCGCCTCGCTGGACGAGGTGGACACGCTGGTGACGGACGCGGGGCTGCCGGACTCCGACCGTGAGGAGATCTCCGGGCACCTCGCGGAGCTGATCATCGCCGGCAGCGACGGGTCCTGACGCCGGGCCCCGCCCGGCGGCGGCCTGGCTGGCGGGGCGGGCGAGCGGTCAGGCCGTGTAGCCCAGCGGCGTCTCGGGGCTCGGCGCGCGCCCCTCGGCGACCTGCCGGGCGGCGGCCGCCAGCCGGGCAGCGGCTTCTTCGGCGACCGGCCCGCCGACGGTGAACGGCAGCCTCACGTATCCCTCGAAGGCTCCGCCGACGCCGAATCTCGGCCCGGACGGCACGCGCACGCCGAGCCGCTCGCCCGCCTCCGCGATCCGCGAGCCGGACAGCCCGCCGGTGCGCGCCCACAGCGTCAGGCCGCCGCCAGGCACGCTGAACTCCCAGTCCGGGACGTGCCGCCGCAGCGCGGCGACGAGGGCGGCGCGGTTCTCGCGGATCTCGGCGCGGCGCAGCGCGGCCGCCTCCTCCCAGCCCTCCCCGCGCATCAGCCACGTCAGGGCGAGCTGCTCGACGACGGGGCTGCCGAGGTCGGCGTAGGCGCGGCCCGCCACGAGGCCGCGGATGAGGTCGGGCGCGGCGCGCACCCAGCCGATGCGCATGCCGGTCCAGAACGTCTTGCTCGCGGAGCCGACGGTGACGACGGCGGACCCGCCGGGGTCGAAGGCGCACACGGGCCGGGGCGGCTGTTCGCCCGGTGCCAGGTCGAGGGCGAGCCCTGCCATGGTCTCATCGGCGACGAGGACGGTGCCCGCGGCGCGGGCGGCGGCGACCAGGTCGCGGCGCTGCTCGTCGCTGGCCAGGGCGCCGGTGGGGTTATGGAAGTCGGCGACGACGTACGCGGCGCGCGGGGCGGCGTCGCGGAGGATGCGGCGCCAGGCGGGCAGGTCCCAGCCGGCCAGCCCGGCCGCCATCGGCACCGGGACGAGGCGGGCCCCGGCTTCGCGGAGCAGCTGGAGGACGTTGGCGTAGGAGGGGTGCTCCACGGCGACGCGCTCGCCCCGGGCGGTCAGCAGGCGGAACACGGCGGCCACCGCCCCCATCGCGCCCGTGGTGATCATGATCTGCTCGGGCATGGTCGGGACGCCCAGCGCCGTGTAGCGGTCCGCGAGCGCCTGCCGCAGCGCGGGCACGCCCGCCGGGAAGTCGCCGTGGGTGCGGGCGGCGGGCGGCAGGTCCGTCACCGCGGCCTGCAGGGCCCGGGTCAGCCACGGCTCCGGCGCGGGCAGCGCCGCGCAGGCCAGGTCGATGACGGAGCCGGTCGCCTCGGGCGGCAGCGGGTCCAGGCTGCGGCTGGGCGTGGGACGTCCGGCGGGCACGGCGGTCCAGCTGCCCGAACCGCGGCGGGAGCGCAGGAAGCCCTCGGCGCGCAGCGCCTCGAAGGCGGCGGCGACGGTGGTGCGGCTGACGGCGAGGGCGGCGGCGAGCTCCCGCTCGGCGGGCAGGCGGGCGGCGACGGGCAGGCGGCCTTCGAGCAGCAGCAGCCGCAGACCGTCGGCGAGCGCACGGTAGGCGGGCACGCGGCGCGGGCCGGCGGGTTCGCCGCGGCGCTGCGGGCCCAGGAGCTGGGCGAGCTGCGCGGCTCCGACCCGCGAGGTCCACTCAGGCATTTTTCAGGCCACCTTTCCGCTATTGGCCATGGCACTGCCATTCTTCCCGGCCACAGGATGCCGTGCAAAGGGTCCACCTGGCCAGGTGGCCTGGAAGGGAGGGCATAGGATGACCGGGGCGGACCCGGGGGGAAGGCTGCCGCGCCGCCTTCTTCAGCTGTACGCCGGCCTGCTGCTGTACGGCGCCAGCGCGGCGCTGCTGGTGCGGGCCGGGCTGGGGCTCGGCCCGTGGGACGTGTTCCACCAGGGGGTTGCGGAGGGCACCGGGCTGTCGATAGGGACGGTGGCGGTGGCCACGGGCGCGGCAGTGCTGCTGCTGTGGCTGCCGCTGCGGCAGCGTCCGGGCCTGGGCACGGTCTCGAACGTGGTCCTGGTGGGCGTCGCGATCGACGCCACGCTGGCCGCCGTGCCGCCGCCGGACGCGCTGGCTGTGCGGGTGCCGCTGATGCTGGCGGCCGTGGTGCTCAACGGGCTCGCCACCGGTCTGTACATCGCCGCCGGGTTCGGCCCGGGGCCGCGGGACGGCCTGATGACGGGCCTGCACCGGGTCACCGGGCGGTCGCTGCGGCTGGTGCGCACCGCCATCGAGGTGGCGGTGCTGGCGGCGGGGGTACTGCTGGGCGGCACGGCGGGCGCCGGGACCGTGGTGTACGCGCTCGCCATCGGCCCGCTGGCGCAGTTCTTCCTGCGCCGGTGCGCGATGCCCGGCCGCGCCGGCGCGGGAACGGGGGGCCGGTTTCGGCGGCAGGCGGCGGAACGGTAATCTACCCGTTCGGTCCCGCCGGATGGAGCATTCCTGCGCATGTCCCCGTGCGGACGCCGGAGTGACACTTCCTGACAGATATCTGTCGGATGTGACAAACGGGGCGCTGGCGGGTACAAGAAGGGCGGTACGACGGGCGACGCATGACCCCCAGCGGGAATCTTCACCGCCGACCGGACGTTGACCTGAGTGATGACGACAGTGGCACCTGTCATGTGGGCGACCAGCCCGGGAGGCACGATTCATGAGTGAGCGAGCTCTTCGCGGCACGCGGCTCGTGGTGACCAGCTACGAGACGGACCGCGGCATTGACCTCGCGCCGCGCCAGGCGGTGGAGTACGCATGCCAGAACGGACATCGGTTCGAGATGCCGTTCTCGGTGGAGGCCGAGATCCCGCCGGAGTGGGAGTGCAAGGTCTGCGGCGGACAGGCGCTCCTGGTGGACGGGGACGGCCCCGAGGAGAAGAAGGCCAAGCCGGCGCGGACGCACTGGGACATGCTCATGGAGCGGCGTACCCGTGAGGAACTGGAAGAGGTGCTGGCCGAGCGGCTGGCGGTGCTGCGCTCCGGCGCGATGAACATCGCGGTCCACCCGAGGGACAGCCGCAAGTCGGCGTAGCGGGCGGCCGCCTTACAGACGGCGGAAGGGGCCGGGTCACGCGGTGACCCGGCCCCTTCGCTGTCCCGGCGCACCAGCGCCGCGGGCAGGGGCAGAGTTCAGGGCGTCTGGCGCGGACCGCCGCCCGCCCCGGCGCCGCCGTCCTCGCCGTCCCGGCTGTCCCGGATGACCTCGCCCCGCACGACCTTGCCGCCGGGGCCGCCGGGTTCGCCGGCCCGCCGCCGCTGCTCTTCGCGGAGCCTCTCCCTGGCCTCCCGCGCCTGCTGGAACGCCGTGCCGACCGGGCCGTGCGAGCCCGCGAGCACCCGGGCCCCGGCCCGGCTCAGCAGCGCGGCCGTGGGCGGGAAGACGCACAGCAGCCCCACCGCGTCGGTCAGCAGCCCGGGCACCATCAGCAGCAGGCCGCCCAGCATCGTGAGCATGCCCGTGCCGGCCTGGCCCCCCGGCTCCGGCAGGCCGGCACCCGGCCGCGCGGCGGCGGCCAGCCGCTGCCAGGCGCGGCGCCCGGCATGCCGGATGACGGCGGCACCCACCACGACCCCGGCCGCCAGCAGCAGGAAGACGGTCAGCCCGCCCGCAGCCTGGCCGACGCGCGTCAGCAGCCAGATCTCCAGCAGCGCCCACGCGGCGATGCCCAGGGGCAGCCAGGCGCGCCGGCGGCCCCGGCGCGGGTGCGGGTCACGCCGGGCGCGGTACGGGTCGGGGGTGCCGGTGCTCATGGTTCAAGTGTGCCTGGCGCCCCTGCGCCGCCCGAAACGGGTGGCGATCCCCCACGCCGTGACACGCCACAGCGCCTCGAAGACGATGTCGCGGCTCATCTTGCTGCTGCCGTGCTCCCGCTCGACGAACGTGATCGGCACCTCCACCACCCGGTGGCCCGCCGCCACGGCGCGGTAGGCAAGGTCGACCTGGAAGCAGTACCCCTGCGAGGCGACGTTCCGCAGCAGGCCCGCGCTGAGCACGTGGCTGCGGAACGCGCGGAAGCCGCTGGTGGCGTCGCGCAGCGGCAGGCCCAGCAGCAGCCGGGCGTACGTGCTGCCGCCGCGTGAGAGCAGATGGCGGTGGGCGGGCCAGTTGACGATCCGGCCGCCGGGCACCCACCGCGAGCCGAGCACGACGTCGGCGCCGCGCAGCGCCCGCAGCAGGCGCGGCAGCTGCTCCGGCTGGTGCGAGCCGTCACCGTCCATCTCCACCAGGGCCCCGTAGCCGCGGCGCAGGCCCCAGGCGAAGCCCGCCAGGTAGGCGGCGCCCAGGCCTTCCTTGCCGGGCCGGTGCAGGACGTGCACCCGCTCGTCCACGGCCGCGATCTCCTCGGCGATCTTGCCCGTGCCGTCAGGGCTGTCGTCGTCGGTGACGAGGATGTCGCAGGCGGGCACCGCCTGACGCAGGCGGGCCAGCAGCGGGGGCAGGTTCACCGCCTCGTTGTACGTCGGAATGATGACCAGGACCCTGCCGAACGGGCCGTACCGCCGCCCGCCGTCAGTCACCCGCACCGTCCTCGGCGCCCGCGGCTGCCGCGCCGGCCCGGACACGCCGGCGCCGTTCCCGCACCGCGACGAAGCCCCAGGCTCCCAGCCCGGCGGCGGTCAGCACCCACTCGGGCGCGGCGCCCACCCGGTCGGCCACGGTGACCCCGTCGCGCAGCGGCAGAGTGGCGGTGAGCACGTCCTGGGTGAACTCCTCGGTGCGCTGCTCGATAGAGCCGTCGGGCGCCACGATGGCGCTGATGCCGCTGGTCGCCACCGTGACGACGGAGCGGCCGTGCTCGACGGCCCGCAGCTGTGACATCGCCAGCTGCTGCTCGGGCTGGCCGGTACGGCCGTAGGTGGCGTTGTTGGTCTGCACGACCAGGGCGCGGGCACCGTCGTTGACGGTGTCCCGGACGATGCCGTCGTAGGCCACCTCGAAGCAGATGACGTCGCCGAGGCGGGCGGGCCCGACGTCCAGCACGCCGGTCTCGTCGCCCGGGTAGAAGTCGCGCGGCACCCGCTCCAGCCGGGAGATGAACGTGCTCAGCTGGTCGCGGAAGGGGACGTACTCGCCGAACGGCACCGGGTGCTGCTTGGTGTAGGAGTCCCCCGGCCCGCTGCCCGGCTCCCACACGATGCCCTGGTTGAGGACGTAGCCCTCCCGGGTGGGATGGTCGATGAGGGCGCCGACGAGGACGGGCACGCCCACGGCCTCGACCGCCCGCTCGATGGCCTGGTACGCCTGCGGCTCGGTGTACGGGTCGAGGTCGGAGGCGTTCTCCGGCCAGAGCACCAGGTCGGGGCGCTCGGTCCGGCCCGCCTCGATGTCCCGGGCGAGCGCGAGCGTGGCCTCGACGTGGTTGTTGAGGATCATCATGGGCCGGCCGAGGAAGTCCATGCCCGGCCGCTGCACGTTCCCCTGCACCACGGCGATGCGGACCGTGTCGTCGGCGGCCGTCGGCACGGGGACGGCGGCGGCCGCGACGGCCGGCACGGCCGCGGCGAGCGCCAGCGCCCCGGCGGCGGGCAGCGCGGCGCGACGCCGCGGCGGGCCGCCGCCGTCGCGGAGCAGGCGGTACCCGGCGAGCGCCGCCCACGCCAGCAGCGCCCCGCTGAGCGCGACGGCGAACGTGACCAGCGGCGCGCCGCCGAGGGCGGCGAGCGGCGTGAACGGCGTGCTGGTGTTGGCGAAGGCCAGCCGCCCCCACGGGAAGCCGCCCAGCGGCACCCGGTCCCGGGCCCACTCCTCGGCGACCCACAGGCACGCCGTCCACAGCGGCCACACCGGAAGCCGGGAGGTGGCCGCCATGGCCGCGCCCATAGGGACGAAGAACAGCGCCTCGACGAGCGAGAGCCCCACCACGGTGTCCCAGCCGACGACGTGCAGCCACTTCAGCAGCACCACGAAGAACGGCAGGCCCGCAGCGAAGCCGAGCCAGGCGCCCTGCCGCGCGGTCCTGCCCCGCACCAGCACGGCGAGCACCGCCACGGCCGCCAGCGACAGCGGCCAGATGCCGTACGGCGGGAAGGCGAGGGCCAGGCCGGTGCCGGCGGCGGCCGCCGCCAGACTGGCGCGCCAGTGCCGCCGGCCGGCCGCGGCCAGGCGCCGGACCCGGCCGGGGCGGCGCGGCGGGGCGGGCCGCGGCACGGTGCCCTGGTCCGTTCCGCCGTCGGCGGCGTGCGGCCCGGAGGTGCCCGCGGCCGCGTCGTCGGCGCCGCTCGCGGTGGTCGTCGGGGAGCCCGGTGGCACGGTCGTGGCCTCCTGTGGAAAACGGGCGATGATGCACGACCGTACCCCGTGGCCGCGTCGCGGCCGAGACGAGGGGCGGCGGGAGGCGTGCGGCAGGGCGGGCAGAGCGCTGGGCGGGGAGTGCTCCCGCGCGCTGCGGGCCGGAGCCCGGCGCTCTTCGGGCCGACCTGGGGCCCGCTGGCTGCGGGCCTGCCGAAAGCCGTTGTCTACTGAGCGTCCGGGCCCCGCCCGGGTCTCACCAGCCGGCCGGAGGAACCTTCCGCCCCCGTGCCGCAGGCACTGGACCTGGCTCCCGGTGACGCGGCACCGCCTGACGGTACCCCGCCCTCTGGCCCAGCGGCGTTCGACGACTGCGCGGAGGATGTCCGGCCGGACGTCCCGTGGTGGACCCGGCCGAACCTACCGTTCCGTGACCGCCGCCTGTCAACACCGGCGTGACCAGGACATTCTCGTCAAACCGGCAGGTCAGTGCGGAGAAGGAGACGCCGGCGGAGGACCGGGACGCACGTCGTTCGGCGGTATCGGCACCGCAGCGGATCACTCGTTCAGCCGGTCGTACACCGTCCGGCCCGCCACCACGGTGCGCAGGCAGCGCGGCAGCGGCGCCCCGGGGCTGAGGTCGGGCAGGCCGGGGGTGCCGGAGCGGGGGTCCGTGGACCACCGCGCGATGCGGTCGTCCGGCGCCTGCACGACGAGGTCGCCGGTGTCCCACACCGCGTAGTCCGCAGGCGCGCCGGGCCGCAGCACGCCGCCGTCGTCGCGGCCGGCGGCGCGCCAGCCGCCGCGGGTGTGGGCGGTGAAGGCCGCGCGCACCGACACCCGGTGGGCGGGGGTGCGGTGGAAGGCGGCGGCGCGCACGCCCTCCCAGGGCGCGAGCGGCGTCACCGGGGCGTCCGAGCCGAAGGCGAGGGGAACGCCGGCCCGCAGGAAGGCGGCGAACGGGTTGAGCGTGCGGGCACGCGCGGCACCGAGGCGGCGCGCGTACATGCCGTCCTCGCCGCCCCAGGCGGCGTCGAAGGCGGGCTGGACGGAGGCGGTCACGCCGAGGGAGGCGAAGACGGCGATGGTCTCCTCGCTGGCCATCTCGGCGTGCTCGACGCGGTGCCGCAGGGCGCGGACCCGGTCGGCGCCCACCCGCTCGGCGGCCTGTACCAGCCCCTCGGCCACGGCGGCGAGCGCGGCGTCCCCGATCGCGTGGAAACCGGCCTGGAGGCCGGCCTCGGTGCAGGCGGCGACGTGTGCGGCGATCTCCCCGGCCGTCAGGTGCGCGGTGCCGGCGGTGTGCGGCGCGTCGGCGTACGGGGCGCTCAGGTGGGCGGTGCGGGAGCCGAGGGAGCCGTCCGCGAACAGGTCGCCCGCGGCCCCCGCCGCGCCGGTCTTGCGCACCCGGGCGGCGTCGGAGGGGCCGGTGACGAGGCCGGCCCAGTAGGCGGTCACGCGCGGGCCGGGCTCGGCGGCGGCGAGCGCGAGCAGGTCGGTGAGGTCGTCCTCGCTGGAGATGTCGGGGCCCGCGCACTCGTGGAGGCTGCCGATGCCGAGGGACGCGGCGCGGCGGAGCGCGGCGCGCTGGGCGGCGGCGCGCTGGGAGGGGCCGAGGGCAGCGTCGGCGGCACGGCGGACGGCGTGGTGGGCCTCGCCGGTGAGCGGGGCGTCCGGCTGGTATCCCGCGAGCCTGGTGATGCCCGGGACGCGGTCCAGGAGCGCGGTGGTGGCGAGCGCGGAGTGCACGTCGACGCGGGCGAGGTAGAGCGGGCGGCCGAGCGCGGCCTGGTCCAGCTCTTCGCGGGTGGGCGGGCGGCCCTCGGGCCAGGCGGTGGCGTCCCAGCCGTGTCCCAGGAGCACGTCGGCCGCCGGCGAGGACTCGGCGTGGACGCGGACCCGGTCGAGCGCCTCGCGGAGCGTGGTGGCGCCGGCCAGGTCGAGCCCGGTGAGCGCCAGCCCCGTCGCTGTCGTGTGCACGTGTGCGTCCGTGAACGCCGGGGTCACCAGCGCGCCGTGCAGGTCGACCACCTCGTCCGCCGAGGCGGCGAGGGTGTCGGCGGCCGATTCCGAACCGATCCAGGCGACGCGGCCGTTCTCGGTGGCCATAGCGGTGGCGAAGGGGTCGGCAGGGCTGTGGATCCGGCCGTGGCGCAGCAGAACGGTGCGGGGCGCCGCGCCCGGGGTGGCGCTGTCTGTCATGGCGCCAGTGTCACAGCCGCGGCGGGCGCGCCTCATACGGGGTGGAGAGAACGACGGTGGTGCGGGTCGACACCCCGGCCAGGGAGCGGACACGGGCGAGCAGGTGCTCCAGCTCGGCGGGCGTGGCGACGCGCACCTTGAGGATGTAGTTCTCGTCCCCGGCCACGGAGTGGCACGCCTCGATCTCGGGGACCCCCGCGAGGCGCTCGGCGATGTCGTCGGGCGCGCTGGGGTCGAAGGGCTTGACGGAGATGAACGCCGTGAGCGGCAGGCCCAGGGCGTCGGGGTCGACCATCGCGGTGTAGCCGCGGATGACGCCGCGCTGCTCCAGGCGGCGCACCCGCTGGTGCACGGCCGACGTCGACAGCCCGGTGGCCTTGCCGAGGTCGGTGTAGCTCATCCGGCCGTCTTTGAGGAGCAGCTCCACGATGCGCCGGTCCAGTTCCTCCACGGGACCGTAACCTACCCGCATCCGGCCGCCGGCGGGTGCCCCGGGGCGTCCGGGCGGACGCCGCGCGGGGCGCGCGGAGCACGTCCGGGGAACGGCGCGGCAACGATTATGTGACGAAGGCCACAGCGGGCGGCGGGCGGGCCGGGGCGGCGGGCGATTAGCCGCCCGGGGCGGCGGGAAGTGCTTGCTGTGGTCAGGGCCGCAGTGCCGTCCTAGGGGGAAGTATGCGCAGTACCAAGGCAGTCCGCCGTGCCAGCCGCAATCCGGTGACACTCGTCGAGGACGACGTGCTGGACGAGGCGGAGGAGCCCGAGGGCGACGTGGTCCGCGTCGTCTGCCGGGACTGCCGCCAGCCCGTCGCGCTGACCGGGCAGGACCAGTCGCTGCCGGAGCACGCGCTGTGCCCCACGCCGTGGGACCCGTTCGGCCTGACGGTGTGCCCGGGGTCGGGCCGTGCCGTCGCCGGCGAGGAGGGCGCGCTGCCGCTGCCGGCGGCCGCCGGCGGGGAGGACGCCACGCGCGCCAGCCTGCCCGAGAGCCTGGACTGGCGCCTCCAGCCGTTCTCGCACGCCGGCCTGGGGCCGCGCCCGCTGCGCGCGCCCCGGCTGCGCCAGGCGGCCTGAGCCGGCGCCCGCCGCTGGCCCTCCCTTCCTCCCGCGGCTGCGGGGTGAGGGCGGGTGCCGGGAGGGCGCGGGCGGGACCGTCCCGCGCTACCCGCTGTCCCTGAGCCTGGCGTCCAGCCACGCCTGCACCGGGTCGAAGAGGCCGTAGGGCACGTACCGGGGGATCTCCTCCCGTGCAGCCCAGGCGACCTCGGCGGTCTCTTCGTCCCCGGCGTCCGCAGCGGCGGTGCCGGCACATGCGACGCCGGCCCGCACCTCGCAGGCGACGTAGGAGACGGCTCGCCCGGTCAGCGGGTGCACGCGCCTGCCGAGGAGCCGCACGGCCCCGACGGTGAGCCCGGTCTCCTCGGCCGCCTCGCGCACCGCGGCGCGCTCCGCGCTCTCGCCGGGCTCGATGCCGCCGGCGGGGAACTGCCAGCTCAGGTCGCCCTCGCGCACGCGGCGCCGCACCAGCAGGACGCGGCCGTCCCGGACGATGACGGCGGCCGCGACGCCGGGCAGCCGGCGGGGGCCGTGGCCGGTCACGGCGGTCCGGCCCGCCGCTACCGGATCCCCACCGAGGCCAGCGCGCGCCGCTGGGCGGCCGTCGGGCGGGCCGGGAAGTACAGGTAGCAGACGCCGCCGGTGCCGGAGGCGGTCGTGCCGTCCTGGGTGGTGCGCCGGGTGCGCAGCCACACGTTCTCGAACTGGCGCCTGGGGTAGACGCGGCGCACCGCGTCGTTGTCGGGGCTTGCCGGGTCGTTGGCGATCACGTCGCCGTCCGCGGTGAAGCCGATGACCGTCATCAGGTGGCCGGCCGTGCCGTACCCCGCGCCGTCGAGCTCCTCCTCGTAGAAGGACTGGGAGGTGATCAGCGGGATGCCGGCCTGGATGAGGCGCTCGGCGTCGGCGAGGGAGGCGCAGCGGGTGACCACGCCCCGCAGGCCCTCGTAGGTGGCGGCGTAGGCGGCGTTGAACGGCCAGTTGCCGCAGCCCTGGTAGGCGTAGTCGAACGTCTGGCGCGCGGCGTGGCACACCTGCGGGTCGCTGTAGGAGGGGTCGACCCAGGCCAGGTCCTCGGGCGTGGGGTGGTGGCCCCAGTACTCGATGATCATCTGCGAGGAGGTGGGGCTGCACCACGCCTCTCCCCCGTTGTCGTACTCGGGGTACCGGCCGATGTGGACGTTCTGGGAGTAGCGCGGCACCGGCAGCTCGATCCCGGCGGCGGGGCCGGGCTCGGTCGCGGGGACCTCGAAGCGCTCCGGCACGTCGGAGGCCATGGCGCCCGCCCGCCACACCTCGGGGGTGGCGCCGGAGCCCGGCAGGCGGCACAGCGTCAGGCGCAGCCGCCAGGAGACGATGCGGGCGCCGGAGGCCGGGTCGGTCACGGCGACGGTGTCGGTCCACACGGTGCTCACGCCGTCGCCCTGGCCGTCGACGGAGGTGCGGCGGATCTCCTCGTCGCCGGAGGCCCACACGCCCATCGTGTACCAGGGGGTCTGGCCGCCGCCCGCGTACGTGCCGCGCACCTCCACGCGCAGGTGGGTGTGGGCGGGGGTGCGGGCGTTCCAGGAGGCGATGAGCTCGGTGGCCGGTTCGGCCGGGCGGTGCTCCGGCGAGACCCACCGCGCGTACTCCCAGGTGCGGGTGGTGCCGGTGTGCGGGTCGGTGTAGTCGAGGGTGCCGGCCGGCGTGTCCAGCACCAGGGCGGGGGTGCCGCCGCCGGTGACCGCGGTGCCCTCGGCGGTGCCGGACGCCCAGTCCCCGGCCGTGGACCAGCCGCGGTAATCGATGGCCGCGGCGGCGGGACGGGGCCGGCCGCCGGTGCCGGGGCGGGGGCGGGAGCCGGGGCCGCCCGCCGTCGCGGTGCCCGCGCCGAGCGTGGCGGCGGCTCCGGCAACGGCGACAGCGGCGGCGAGCACGGTGCGGCGGGGCGTCCTGGTCACGGTGGCCTCCGGATCGGGTCGGTGCGGGAACGGGCACCACTATCGCCCCTCCCCCGGCTGACGGCCAGTAATCCGCCGCGGACCGCCGCCGGCAATATTGGTGCGACCTGTGGCGCGGTTACGCTGGCGCCGTGTCCCCTGGTGCCGTACGCGCAGGCGGCGATCCGCTCGCCGCGCTGTCCTCCCGGCTGCCCGCGCTGCCGCCGTCCTGCGGCCCGGTGCGGCTGGTGGGCGTGGACGGGCACGCAGGTTCCGGCAAGACGACGCTCGCCGGGCGGCTGGCGGCCGCGCTGGGCGGCGCCCCCGTGGTGCACCTGGACGATCTGGCGTGCCACGGCTCGTTCTTCGGCTGGACCGGCCGGCTGTTCCGGGAGGTGCTCACCCCGCTGTCGCGGGGCCGCGTCGCCCGTTTCCGGGTTTACGACTGGGAACGCCGCGCGTTTGACCGGACCGCCGTCATCCCGCCCGCACCGGTGGTACTCGTCGAGGGCGTGGGCGCGGGGCGGCGCGCGCTGCGGCCGCTGCTGGCGTACCTGGTCTGGGTCGACGTGGAGCCCGGTGAGGCGTGGGCGCGGGGAATGCGCCGGGACGGGCCGGCGCTCGGCGGGTTCTGGCGCCAGTGGCGGGCGGCCGAGCTGCGCCACTTCGCCGATGATCCGTCAAAGCCCTTTGCGGATATGCTGATAAGAGCGAGGGGTGACAGCTACGCGGCCCGCACGCCGGGCCGGTGAGCCCCGGCACAGGGCGGCACACGGGCCCGGTGGTGGGAGTCGTCATGAGTACTGGCACACACGGGGTTCACGGCCGGCAGCCGTCGGCCGACCTGTCCTGGCTGCGCGGCGTGGACGCGTACACCGCCGCCGCCTACCCGGAGGCCGAGGAGGAGTTCCGCGCGGCGGTCCGGGAGGACCCGGGCATGGCAGACGCCTGGCTGGGCCTGCACGCGCTGCGGGCGGATGTGCCCGTCGCGCTGCGGCACATGTACCGCAACCGTGAGCGGTTCGGCGAGCAGCGCGAGCGGTACGGCCGCCCCCTGAGCTCCTCGTACTGGCTGGGCTGGTGGGTGCAGCCGGTGCTGGAGACGGAGCGGGATCTGCTGCTCGCGCACGCCTCGCACCTGCTGGACGGCCGCCGCCTGGCCGAGCTCGACCAGGCCCTGGCCGCGTGCCCGCCGCCGGAGTCCGACCCGTACGCACGCTTCCTGCACGCCTGCCGCGCCTACCTGGCCAAGGACTGGGAGGGGCTGCTGCGGCTGGCGTCCCCGCTGGTGGACGACCCGCTGCTGGGCGTGGAGGCCGGTCTGTTCACAGGCATGGCACGGGTGCGGCTGGAGATGTACGAGCAGGCCGAGCCCACGCTGGCGGCGGCCCTGATGCGGTGCCGTACCGAGCAGCCGCACCGCAAGGAGCTGCGCTACTGGCTGGCGCGGGCGCGGGAGGGCAGCGGGCGCAGCGCGGCGGCCCTGCCGCTGTACCGCGTGGTGCACGAGGCGGACCCGGAGTTCATGGACACGGCGGTGCGGCTGTCGGCGCTGGCCGGTGAGGACCCCGACGCCGCGCACGCGGCGCCCCCGCCCGGCGCCCCGCCGCCCTCCGCCGCCGGGACAGCGGACGGGCCGGCCGGCGTGCAGATGTCCTCGCCGCCCCCGCCGTGGGCCGGTGCCGCGCCCGCCGAACGGGAGCTGCCGCCGGGCGGCGGCGGGCACGCGGCACCGCCGCCCGCCGCCCGCGACGCGACGGCCGGCAACCCGCAGCTGCTGGAGCGGGCGCTGCGCGAACTGGACCGCATGGTGGGACTGGAGCCCGTCAAGGAGCAGGTCAAGGCGATGTCGGCGCAGCTGCGGATGGCGCGGCTGCGCTCGGGCCAGGGCCTGCCGGTACAGCCGCCCAAGCGGCACTTCGTGTTCTCCGGCCCGTCGGGCACGGGCAAGACGACGGTGGCGCGGCTGCTGGGCCGGGTCTTCCACGCGCTGGGCGTGCTGGCCCACGACCGGCTCGTGGAGGCACAGCGGGCGGACCTGGTGGGCGAGTTCCTCGGCCAGACGGCCGTGAAGGCCAACCGGCTCATCGACTCCGCCCTCGGCGGCGTGCTGTTCATCGACGAGGCGTACAGCCTGGTCCACACCGGCTACAGCAAGGGCGACGCCTACGGCGATGAGGCGCTCCAGGTGCTGCTGAAACGGGCGGAGGACAGCCGTGACCACCTGGTGATCATCCTCGCCGGGTACCCGGAGGGCATGGACCGGCTGCTCGCGGCCAATCCCGGCCTCAGCTCCCGGTTCTCGGTGCGCGTGGAGTTCCCCAGCTACCGGCCGGAGGAGCTGACGGCGATCGGGCAGCTGCTGGCGGCCGAGAACGGCGACACCTGGGACGCGGAGGCGCTGGAGGAGCTGCGCAGCATCAGCGAGCACGTGGTGGCCCAGGGCTGGATCGACGAGCTGGGCAACGGCCGGTTCCTGCGCACCCTGTACGAGTCGAGCTGCGCCTTCCGTGACATGCGGCTGGCCGGGTCGGCCGCCTCCCCCACGCGGCAGGAGCTGTCCACGCTGCGGCTGCCGGACCTGATGCAGGCGTACGGCGAGGTGCTGTCGAGCCGGGGCGCGGTCAGGCCGCCCGACGCCGGCCCCGCGCCGTCACTGTGAGGCGCCGTCCTCGCGCGGCGCCGTGCCGTACGCCTCGGCGAGCGCGCGCAGCGCGCGGGCGTCGGCCAGCGCCCGGCGGCGCGAGACGCCGGGCTGGATGGCCATGACGGCCAGCACGGTGCCGTCGGACAGGTCCAGCGTCACCCATGGGTCGCCGGGCCGCAGCGTGACCCGCAGGATCTCCGCCCAGGCGAGGCGGCGCCGGGTGGTGAGGTTGACCACGGTCAGCCCCTGCCGGTCGGCCTCGGCCTTGGGGCGGCTGAGCAGGGCGAGCACGCCCCAGGCCAGCAGGCCGCTGGCGCTGACGGCGGCGCGGTCGCCCGTGCTCCAGCTGACCGCGCCCTGCGAGGGCAGCAGCACGGCGATGAGGGTGAGGACGGCGAACACGACCGCCCCCGTGGTCAGCAGCACGACGCGGGTGACGACGGGGCGGAAGACGACGGGGAGCGCCGGGAGCTCTGCCTCCGGCTCGGCGGCGGGCGTCACAGCCGGGCGGCGTGGATGCCGGTGGTAAGGATGGCCCGGGCACCCAGGTCGTACAGCTCGTCCATGACACGCTGGGCCTCGCTGACCGGGACCATGGAGCGCACCGCGACCCAGCCCTGGTCGTGCAGCGGCGAGACCGTGGGCGACTCCAGGCCGGGCGTGAGGGAGACCGCCTTGTCCACCAGCTCGGCGCGGATGTCGTAGTCCATCATCACGTACCTGCGGGCGACGAGGACGCCCTGGAGGCGGCGCAGGAACTGCTGCACCCGCGGCTCGTTGCCGGTGTCGCCCTGGCGGCGGATGACGACCGCCTCGGATTCCAGCACGGGCTCGCCGATGACCTCCAGCCCTGCGTTGCGCAGGGTCGTGCCGGTCTCGACGACGTCGGCAATGACCTCGGCGACGCCGAGCTGTATGGCCGTCTCCACCGCGCCGTCGAGGTGCACCACGGAGGCGTCCACCTGGTGCTCGGCGAGGTGGCGCCGGACGACGCCGGCGAACGACGTGGCGATCGACAGGCCGCCGAACTCGCTGACGTCGCTGACCGTGCCGGGCCGCGTGGCGTACCGGAGGGTGGAGGCACCGAAGCCGAGCTGCATGATCTCCTCGGCGGGGGCGCCGGAGTCGAGCAGCAGGTCACGGCCGGTGATGCCGAGGTCGAGGCGCCCGGAGCCCACGTACACCGCGATGTCGCGGGGGCGCAGGTAGAAGAACTCGACCTTGTTCTCCGAGTCCATCAGGACCAGCTCCCGACGCTCCTTGCGCTGCCGGTAGCCGGCCTCTTGGAGCATCGCCGACGCGGGGTCGGACAGCGTGCCCTTGTTGGGGACGGCGATGCGCAGCATGTGAGGCGGTTCCTTCGCTGGTGTCGCGGGCGGGCGGCCCGCGGAAAGTGCGGTCACAGGTGAGTCACAGGTGAGCGTATACGTCCTCCAGGGAGATCCCCCGGGCCACCATCATCACCTGGACGTGGTACAGCAGCTGGGAGATCTCCTCGGCGGCACGGTCGCGGTCCTCGTGCTCGGCGGCCATCCACACCTCGGCGGCCTCCTCGACGACCTTCTTGCCGATGGTATGGACCCCGGCGGCGACCAGCTCGGCGGTCCGTGAGGTGGCGGGGTCGGCGGTGGCGGCCTTCTCGCGCAGCTCGGCGAAGAGGGCGTCGAACGTCTTGTTGGCCATGGTCCTCTTACCCTACGGCGTGCCCGCGGACGGCCGTGACCTGGGGCCGTGGGGCGGGGCCGGCGGCAGGGCGCGCAGCGCCGCGGCGGTGGCGACGGCCGCGGTAGCGGCCTCATGTCCCTTGTCCTCGCGGGATCCGGGCAGCCCGGCGCGGTCGAGGGCCTGGCTTTCGGTGTCGCAGGTCAGGACGCCGAAGCCGACGGGGATGCCGGTGTCCACGCTGACCCGGGTGAGGCCCTCGGTCACGCCCTGGCAGACGTAGTCGAAGTGCGGGGTGCCACCGCGGATGACGACCCCGAGGGCCACCACGGCGTCATAGCCCAGGCCCGCCAGCGCCCGCGCGGCGACGGGCAGCTCGAAGCTGCCCGGGACGCGGACGAGGGTGGGTTCACCGAGCCCGAGCTCCGTGAGGGCGCGGCGGGCCCCGCCGATGAGCCCGTCCATGACCGTGGCGTGCCACTGGGCCGCGGCGACGGCGACGCGCAGGCCGCGCGCGCCCGTCACGCTGAGCTGGGGCGCTCCCGTTCCGCTCATGTGCGTGTCTCCTTGGGATGGGTTGGGGGTCGCGTCCCGTCACCCGCCGGCTACGGGCGGGTGCACGGGGAGACGGGCGGCGCGTCGAGCCACGGCAGGTCGTGGCCCATGCGGTCCCGTTTGGTGCGCAGGTAGCCCAGGTTGTGCTCGCTGGGCGGCACCGGCAGCGGCTCGCGGCCGGTGACGCGCAGTCCGTGCCGGACCAGGGCGTCGGTCTTGCCGGGGTTGTTGGTCATCAGCCGCACGGAGCGGACGCCCAGGTCGGCGAGGATGCTGGCGGCTGCGGCGTAGTCGCGGGCGTCGGCGGGCAGGCCGAGTTCGAGGTTGGCGTCGAGGGTGTCCCGGCCGTGCTCCTGCAGCTGGTAGGCGCGGAGCTTGGGCAGCAGCCCGATGCCGCGCCCCTCGTGGCCCCGCAGGTAGAGCACGACGCCGCGTCCCTCGGCGGCGACCCGCGCCAGCGAGGCGCGCAGCTGCGGGCCGCAGTCGCAGCGCCGGGAGCCGAGGGCGTCGCCGGTGAGGCACTCGGAGTGGAGCCGCACCAGCACGTCCGCGCCGTCGCCGAGCTCCCCGGCGACCAGCGCCACGTGCTCGGCGCCGTCGCCGGCCGCCCGGTAGCCGTAGGCGCGGAAGTCGCCGTGTGCGGTCGGCAGGGAGGTGACGGCCTCGCGCCGCACGGCGGGAGCCGCGTCGCCCGGGCGGCCGGCGTCGCCCAGGGCGCGGCGGTACGCGGCGAGGTCCTCGATGGAGATCAGCCGCAGCCCGTGGCGGCGGGCGAACTCCCGCAGCGCGGGCAGCCGCAGCATCGTGCCGTCGGCCGCGGCGATCTCGACGACGGCGCCGGCCGGGCGCAGGCCGGCCAGCCGGGCCAGGTCGACGGCCGCCTCGGTGTGGCCGGGGCGGGCGAGCACGCCGCCGGGGCGGGCGCGCAGCGGGAAGACGTGGCCGGGGCGCGCGAAGTCGCCCGGGGCCGCGGCGGGATCGGCCAGCAGCCGCAGGGTGGTGGCGCGGTCGGCGGCCGAGATACCGGTGGTGGTGCCGTGGGCGGGGGCGGCGTCCACGGAGACCGTGAAGGCGGTGGCCATCGGCTCGGTGTTCCGCTCGACCATCTGCGGCAGGGCCAGGCGGTCGAGGTCCTCGCCCGTCATGGGGGCGCAGATCAGGCCGCGGCACTCACGCATCATGAACGCCACGGCCTCGGGGGTGACGTGCTCGGCGGCCATCACCAGGTCGCCCTCGTTCTCGCGGTCGGCGCTGTCGGTGACGACGACGGGGCGCCCGGCGGCGATGTCGGCGACCGCGTCCTCGACGGCGTCGAGGACGGGGGCCTGGTCGCCGCCGGCGGCGAGCAGGCGGGGGGCGGGCGGGGTGGCGGTCACGCCGCGGCTCCTTCCAGTGCGGTCCCGGCCGGCGTGTGGCGCGAGCGCAGCCACCAGTCGCGCATGCCCCACAGGACGAGGACGAGGTAGATGACGTAGACCAGGCCGGAGAACGGCAGGCCGCTGCTGAACGCCAGCGGTACGCCGACGAGGTCGACGAGCAGCCAGGCGATCCAGAACTCCACCAGGCCGCGGGCCTGGGCGACCATGGCCACCAGGGTGCCCGTGAAGATGTAGGCGTCGGGCCAGGCGTTCCACGACAGGCTGGGGAAGGCGGTGAACAGGCCGCCGACGGCCAGGGTGCCGAGCACCGCTCCCGCGGCGAGGCCGGCGCGCTCACGCCAGGTGGCGAAGCGGACCTCGATCTGGCCGTCTGGCGAGGCATGCCCGCCCTGGTGCCACTGCCGCCAGCCCCAGAGCGCGACGGAGATGACCAGCAGCTGCTTGCCGACGCCGCCGCCGAGCTGGGCGGAGGCGTAGGCGGCGACGAGGATCAGGCCGGACAGCAGCTGCACAGGCCAGGTGGCGACCGAGCGCCGCCAGCCGAGGGCGAGGGCCAGCAGGCCGGCGAGGTTGCCGGTCATGTCGGACCAGATGACGTCCTGGCCGAAGGCGGTGAAGGCCGTGCTGTTGAGCTGGTCGAGGGCGTTCACCGCGTCACCGCCCCGTCCGCCGGGGCCGCGGCGCCGCGCGGGGCGGCGGCCAGCAGCCGCTCGACGTACTTGCCGAGGACGTCCGTCTCCAGGTTGACGAGGTCGCCGGGCCGCCGCCGGCCGAGCGTGGTGCTGGCCAGCGTAGTGGGAATCAGGCCGACGGAGAACGTGCCGGCGGTGACGCCGGCGACGGTGAGGCTGACGCCGTCGACGGCGATGGAGCCCTTCTCGACGACGTAGCGGGCGAGGTCGCCGGGGAGGGTGAAGACGACCGTCTCCCAGTCCTCGCCCGGGGTGCGGGAGACCACGCGGGCGACGCCGTCCACGTGCCCCTGGACGAGGTGGCCGCCGAGCCTGCCGCCGAGGGGGACGGCCCGTTCGAGGTTGACCGGGTCGCCCGGGGCGAGCTGGCCGAGGCTGCTGCGGTCCAGCGTCTCGGACATCACGTCCGCGCTGAACTCGCCGCCGGCGGCGGCGGTGACGGTCAGGCAGACGCCGTTGAGCGCGAGGGAGTCGCCGTGCCGGACGTCCTGGGTGACCAGGGGGCCGCGCACGCGCAGCCGGGCGGACCGGGGGTTCCGCTCGACGCCGGTGACCTCTCCGACCTCTTCGATGATTCCGGTGAACACCTGATGGCTCCTTGGCAGCGATGGCGGGGGCGGCGGTGAACCTGCCGCGGGGCCAGCGCGAGCGGTGCCATACGCGCGAGAGCGCGGGGCGGGCGCGGAGAACCCTGAGGCCGCTGCGGAGCGGGACGGCCCGGGAAACGCCGGGAACGGGAACCCGTAAGCCGCGGCGGCCGTCTCGCCACCGGGCGGAGCTGGCGTGGTGCCTGCCACCGGATCCTCCTGCCTGCCAGGCACGGTCCGGGGCGCACGACGGGCGGACACCGGGCACCGGCGGGGCCGGCAGCCGCCCGCAGGGGGTGGCCGCGCACACGCCGCACCCGTTCCGCCGCGCACTGCCTCCCATCCGGACTTTCACCGTCGGTCCAGGAGTTCCACCTGGTCAACCGGCCGCTGGCGGCGGCCGGGTCGCGGACTGTTACCGCCGGTTCGGACTTTCACCGACCCCGGAGTGCGCATCGTCACTGGTACGGCTACCAGTGTGCCACGGCCCGCACGGGCCCGCGCCGCCGTGTGGGAGGCCTCACAGCCGCTCCGGCCGGGCGGCCGCTTCTCCGCTGCTGCCCCCGCTGCCGCTCCCGTCCCGGACGGTCGCGGCCATCCGGCGCACCGCCTCGGTGAGTGTCCCGGGCGAGGCGGCGAGGTTGAGGCGGACGTGCCCGGCGCCGCCGGGGCCGAAGCCGGGGCCAGGGCTCTGCGCCACGCGCCCGGTCTCGAGGAAGGCCGCGGCCGGGTCGTCGCCCAGGCCGAGCGCCCGGCAGTCGAGCCAGGCCAGGTAGGTGCCCTGCGGCGGGCGGTACCGCACGTCCGGCAGGGCATCAGCCAGCAGGGTGGCCAGCAGCGACCGGTTGTGGTCCAGGTCAGCGAGCAGGTCCGCCAGCCAGGGGCCGCCGTGGCGCAGCGCCGCCGTGTGGGCGAGCACGGCCACGTGGCTGGCGCTGTAGCCGGTCTGGGCGGGGATCCGGGCAAGGTCCGCGGCGGCCTCGGGGCCCGCCAGCGCCAGGGCGGCTTTCAGCCCGGCGAGGTTCCACGCCTTGGACGACGACAGCAGCGTGACGGCGTCCTCCGCGCCCGGGACGGACAGGTAGGGCACGTGGACGGCGCCGGGCAGCGTGAGCGGCGCGTGGATCTCGTCGGCGATGACGCGCACGCCGTGCTCGCGCGCCAGGCGCGCCACGGTGGCCAGCTCGGCAGCGGTGTGCACCGTGCCGGTCGGGTTGTGCGGGCTGCACAGCAGGTAGGCGGCGCGGCCGCCGCCGGCCGTGGCCTGGCGGAAGGCGGCGGCCAGCGCCTGCGGGTCCAGGCGGTGGTCCGCGCCGAGCGGTGCGGCCAGGACGCGGCGGTGAAGGTGGTCCAGGGTGGTGTAGTAGGGCGGGTAGACGGGCGGATTGATCACCACCGCGTCCCCGGGGTCCGTGACGGCCCTGAGCAGCTCGGCGATGCCGGTCATCACGTCGGGGACGAGCGCGGTGCGCGCCGGGTCCGGCTCCCAGCCCCAGTGCCGGGCGGCGAAGTCGGCCAGCGCCTCGGCGTAGGCCGTGCCCGCGGGGTACCCGGTGTCTCCCCGCGCGACTGCCTCGGTCAGGGCGGCGGCGACCGGCTCAGCCAGCGGGACGTCCATCTCGGCCACCCACAGCGGCAGCACGTCCTCGGGGTAGGTACGCCACTTCATGCTGGTGCGCTGGCGCAGTTCGGCCAGCGTCAGCCGGGAGAGCGGGCCGCCGGGGCCGGGGGCGGGAGCGGTCACCGAAGGTCCTCCTGTCGTGGGCGGTGCCCCGCCCGGGCGGGGCGGGGCACCGGCGGCTCAGCTGCCGAGGTTGCTCACGGCCTGGTAGTACGTCCACGCCGTAGCGTCGCACGCCGCTCCGGTCGCGCCGGAGTAGCCGTCGCACACGCGCTGGAGATCCGCGTAGAAGGCGTTGTCCAGCCGCGCCTTGTTGGCCTCGAACGTGCCCAGGTCCTTGTAGTTGCGGTACCCGAAGTCATGTCGGGCACATGACAGTTCGAAGGGGAAGCCGAACGGGTTATCGGGCGACCAGGAGCAGTAGTCCGTGGACCAGTCGAAGCCGTAGTCCGACCACGCGGCCTGGTTGTTACGCGCGTTGAGCCAGGCCTGGTAGCTGCTGGCGCTGGTCTGCGTCCAGGACGACAGCACCTGCGGCTTGTCGGCCGGCGCGGCGGTGGCGGCCGGCGCGGCGGAGACCGCGGCGGCGAGGGTGAGCGCGAGAGCGGTGACGGCGGTGGAGAGCCGTCGGCGGCGCGTGCGCATGCGCATCCTCCGGGAGGTCAGGCGGCCCGCGTTCCGGACAGCGGGCCGGTTTCCGGAAGAGGAAGCTACCCGCGGGTTACCGCCAGTCAACCCTCAGCGCAGTCAGCGCGCCTGACCTGCCGTCACACTCACCGTGCCGCAGCAGCCAGGAGCCGTCCGGAGTGAGTTCCGACTCCACCGCGAGCCCGGCCCCGGCCAGCGTCCGCGCGAATGTCTCTCCCCCGGGAACTCGCAGGAGGGGAAGGTCTGGGGCCAGCGGGCGTCGGATACCCGTACCCGACGTGGTACCTGACGGTGCCGGGGGCGCCACCGTCTCGGCGGACAGGACCCGGGCCAGACCGCCGCCGGGCAGCAACTCCTCGCGCGGCACCGGCCGTGCCGGGCCCGGCGGAGACGCTGCACCAGCACCGCTCCCCCGTCGGTGGTATGGCGGACGCAGGCGCGCAGCATGCCGTGCCGGACCGCCGCGTCGGCGTGAGGGATGGGGTACGGGACCAGCACGACGGCGTCGAACCGCTCACCCGCCAGGTCGAGTTCCCCGATCGCCGCGCACAGCGTACGGGCCCCGCGCACATGGGCGAGCATCCCGGGCGACTCGTCGACGGCCGTCACGGCGATGCCGCGCGCCACCAGCAGGTGCGTCCCCTCCCCACGCCGCAGCCGCGTTCCGGCAGCGACGCGCCGGGAGGGACGGCACCCGCGATGTCTCCGGCTCGTCCCCCGCCGACAGCCGCAGCCAGTGCTCGATGGCACGGCGGCCATGCGGCCATTCCACCACCCACGGGACCGCCGGGCGGGCAGGGCTGAAGCTGAGTCAGTGCCCGGCCAGGGGCAGTGCCGGTCAGTCCCAGCTGGCGTGCAGCGGCTTGCCCTCGGCGTACCCGGCGGCGCTCTGGACACCGACCAGCGCCTTCTCGGCGAACTCCGCCAGCGTGGCCGCCCCGGCATAGGTGCAGGCCGACCGCACCCCCGCGACGATCGAGTCGAGCAGATCCTCCACGCCCGGCCGTTCCGGGTCGAGGTACATCCGGGAGGTCGAGATGCCCTCCTCGAACAGCGCCTTGCGGGCGCGCTCGAAGGCGGTCTCGTCGCTCGTGCGGTTGCGCACCGCGCGCGCGGAGGCCATGCCGAAGCTCTCCTTGTACAGCCGGCCGTCGCTGGCCTGCTGCAGGTCGCCGGGCGACTCGTGCGTGCCCGCGAACCAGGAACCGATCATCACGTTGGACGCGCCCGCGGCCAGCGCCATCGCCACGTCGCGCGGGTGCCGGATCCCGCCGTCGGCCCAGACGTGCTTGCCGAGCTTCCGGGCCTCGTCCGCACAGTCGAGCACGGCGGAGAACTGCGGCCGTCCCACGCCGGTCATCATGCGCGTGGTGCACATGGCGCCCGGCCCGACGCCGACCTTGACGATGTCCGCGCCCGCGTTGACCAGGTCCCGCACGCCCTCGCGGGAGACCACGTTCCCCGCGACCACCGGGACGCCCGGGTCCAGGCCGCGGACCGCCGCCAGCGCCGCGAGCATCAGCTCCTGGTGCCCGTGCGCGGTGTCCACCACCAGCGTGTCCACGCCCGCCTCCAGCAGGCCCTTGGCGCGGGCGGCGACGTCCCCGTTGATCCCGACGGCCGCCGCCACCCGGAGCCTGCCGCTGGCGTCGGTGGCCGGGGTGTACATGGTCGCGCGCAGCGCGCCGCGGCGGGTGAGGATGCCGACCAGGCGGCCCTCGCGGTCCACGGCGGGCGCGAGCCTGCGGTGCGCCGCGTCCAGCGCCTCGAACGCCTCCTGGGCGCCGGTGTCCGCGTCGAGGACCATCAGGTCGCGCGACATGACCTCGCCCAGCTGCGTGAAGCGGTCCACGCCCGACAGGTCACCCTCCGTGACGATCCCCACCGGGCGGCCCTCGGAGACCACCACGCCCGCGCCGTGCGCCCGCTTGGGCAGCAGCGCCAGCGCGTCGGCGACGGTCTGGGTCGGCGCCAGCACGATGGGGGTGTCGAAGAACAGGTGCCGCTGCTTGACCCAGGCGATGACGTCGGCCACCACGTCCAGCGGGATGTCCTGCGGGATGACCACCAGGCCGCCGCGGCGCGCCACCGTCTCGGCCATGCGCCGCCCGGCCACGGCGGTCATGTTGGCCACCACGACCGGGATGGTGGTGCCGCTGCCGTCGCTGGTGCGCAGGTCCACGCTGTAGCGTGAGCCGACCGCCGAGCGGCGGGGGACCATGAAGACGTCGTCGTAGGTGAGGTCGTAGGGCGGCGGAGCGTTCAGGAACTCCATGCGGGCTCTCCTCCCCCGCCTGCGGGTCGCCAGGCGGATCGCGCGGGCAGGGAGCTGCGGCTCCTCTGTCCAGTATCACCGATCCCGCGCCGTCTGCTCCCGGCGCGCGGCACACGCGGCGCTCCCGGCGCCGCCCGGCGCGCTCCCGGACGTTACGCCCCGAGCGCCCCGCCGGGGCGGACCGGCTCCTCCAGGTCCGGGTCGGCGCGCTCCAGCGCCGGGCGGCGGCCGGGGGACTGCGCCAGCAGCCGGTCAGCCGCCGCCGTGTCCGTCACCAGGCTCGTCACCAGGCCGGAGCGGAGCACGGCACCGATGGCGTCGGCTTTGCGGCGGCCGCCGGCGATCGCCACGACCTCCGGCACGCGGCGCAGCCGCTCGGGCTCCACCGTGATGCAGCGCTCGCCCAGGTCCCGGCCGACGCGCCGGCCGTCGGCCGCGAACAGGTGGGCGGACATCTCGGCGGCGACGCCCAGCGAGTCGTAATGCGCCCGCTCCTGCTCCCCCAGCATGTCGTGGACCGCGGAGATGCCCGCCTCCCAGGAACCGATGGACACGGCGGCAATGGTGACCTTGTCGAAGTAGTCGAAGGCCGCGGCGATGCCCGGCTGGCGGCGCAGCGCCGCGGCGGTGGCCGCGTCCGGCAGCAGCATGGGCGCGTAGATCGGATGCGCCTGCCCGCCGGAGACGGCGGCGGCGCGCCGCACCGCCTCCACGGAGCCGCGCTCGGCGGTTCCCGCGTCGTAGACCCCGGTGAGCTGGACGACGGTGCACGGCGGCAGCTCGCGCAGCGCCGCCGCCATGTGGTTGGTCGAACGCCCCCAGGCCAGCCCCAGCACGTCGCCCTCGGTGACCAGCTCGCCGAGCAGGTCCGCCGCGACCTCACCGAGGTGCTCGGGGTCGGGGGTGTCGTCGGCCGTGCCCGCGGGGGCCTGCGCGACGACGACGTGCCGCAGCCCGTAGCGGGCGCGCAGGGCGTCCGACCGCTCGGCGTCGAGTTCGGCCGGGATCCGGATCTCGATGCGCACCAGGTCCTGCTCGACGGCGGACTCCAGCACCCGCGCCACCTTGAACCGGCTGACGCCGAACTCGTCCGCGATCTGGATCTTCGACTTGCCCTCCAGATAGAAGCGGCGGGCCATGGCCGCCGCCTGCATCAGCTCGGCCGGCCCCATCCGGGTGGCTGCTCTTCCGGCCGACACCGCTCTCACCTCACTGTCTCCCGGCTCAGGTCCCGCTGGTTCTCGGATGTCATCCTCGCAGATCCGCAAGGCCGTTGAAGCCCCGTGCGCGCCGCCGCCCCGGCGGGCGGGGGTACCCGGCGACGGCGGCGCGCGCGGGGTTCACCCGGCTGTGCGACCGCGTGCGCCCCGCTCCGCCAGCTCCCGCAGCCGGCTCACGGCCGCCGCCGGGTCCGCCTCGCCGTACACCGCGGACCCGGCCACGAACACGTCGGCGCCCGCCTCCGCACAGCGCTCGATGGTCTCGGCGGAGACCCCGCCGTCGACCTGGAGCCACAGCGGCAGCCCGTGCCGGTCCAGCAGAGCACGGGTGCGGCGGATCTTCGGCAGCATGACGTCCAGGAACGCCTGCCCGCCGAAGCCGGGCTCCACGGTCATGATCAGCACCATGTCCAGCTCGGGCAGCAGGTCCTCGAACGGCTCGATGGGCGTCGCGGGGCGCAGCGCCATGGACGCCCGCGCCCCGTGCGACCGGATCTCGCGGGCCAGCCGCACCGGCGCCGCGGCGGCCTCGGCGTGGAAGGTGACGGATCCCGCACCCGCCTCGGCGTAGGCCGGTGCCCAGCGGTCGGGATCCTCGATCATCAGGTGGCAGTCCAGCGGTATGCCGGTGGCCTTCAGCAGCGCCTCGACGACCGGCAGCCCGATCGTCAGGTTGGGTACGAAGTGGCCGTCCATGACGTCGATGTGAAGCCAGTCGGCTCCCTCGACGGCGCGGGCCTCGTCGGCGAGGCGCGCGAAATCGGCGGACAGCATGCTCGGGTTGATCTGGACCATGTGCCCCAGTATTCAGCAGCCGGGGCGGCCGTGGTCAGCCGGTGCGGCGCAGCAGCGCCAGGTACATGGCGTCAGTGCGGTGCAGGTGCGGCCACAGCTGCACGTCGGGCCCCTCGCCGAGCCGGGGCACGCCGGGCAGCAGCGGCCGGGCGTCCAGCCACTCGGCGGGCGCGCCGTCCGGCCGCTTGAGCACGTCGGCGACGACGGCCCGGGTCTCCGCCAGGTGCGGCGAGCAGGTGACGTAGGCGACGACCCCGCCGGGCCGCGCGGCGGCCAGCGCCTGGCGCAGCAGGGCGCGCTGGAGCGTGCCGAGCGTCTCCAGGTCCGCCGGGGTGCGCCGCCAGCGCGCCTCGGGGCGGCGCCGCAGCGCGCCCAGCCCGGTGCAGGGCACGTCGGCGAGCACGCGGTCGAAGCCGCCGGGGCGCCACGCCGGGCGGGTGCCGTCGGCGACGACCGTCTGGTGCGGTGCGGGAGTGCCGGCCAGCGCGCGGGCGACGAGCCCGGCGCGGTGCGGCCGCCGCTCGGCGGCCAGCAGCGCGGCGCCGCGCCCGGCGGCCAGCCCGCCGAGCAGGGCGGCCTTGCCGCCGGGGCCGGCGCACAGGTCCAGCCACCGCTCGTCCCGGCCAGTCAGCGGCGCGTCCGCGAGCGCCAGGGCAACCAGCTGGCTGCCCTCGTCCTGCACCCCGGCCCGGCCCTGGCGCACGGGCTCCAGCGCGCCGGGGTCGCCGCCGTCGGTGAGCCGCACCGCCAGCGGCGACCAGCGGCCCGGCTGTGCGCGCGGCCCGGCCGCCGCCGCGAGCTCCCCGGCGGTGAGGCGGCCGGGGCGGGCGGCCAGGACGGTCTCGGGCCGCTCGTTGTCCGCGGCCAACAGCGCCTCGATGTCCTTGCGGCCGCCGCCGAGCGCGTCCCACAGCGCGGCGACGACCCAGCGGGGGTGCGCATACCGCAGCGCCAGGTGACGCTCGGGGTCGCGGTCGAACGGCGGGGCCAGCTCATCGAGCCACTCGTCCAGGCTCCGGGCGGCCACGCGGCGCAGTACGGCGTTGACGAACTTGGCGGGCCCGGCCCCCAGGGCGGCGCGCGCCAGGTCCACGGACGAGCTGACGGCGGCGTGGCTGGGAACGCGGGTGCCGAGCAGCTGGTGCGTGCCCAGGGCGAGGACGTCGAGCACCGGCGGGTCGATGTCCTCGGCGGCACGGTGGGCGCAGGCCGCGATCACCTCGCGGTAGGTGCCCTGCCAGCGCAGCGCGCCGTAGACGAGTTCGGTGGCCAGCGCGGCGTCCCTGGCGTCGAAGCCGCCGTTCTCCCGGGCACGGCGCAGCAGCGGCGGCAGGACCAGGTTGGCGTAGGCGTCGCGCTCGGCGACGGCGCGCAGCGCCTCCAGGGCGAGCGCGCGGACCGGGTCGGGGCGGGCCGGGCGGCGCGGTCCGGCGGGGCGGCGCGGGCGGTGGCTCACGGGCGGTTACTCCAGCGGGTCTGTCGGTGGTGCGCGCGGGGACGGGCGCGCGGCGTCGAGGGTACGACGGCGCGCCCGGCCGGCCGCCAGCCGCCCGTCACTCGCCGAGCCGCTCCGACGCGCCCAGGCGCACGCCCCGCGCCCAGTCCGCCGCGCGCATCGGCTTCCTGCCCTGCGGCTGCACCCACAGCAGCTCCACGGCGTGCGAGCCGGTGCCCACGTGCACGGTCTTCTTGTCCGCGGCGATCTCACCGGGGGCCAGGTCCTCGCGCCCGGGCGCGAGCGCGGCCTGCCGCACCTTCAGCCGCTCGCCGCGGAAGAGGGTCCACGCGCCGGGCGCGGGCGTGCAGGCGCGCACGACGCGGTCCACGCGCAGCGCCGGTGCCGACCAGTCGATCCGCGCGTCCTCGGTGGTGAGCTTCGGGGCGAGGCTGACGCCCTCGGCCGGCTGCGGCCGGGGGGTGAGAGTGCCGTCCTCGATGCCGTCCATGGTGGCCGCCAGCAGCCCGGCGCCGGCCAGCGCCAGCCGGGTGAGCAGGTCGCCGCTGGTGTCCTGGGGGCGGATCTCCTCGGTGACCACGCCGTAGATGGGGCCGGAGTCGAGCCCTTCCTCGATCTGGAAGGTGGTGGCGCCGGTGACCTCGTCCCCTGCCAGCAGCGCGTGCTGCACCGGGGCCGCGCCGCGCCACGCCGGCAGCAGCGAGAAGTGCAGGTTGACCCAGCCGTGGCGCGGGATGGCCAGGGCGGAGGGCGGCAGCAGCGCGCCGTAGGCCACGACGGGGCAGCAGTCGGGGGCGATCTCGCGCAGCCGCGCCTGGAAGTCCGCGTCACGCGGGTGCTGGGGCCGCAGGATCTCCACGCCCGCCTCGCGGGCGCGCTCGGCCACCGGGCTGGCGGTGACGCGCCTGCCGCGCCCGGCGGGTGCGTCGGGGCGGGTGACGACGGCGGCCACCTCGTGCCGCTGAGACGACAGCAGCGCGTCGAGGGCGGGCACGGCAACCTCGGGGGTTCCTGCGAAGACGAGCCTCATCGTGGGCGGATCACCTCTCCGGCGGGGTCCGGGACGGCCCACGAGTCTACGGTCCTGGCCGGGCCGGCCGTGCCAGGGGCGTACAGCTCCCCGTGCGCTCCGCCGAGTTGGCGCCGCGCACCGTCTGCGTGACCCGCCGGGCGCTGCCGCGTTGGTCAAGGGAGATTGACACAAACACGGGCTCATCCGGGCCCGTTTTCCCTTGACGCCGGTTCGAGAGGCTTGTTCATGGCCGACCACGCCACCCCCGACGCTCAGGCACGGGCCAGCCTGCATCTGCTGGTACGGGACATCGAGCGGGTCCGCCGCCAGGTGGACGCGCTGCGCACGCTGACCGCGCAACTGGGCAACGTCTACCGTCCCCGCCGCACCGGGCACCCCACCGGGTTCACCGTCTACGGCCGTGCCCCCGCCCCGACGGTGCGCCTCGCGCAGGAGCTGCGGGACAGCGTGGAGACCCTGGTGACCGCCGCCGTGGACTTCGACAGATCGCTCGGCTTCTCCTGGGACGCCGTGGGCTCGGCGCTGGGAGTGACCAAGCAGGCCGTGCACCGCCGGTACGGCTCGCGCCGCGCCGCGGCCGCGCGCGAGGCGGCGGCGCGGACCGGCGCGGGCGGGCCGGGGGTGCCCGTGGCGCGGGGGGTGCCGGAGCGGACGGCCCCGCAGTCCGGCGCCCCGGAGGCGCGGCCCGGCGCACTGCCCGGCCCGCGCCACGGATAGCCCACAGAGCGCGCCGTAGAGAGCGCCATGGCGGATCAGCCGATGCCGTCGGGATCGATGGTCACCCTGGGGTGCGGGGCCTCTCCCCGCGCCATCCGGGCGGCCAGCGCGGTCTTCAGCGCGGCCGCGAGCGCCGCGCCCCGCCCCGGCGGCACCCGCACCAGGGCGCGGTGCCACTGCTCGCCTGGCGGCGGGTCCCCGGTGCGGCGCGGGCGCGCCGCACTGGTCACGGGCAGCGGCACCGGGCCCAGCGTCTCCGCCTCGGCGGGCAGGCGGGCGGCGCGCAGCAGCCCCGTGACCGCCGGCTCCGGGCCGGTCACGGCGGCCATCCGGGCGACCGGCGGGAAGCGCAGCGCCTCCCGGTCGGCCAGTTCCGTCCCCGCGTACCAGACCGGGTCCCAGCGCAGCAGTGCCTCCACAGGCCGGGGCCCGGGCCCGGCCACGACCACGACCCGGCCGCCCTCCTCGCGGCCGCGCACCAGGGCGGCGGCGTTCAGCCAGCACCGCAGCGCCTCCTCGCCGGCCCGCAGGTCGGGCCGGCTCAGCAGCGCCCAGCCATCGAGCAGCGCGGCCGCCGCGTACCCGGGGCCCTCGGCGACGGGCTCGGCGCCCGGCGTGGCGATGACGAGCGCGGGCCGCGCCGGGACGGTGTCCAGCACGTGGTCGCGTCCCGATGTCCGCACGGGCACGCCGGGGAAGGCCCGGCCCAGTTCCTCCGCGGTGCGCGCCGCCCCGACGACGACGGCCCGCAGCCGCCGTTCCCCGCACTCCGGGCAGTGCCAGCCGGGCGCCTCCTCGCCGCACCAGCCGCAGCGCAGCGCCTGCGCGGGGCCGGTCGCGGCCAGCGGCCCGTGGCAGCGCCCGCAGCGCGCCGGCTCCCGGCACCGCAGGCATGCCAGGCGCGGGGCGTAGCCACGGCGCGGCACCTGCACGAGCACGGGCCCGTCGGCCAGGCCGTCCCGCAGGGTCTGCCAGGCGAGGCTGGGGAGCCGGGCCGTGGTGGCGGCGGTGTCGCGCGCCTGGTCCTCTTCCTGCGGGGCGCGCACCAGGGGCGCGGCGGCGCGCGCGGTGGCGCGGTCGGGCGTGAGCGGCCGCGCCCAGCCGGTGGCCACGAGCTGGGCGGCCTCGGCGGTGAGGGCGTGCCCGCCCAGCAGCAGGGCCGCCTGCTCCTCGACGGCGCGCAGCGCCAGCACCTCGCGGGCGTGCGGCCGCGGGGCGCGGTCGTCGCGGTGGGCGGCGTCGCCGTCGTCCCACAGCGCGGCCAGCGCCAGGTCACGGACCGGCGCGAACATGGCGGCGCGGGTGCCCACGACGCAGCGGATGTGCCCCCGGCTGACGGCGAGCCAGCGCCGGTAGCGCGTCTCGGGGCCCGCATCGGCGGTGAGCAGGACGTGGTGGCCGGGGCCGGCGAGCGCGGTCAGGGCGGCGTCCACCCGGGCGGCGGCCCGGCCGTCGGGCAGCACGGCCAGGGCGCCGCGGCCGGACGCCAGAGCGGTGGCCAGGGCGGTGGCCAGCTCGTGCGGCCAGCCGGGCCCGGGCAGCGCGGTCCACACCGCGCGGGGCGCCTGGCCCGCGGCGAGTGCGGCGAGGAACGCCTCGCCACCCGGGTAGCGCGCCCAGCCGCCCGGCTCCGGCGGCGCGGGCGGCGGCGGCGCCGGGCGGCTGGGGCGCTGCTCGGCCCGGGCGTGGCGGGGCGGGACGGCGAGCTGCACGACGTCGGCCAGGGCCCCGGCGTAGCGGTCGGCCACGGCGCGGCACAGCGCGAGCAGCGGAGGCCGCAGCACGGGCTCCGGGGAGAGCACCTGGGCCAGCGGGGCGAGCGTGCCGGGGAAGTCGCTGCGCGCGCACCGCTCAACGATGAAGCCGTTGACGAGCCGGCCGCCCTCGCGGCGGCCGTTCCGCTCCCCCGCCCCGAACCGCACCCGCACGCGGACGCCGGGCTGGGCCTCGGCGTCCATCGCGGCGGGAACGGCGTAGTCGAAGCAGCGGTCGAGGTGGAGCAGCCCCTTGTCCACCAGCACCCGCGCCACCGGGAGCCGCTCGGCCAGCGGCGCGTTCCGCCAGGTGCGCGGTTTGGCCCTGGGGGGCTTGTGGCGCCGGATGGTCTCCCGGATGAGCGCGAGCTGCTCCCCGTGGCCCGCCGGGCCCCCCGTGCCGTCGTGCTCGGTGCTCACCTGGCCAGTACAGCAGACGCGGCGGCCGCGCCGCCGCGCCCGGCCGGGTCAGGCACCCGCGGCGGCGCGCAGGGCGTCCGTGCGGTCGGTGCGCTCCCAGGTGAAGTCCGGCAGCGGACGCCCGAAGTGGCCGTAGGCCGCGGTCTGGGCGTAGATGGGCCGCAGCAGGTCGAGGTCGCGGATGATCGCGGCGGGCCGCAGGTCGAACACCTCGGTGACCGCCTTGGCGATCCGCTCCTCCGGCACCGTGGCGGTGCCGAAGGTCTCGACGAACAGCCCGACCGGCTCGGCCCTGCCGATGGCGTAGGCGACCTGGACCTCGCAGCGCGAGGCGAGCTGGGCGGCCACGACATTCTTCGCGACCCAGCGCATCGCGTACGCGGCGGAGCGGTCCACCTTGGAGGGGTCCTTGCCGGAGAACGCGCCGCCGCCGTGCCGGGCCATGCCGCCGTAGGTGTCGATGATGATCTTCCGCCCGGTCAGGCCGGCATCGCCCATCGGGCCGCCGATCTCGAACCGGCCGGTGGGGTTGACCAGCAGCCGGTAGTCGTCGGTGCGCAGCGAGATGCCCTCCTCCGCCAGCGCCTTGAGCTCCGGCTCGACGACGAACTCGCGGATGTCGGGCGCGAGCAGCGAGTCGAGGTCGATGTCCGAGGCGTGCTGGCTGGAGACCACGACGGTGTCCAGGCGGACGGCGCGGTCGCCGTCGTACTCGATGGTGACCTGCGTCTTGCCGTCGGGCCGCAGGTAGGGGATGGTGCCGTTCTTCCGCGTCTCGGACAGGCGGAACGCCAGCCGGTGCGCGAGGTGGATCGGCAGCGGCATCAGCTCGGGTGTCTCGTCGCAGGCGTAGCCGAACATCAGGCCCTGGTCGCCCGCGCCCTGGCGGTCAAGCTCGTCCGCCACGCCCTCGACGCGCGTCTCGTAGGCCGTGTCCACGCCCTGCGCGATGTCCGGGGACTGTGACCCGATGGACACGGAGACGCCGCAGGAGGCGCCGTCGAAACCCTTCTTCGAGGAGTCGTAGCCGATCTCCAGGATGCGGCTGCGCACCAGGGAGGCGATCGGTGCGTAGGCCTTGGTGGTCACCTCGCCGGCCACGTGCACCAGGCCGGTGGTGATCATGGTTTCCACCGCCACGCGGGAGGACGGGTCCTCCTTCAGCAGGGCGTCGAGGATGGTGTCGCTGATCTGGTCGGCGATCTTGTCGGGGTGCCCCTCGGTCACGGATTCCGAGGTGAAAAGACGGCGGGACACGTCGCTCCCTGGGTTCGCAGCGGCTGCTGGCTTGACTCTCCGCCGGCCGCGGGCGGCGGGCCGGATTCGGATCATTCTATCCGCGCCCGGATGCCCCGCGGGAGGGCGCCCGCACTGCGAGACGCCCCCCTTGGCGGCTACCCGGCGCTGGGTTCCTCCCACAGGCGCCGTACCTCGTCCCAGATCCGGTCGGCCAGCGCCTCCTTGGGGCCGCGCGGCACCGTAGTGCTGCCGCCCCCGGCGGCCAGGATGACCGCCTCGTTGTCGTCGGTGCCGAAGGCGAGGCCGTCGCCGACCTGGTTGACGACGAGCAGGTCGCAGCCCTTGCGGACGAGCTTGGCCCGGCCGGCCGCCAGCACGTCGTCGGTCTCGGCGGCGAACCCGGCGACCACCTGCCCGGGGCGGCGGGCGGCCGCCAGCTCCGCGAGAATGTCCCGGTTGCGCACGAGGACGACGGGCGCGGGGTCGGCGTCCGTCTTCTTGATCTTGCTGGTCGCCCGCTGGGCCGGCCGGAAGTCGGCCACGGCCGCGGCCATCACCACGGCGTCGGCGGACGCGGCGGCCTTGGTGACCGCCTCGCGCATCTCCTCGGCGGTGGTGACGCGGACCACGTCGGCGCCCGCCGGGTCGGGCAGCGCCGTGTGCGCGGCGACGAGCGTGACGCGCGCGCCGCGGGCGACCGCCGTGCGCGCCAGGGCGTAACCCTGCTTGCCGGACGAGCGGTTCCCCAGGAAGCGGACCGGGTCCAGCGGCTCACGGGTACCGCCCGCGCTGACGACGACGTGCCGGCCCGCGAGGTCGGGCGCGACGGCGGCGGCCCCCCGGTCGAGCACGCGGCGGCAGACCTCGAACAGCTCGGCGGGCTCGGGAAGCCGGCCCTTGCCGCTGTCGGCGCCGGTCAGCCGGCCCGTGGCCGGCTCGACGACCACGGCGCCGCGGCGGCGCAGCGTCGCGACGTTGTCCTGGGTCGCCGGATGCTCCCACATCTCCGTGTGCATCGCGGGCGCGAAGACCACGGGGCAGCGGGCGGTGAGGATGGTCGAGGTCAGCAGGTCGTCGGCCAGCCCGGAGGCCGCCTTGGCCAGCAGGTCGGCGGTGGCGGGCGCGATGACGAGCAGGTCGGCCTCCTGCCCGAGCCGCACGTGCGGCACCTCGTGGACGCCCTCCCAGACGGTCGTGGTCACCGGGGCGCCGGAGAGCGCCGCCCAGGTGGGCTCGCCGACGAAGCGCAGCGCCGCGGCCGTCGGCACGACCCGTACCCGGTGGCCGGATTCGGTGAGACGGCGCAGCAGCTCACACGCCTTGTAGGCGGCGATGCCGCCGCCTACCCCCAGGACGACCCGGGGGCCGCCGCCGTCTCCCGTGCCAGGCGGCGTCACTCCGCCGGGGTGTCGACGGCCTCGGACGTGAGAAGACCCGCGTTGATCTCGCGCAGCGCGATCGACAGCGGCTTCTCGTGGACGTGGGTGTCCACCAGGGGGCCGACGTACTCCAGCAGGCCCTCGCCGAGCTGCGAGTAGTACGCGTTGATCTGGCGCGCGCGCTTGGCGGCGTAGATCACGAGGCTGTACTTGGAGTCCGTGGCCTCGAGCAGCTCATCGATCGGCGGGTTGATGATGCCCTCGGGCGTGGCAATGGGAGAGGACACGCTCTGCCTTCCGCTGGGTGGTCGCGGGGCGCGATCGCCCCCGTTTCAGCTCACCAAGGCTAGCAGCTCGGCGACGACGTCCTCGACGGAGGTGTTGACCAGCGTGACGTCGAACTCCGACTCGGCGGCCAGCTCCGTGCGGGCCGCCGCGAGACGCTTCTCGATCACCTCGGGCGGCTCGGTGCCCCGCCCGCTGAGCCGGCGGACGAGCTCCTCCCAGCTGGGCGGGGCGAGGAACACCAGCCGCGCCTCCGGCATGGACTGGCGCACCA
Source organism: Streptomyces sp. 7-21 (assembly GCF_016741785.1). GTDB lineage: Bacteria > Actinomycetota > Actinomycetes > Streptomycetales > Streptomycetaceae > Streptomyces. The sequence continues at coordinate 129,584 of NZ_JAERRL010000007.1, forward strand.
GGCGGGCGCCCTGGAGATCGATCTCCAGGAGCACGGGATCCCCCGCCGCCAGCCGTTCCATCACGGCGCGGCGGGGGGTCCCGTAACGGTGCCCGGCGAACTCGGCCCACTCCAGCAGTTCGCCGTTGGCGATGAGCTTGTCGAACTCCTCATCGTCCACGAAGTAGTACTGCGTGCCGTGCCGCTCTCCGGGACGTGGTCTGCGCGTGGTGGCAGAGACGGAAAGCCAGACCTCCGGATGGGCTTTGCGCAGGTGGGCGACGACCGTGCTCTTCCCGACCCCGGAAGGGCCGGAGAGCACCGTCAGCCGTGGACGATCGTTCATGCGGCGATTATCCCGGTTCCCGGCGGAGCCGGGAAATCAGGCCGTGCCGCCGCCGAACTCGCGCTCCAGCGCGGCGATCTGGTTGGAGCCAAGACCGCGGACCCGGCGGCTCTCGGAGATACCGAGCCGCTCCATGATCTGGCGAGCGCGGACCTTGCCGACGCCAGGCATCGACTCCAGCAGTGCGCTGACCTTCATCTTGCCGATGACATCGTTCTCCTGGCCCTGCTTGATGACCTCGTGCAGCGAGGCGCCGGAGTGCTTGAGCCGATTCTTGACCTCGGCGCGCTCCCGGCGAGCCGCGGCGGCCTTCTCAAGCGCGGCTGCGCGCTGTTCAGGGGTTAGGGGCGGAAGAGCCACGCCTACGTCACCTCGGGTGTCGAACTGTCGGATACGGAATCGGTGAGGAACCTAGTGGCCCCGCACCGGCGGAGCAACGAGCAACGCGCCCGGGTGCTCCGCTCTCGACGGAGACTAGCGGCCGTTGCGGCCTCAAGTCAGCGAGAATCGTCAAAAAGTCCTGGTCAGCCTCGGAACAATACGCTCTTTTCAGCCATATCACCACGCCGCTCGCGCCCCTGGCGCCCCCGGCGGGCTCAGCCGGTGGCCCCGAGGACGGCCGCGAGGCCCTCCGCCTGGCGGGCCGCGGCGGCCCGCAGCCCGGCGGGCGAGGGGCCGTGCCGCAGGATCTCCCTGCTGACGCTGGGCAGGACGTCGGGCAGCGCCTCGCCGAAGAGGCCGGGCAGGTCCGCCGCGGTGGCGCCCTGCGCACCGATGCCGGGGGCCAGCAGCGGGCCGTTGATGGCCAGCGGCAGCCCGGCGGCGTCCTCGGGGCGCAGCGTGGCGCCGACGACGGCGCCGAACGAACCCAGCGGCCGGGCTCCGGCGTTCTCGCGCGCGAGCGCGGTGAGCATCCGCGCGCCGAGCGTGCCGCCGCCCGGCGCGGTGGCCGTCTGCACCTCGGCGCCCTCCGGGTTTGACGTCCGGGCCAGCACGAACACGCCCGCGCCGTGGCGGCGGGCGAGGTCGAACGCCGGGCGCAGCGACTCGAACCCCAGGTACGGGCTGAGCGTCACGGCGTCGGCGCGCAGCGGGGCGCCGGGCGCCAGGTATGCCTCGGCGTACGCCGCCATGGTGGAGCCGATGTCGCCGCGCTTGACGTCGAGCAGCACCAGCGCCCCCGCCTCCCGCGCCTCGGCCACGGCCCGCTCCAGGACGGCCAGGCCGCGCGCGCCGTGCCGCTCGAAGAACGCGGACTGCGGCTTGAGCACCGCGACGCGGTCGGCCAGCGCCTCGACCACGGTGCGGGCGAAGCGTTCCAGCCCGGCCGGGTCGTCGGGCAGGTCCCAGGCGGCCAGCAGCGACGCGTGCGGGTCGATACCGACGCACAGCGGGCCCCGGGCGGCGGTGGCGCGGCGCAGCCGGGCGCCGAACGGCTCGGGGGCGCTCATGACCGCGCCTCGCGTGCCCCGGCGCCGGTGGCCTCCGCCAGCGTCGCGAACGGGCTGGCAGCCAGCCGCGCGGCCAGGCCCCGGTGGAGGGTACGGGCCCAGGCGGGGCCGCCGTAGATGAACCCGCTGTACGCCTGCACCAGCGTCGCGCCGGCCAGGATCCGCTCCCAGGCGTCGTCGGCGGTCTCGATGCCGCCGGCGCCGATGAGGGTCAGGCGGCCCTCGGTGCGCGCGTACAGGCGCCGCAGGACGTGCAGGGAGCGCTGCTTCAGCGGCGCGCCCGACAGGCCGCCCGGGCCGAGCGCGGCGACGGCCCTGGGCGGCGTGCGCAGGCCCTCGCGGCCGGTGGTGGTGTTGGTGGCGATGATCCCGTCCAGCTCCAGCTCGATGGCGAGGCCGGCGACGGCGTCGACGTCCTCATCGGACAGGTCCGGCGCGATCTTCACCAGCAGCGGGACGCGGGCGCCGGGCACCGCGCGGTCGGCGGCTTCGCGGACGGCCGTCAGCAGCGGGCCGAGCCGGTCGGCGGCCTGGAACCCGCGCAGGCCGGGGGTGTTGGGCGAGGAGACGTTGACCACCAGGTAGTCCGCGTGCGGCGCCAGCCGGGCGGTGGCCTCGGCGTAGTCGCGGGTGGTCTCGTCCTCCGGCACCGCCTTGGTCTTGCCGATGTTGATGCCCAGCACGGGACGGGGCCCCGGGCGGCGGGCAGCGAGCCGGGCGGCGACGGCGGCGGCGCCGTCGTTGTTGAAGCCCATGCGGTTGACCAGAGCGCGGTCGCGCGGCAGCCGGAACAGCCGGGGCCGCTCGTTGCCCGGCTGCGGCTGGTTGGTGACCGTGCCGGCCTCGATGAAGTCGAAGCCGAGCAGCGCCAGCTGGTCGGCGCCGACCGCGTTCTTGTCGAACCCGGCGGCCAGTCCGAGCGGCCCGGGCAGGTCGCGCCCGAACGCCCGCACCCGCAGGCTGGGGTGCGGGGGCGCGAACACGGCGCGCATCGCGTCGCGGACGCCGGGGATGCGGCCGGCGGCACGGATCGACCCGAACGCCAGGTGGTGAGCGCGCTCGGGGTCGATGCGGCGCAGCACCGTGCGGAAGAGCAGGGGGTAGACGGCCACGGCGGTCACCCGTTCCGCGCGTCGGTCAGCCGGCGGGCGTGCTCCTGCAGGGAGCACACGCTCACCTCGCCGCGGGTGAGGGCGTCGATGCCCTGCACGGCGGCGGCCAGGGCCTGCACCGTGGTCAGGAGCGGCACGCCGCGGGCGACGGCAGCGGTCCTGATGTCGTAGCCGTCCAGGCGCCCGCCGGTGCCGTAGGGGGTGTTGACGATGAGGTCGACGGCGCCCTCGTGGATGAGCTGGACGATGGTGGGCTCCCCGTTGGGCCCCGGGCCCTCGCTCTGCTTGCGCACGACGGTGGCGTGGATGCCGTTGCGCCGCAGGATCTCGGCGGTGCCGGAGGTGGCCAGCAGCTCGAAGCCGTGGTCGACGAGCGCGCGGGCGGGGAAGATCATGGCCCGCTTGTCGCGGTTGGCCACCGAGACGAAGGCACGGCCCTTGGTCGGCAGCGCGCCGTAGGCGGCGGCCTGCGACTTGGCGTAGGAGGTGCCGAACACCTCGTCGATGCCCATGACTTCGCCGGTGGAGCGCATCTCGGGACCGAGCACGGTGTCCACGCCCCGGCCGTGGACGTCACGGAAGCGCGACCACGGCATGACCGCCTCCTTGACGGAGATCGGGGCGTCCATCGGCAGGGTGCCGCCGTCGCCGTGCGCCGGCAGCATGCCCTCGGCGCGCAGCTCGGCGATGGTCGCGCCCAGCGAGATGCGGGCGGCAGCCTTGGCCAGCGGAACGGCGGTGGCCTTGGAGGTGAACGGCACGGTGCGGGAGGCGCGGGGGTTGGCCTCCAGCACGTACAGGATGTCCCCGGCCATCGCGAACTGGATGTTGATCAGGCCGCGCACGCCCACGCCGCGGGCGATCGCCTCGGTCGAGGCGCGGAGCCGCTTGATGTCGTGGCCGCCGAGGCTGATCGGGGGCAGCGCGCAGGCGGAGTCGCCGGAGTGGATGCCGGCCTCCTCGATGTGCTCCATCACGCCGCCCAGGTAGAGCTCCCGGCCGTCGTAGAGGGCGTCGACGTCGATCTCGATGGCGTCGTCGAGGAAGCGGTCGATGAGCACGGGGTGCTCGGAGATCAGGCCGGCGTGGTGGGTGAGGTAGTCGGCCAGCGCCGCCTCGTCGTAGACGATGCGCATGCCGCGGCCGCCCAGCACGTAGGAGGGGCGGACCATGACCGGGTAGCCGATGCTGGCGGCGATCGCCTTGGCCTCCTCGAAGGAGAACGCCGTGCCGTACTTGGGCGCGGGCAGCCCGGCCTCGGCCAGCACGCGGCCGAACGCGCCGCGCTCCTCGGCGAGGTTGATGGCCTCGGGCGAGGTGCCGACGATGGGCACGCCGCTGTCCTTGAGCGCCTGGGCCAGCCCCAGCGGGGTCTGGCCGCCCAGCTGCACCAGAACGCCGGCCACGGGGCCGGCCTGCTGCTCGGCGTGGACGACCTCCAGCACGTCCTCCAGCGTCAGCGGCTCGAAGTAGAGCCGGCCGGAGGTGTCGTAGTCGGTGGAGACCGTCTCGGGGTTGCAGTTGATCATGACGGTCTCGTAGCCGGCCTCGCTCAGCGCGAACGAGGCGTGGACGCAGGAGTAGTCGAACTCGACGCCCTGGCCGATGCGGTTGGGACCGGAGCCGAGGATGATGACGGCCGGGCGTTCGCGCGGGGCGACCTCCGTCTCTTCGTCGTAGGTGGAGTACAGGTAGGGGGTGCGGGCGGCGAACTCGGCGGCGCAGGTGTCCACGGTCTTGTAGACGGGCCGCACGCCCAGGGAGTGGCGCACCTCGCGGACGACGTCCTCGCGCAGGCCGCGGATCCGGGCGATCTGGGCGTCGGAGAAGCCGTGGCGCTTGGCGGTGGCCAGCAGGTCCGCGCTGAGCCGGTCGGCGGCGGCCAGGTCGTCGGCGATCTCCTTGATGAGGAAGAGCTGGTCGGTGAACCAGGGGTCGATGCCGGTGGCGCGGACGATCTCCTCGGGGGTGGCGCCCGCGCGGATAGCGGCCATCACGGTGCCCAGGCGGCCGTCGGTGGGGACGGCGGCCTGGCGCAGCAGGGCGTCCTTGTCGCCGGGCTCGCCGGTGAAGTCGAAGGGGGCGTCCTTCTTCTCCAGGGAGCGCAGGGCCTTGTTGAGCGCCTCGGTGAAGTTGCGGCCGATCGCCATGGCCTCGCCGACGGACTTCATGGTGGTCGTCAGCGACGGGTCGGCGCCGGGGAACTTCTCGAAGGCGAACCGCGGCGCCTTGACGACGACGTAGTCGAGGGTGGGCTCGAAGGATGCCGGGGTCTCCCCCGTGATGTCGTTGGGGATCTCGTCCAGGGTGTAGCCCACGGCGAGCTTGGCGGCGATCTTCGCGATGGGGAAGCCGGTGGCCTTGGAGGCGAGGGCGGAGGAGCGGGAGACCCGGGGGTTCATCTCGATGACGACGATGCGGCCGTCCGCCGGGTTGACCGCGAACTGGATGTTGCAGCCGCCGGTGTCGACGCCGACCTCCCGGATGACGGCGATGCCGATGTCGCGCAGGATCTGGTACTCGCGGTCGGTGAGCGTCATGGCCGGGGCGACGGTGATGGAGTCGCCGGTGTGCACGCCCATCGGGTCGAGGTTCTCGATGGAGCAGACGACGACCACGTTGTCGTTCTTGTCGCGCATCAGCTCCAGCTCGTATTCCTTCCAGCCGAGGACTGACTCCTCCAGGAGCACCTCGGTGGTCGGCGAGAGCGCGAGCCCCTGCCCGGCGATGCGGCGCAGCTCCTCCTCGTCGTGGGCGAAGCCGGAGCCCGCGCCGCCCATGGTGAAGGAGGGCCGGACCACGACGGGGTAGCCGCCGAGGCGCTCCACGCCCGCGAGCACCTCGTCCATGGAGTGGCAGATCACGGACCGGGCGGACTCGCCGTGGCCGGTGACCTCGCGGACGGCGTCCACGACGGCCTTGAAGCGGTCGCGGTCCTCGCCCTTGGCGATGGCCTCGACGCTGGCGCCGATCAGCTCCACGCCGTGGGCGGCCAGGACGCCGGACTCGTGCAGGGCGACGGCGGTGTTCAGAGCGGTCTGGCCGCCGAGGGTGGCCAGCAGCGCGTCAGGACGCTCCTTGGCGATGATCTTCTCGACGAACTCCGGCGTGATCGGCTCGATGTAGGTGGCGTCGGCGATCTCCGGATCGGTCATGATCGTCGCCGGGTTGGAGTTGACCAGGATGACGCGCAGCCCTTCGGCCTTCAGCACGCGGCACGCCTGGGTACCGGAGTAGTCGAACTCGGCGGCCTGACCGATGACGATCGGGCCGGAGCCGATGACGAGTACGGACGAGATGTCGCTGCGCCTAGGCACGCTGGCCCTCCATCAGGGACACGAAGCGGTCGAACAGGTAGCGGGCGTCGTGCGGGCCCGCCGCCGCCTCGGGGTGGTACTGAACGCTGAACGCCGGCCGGTCCAGCAGCCGCAGCCCTTCGACGACACCGTCGTTGAGGCAGACGTGGGAGACCTCGGCGCGGCCGTAGGGGGTGTCGGAGACGCGGTCGGTGGGCGCGTCCACGGCGAAGCCGTGGTTGTGCGCGGTCACCTCGACCTTCCCGGTCGCCCGGTCCATGACCGGCTGGTTGATGCCGCGGTGGCCGTACTTGAGCTTGAACGTGCCGAAGCCCAGGGCGCGGCCGAGGATCTGGTTGCCGAAGCAGATCCCGAACAGCGGGGTGCCGCGCTCCAGGACGCCGCGCATGACGGCGACGGGGTGGTCGGCGGCGGCCGGGTCGCCGGGGCCGTTGGAGAAGAACACGCCGTCGGGAGAGGCGGCGTAGATCTCGTCCAGGCTGGCGGTGGCGGGCAGGACGTGCACCTCGATGCCGCGCTCGGCCATGCGCTGCGGCGTCATGCTCTTGATGCCCAGGTCGACGGCGGCCACGGTGAACCGCTTGGCGCCGAGCGCGGGGATGACGTAGGGCTCCGTCGTAGCGACCTCGGCGGCCAGGTCGGCGCCGGCCATCTGCGGGGTGGCGCGGACCCGGGCCAGCAGGGTGGCCTCGTCGGCGAGGGCGTCGCCGGAGAAGATGCCGCACCGCATGGCGCCGCGCTCCCGCAGGTGGCGGGTGAGGGCGCGGGTGTCGACGCCGCTGATGCCGACGACGCCCTGGGAGGCCAGTTCCGCATCGAGGGAGCGGCGGGCGCGCCAGCTGGACGGGATGCGGGCGGGGTCGCGCACGACGTAGCCCGCGACCCAGATCCGGCCGGATTCCGGGTCCTCGTCGTTGACGCCGGTGTTGCCGACGTGCGGGGCGGTCATGACGACCACCTGGCGGTGGTAGGAGGGGTCGGTGAGGGTCTCCTGGTAGCCGGTCATGCCGGTGGAGAAGACCGCCTCGCCGAACGTCTCCCCGACCGCGCCGTAGGCGCGGCCGCGGAAGCTGCGGCCGTCCTCCAGGACCAGCATGGCGGGGGGCGCGCCGGCCCGGCCGGTTCCCTGCGTCGCGGTGGTCATCGTGCACCTTCCTTGTCACGTGCGTTGCTCAGCTCCGTCAGCGCCTCGACCCAGTCGGGGTGCTCGGCGGCGTGGTCGGAGCGGAAGCCGGAGTCGAGCAGCCGGTCGCCGTGCTGCCAGGTGATGACGAGCAGGGCGCCCTCGGTGAGGACCTTGCCGGCGATGCCCTTGTCGAGCCGGGCGCCGCGCAGGGCGCGGGCGGGGATGAGGAACCCGGGGGCGCCGGTCCGGGTGACCTCGACGCCGTGCGCGGTGAGCGCGAGTTCGGCGCGGCTCCTGGCGCCCAGGCCGTGCGCCACGATCCGGTCCAGCCACTGGCCGGCGCTGGTCGTGCCGTGGTAGCGGCCGGTCAGGCGCAGCCGGGGCTCGCCGTCCCCGGCGGCGCCGGCGGGGATGGGGGGAAGCGGCGGCAGGTCGCCCTGGAGGGTGGCGCGCCACTTCCAGCCCTCGCGCATCAGCCAGTACACGAGGGCGACGAACAGCAGCAGCCCGGCGACCCAGCCCAGGCGCGCGGCCCAGTCGGTGACCGGCTGGGAGGCGGGTCCGGCGATCAGGTGCGCCGCCGTCACACCAGCCTCCCGTCGAGCAGGGTCGCCCGGCCGCGCAGGAACGTGTGCACGACGCGGCCCGGCAGCTCCCGGCCCGCGTAGGGGGTGTTGGCGCTGCGCGAGGCGAACGAGGCGGGGTCGACCGGGGCACGGTGCGCCGGGTCGAGCAGCGTGAGGTTGGCGGGCTCACCGGGGGCGACGGGGCGGCCGTGCCCGGCGAGGCGGCCGATGGCGGCGGGGCGGCGGGACATGCGGTCGGCGACGCCCGCCCAGTCGAGCAGGCCGGTGTCGACCATGGTGTGCTGCACGACCGACAGGGCGGTCTCCAGCCCGATCATGCCCATGGCGGCCGCGCCCCACTCGCAGTCCTTGTCCTCCTGCGGGTGCGGGGCGTGGTCCGTGGCGACGCAGTCGATCGTGCCGTCCGCGAGCGCCTCGCGCAGCGCGCGCACGTCATCCTCGGTGCGCAGCGGCGGGTTGACCTTGTAGACCGGGTCGTAGGAGCGGACCAGGTCGTCGGTGAGCAGCAGGTGGTGCGGGGTGACCTCGGCGGTGACCTGCCAGCCCTTGGACTTGGCCCAGCGGATGATCTCGACCGAGCCGGCCGTGGAGACGTGGCAGACGTGCAGGCGGGAGCCGACGTGCGCGGCGAGGAGGGCGTCGCGGGCGATGACGGACTCCTCGGCGACCGCGGGCCAGCCCGCCAGGCCCAGCTCGGCGGAGACGGCACCCTCGTTCATCTGGGCGCCCTCGGTCAGCCGCGGCTCCTGGGCGTGCTGGGCGATGACGCCGTCGAACGCCTTCACGTACTCCAGGGCGCGGCGCATGGTGACGGCGTCGTCGACGCACTTGCCGTCGTCCGAGAAGACCCGCACGCGGGCGGCGGAGTCGTGCATCGCGCCGAGTTCGGCGAGCTGCTTGCCCTCCAGGCCCACGGTGACAGCGCCCACCGGCTGCACATCGCAGTAGCCGGACTCGCGGCCGAGCCGCCAGACCTGCTCGACGACGCCGGCGGTGTCGGCGACCGGGAAGGTGTTGGCCATGGCGTGAACGGCGGTGAAGCCGCCCGCGGCGGCGGCCCGGGTGCCGGTGAGGACCGTCTCGGAGTCTTCGCGCCCCGGCTCGCGCAGGTGGGTGTGGAGGTCCACCAGGCCCGGCAGCAGGACGAGCCCGTCGGCGTCGATGACGCGGGCGCCCGCGGCCTCGGCCCGCGCGCCGACGGCGGCGATGGTCTCGCCCTCGATGAGGACGTCGGCCGGGGCCGCGCCGAGGATGCGCGCGCCGCGGATCAGGGTCCGGGTGGTCGGGGTGTCGGTGGTGGTCACGCGCTCTCCTCGGGGCGGGTGGCGGTTTCGGCGGGGGCGGCGCCGCCCAGCAGCAGGTACAGGACGGCCATGCGGACGCTGACGCCGGCCCTGACCTGCTCGACGGCGGTGCAGCGCGGCGAGTCGGCGACCTCGGCGGTGATCTCCATGCCGCGGTTCATCGGGCCGGGGTGCATCACGATGGCGTGTTCGGGCATCCGGGCCATCCGGTCGGCGTGCAGGCCGTACCTGCGGGCGTACTCACGCTCCGTGGGGAAGTAGGCGGCGTTCATCCGCTCCCGCTGGACGCGGAGCATCATCACCGCGTCGGACGTGGCCAGCTGGGAGTCGAGGTCGTAGCTGACGGCGCAGGGCCACTTCTCCACGCCGATGGGCAGCAGTGTCGGCGGCGCGACGACCGTGACCTCGGCGCCGAGCGTGGTGAGCAGGTGGATGTTGGAGCGGGCCACCCGGCTGTGGAGGATGTCGCCGACGATGGTCACCCGGCGCCCGGACAGGTCACCGCCGGTGCCGTCGCCGTCCCTGGCGAGGCGGCGGCGGAGCGTGAAGGCGTCCAGCAGCGCCTGGGTGGGGTGCTCGTGGGTGCCGTCACCGCCGTTGACGACGCAGCCGCCGATCCAGCCCGAGGTGGCGAGGCGGTGGGGGGCGCCGGAGTCGTGGTGGCGGATGACGACGGCGTCGGCACCCATGGCCTCCAGCGTCAGGGCGGTGTCCTTCAGCGACTCGCCCTTGGCGACGGAGGAGCCCTTGGCGGAGAAGTTGATGACGTCGGCCGAGAGCCGCTTGGCGGCGGCCTCGAAGGAGATGCGGGTGCGGGTGGAGTCCTCGTAGAAGAGGGTGACGATGGTGCGGCCGCGCAGGGTCGGCAGCTTCTTGATCGGCCGGTCGGCGACGCGGGCGAGTTCCGCCGCGGTGTCGAGGATCAGCACGGCGTCGTCGCGCGTGAGGTCGGCGGCCGAGACGAGGTGGCGCTTCATCGGTGGCTTCCGTGTGTCTTCGTGGGGTGCGGCGGGCACGCTGGCGGCGCCGCGGCGGGGCCCGGGCGGTGCGGGCGTCAGCGGTGGCGCGTCCCGGCGGAGTCGCGCACACCCAGCAGGACGCGGTCGCGGCCGTCCTCCTCGGTGAGCTGGACCCTGACCGTCTCACGCAGCGAGGTGGGAATGTTCTTGCCGACGTAGTCGGCGCGGATCGGCAGCTCCCGGTGGCCCCGGTCGACGAGGACGGCGAGCTGCACGGCGCGGGGGCGGCCGATGTCGCCCAGTGCGTCCAGGGCGGCCCTGATGGTGCGCCCCGAGAAGAGCACGTCGTCGACCAGCACGACCAGCCGGCCGTCAACGCCTTCGGCGGGAATCTCGGTGCGCGCCAGCGCACGGGCGGGACGCAGCCGCAGGTCGTCGCGGTACATCGTGATGTCGAGGGAGCCGACGGGCACGGGGTGCCCGGTGATGTCCTCCAGCTTGGCGGCCAGCCGCCGGGCCAGGAAGACCCCCCGGGTGGGAATGCCGAGGAGCACCACGTCGCCGGCGCCCTTGGCGCGCTCGACGATCTCGTGGGCGATGCGCGTGAGCATCCGCGCGATGTCGGGGGCGTCGAGCACGGGGCGTGCCCGTGTCCCGCCCTCGCTGTCCTGAGTAGCCATGCGGAATGGACCTCCTTCCCCGCCTCACGGGACGGGCCTTAAAGGACGTCGGGTGAAACCACCGCCGAGCGTACCAGCAGGCAGGAAAGGCCCCGGCAGCGGGCGGCATCGCCGCAGGTCAGCGCGGACTCCCCGGCTTCCGCTTGACGGCGCTTATTACGCTGCGTAACCTCACTAAGAGTTACGAAGAAGCCGTCCGGGGAGACACATGTCCAGCGAATACGCAAAACAGCTCGGAACCAAGCTCCGCGCCATCCGTACGCAGCAGGGGCTGTCGCTCCACGGGGTTGAGGAGAAGTCGCAGGGCCGCTGGAAGGCGGTCGTGGTCGGCTCGTACGAGCGCGGCGACCGTGCCGTGACCGTGCAGCGCCTCGCTGAGCTGGCGGACTTCTACGGCGTGCCGGTGCAGGAGCTGCTGCCGGGCTCGACGCCGGGCGGTGCGGCGGAGCCGCCGCCGAAGCTCGTGCTCGACCTGGAGCGGCTGGCCACGGTGCCCAGCGAGAAGGCGGGCCCGCTCCAGCGCTACACCGCCACGATCCAGAGCCAGCGCGGCGACTACAACGGCAAGGTGCTGTCGATCCGGCAGGACGACCTGCGCACGCTCGCCGTGATCTACGACCAGTCGCCCTCGGTGCTCACGGAGCAGCTCATCAGCTGGGGCGTGCTGAACCCTGACGCCCGGCGGGCGGTGCAGACGGAGGAAAGCTGACTCCGGCTCCCCAGCGGTGCGCCGCACGCGGCCGGGTGGGAGAGGGGGCGGTCCGCGCCCCTCGGCCACCCGGCCGCACGCTTTGTGCCTGCGGTTGTTCCGCGGTCTGCCTGACGCTCTTCCTCAGCCTTCCTCAGCGGCGCAGGGTCGGTTTCAGATCCTTCAGGCGGCCCAGCAGGCCGTTGACGAAGGACGGCGACTCGTCGGTGGAGAACTCCCTGGCCAGGCGCACTGCCTCGTCGAGGACCACCGCGTCGGGAGTGCCGTCCTCCCAGATCAGTTCGAAGGCGCCGAGCCGCAGGATGTTCCGGTCCACGACGGGCATACGGTCCAGCGGCCAGCCGACGGCGTACTGCGCGATCAGCTCGTCGATGCGCTCGGCGTGCGCTGCGTAGCCTTCGACGAGCGTCATGGTGTACTCGCTGACCGGCGGGTGCCGGTCGTCGGTGCGGGCCAGCCGTATCCAGTCAGCAAGGACATCGGTGGGTGCGCTGCCGCGCTGGTCCGCCTCGAAGAGGATCTGCAGGGCGCGCTGACGGGCCTTGCTGCGGGCTGCCACGGTTAGCTGCTCACCCGGCCGAGGTACTCGCCGGAGCGCGTGTCGACCTTGATCTTCTCACCGGTGGTGATGAACAGCGGCACCTGGATCTCGTAGCCGGTCTCCAGCCGGGCCGGCTTGGTGCCGCCGGTGGAGCGGTCGCCCTGGACGCCCGGCTCGGTGTACTCCACAACCAGCTCGACGGCGGCGGGAAGCTCAATGAACAGCGGGTTCCCCTCGTGCATGGCGACCGTGCACTCCTGCCCCTCGAGCAGGTAGTTGGCGGCCTCGCCCACCGCTTCCGGCGTCATCTGGAGCTGGTCGAACGTCTCCGAGTCCATGAAGACGAAGTCGGCGCCGTCCTTGTAGGAGAACTGCATGGCGCGGCGGTCGACCGTGGCCGTCTCCACCTTGGTCCCGGCGTTGAACGTCTTGTCCACCACCTTGCCGGACAGCACGTTCTTCAGCTTGGTGCGGACGAAGGCACCGCCTTTGCCTGGCTTGACGTGCTGGAACTCGACGACGGACCACAGCTGGCCGCCGTCGAGCTTGAGCACCATGCCGTTCTTGAGGTCGTTCGTGGTGGCCACGGCCTGGAATCTCCTACCGACTGCTGCTTGGGCGACCAGGATCTCCCCCGCCGGCCCCGCTGGGTTACAGGGCGAGGAGTTCCTTGGTCGTGATCGTGAGTAGCTCGGGTCCGCCGTCCGCTGGGGGGCGGACGACCAGCGTGTCATCGATGCGGACACCGCCCCGCCCTGGAAGATGCACCCCCGGCTCGACGGTGACCGGCACGCAGGCGTTCAGTCTACCCATGGCCGCAGGTGACAGCCGAGGGTCCTCTCCGATTTCCAGCCCCACCCCGCGGCCCGTGACAGGTCCCAGCGCTGCGCCGTGCCCGGCCGCCGCCAGCAGGTCGCGGGCCGCGGCGTCCACCTCGCGGCACTCCGCGCCGGGCCGCAGCGCCTCCCGCGCGGCCCGCTGCGCCGCGAACACCAGGTCATACAGCTCGATCTGCCAGTCCGCGGGGCTGGTGCCGACGACGAACGTCCGGCCGATCTGGCAGCGGTAGCCGCGGAACCGCGCTCCCAGGCGGACGGTGAGGAAGTCGCCCTCCTCGACGCGGCGGTCGGTGGGCCGGTGCCCGGCGAGCCCGGAGTGGCTGCCGGTCGCCACCGACGTCGGGAACGCCGGGCCGTCGGCGCCGTGATCGATGAGGCGGCGCTCCAGCTCCAGCGCGAGGTGGCGCTCGGTGCGCCCGACCAGGATCGACTCCAGCAGTTCGCCCAGCGCGCGGTCGGTGATCTCCGCGGCGGCCCGGAGGGTGGCGATCTCGTCCTCGTCCTTGACCAGCCGCTGCTCCTCGACCGCGCGGCCCAGGTCCGTCAGCGGCAGGTCTGGGGCGGCGGCGGCCAGCGCCCGGTGGCGGGCGACCGTGAGGTGGTGCTCCTCCACCGCCGCCGCGGCCGCCCCCGCCGCGGCGGCCCGGCTCACCGCGGCCACGGCCGGGTCGGTGTCGCCGTCGAGCAGCACCGTGCGCAACGCCCCCTCCTCCCCGTCCGGCGGCGCGCCACCGGGCGCCGGGTGCCAGCGGCTCAGCAGCAGGTCCTCCCCCGTGTGCCCCACGAGCAGGGCCGAGTCGGGAGGGGCCTGCCCGGCCAGGTAGCGGACGTTGGCGGGCCGGGTGATGACCAGGGCCGTGCTGCCCGCTGGCGAGCAGCGGGCACGCAGCCGTGCGCGGCGGGCCGCGTGAACGTCTGACATGGCTTGAGCGTACGCACGCCCAGCGGCGCGGGCCGCCTTTAGCGCGTCCTATCGAGCGTGCGGCGCGCCGCCCCCGTCACCACTGCGGCGGGCTCGCCAGGCTGTGGGCGACCGCGTCGTCGAGCATGCGCGCGGTAGTGGCGACGTCGTGCCGCGAGTTGTCGATGATGGGGAGGCCCGAGCCGTACCAGCCGGCCATCCTGCCGTGGATGGTCGCCACCTCCTCGTCGGAAAGGCGGCGGGTGCCGGTACGGGCGGCGTTCCGCTCCAGCACGACCTCCAGGCCGGGCAGCAGGACGATCGGGATGAGGCCGGGGCCGACGTGCCGTTTCCAGCCGCCGAGGCCGACCGCGGGCCGGTCGGGGAAGACGGCGTCGTCGAGGATGCAGGAGATGCCGTTGGCGAGGAAGTTGCGCGCGGCGAAGCCGCAGGTGCGGCGGGCCAGCCGGTACTGGGCCTCGGAGCGGTCGTTCCAGCCGGAGCGCGGGTCGGCGAAGCCGGACCGCACCCACTCGCGCACGTCGTCGAGGCTGATGTGCGCGGTGGGCACCGGGCGGCGGTCGGCCCAGTAGCGGGCCACGGTGGTCTTCCCGGCGCCGGCCGGGCCTATGAGCAGAACGGCGACCCCGGCGTGCGCGACGTCCGGCGGCGCCGCCGCGGGCCCGGGCGCGGGCACCGCGCCGCCGGAGGGAAGCTGGAGAAAGCCCGTGCTGCCGCCATCGGACGGCGCGGGAGGTGGCGCTGGCATCCCATGCTGCTGCTGCATCAGGTCCCCACTCCGTACCTCGTCGGATCGTGCGCCGCGCGGCCGGTCACCTACCGTACCGCCTTGCCTGGCAGTCGGTGCAACGAGTGGCGGCGCCGGCGAGTGCCGGGCGCCGCCGCCCCGTTTCAGCTGGCCATCCCGCCCGCGACCGCGCGCAGGGCGAGGAGATAGGAGTCGATGCCGAACCCGGCGATAGTGCCGCTGGCCACCGCACCGACGACCGAGGTGTGGCGGAACTCCTCCCTCCGGTACGGGTTGGAGATGTGCACCTCGATCAGCGGCGCGGTGCGCTGGCTGGCGGCGTCCCGCAGGCCGTAGGAGTAGTGCGTGAACGCACCGGGGTTGAGGACGACGGGAACGGAGCCGTCGGCGGCCTCGTGCAGCCAGCGGATCATCTCCCCCTCGTCGTTGGTCTCCCGCACCTCCACCGCCAGCCCCAGCTCCTCGCCGAGCGCGGTGCACCGCTTGACCAGTTCCGCGTAGGAGGTCGAGCCGTACACGTCGGGCTCGCGGGAGCCGAGGCGGCCCAGGTTGGGACCGTTGAGCACCAGTACGGGGCGGCTCATGCGCCTTGCGTCTCCTCGTCGTCGGGTCGTCGTCAGGTCGTCAGAGCGCCGTTCAGGCGGCGATCTCGCCGTGTGCGGCCACCAGCAGCGCCGGGTCGGGGGCCTCCAGGATGGCCGGGCGCGCCAGGCCGTCCAGGACGACGAAGCGCAGCCGGTCGCCGCGTGCCTTCTTGTCGACCCGCATCGACTCCAGCAGCCGGGGCCACTGGTCGCCCCGGTAGGTCACCGGCAGGCCCACGGCGGACAGCACGGCGCGGTGGCGGTCGGCCGTCGCGTCGTCGAGGCGGCCGGCCAGCCGGCCGAGCTCGGCGGCGAAGACCATGCCGACGGAGACCGCGGCCCCGTGGCGCCACTGGTACCGCTCGTTGCGCTCGATGGCGTGGCCGAGGGTGTGGCCGTAGTTGAGTACCTCCCGCGGCCCGGCTTCCCGCAGGTCGCCGCTGACCACCTCGGCCTTGACCCTGATGGACCGCTCCACCAGCTCCTGGGTGTGCGGCCCGCCGGGGCCGCGGGCGGCCTCGGGGTCGGCCTCGATGAGGTCCAGGATGACGGGGTCGGCGATGAAGCCGGCCTTGATGACCTCGGCGAGCCCGGACACGTAGTCGTGCACCGGCAGGGAGTCCAGCGCCGCCAGGTCGCACAGCACCCCGGCGGGCGGGTGGAAGGCGCCCACCAGGTTCTTGCCCTCGGCGGTGTTGATGCCGGTCTTGCCGCCGATGGCCGCGTCGACCATGCCCAGGACGGTCGTCGGCACGGCGATCCACCGCACGCCGCGCAGCCACGTGGCCGCGACGAAGCCGGCCAGGTCCGTAGTGGCGCCGCCGCCGACACCCACGATGACGTCGGTGCGGGTGAAGCCGCTCTGGCCCAGCGCTGTCCAGCAGTAGGCGGCGACCTGGGAGGTCTTGGCCTCCTCGGCGTTCGGCACCTGGATGGCGATGGCCTCGTAGCCCTGCCCGGCGAGGTCGGCGCGCACGGTCTCGCCGGTCTCGGCCAGCGCCTCCGGGTGCACCACGGCGACCCGCTTGGCCTCTGGCCCGATCAGGCCGGGGAGTTCGCCCAGCAGGCGGCGGCCGACGACGACGTCGTAGGCGGCGGTGCCCGCGCTGGGGCCCACCGTGATCCGGGACGGGGCCCCGGCCGGTGCGCCGGCCGGGGCGTTCGGAGAGGTGGTCATGTGGTCGTGAGCTCCAATGCGTCGGCGACGGCCTGGGCGGCTTCCTCCGGGGTGAGGTCCTCGGTGCGCACCACCGCACGGGCGACCTCGGTGTACAGCGGGCGCCGCTCCTCCATCAGGGCGCGCCAGCGCTGGCGGGGGTTGACGGCGAGCAGCGGGCGCGGCGCGGACAGGCCCACCCGGCGGACGGCCTCGGCGGCCGCCACGTCGAGGAAGACCACCGGGTGCTGTGCCAGCAGCTCGCGGGTGCTCCGCCGGACCACGGCACCCCCGCCCAGCGAGACGACGCCGTCGTGCTCGCTGAGCGCGGCGCGGACCGCCTCAGCCTCCAGCTCGCGGAACGGTTCTTCTCCGTCCTCGATGATGATGTCGGATACGGACCTGCCCGTGGTGCGCTCGATGTCGGCGTCGGTGTCGCGCAGCGTGACGCCGAGCCGCTCGGCCAGGAGCGCGCCGACCGTCGACTTCCCCGAACCGGGCGGCCCGACGAGGACGGCGAGCGGGCCGCTCACCGGATCTCCATGTGGTCCAGGTACCCGGTGACGTTACGCCGGGTCTCGGCCACGCTGTCGCCGCCGAACTTCTCGGCCACGGCGTCGGCGAGCACCAGGGCCACCATGGCCTCGGCGACGATGCCCGCGGCCGGGACGGCGCAGACGTCGGAGCGCTGGTGGTGGGCGCGGGCGGGCTCGCCGGTGGTGACGTCCACGGTGCCCAGGGCCCGCGGCACCGTGGCGATGGGCTTCATCGCGGCGCGCACGCGCAGCAGTTCACCGGTGGACAGGCCGCCCTCGGTGCCGCCGGAGCGGCCGGAGGCGCGGCGGATGCCCTCAGGCGTCGGGGTGATCTCGTCGTGGGCCTGGGAGCCCGGGACGCGGGCGAGCTGGAAGCCGTCGCCGACTTCCACGCCCTTGATGGCCTGGATGCCCATGAGCGCCCCGGCCAGCCGGGCGTCGAGGCGGCGGTCCCAGTGGACGTGGGAGCCCAGGCCGACGGGCACGCCGTGGGCGACGACCTCCACGACGCCGCCGAGGGTGTCGCCGTCCTTGTGGGCCTGGTCGATGACCTCGACCATGGCCGCGCTGGCCTGCGGGTCGAGGCAGCGGACGGGGTCGGCGTCGAGGCGTTCGACGTCCTCGGGCCGGGGCACCATGCCGGCGGGGGCGGCGGCACCGCCCAGTTCCACGACGTGCGAGACGATCTCGATGCCCGTGGTCTCCCGCAGGTAGGAGCGGGCCACCGCGCCCAGCGCGACGCGGGCGGCGGTCTCCCGGGCGGAGGCGCGTTCCAGCACCGGGCGGGCCTCGCCGAAGCCGTACTTCTGCATCCCCGCGAGGTCGGCGTGGCCGGGCCGCGGGCGGGTCAGCGGGGCGTTGCGGGCCAGGCCCGCGAGCTCCTCGGCGTCCACCGGGTCCGCCGCCATGACCTTCTCCCACTTGGGCCACTCGGTGTTGCCCACCATGATGGCGACGGGCGAGCCGAGAGTGAGGCCGTGGCGCACACCGCCGAGGAAGGTCACCTCGTCGCGCTCGAAGGACATCCGGGCGCCCCGCCCGTAGCCGAGACGGCGGCGCGCCAGGGCGTCGGCGACCATCTCCGTGGTGACCGGTACTCCGGCGGGAAGCCCTTCCAGCGTCGCTACCAGTGCGGGGCCGTGGGACTCCCCCGCCGTCAGCCAGCGCAACCTGCTCAACGGTGCTCCTTGGGTACGCACTCGGGAACGTGGAACGTGCCTGGTACGCCTAGATCCTTTCACGAACCGGGGCCGTCCAGACGGGGCAGGCCGGTGAGCTGCGTTACTGCCGGGCGGTGGCGCCCCGCAGCGCGGCCTCGCCCGCCTCGCGCATCTCCCGCAGCGGCCCGGGCGCCTTGCCGGTCATCAGCTCGACCTGGAGCACCGCCTGGTGCACGAGCAGGTCGAGCCCGCCGATGACGCGCCCGCCGCGCGCCGCCCAGGCGGCGGCCAGCGGCGTCGGCCACGGGTCGTACAGCACGTCGAAGAGCGTGCCGGGCGCCTGGGGCACGCGGTCGGCGAGGCCGTCGGTCGCGCCCGCCGGGGTGGTGGCGATGACCAGCGGCTCGGCCAGGGCCCGGTGCGCCTCGCTCCAGTCGGCGGTGCGGACGGTGACGCCGAGCCGCTCGCCCCAGCCGCGCATCTCGGCGGCGCGGGCGGGGCTGCGGACGTAGGCGGTGACCTCGCCCTCGCAGATCCGGCCGAGTGCGGCCAGGGCGGACGAGGCGGTGGCACCCGCGCCCAGCACGGCGGCCCGTTCGACGCGGTGGACGCCGCGCTCACCGAGCGCCGCGACGAGGCCGGGGATGTCGGTGTTCTCGCCGCGGCGGCGCCCGCCGGGCCCGAAGACCACCGTGTTCACGGTCTGCACGGACGCGGCGGTCTCGCTGATCTCGTCGAGCAGCGGCAGGACGGCGCGCTTGAGCGGCATGGTCAGCGACAGGCCGGCCCAGTCGGGGCCCAGGCCCGCTATGAACGGGGCCAGGCGCTCCTCGTCGACCTCGTACCGCCCGTAGCTCCAGCCGGTGAGGCCGAGCGCCTGGTAGGCGGCGCGGTGGAGCGCCGGGGAGAGGGAGTGGGCGATGGGCGAGCCGAGGACGGCGGCCCGGCGGGCCGGTGGCGCGGAGGTCATCAGCCGTTTCCTTCCTGCTCCGAACGGTTGCGCTGTGCCTCGTTGAAGTCCTGGACGTTCTGCTCGTGTTCCTCCGGGTCGGCCGTGAAGCGGGTGTCACCTTCGCTGACGGTCACGAAGTACAGCCAGTCCCCCGGGGTCGGGTTGAGCGCGGCCTCCAGGGCCTGGTGGCCGGGGTTGCAGATCGGGCCGGGAGGAAGGCCGTACTCGACGTAGGTGTTGTACGGCGAGTCGATCTGGGTGTCCTCGATGGAGACATCGAGCGTGGAGCGGCCCAGCGCGTAGTTGACCGTCGAGTCGAACTGGAGCCGCATGTCGATCTCGAGCCGGTTGGCGATGACGCGGGAGACCTTGCCGAAGTCCTCGTCCTCCTGTGCTTCGGCCTGGACCAGGGAGGCGGTGACGAGCGCCTCACGCGGCGTCATGCCGGCCTCGGCGGCGGCCGATTCGAGATCGATCTCCTCGAACTCGGCCTCGGCGTGGTCGATCATGTCCCGCAGCACGTCCTCGGGAGTCGTCTCCTGGCCCACAGGATAGGTCGAGGGGAACAGGAAGCCCTCGGGGTCGCCCTCGGCCCAGTCCGGCAGGCCAAGGTCCGCCTCTTCGGCGACCTGCTCGGTAGTGCCCTCGTCCAGGCCGAGCCGCTGGTCGATCGCGGCGTAGACCTGGGTGGCCCGCCAGCCCTCGGGGATGGTGAGGTTGTTCCGCGAGGCGGGGTCGGTGAGCATCTCGAGCGCGGCCTCGGCGGACATCCGCTCGCGCAGGGTGTAGACGCCGGGCTGGATGCCGCTGGCGGCCTCCTCGTTGGCCAGGGCGACGTCGACGAACGCCTCGGCGCTGCGGACGACGCCGTTCTCGTAGAGGACAGCGGCGATGTCGGCGGCCGAGGAGCCCTGGGCGATCTCGATCTGGATCTCGCCCGTGCCGCGCCCCTCGTAGTCGGGCGCCGGCCCGAAGCGCTCCTGGTACTCCTGGTAGCCGAAGTAGCCGACGGTGCCGATGCCGCCGACGAGGACCGCGGCGAGGGCGAGACAGCCGCAGCCCGCCCGCCGCTTGCGGGGTCTGCCGCCGCGCCGGCCCGCGCGGCCGGTCGTGCCGCCGCCGTCCCTGCCGTCGTCCCGGTCGTCCTCGTCATCGCGGCGGGAGAAGAAGTCACGCTCGCCCTGGTCAGGGCCGGGGTCCCAGCCGGTCTCGGGGTCGGGGCCCTCCCCCGCCCGGTGGCGGTCCCCGGGACTGCCCTGGCCGCCGTCGCGGCCGGGGGCGTAGCCGCCCCCCTGGCCCGGTCCACTGTCCGGGCCACTGTCCGGGCCGGGACCGGAGCCGTGGCCGGCGGCGTAACCGTCATAGCTGTCATAGCCGTCGTAGCCGCCGCGGCCGTCGCCGTGCGCCCCGGGGAGCCCGTCGTAGGGGCCGGGCTGCTGCACCTGGTGCGGCGCCTGCTGGAACGGCTCGGGTCCGTGGTCCTGCGGCGTCTGCGGCGGGTGCCCGGACGCGGCCGGGAACTGCTGGGTGGCCGGGTAGCCGGCCTGCTGCGCCGAGGCATCGAACTGCCCCTGGTACTGCTGGCCGTAGGGGTCCTCCGGGTAGTAGTGCCCCGGGGCACCGGCGTCCGGGGCGCCGCCGGGCTGCGGGTAGTACTGCTGCTGGCCGCCGTAGGTGTCCCAGGAGTCCTGCGCCGGGTCCTGCTGGCCCTGCGCCTGGTGGGGCGCGGCGGTGCCGTGCTCCCCCTGCCAGCCTGGCCGGTCCCCGTACAGCGGGTCGTCGGAGTACCACGATTCGGAGCCAGTGCCCCGGCCATAGTCAGTCATCGGTCCCCTTGTGACGGGTGTCGGCCACGCGTCTCCCCCCGCCAGGCGGCCGGGCACGCGGACGGCTGCCGTGTCGCGCCGAACGTTACCGTATCGCGATCAGACAACCACCTCGACGCACTCCCCTGGCGGGCGCCCGGACAGCCGCTCCGCTTCGAGCGCGCTCTGCAGGATCACGACGGCCGCGGCCTGGTCGATGCGCGAACGGCCCCGCTTGGCCGAGACGCCTGACATCCGCATGTCACGGGCGGCTGTCACCGTGGACATCCGCTCGTCGACCAGCCGCACCGGAACCGGGGCGACGCGGCGGGCAATCCGCTGGGCGAGGGCCCGCGCGGTGGCGGCTGCGCGGCCCTCGGTGCCGTTGAGCGACCGCGGCAGCCCGACGACGACCTCGATCGGTTCATACTCCGCGACGAGCTGCGACAGGCGGCGCAGGGCGGCGGGAGTGTCCCGCGCGGGCACGGTCTCCACCGGCGTCGCCAGCAGACCGTCCGGATCGCACGAGGCGACGCCGATGCGGGCCGCGCCCGCATCGACGCCGAGCCTGCGGCCGCGGCGCATCACGCCTCCCTGACGAGGCGTTCGACGGTCTCGAGCGCCTGGTCGATGGCGGCCGGGTCCTGGCCGCCGCCCTGGGCGAGGTCGGGCTTGCCGCCACCGCCGCCGCCGAGCGCCCGGGCAGCGGCGCGCACCAGGTCGCCCGCCTTCAGGCCGCGTTCGCGGGCGGCGTCGTTGGTGGCGATGACGGTGAGCGGGCGGCCCTTGGTGACGGTGAAGAGGGCGACCACGGCGGGCCGGCCGCCGGTGATGCGGCCGCGCACGTCCAGCACGAGCGTGCGCAGGTCCTCCGGCGTGGTGCCGTCGGGCACCCGGCCGCTGGCCAGGGCGACGCCGTTGACGTCCCGCGCGGACTCGGCCAGGCCGCCGGCGGCCTGGAGCACCTTCTCGGCGCGGAACCGCTCGATCTCCTTCTCGGCTTCCTTCAGGCGGGCCAGCATGCCGGCGACCCGCTCCGGCAGCTCCTCCGGGCGGCCCTTCATCAGCTCGGTCAGCTGGGCCACGACCGTGTGCTCGCGGGCCAGGAAGCGGTACGCGTCGGTGCCGACGAGGGCCTCGACCCGCCGCACGCCGGAGCCGATGGACGACTCGCCCAGCAGCTTCACCAGGCCGAGCTGGGCGGTGTTGTGCACGTGGGTGCCGCCGCACAGCTCCTTGGAGTAGTCACCGATGGTGACGACGCGGACCTGGTCGCCGTACTTCTCGCCGAACTCGGCGATGGCGCCCTGCCGCTTGGCCTCCTCCATGGGCATCACCTCGGCGGTGACGTCCAGTTCGCGGGCCAGCACCTCGTTGATCTTCTGCTCGACGTCCAGCAGCACCGGCGTCGGCACGGCCGACGGCGAGCCGAAGTCGAAGCGGAAGCGCCCGGGAGCGTTCTCCGAGCCCGCCTGGGCGGCGGTGGGGCCGAGAGCGTCGCGCAGCGCCTGGTGCGTCAGGTGCGTGGCGCTGTGGGCGCGGGCGATGGCCCGGCGGCGCGCGGTGTCGATCTGGCAGTACACCCCGGCGCCGACGGTGACCTCGCCGACCTGGACGACGCCCTTGTGCACGCTGACGCGGGGCACGGGCTGCTGCACGTCGCGCACCTCGATGACGGCGCCGTTGTCCGCCTTGATGCGGCCGGTGTCCGGCTGCTGGCCACCGCCCTCGGCGTAGAACGGGGTGCGGTCGAGCACGACCTCGACCTCGTCGCCCTCGTGCGCCGCGGGAGAGCTCACGCCGTTGACGAGGAGGCCGACGATGCTGGCCTCGCCCGCGGTGTGGGTGTAGCCGGTGAACTCGGTGCCGCCGGACCGGTCCGCGATCTCGCGGTAGGCCGTCAGGTCGGCGTGGCCCTGCTTCTTGGCGCGGGCGTCGGCCTTGGCGCGCTCGCGCTGCTCCTTCATCAGGCGGCGGAAGCCGGCCTCGTCCACGGACAGCCCCTGCTCGGCGGCCATCTCCAGGGTGAGGTCGATGGGGAAGCCCCAGGTGTCGTGGAGCAGGAACGCCTTGTCGCCGGGGAGCACCGCGGAGCCGCGGGCCTTGGTCTCGGACACGGCGGCGTCGAAGATGCCGGTGCCGGCGTTGAGGGTGCGCAGGAAGGCGGCCTCCTCGGCGAGCGCGACCGTCTCGATGCGCTTGCGGTCGGTCAGCAGCTCCGGGTACTGCTGGCCCATCGACTTCAGCACGACGTCGGCGAGGTCCGCGACGACCGGGCCGGTGGCGCCGAGGATCCGCATGTTGCGGATGGCGCGCCGCATGATGCGCCGCAGCACGTAGCCGCGGCCCTCGTTGCCCGGCGTGACGCCGTCGCCGATGAGCATCATGGACGTGCGCATGTGGTCGGCGACGACGCGCAGCGAGACGTCCTGGCGCTCGTCGGCGCCGTAGCGGGTGCCGGTCAGCTCGGCGGCGCGGTCGATCACCACGCGCAGCGTGTCCGTCTCGTACATGTTGCGGACGCCCTGCAGCACCATCGCCAGGCGCTCCAGGCCGAGGCCGGTGTCGATGTTCCGGGCCGGCAGGTCCCCCAGGATCGGGTAGTCGTCCTTGCCCTCGCCCGGCCCGCGCTCGTACTGCATGAACACGAGGTTCCACAGCTCCACGTAGCGCTCGTCGTTGACGGCGGGGCCGCCTTCGGGACCGAACTCGGGGCCGCGGTCGTAGTTGATCTCGGAGCAGGGGCCGCAGGGACCGGGCACGCCCATGGACCAGAAGTTCGAGTCCATGCCAAGGCGCTGGATCCGCTCGGCGGGCACGCCGATCACGTCCCGCCAGATCTGCTCGGCCTCGTCATCGCGCTCGTAGACGGTGATCCACAGCCGCTCGGGGTCCAGGCCGTAGCCGCCGTCGTCAACGGAGGTGGTGAGCAGCTCCCAGGCGAAGCGGATGGCGCCTTCCTTGAAGTAGTCGCCGAAGGAGAAGTTGCCGCACATCTGGAAGAAGGTGCCGTGACGGGTGGTCTTGCCGACCTCCTCGATGTCCGGCGTGCGGACGCACTTCTGCACGCTCACGGCCCGCCGGTACGGCGGTGTGGCCTCGCCGAGGAAGTAGGGCTTGAACGGCACCATGCCCGCGTTGACCAGCAGCAGCGTCGGGTCGTCGGCGATCAGCGACGCCGACGGCACGACGGTGTGCCCGCGCTTCTCGAAGAAGCTCAGCCAGCGGCGGCGGATTTCAGCCGACTCCATCAGTGGTCCTCTTTTCGGGTCGTCAGGGTGGTGCGCGTGAGCGGGGTGACGGGAAGGGTGCGGGGACGGGCCGTCTCGCTGTCCGGGGTCAGGCCCAGCGCCTGGTTCAGCTCGTCCTCGCGCTGGGCCATGCCGGCCCGCACGTCGTGCGCGAACGCGCGGACGCGCCGGCCGGCCGCGGCGGCACGGCCCGCGGCCTGTGCGGGAAGGCTGTCGGGCGCCAGGCCGCGCAGGGTGCGCTGGACCTTGGTGGTGGCCCAGATACCGGCGGCGGCGCCTGTGGTGAACCAGAAGGCGCGGCGGAACATGGCGGGTCAGTCCTTTCCCCTCAGGCGCCGCTGCCGGCGCCCTGTGCGAGCCCGCCGCGCGGGCGGAACGGCCCGGATCGCGGCGGCGCGCCCGTCGGGCGTGTCCCGGCCGCGGCGGGCGAGTGCCTGGCGGACCCCGAACCCGAACGCGGCGACCTTGACCAGCGGGCCGCCGAAGGCGGTGGCCACCGTGCTGGAAAGCGCGGAAGCATTGGCGGCGGCGTCCTGGACGTCCGTGGTGATGCTGTCCACCCGGTCCAGCTGCTCCTGGGCCGAGCGGACGGTCGCGGACGCCTCGCCGAGCAGCGGGACGGCGCGCTCGGTCACGTGGTGCACCAGCGTGGTCGCGGCCCTGAGCACCTGGGCCAGCCTCGCCAGCACCACGGCGAGAAAAGACACCAGGATGGCCCAGAAAACGGCCACCAGGAGACCGGCTACCTCGCCACCGGACACGTGCTCCGCTTCCCTCGTCTGCGTCCTGCCGGACGGGTCGTCTGGGGTTCTGGGCCGCCGCAGCCCCGGCCGGAGGCCGCGTGGGCGTGACAGCGCGGCGGCGGACAGGAGACGACCTTATCGCGCCCCGGGGACTGGCCCGTACCGGATTCCGGGAGCGGGGCGGTCAGCGGGCGTAGTACTCGACCACCAGCTGCTCGTCGCAGACCACCGGGACCTCGCGGCGGACCGGGGTGCGGTCCAGCCGGAACGCCAGGGCGGGGAGGTTGACCTCCAGGTAGCGGGGCGTCTCGCCGTCCGTCGCGTACCCGCCCTCGCGCGCGACGAGGAACGGGTGCTTGCCGCGGCTGCGCTCGCGGACGGTCACGACGTCGTCCGGGCGGACGCGGAAGGACGGCTTGTCGACCTTGGCGCCGTTGACCGCGATGTGGCCGTGCACGACCATCTGGCGGGCCTGGTAGATGGTGCGGGCGAAACCGGCGCGCAGGACCAGCGCGTCGAGCCGGCGCTCCAGCTCGGCGATGAGCGCCTCGCCGGTCTTGCCCTGCACCTTGCGGGCGCGCTCGTAGGCACGGACCATCTGGCGCTCGCTGATGTCGTACTGGGCGCGCAGCCGCTGCTTCTCCAGCAGGCGGACCTTGTAGTCACTGGTCTGCTTCCGGCCGCGTCCGTGCTGCCCGGGAGGGTAGGGACGGCGCTCGAGGTGGCCGGCAGCCTTGGGGGTCAGGGCCACGCCGAGGGCGCGGGACTTCCTGACCTTGGGACGCGACTGGTTCACGGTGGACAGACCTCCCTGTAAGTTAGGTAAGGCTTACCTTATCTGAGGAGATCGCATGGTCCGACCTGGGAGGCCCGTGCGGAACGACGGCCCGCCGCGGTCCGGCGAGTCCGCCCGGCGGCCGGCCGCCGCCGAACGCGTACGCACCCTCGTGGAGTCCAACGCCTCCGGCGCCCTCACGATTCCTGGCCTGGCCGCCGGCGCCCGGGACGACCAGGCGCTGGGCCACAGCCCGCCGGAGGTCCGTGCCGTGGCGCCGTCGGGCGACATCTACCTGCTGGTGCCGGCCGGTTCGCCCGCCGCGCGGGCGGCCGCGCACGCGGCCGGCGAGGAGCTGGCCGCTGTGATGGACCTCACGGATGTCGCACCGGTCTCCGTGCCCCACCGGATCCGGGGCCGCGGCTGGATCGCCGGCTGGCTGACCGCCGCCCGGCGCAGCGAGCGGGCCTGGGCCGGCGCCCTGCTGGCCCGGCGGCACCCCACCGGGCCGATGGAGGGCCCGCACTGGGCGCTGCTGCGGATGGAGATGGGCGAGGGCTACACCGACGACCTGTGGGGCGCGGCCCGCGTCGGACCCGAGGAGTTCGCCGCCGCCGAGTCCGACCCGGTCTCCCGCCACGAAGCCGACCTGCTCCAGCACCTCGCGTGCTGCCACGGGGAGCGGCTGGCGGGGCTGGCCGGTCTCCTCAGCGAGGAGGAGCGCGGCAGGACCCAGGGCCGCCGCGTGGTGCCGCTGAGCCTCGACCGCTTCGGCCTGCGGGTGCGTTTCTGCGGCGCCGGCCCGGGCTGCTACGACGCGCGCTTCGACTTCCCGGAGCCGGTGCGGGACGCGGCCGGGCTGCGGCGCGCGCTGCGCCGCCTGCTGGACGCCGCCGCGTAGCGGCCGACGCCCGGGTCAGGGACGGTCCGCCAGGCGCTCGCGGATCCGTTCTAGCACCTCGGCGCAGCGCGCCTCCGCGCCGTGCCGGGTCGGGGTGTAGTAGCGCTTCCCGTCGACGGCGTCCGGGGCGTACTGCTGGGCGGCGATGCCGCCGGGCAGGTCGTGCGGGTACTGGTACCCCTGGCCGTGTCCCAGCTTCTTTGCCCCCTGGTAGTGGCTGTCCCGCAGGTGCGCCGGGACAGGCCCGGCGAGCCCCGCGCGCACGTCGGCCAGCGCCGCGTCGATGGCCGTCACCGCGGAGTTGGACTTCGGGGCCAGGGCGAGTGCGATCGTGGCGTGGCTGAGAGTGATCCGCGCCTCGGGGAATCCGATCATCGCCACGGCCTGCGCCGCGGCGACCGCCGTCTGGAGCGCCGTGGGATCGGCCATGCCGATGTCCTCGCTGGCGGAGATCATCAGCCGGCGGGCGATGAACCGGGGGTCCTCCCCCGCCTCGATCATCCGCGCCAGGTAGTGGAGCGCGGCGTCCACATCCGAGCCGCGGATCGACTTGATCAGCGCGCTGGCCACATCGTAGTGCTGGTCGCCGTCCCGGTCGTAGGCCACCGCGGCCCGGTCGACGGCCTCCTCCAGCACGGACAGGGAGACCTCCTCCTGGCCCTGTGCCAGGGCGGCGCCCGCGCCCGCCTCCAGGGCGGTCAGCGCCCGGCGCGCGTCCCCGCCCGCGATGCGCAGCAGGTGCTCCTCGGCGTCCTCGGTGAGCCGCACGGAGCCCGCCAGGCCCCGTTCGTCGGTGACGGCGCGGCGTACCAGGCCCCGCACGTCCTCCTCGGTCAGCGGCTCCAGCGTCAGCAGCAGCGAGCGGGACAGCAGCGGGGAGATCACCGAGAAGTACGGGTTCTCCGTCGTGGCGGCGATGAGCGTCACCCAGCGGTTCTCCACGGCCGGCAGCAGTGAGTCCTGCTGGGCCTTGCTGAACCGGTGGATCTCGTCGAGGAAGAGCACCGTCTCCTTGCCGTAGGCGCCCGAGGAGCGGCGCGCGCCGTCGATGACCGCCCGGACCTCCTTGACGCCCGCCGTGATCGCCGACAGCTCCACGAAGCGCTTGTCCGTGGCCTGGCTGACGACATAGGCCAGCGTCGTCTTCCCCGTGCCGGGCGGGCCCCAGAGGATGACGGACGACGGCCCCGCGGGCCCCCGGCGCCCCTCCCCGACCAGCCGCCGCAGCGGCGAGCCGGGGCGCAGCAGATGCCGCTGCCCGACGACTTCGTCCAGGGAGCGGGGGCGCATGCGCACAGCGAGCGGGCTGGCGGCGGGGTCCTTCTCGGCGCGCTCCTCCGCCGCAGCGGTGAACAGATCGGGCTCCACGCGTCCGACCCTAAGCCACCGCGCCGGCAGCCCCGTCCGTGCCCGCCTCCCGGCCGGCGCCGGGGCGCGGCCGGGTCAGCTGGTCCAGAAGTCCCACCAGCGGGTCAGCACCAGCATGCCGATGACGGCGACGTGCAGCACCGGGAAGAGCCAGTGGAACTCCTCCAGGGTCCGCTTGAGCCCCGCCGGTGCCGGCAGGTGGCCCTGGCGGACGTTGTGCCAGGTCGTGTACCAGAACATGGTGATCGTGGCGACCCAGACCAGGCAGCACCACAGGCACAGGGCGCCGATGTTGTACAGCGACTGGTACTGCAGCCAGGTGCAGAAGGCGACACCGAAGAGGGTGCCGCCCTGGAGGCCCAGCCAGAACCAGCGCCGGTACCGGGCCCCGGCCAGCAGGCCCATGCCGATGGCGATGACCGCGCCGTAGGCGACCAGCCCCAGCATGGGGTTGGGGAAGCCGAAGGCCTCCGCCTGGTCGCTCTCCATGACGCTGCCGCACGAGACGACGGGGTTGAGGCTGCACGACGGGGTGTAGATGCGGCCCTCGGCCTTGTACTCCAGGATGTGGTTCTTGTCGAGGGTGATCACCCAGGCCGCCAGCAGCCCGGCGAAGCCCGTGATCACCAGCAGCAGCGCGAAGGGGCGCCCCGCACCCGCACCCG
The DNA here is from genome assembly GCF_016741785.1 of Streptomyces sp. 7-21. Classification (GTDB taxonomy): domain Bacteria; phylum Actinomycetota; class Actinomycetes; order Streptomycetales; family Streptomycetaceae; genus Streptomyces. The sequence continues at coordinate 158,100 of NZ_JAERRL010000007.1, forward strand.
CGTCCCGCTCCGGGCGCGGGGGCTCGCTCGTGCGGACCTCGTCCACCACCGATGCCGTCATCTCACCATCCGTCTCTGCCGGGTACGGCACCCCATTGTGCACCAGGCGCTGCGGCCCGGTACCCCGCCGTATCAGCCGTTCGGAGCACCGGGCCCGCGGGGAATCCGGCGCGGTGGCTCACCCCAGGCGGCGGCGCAGCTCCTCCAGCGCCTTGTCACCGGGCACGGGCTCCTGCTCACCGGTGGTGAGGTCCTTGAGCTGCACGACGCCCTCGGCGAGGTCCCGCTCCCCCGCGACGACGGCGAACCGGGCGCCGCTGCGGTTGGCGGCCCGCATCGCCGCCTTGACGCTCCGGCCGCCGTAGGCGAGGTCGGCGGACAGCCCGGCCCGGCGGGCCGCCGTGACCAGCGCGAACAGCTCCCGGCGTGCCTCCTCGCCCAGCGGGACGGCGAAGACGTCCACGGGAGCGGGCAGGTCCAGGGTGACGCCCTCGGCCCTCAGCGCCAGCACGGTGCGGTCGACGCCCAGCGCCCAGCCCACGGAGGGCAGCGCCGGACCGCCGATCATCTCGGACAGCCCGTCGTAGCGCCCGCCGCCGCCGACCGCCGACTGCGAGCCCAGCCCGTCGTGCACGAACTCGAACGTGGTGCGCGTGTAGTAGTCGAGTCCGCGCACCAGCCGGTCGTCGTCCTCGAAGGCCACGCCCTCGGCCGCCAGCAGCTCGCGGACCCGCTCGTGGTAGTCCCGGCACGCCGCGCACAGGTGGTCGCGCATCAGCGGTGCCTGGGCCAGCTGGGCCCGGACGCTCTCCCGCTTGTCGTCCAGCACCCGCAGCGGGTTGATCTCCACCCGGCGGCGCGTCTCCTCGTCGAGGTCGAGCGTGCGCAGGAACTCCTGGAGCGTGGCCCGGTACGCCGGCCGGCACGCGGGGTCGCCCAGGGAGTTGAGCAGCAGCCGCACCTGCGTCAGGCCCAGGGAGCGGTAGGCGTCGGCCGCCAGGATGATCAGCTCGGCGTCCAGGGCCGGGTCCTCCGCGCCGATCGCCTCGGCGCCGACCTGCGAGAAGTGGCGGTACCTGCCCGCCTGCTGGCGCTCGTAGCGGTAGAACGAGCCGGAGTACCACAGCTTGACCGGCAGGTTGCCGGCCCGGTGCAGGTTCGCCTGAAGCGCGGCGCGCAGCACGGCCGCCGTGCCCTCGGGCCGCAGCGCCAGCTGGTCCCCACCCTTGGTGGTGAGGGTGTACATCTCCTTGGTGACGATGTCGGTGGACTCGCCGACGCCGCGGGAGAACAGCTCGACGTGCTCGAACCCTGGCGTCTCGACGTAGCCGTAGCCGGCGCGGCGCAGCGGGGCGGCCAGGGCCTCGCGCACCGCCAGCACGGTCGCGGAGTCCGGAGGGATCAGGTCGTACGTGCCCCGGGGGGCGGAGAAGGTGCTCACAGGGGTGCTCTTCACATTCCTCGTCGCGGCGCCGCCTCGGTGGCGGCGTCCCGGCCGGCGGCCAGCTCCCGCAGGAAGGGATTGGTGGCCCGTTCCCGGCCGATGGTGGTCTGGGGGCCGTGCCCGGCCAGGACCACGGTGCTGTCGTCCAGCGGGAGGCAGACACGGGCCAGGGACCGCAGGATCTCGTCGTGGTCGCCGCCGGGAAGGTCGGTGCGTCCGATGGAGCCGGCGAACAGCAGGTCGCCCGAGAACAGCACCTGCGGAACGTCGTCCGCCTCGGGCAGCCGGAAGGTCACCGACCCCTTGGTATGGCCGGGCGCGTGCGCGACAGAGAAGCGCAGGCCGGCCAGCTCCAGCTCCGTGCCGTCGGCGAGGTCGCGCAGGTCGTCCGGCTCGCCGACGGTCAGCTCGCCGAGCAGCGGCTGGCCGATGCTGGCGCCGAGCGCGCTGGCCGGGTCGTCGAGCATGTACCGGTCGGCGGGGTGCAGCCAGGCGGGCACCCCATGGGCCCCGCAGACGGGCAGGACGGACGCGGTGTGGTCGAAGTGGCCGTGGGTGAGCACGACGGCCACGGGCTTGAGCCGGTGCCGGGCGATGGTCTCCTCGACGCCGGGAGCGGCCTGGTGGCCGGGGTCGATGATCACGCATTCCTCACCCGCGGCGGGGGCGACCAGGTAGCAGTTGGTCCCCCACGCTCCTGCGGGGAAGCCGGCGATCAGCACGCTCGTCCTTACCTGTCCGGGAACGGTGGCAACGCGGTCCGGGGGCGCCCGGACCGTTCGCGGCGGGCCCAGGCGGCCCCGCCGCGCGGATCCGTCAGCGCCTCCCCGGCGGATCCGTCGGCGCAGAAGCCTACCGGCGGCGGTGCGGCCGGGGCGAACCCGTATACGGTGGCGCCCAGGCGTGGCCCGGAACGGATTGCCCACCGTGGTTCGTCAGTCACATGCCGGAGCTTGGGAACGTCTGCCAGGACCAGGGATTCGTCAGGAGGAGAAGCGGTGTCCACCAAGAAGCAGCGGCGCAAGCAGCTCGCTCGGGCGAAGTGGGAACGCCAGCGCCAGCGGCAGGCGTTGCGGGCGCGCCGGGCCCGGCGGCGCAACATCATCATCGCGGTGGTGCTCGTGGTTGCGATCGCCGCCGGGGGCACCGCGCTCGCCGCGCTCAGCGGCGGGGACTCCAGCGAACCGGACACGGACGCCGCCGGGGAGCCGGCTCCGGAGCCTCCCGAGGACCCCTGCGAGCAGCCGGCTCCGGGCGAGCCCACAGGCGGCCAGTGGGACTCCGAGCCCGAGATGACCGTGAACGAGGAGTCCACCTACGTGATGCAGCTGGACACCACCTGCGGCGCCATCGAGATCACCATGGACGCCGCCGCCGCGCCGCACACCGTCAACTCGTTCGCTTTCCTGGCCGGTGAGAACTACTTCGACCACACGCCGTGCCACCGGCTGACCACCTCGGGGATCTTCGTGCTCCAGTGCGGCGACCCGCAGGGCACCGGCATGGGCGGGCCGGGCTACACGCTGCCCGACGAGAACCTCGGCGACCCGGACATCGCGGACGGCGTCTACCCGGCCGGCACCGTGGCCATGGCCAACAGCGGTCCGGACACGGGCGGCAGCCAGTTCTTCCTCGTCTACGAGGACAGCCAGCTGCCGGCCGACTACACGCCGTTCGGCGAGGTGACGGCCGGCATGGACGTGCTGCAGAAGATCGCCGACGCGGGGAGCACCGAGCCCGACCCGCAGACGGGCAACACCGCTCCGAACGCGACGGTGGTCATCAACGAGGCGCGGGTCGAGGAGCGCGAGGCGAGCTGAAGCCAGTTCACCGGAATTTGCGGCCGGCAAGGTGCGGACAGCCGGGTACGTGGTCGCCTATGTTGGCGTGGAACCTGGTGCCGTCCGCCGTCCGGCCGACGAGGACAGCCGGTGGCACCGGGTGAGAACTGTGGACGATGCCGGGGGCGTGCGCCCGTGGTGGGCATCTGGAGGAGGGCGCTGTGAGCAGCGAGCCGTGGGGCCGTGTTGACGAGACCGGGACGGTGTACGTGCGGACGGCCAGCGGGGAGAAGGTCGCTGGCTCGTGGCAGGCGGGATCGCCCGAGGAGGCGCTCGCCTATTTCGAGCGCAAGTACGAGGGCCTGGTCGTCGAGATCGACCTGCTCGAACGCCGCGTGCGGACGACGGACCTGTCCGCCAAGGACGCCACGGCGGCCATCGGCCACCTGCGGCAGCAGGTGGCCGAGGCCCACGCGGTGGGCGACCTGGACGCGCTGGACCGGCGGCTCGACCAGCTCCAGGAGGTGGTCGAGGCCCGCCGCGAGGAGCGCAAGGCGGAGCGGGCACGGCAGGCGGAGGAGGCCAGGGCCGCCAAGGAGGCGCTCGTCGCCGAGGCCGAGGAGCTGGCCGCCAGCGACCAGTGGCGGGCGGCAGGCGAGCGCCTGCGCGGGCTGGTGGAGACCTGGAAGAGCCTGCCCCGTCTGGACCGGAAGACGGACGACGAGCTGTGGCGCCGCTTCTCGCATGCCCGCTCGGCGTTCTCCAAGCGCCGCAAGGCGCACTTCGCCGCGCTGGACGCACAGCGCGAGGAGACCAGGCGCCGCAAGGAGAAGCTGATCGCGGAGGCGGAGGCGCTGTCGGAGTCGACGGACTGGGGCCCGACCGCCGCGCGGTACCGCGAGCTGATGCGGGAGTGGAAGGCGGCGGGCCGGGCGCACCGGGACGTCGAGGAGGACCTGTGGGCCCGGTTCCGGGCGGCGCAGGACGTGTTCTTCCAGGCGCGTGCGGAGGTGTTCGCCGAGCGGGACGCCGAGTACCGCGACAACCTGGCCCGCAAGGAGGAGCTGGCCGCCGAGGCCGAGAAGCTGCTGCCGGTCACCGACGTGCGGGCGGCCCGCGCCGCGCTGCGCTCGATCGGCGAGCGCTGGGAGGCCATCGGGCGGGTGCCGCGCGACGCCCGCGCCGCCATCGAGGGCCGGCTCCAGGCCGTGGAGCGGGCGGTGGCGGAGGCCGAGGAGGCCGAGTGGCGGCGCACCAACCCGGAGGCGCGGGCGCGCGCCGAGGGCCTCACGGGCCAGCTGCGCGACGCCGTGAACCGGCTGCAGGAGCAGCTGAAGGCCGCCAGGGCGGCCGGCAACGAGGCGAAGGCCGCGAAGCTGGAGGAGGAGCTGGCCGGGCGCCAGGCGCTGCTGGACCAGGCGCTCAAGGGCCTGGCCGAGTTCGGCGGCTGACACCGCGGCACACCCGGCCGGCACGGCTGCCACAGCCACGCCGCACGGGGGCGGCGGGGACGGCCGGGCCCGCGCGGGCCCGGCCGTCCGGCGTGCCGGGGCCGGTCAGGGCCGGCGCGGCGAGGTGACGCGGTAGACGTCGTACACGCCCTCGACGCCCCGCACCGCCTTCAGCACGTGGCCCAGGTGCTTGGGGTCACCCATCTCGAACGTGAACCGCGAGGTGGCGACCCGGTCCCGGGAGGTCTGGACCGCGGCCGAGAGGATGTTCACGTGCTGGTCGGACAGCACGCGTGTGACGTCCGACAGCAGCCGCGAGCGGTCCAGCGCCTCGACCTGGATGGCGACAAGGAAGACCGACGACTGCGTCGGTGCCCACTCGACCTCCAGGATCCGCTCGGGCTCGCGGGAGAGCGACTCGACGTTCACGCAGTCCGCGCGGTGGACCGAGACCCCGTTGCCCCGGGTGACGAAGCCGATGATGGGGTCGCCGGGCACCGGCGTGCAGCAGCGGGCCAGCTTGACCCACACGTCGTCGGCGCCCTTGACGACGACGCCGGGGTCGGCCGCGGCACGCCGCCTGCGGCGGGCGGGCACCGGCGCGGCGCTCTCGGCGATGTCCTCGGTGGCCGCTTCCTCGCCGCCGATGGCCTGCACGAGCTTCTGCACGACGTTCTGCGCCGATACGTGGCCCTCGCCGATGGCGGCGTACAGCGAGGAGATGTCGGGGTACCGCATCTCGTGGGCGAGGGTGACGAGCGAGTCGCCGGTCAGCACGTGCTGTATCGGCAGGTTCTGCTTGCGCATCGCGCGGGCGATCTGCTCTTTGCCCTGCTCGATCGCCTCGTCGCGGCGCTCGCGGGAGAACCAGGCGCGGATCTTGTTGCGGGCGCGGGGCGACTTGACGAAGCCGAGCCAGTCGCGCGAGGGACCTGCCCCGGCGGCCTTGGAGGTGAAGATCTCGACGGTGTCGCCGTGGTCCAGGGTGGACTCCAGCGGGACCAGCCGCCCGTTCACCTTGGCCCCTATGGTGCGGTGGCCGACCTCGGTGTGGACGGCGTAGGCGAAGTCCACGGGCGTGGCGCCCGCGGGCAGCGCGATGACGTCGCCCTTGGGCGTGAAGACGAAGACCTCGTTGCGGGAGAGGTCGAACCGCAGCGACTCCAGGAACTCGCCCGGGTCCTTGGTCTCCTTCTGCCAGTCCAGCAGCTGCCGCAGCCACGCCATCTCGTTGACGGTGGTCTCCCCGCGCCGCTCGCCCTTCTTCGGGGCGTCCGCCCGGGCCCGCGAGGAGCCGCCGACCGCCTGCTGCTTGTACTTCCAGTGCGCCGCGATACCGAACTCGGCCCGCCGGTGCATGTCGAAGGTGCGGATCTGGAGCTCGACGGGCTTGCCGCCCGGCCCGATGACCGTCGTGTGCAGCGACTGGTACATGTTGAACTTGGGCATCGCGATGTAGTCCTTGAACCGCCCCGGCACCGGGTTCCACCGAGCGTGCACGGTGCCCAGCGCCGCGTAGCAGTCGCGGACGGTGTCCACCAGGACACGGATGCCGACCAGGTCGTAGATCTCCGCGAAGTCCCGCCCCCGCACGATCATCTTCTGGTAGACGCTGTAGTAGTGCTTGGGGCGGCCGGTCACCGTCGCCTTGATGCGGGCGCCGCGCAGGTCGGCCTGGACCTCGTTGATGACGGTGGCGAGGTACTCGTCGCGCTTGGGGGCGCGCTCGGCCACCAGGCGCACGATCTCGTCGTACATCTTGGGGTAGAGGATGGCGAACGCCAGGTCCTCCAGCTCCCACTTGATGGTGTTCATGCCCAGGCGGTGGGCCAGCGGCGCGTAGATCTCCAGGGTCTCCCTGGCCTTCTGCTCCTGCTTCTCGCGCTTGAGGTAGCGCATGGTCCGCATGTTGTGGAGCCGGTCGGCCAGCTTGATGACCAGGACGCGCGGGTCCCGGGCCATGGCGACGACCATCTTCCGGACGGTCTCGGCCTGGGCCGCCTCGCCGAACTTGACCTTGTCCAGCTTGGTGACGCCGTCGACGAGCTGGGCCACCTGGTCGCCGAAGTCGCGGCGCAGGCTGTCGAGCCCGTACTCGGTGTCCTCGACGGTGTCGTGCAGCAGCCCGGCCATCAGGGTGGCCGAGTCCATGCCCAGCTCGGCGAGGATCGTGGTGACCGCGAGGGGATGCGTGATGTACGGGTCGCCGCTCTTCCGCTTCTGCCCGCGGTGCCACCGCTCCGCCACCTGGTAGGCGCGCTCGATCTGCCGCAGCGCCGCCGTGTCGGCCTTGGGGTCGTTCGCCCTGACCACACGCAGCAGCGGCTCGAGTACGGGGTTGTACGGGGTAGAGCGCTGCACGCCCAGGCGGGCGAGCCGCGCGCGCACGCGGTTGGAGGACCCAGAGCGGCCGGAGACTCCCGAGACGGCCGGGGCCGTCTGACCGGCGGGCGCCTGGGGTGAGGTGAGCGGCTGGGCGTCGTCTGGCAAGGGCACTCCTTCTCGGCCCGTCCCTGCCCACGGGAGGCCGCGGACGTTCGGACTGCCATGGTAACGAGCCATGGCCGCCGGCTCACGCGCGGCGGCGGCGCCGCGCGCGGGCCGTCGACGGCCCGCGCGCGGCGCGTCTCAGACCGTGATCAGGCAGTGGAGAGGCGCTCCCCCGAGCGCGGGCAGCACCCGCTCGCGCCCCTTGAGGAAGCTCAGCTCCATCAGCACGGCCAGCCCGGCGATGCTGGCCCCGGTGCGCTGGATGAGCCGCAGCGACGCCTCGGCCGTGCCGCCGGTCGCCAGGACGTCGTCAACGACGAGCACGCGGTCGGCGGGCGACAGGTCCTCGGCGTGGATCTCGATCTCGGCGCTGCCGTACTCCAGGTCGTAGCCCTGCGAGAGCGTCGCCCCGGGCAGCTTGCCCGCCTTGCGGACGGGCACGAAGCCGATCTGGGCGCTCACCGCGGCGGGGGCCGCCAGGATGAAACCGCGCGCCTCCAGGCCGACGACCTTGGTGGCGCCGCTGGCGCGGGCGAAGGCGGCCAGCTGCTCCGTCAGGGTGGCGAGGGCCCGGGGGTCGGCCAGCAGGGGCGTGATGTCCTTGAAGACGACCCCGGGCTTCGGGTAGTCGGGGACGTCGCGGATCCGGTCGAGCAGCAGCCGCCTGACGTCCTCGGAGACGGCTGGAAGAGAACTCATCGTCTACCTCCGCTTTCCCGACGGGCGGCCGCGGCCGCGGTGGCGGGAGACCGGCTGGCGGCGCGGGCCGCGTGCCGGGGCGACCCGGCCGCCCGCGGCGACGGCTCCGGCGGACTCGGGCTCGCTCCCGCTGGGTTCCTCAGTCCCGGTATCCGTCCCGGATTCAGCCCCCGGGCCAGCCTCAGCGGCGCCGTCCCCGGTGCTGTTCCCGGAGCCGTCCTGGGCACCGGCTGCGTCGTCGTCGCGGCGCTTGGCGCGCTTGGCCAGCACCCTCCTGTCGTGCTCCCTGATCTGCGGCTCGCGCGACTTCAGGTCGGAGACGAGCGGCGTGGCGATCACAATCGAGGAGTAGGCGCCGGCGGTCAGGCCCACGAACAGCGACAGGGCGATGTCGTTGAGCATGCCGCCGCCCAGCACGCCTCCGCCGATGAACAGCAGGCCGGCGACGGGCAGCAGCGCGACGACCGAGGTGTTGATCGACCGGACCAGCGTGCCGTTGAGGCTGCGGTTGGCCAGCTCCGCGTAGGTGAACCGGGTCTGCTTGGTGAAGTTCCTCGTGCTCTCCCGCAGGCCGTCGAAGACGACGACGGTGTCGTAGAGGGAGTACCCGAGGATCGTCAGCAGGCCGATGACCGTGCCGGGCGTGACCTCGAAGCCGACCAGGGCGTAGACACCGACGGTGATCGTCAGGTCGTGGATGAGCGCGATCAGCGCGGCGAGCGCCATGCGCCACTCGAAGGCGACCGCCAGAAAGGCCACGACGAGCACCATGAAGATGCCCAGGCCCTGCCAGGCCTTGTTGGCGATCTGGGAACCCCAGCTGGGGCCGATCAGCTCGGCGTTGAGGTCCTCGGTGGGGATGCCGAGCTCCTCGGCGAGGGCGGCGCGGGTCTCGTTGGACTGCTCGGTGTCAAGGCCGCTGACCTGGATCCGCATCTCGCCGCCGTCGCCGAGGGTCTGGACGAGCGGCATGCTGCCGGAGACGTCCTCGACGACCTCCCGGGCCTCCTCGACGGAGACATCGGTCGCCGGGGTGGTGAAGACCGCGCCGCCCTCGAACTCGACGCCCATGTGCAGGCCCCGGAGGCCGAGCCCGCCGAACGCCAGGATGGTGATCAGGACGGAAATGCCGTACCAGATCTTCCGGCGGGCGACGAAGTCGATGGTGACCTCGCCGCGGTACAGCTTCGCGCCCAGGTTTCCGAGCCGCGACATCTCACGCCTCCTTGGGGTCGCTGGGGACGGTCACCGGTCGCGCGCCGCGCCGCAGCGGCGGACGGGCTCCCAGGCGCCGGGGGTCGAGCCCGGACCAGGGATGGCCGCTGTAGAAGAACCTTCTGGCCGCCAGGAGCGTCATGAGCGGCTTGGTGAACAGGAACACCACCAGGACGTCGAGCGCGGTGGTCAGGCCCAAAGTGAACGCGAAGCCCTGCACCTTGCCGACTGTCACCGTGAAGAGGACGGCCGCGGCGAGGAACGAGACGAAGTCGGAGACCAGGATCGTCCGCCGGGCACGTGGCCAGCCGCGCTCCACGGCGGTGCGCAGGGACCGGCCCTCCCTGATCTCGTCCCGGATCCGCTCGAAGTAGACGATGAACGAGTCGGTGGTGATGCCGATGGCCACGATGGCGCCGCAGACCGCGGGCAGGTTCAGGGCGAACCCGATGGCGGGCCCGAGCAGCGACATGATCGTGTACGTCAGCACGGTGGACACGAGGAGGCTGGCGATGGCGATCAGGGCCAGGCCGCGGTAGTACGTGACCATGTAGATCACGACGAGCGCGAGGCCGATCGCGCCCGCGATCAGTCCGGCACGCAGCTGCTCGCCGCCGAGCGTCGGGGAGACCGTGGAAACGCTGGCTTCCTCGAAGGTCAGGGGCAGCGCGCCGTAGCGCAGGATGTTGGCCAGTTCCTCGGCGGACTCCTGGGTGAAGCTGCCGGAGATCTCGGCGCGGCCGCCGCCGAGGCGCTGGGAGACGCTGGGGGCCGAGACGACCTCGCCATCGAGGACGATGGCGAACTGGTTCATCGGCTCGACCTGCTGGGCCAGTTCGGCGGTGATGTCCGCGAACGCGCTGGTGCCGGCGTCGTTGAACTCCATCTGCACCACCCAGCCCTGGCCGGTCTGGGAGTCGAAGACGGCGCTGGCGTCGGACACGTCGCGGCCCGGCACGGCCACGGGGCCGAGGATGTACTTGAAGATGCCGTCGGTGTCACAGGCGACGACGGGCTCGTCGTCGTCAGCCCTGGCGGCCTCCTCGCTGGCCCGGAGCCTGGCCTGCTCCGTGGTGCAGTCGAGATTCTCCAGGCGGGCCTCCAGCGTGGTGTCGCCTTCGGAGTCGCCCTCCTCGCCTTCGGCTTCGGCGCCGTCGCCTTCGGAGTCGCCCTCCTCGCCTTCGGCTTCGCCGCCGTCGCCTTCCGACTCGCCGTCCTCGCCGCCGGCGTCGCTGGTGCCCTCCTCGTCACCGCTGCCGCCGTCCTGGCCCTCCCCCTGGGCGGGGTAGGAGGCGGTCTGCACGCTGGTGCCGGACCCGGGCGCGGGCAGCGACTGGTTCTCGGTGCCGTCGTCGTTGCTCTCTTCGCCGTCCCCGGCGGAGCCGGAGTCCCCGGAACCGCTGTCCGAGTCGTCCCCGGCGGAGCCGGAGTCCTCCTCGCCGGAGCCGGAACTCTCGTCACCGGACCCGGAGTTCTCCTCGCCGGACCCGGAGTCCTCCTCGCCGGATTCCTCCTCGTCCTCAGCCGGAGGCTCCGCGATCGCTGAGGAGAGCACCGGCCGGAAGCCCAGTTCGGCGGTCGTGCCGACCTGCTCCCGGGCCTCCTGCTCGTCCGTTCCCCTCGGGATGTTGACGATGATGTTCCGGTCGCCCTGGGTCTGCACCTCCGCCTCGGAGACGCCCAGGCCGTTGACCCGGCGCTCGATGATCGAGACGGCGGTGTTCAGGTTCCCCGGGTTGATCGCTTCCTCGTTCCCCTCCTCGGTCACGGCGGACAGCGTGATGCTCGTGCCGCCCGCCAGATCGATACCAAGGCGCGGGGTGGTGGAGCCAGAGAGGAACATGCCGCCGGTGAGGGCCACCATGAGGCACACGATCAGCAGCAGGGCACGTCCCGGTCTGCCCTTGGCATTCCGGGACGCGAGATTCCTCCTCCGTGAGGATCCGAAGCCCTTCTTCGTCGCCACTTACTTGGATCCGTTCTCTCCGTCGGTCCCTGAGTCGCGCTCGTCCGCCTCGTCCGTGCTGTCGTCACCGTCCTTCTCCAGGCGCGGCCCGTCCTGAGCGGTGCCCTCACCGGTCAGCGACGAGGCGTCGTCGGGAACGACGGGAGTGTCGTCCTCGGCCGGCTCGCCCGAGACGATGCGGTGGTACTCGTCCCCCTCCAGGACCGCGCCGATCGCGTTCTTGGCGTAGACCGCGTGGACGCCCGGCGCGACCTCCAGCAGCACGGTGTCCTCGCGGACCTCCTTGACGAGGGCGTACAGGCCGCCGATCGTGCGGACGCCCGTGCCTGGCTGCATTGCTTCACGCATCTCCATGACCTGGCGCTGCCGGTTCTTGGCAGACCGGGACATGAGGAACATGACGCCAATGAGCAGAAGGAACGGGAAGAGAATCGCGATATCCACGGCGAAGGAATGTCCTTGTGTGAGGCCGCTGAACGGCCTGGGTGTGCGGGGGCGGGTGCCGCCCGTGACGGGGCGGCGTCGGCGGAGTCTAAATGAGGCTGCGCCGGGGGAACAACGTGCACGATGTTATCGGAGTTCCGTCACGGGAGAATTCCACTGCGTCACGCCCCGAACAGTCCGGGTTGTCCCCCGCCGCCGGCGGACGGCGGCGTGAGCCCGAGATGGCGCCAGGCGGCCGGGGTGGCGACCCGTCCGCGCGGCGTACGGGCCAGCAGCCCCTCGCGGACGAGAAACGGCTCGGCAACCTCCTCGACGGTCTCGCGCTCCTCCCCCACGGCGACGGCCAGGGTGGACAGCCCCACCGGGCCGCCGCCGAAGAGGCGCAGCAGCGCGTCGAGGACGGCCCGGTCGAGCCGGTCCAGGCCCCGCTCGTCCACCTCGTACACGGCCAGGGCGCGTGCGGCGATCTCCCGCGTGATCACGCCGTCGGCCCGGACCTGGGCGTAGTCCCGCACCCGGCGCAGCAGCCGGTTGGCGATGCGGGGCGTGCCGCGGGAGCGGCCGGCGATCTCGGCGGCGCCGTCACTGGTGACGGCCACGTCCAGCAGCCGGGCGGAGCGGCGCACCACCTGTTCCAGCTCTTCCGGCTCGTAGAACTCCATGTGGCCGGTGAAGCCGAAGCGGTCCCGCAGCGGCGGCGGCAGCAGCCCGGCCCGGGTGGTGGCGCCGACGAGGGTGAAGGGGGGCAGTTCCAGGGGGATGGCGGTGGCGCCGGGGCCCTTGCCGACGACGACGTCGACGCGGAAGTCCTCCATCGCCATGTACAGCATCTCCTCGGCGGGACGGGACATCCGGTGGATCTCGTCGAGGAAGAGCACCTCGCCCTCGGAGAGGGAGGACAGCAGCGAGGCCAGGTCACCGGCGTGCTGGATGGCCGGGCCCGAGGTGACGCGCAGCGGGGCGCCCATCTCCGCGGCGATGATCATGGACAGCGTCGTCTTGCCGAGGCCGGGGGCGCCGGAGAGCAGCACGTGGTCCGCGGTCCCGCCGCGGGCACGCGCCGCGCGCAGCACCAGGTCGAGCTGCTCGCGCACCTTGGCCTGGCCGATGAACTCGCTGAGGTCGCGCGGCCGCAGCGCGGCCTCGACGGCCCGGTCCTCGCCGTCGGCCTCGGCGCCGACGAGGCGCTCGGGGGCGGCACGGGAGGCGGCGGGGGTGTGCGTGAGGTCGTCGTCCCGGGTCATGGGGGATCACTCCTGGCGTGGGCCGCGTCAGCGGGAGCGGTTGAGCGTGCGCAGGGCGGCGCGCAGCAGGTCGGGCACGGAGGGCTGGCCGTCCGCCGCCTCCGCCTGGGCGGCGACGGCCTCGACCGCCTCGTCCGCCTGCCGGGGCGCGTACCCCAGGCCGGTCAGCGCGCTGTGCACCTGCTCGCGCCAGCCGGAGGCGGCCGCCGGGGCCGGGCCGGCCGGCGGCACGGCGGCCGCCGGCTCGCCGAGGCGGCCGGCCAGCTCCAGCAGGAGCTTCTGCGCGCCCTTCTTGCCGATACCGGGCACGGCGGTCAGCGCCTTCTCGTCGCCCTCGGCGACCGCGCGGCGCAGCGCGTCCGGCGTGTGCACCGCGAGCATGGCCTGCGCCAGCCGGGGCCCGACGCCGCTGGCGGTCTGGAGCAGCTCGAACACCTGCCGCTCGTCGTCCGTGGCGAAGCCGTACAGCGTCAGGGAGTCCTCGCGCACGACGAGCGACGTGGCCAGGCGGGCCTGCTCTCCCACCCGCAGCCCGGCGAGGGTGCCGGGCGTGCACTGCACCGCGAAGCCGACGCCGCCGACCTCCACGACGGCGCTGTCCGGCCCGAGCGCGGCGACCGGGCCCGAAACAAAGGCGATCATGTCGGGGGCGTGCCCTTCCTGGGAATGGTGCGGCGGACGCCGGGCACAGCGGCACCGCGGACGGCGGCGGACGCCGACCGGAGCCTGGCCTGGGCCGGTGCCCGCCAGACGTGGCAGATGGCCAGCGCCAGCGCGTCGGCCGCGTCGGCGGGGCGCGGCGGGGCGTCGAGCCGCAGCAGCCGCGTGATCATGGCGCCCACCTGGTCCTTGCCCGCACTGCCGCTGCCGGTGACGGCGGCCTTGACCTCGCTGGGCGTGTGCAGCGCGACGGGAAGCCCGCGCCGGGCGGCGCAGAGCATGGCCACCGCACCCGCCTGCGCCGTGCCCATCACGGTGCGGACGTTGTGCTGGCTGAAGACACGCTCGACGGCGACGGCGTCGGGCCGGTGCGTCTCAAGCCACTCCTCAACGCCCCGCTCGATGCCCAGCAGCCGCCGGTGCGTCTCCTCGTCGGGCGGGGTACGGACGACCCCGGCCGCGACCATGCGCAGCGCGCGGCCGGGGAGGCCGTCCACCACGCCGATGCCGCAGCGGGTCAGCCCCGGGTCCACGCCAAGTACCCGCATGGCTCTCCTCGCTCGCCGGTCCGATCCTGTTCGCCGCAGGCTACCGGCGGGCACCGACAACGCCCGTGCGGGGCGCCGCCGGCCGGGCGCGCGGAGCGGGCAGGGCTCAGGCGCCGACCTTCGCCATGACGTCGTCGGGGACGTCGAAGTTGGCGAAGACGTTCTGCACGTCGTCGCTGTCCTCCAGCGCCTCGATCAGCCGGAAGATCTTCTTCGCGCCTTCCTCGTCGAGTTCGACCTGCATGGTGGGCACGAAGCTGTTCTCGGCCGAGTCGTAGTCGATCCCGGCCTCCTGCAGGGCGGTGCGCACCGCGACGAGGTCGCTGGCCTCGCTGATCACCTCGAAGGACTCGCCGAGGTCATTGACCTCCTCGGCGCCGGCGTCGAGGACCGCGCCGAGCACGTCGTCCTCGGTCTGCCCGTTCTTGGGCACGATGACGACGCCCTTGCGGTTGAACAGGTAGGACACCGAACCGGGGTCGGCCATCGATCCGCCGTTGCGCGTCATGGCGACGCGCACGTCGGAGGCGGCGCGGTTGCGGTTGTCAGTGAGGCACTCGATGAGGATCGCGACGCCGTTGGGCCCGTAGCCCTCGTACATGATCGTCTGGTAATCGGCGCCACCCGCCTCGAGTCCGGCGCCGCGCTTGACGGCGCGCTCGATGTTGGCGTTCGGGACGGAGCTCTTCTTGGCCTTCTGAATGGCGTCGTAGAGCGTCGGGTTGCCCTCCGGGTCGGGGCCGCCCAAGCGGGCCGCGACCTCGACATTCTTGATCAGCTTGGCGAAGAGCTTCCCCCGCTTGGCGTCGATCACCGCTTTCTTGTGCTTGGTGGTTGCCCACTTAGAGTGGCCGGACACAGCCCATGCTCCTTCGATGTCGCGACGTCGGGGGACCCGCCGATCTTACCGGGAGCTCACGGGCGCGCCTCGCGCACCATATCCGCGAAAAGCCGGTGGACCCGGTGGTCGCCGGTGAGTTCGGGGTGGAAGGCGGTGGCGAGCAGACGCCCCTGGCGCACGGCGACGGCGTGCCCGCCGTAGACGGCGAGCGGCTCGGCCCCCGCGCCGGTGGACTCGACCCAGGGCGCCCTGATGAACACGCCCTGCACCGGGCCGCCTTCGATGCCGGTGACGTCAAGCGCCGCCTCGAACGACTCGTTCTGGCGCCCGAAGGCGTTACGCCGCACGATCATGTCGATGCCGCCGATGGTCTCCTGGCCCGCGCGCGGGTCGAGGATCTTGTCGGCGAGCATGATCATGCCGGCGCACGAGCCGTAGGCGGGCATGCCCGCCGCGACGCGCGCCCGCAGCGGCTCCATGAGGCCGAACGCGCTGGCCAGCTTGGAGATCGTGGTGGACTCGCCGCCGGGGATAACCAGGCCGTCCACCGCGGCCAGCTCCTCGGGCCGGCGCACGGACTCGGCCCGCGCGCCGGCCGCGGTGAGCGCGGCGAGATGTTCCCTGACGTCGCCCTGCAGGGCCAGCACGCCGATGCGCGGAGCGGACACGGCGCCCCCGCTCACCAGCCGCGCGAGGCGTAGCGCTCGGCCTCGGGCAGCGTGTCGACGTTGATGCCGACCATGGCCTCGCCGAGACCGCGCGAGACGTCGGCGATGACCTTGGGGTCGTCGTAGAAGGTGGTGGCCTTCACGATCGCGGCGGCGCGCTGGGCCGGGTCGCCGGACTTGAAGATGCCGGAGCCGACGAAGACGCCCTCCGCGCCGAGCTGCCGCATCAGGGCGGCGTCCGCGGGCGTGGCCACGCCGCCGGCGGAGAACAGCACCACGGGCAGCTTGCCGAGCTCGGCGACCTCGCTGACCAGCTCGTAGGGGGCGCGCAGCTCCTTGGCCGCGGCGTACAGCTCGTGCCGGTCCAGGCCCCGCAGGCGGGCGATGTCGCCCTTGATGCGCCGCAGGTGGCGGACGGCCTCCACGACGTTGCCGGTGCCGGCCTCGCCCTTGGAGCGGATCATGGCCGCGCCCTCGGAGATACGCCGCAGCGCCTCGCCGAGGTTGGTGGCGCCGCAGACGAAGGGCGTGGTGAACGCCCACTTGTCCGTGTGGTTGACCTCGTCGGCGGGGGTGAGGACCTCGGACTCGTCAATGTAGTCGACGCCGAGGGCCTGGAGCACCTGGGCCTCGACGATGTGCCCGATGCGGGACTTGGCCATCACCGGGATCGAGACGGCGTTGATGATGCTCTCGATCATGTCCGGGTCGGACATGCGGGCCACGCCGCCGTGGGCGCGGATGTCGGCGGGGACGCGCTCCAGCGCCATGACGGCCACGGCGCCCGCGTCCTCGGCGATCTTGGCCTGCTCGGGCGTGACGACGTCCATGATGACGCCGCCCTTGAGCTGCTCGGCCATCCCCCGCTTGACCCGGGCGGTGCCGGTCTCGGGGCCCTGCGGGGTACTGGGAGACGCGCTCGACATGCTGTTTCGACCTCACTCACGTGCTGGAAACGGTGGCGGCCGCGCGCCATGGCGTGCTTCCGGTGCCCAGCGTCCATGGTAGGCAGGCCCGCTGGCATACCCGGCGGGCTTTCCGGCGCCGCGGTGGCGCACCGTCATCCAGGAGAACGCGAAGTGGCCCCGGCGGGAAAGGGCCAATCGTCCCTCAGTGGCCTGGTCCGCCGCGGCTCTGGGCGTACTCCACCAGGGCGGGCGGCGGCTCGTCGTCCATCTCGAAGGCGAGGGGGGCGGGCGCGTGCCCGGCCAGCCGCAGCCAGCGCACGGTGCGGTGGCGGCGCAGCGCGCGGGCGGCGCGCACAGCGTCGTTGTGGAAGCGGCGGGCCATGGGCACGCGGCGCACGGCGGCCGTCAGCTCCGCGACGGTGTCCTCGCCGCCGGGTGCCTCGCCGACGGCCCGCACCTGTGCACCGTCCGCGAACACCGCGCGCAGCGCCTGGCTCAGCTCGCTCTCGGCGACCTCGCGCTGGTCGTCTTCCGCCAGCCGCGCCGCGTGCGCGGCCTGGTACAGCACCATCGACGCGGCCGGGTCGAACACGCCGGAGGTGGCGAGCTCCTGGGTGATGGAAGCCCGGCGCAGCAGCTGGGCGTCGAGAGCGGCCCGCGCGGCGTCGATGCGGGCGTGGAGCCGGTCGAGCCGGCCGGCGGTCCAGCTGAGGTAGACGGCCACCAGCAGCAGGGCAGCCGCGGAGCAGACGAGGATCCAGACGGGAGTGGTCACACGTCGCCTCCGCGGTCACGCGTCTGGTCACGGTCCCGGGCCTGGTCCCGGCCCAGGTCGCGGTGGAAGCCCAGGCGGCCCAGCAGTCCGGCGCGCTCATCGGGGGCGACCGCCCCGGCGCCGTCCCGGACGGTTTCGTAGACGGCGAGGATGTCGGAGCCCACGGTGGACCAGTCGTAGCGCCGCACGTGCACGCTGCCCCGCGCCCGCAGCTCTTCCCGCCGCGCCGGATCGCCCAGCAGCCGGACGGCGGCGTCGGCGAGGGCGTCGGCGTCCTCGTTGCGGAACAGCTCGCCGGCGCGTCCGCCGTCGAGGACCTGCGCGAACGCATCGAGGTCGCTGGCCAGCACGGGCGCGCCCGCGGACATGGCCTCGACGAGGATGATGCCGAAGCTCTCCCCGCCCGTGTTGGGGGCCACGTACAGGTCAACGCTCCGCAGCAGCCTGGCCTTGTCCTCGTCGCTGACCATGCCGAGGAACTCCACGCGGCGGCGCGCCTCCTCCGGCAGCCCGGCCACGGCCTGCTGCTCGTCCCCCCGGCCCGCGACCAGCAGCCGGGCCCCGGGGTGCGCGGCCAGGATGGCGGGCAGCGCGCGCATGAGCACCGGCAGGCCCTTGCGGGGCTCGTCGATCCGGCCGATGAAGCCGATGGTCTGGCCCTGCCACTCGGCCTTGGGCTCGGCGCCGGCGAAGAAGGAGACGTCGACGCCGTTGGGGATGACGACGGCGTCGCCCCCCAGATGCTCGACGAGGGTGCGGCGGGCGTACTCGCTGACAGCGATGCGGGCACTGATCTTCTCCAGCGCCGGCTGCAGGATCGGGTAGGCCGCGATCATGGCCCGGGAGCGGGGGTTGGAGGTGTGGAACGTGCCGACGATCGGGCCGCGCGCCGCCCAGCAGGTCAGCAGCGCCAGCGAGGGGGCGGCCGGCTCGTGGATGTGCAGCACGTCGAAGTCGCCCTCATGCACCCAGCGGCGGGCGCGGGCGGCCGAGAGGAAGCCGAAGTTGAGCCGGGCCACGGACCCGTTGTAGGGGACGGGCACGGCACGCCCGGCGGAGACGACGTACGGGGGCAGCGGGGTGTCGTCGTCGGCGGGGGCGAGCACGGAGACGTCGTGGCCGCGCCGGGTGAGGTGCTCGGCCAGGTCGCGCACGTGGAACTGGACGCCGCCGGGCACGTCCCAGGAGTACGGGCAGACGATGCCGATTCTCATGCGCCGTGCCCCCCGTCCCGGTCCGGCCACAGCCGCTGCAGCATGTGCCAGTCCTGCGGGTGGCGGGAGATGCCCGCGGCGAAGCTGTCGGCGACGGCCTGTGTCATCACCCGCGCCTTCTCGGCCCGGGTCCCGGCCTCGGGGACCGCGACGGGCGGGTGGACGCGGCCGCGCATCACGGGCGGGTCGTCGTACCACAGGGTGACCGGCAGCAGCGCCGCGCCCGTGTGCAGGGCCAGCATGGCGGGTCCGGCCGGCATGCGGGCCGTCTCGCCGAAGAACGTCACCTCGGTGCCGGAGGCGGACAGGTCACGGTCGGCGACCAGGCAGACCAGGCCGCCCTTGCGGAGCCGCCGGGAGAGCGCCCCGAACGCCGTGCCGCCGTTGTGCGGCAGCACCTCCATGCCGAGGCCCTCGCGGTAGGCGACGAAACGGTCGTAGAGGCTCTCGGGCCGCAGCCGTTCGGCGACGGTGGTGAACGGGACACCGAGCTCGGTGACGACCCAGGCACCGGCCAGGTCCCAGTTGGCCATGTGCGGCAGCGCGAGGACGGCGCCGCGACCGGAGTCCAGGGCGTCGGTGAGCAGCTCGACGCCCTCGGGCGCGAAGCTGGCGCGGATGCGTGCGGCGCTCATCACGGGCAGCCGGAAGGACTCCATCCAGTACCGCAGGTAGGAGCGCATACCGGCGCGCGAGAGGGCGCGCAGCTCCTCGGGCGTCGCGTCCCGGCGCACACGCGCCAGGTTGTGTTCCAGGCGCCGGACGCCCGCGCCGCGGCGCCGCCAGGCCGCGTCGGCGACGCGGCGGCCGAGCGCCCGGGCGGCGGGCTCGGGCAGGCGCTTGACCGCGCCCCAGCCGAGCCCGTACAGCGCATCGACCGCCTGTTCTCTCATGCCTGCCCGCTCCCCTGATCGGCTTCGGACTGCTCCCGGGCGTCGGCCTCGGCGGCCTCGCGCCGGACGGTGACCACCCGCTGGACGAGGGTGATGAGGCTGCCGGCAGCCACGGTCCACAGGGCGATGGGCAGCAGCACGTCGATGTGCGGCACACCGAAGGTCTTCTCGAATCCGGCGAACCCGGTCAGGACAAGCGTGATCACCAGCCGCTCGGCCCGCTCCACCAGGCCGTTGACGCTCACCGGCAGGCCGATGCTCTGGCCGCGCGCCTTGGTATAGGAGACGACCTGCCCGCTGGCCAGGCAGAAGAGCGTGACCGCGCACAACATCTGGTCGTCGCCGTCCCCGGCGTACCACAGGGCGATGCCGGAGAAGACCGCCGCGTCGGCGAGCCGGTCGAGCGTGGAGTCCAGGAACGCGCCCCAGCGGCTGGAGGCGCCCGACTGGCGCGCCATATTCCCGTCGACCAGGTCGGAGAACACGAACAGCGTGATCACGACGGTGCCCCAGAAGAACTCGCCGCGCGGGTAGAAGGCCAGGGCCCCCGTCATCACTCCCGCCGTGCCGAAGAGCGTCACCGCGTCGGGGCTCACCCCCAGCCTCAGCAGCAGGGCGGCGAACGGCGTGAGGACACGCGTGAAGAAAGCACGCGCGTACTTGTTGAGCATGTCCTTCCCAGGGGTCGCAGCGGGCCGCACCGCGTCGGGCGGCTACCGGCAGGTGCCCATCGTAGCCACGCCCCCGCCGGCGCCTGACAGGCCCTAAGCTGATGCCACCGGCCCGCGTCCCGGTGGCGCCCCGCGCCCGGGGAGGGTTGCCCGGCGGGCGGGCCGGGAACGGGCCAGACGGTGAGGCGTGACGGCAGTGGCGCGCGCGGACGCGGCGCGGCCGGATGAGGTCAGGACTGGGGGTAGGGATGGCGGGGCTGGACGACCTGCGGAACGCCGCGGGCGTGGACTTCGACTTCGCGCCGGGCGCCCAGGTGCCGCTCTCCGGGGCAACGCAGGGAGGCAGCGGGCTCAGCCAGGCGATCGCGTCGGTCGCCTACCGCGACTCGCCGCCCGAGGAGATCCGCGAGCCGAACGACGGGGCCTCGGTCAGCAAGGGCAAGTTCTCCCTGCTGGAACCGGACCTGGGCGAGGCGTTCACCCGCGCCATCGAGCAGCGCATGCTGGGCGATGGCCGCAAGCCGCTGATCCAGTCCTTCGGCGTGGAACCGCAGACCGTGGTGGAGCACTGCCTGGCGGCCAAGCGGCTGCGGCGGCAGCGGGACCGGCGGCTCACGCTGATCATGGTGTCATTCGGGCTGCTGTTCCTGCCCGGCGTGCTGGTGTGGCTGGGCCTGTTCCAGCTGCGGCGCACGTTCGCGGGTTCCAAGGACCGCCGGGCCGGGATCCTGGGGCAGCTGGCGCTGGCCGCGCTTGCGGTGCTGATCGTGCTGGCGGTGCTGCGGCTGCCGCTCACCGGTATTCCCCGCATCTACTCGCTGGTCGTGCTGCCCGCCCCGGTCCTGGGCTGGTACTGGGCGCGCGGTATCTGCGAGCGGACGGCGAAGACGCTGCGCGCGCACTGGGACCAGCTCGCGGGCGGCGGCGGCAGCGGCGCCCGGATCCCTGAGGCCGTGCCGAAGAACCCGAACGACGCGGACGCCGAGCGGCTGCGGGTCGGTCTCGCCAAGCTGGCGGCCGAGCAGAGCAGCAACCTGGTCTTCTACGCCGGGCCCAAGGGGATACTCGGCATGGGCGTCCGCTGGGGCAGCTGGCAGCTCGCGGAGGAGCTGCGCCCGGCCGACCCGAACCGCGACATCGACCCGTTCCGCTCCTGGGACGTGGCGCGGGCCATCCACGACCGGCTCAAGCTGCTGGAGCGCGGCCCGCTGCACACCGGCGGTTTCCCCACGCCGTCGGTCGTCCACTGGGTGGTGCGGCATGTCGGCGAGGGCGCGACCGAGGTCTCCCGGCCCGAGGGCCCGACCGCGGACGGCTACAGCATCAGCGCCATCGAGGTCCAGCGGATCTGCAACGAGGACCAGTACGACAGCAACGACCGCCACTACGTGGGCGTGCAGTTCGTGCTCTGGGGCGGCGAGCTGGTGGTGACGATGATGATCAACGTCACCGTCCTGCACCACACGCTGCGGATCGAGGTGACGGGCCACGCGCTCGGCCCGCTGCACGGCTTCTTCCGCAAGAAGCCCGGCGGGAAGTCCAAGAAGGTGCGTCACCCGCTCAAGTTCTGGAAGACCGTGGACCGGCCGCTGCCGCTGGTGGACGCCAAGGAAGCGGTGCGGCTGGCGGCCCGGGCGCCGCTGACGTGGTTCCCCAAGCAGCTCGACAAGTGGGGCGGCACGGTCGCGCTGCCCGAGCCGTTCGGCCTGCGGCATACCTGGGCCACCTCGCCGTGGCGGCACCGCTTCATGGTCGACGACGTGCTGCGCACCGCCACCCCCGTGCTGCGGGTGACGCACGCCGCCGCGCTGCGGGTGCTGAAGGAGCACGGCGTGGACATCGCGCCGTTCGAGGCGCGGGCCCAGGCCCTCAGCGGGCAGGTGCAGGCGGCCGATCCCAAGAAGGCGGACGAGTACCCGATGTGAGCCGGCCGGTCAGGCGGGCCACGCCTCGGCCAGCATCCGCCGGGTGTCGCCGAGCAGCTGCGGCAGCACCTTGGTCTGGCCTACGACCGGCATGAAGTTGGCGTCGCCGCCCCACCGCGGCACCACGTGCTGGTGCAGGTGGGCAGCGATACCGGCGCCCGCGACAGCGCCCTGGTTCATGCCGATGTTGAAGCCGTGGGCCCCGGAGGCGGCGCGCAGCGCGGTCATGGCCTGCTTGGTCAGCTCCGCCAGCTCGGCCGTCTCCGGCGCGGTGAGGTCGGTGTAGTCGGCGACGTGCCGGTAGGGCACGACCATCAGGTGGCCCGGAGAGTACGGGTAGAGGTTGAGGACGGCGTACACCTGGTCGCCGCGGACGATGATGAGGCCGTCCTCGTCGCTCTTGCCGGGGATCGCGCAGAACGGGCAGCCATCGTCCGCTCCGGGACCGGTCGGCTTTCCCTCGCCCTTGATGTAGGCCATGCGGTGGGGCGTCCACAGGCGCTGGAAGCCGTCCGGGGTCCCCACACCGATCTGCTGCTCCGGCTCACTGCTCATGGCCGCCAGCATATGGCGTCACCGCAAGGGAGCGGCGCCCGGCGTCACACCTGGACGCGCCGCTCCACGGCCTCGGCGATCTCGCGCAGCGCCTCGGCGCGCGGGATGCCGTTCTTCTGCGAGCCGTCGCGGTAGCGGAAGCTGACCGCGCCCCGGGCCACGTCGTCGTCGCCCGCGATCACCATGAACGGCACCTTGGCCTTCTGGGCGTTGCGGATCTTCTTCTGCATGCGGTCGGCGGAGGTGTCCACCTCCATGCGCAGCCGCTGCTTCCTGGCCTCGGCGGCGAAGGACTCCAGGTACGGCACGTGGCTGTCGCCGACGGGGATGCCGACGGCCTGCACGGGGGCGAGCCAGGGCGGGAAGGCGCCGGCGTAGTGCTCCAGCAGGACGGCGAAGAACCGCTCGATGGAGCCGAACAGCGCGCGGTGCAGCATGACCGGGCGCTGCCGGGAGCCGTCGGGTGCCGTGTACTCCAGGCCAAACCGCTTCGGCTGCTGGAAGTCGACCTGGATGGTGGACATCTGCCAGGTGCGGCCGATGGCGTCCTTGGCCTGGACGGAGATCTTCGGCCCGTAGTAGGCGGCCCCGCCCGGGTCCAGGACGAGTTCCAGGCCCTGCTTCTCCGCCGCGCGGCGCAGGTACTCGGTGGCCTCGGCCCACTCCTCGGGCTCGCCCAGGAACTTGTCGGAGTCGTCTCGGGTGGACAGCTCCAGGTAGAAGTCGTTCAGGCCGTAGTCACGCAGCAGGTTGAGGACGAAGGTGAGCAGCCCGTCCAGCTCGTCGGGCATCTGCTCCTTCGTGCAGTAGATGTGCGAGTCGTCCTGGGTGAAACCCCGGGCCCGGGTCAGGCCGTGGACCACACCGGACTTCTCGAAACGGTAGACGGTGCCGAACTCGAAAAGCCGCAGCGGCAATTCCCGGTAGGACCGCCCGCGCGCCCGGAAAATCAGGTTGTGCATCGGGCAGTTCATTGCCTTGAGGTAATAGTCCTGTCCCTCGAATTCCATGGGAGGGAACATGGACTCGGCGTAGTTCGGCAGGTGCCCCGACGTCTCGAAGAGCTTGCGCTTCGTGATGTGCGGGGTGTTGACGAATTCGTAGCCCTCTTCCTCGTGGCGGCGCCGCGAGTACTCCTCCATGACGCGCCGCACGGTGCCGCCCTTGGGGTGGAATACCGCCAGGCCGGAGCCGAGTTCCTCCGGAATGGAGAACAGGTCCAGCTCGGCGCCCAGCCGCCGGTGGTCACGCTTCTCGGCCTCGGCGAGGAACGCCAGGTGGGCCTTCAGCTCGTCCCGGGTCGGCCACGCGGTGCCGTACACCCGCTGCAGCTGCGGGTTCTTCTCGCTGCCGCGCCAGTAGGCCGCCGCGCTGCGCATCAGCGAGAACGCGGGAATCAGCCGGGTGCTGGGCAGGTGCGGGCCGCGGCACAGGTCCTTCCAGCAGACCTCGCCCGAGCGCGGGTCGAGGTTGTCGTAGATGGTCAGCTCCCCGGCGCCGACCTCGGCCGAGGCGCCGTCGGCGGCCTGCCCCGCCGCGCCTTTGAGGCCGATCAGCTCCAGCTTGTAGGGCTCGTCGGCCAGTTCGGCGCGGGCCTCGTCGTCACTGACCACGCGGCGGGAGAACCGCTGGCCCTGCTTGATGATCTGCTGCATCCGCTTCTCGATGCGGCGCAGGTCCTCGGGCTGGAACGGCTCGCGGACGTCGAAGTCGTAGTAGAAGCCGTCCTTGATGGGCGGGCCGATGCCCAGCTTGGCCTCGGGGTACAGCTCCTGCACGGCCTGCGCGAGCACGTGCGCCGTGGAGTGGCGCAGGATGTCCAGGCCGTCGGGCGACCCGATCAGCACGGGCTCGACGACGTCGCCGTCGGCGAGCGGGTAGGACAGGTCACGCAGCTCGCCGCCCACGCGGGCGGCGACAACGGCGCGCTCGCCCTCGAAGAGCGCGGCGGCCGTCGTGCCCGTGGTCACCACACGCTCTTCCCGCTCGGAATCGCGCTGGAGGATCACACGGACTTCGGACACCGGTCTTCTCCTGACTCATGTGAGGGGGGCAGCGGTGCTGCCTCGGAAGGGCCGCGGCGGGCGCCGCGTAGCGCATCGTACCGGCCGCGCGACGGCGCCCGCGAAGGGGTAAGCGGCCGGGCACGGCACGCGAAAGGCCGGTCCGCCAAGGGACGGACCGGCCGGTTGCCGGTGGGCGATACTGGGATCGAACCAGTGACCTCTTCGGTGTGAACGAAGCGCTCTCCCGCTGAGCTAATCGCCCTTCAGGCCTGGCCTCGCGGCTCTTCGCCGCTCGGCACGGTGAGAACCATACAGGGCCACCGTCCGCCAGTCCAAATGGACTTCGCACGAGGCCGTCCGCACCCCGCTCCCGCGCCGCCGGGCGCCGTCCCCGGCACCGCCGCCCGCACCGCCTCCCCCTGCCGCTTTCCCCGCCGTCCCCCCGCCGTCCCCCCGCTCCGGCTGCCGGCCCCCGGCCGTCCCGGCACCGCGCCGCACGGTCCGGTCCGGCCGGCGGATTCACGGCCGGCGGGCGGGGTACCCGGCGGTGTCCACATCGTCCGCTCGCCGGCGGCGCAGCTCCCCTTCCGCCGCCCGGCACGGGTTTTTCTCATTCGCTATAGAACGATTCACGTCCGCCTTATCCGATCGAGAGACTGGTCCATTCGAATGATGTTATCCGGCACAATGATGCCGGAGGTGTTTACAACCGTCCCGCATGTGGCATGTCGATTTCGCCGACGTGCGAATCCCCGAGCGCACACTGAGCGAAAGGCCCTGGCGCTTATGAACACCACGGTCAGTTGCGAGCTGCATCTGCGCCTCGTTGTATCGAGCGATTCCTCGCTGCCTGTTCCCGCGGGGCTGCGGTATGACACGGCGGACCCCTACGCCGTCCACGCCACCTTCCACACCGGAGCGGAAGAAACCGTCGAGTGGGTTTTCGCCCGCGACCTGCTCGCCGAAGGTCTTCACCGGCCGACGGGCACCGGAGACGTGCGGGTGTGGCCCTCCCGCAGCCACGGGCAGGGCGTGGTGTGCATCGCCCTGAGTTCACCGGAGGGCGAGGCACTGCTGGAGGCTCCGGCCCGCGCCCTTGAGTCGTTCCTGAAGCGGACGGACGCCGCGGTGCCGCCCGGCACCGAGCACCGCCATTTCGATCTCGACACCGAGCTTTCCCACATTCTCGCGGAGAGCTGACAGACCCGCCGGTTCTCCGCGCCGTCTGACTCGGGGCGGCGGCGCGGAACCGGCGACGGCCACCACGGGCGGGGCGCGGCCATGCGCGGGTGCTCGCCGGCTCCGCCGGCATGGCCCGCGCCCCGCCCGCACGCAGCGGCTAGAGTCCTTGAGGGTGAACTCCCCCTACGGACCGGACAACCGCCGTGCTGCTCACTCACGACACCCGGTGCGCCCTTGACTGCGCCGTCGCGCTGCTGAACACCGAGCCGCACGGCGGCAGACCCGACCTGCTGACGGACGTCGACGCGCTGCGGCGCTTCGTGCGGGACCACGCGATCAGCGATGTGCGGCTGGAGCTGCTGGAGCCCCGGGACCTGCGGGACGTGCTGCGGGTCCGCGCCGGATTCGCCGACGTGTTCGCGGCGGATTCGGACGCCCGGGCCGCCGAGCTGATCAACGGCATGGTGGCGGCCGCCGGGACCACGCCGCGGCTGACGGACCACGACGGACACGACTGGCACGTGCACTACTTCGCTCCCGGCGCGGCCCTCGCCGACCACCTGGCCGCCGACTGCGGCATGGCGCTGGCGTTCCTGGTGGTGGCCGGGGAACGGGAGCGGCTGCGCCGCTGCGCGGCCCCGGGGTGCGGGCGGGCCTTCGTGGACCTCACGCGCAACCGGTCACGCCGGTACTGCTCCAGCCGCACGTGCGGCAACCGTCTCCACGTGGCGGCCTACCGCGCCAGGCGCCGGGGCGGCGGCGCGGGCGGCTGAGGGCCGCCGGGGAGAGGTTCTCAGAGCAGGAACTGGTCATGGAGCCCGGTGATCAGCAGCAGCCCGCCGATCACCGTGAGGAAGAGGATCAGCGGCGGCTGGGAGAGGGCGAACAGGCAGCCGCGCCCCTCCGGAGCGGGCTCGGTGTCCGGTGTGCGGGAGGTGTCTGGGCTGGTGCTGTGTGCCATGTCGCGGTGATCATGGCGCAGGCCGGGCCTCTCGCGCGATCAACACGTCTCGTTTCCGCCGTGATCTGTA
Source organism: Streptomyces sp. 7-21 (assembly GCF_016741785.1). Taxonomy (GTDB): domain Bacteria; phylum Actinomycetota; class Actinomycetes; order Streptomycetales; family Streptomycetaceae; genus Streptomyces. The sequence continues at coordinate 184,711 of NZ_JAERRL010000007.1, forward strand.
CAACATCGCTCTTGTCGCGTCCGCGGCCTTGATCCCGTTTCGGCCGGAGGCCGGGGCGGCGAGGGCGCACGAACGGCTCAGATGCCGTGCTTCTTCAGGATCGCCTCGATCTCGGAGAAGTCCGACAGGTCGTCCCCGCCTCCCGCCGCGGGCTTCCCGCTGCCGCGCGAGGAGGTCCTGGGCAGGGCGGCCGGGCCGGAAGCGCCCTCGCCGCCGGCCGCCGCCTGGCGGCCGCGCCCCCTGCCCTCCACCAGGCGGGCGACGAGCAACAGCAGCACGGCGAAGGTGAGCACCCCGAACCCGGCCCAGGCCACCGGGTTGACCGTCATGTTGACGACGAACCGCACCACCCCGGTCATCGCCAGGCCCACGGGCAGCAGTGCGACGGCGGCCACGCGCAGGGCGGTCGCGTACCGGCGCCTGCGCGCCACCAGGAGCGCGAGGCCGATGCCGGCGGCGGAAATCAGGGTGCAGACGGTGCCTATCAGCATCTTTCCATCCTGCCTCGCCGCCCGGCGCCGGGGAAATGGCCGGGCGGCAAGGATCAGGGACCTTTCCGGGGTCGCCGCCGGGACGGGGGCGTTCCGGTGCCGGGCGGAGCGGGTGGGAAACTGGGCGGCATGAGCGAACCGACCGCCGCCCGCGCCGTCCTCGAGGTCTGGTGTGACCTCCAGTGCCCCGACTGCCACCGCGCCGAGAGCGATCTGGCGGCGCTGCGGGAGCGGTTCGGGGACACGCTGGAGATCCGGCGCCGCCACTTCCCGCTGGCCTCGCACGCGCACGCCTACGCGGCCGCGCAGGCAGCCGAGGAGGCGTACGCGCAGGGCAAGGGCGACGAGTACTGCGCGGCGCTGCTGGCGCGCACCGACGACCTCGCCGCGCGCGGCGAGACGGTGCTCACCGAGGTGGCCCGGGAGTGCGGCCTGGACGCCGGCGAGATCGAGTCGGCCCTCATCGACGGCCGCCACCTGCTGGCCGTGGACGCCGACCAGGCCGAGGGCCAGGCGATCGGGGTCACCGGCACCCCGACGTACGTGATCGGCGGCAAGCGGCTGGACGGCGGCAAGAGCCAGCAGGGCCTGCGGGAACGCGTCGCCAGGCTCGTGGAGTCCGCGCTGGCGGGCACGGACGCCTCCTGACCGGGCTGCTCCGGCGGCCGCTCACAGCAGCGGCTTGCCGAGCCTGATTCCGCTGATGCGGTACCCCAGCGAGGCGTACAGGCGCAGCGCCGGGTCGTTCGCCGGGGAGACCTTCAGGCCCAGCCGGCGGACACCGGCCTGGCGGCAGATCCGCTCCGCCTCGTGCATCAGCGTCCTGCCGTAGCCGCGCCGCTGGTCGCGGGGCCGGACGGCGACGGAGACGACGTGGCCGCCCGTGCCGTGGCCCAGCCGCGCGCCGCCGAGGCCCAGCCACAGCGAGCCGACGTCGGTGCCCTCGCGGGCCAGCATGCGCAGCGCCGGACGCGTGCCGCCGGGGCCGGGCGGCAGCGTCCCCAGCGCGCCGGCGGCCGCGCCCGGGACGGCGTCCGGCAGGAAACCGGGCCCCTGCTGGGCGAGCCAGCCCAGGTACTCCTCCTCGGTGACCGCGCGGACGGCGGTGCCGGGCGGCGGCGCGGGCACAGGCTGGGTGAGGCCCTTGACCAGGGTGCGGGCCGACTCGGTGTAGCCGAGGGCCGAGGCCAGCGCCAGGGCGGCGCCGGCCGTCGCCGGGATGTCGGCCTGGATGTGGCGGCAGCCCCAGGAGCGCAGCACCTCCTCGGCGGCGAGCGCCGCGACGGTGGCACGGCCCCGGCGCCGCTCCGGGCCGTCGACCTCCAGCCGCAGAATGCGCCCGGTGCCGCCGGTCGCATCGGCGGCGAGGCGCAGCAGGCCCACCGCCCGGCTGTTGACGCGGATGTCGTACAGGCGGGCACGGCCCCCGGCCGCGTCGCGTTCCTCGGGGCCCGCCGGGCGCAGTGTCGTCGTCATCGCAGGTTTTCTTCCCGCTGCGGCGGCCGGATCACGGGTCGCTGTCGAGCGCCTCACGCTCCTGGAAGACGCGCATCACGCGCTGGGTCACCGGACCGGGGGCGCCGGGCAGCTCCCGGCCGTCGATCCGGCGGACGGCCTGCACGTCGCGGGTGGTGGAGGTCAGGAAGACCTCCTCGGCCCGCGCCAGGCAGTCCATGGGCAGGCCGGTCTCCTTGGCACCGGCCCATTCGAGCACGAGCGCCCTGGTGATGCCCGCCAGGCAGCCGGCGGACAGCGGCGGAGTGTGGAGCTCCCCGTCCAGCACCACGAAGACGTTGCTGCCCGTGCCCTCGCAGAGCTGGCCGGCGGTGTTCGGGAACAGCGCCTCGGAGGCGGCCCGCTGGCGGGCCCGGGCCAGGGCGATGACGTTCTCCGCGTACGAGGTGGTCTTCAGGCCGGTGAGGGCGCCGCGTTCATTGCGGGCCCAGGGCACCGTGATCACGGCGGTGGTGTCGGGCCGGCGCGTCCGCTCAGCGTGGGCGACGATCAGCGTCGGCGGCCCCTCGCCCCGGTCGGATCCCAGCGGCCCGCGGCCGCCCGTGTAGGTGATCCGCAGCCGGCCCAGCGGCAGCGGCACGGCGTCGAGGACGGCCCGGCAGGCACGGCGGACCTCACCGGGGTCGGGCTCGGGCAGCCCGATGCCGCGGGCGGAGGCGGCCAGCCGCTCCAGGTGCCGGGTCAGGGCGAACGGCTGGCCGTCCGCCGTCTTGACCGTCTCGAAGACCCCGTCTCCGACCGTCAGCCCGTGGTCGAAGACGGAGACCCGCGCCGCCCCGGGGTCGCGCAGCTGGCCGTCCAGCCAGATCAGCCCCATCGTGCTCTCTCCCGTCTGCCGGTTCCGTCGCCTGGTCCCCCGCTGCCGTTCCCCCCTACTGACGCTACCTGGCCCGGCCGCGACAGGGGGGTGGCACAGGTCTCCCGGCAGACGGAGTTTGAGCTGGCCCGCGAATCCGCTAAAGTTCATGACGTCCCCGGGATCACACCGAGACCGGAGGCAACGACTGCGGACGTAGCTCAGTTGGTAGAGCACCACCTTGCCAAGGTGGGGGTCGCGAGTTCGAGTCTCGTCGTCCGCTCGAAGGGGGCCTGCTCCCCCTGTGGTGGAGTGGCCGAGAGGCGAGGCAACGGCCTGCAAAGCCGTCTACACGGGTTCAAATCCCGTCTCCACCTCGGACGATTAGCTCAGCGGGAGAGCGCTTCCCTGACACGGAAGAGGTCACTGGTTCAATCCCAGTATCGTCCACCGGGGCCGCAGGCCCTCGCCCCCGCGCGATTAGCTCAGCGGGAGAGCGCTTCCCTGACACGGAAGAGGTCACTGGTTCAATCCCAGTATCGCGCACCATCCGTACATGGTCCGGGCCGGAGAGTCACGCTCTCCGGCCCGTTCCCGTGTGTGACACCCCGAAGGGCATCGGTGCCCGGGCAGCTCCCCAGCCACCCGGGCACATGCCGTCCGCCACCCCCGTCCCCACGGGGTTGCTCGCCGGTGTCCCCGGCCCGGGCCGCTCTTCCCGGGCCTGGGGCGCCGTTCAGCGCCCCAGCGTTCCGGCCACGGACGACGCCTGCGTGACGACGGCTTCCACGCCGCCGAAGACGGCAGCGAGGGCAAGAGCCAGCGGCAGCACCATGGCCGTGGCCACCAGCGGGTGGCGCCGGGAGGTACGCGCCTTCCCCCGCCTCGCGGCCGGCTGTGCGGTGACCGCCATGTCTCCCCTCCTGCCGTGGTGTTGGGAGCGGCGGGCGGGTGACCTCGGGGGACGAGTGCTGCGCCCGCCGCTCGGTCATCCACCTTAGGCTCGCGCGCCGTCCCGCACGTCAGACCGCCGTACCGGCCTGGGGGTATCCCGCAGGATGACACCGGGGCCGAGCGGCTACTCCCCAGGGTGGATGCGCGGCTACGGGCACCAGGGTTGTCCCCCAGGGGACGCCGGGAAAGCCGGGGAAAGCCGGAAAAAACCTGGGGACAGGCCCGGGAAGACACCGGGACAGGCGCCGGGAAGGGGCGCTGGGGCGGGTGCGCGCTGCGCGGCCTTTCGCCGCCGCGGCGGCGCAGTCCGTAAGCTGTGGCCCAGCACAAGCACCCGGCAGCGAGGTAGACATGGCGATGATGCGGCTCCGTCGCGAGGACCCGCGAGTCGTCGGCGCGTTTAAGCTCCACCGGCGGCTGGGGGCCGGCGGGATGGGCGTGGTGTACCTGGGCTCTGACCGGCGCGGCCAGCGGGTGGCGCTGAAGGTGATCCGGCCGGAACTCGCCGGGGACGCGGAGTTCCGCTCGCGGTTCGCCCGCGAGGTGTCGGCGGCCCGGCGGATCAGGGGCGGCTGCACGGCCCGGCTGGTGGCGGCCGATCTGGAGGCCGAGCGGCCGTGGTTCGCCACGCAGTACGTGCCGGGCCCCTCGCTCCACGACCGGGTGCAGCAGGAGGGCCCGCTGTCCGCCGCCGAGACCGCTGCCATCGGGGCCGCGCTGGCCGAGGGGCTGGTGGCCGTGCACGAGGCCGGGGTGGTGCACCGGGACGTCAAGCCCTCCAACATCCTGCTGTCGCCGAAGGGGCCCCGGATCATCGACTTCGGGATCGCCTGGTCCTCGGGAGCGAGCACGCTGACACACGTCGGGACGGCGGTGGGCTCCCCCGGCTTCCTGGCGCCGGAGCAGGTGCGGGGGCAGCCGGTCACGGCGGCGACCGACGTGTTCTCGCTCGGCGCCACGCTGGTCTACGCCTCGCTGGGCGACTCGCCGTTCGGGCAGGGCAGCTCCGAGGTGATGCTGTACCGGGTGGTGCACGAGGAACCGGAGCTGCGGGGCGTCCCGGCGGCGCTGGAGCCGCTGCTGCGGGCCTGCCTGGCCAAGGCACCGGGCGAGCGGCCCAGCACGCTCCAGCTGTCGCTGCGGCTGAAGGAGATCGCGGCCCGCGAGGCCCGGGGCAGCGTTCCGGTGGCACGCCCCGGCGCCGCCCGGCCGCGCCCGGCGCCGGCGCGGCCGCAGCAGGCGGCCCCCGCACCGTCCCGCTCCCCGTCCCGGCCCCGCAAGCCAGCGCCGCAGCGGCGGCCGGCGCCCGCGCCGCGCCGCCCGGCCCGGCCGCTGCAGCGGGTGGACCGGCGCCTGCTGCGGCAGCGTCTGATCGTCTTCGTCACGGTGACGGTGCTGGTGGCCCTTGGTATCGCCGCCGCGCAGGGCTGCCAGGGGCCGGTCTGACGGCCGGTACGGGCCGCTACGGCCGCGGGGCCGCGGGCCCGGACGCCTGGCGCGGGCGGGTGGCGTAGAAGGCGACGGCCGCTGCGGCCGCCACGTTGAGGGAGTCCACTCCCCCGCTCATCGGGATCGTGACCGTCAGGTCGGCGGCCGCGAGCGTCTGCGGGGCCAGGCCGTGGCCCTCGGTACCGAGGATGAGGGCCAGGCGCGGGTCGTCCCGCGCGGCCAGCTCGTCGAGGGTGATCGGGTCGCCGCCGAGCGCGAGGGCCGCCGTGGTGTAACCGGCGCCGCGCAGCAGGGATATGCCGGCCGGCCAGCTCGCCAGGCGTGTCCACGGCACCTGGAGCACAGCGCCCATGGAGACCTTGACCGACCGCCGGTACAGCGGGTCGGCGCAGCGCGGCGTGACGAGGACGGCACCCACGCCCAGGGCGGCCGCGCTGCGGAAGGCCGCGCCGACGTTGGCGTGGTCGACGATGTCCTCCAGGACGGCCACGCGCCGCGGCGCCGGGCGGTCCGGGGGCGCCAGCAGCCGGGCCGGGTCGGGCAGCGGGGTGCGGTGCATGGCGGCCAGGGCGCCGCGGTGCACGTGGTAGCCGGTGACGCGCCGCGCCACGTCCTCGCTCACCAGGTAGACCGGCGCGGCCGTGCGCTCGGTGAGGTCGCGCATGGCCTCGGCCCACCGGGGCGTCACCAGCACCGAGCGCAGCGGGTAACCGGCGGCCAGCGCCCGGCGGATCACCTTCTCGCCTTCGGCCATGAAGAGGCCCTCGGCGGGCTCGCGCCTGGTGCGCAGCGCGACGTCGGTCAGCGCGGTGTAGTCGGACAGCCTCGGGTCGTCCGGGTCGGTGACGGTGACGGGTGCGCTCACGCCGGTCCTTCCGGTCCTTCTTCCGGTCCTTCGGGTCCTTCCGCGTCCGCCGCGCCGACGCGCACGGTCTCGCCGACGACGATGACGGCCGGGGGCCGCACCTGCTCGGCCGCGAGGCGCTCGGCCACGGTGCCGAGGGTGGCGTCCAGCCGCCGCTGGCCGGGCGTAGTGCCTTCCTGGACGACGGCGACGGGGGTACGGGGATCGCGGCCGTGGCGGACGAGGACGTCGGCGATGGCGGGCATGTTCTCGACGGCCATGAGCAGCACGAGCGTGCCCTCCAGCGCGGCCAGGGCGGGCCAGCGCACCAGGGAGCGCGGGTCACCGGGCGGCACGTGGCCGCTGACGACGGTGAACTCGTGGGCGACGCCGCGGTGGGTCACGGGGATCCCGGCGGCGGCGGGCACGCTGACGGCGCTGGTGACGCCGGGCACGACGGTGACGGGGACGCCGGCCCTGGCGAGGGCCTCGGCCTCCTCCTTGCCGCGCCCGAAGACGTACGGGTCGCCGCCCTTGAGCCGGACGACGAACTTGCCCTCCCTGGCGTGCCGCACCAGGGCCTCGTTGATCGCCTCCTGCTGCATGGCGCGGCCGTAAGGGATCTTGGCGGCGTCAATGACCTCGACGTGCGGCGGCAGTTCGGCCAGCAGGTCACGCGGGCCGAGCCGGTCGGCGATGACGACGTCGGCCTCGGCCAGCAGGCGGCGCCCGCGCACGGTGATCAGGTCGGGGTCGCCAGGGCCGCCTCCGACGAGGGCGACACCCGGCGGCCGGTCGCGGTGGCGGGGGGCGGCGAGGGTGCCCTCGCGCAGCCCCTCGACGACGGCATCGCGCACGGCGGCGGAGCGGCGCGGGTCGCGGCCGGTGAGCACGGCGACGGTCACGCCGTCGCTGTGGCCGGTGGCGGGAGTCCAGGCGGTGGCGGCCTGCGCGTCATCGCTGCGGACGCACCACACCCGGCGGCGCTCGGCCTCCCGGGAGGCAGCGTCGTTGACGGCGGGGTCGTCGGTCGTGATCAGCACGTACCAGGCGCCCGCCACGTCGCCTTCCCGGTAGCCGCGCCGCTCCCACCGCAGCTCTCCGGCCGCGGCCATCGCCTCGACCGAGGGCGTGACCTCGGGGGCCACCAGCAGCACGTCGGCGCCCGCGGCGAGCAGCGCGGGCAGGCGGCGCTGGGCGACGGTGCCGCCGCCGAGCACCAGGACACGGCGTCCGGCCAGGCGCAGACCGACCGGGTAGGGAGGGATCTCGGGCATCGGTGTGCGGCTCCTCGCAGGGGGACGGGCTTCACTCCTCGTCGCCGCTGCTGCGCTGGAGCGGCGTGGTCACGGGGACGGCCGGGCCGCCCCCGTTCACGGTACGGCGCCGGCCCGGGGGCAGCCGGCGCCGCGGGGGTCAGTTCTTGCCGGTCAGTTCTTGCCGGTCAGTTCTTGTCGGTCACGCCCGCCGCGTCGAACGTCGCCACCTCGCGCAGGGCGCGGGCGGCGCTCTGCACGACCGGCAGCGCGAGCAGCGCGCCCGTGCCCTCGCCCAGGCGCAGGTCCAGGTCGACGAGGGGCCGCAGGCCGAGCGCGGTGAGCGCCGCCTGGTGGCCCGGCTCGGCGCCGCGGTGCCCGGCGACGCACACCGACACCGCCTCGGGGGCGATGGCGCGGGCGGCCAGGGCCGCGGCGCCCGCCGTGACGCCGTCGAGGATGACAGGCACACGCAGGGAGGCGCCGCCGAGGATGAAGCCGGTCAGCGCGGCGTGCTCCAGGCCGCCGACGGCGGCGAGGACGCCGAGCGGGTCGGCCGGGTCCGGCTGGTGGTGCTGGAGCGCCTGCCGCACGACCTCGGTCTTGTGCGCGTGCGTCTCGTCGTCGACGCCGGTGCCCCGGCCGGTGACCTCGGCGGCGTCGGCGTCGGCGAACACCGCGATGAGCGCCGCCGAGACGGTCGTGTTGGCGATGCCCATCTCGCCGGTCAGCAGGGCGCGGTTGCCCGCCGCGACGAGGTCGCGGGCGGTCTCGATGCCGACCTCCAGGGCCCGCAGCGCCTCGTCCCGGGTCATGGCCGGCCCGGCGGTGATGTCGCCGGTTCCGGGCCGGACCTTGCGGGGCATCAGGCCGGGGGCAGGCGGCAGGTCGGCCCGGACGCCGACGTCGACGACGCAGACCTCGGCGCCGACCTGGTGGGCGAAGGCGTTGCACACGGCGCCGCCGCGGAGGAAGTTGGCCACCATCTGGGCGGTGACCTCCTGCGGCCAGGCGGTCACCCCCTGGGCGTGCACGCCGTGGTCCCCGGCGAACACCGCGACGGCGGCGGGCTCGGGCACGGGCGGCGGGCAGGTGCGGGCGAGCCCGCACAGCTGGGCAGCCAGCACCTCCAGGGCGCCGAGCGAGCCCGCGGGCTTCGTCATCCGCTTCTGCCGCTCCCAGGCCTCCCCGAGCGCCTGCGCGTCCAGCGGCCGGATCTCGGCGAGGGTCTCGGTGAGCAGGTCGTGCGGCTCGGAGCCGGGCAGGGCGCGGCGGCCGTAGATCTCCTCGTGCACGACCCACGACAGCGGCCTGCGGCGCGCGGTGCCGCCCTGGGCGGGGCCGGGCTCCTCGGGGAACTCGTCGACGTAGCCCACGCACAGGTAGGCCACGACGTCGAGGTGCTCGGGCATGCCGAGGGCGCGCACGAGCTCGCGCTCATCGAAGAAGCTGACCCAGCCGACGCCGAGGCCCTCGGCGCGGGCGGCGAGCCAGAGGTTCTCCACAGCGAGCGCGGAGGAGTAGGGCGCCAGGTGCGGCCGGGGGGCGCGGCCGGGCGCGGAGCCGGCGCCCCGGGTGGGGTCGGCGGTGACGACGATGCTGACGGGGGCGTCGAGGATGGCCTCGTCGTGGAGCTCCTTGAACTGCCGGGCGCGGGCGCGGGGCTGGGTGGCCGCGTACTCCTCGCGCTGGCGGACCGCGAGGTCGTGGACCGCCTGGCGGGTCTCGGGGGAACGGATGATGACGAAGTCCCAGGGCGGGGCGAGGCCGACGCTGGGCGCGGTGTGGGCGGCCTGGAGGACGCGCAGCAGCACCTCGTCAGGGATGGGGTCGGGGCGGAAGCCCTCGTGCACGTCCCGCCGTTCACGCATGAGCCGGTGGACGGCGTCGCGTTCGGCGTCGGGCAGGGCCGCCGCCGGGGCGGGCCGCTGCTGCTCCGGCGCGGGAGCCGGCTGCGGTGCCGCGGGTTCCGGGGCGGCCGGTTCCTGGGCTTCGCCGGCCGCGGCGGGCTCCTCCGGCTGCGGGGGCTGCGCGGCGGCGGGCTGGGGCGGCTGCTCCGGAGCCGGCTCGGAGGCGGGCTGCTGCGCCGGGACGGCGGCGGGCGGCGGGGCCTGCCAGGCGCCGGCCTGTGCGGGCACGCCGGCCACGGGCTGCGGCGCGGCGGGCGGCGGCGTCTGCGGCGGACCGGCCTGGCCGGGCACGACAGGGGCCGGCGCGGGCGCGGGAGGAGCTGCCTGTGCCTCGGGGCCAGGGCCCGGCGCGGGCTGCTCCGGCACCGCGGGCGCCCCGGGCGACTCGGGCGCCGCGTTCCCCTCGGGGGCCTCGGCGGCGGGCGGCGCGGCGGGTCCGGGCTGCGCCGTGCCGGGGGCGGGGGCCTCGGCAGCGGGCGGCGCGGCGGCGGCCAGGTCGGCGGGGGCGGGCGCGCCGTCCGCGCCGTCCGCGCTGTCCGCGGGACCGGGAGCGCCAGGGGCCGGAGCGGGCTCCCCACTGTCCGCCGGCGCCGCCGGCGCGCCGCCGGCGGGCACGGCTTCGGACACGGTCTCGGGCACGGCCCCGGACGCGTCAGGTGCAGCTTCGGGCACGGCCTCAGCTGCGGCCTCGGGCGCGGGCACCGCCTGGGGCGGTTCCGCGGCCTCGTTCGCCGGGGCCTTTGGCACGGGTGCGGCCGGCGCCGGCTGGGGAGCAGGGGCCTGCCCGGCGGCCTGCTCCGGCGGCACCGGGCCGGGCACCGGCGCGGCCGGCCCGGGCGCCGGGGACACGGGTGTGCCGGACGAGGGCGCGGCCGTGCGGCCGGCCACGAGTGAGTCGCCCCAGGCGCCGGTGGCGCCCGGCATCAGCAGATCCTCCTCGTCCCCCTCCGCCGGCTCCGCGGTGTCCGCGGGCTGGCCGGGAAAGGGGTAGGCAGCGGGGTCCGGAACGCCCGGTCCCTCGTGCTGCGCCGGGGGCGGCGCCGCCTGCTCCGGCTCTGCCGCTTCCCGGATCCGGCCGGTGTCCGTCATGCGTACCCCTCGCGCATCGGTCGTGCTCCTTCCAGCCCGACGGGTGCACTGCTCCCGTCGCGTGCCCGCCACATCCGGACATAGGCGGAGGAATCCCCTGGGCCGGGGCGGCGGCACAACGATCCATCAGCCTACCCGCGCTGACGGGACGTGCCGGTCAGGGGTGGGAGGCGGGCCCGTTCGGCGCGGTCCTCGCCGCGGACGCGGCCGCCGGGCGGCGGCCGGTGAGAAGGAAGGCGACGCTGCGGTGCCGCTCCGACCAGTCGGCGGTGCGAAGTTCGACGGACTGCACGAGCGTGCAGCGGACTTCGTACCCGGCGCCGCGCAGGATCCGCCCGGCTGCTTCGGCCTGGTCCCGCGTCAGCACGTGCGTGACGATGCGCTGGGGCCTGCGGTCCGCGCACGCCGCCAGCGTGCGCGTGCCGCCCGCACCCACGCGCACCAGGTCGGGCTCGGGCAGACCGGCCAGCACGGACGGGGCCGGCCCGTTGACGACCTCGACCTGGAGGCCCTGCCGCCGGGCGGTGGCGCCGATGACGGCGCAGGCGCGGGCGTCCCGGTCGACGGTGATGACGGCGGCGCCGAGGCGGGCGGCCTCGATGCCGACCAGGCCGCAGCCCGCGCCGACGTCCCACAGCAGGTCGCCGGTGCCCGGGCCGAGGTCGGCGAGCTGGAGGGCGCGCAGCCGGGGGTCCCCGCCCGTGCCGTGGCCCCCGGGCGGCGCGGGCTGCTCGTACTCCTCGGGTTCCAGCCCCCAGCCGCGCGGCTGGGCGTCGTGCCCGGGGTCCGTGCCCGCGAGCCAGCCGCTGGCGGCAGCCGGCACGGTGCCGCCGATGACGAGGACGACGTTGGGGTCGGTCCAGCCGTGCTGGGTGACGTTGTCCGAGGTGAGGACCGAGACGCGTTCCCTGGGGGTGCCCAGCGACTCGCAGATGACGAACGTGCGGTGGACGCCGCCCAGCAGCAGCGCGATCTCGGCCGGGCCCGCCCCGGGTGAGGTGAGGACGGCGACCTTGGGGTGGGCCCGGCAGACGTTGACCGCGCGGCGCAGCGTGCGGCGGGTGGCGACGACGACGCGGGCGTCGTCCCAGGGCATGCTGGCGCGCGCGAACGCGGCGGCCACGGCGGAGACCGCAGGGATGACCTCGACCTCCAGGCCGTGCCGGGGGTCACGCAGATCCCGCACGACGCCGAAGAAGCCGGGATCGCCGTCCGCGAGCACGACGGCGGTGCCGCGGTGGGCGGCGATGCGGCGGGCGGCGAGGGGCACGCTGCCGAGCTGGATGCGTTCCGCGTGGGACGGGATCTCCGGGAGGGCCAGGTGACGGGGGGCGCCCGCCACGAGGGTCGCCGCCTGGAGCGCCGCCCGCGCGGCCGGGTCCAGAGGGCTGCCGTCCCATCCGATCACGGTGACGCGGTCGGCCATATCCGGGGGACTCCAGGACTTCGGAGACGTACGGGGAGGTGGAGGTCGGGACGGGAACGGCCCCGAGCCTACCGCGCGGTCAGCCCTGCGGGGCGTCCTCCAGGTCCTCGGGCAGCAGCCCCCAGACGATGAGGTCGGTGCGGATGTCGGTCCAGCCGCCGTCCTCGGTGCGCGAGCGCACTATCAGGGCGTTGCGCAGGACGCCCTCGCTGACGCAGCCGATCTTCTGGGCGACCTGCTGCCCGGCGGTGTTCCCGGCGGCGGTGCGCAGCTCAAGCCGCTCGAACTTCTGGTCGTCGAACAGCCAGTGGGCCAGCGCGAGCATCGACTCGGCCGCGTAGCCCTCACCCCGCGCCCACGGGGCGATGACGTACCCGGCCTCGGCGGAGAGGGTGTGCCAGTCGGTCCGGGTCAGGCGGACGCTGCCGACGAGCCGGTGGGTGAGGTTCTCGGCGACGGCGAAGACGATGCCGCGCCCCTCGGCGCGCTCGGCGGGGGCCACGCGCGTGATCCAGTCCCGGGCCAGCGCCGTCGTGTAGGGGACGGGCACGGCGGTCCAGGCCACGGTGAGCTCGTCGTTCATCATCTCGGTGAGCTCGGGGACGTCCGCTTCCTCGAACGGGCGCAGCTGGAGCCGGTCCGTACTGATGGTGATCGCGGGGAAGGTGGGTGTCATGCGCCGCTCCTGCCTGGGGTCTGCGGGGGACAGCATGCAGCATGGCCCGCGCGGACGCGGCACCCGGGCCCCGGCTCACGGCCGGGACCCGGGTGCGGGCGGGGCGCCCGGGGGCGCCGGGGTCAGGGGGCAGGCTCGCCGAAGGCCGGGATGACGGAGCCCTCGTAGGTGTCCTCGATGAACTGCCGCACCTCGTCGGAGGTCAGGAGGCGGGCGAGGGTCTGCACGCGCGGGTCGTCCTCGTCGCCCGCGTTGACGGCGAGGAAGTTGGCGTACGGGTTGTCCTCGGCGGCCTCGGCGATGAGGGCGTCCTCGACCGGGCTCAGGTCCGCCTCAAGGGCGTAGTTGCCGTTGATGACCGCGGCGTCGACGTCGCTGAGCGCGCGGGGCAGGGTGGCCGCCTCCAGTTCGCGGAACTCCAGGCCGTTCGCTTCCGCGATGTCATTGGTGGTGGCCTCGGCGCCGGCGCCGTCGGCGAGTTCGATGACGCCGTGCTCGGCGAGCAGGTTCAGGGCCCGGCCGCCGTTGGTGGCGTCGTTGGGGATGGCGATGGTGTCACCGGCGGACAGCTCACGGATGTCGCTCAGGGACTCGGAGTACACCCCCAGCGGCTCCAGGTGGACGTTGACCACCGGGACGATGTCGGTGCCCTGGTCGGCATTGAACTGGTCCAGGTAGGGCCGGTGCTGGAAGTAGTTGGCGTCCACCTCGCCGTTGTCCAGCGCGGTGTTCGGCAGCACGTAGTCGGTGAACTCCTGGATCCGCAGGTCGAGTCCGGCGTCCTCGGCGAGGTTGTCCCGGACGAACTCGAGGATCTCGGCCTGCGGCACGGGCGTGGCCGCGACGGTCAGGGGCCCGGAGGCGTCAGCCTCGTCCCCGCCCCCGCCGCCGGACGAGGGGTCGGAGTCGGTGCCGCAGGCGGTCAGGCCCAGGGTGAGGGCGGCAGTGGCGGCCAGGGCGGCCGCGAAACGGGGGTGTTCGGTGATACGCACGAAAAGTGCCTTTCGGTGTGTGCTTCTTCGGTGTCCGGTGCCGGTCGGGCGCCGGAGGCTTCGCGAGGGATTCGCATCGGGGAACGGGCTCAGGTGCTGGCGCGCTCGCGGCGGCGCAGGAGCCGCACCACGGCGTCGCCCAGCAGCTGGACGGCGGTGACGATGACGATGAGGACCAGCACCAGCAGGAGCAGCAACCGGTCCTCGAACCGCTGGTAGCCGTAGTTGAGGGCGAGGGTACCCAGCCCTCCGGCGCCCGCGGCGCCGGCCATCGCCGAGTAGCCGATCAGCACGATGACGGTGTTGGTCAGGCTGGCCACGAGCGACGGCAGGGCCTGCGGCAGCATCACCTTCAGCACCACCGTCCAGGTGCCGCCGCCCATCGCCCAGGCGGCTTCGATGAGACCGTGGTCGACCTCGCGCAGGGAGGTCTCGACCAGCCGCGCGAAGAAGGGGATGGCGCCGATGGACAGCGGAACGATGGCGGCGGTCGGGCCGATGGCGGTGCCGACGAGGAAGCGGGTGAACGGGATCAGCAGCACCAGCAGGATGACGAACGGCAGCGACCGGGCCACGTTCACGATGAGGCTGAGCGCCTTGTTCACCACCGCGTTGCGCAGCGGGCCGCCCTGGTCGGTGAGGACGAGCAGCACGCCCAGCGGCAGCCCGCCCAGGACGGTGTACAGCGTGGACCAGCCGACCATGTAGAGCGTGTCGATCGTGCCCTGGGTCAGCAGCGGCTCCATCTCGTCCCAGGTCATGCGGCGCTCCCCTCGTCGGTCGTCTGGCCGGCGGGGGCCTCGGCGGCCGGGACGCCCGCCCCGGCCGCGCCGGGTATCTCGACGGTCAGGCCGCGCTCGCGCAGGAACCGGAGCGTCTCGCGGTTCTCCTCGGCGCTGCCGGGCAGCTCGATGCGCATCCGGCCGGTCTGGCGGCCGCCGATGGTGTCCATGGCCGCGCCCAGGATGGACACGTCGACGTCGTGGTCCCGGGCGAGCTGGGAGATGACGGGCTGGCCGGCCGCGTCGCCGTGGAAGGTGATGTCCACGACGGTGCGTCCCGTGCCGCCCGTGCCGCCGCTGAGCGGGAACAGTTCGCGGGCGAGCCGGGAGCCGGGCGTGGCCAGCAGGTCGGCCACGCGGCCGGACTCGGTGATGCGGCCCTTCTCCATCAGGGCGGCGGAGTCGCAGACGGCCTTGACCACGTCCATCTCGTGGGTGATGAGCACGACAGTCAGGCCCAGCCGCTCGTTCAGCTCGCGCAGCAGGCGCAGCACGGACCGCGTGGTCTCGGGGTCCAGGGCGGAAGTGGCCTCGTCGGACAGCAGGACCTTGGGATCGCCTGCCAGGGCGCGGGCGATGCCGACACGCTGCTTCTGGCCGCCGGAGAGCTGGGCGGGGTAAGCGCGGGCCCGGTCGGCGAGACCGACGAGGTCCAGCAGGTCGAGGGCCTTGCGGGCGCGTTCCCTGCGGGTGAGGCCGAGGATCTCCAGGGGCAGCTCGACGTTGCCCTGGACCGTGCGGGCCGACAGCAGGTTGAAGTGCTGGAAGATCATGCCGACGCGGGTGCGGGCCCGGCGCAGGTCGCGGCCGGCGCGGACGCCGTGGGCGGCGAGTGCGGTGAGGTCCTGGCCGTCGATGGTGACCGTGCCGGAGGTGGGGCGCTCAAGGAGGTTGAGGCAGCGGATCAGCGTGGACTTGCCGGCGCCGCTGCGGCCGATGACGCCGAAGACTTCGCCCGTGCGGACGTGGAGGTTCACGTCCGCGACGGCGGTCACCTCGCGGCCACGTGAGCGGTAGACCTTGGTGAGGTCCGTGGTGGTGATCACTGGCGTTCCGTCACTGTCGGGCCCCTCGCGCGGGCGGGCGCGGCGGGGCGCGGGAATGTCCGGTGCGGGACTGGGGGTGTGAGCTCAACCCTGGCGGGCGGCCTGGCTGCGGCCGGCCTTGAGGGCTCGCTTCGGGGCGCGAGTCCGCTCACGGGGGCGTGGGCCCTCAGCGGTCACACATTCGGCACAGACAGCGAGCACCGGGCGTCATCGCGGCCGCGGTCGCCTGGGTGCGGGTGCTCGTCGTGTGCATGCGGTCCAGTAAAACAGACGTTCGCCGCGGGGCCGGCGGCGAAGCGGGCGTAACCGGGCGGGCTGTGGCCAACGCCACCCCGGGCGGTGGGGCCGGGGTCGGGCCCGGGGTGCCCCGGGGCGGCGGCGGGCGGCCGGGCGGGCCGCAGTAGAGTCGGCGCATGCTCACCCCGCTGACGGTTACGGTGCTGGTGACCGCGCTCGCCCTGGCCGGGTGGTGCGGCTACGCATCGCTGCGCGACCAGCCCGTCAAGGACTGGCACTACCTGGGCATGGCAGTGGTGCTGCTGCTGGCGCTGGTGCAGCTGGCGGTGAGCGTGTTCCAGCTGGCGGACGGGCAGCGGCCCGGCGGCGGGTCGGCGGCGGTGTTCGTGTCCTACCTGCTGGCGGTGGCGCTGTGCCTGCCGCTGGTGGCGATCGTCGCGCTGGGCGAGCGCAGCCGCTGGGGCTCGGCGACGGTGGCGGCCGGTGCCCTGGTGATGGCGGTGCTCCAGCTGCGGCTGGCGGACGTGTGGCAGGGAGGTGCCGGTGGCTGAGGAGGCGGCGGACGGCCGGAAGACACGGGGCACGCTGAGCCACGGCCCGGGGCGGCTGCTGGTGACGCTGTACGGGATCTTCGCGGTCGGGGCCGCGTCCCGGTCGGCCTACCAGCTGTCGACGCGGTTCGAAGAGGCGCCGCTGGCGTACACGCTCTCGGCGGTGGCAGCGGTGGTGTACGCGTTCATCACGCTGTGCCTGGTGCGCGGCGGTGACGGCGCCCGGCGGGCCGCGCTGGCGTGCTGCGGCGCGGAGCTGGCGGGCGTGCTCGTCGTGGGCACGTGGACGCTGGTGGAGCCGGAGGCGTTCCCCGACGCCACCGTGTGGTCCGACTACGGCATGGGCTATCTGTTCTTCCCCCTGGTCCTGCCGGTCACCGGGCTGCTGTGGCTGCGTGGTGACCGGCGGGACCGGCGGGAGCAGCGGGCCGCGTCAGGCGCTGGCAGCCAGTGAGCGGGGAGCCTCCTTCTCCAGCGTCACCGTGCTGAGCTTGCGGGAGACCTCTTCAGTCGCGACCGGCACGTAGCCCAGCCGGCGGTACAGCCGCAGGTGTGCCGGGCCGCGTGAGGCGAGGAGCCGGTAGCGGGCGGCGGCGCGCTCCTCGGCCAGCCGCTCTTCGATGGTGGCCAGCAGCCGGCCGCCGAGGCCGTGGCGGCGCAGGCGCGGGTGGACGATGAGGCGGCCGATGCAGGCGGTGCCGTCGGCGTCGACGGTGCCGCGGACCGAGCCGACGACCTCGTCGCCGAGGCGCGCGACCAGGACACAGCCGTTCTGGATCTCGTCGCGCAGCGCGGCGAGGGACTGTGTGAGCGGTTCGATGCTGTAGTCGCCGCGCATCTCCGCTTCGGCCTGGAAGCAGAGGTACTGGAGCTTGAGGATCTGCTCGGCGTCCTGCTCAGTTGCCTTGTCGATGGTGACACTCTTGCCCATGGACACACGCCTCCTCAGCGGTGGTGGGCCAGCCGCGCACGGGGGAGGGTCGCGCGGACGGCCGGGGGAGCCCTGACGGCGCGGGCGGGTCCGCGCCGTCGATATTGTGCTAGGGAGTTGGTGCCTTGGGAATGCGGCATGGCCAACTGCCGTGAGAGATATCTGACTCCCGGCGGGGTTGCGCGGTGCCGCCATGGTGTGGCGTTCCGTCAGTTCGAAAGCCGGCGGCGAGCGTGGCCGGAGCGGTGAGGGCGCCACCGCTGCCGGGGGATGACGGGGCGGTGACGGGCCCGGTGCCCTCGGCGGAGCGCGCGGTCTCGCCGAGACCCGGCCGGGGGTGTGCGGGCGGCAGCCGGAGGGGCCATGGCGGGCGGGGCGCGGCAGGGCCGAGAGGCCCGGGCGTCAACCCAGGTCGCACCCGGTGCGGCGGACGCGGGCGGACGCGAGTATCGTCCTGATGTCATGCGGCCGCGCGCATGACCATGTGCCGACCGGAGGGGAACCGGAGGGAAAGTGTCCCGTTTCGCGCTGCTGAAGGTGCTGCTCGGCCCGCTGCTGAAGCTGGTCTTCCGGCCCCGGGTCGAGGGGGCCGACCGCATCCCGGCCGAGGGCCCGGTGATCCTGGCGGGCAACCACCTGACGTTCATCGACTCGCTGGTGCTGCCGCTGGTCTGCGGACGGCAGGTCTTCTTCATCGGCAAGGACGAGTACGTCACGGGCCGGAGCCTCAAGGGGCGCCTGATGGCGTGGTTCTTCACCGGGGTCGGCATGGTGCCGGTGGACCGCGACGGCGGTCACGGCGGCGTGGCCGCGCTGATGACGGGCCGGCGGATCCTCGAGGAGGGGAAGGTCTTCGGCATCTACCCCGAGGGCACCCGCTCCCCCGACGGCCGGCTGTACCGCGGGCGGACGGGCATCGCACGGCTGACGCTGATGACCGGCGCCCCGGTCGTGCCGTTCGCGGTGATCGGCACCGACCAGGTGCAGCCCGGCGGGCGGGGGCTGCCGCGCCTGGGCCGGGGGCGGCGCATCACTGTGCGCTTCGGCCAGCCGCTGGACTTCTCCCGCTACGACGGCATGGACCGGGACCGGTACGTGCTGCGCGCGGTCACCGATGAGGTGATGACGGAGGTCATGCGCCTGTCGGGCCAGGAGTACGTGGACGTGTACGCCACGAAAGTCAAGGCCGCCTGACACCGTTTTCCCGCGGTCCCCGCAGCGTGCCCCGCGGCTTTCCCCGCCGCTGCCCGTCCGCGGCGCTCCCTCCCTCCGCTGCTCAGTGCCAGGGCAGGGACGAGCGGTGGCGCCAGTACACCTCGGGCGGCTCGGCCAGGCCCGCCAGGGCGGTGAGCTGCCGGGCGTCCAGCCGCAGCCGGGCGGCGGCCAGGTTGCTGGCCAGCTGCGCGACGGTGGCGGCGCCCGACAGCACGATGCCCGCCCAGGGCTGGTGCAGCACGGCCGCCAGCGCGACGGCGTCCTGTCCGGCGCCGGTCTCCGCGGCGAGGCGCCGCAGCGGCTCGGGGGCGTCGGGCGCGGCCAGCCTGCCGTTGGCCATGCCTTCCTTGACGATGACGGTCAGCCCCGCCGCGTGCGCCTCGGCGAGCGCGGCGCCGGCGGAGGTCTCCAGCACGTTGTAGGTGGCCTGCACGGTGCGGAACAGCGGCTTGCCGCCCTCGGTGACGCGCAGGGCGGCGCGGATGGTCTCGGCCTGGTGCGGGCCGCTGGTCGTCAGGCCCACGCTGACGCCGTCGCTGGCGAGCGCGGACAGGCGGGCGCGGAGGTCCGGGTCGCCCAGCGCGGGGCTGTCGGGAGTGACGGAGTGGATCTGGTACAGGTCCAGCCGGTCGCCCAGCAGGGCGCGGCTCTCGGCGTACTGGCGGTCGAAGGTGGCGGCGCTGTGGTCTTTGACCTCGTGGACCTCGGCGTCGGTGCGCCAGCCCGCCGTGTACGTGTAGCCCCACTTGCTGCCGGTGACCGCGTCGCCGGTGCCGGGGCGGGAGCGCAGCCACGCGCCGAGGAACTCCTCGGCGCGGCCGTAGGACCGGGCCGTGTCCAGGTAGCGCACGCCCGCCTGGTACGCGGCGTCCAGCAGCTGGTGGGTCCGCTCGCGCAGGGCCGCCGGGGTGCGCTCGGCGGGCAGGTCGCGGTCGCGTCCCAGGGTGAGGTAGCCGGGGCGGCCGACGGCAGCGAGCCCGAGGCCGACGCGGGCCACGGGGGTGGCGTGCGGGCGGAACCGGGAGAACGCCATCGGCGGGTGCCTCCTTCGGGGGCGGTCGGACGCTGCCCGCTCACCGTAACCCCCGCCCGCCGGGCGGGTCCGCGCGGCGGGGCGCTTACGATGCCGGAGGCCGTCCGGGCACACCCGGGGTGACCGGGCCGGATGGCGCGGAAACTGGCCCACGGAGCGAGACGGAAGGGTGTGGCATGAGCGGCGGCACAACGGCTGCGGTGCGGCCGGTGCGGTGGGGAATCCTGGCGACCGGCGGCATCGCGGCGAGGTTCACGGCCGACCTGCGGACGATGCCGGACGCCACGGTGGCGGCCGTCGGCTCGCGTTCCGCCGCGTCGGCGGAGGAGTTCGCCCGGCGCTTCCAGATACCCCGGGCCTACGGCACCTGGGCCGAACTGGCCGCCGACCCGGACGTGGACGTGATCTACGTGGCCACGCCGCACAGCGCCCACCGGGACGCCGTGCGGGAGTGCCTGCGCGCGGGCAAGGCGGTGCTGTGCGAGAAGCCGTTCACCCTCAACGAGGCCGAGGCGAAGGAGCTGGTGGCCCTGGCCCGGGAGCGGGACGTCTTCCTCATGGAGGCCATGTGGATGTACTGCAACCCGCTGGTCCGCCGGGTCGCCCAGCTGGTGGCTGACGGCGCCATCGGTGAGGTGCGGACCGTGCACGCCGACTTCGGCCTGTCCGTGGACGTGCCCGCCACGCACCGGCTGCTCAACCCGGAGCTCGGCGGCGGCGCGCTGCTGGACCTGGGCGTGTACCCGGTGTCGTTCTCCCACCTGCTGCTGGGCGAGCCCGCGGACGTCACGGCGTGGGCGCGGCTGCGCAATGGCGTCGACGTCAACACCGGCGTGGTGCTGGGGCACGCCTCCGGGGCGGTGGCCGCGCTGACGTGCTCCCTGGAGTCGGACACCCCGAGGACCGCGTCGGTGACCGGCACGGCGGGACGGATCGAGATCCCGCGGGGCTTCTTCCACGCGGAGCGCTGCGTGCTGCACCGCGCGGGCCGGGACCCGGAGGAGATCACCGTGCCCGGCCCGGGCGACTCGTATGTGCACCAGGCGGCCGAGGTGATGCGCGCGCTGCGGGCGGGCGAGCGCGAGTCGCCGCTGGTGCCGCTGGACGGCTCGCTGGCCGTGATGCGGACGCTGGACGCGGTGCGGGCCCGGATCGGGGTGCGCTACCCCGGCGAGTGAGACGCCCGCCGGGTCCCGCCGGCCAGCGAGCCGGCCCGGCGGGTGCCGGGCGTCAGCTCGTGCGCGTGGCCCAGGCCCGCTGGACGGCCAGCTGGTCCTTGGCCTCCTTCAGCTGGACGGCGACCGCGGCGGGCGCGGTGCCGCCCCGGGCGTCGCGGGCGGCCAGCGCCCCCTCGACGGTGAGCACGGCGCGCACCCCGGGCGTCAGGTGGGGCGAGATCGCGGCGAACTCCTCGTCGGTCAGCTCGTCCAGCTCGATGCCGCGGGCCTCGCAGGCCTTGACGCACTCCCCCGCGATCTCGTGCGCCTCGCGGAACGGCACGCCCTGCTTGACCAGCCACTCGGCCACGTCCGTGGCCAGGGAGAAGCCCGCGGGCGCCAGTTCGGCCATCCGGTCGCGGTGGACGGTCAGGGTGGCGAGCATGCCGGTGAAGGCGGGGAGCAGCACCTCCAGCTGGTCGCAGGAGTCGAAGACCGGCTCCTTGTCCTCCTGGAGGTCGCGGTTGTACGCCAGCGGCAGGGCCTTCAGCGTGGCCATCAGGCCGGTGAGGTTGCCGATGAGGCGGCCGGATTTGCCGCGCGCCAGCTCGGCGATGTCCGGGTTCTTCTTCTGCGGCATGATCGAGCTGCCGGTGGAGAAGGCGTCGTGCAGCGTGATGAAGGAGAACTCCTTCGTGCTCCAGACGATGATCTCCTCGGCGATCCGCGAGACGTCCACGCCGATCATGGCGGTGACGAACGCGAACTCGGCCGCGAAGTCCCGCGAGGCGGTGCCGTCGATGGAGTTGGCGGCTGAGCCCGACTCGAAGCCCAGCTCGGCGGCGACCGCCTCCGGGTCGAGCCCGAGCGAGGAGCCCGCGAGCGCGCCCGAGCCGTAGGGCGACACGGCGGTGCGGGCGTCCCACTGCCGCAGCCGCTCGCCGTCCCGCGCCAGCGCCTGGACGTGCGCCAGGACGTGGTGGGCGAAGAGCACCGGCTGGGCGTGCTGGAGGTGGGTGCGGCCGGGCATCGGGGCGTCGGGGTGCGCCTCCGCCAGGCCGATGAGGGCCTCCTGGAGGTCGGCGAGCAGGCCGCCGATGATGCGGGCGTGGTCGCGCAGGTACATCCGGAACAGCGTGGCGACCTGGTCGTTGCGGGAGCGCCCGGCGCGGAGCTTGCCGCCGAGCTCCGGGCCGAGCCGCTCCAGCAGGCCCCGTTCCAGGGCGGTGTGGACGTCCTCGTCGGCGACGGTGCCGGTGAACGTGCCGTCCGCCACGTCGGCGGCGAGCTGGTCCAGGCCCTGGAGCATCCGCTCCAGCTCGTCGTCGGTGAGCAGGCCGGCGCGGTGCAGCACCCGGGCGTGGGCCCGGGAGCCGGCGATGTCGTACGGCGCGAGCCGCCAGTCGAAGTGGACGGAGGCGCTGAGCTTCTCCAGGGCCTCGGCGGGGCCGTCGGCGAACCTGCCGCCCCACAGGCGGACGTCGGAGGGCTGCTGTCCGGTCACTGGGCCAGGTCCCGCTTGCTCGCGATCTTGCTGGACAGGCTGAAGATGTCGATGAAGCCCTTGGCCAGCGACTGGTCGAAGGCGTCGCCGGTGTCGTACGTGGCCAGGTTGAAGTCGTACAGCGAGGAGTCGGACCGGCGGCCGGTGACGACGGCGCGGCCGCCGTGCAGCGTCATCCGGATGTCGCCGCTGACGTGCTCGTTGGCCTCGGCGACGAAGCCGTCCAGGGCGCGCTTGAGCGGGGAGAACCACATGCCGTCGTAGACCAGCTCGGTCCAGCGCTGCTCGACCTGCCGCTTGAACCGGGCCAGCTCGCGCTCGACCGTGACGTTCTCCAGCTCCTGGTGCGCGGTGATCAGCGCGATGGCGCCGGGTGCCTCATAGACCTCGCGGGACTTGATGCCGACCAGCCGGTCCTCGACCATGTCGATCCGGCCCACGCCGTGGGCGCCGGCCCGCTCGTTCAGCTCCTGGATGGCCTGGAGCATGGTGACGGGCCGGCCGTCGATGGCGACGGGCGCGCCGCGCTCGAAGGTGATGACGACCTCGTCGGGCTCCCGCGGGACGGCCGGGTCCTGCGTGTAGCCGTAGATGTCCTCGATCGGCGCGTTCCAGATGTCCTCCAGGAAGCCGGTCTCGATGGCGCGGCCGAAGACGTTGGCGTCGATGGAGTACGGGGACTTCTTGGTGGTGGCGATCGGCAGGCCCTTTTCCTCCGCGAAGGCGATCGCCTTGTCCCGGGTCATGGCGTAGTCCCGGACCGGGGCGATGCAGGCCAGGTCGGGGGCGAGGGCGGCGATGCCGGCCTCGAAGCGGACCTGGTCGTTGCCCTTGCCGGTGCAGCCGTGGGCGACGGTGTCGGCGCCGTGCTTCCGGGCGGCCGCGGCCAGGTGCTTGACGATGAGCGGCCGGGAGAGCGCCGAGACCAGCGGGTAGCGGTCCATGTACAGGGCGTTGGCCTTGACCGCGGGCAGGCAGTACTCCTGGGCGAACTCCTCGCGCGCGTCGACGACCTCGGCCTCGACGGCGCCGCAGGCCAGCGCGCGCTTGCGGATGACGTCCAGGCTCTCGCCGCCCTGGCCGACATCGACGGCGACGGCGACGACCTCGGCCCCCGTCGCCTCGGCGATCCAGCCGATGCAGACGGAAGTGTCCAGGCCGCCGGAGTAAGCGAGTACGACGCGCTTGGTCACGGAGGTCTCCTTGGTGAGTGCTGCCCACGACATCTGAGAATAACTATGCAGCACTCCGCATGATTCGTCAAAGCGGGGCGCCGGGCACCGGTGACCGGAACCCCGGGGCGCGGGACCAGGCGGCCGCGCACCCCCCGGGACCTGCGGATTCTGGCGTGAAGTAGCCCTGGCAAGCCCTGCCCGCGCCCATATGCTTCAACAGTCAACTAATCGTCGCCGGCCTGCCGCCCGGTACGGGCCAGCGTTCCGGCCGCCCCGGGTGCGGGCCATGTGCCGCAGGAAGGCAGCTGTATGAGCATTCAGTCCGTCGTACGGGGTACGGCAGCCGCGGCCGCGGTGGCGGTGGGCGCGCTGGTCATGGCGCCCCCGGCCCCGGCCGCCGCGCCCGCCACCGCATCCGCCGGCGCACCCTCCGAATCCGCCACCGCGACTGTCGAGGTGTACTGCGGGTACTTCTACGGTTCCGGGGAGGCCACTCTTGCGGCCGAGCGGCACGGGGACGAGGTGACCCTCACCCTGACAACTCCCGTGCTGTGGGCGACACACGCGATCCCGGCCGGAATGGTGCGCACGACGGTGACGCTGTCCTCCCCGGACGGCGAGGAGGTCACCTTCACCGGGCGCGCCAACCCGGACTGGACGGTGCTCGGGCAGCCCTTCGACTCCGGCCCGATGACGGGCACCCCGCCCGCGGGTGAGGAACTGCGGTTCGCGTCCCTCGTCAGCACGGCCGGCACGATGCGCCTGGAATGCACGCCCCTGTCACCGCAGGAGCCGCCGTTCGTCTTCTGACGGCGGGGCAGGTGACGGCCCGCGGCCTGACGGGCCGTCACTACCCCGGCTCCGCGGAGGCGCCGGGCGGCAGGGCGCGGGCTCAGCCCACGCGCTCGTCGCTGACCCGGTGCTCGGCCTGCCGCTGTGCCAGGCGCAGCAGGTGGTCGGCGAGCGACTGGCCGCCGGCCGGGTCACGGCTGATCAGCAGCACGGTGTCGTCCCCGGCGATGGTGCCGAGGATGTCGTGCACCTCGGCCGCGTCGATGGCCGAGGCAAGAAACTGGGCGGCGCCGGGCGGGGTCCGCACCACGACCAGATTGGCCGACGCCTCGGCGGAGATCAGCAGCTCGCCGGCGAGCCGGGCCATGCGCTCCTCCTTGGCCGACTCCCCCAGCGGCGCCCGGGGCGTGCGGAAGCCCCCCTCGCTGGGGACGGCGTAGATCAGCTCCCCGCCGGTGTTGCGGATCTTCACCGCCCCCAGCTCGTCCAGGTCACGGCTGAGCGTCGCCTGGGTCACGGTCAGCCCGTCGTCCGCCAGCAGCTTGGCCAGCTGGCTCTGGGACCGCACCGGCTGCCGGTTGAGGATCTCCACGATCCGCCGGTGCCGCGCGGCGCGTGTCTGCGGTACGGACGGCCCCGCCGAACTCACGGGTCTGGTCGTGCCCCGGTGCTGCCGCTCTTCTGCCATGCTCCCTCTCAGGGTCCTCTCCGGGTCGTCCTCCGGGTCACTGGCCGGCGGCGGAGGCGCGCGCCGCGTCGGCCGCGTCGAGGATCCCTGGCAGCGCCCGAAGGAAGGCGTCCACCTCCGCGTCGCCGATGATCAGCGGCGGCGCGAGCCGCACCACCTCGGGGGTGGCCGCGTTCACCAGGAATCCCGCATCCTGAGCCGCCTGCTGGACGCGCGGTGCGAGCGGCTCGGTGAGCACGATACCCAGCAGCAGCCCTTCGCCCCTGACGCGGTCCACGAGCGGGTGCCCCAGCCGCCAGATGCCCTCCCGCAGCCGCTCCCCCGTCTCCTTCACCCGCGTCAGCAGGCCCTCGGACTCGATGGTGTCGAGCACGGCGAGCGCGGCCGCGCAGGAGACGGGGTTGCCGCCGAAGGTGGAGCCGTGCTGCCCGGGGCCGAACAGGTCCGCGGCGTCACCGAAGGCGAGGGTGGCGCCGATGGGCATGCCCGCCGCCAGGCCCTTGGCGAGGGTGAGGACGTCCGGTTCGATCCCCTGTGCCTGGCTGGCGAACCAGTGGCCGGTCCGGCCGATGCCGGTCTGCACCTCGTCGATGACGAGCAGGGTGCCGGTGGCGCGGGTAATCTCGCGGGCGGCGGCGAGGTAGCCGCCGGGCGGGACGATCACGCCGGCCTCGCCCTGGATCGGCTCGATGATCACCAGGGCGGTGTCGGTGGTGACGGCGGCGCGCAGCGCGTCGGCGTCACCGTAGGGGACGTGCGTGACGTCGCCGGGCAGCGGGTGGAAGCCTTCCTGCTTGGCGGGCTGCCCGGTCAGGGCCAGGGCGCCGAGGGTGCGGCCGTGGAAGCCGCCCTCGGTGGCGACCATGTGGGTCCGGCCGGTGCGGCGGCCGAGCTTGAACGCCGCCTCGACGGCCTCCGCACCGGAGTTGCAGAAGTAGGCCTTGCCGGGGCGGCCGGCGAGCGCGAGGAGCCGTTCGGCCAGGGCGACCGGCGGCTCGGCGATGAAAAGGTTGGAGACGTGGCCGAGCAGCGCGATCTGGTCGGAGACGGCGCGGACGACTGCCGGGTGGCCGGTGCCGAGCGAGCTGACGGCGATGCCGCCGAGGAAGTCGAGGTACTCCTTGCCGTCGGCGTCCCACAGCCGGGCGCCCTCGCCGTGGGTGAGGGGGACGCGGGGGGTGCCGTAGTTGTTCATCAGGGCGGCCTGCCACCGCCGGGTCAGTTCCTGATTGCTCATCAGTGCGCCTCCTCCGCGGTGCCGCCGGCCTCGTTCGTCCCGTCCGCCTCGCTGGCCTCCCCGGCCCCGCCGGGCTCGTCGGGGACGACCATGGTGCCGATGCCCTCGTCGGTGAAGATCTCCAGCAGGATGGAGTGCTGGACCCGCCCGTCGATGACGCGGGCGGTGCGCACGCCGTTGCGGACGGCGTACAGGCAGCCCTCCATCTTGGGCACCATGCCGCTGGCCAGGTCGGGCAGGAGCTGCTCCAGCTCGCTGACGGTCAGCCGGCTGATGACCTCGTCGCTGTGAGGCCAGTCCGCGTACAGGCCCTCCACGTCGGTGAGGACCATCAGCGTCTCGGCACCGAGCGCGGCGGCGAGGGCCGCGGCGGCGGTGTCCGCGTTGATGTTGTAGACGTGGTCGTCGTCGGAGGACCGGGCGATGGAGGAGACGACCGGGATGCGGCCGTCGTCCAGCAGCGCCTGGATGGCGCCGGTGTCGATGCCGGTGATCTCGCCGACGCGGCCGAGGTCGACGGGCTCGCCGTCCACCTCGGCGTAGCGCTTGGCGGCGGACATGGTGCGGGCGTCCTCGCCGGTCATGCCGACGGCGAGCGGCCCGTGGCGGTTGAGGAGGCCGACGAGTTCGCGCTGCACCTGCCCGGCGAGCACCATGCGGACGACGTCCATGGTCTCGGGGGTGGTCACGCGCAGGCCGCCGCGGAACTCCGAGGTGAGGCCGAGCCGGTCGAGCTGCGCGGTGATCTGCGGCCCGCCGCCGTGGACGACGACCGGCCGCAGTCCGGCGTGGCGCAGGAAGACGACGTCCTGGGCGAACGCGGCCTTCAGCTCCTCGTCCACCATGGCGTTGCCGCCGAACTTGATGACGACGGTCTTGCCGTGGTGGCGGGTGAGCCAGGGCAGCGCCTCGATGAGGATGCGGGCCTTGGGCAGCGCGGTGTGCTTGCGGGCGGGTACGGGTGCGGGTGCGGGCGTCGCGGTCATGAGGAGTAGGCGCTGTTCTCGTGCACGTAGTCGGCGGTGAGGTCGTTGGTCCAGATGACGGCCGAGGCGTCGCCCGCGGCCAGGTCGGCGGTGATGTGCACCTCGCGGGGGCGCATGTCGACCCGGTCCCGGTCCTCGCCGATGGCGCCGTTCTTGCACACCCACACGCCGTTGATGGCGACGCTGAGCCGGTCGGGTTCGAAGGCGGCCGAGGTGGTGCCGATGGCGGCCAGCACACGGCCCCAGTTGGGGTCCTCACCGTGGATGGCGCACTTGAGGAGGTTGCTGCGGGCCACGGCGCGGCCCGCCTCGACGGCGTCGTCCTCGGTGGCGGCGTTGATGATCTCGACGCGGATGTCCTTGGAGGCGCCCTCGGCGTCGGCGACGAGCTGCCGGGCGAGGTCCGCGCACACGGCGTGCACGGCCCCGGCGAACTCCTCGCGCGGCGGCGCGATGCCGGAGGCGCCGGAGGCCAGCAGCAGGACGGTGTCGTTGGTCGACATGCAGCCGTCGGAGTCCACGCGGTCGAACGTGGTGCGGGTGGTCTCGCGGAGCACGGAGTCGAGCTCGGCGGCGGGCAGGTCGGCGTCCGTGGTGAGGACGACGAGCATGGTGGCCAGGCCGGGGGCGAGCATCCCGGCCCCCTTGGCCATGCCGCCCACCGTCCAGCCGTCCCGCTCGGCGACGGCCGTCTTGTGGACGGTGTCCGTGGTCTTGATGGCGATCGCGGCCCGGTCGCCGCCGTACCGGGACAGCCCGGCGGCGGCGGTGGCCAGGCCCGGCAGCAGCTTGTCCATGGGCAGCCGTACGCCGATGAGGCCGGTGGAGGCGACGGCGATCTCGGCGGCCGAGTGGCCCAGCTCCGCGGCGGCGCGCTCGGCGGTGGCGTGGGTGTCCTGGAAGCCGAGCGGGCCGGTGCAGGCGTTGGCGCCGCCGGAGTTGAGGACGACGGCGCTCACCGTGCCGCCGCGCAGCACCTGCTCGGACCACAGCACGGGCGCGGCCTTGACGCGGTTGGCGGTGAACACACCCGCCGCGTCGCGGCGGGGGCCGTCGTTGACGACGAGCGCGAGGTCCGGCTCCCCGTTCTCCTTCAGTCCGGCGGCGATGCCCGCCGCCCGGAATCCCTGTGCGGCCGTGACGCTCATGGTGCGACTCCGATCGTGGGAAGTCCCCGCTCCTCGGGAAGTCCGAGAGCGATGTTCATGCACTGCACCGCCGCGCCGGCGGTGCCCTTGGTGAGGTTGTCGACGGCGCTGACGACGACGATGCGGCCCGCCCGCTCGTCGAGCGCGACCTGCACGAGCACGGTGTTCGAGCCCTGCACGGCGCCCGTGGACGGCCACTGGCCCTCGGGCAGCAGGTGCACGAACGGCTCGGCGTCCAGCGCCGCGGCGTACGCCTCGCGCAGCGCCCCGGCCGTCACCCCGGGCCGGGCGCGGGCGCTGCTGGTGGCGAGGATGCCCCGGGCCATGGGGGCGAGGGTGGGCGTGAAGGAGACGGTGACCGGCTCGCCCGCGACGGCCGTCAGGTTCTGGATCATCTCCGGGGTGTGCCGGTGGACGCCGCCGACGCCGTAGGGACTCATGGCGCCCATGACCTCGCTGCCCATCAGGTGCGGCTTGGGCGCCTTGCCGGCGCCGGAGGTGCCGGAGGCGGCGACGACCACCGCCTCGGGCTCGGCCAGCCCGGCGGCGTACGCCGGGAACAGCCCGAGCGTGACGGCGGTGGGGTAGCACCCGGGGACCGCGACGCGCCTGGACCCCTTGAGGGCGTCACGGGCCCCGGGCAGTTCCGGCAGGCCGTAGGGCCAGGTGCCGGCGTGCGGCGAGCCGTAGTACCGCTCCCACTCCCCGGGCTCACGCAGGCGGAAGTCGGCGCCGCAGTCGATGACCAGGGTCTGCTCGCCGAGGGCACGCGCGACCTCGGCGGACTGGCCGTGGGGCAGGGCCAGGAAGACGACGTCGTGCCCGGCAAGCGTCTCGGGGCTGGTGGGCTCCAGGACCCGGTCGGCCAGAGGGGTCAGGTGGGGCTGGAGCGCGCCCAGGCGCTGGCCGGCGTTGGCGCCGCCGGTGAGCGCGCCTATCTCCGTGTCCGGGTGCGCCACGAGCAGGCGCAGGAGTTCACCCCCCGCATAACCACTCGCACCCGCCACCGCCGCGCGCACTGTCATGGCGACTCCCTCCTGCTCACATCAATGGCATGACTATACGCAGCACGGAACGTTTATGCAATGGCGGGAACCGGCCGCCCCGGCCCGGCAGACCGGCCCGGGGCTCAGGAGCGTGAGGGCCGCGGAGCCGTGGCCCGGATGCCCGCGAGAACGACGCTGACGACGCGCTCGGCGTCCTCGCGGGTAAAGGGGCGGGCACCGCGGTTGACGACGAGGTGAGCCGGGCCGGAGATCATCTCGCCGAGGAAGGAGCTGTCGACCGGAGGGATGTCACCCCGGTCGACGGCGGCGTCCACCCGGCGCCGCAGGGCGGCCTGCCGCTGCTCGAGGATCCTGGTCAGCGTGCGGACGGCGGACCCCTGGCGGGCGGCCTGGAGCGCCTGCTCCAGCGCCCGCCCGAACGGCGTCGCCAGGCCGCTGGCGAGCGCGAGCACGTAGTCCACCAGGTCGCGGTGGAGGTCGCCGGTGTCGGCGACCGAGGCCAGGTCCTCGGCGTAGCGCAGCACGGCCTCGACGACGAGCTCCTCACGGTCGGGCCAGTTGCGGTAGACGCTCGTCTTGTGCACGCCGGCACGCTCAGCGACCTGCTCGTAGCGGAAGCCCGTGACGCCGTCGCGGGCCACGAGTTCGACGGTCGCTTCCAGGATCCGTGCCCGGACGCGCGCGTTGCGGCCGCCGGGGCGCCGCGCGGGCGGCCGGGCAGCGGTCTCGTCGGCGGCCATCGCCGCGCTCACCTCCCGTTTCACCAGGGCGCCGATTGTCGCCAGGGGCGGCGTTGCGGTGCAAGCGAGCGGCACGTACGCTGCTTAAAGCAACAGTTTGTTTCTTTTAGAGCGGCCGGCGCGCCGCACCCGCGGCTCCAGCGCCGCGTTCCGCACCCGTCCCAGCAGCCCCTGGAGGGCACCGTGCACATCCTTGTCTCCGGAGCGGGCATCGCCGGGCTCGCCTGCGCCGGCGAACTCGCCCGCCGCGGCCACGACGTCACCGTCGTCGAGTACGCGCCCCGGCTCCGCCTCACCGGCACCCCCATCGACATCCGCGGCGACGCGATCACCACCGCGGACCGGATGGGGCTGCTGAAGGGAATCCGCCAGCGGCGGATCCGCATGTCCGAACGCACCCAGTTCGTCGACCACGCCGGCGAGCCGGTGGCCTGGCTGCCGCTGGATGAGGTCGGCGACTCCGACGACGACATCGAGATCCTCCGCGAGGACCTGGTGCGGCTCCTCGCCGACGCGCTACCGCCGTCCGTGGCGCTCCGCTTCGGCGACTCGGTCGCGGCGCTGGACGACGGCGGCGACGGCGCCACCGTGCGCTTCGCCTCCGGCCGCACCGGCCGGTACGACGTGGTGATCGGCGCCGACGGCCAGCACTCGGCGGTGCGCGCCCTGGCCTTCGGGCCCGAGGCGGCCTACGTGCGGCATCTCGGCGCCTACGTCGCGCTCGCCTCCTATCCCGCCGAGGCGGGAGGAACGGGCCCCAACCTGATCTGCAATGTCCCCGGCCGGATGGCGGGCCTGTTCCGGTACGGGGGCACGGCCACCGCGGTGTTCCAGTTCCGCTCGGAGCCGCTCGGCTACGACCACCACGACGTGGCCGCCCAGAAGCGGATCCTCGCCGGCGTCTTCGCGGACTGCCGGTCATGGCGGATCCCCGAGCTGCTCGACGCGGCCCTCGCCGACCCCGGCTTCTATCTCTCCTCCGCCAGCCAGATTTGCATGCCCAACTGGCACCGCGGCCGGGTCGTCCTCGTCGGGGACGCTGGCTACAGCCCCGCCTACCTCTCGGGCCGCGGCACCTCGCTCGCCCTCACCGGCGCCCGTTTCCTCGCTGAGGAGCTGGACCGGTGCGACGGCGACCACGCCGCCGCGTTCGCGCGGTACGAGGAGCGGCAGCGCCCCTACGTCACATTCGCCCAGGACCGCGTCCACGCCGGCCGCGCCCGCGTCCTGCCGGCGACCTGGGAGGACATCGCCGCCCGCAACGCGGCGCTGCGCGCGGCCGGCGCCGCCGCGTGACCGGCGCGCCGCCCCGCTCCGCGGCACCGGCGGCGCCCCCGCCCGCCGGAGAAAGCGCTGGTGAACGACCCGCCCCGGCTCCGCCGAGCGACTCTGGCACCAGCGGGTCCTGCTCCCGCGGCCGTCCTCACCCTCGCCACCGTCCCGGCGGACGTCCCGGCGGACGTCCCGGCGGACATGGTCACCGGCTCGCCCATGAGGGTTTTGCCCCGGCTGCTGGACCACGTCGGCCCCGGCCAGGCCGCGTGGCTGAACGCCAGCACGATGCCGGCCGGGGCCTGCTGGCCGCCGCTGCTCGCCAGGCGTGCCGGGCGGCGGTCCCGGCGCGCGGCTTTCCCGGCTGTCCCGCGAGCCCGCTGCGCGCGGCTGCCGCGGCGTCGAGGAGGCCGGACCAAGGGGGACACTGCGGGGAGGGCCGCCTGCCCCGGCGCCAGTGCCGGGGCAGGCGGCCGGCGCCCCGTGCGTCAGGAGACGATCTCCGCCACGACGGCCTCGACGGCGTCGACGGCGACCTCAGGCTCGTCCACGTAGATGTAGTGGCCGCTGTTCTCGGCGGTGATCAGCTCACTGTTGCTCGACAGGTTGAGCCAGTCGCGCTGGCCCTTGGTCCAGTCCTCCTCCAGGCCCTCCCCGTACTCGGGGACCTCCGCGAGGTACTGCTGCCCGTGCTGGATCACGCGCACGGGGATGTCGCCCGCGGACGCCACCTCGCCGTCCTCGAAGCGGAGCTGCTCCGGGTTCTCCCCGTTGTAGACCGCCAGCGTCTGGGCGCGCAGCTCACCCGCCTCGCCGGTGGCGGACTCCGGGATCCGGGCCATCAGGTCGGTGGCGGCGGTCGGCGACGTGGCGTCCAGCAGCACCAGGCCCTGGACCCGGTCCTGGTGCTCCGGGGCGTAGCGGCCGGCGATCAGGCCGCCCGCGGAGTGCCCGGCCAGGACGACCGGCGCGTCCCCGGCCACATGGTCGATGACACCGGTCAGCGTCTCGCCGACGTCCGCGAGCTCCTGCGGGCCGGCCGGCTGGTCGCTGGCGCCCGCGCCGAGCCGGTCGTAGGAGCACACGCGGTTGCTGGCGCTGAGCGTCTGCTGGAAGTCCGCCATCGCCGTCAGGTCATCACCCATGCCGTGCAGCAGGATGATCACCGGGCGGTCCCCGTCCTGCTCACCGGAGCAGGACACGTTCACCGAGTACTCTCCGACCGTGATGGTCTCGGTGCCGGCCGGCGCGTCCCCGCCGTCGTCAGGCGAGGAGGTCGCCGATCCCCCCTCCCCCTGCTCCGGGTTCGGGTCCGACTCCGCGTCGTCGTCGCAGCCGGCCAGGGCCGCGCCGGCCAGGGCGCAGCACAGGGCGATCGCGGCGGGGAACCCTATCTTCTTGCGGATCATGTGGTGCTCCAGCGTGCTCACGGGGGAGAAAAGAGAAAGCGGCGACGTCCGCCGGGCGGCGTGATGCACCGGCGGGCACGGCAAAGCTGACGGCGCGTCAGCGTCATGCCCCGCCCCGGCGTCGCCCGTGACGTCGCGTCACACCTTAAACCCGCGGATTTCCGGCGCCGCCCGACGGCGGGAGGTTGTCCCCCGCGATCACCGGACGTGCCCTTTCGGGCAGCCCCGCAGGGCAGAACGCTGCCCGCGCCCGCGCGCGTGCCGGCCGCGTCACCCCCGTACCCTCAGTGCCGTGCCAGCCGACCGTCTCCACCGCGTCGCCGTGCTCGTACTCGAGGGCGCCAAGCCGCTCGACGTCGGCATTCCCGCCCAGGTCTTCACCACCCGCGCGAGCATGCCGTACCAGGTGCGGGTGTGCGGCCCGGCTCCCGGCCGCTTCACCTCGGCCGGCGCCGCCCGCGCCCACCTGGCGGCGGGCGCGTCGAAGGTGCTGGTGAGCGCCCCCTCCAGCGGCGCCGACGTGACCCTCGCCTACGGCATCAACACCGGCGCCTACGACCCGGCCGCCCACACGGTCATCTCCAGCGCCTCGTGCACCACCAACGCGCTGGCGCCGCTGGCCGCCGTGCTGGCCGACCTCGCGGGCATCGAGCACGGCTTCATGACGACGGTGCACGCCTACACCCAGGAGCAGAACCTCCAGGACGGCCCGCACCGCGACGCCCGCCGGGCCCGCGCCGCCGCCGTCAACATCGTGCCGACCACGACCGGCGCCGCCCGGGCGATCGGCCTGGTGCTGCCCCGGCTGGACGGCAAGCTGTCCGGCGACTCGCTGCGCGTGCCGGTGCCGGTGGGCTCGATCGTCGAACTCAACACCACGGTCTCCCGCGAGGTGACGCGCGACGACGTGCTGGCTGCCTACCGGGCGGCGGCGGACGGGCCGCTGGCGGGTGTGCTGGAGTACTCGGAGGACCCGCTGGTGTCGTCCGACATCACGGGCAACCCGGCCTCGGCGGTGTTCGACTCGGCGCTCACCCGCGTCGACGGCCGCCACATCAAGGTGGTCGCCTGGTACCACAACGAGTGGGGCTTCTCCAACCGCGTAGTCGACACGCTGGAGCTCCTCGCCGCCGGCTGACCGCGCCGCCACCCCGGCGGCGGGGACGGGGTCGTGGCCGGAGCTGGCCGCCCTGGCCGGTGAACCAGGGTGCGGGACCGTGCGGACCAGGACGCGTCCGCGGTGATGGACGCGTCAGGGCGGCGTGAGGCTCTGGACGACATGGGTCATGTGCTGCACGTTTCCCATCCGCAGCCAGACCGCCACCTGCCCGGTGCCCTCCTTGTCGGTGAGAGAACCCGCGGCGCAGTCGCGCAGCCATCTCTCCCCTTCGCTGGCGGCGGCGCCCCGGAACTCCGGCAGACCGCGGAGCATCCGCGCGGCTCCCCGCACCGCCGCGGCACGATCGGGCCCCTGGTTCACGACGCGGCACAGCACGAACGAGTCGTCGGTGGTGTAGCCCAGGACTCCCCAGGAAAGCGCTATGCCTCCTCTGGTCCGGCGGTTGGCGATTCCTCTGGCGGGCTGGATGCCGTAGTCACCGTAGGTGAGGTGCGGCACGTACGGGCGCGCGCTCGTGCGCAGCTCGCGCCAGGTCTGCCAGTCGGTGCGCGGCACGCGGCAGAGTGCGCCCAGCGGGAAGTCCGCTGCCGTGACGCGGGGGAAGCCGCCGCCGAGCACCGCGCCGGTGCGCCACGGTGCCAGGGGCCACAGGGTGTCCAGGGCGCGCAGCGCCTCCTTGCCGGCGCCGGGACGGCTGGGCAGCACCTCGCCCAGGTCCAGCAGCAGGTCGACGGGGAGGCCGCCGCCGGTCTGGGCGAGGAGGCGCGCGACGTCCTCGGCGGAGCGGCTGTCCCACTCCCCCGGCAGCCGTACCCGCACTCCGAGCCCGGTGCCGTTCCGGCGGGCCGCGGCCAGGGCGGCGGACTGCTGGGCCGGACTCCGGCCGGGGCCGGTCACCGGGCGCAGCAGCCCGGCTAGTCCCGTCTCCTCCGCCATGATCTCTGTCAGCGCTGCTGCCTGCTGCTCCTCGGCGAAGGGCGCGTCGATCCATCCGTGATGGTGGCGGTGCAGGCGCCGCACCTCGCGGAGTTCCGGCCTGTTCGCGGGTCCCAGCTCTGCCACGGGCACGCCGGGGCACGGTGGCAGGTTCCACAACGGTGCCAGGGCGGCCCGCACGTCTGGGCGCAGTAACCCGTAGGCGCGCCGGGCGTGCTGCCGGGCCGGGAGGACGGGGACGTAGAGCAGACCGGGCATCGCGGCTCCCCTCGCGCGACCCTCGTGGGTACCTGCTTTGAGGGTGCGAGGCGGGCAACACGGGCGGAAAGAGCGCCTTTTCGGCCGGCCGACTGAAATGAACACGACCACGCGCTCCCCCGGCCGGGGCCGCGGCCCCGGCCGGCGGCCGCTAGCCGGTGATGCGGTGGCCGAGGCGGAAGAGGCCGGCCGGGTCGCGGCGGGCCTTCAGGGCGGTGAGGCGCTCGTAGTCGCCCGGGTCGTAGGCGGTGCGCACCCGGTCGGGAGCCGCGGCCGGGCCGTGGCCCATGAAGTTGACGAAACGGCCCGCCGTCCAGGGGGCGAACGGCGCCAGCAGCGCGTCCTGCCGCCGCACCACCGCCTCCCGTTCCGCTTCGCTCTCACCGCCCGTCATCCGCGTCAGCACGCCCAGCGAGTACCGGGCATCGCGGTGCCCCACGGCGCTCGGCGCCGCGCCCGGGCGGGCGAGCGCCCCGCCGAGGTGGCGCAGCTCCAGGACGGCCGGTTCGTCGGCGGCCGGCCCGGCCGCCGCCAGCAGCCCGCGCAGCGCCGTCTCGTCCAGCGCGCTCAGCAGTGCGATGTCGCTGTTCCAGGCCATGGGCCGGGCCGGGTCGTTGTGGACGCTGCCGGCCTGGGTGACGGGCAGGACGGCGAGGGACTCCAGCACCGGGGCGCCGGTGCGCGCCCGCAGCCGGGCGACGAGCCGCTCGCCCTCTTCCGGCCGCTGGCCCGCGTAGGCGATGCGGACGTGCGCCACGTACTGGCCCCGCAGCGGCTCGGGGAGCGCGGGCACGTCAGGCACGGCCACGAAGGCCAGGGAGCTGTTCATCTCCTCCGGCAGCCCTTCGGTCCACTCCGCCCAGGCGCGCGCGGTGGCGAGCGCCTGCCCCGGGGTGCCGTTCCGGTAGTACAGGCCGCCGCCCCACAGCGTGGTGAGCGGCAGCAGCTCCGTCTCAACGGCGGTGACCAGGCCGAAGTTGTCGCGCCCGCCGCGCAGCGCCCAGAACAGCTCCGGGTCGCTGCCGGCGGTGACCCGCACCAGCTCGGCGCCGGCCGTGACGACCTCCAGGGCCCGCACCCGGTCGGCGGCGTAGCCGAACGTGCGGCCCAGCAGGGGAAGGCCGCCGCCGAGCAGGTAACCCACCGCGCCGGTGTGCGGGGCGGAGCCGCTGAGCGGGGCCAGGCCGTAGGCCGCCGCGGCGGGGGTGACCTGCTCCCAGCGGGCGCCCGCGCCGATACGGGCGAGCCGGGCCGCCGGGTCCACCGTGACGTCCGCCATGGCGCGCGTGACGACCAGTACTCCCCCGTCACCGCCCCCGGCGGGCCCGTGGCCGGTGCTGCGCACGCCCACCGGCAGGCCGTGCGCGGCGGCGAAGGCGACGGCCTCACGGACGTCGGCCGCCTCGCGCGCGGCCACGATGAGGTCCGGGCGGCTGCGGACGGCGGTGTTGAAGCCGCGCGCGTGCTCCTCGGCGAACGCGTCGTCGCCGGCGGCGAGTACGGTGCCGCTGATCCGGCTCCGCAGGGCGGCGACGCCCCGGGAGGACAGGGTCATGTGTGCTCTCTCCTTGTACGTGCGGGCGCCGGGCGTGGTCAGGTGCCCGGCGGCGACACATCGTGCCGCACAAACCTGACACTGGCCGTCAGGTTTTCCGGGCACCCGCGCGATGCTGGAAGGGTGAAGTCCGACCGCCTGCTGTCGATCCTGCTGCTGCTCCAGACCCGGGGCCGCGTGAGTGCGGCCGAGCTCGCCGAGCGGCTGGAGGTGTCCGTCCGCACCATCTACCGGGACGTCGCGGCGCTCTCGGCAGCGGGGGTGCCGGTGTACGCCGAGCGGGGCCGGCACGGCGGCATCGCGCTGCTGCCGGGCTACCGCACGGACGTGACGGGGCTGACGGCCGACGAGGCCAGGGCGCTGTTCGTGCTGGGAGCGCGCGGCACGCACGAGGCGCTGGGCCTGGGCGGGGCGCTCGGCTCGGCGCTGCGGAAGGTCATGGCGGCGCTGCCCGCGCCGCACCGCCCGGCGGCCGAGGTGGTCAGCCAGCGGATCCTGGTGGACCAGGGGCGCTGGTACGGGCGGCGGGAGCGCGAGCCGGAGGCGCTGCCCGCGCTGCGTGACGCGGTGTTCTCCGACCGCCGGCTGCGGCTGCGGTACCGCCGGGGCGGCGAGAGCCGGGCGCGGACGTACACGGTCGATCCGTACGGCCTGGTGGCCAAGGCCGGCGTCTGGTACCTGGTGGCGGACCGGGCGGGAGCAGAACGGATGTTCCGCGCGGACCGGGTGGTGGCCGCCGAGGTGCTGCCCGCGCCGGTGCGGCGGCGTCCCGGGGTGGACCTGGCCGGGCTGTGGGAGTCGATGCGGCGGCGCGTGGACGAGGCGCCGGTGGCAGTGCGGGTGGAGGCCCGGGTGCGGCGGGCCCGCCTCGACCTTTTCGAGGACGTCTCCGGAGCGGCCGTCGAGCGCGCGGACGGCGGGGAGCCCGGCGAGCGGGACGAGCGGGGGGACGACTGGGTGAACGTCGTCCTCAGCTACCCGCAGCTGAGCGCCGTGCGGCAGGTGCTGGCGTTCGGCACCGACGTCGAGGTGACGGGCCCGCCGGAGGCGGTGCGCTTCCTGGCGCAGACCACCGCGGCGCTGGCGGCGCGCTACGCGGCCACGGCGGAGACCTGAGCGGCCGGTCCGCCGGGCGCTTCATCCCAGGCGCAGGCTCCAGTCGCCGCGTCCGCCGGCCAGGCTGACCACCGACAGCGGGTGGACCTCGGTACGCCAGTAGGAGTGGGGCGGTGCCTTGAGGGCGTACAGCATGGCGGCGCGGATCACGGAGGACTCGGCGACGGCGACGACGTGCCCGTCGCGGCCCACCGGCCGGGTGTCGAGCCAGCCGCCGATGCGGGAGACGAAGGCAACCAGGCTCTCGCCGCCGTGCGGGGCGGCGTGCGGGTCGGTCAGCCACACGTTGACGGCGGCGGGCTCGGCGGCGGTGACCTGGGCGAGCGTGAGCCCGTGCCAGCGGCCCATGTCGCAGTCGCGGAGCGCGACCTGGGTGAGCGGGGATAACCCGAGCACTTCCCCCGTCTGGCGGCTGCGCGGCGTGGGCGAGCAGTAGCGCAGGTCGGCCGCGGCCAGCGGCAGCAGGGCGGGGGCGGCGCGGCGCGCCTCCTCCCACCCGGCGGCGTCCAGCGGGCGGTCGTCGCCGAAACGGGTGTCCAGCAGCGGCGAGCTGCGGGCCGCGGCGATCAGCGTCACCAGCATGGCGAGATGGTACGAGCGCTCGAACAGGCGCACCAGAAGCGAACAGCCCTAGACTGGAACGTGACGTACCTCACACGGACGACGGGAGGTCACCCTGATGCGAGCCAGCGTGGGCGACAGGCTGCTGACCCACGGCCGGACCGTGGGCCAGGAAGACCGCGAGTGCGAGATCGTCGAGGTGCTGGGGCAGCGGGGCGAGCCGCCGTTCCGGGTCCGCTTCGAGGACGGCCACGAGGCCGTGCTGTCCCCGGGGCCCGACTCGGTCGTCGAGCCGCAGCGGCCCGGCCGGGGCGGACGGGACCGCTGACGGCCCGCCCCTCTCAGCGCCGGCGCCCCCGGCCCCGGTCTGGCGCCGGCGTGCCGTAATGGTCGGCGACGACCCGGTCCATCGCGCCGATGGGGTCCTCGGCGACGTAGCGCGCCGAATAGAAGACGTGCCCCGCGACGAGCGGGTAGTCCTGGCAGAACGTCAGGTGCTCCGACAGCTCGGCGGGGTTCTGCCACGCCGCCGGCTGCTCCGGGTCGCCCGCCTTGTACAGCGCCTCGCCCACGTACAGGGCGACGTCCGTGCCCTCGGCGACTCCTGACCACCAGTCGACCAGGGTGGCGTAGTCGGCCGCCTCGAAGCCGATGTGCCAGTACAGCTGCGGGATGACGTAGTCGATCCAGGACTCCCTGACCCAGGTGCGCACGTCGGCGTACAGGTCGTCGTAGGTCTCCACGCCGCCCTGGGTGTCGGAGCCCTCCGGGTCGGTGGTGCTGTTGCGCCAGATGCCGAACGGGCTGACGCCGAAGGGCAGTCCGGGCTTGGCGGCGCGCACCCGGTCCCGCATCTCACGCACCAGCAGGTCGATGTTGTTGCGGCGCCAGCCGGCGCGGTCCTCGAAGCCGCCGCCGTACCGCTCCCAGGCCGCGTCGTCGTCGAAGGTCTCGCCCGCCACCGGGTACGGGTAGAAGTAGTCGTCCCAGTGCACGCCGTCGATGTCGTAACGCGTGACCGCGTCCATCATGGCGTCCTGCACGAAGGCCCTCACCTCCGGCAGCCCCGGGTTGTAGTACAGCGCCCCGCCGTAGGGCACGACCCAGTCCGGGTTCAGCCGGGCCGGGTGCTCCGGCGCCAGGCGCGAGAGATCGTCGTGCTGGGCGACCCGGTAGGGGTTGAACCAGGCGTGCAGCTCCAGCCCCCGCGCGTGCGCCTCACGGACGGCGAAGCCCAGCGGGTCCCAGCCCGGGTCCCGGCCCTGCTCACCGGTCAGCCAGTGCGACCACGGCTCGAACCGGGACGGCCACAGCGCGTCGGCCGTGGGGCGGACCTGGAGGAAGACGGTGTTCAGGCGCCGCTCGACCGCGGTGTCCAGCAGCCCGGTGAGCGCCGCTCGCGCCTGGTCCGGCGTCAGGTCCTGGCGCCGGGGCCAGTCGATGTTGGCCACCGTGGCGATCCACATGCCCCGCATCTCGCGCGGCGCGGGGCCGTCCCGCCGGGCGCCGGGCTGGGCCGCCGCGGACGCGTTGAGCGTCAGCAGCCCGGTGATGGCTCCGGCGGCCGCGAGCGCGACTCCCCTGCGGGTGAGCTGTGGTGCCATGGATAAGTGCCCCCTGTCACGACTGGTCGTCCCGTCCTGCCCCGGACGGCCCGGCCGGCACGCGCCCGCGGCCGCCCTCTGGCGGCCTAGCGCGCCCCGGCGCTGGCAGCGCGCGGCGGGTCCGGCCGCCCGCGCGTCCCGCCCGGCTGGCACGAAAGGGTAACGTCTTGCGGGCCGAGCCGATCCGAACGAGCAGCGAAGGGGCAGCAGTGGCCGACATCGAACGCGTCGGAGTGGTGGGCAGTGGCCAGATGGGCGCCGGGATCGCGGAGGTGTGCGCCCGGGCAGGGCTCGCGGTCCACGTCGCCGAGACCACCGGGGAAGCGCTGGAACTGGGCAGGACCCGCATCGTGTCCTCGCTCGGCAAGGCGGTGGAACGCGGCAAGCTCAGCGCTGAGGAGCGGGACGCGGCGCTGGACCGGCTGACGTTCACCACGGACCTGGGTGAGTTCGCCGACCGCGACCTGGTCATCGAGGCGGTCGTGGAGAACGAGCAGGTCAAAACGGAGATCTTCCAGGTCCTCGACCAGGTGGTGACCCGCCCGGACGCGATCCTGGCCTCCAACACCTCGTCCATCCCGCTGGTGAACCTCGCGGTGGCCACCTCGCGGCCCGGGCAGGTGCTCGGCATCCACTTCTTCAACCCGGCGCAGGTGCAGCGCCTGGTGGAGCTGATCCCGGCGCTGACGACGGACGCGGAGACCATCCGGCGCGCCGAGGCGCTGGTGACCGAGGTCCTGGGCAAGCACGCCATCCGCGCCCAGGACCGCTCGGGCTTCGTCGTGAACGCCCTGCTCATCCCGTACCTGCTGTCGGCGGTGCGGATGTTCGAGTCGGGGGCGGCGAGCCGGGAGGACATCGACAGCGGCATGGAGCTGGGCTGCGCGCACCCGATGGGCCCGCTGAAGCTGGCGGACCTGATCGGCCTGGACACGGTCGCGTCCGTGGCCGACTCGATGTACCAGGAGTATCGCGAGCCGCAGTACTCCGCTCCCCCGCTGCTGCGCCGGATGGTCGCCGCCGGCCGGCTGGGGCGGAAGACAGGAGCGGGCTTCTACTCCTACGGGTGAGTGCCGGGCGGGTCAGGAGGCGCGCTTGCGCGGCGCGGCCTTCTTGCCCGCCTTCTTGGCGGCCTTCTTGGCGGTGTTCCCGGCCGTCTTCCGGCCGGTGCTCTTCTCCGCCGGCGCGGCGCCCTTCTTCTGCGCCGCGCCGCTCCTGGAGGCGGTCTTCTTCGCGGCGGACTTCTTCGCGGACTTCCTGCCGGGGGTCTTCTTCCCGCCACCGGGACGGGTCAGCGGCGCGACGGTGGCTCCGCCGCCGTCCTCGCCCTCGTCCTCGCCCCCGTCCTCCTCGCCGCGGGCCCGGCGGGCGCTGCGGACACTGTCCTCCAGGGCGGACATCAGGTCGATCACCTTGCCGCCGGTGGGCACCGGCTCGCCGGGGCGCTCGGGGGCGGCGCCGGCGAGCTTGGCGCTGACGAGTTCCTCGACGGCGCCCCGGTACTCGTCACGCAGCGAGCCGAGGTCCACGGAGCCGAGCGTGTCCATCAGGGTGTCGGCCAGGTCGAGCTCGGCCTCCCTGATGGTCACCTGCTCCGCCGGCACCAGGCCCGTCGCGGGCCGCACCTCGTCCGGCCAGAGCAGGGTGTGCATGCCCAGCACGTCCTCGCCGTCGCCGAGGGCGCGCACCATGGCCAGGGTCTCGCGCCCGCGCATGGCGAGCTTGGCGACCGCGGCCCGCTCCGCGCGCCGCAGCGCCTCGCGGAGCAGGGCGTAGGGTTTGACGGCCCCGGGGTCGGGCGTGAGGTAGTAGGAGCGGTCGAGCTGGTAGGGGTCGATCGAGCCGAGGGGGACGAAGCCGAGGATGTCGACAGTGCGGGCGGTGGGCAGCGGCAGGGCGGCCAGGTCCTCGTCGGTGAGCTGGACCAGCGAGCCGTCCGCCGTCTGGTACGCCTTGCCGATCTCCTCAGGGGGCACCTCTTCGCCGTCGAGTTCGCACACCTTCCGGTAGCGGATCCGCCCCTGGTCGCGGGTGTGGACCTGGCGGAACGAGACGCTGTGGCTCTCGGTGGCACTCACCACGCCGACCGGGATGTGCACCAGACCGAACGATATGGAGCCCTTCCAGACAGTACGCATCGGTTGCCCCTTTTTTCCCTGATGTGCAGTCTCAGGGTATGCCGGTCGTGGAGGTCGAGGGGCGCCGCCTGTCGCTGTCGCGCCTGGAGAAGGTGCTGTACCCGGACGGCACGGCCAAGGGGGAGCTGCTGCACTACTACGCGCTGGCCGGGCCCGCGCTGCTCCCCCACCTCGCGGACCGGGCCGTGAGCTTCCTGCGGTACCCGGACGGGCCGGAGGGCGAGACGTTTTTCATGAAGAATCCCCCGCCCGGCACCCCCGACTGGGTGGAGATCGCGGAGATCCCCCGCGCCGAGGGCGGAGCGCGGCGGCAGGTGGTGCTGCGGGACATGCCCTCGCTGATGTGGGCGGCCAACCTGGTGGTGGAGTTCCACACCTACCAGTGGCCGGCCGCCCGCCCGGGGATCGCCGACCGGCTCGTCTTCGACCTCGACCCGGGCGCCCCGGCGGCGCTCGCCGAGTGCTGCCTGGTGGCACGGTGGCTGCGCGAACGGCTGGCCGCGGACGGCATCGCGGCCTACCCGAAGACGTCCGGCTCCAAGGGCCTGCACCTGCTCAGTCCCATCGAGCCCGCCCCGTCGTCCCGGGTCCGCGGCTACGCCCGGGAGCTGGCGGGCGAGGCCAGCGCCGCCTTCCCCGACCTGGCCATCACCGCCATGGCCAGGCACCTGCGGCCGGGCAAGGTGTTCATCGACCACAGCCAGAACGCCGCCGCGAAGACCACGGCCGCGCCCTACACCGCGCGGGCACGCCGCTCCCCCACCGTCTCCGCGCCCGTGACCTGGGAGGAGGTCGAGGAGGCGGAGCACGGCGGCAAGCTGGTCGTGACCATCGCGGACGTGCCGGGGCGGCTGG
Source organism: Streptomyces sp. 7-21 (assembly GCF_016741785.1). Classification (GTDB taxonomy): domain Bacteria; phylum Actinomycetota; class Actinomycetes; order Streptomycetales; family Streptomycetaceae; genus Streptomyces. The sequence goes on from NZ_JAERRL010000007.1 coordinate 227,162, forward strand.
CCGCCCACGGCGACCTGATGGCGCCGCTCACCGACCCCCAGTCCGCCCGCCCGCTGCCCGGCTGAGGGCCCCGGCCGCTGCCGGGGCCCCGATGCCGTCAGGCGCCGCGGAGCACGGCGCCGGTGCGCTCGGCCGCGGCGGCCACCGCGGCCTCGCGGGCGGCGGTGGCGTCCTCCGCCGTGAGCGTCCGGTCGCCGGCGCGGAACCGCAGGGTGTACGCCAGCGACTTCTTGCCCTCGCCGAGCTGCTCGCCCGAGAAGACGTCGAACAGCCGCAGCGACTCCAGCAGGTCCCCGGCGCCGGCGGCCAGCGCCTCGGTCACCTCGCTGGCCGGCACGGACTCGTCCACCACCAGCGCCACGTCCTGCGTGGCCACCGGGAACGACGAGATCCGCGGCGCGGTCACCGCGCCCTGGCCCGCCCGGGCCAGGGCATCGAGGTCGGCCTCCATCGCGCAGGTCCGCGGCGGCAGCCCCAGCATCTTCAGCACCCGGGGGTGCAGCTCGCCCGCGTGCCCGACCAGCACCCGCTCGCCGCCCTCGCGCACAAACAGCGCGGCGCAGCGGCCCGGGTGCCACGGCGCGTACCTGGCCTGCTCGATGATCAGTTCCGCCCCGGCCTCGCGGGCGACCAGGCGCGCGGCCTCGATCGCGTCGGCCCACCCGGCCGGGCGGCCCTTGCCCCACCAGCCGTCCAGCTCGCGGGCGCCCGCGAGCACGACCGCCACGTGGCGCGGCTGGCGCGGCAGGGCGGCGTCGAGGGCGGCGAGTTCCTGCTCGGAGGGGCGGCCGGTCACGGGCAGCCGCGGCGGCGTGGCCTCCTCGCCGGTGGGCAGGAAGACCAGGCCCGTCTCGAACAGCGCCAGATCGTGGCTGCCGCGGCTGTCGTTGCGGCGCAGCGCCTCCAGCAGTCCCGGCAGCAGCGTCGTGCGCAGCGACGGCTCCTCGGCCGACAGCGGGTTGACCAGCCGGACCGTGCGGCGGCGCGGGTCCTCGGCAGGCAGGCCGAAGGCGTCGAACACGGCGTCGCCCACGAACGGGTAGTTCAGCGCCTCCACGTACCCGGCGCCGGCCAGCGCCCGGCCGGTCCGGCGGCGCAGCCGCTGCCGCGGCGTCAGCCCGCGCCCGGCGGGCAGCCGGGGCAGGGTGGAGGGCAGCGCGTCGTAGCCCTCCAGCCGGATGACCTCCTCGGCCAGGTCGTTCGGGTCGCGCAGATCGGGCCGCCAGCTCGGCACCGTCACGACCAGCTCGTCCGTGCCGGACACGTCGCAGCCGATCTCCTGGAGGCGGCGCACGACGGTCTCCCGGCCGTAGGTCACGCCCGCCACGCGGTCGGGGTGGTCGGCGGCCAGGGTGACCGTCCGGGGCGGGGACTCGGCCGCCACCTCGGTGACGCCCGGCTCCGCCGTGCCGCCCGCCAGCAGCACCAGCAGGTCGGCGGCCCGCTGCGCCGCCGCGGCGGCGGCCTGCGGGTCCACGCCCCGCTCGAAGCGGCGGGACGCCTCGGAGCTGAGCTTGTGGCGGCGGGAGGTGCGGGCGATGGCGACCGGGTCGAAGTGCGCGGCCTCCAGCACGATCTCGGTGGTGCCGCGGGCCGGGCCGACCACGGACTCCTCGACGCCCTCGGTGATCTCGGTGCCGGTGCCGCCCATCACGCCGGCGAGCCCGATGGGCCCGGTGCTGTCGGCGATCACCAGGTCCTCGGGGTCGAGCGCCCGGTCCACGCCGTCCAGCGTCACCAGCCGCTCCCCCGGCTTCGCGCGGCGCACCACGATCCCGCCCGCGACCCGGGCGCGGTCGTAGGCGTGCAGCGGCTGGCCGATCTCGAGCATCACGTAGTTGGTGACGTCGACGGCCAGCGAGATGGGGCGCATGCCCGCCTTCTGGAGGCGGCGCTGGAGCCAGATCGGCGACCGCGCCTCCGGCCGCACGCCGGTGACGGTCCGGGCCGTGAAGCGGTCGCAGGCGGCACGGTCCTCGACGGTGACCGGGTAGCCCTCGCCGTTCGGCTCGGGCACGTCCAGCAGCGCCGGGTCGCGCAGCGGCAGGCCGAAGGCGGTGGCCGTCTCGCGGGCGACGCCCCGCATCGACAGGCAGTAGCCGCGGTCGGGGTTGACGGCGATGTCGAGGACCTCGTCGACGAGTTCGAGCAGCTCGATGGCGTCGGTGCCCGCCTCGTGCTCCGGGGGCAGCACCAGGATGCCGTCGTGGTCGTCGCCCATGCCCAGCTCCCGGGGCGAGCAGATCATGCCCTCGGAGACGTGGCCGTAGGTCTTCCGGGCGGTGATCCGGAAGTCACCGGGGAGCACGCCGCCGGGCAGGACCACCACGACCTTGTCGCCGACGCGGAAGTTCGTGGCGCCGCAGATGATGTTCTGCGGCTCGCCCGTGCCGTTGGCGGTGCCGACGTTGACCTGGCAGTACCGGATCGGCTTCTTGAAGCCGGTCAGCTCCTCGATGGCCAGGACCTCGCCGACGACCAGCGGGCCCTTCAGGTCGGCACCGAGCTGGTCGACGGTCTCGACCTCCAGGCCCGCGGAGATCAGCCGCGCCGCCACGTCGCGGCCGGTGACCTCGGCGGGAAGGTCCACGTACTCCCTCAGCCAGGACATCGGGACGCGCATCAGATCTCCATTCCGAAGGGCCGGGTGAACCGCACGTCAGCCTCGATCATGTCGCGCATGTCGTCGACGTTGTGCCGGAACATCAGCATCCGCTCGATGCCGAAGCCGAAGGCGAAGCCGCTGTACCGCTTCGGGTCGATACCGGCGGCGACCAGCACCCGGGGGTTGACGACGCCGCAGCCGCCCAGCTCGATCCAGCCCTCGCTGGAGCAGGTGCGGCAGGGCCGGTCGGGGTTGCCGACGGACTCACCGCGGCACTTGTAGCAGAGCATGTCCATCTCGGCGGACGGCTCGGTGAAGGGGAAGTGGTCCGGGCGCAGCCGGGTGCGCAGGCCCTCACCGAAGAGCGAGGTGACCATGTGGTCGAGCGTGCCCTTCAGATCGGCCATGGTCAGGCCCTCGTCCACCGCCAGCAGCTCGACCTGCGTGAAGACCGGGGTGTGCGTGGCGTCCAGCTCGTCGGTGCGGTACACGCGGCCGGGGCAGATGACGTAGATGGGCGGCTCGCGGTCCAGCATCGAGCGGATCTGCACCGGCGAGGTGTGGGTGCGCAGCACGACGCCGGACTCCTCCGCCTCGCCCTTGGGCCCGGCGACGAAGAAGGTGTCGCTGGCGGTCCGCGCCGGGTGGTCGGGGGCCATGTTGAGGGCGTCGAAGTTGAACCACTCGGCCTCGACCTCGGGGCCCTCGGCCACCTCGTAGCCCATGGCCGTGAAGATGTCCTCGATGCGCTCGGAGAGCGTGGTCAGCGGGTGGCGGGCGCCGGGCGTCACGCGGTCGTACGGCAGCGTGACGTCCACCGTCTCCTCGGCCAGCATCCGCTCCTCGCGCTCCGCCTCCAGCTCCTCCTGGCGGGCACGCAGTGCCTTGGCCACGGCGCCCCTGGCCTGGCCGACCCGCTTGCCCGCCTCGGCGCGGGCGTGGGGCGGGAGGGCGCCGATCTCGCGGTTGGCCAGGGCGAGCGGCGAGCGGTCGCCGGCGTGGGCCGTCCTGGCCTCGCGCAGCGCGTCCAGGTCCTGGGCGGCGGCGATGGCCGCGAGCGCGGCGTCGCGCGCCCGGTCGACCTCTTCCGGTTTCAGTGCCTCGACCTCGACAGGGTCGTACGACTTGTTGGGTGCCGACATCTCTTCCCGTGTTTCCGTGTTGGCTTGCGGCTTCGGCCGCGCGCCCCGTGGCGTGGCCCGCCAGGGGTCGAGTCTACGGGGGGCGCCCGCGGGGACTTCAGGCGAGGAACGCCGGGGTGCCCGCGGGCAGGATAAATCGGAAGCGGGCGCCGCCGCGGGGGGTGCGGCCGGCCGTGACCGTCCCCCCGTGGGCCTCGATGATGCCCTTGACGATGTACAGGCCGAGCCCGATGCCGCCGCGGTCGCTGCCCCGCCAGAAGCGGGTGAAGACGCGGTGCATCATTTCCTCCGGAATGCCGGGGCCTTCGTCGCTGACCGTTACCGCGACGCCCTCCTGGCGGGTCCGGGTGGGGGCGACGCGGTGCAGCTCGATGGTGACAGTACCGTCGCCGTGGCGCACGGCGTTTTCCAGCAGGTTGCCGATGACCTGGTCGATCTTGCCGGGGTCGGCCCAGACGCCGGGCAGGTCCGTACCGAGGCGCACGTCGAAGCGGTCGGCGCCGCAGCCGCCGTTCACCAGCGTCTTCACGTGGCGGCGGACCGCCTCTTCCAGGCGCAGCGGCTGCCGCCGCAGCTCCAGCCGCCCGGCGTCGATGCGGGAGACGTCGAGCAGCTCCGTGATCAGGCGCGTGACCCGGTCCGCGTCCGCGTCCACGGTCTGGAGCATGAGCCGCTTCTGGTCGTCGGTGAACCGGTCCCACTTGGCGAGCATGGTGGCGGTGAAGCCCTTGACGGAGGTCAGGGGCGACCGCAGCTCGTGGGCCACCGTGGCGATCAGCTCGGCGCTGCCGCGTTCGCTGCGCTGCCGCGCCTCGGTGCCGCGCAGCGTCACGACGAGCCGGTGCACCGGCCCGGCGGGGCGGGAGCGCACGTAGCGGGCGGCGACGAGCACCTCCCGGCCGCCGGGCAGCAGCAGGTTCCGCTCGGGCTGGCCGGTGCGGATGGCCAGGCCCCGGTAGGGGTCGGTGGTGCGCCACCAGCGGCGGCCGTCCGGGTCCTCCAGCGGCAGGACCTGGTCGATCGGGCGGCCCAGCGCGGCGGCCGGGCGCTGGCCGGTCAGCCGCGCGGCCGCCGCGTTGAAGCAGCGGACCAGGCCGAGCCGGTCGGCGACCACGAGGCCGTCGGGGAGGTCGTCAGAGTCCAGACCCGTCTCCCCACTGGTCGCGATGTCCATCCCCGTTCGCCCCTCTCGCGCGCTGGCCAGCGTACTAGGTGGAGTGGCCCGCGGGGCCGCTCAGCCAGCCAGCCCCGGGCCCCCGCCGGTGCCGTCCCCGCCGCCGGTGCCCGCCGCCCGGCAGCCTCCGGGCGCCCGCTGCGCGCGGGCGGAGGCGTACAGGCAGACAGCGGCGGCGGTGGCGAGGTTGAGGCTCTCGGCGCGGCCGTGAAGCGGCACGCGCACCACGGCGTCGGCCAGCGCCCGGGTCTCCGGCGGCAGGCCCCACGCCTCGTTGCCGAAGATCCACGCGGTGGGGCCGCCCATGGCGCCCGCGTCCAGCTCGGTGTCCAGGTCCCGTTCCCCGCCGCCGTCGGCGGCCAGCACCCGCACCCCGGCCTGCGCCAGCCCGGCGGCGGCGCTCGCGACGGGAACCCCGACGGCCACCGGCAGGTGGAACAGGCTCCCGGCGGACGCGCGGACCGCCTTGGGGTTGTACAGGTCGACGGAGGCGTCGGTGAGGATCACGGCGTCGGCGCCCGCGGCGTCCGCGCAGCGCAGCACGGTGCCGGCGTTGCCCGGGTCGCGGACGTGGGCGAGCACCGCCACCAGCCGGGGCCGGGCGGCCAGGATCTCGGCCAGCGGGCGGTCGAGGAAGCGGCAGACGCCGACGAGTCCCTGCGGCGTCACCGTCTGCGACAGCCCTGCGACCACCTCATCGCTGGCCCGGTGCACGGCGCAGCCCGCCGCCCGGGCCCGCTCCAGCAGGCCGCTGTGGCGCTCGGCCGCCTCGGCCGTCGCGAACAGCTCGAGCAGCGTGGGCCCTTCGGGCGTGCGGTGGGCGACGGCCTCCCGCACCGCCTGCGGGCCCTCCGCCAGGAACCGCCGCTCCTTGCCGCGGAAGCCGCGCCGGCCCAGCCGCCTCGCGGCCACGACGCGCGGGGAACGCGGGGAGGTCAGTTCGGCGGCGGAAACCATGCGGCGGCTCGCTTCTGGCTTGCTTCTGGCGTGGCGGAGACGGAACGTACCGGACCCGCAGGCGCGTGCCTGCGGGTCCGTGAGGTGCCCGGCGGGCCGCCGCCGTCAGAGCGGACGGCCGGCCGCCGGGTGCGGCCGGCTTCAGGCGGCCTTCGGCGCGTTGACGTCGCTGGGCAGGGCCTTCTGCGCGGTCTCGACCAGCGCGGCGAACGCCGCGGGGTCGCTGACGGCCAGCTCGGCGAGCATCTTGCGGTCCACCTCGATCTCAGCGGCCTTCAGGCCCTGGATGAAGCGGTTGTAGGTGATGCCGTTGGCGCGGGCGGCCGCGTTGATGCGCTGGATCCACAGCTGCCGGAAGTCACCCTTCCGCCGCTTGCGGTCGTTGTAGTTGTAGACGAGGGAGTGGGTGACCTGCTCCTTGGCCTTGCGGTACAGGCGGGAGCGCTGCCCCCGGTAGCCGCTGGCCTGCTCCAGGATCGCCCTGCGCTTCTTGTGGGCGTTGACCGCCCGCTTGACGCGTGCCACGTGTCTGCTCCTTGTCGGGGGCCGCGGAATGGTCACGCGGCCCGGAAACGGATAGGTCCCGGTCGTTCGCTCCGGCGTCCGTGCGGCCGCGGGGCGGCGCGCGGACCCGTTACGTCACTTGCCGAGAAGCTTCTTGATCCTCTTGGCGTCGGCCGGAGCCGCCTCCGTCCTGCCGGCGAGACGACGGGTGAGCGTCGACGGCTTGTGCTCCAGGTAGTGACGGCGACCTGAGCGCTGGCGCATCACCTTGCCGGAGCCAGTGATCCTGAACCGCTTGCTGGCACCGCTGTGCGTCTTGTTCTTCGGCATGTCGCCGCAACTCTCCTCGTCCATGGCGCTCCGGGCGGCCGGGCGGCCGCCCGACGCGAGCGCCGGGTGCTCTGTCTGCTCGTGTGCGCCGCCGGCGAAGGCGTTACGCGGACGTCTTCCCCTGCTGGCGGCTGGCCTTGCGGGCGGCCTGCGCCTCCCTGGCCTCGGCCATGGCCTCGGTCTTCTTCTTGTGCGGACCGAGAACCATGATCATGTTCCGCCCGTCCTGCTTCGGATTGGACTCCACGAAGCCCAGGTCCTGCACGTCCTCGGCGAGCCGCTGCAGCAGCCGGTAACCGAGCTCGGGCCGGGACTGCTCGCGGCCCCGGAACATGATCGTGATCTTGACCTTGTCCCCCTGCTTGAGGAACCGGACGACGTGACCCTTCTTCGTGTCGTAGTCGTGCGGATCGATCTTCGGCCGGAGCTTCATCTCCTTGATGACCGTGTGCGCCTGGTTCTTGCGCGCCTCACGGGCCTTCATAGCCGACTCGTACTTGTACTTGCCGTAGTCCATGAGCTTGCAGACCGGCGGGCGGGCGTTGGCCGCCACCTCGACCAGGTCCAGGTCATACTCCTGGGCAAGCTCCAGGGCCTTCGCAAGCGGCACGATACCGACCTGCTCGCCACTGGGACCGACGAGTCGCACTTCGGGAACGCGAATCCGGTCGTTGATGCGGGGCTCGGCGCTGATGGGGCCTCCTCGGTTGCGCCGCGCGATTGCCTGGCGGGCAGCCGCGCTGGGATATGTCTGGATGACCACCGCCCCTTGGCGCGGAAAACGCCCCGGGCGGTACGCAGCGGGGCTCCTTAGCAGACCGGGAGCACCGCCACGGAAGATCCGCGGGGCGCAGCCTGACCAGTGACCCGCCGACCCGTTGGGTCGGTCAGGTGGGAGTCCGGAGCCTCCACTTACGGGCCGGGCACACAGGTGTCCGGCCGGTCGCCTTCCAGACTACACCACGCGCGGCGGTCCGCTCCCCGGCGTGCGCGTACCGCCCGCCCCGCGGCCCGCCGGCGGCGGGCCGTAGGCTGGGCGGCATGAGCGAAGCCCGGCCTGGCGCGGACACCGCCAGCATGACCCGCGACATCGCCGACGTGCCCGCGGTTGAGGTGATCACGACCCTGGCGGTGCATCTGATGAGTTCGGCCGCGGTGCACCTGGGCCTGGCCGAGGACGGCGAGCGCTACCGGGACCTGGACGAGGCAAGGAAGCTGATCACGGCACTCGCGGGCCTGGTGACGGCCAGCGCGCCGGAGATCGGCACCTACCACGCGGCGCCGCTGCGGGACGGCCTGAAGTCGCTCCAGCTCGCCTTCCGCGAGCAGTCGGCGGTGCCGGACGAGCCGGGCCAGGGACCGGGCGAGAAGTTCACCGGCCCCGTCCTGGGATAGTCCCGGTCCTGCGGCAGCATCACCGGGCACCGGGTCACCGGACGGGCGCGCCCGCGTCCCGGACCGCGGCCGCGCGCGGGTGGGTCACCCAGTGGACGGCGACCGCGACGGCCGCGCCGATGAGCGGCGCCAGCAGGAACAGCCACAGCTCCGTAAGCGCCGAGCCGCCCGCGAAGAGCGCCGGCCCCAGCGAGCGGGCCGGGTTGAGGGAGGCGCCGGTCAGCGGCACGGCGACCAGGTACGCGGCGCCGTAGGCCAGCCCCACGGCCAGCCCGGCGTACCCGGCGAGCGTGACCCGGTCGGTCACCGCGAGCCACACGTAGACGAGCAGGAACGTCAGCAGCACCTCCGCGACGAACGCGCCGCCGCCGGAGACCCCCACGGCCGAGCGGTCGCCGAAGCCGTTGCTGCCCATGGCCTCGCTGGTCTCCAGCCCCGGTACCTGGCGGGCCACGATGAACAGCAGCAGGGCGCCGAGCACCGCGCCGACGACCTGGGCGATCCAGTAGCCGACGGCGGTGCGCGGGCTCATCCGGCCGGCGAGCAGCATACCCAGCGTCACCGCCGGATTGACGTGGCTGCCGGAGACGGGGCCGAGGGCGTAGGCGAGCGCCAGCAGCGTGAACCCGGCGGCGAGGGCGACGCCGAAGCTGCCGGCGTACTCACCGGCCAGCACGGCGGTGCCCACCGCGACGAAGACGAGGATGAGGGTGCCGACCAGCTCGGCGGCCAGCGACTCGGGCTCGGCTTCCAGGGACTTGTTCACGGACTCCCGGGACCACCACGCGGACATGGCGCCTCCACTGCTCACTGCCCGGACCGTTCGCCGGGCCCTGACTGGCAGTGTCGGCCCCCGGAGCCGGCACCGCACGCCGGCCGGGGCAACCGAGGCACCGGGGCCAGGGGCGGGCAGCGCCGTCAGCGGCGGTAGACCGGCTCCCCGGGCAGGGCGGCGCCCGGCGGCAGCACGGCCAGGTCGAGGCCGCGGACCAGGTGGGCGCGCAGCGTCTCGTCCGCCGCCAGGGCGCGGGCCAGCCGGGACAGCGCCGGGGCCGCCTCGCCGGTGCCGTCCAGGACGAGCGCCAGGGTGCCGTCGGCGGAGCCGCCCGGCACCAGGTGCGCGGCGGCCACGGCGGGCTCGGCGGCGAGCAGCGCGCGCAGGGCCTCGGCCACGGCGGGCGCCGCCAGCGGCGAGCCGCCGGCGGCCAGGGCGCGCAGGGCCGGGCCGCGCGCCTCGTAGGTGACGGGCCCGGCGAGGTCGAGCACAAGGGTGTCGGCCCCCTCCTGCACGGCCGCCCGCAGCGCCTGGGCGGTGGTGACGGCCACGGGGCGGGCGTCGGGGCGCCACTTCGCGAGCGTGTCGGTGGCGCTGAACACGGGCAGCGCGCGGCGGCCGCTGGGCACGGTGAGCGTGAGCACGGCCATGTCGCTGGTCTTCTCGCGCCGCAGCCCGTCCTCCCCGGTCTCTGCCTCGCCGAGGATGGCGACGACGGGCACGAGGAGCCGGGAGCGCGCCAGCACCGCCAGCAGGGCCGGCTCGGTCGCCGGGTCGCGGGACCAGTCGTCAAGTGCCGTGCGGAGGGCCGGGTCGGCCGTGCCGTCGTCGTCGGCGAAGGGGGACCGCGGGATGTTTTTCAGGGCCACCCGCCGAGGGTATCCGGGCGGCGGCGGGCCGGGCCGCCCGCAGGGGGGCGGGGCGTTGCCGCGCCGGTTGCCGCCCCCGGCGTTTACTCCGGTTTTGTTCTGTTTCATCCCAGTAGCCGCCCCGGCTGTGACGCGTTCGTCACACGGCAGCCCCTGACTCGTGCACGTGTGCGAGATAGCGTGCGGAGCCATGACGCCACCGGACACGCGCCACCGAGCGCGTCGGCCGCGCCCGGTCCTGGTGGCCCACGCGGCCCTCACGACGGCGCTGCTGGCGTGCGCCGGCGCCTCCGGCGTGAGCGGGGACCAAGCGGAGCCGGCCGCGGCGCAGCGCCCGGACGGCGGCGCGGCGGACAGCGGGGAGTGGGAGATACGCGCGGCGGACGGCAGCAGCGTCCCGCCGTCCGCCTGGCACGCCTCCCCTCCGGAGCCGGCCGCGCCACGCGACGCCGACACCGCCCTCGCACTGGCGCTCGCGGACCTGCCGTCGGCCCCCGGCACGCGGCTGTCGGTCGCGGTGCTCGACCTGGCGACCGGCACGCACGCCAGCTACGGCTCCGCCGCGTTCGATACCGCCAGCATCGTCAAGGTCAACGTGCTGGCCGCGCTGCTGCTCCAGGCGCAGGACGAGGGCCGGGAGCTGACGGCGTCGGAACGGCGCCTGGCCTCGGAGATGATCCGGCGCAGCGACAATGACGCGACCGACGCGCTGTGGCGCCGTATCGGAGGCGCCGAGGGCCTGGACGCGGCGAACGCCCGGCTGGGGCTGACCGGCACCGTGGCGGGGCGCCAGGGGCTGTGGGGGCTCACGCAGACGACCAGCACCGACCAGATCACCCTGCTGCGGGCGATCTTCGCGCCGGATTCCGAGCTGTCGCCCGCCTCCCGCGCCTACATCCAGGAGCTGATGGCCACGGTCGTGCCGGGCCAGCGCTGGGGGGTGTCGGCGGCGGCCGACGGCGGCTTCGCGCTGAAGAACGGCTGGCTGCCCCGCAGCCAGACCGGTCTGTGGGACGTCAACAGCATCGGCTGGGTGACCGCCGGGGGCCACCCCTGCCTGGTCGCCGTGGTCTCCGCGGGCCACGGCACGCAGCAGGCGGGCATCGCGGCCGTGGAAGCCGCCGCCCGGTCAGCGGTCGCGGTGGTCACGGGCCGGGCCGGCGACCCGGGCGCCTGAGCCGGGCCAGGAGCACGGTGGCAACGCCGAGGAACGCGGTGCCCAGCGTCGCCGCGGCGGGCGCCAGCCAGCCCGCGCCGGAGCCGCCGCTGTCCCCGGTGGGGCCGGGCCCGAAGTACTCGGGGACCTCGGGCCGGGCGGCCGGGCCGGGTCCCGGGGCACCCTCGGCCGCCGCCCGGAGCGCCGCCGCCGGGTCGACGAGCCCGCTGCCGACCGCGTCATCGCGCCCGCCTTCGGGCGGGTTCTGCGCTGTGCTGGCCAGCAGCCGGGTGACCTCGGCCGGGGTGAGGTCGGGGTAGGCGGAGAGCAGAAGGGCGACGGAGCCGGAGACGAAGGCGGCGGCCGAGGATGTGCCCCAGGCGGTGTAGTAGTTCCCGTCCGGGTCCGGCACGATGACGTCCTGGCCGGGGGCGCAGACCGTGGCGTACCAGCGTTCCGTGGAGAAGTCGGTGGGGGTGCCGGTGCGGTCCACGGCGGTGACGGCGATGACGCCCGGGTAGCCGGCCGGGTAGGAGACGGGGTCGCCGTTCTCGCCGCCGTTTCCCGCGGAGGCGACGACCACGGCGCCCTTGTTCAGGGCGTAGCGCACGGCCGCGTCCTCCTCCGGGTCGTGGTGAGCGGACTCGCTGTCGTCGCCGAGCGAGAGGTTGATGACGTCGGCGCCCTGGTCGGCGGCCCAGCGTATGCCCTCGGCGAGCGCGTCGCCGCGGGTCTCGCGGGCGCGGTCGCGGGCCGGGTCGTCGTCCTCGAGCAATACGCGGACGGGCAGGATGCGGGCCTCGGGGGCGACCCCGATGACGCCGTCGTTGCCGCCGGGCCCGTGGCCGTGCCCGGCGATGATGCCCGCCATCGCCGTGCCGTGGGCGGCCCACTGCGGGTCGCCCGGCCCGGCGCCCATGCCGACGAAATCCCGGCCGGGGAGAACCGAGCCCGCGAGGTCCGGGTGGTCCTCATCGACGCCGGTGTCGAGGACGGCGACGGTGACGCCTGCCCCGCGCGTGGTCTGCCACGCCTCCGGCACGTTGATGGCGTCCAGCGCCCACTGCTGCTGCTCGCGGATGGAGTCGGCGCGGGCCGGGGCCGCGGTGGCGAGCGGGGCCGCCGCGGCGGCGGCCACCGCGGCGAGCGCGCTCCAGGCCGGCAGCGCGCGGCGGAGCCGTGACGTCATCGGACCTCCTCGGCGTACTCGGCGGTCGTCCGGCGCACGGTGTCGGCGACGAGGCGCGCGAGGGCCCGCGCGTCGTGCCCGAGCCCGGACAGCGCGACGGTGGTGTCCTCCTCCTGGGAGACCGCCTGGGACGCGGGCTGGGGCTCGGGGATGGGGCGGCCGTCGGCGAAGCCGGAGACCGCGTAGGCGACGACCGGGGCGCTGGTGAGAATCCGGAAGCTCCAGGAGGCGCGCTGCGCGTCGCCGAAGTCCTCAGCGAGGGTGTTCTCGGGGGCGTAGCCGCGCGGCATCAGGTCCGGGCGCTCGCCCAGGCCCTCCCGCTCGAAGCGGTCGCGCAGCGCCTCCATGCCCGCCCGGTCGGCCTCGGTGAACAGCAGGCCGACGGTGGTGATGCGGCTCTCCGTCTCGTCCATGTAGGTGGCGCGCACCAGGCGGTGGCAGCCGACCTGGGCGAGCACGTCCGCGAGCAGCGGGTCGAAGGCCTCGGCGCAGCCGCTGGCGGGTGCGACGGCGAGGCGGAGCCAGCGGCGGTCGGCCCCGCCGGGGCCGGCGTTCTCGCCGGTCAGTTCCGGCGGGAACAGCTCGTCCACCGGCAGGTCGCGCCACAGCGAGCGCCCATCGTCGAACGCCTGCTCCGCCGCGGTGCCGCCGTCGTCGGTGAGCCAGGTGCCGGCGGCGGCGCCGCCGAGCAGGCCGGTGCCGAGCACCAGGCAGACCAGGGGCGCGGCGAGGCGGGCGGAGCGCCGCACCACGATGACGGCCGGCGCGGCGGGCGGAGGGGGCCCGGCCGGTTCCGGCGGGGCGGCGGGCTGCGGCGGTGCCGCCGGCCGGGGCGGCACCGCGGGCTTCGGCGGGGCGGCGGGCCGCGGGGGCCGCTGCGGCGGTGGCGGGACGGAGGCACGCCGCGGAACGAACTCGGTGCTCATCCGTCTACCCCCATGGCCTAGGCCCCACCGCCCGTCGCAATCGACGCGCTTACTCTACGGGCGCCGGGTCAGACCTGGGTACCGGGTCCGCGGTCGCGGCCGGCACCCCGGCGGTGTTCCCGGCCCCGGCGGCGGGCGGCGCGCTCCGGCCCGCCCGCCGCCGGGGGCGGACCGGGCGGGCCGGAGCCCGGATCCGGCGACCGCCGCGCGTCCCCCTCCGCGCGGCGCGGCCGGCGCCGTCTACCGCTCGCTGAGCGCGGGGTCAGGCAGCTCCTCCGCAGCGATTGCGGCCTGCGGCTCGTTCTCCTTCTTGCGCTCTTTGGGCAGCAGCCGGGCTACCCAGTGCGAGCGTCCGGCGACCAGCGGGGACACGACCGCCAGGATGAGCACGTAGCCCGCGATGAACGGCGACAGCCGCGCATCGAGCCCGGCCGCTGCGGCCATGGTGGCCAGGATGAGGGCGAACTCACCGCGGGCGACCAGCGTGGTGGCCACGTTGGCCGTGGCACGCGGCCCGAAGCTGTAGAGCCGTGCGGTGAACAGCCCCGAGGCCAGGTTCACCGTCAGCGTCACGAGGACGGCGATGAGCACCGGCCAGATCACGCTCGGCAGGTCCCCGGGATCGATGGACACTCCGAAGCCGAAGAAGAAGATCGCGGCGAAGGCATCGCGCAGCGGGTGGACCAGCTTGCGGATGCGCTCCCCGGAGCCCGTGTTGCCGAGCATGAAGCCGACCATGAAGGCGGCGATGGCGTCGGCCACGCCGAAGCGCTCAGCGATGCCGGAGACCAGCACGGCTGCCCCGAGGAAGGAGATGACGAGCAGCTCGTCGTCGTTGATGGCGAAGAGCCGTCCGACGATGCGCCTCCCGTACCGTGCGGCCAGGGCGAGGACGAGCAGGAAGCCGAACGCCTTGGCCATCTGCCAGAGCATCTCACCTGAGTTCTCCGCGCCCGAGATCACGGGCTGGAGCGCCGCGAGGTACATCGCCAGGAAGATGTCGTCGACGACGATGATGCCCAGAATCGGCTTGCTCTCGGGGTTCCCGATGCGGCCGAGGTCGACCAGGATCTTGGTGACGATGGCCGATGACGAGATGCCGAGCACACCGGCGAGGACAAAGGCCTCCGCGGTGCCCCAGCCGAGGGCGAAGCCGAACGCGAGCCCCGCGCCCACGTTGAGCACGAGGTACATGGTCCCCGCCGCCACCATCTTCTTGCCGCCGGCTTTGAGGTCGTCCACGTTGAACTCAAGGCCGAGGTAGAACAGCAGCAGCACCAGGCCGAGGGCCGTGAGCATCTCCAGATCGTGCGCATCCTCGATGAGCACGTATCCGGGGGTGTGGGGGCCGAGCATGATGCCGGCCAGGATGAACAGGGGAATCGTGGGCAGCCCGATGCGGCTGCCGAGACGGGCGAGGATCGCGGCGGCGACGAAGGCGCCGCCCATGGCAAGCAAGGTGTCAGCGTGTCCCACGGCCGTCACCCGCGTCCGTCATGAGCGGGGACGAAACGGACTTCGCGCGGGTGGCGGCTGCCGGGTCGGGCGGGCGTCAGTGAGCGGATGGTTCCTCCTCCTTAGCTCCTTGGCGTCCGACAGTTCGGTCAGGATCAGCGTCAAGAAAGCGTTAATGGTTAGCTTAACAAACCAATTTCTGGCGAGCCAGATGTCCTCGTTCCTCACGGTGCGGGATGATCGCTGCTGTGACGTCTACGCCCAGCCGCCTGATGCTGCTCGACACCGCTTCGCTGTACTTCCGGGCCTACTTCGGGGTCCCCGAATCAGTCCGCGCCCCCGACGGCACCCCCGTCAACGCCGTGCGCGGCCTGCTCGACTTCCTCGCCCGCCTGGTCCGCGACCACCGCCCCGCAGGACTCGTGGCCTGCATGGACGAGGACTGGCGCCCCGCCTGGCGCGTCGAACTGATCCCCAGTTACAAAGCGCACCGGGTAGCAGAGGAGACGGATACGGGCGCCAGCACCGAGACCGTCCCCGACACCCTCTCCCCGCAGGTGCCAGTCATCGAGAACGTGCTCGACGCGCTCGGTATTCCCCGCCTCGGCGCCCCCGGATACGAAGCGGACGACGTGATCGGCACTCTCACCGCGCGCGCCAGCGGCCCGGTGGACATCGTCACCGGCGACCGCGACCTGTACCAGCTGGTCGACGACGCGCGCGGCGTCCGCGTGCTCTTCCCCGTCAAGGGCGTCGGCACGCTGTCCGTGGTCGACGGCGCCGCGCTGCGGGAGAAGTACGGCGTCGACGGCCCCGGCTACGCCGACCTGGCCCTGCTGCGCGGCGACCCCAGCGACGGCCTGCCGGGCGTCCCCGGCATCGGTGAGAAGACCGCCGCCAGGCTGCTCGCCCGCCACGGCGACCTTGACGGGATCCTCGCGGCGCTCGATGACCCGTCAGCACCGTTCACCCCCGCCCAGCGCAGGCGCCTGGACGAGGCCCGGCCGTACCTCGCCGTCGCGCCCCGCGTCGTCCGCGTCGCCACCGACGTGCCGCTGCCCGGCCACGACCCGGCGCTGCCGCGCGCGCCCCGCGATCCGCAGGGCCTGGCGGCGCTTGACGCCCGCTGGAACCTCGGCGGCCCGCTGCGCCGGCTGCTGGAGGCGCTGGCTGGCTGACGGAGGGCCAGCCGGCCCCGCCGGCCAGCGTTCAGCCCACAGAGCTGTACGCCACCACGCCGCGCCGCATCGCGTCCACCGCCCGGCGGGCGGTCGGCCCGACGGTCCCGTCCTCCGGCGCCGCCACCGCGAGCTGCCCCAGCACGTCGATGATCTGCTTGCACCAGCGGACGAAGTCGCCGGCGGGCATATCGGCGTCCCTGAGCACCTGGTCGAGGCCGCGGCCTTGGGCCCACTGGTACGCGGCCCAGGCGAAGCCCAGATCGGGCTCGCGCTGGCCGACGCCGGACGCCTGGTTGATGCGGTGGCGCTCCTCGGCGTCGTCCAGCCGCCCCCAGATGCGGACCATCTCGCTCAGCGCCTGCCGGGTCCTGCCGCCCGGCAGCTCCGGCGGCGGCGCGTCGTCGGTGACCCTCGCCTCGTACACCAGCGCGGAGGCGCAGGCCGCCAGGTCGGCCGGGCCCAGGCCCTCCCAGACCCCTTCCCGCAGGCACTCGCTCGCCAGCAGGTCCAGCTCGCCGTACAGCCGCGCCAGCCGGCGGCCGTGCGCCGTCACCTCGTCCCCGCGCAGGTAGCCGAGCTCGGTCAGCAGGGCGCAGACCTGGTCGAAGGTGCGGGCAATGGTGTTCGTCCTGCCCTCGATGCGGCGCTCCAGCTGCCGGGTGTCACGGCGCAGCCGGTAATACCGCTCCGCCCACCGCGCGTGATCCTCGCGCTCGTCACAGCCGTGGCAGGGATGGGCGCGGATCGCGGCGCGCAGGCGGGTGATCTCCTCGTCCTCCGCCGCGTCCGAGCGGCGGCGCCGGTGCCGCCGCGGCTGGTCGTCCGCCCAGGCCGCCGCGCCCGCCTTGGTGCGCAGCGCCGAGGCCAGATCGCGGCGCGAGGCGGGGCTGCGCGGGTTGAACGACTTCGGGATGCGCATCCGGTCCAGCGGCTCGACCGGCACCGGGAAGTCCGCCGAGGCCAGCCGCTTGACCTGCCGCTCGGCGGTCAGCACCAGCGGCCGGGGCGCCTCGTGGTAGTCATAGCCGCGGCGTCCGGGGCTGCGGCCGCCCGAGGTGCCCGGATCCAGCACGAGCGCCAGGCCGGCGAACCTGCCCGCCGGCACCCGGATGATGTCACCGGGCCGCAGCCGCTCCAGCGCGGTCGCGGCGGCGGCGCGGCGCTGGGCGGTGCCCTGGCGCGCCAGCTCCTTCTCGCGGTCCTTCAGCTGCCGGCGCAGCGCCGCGTACTCCTCAAAGTCGCCCAGGTGGCACGTCATGGCCTCCCGGTAGCCGGCCAGGCCCGCCTCGTTGCGCTGCACCTGGCGGGAGATGCCGACCACCGCGCGGTCCGCCTGGAACTGCGCGAAGGAGGTCTCCAGCAGCTCGCGCGAGCGGTGCCTGCCGAACTGGCCGACCAGGTTGACCGCCATGTTGTACGAGGGCCGGAACGACGAGCGCAGCGGGTACGTGCGCGTACCCGCCAGCCCGGCCAGCGCCTCGGGGTCCATGCCGCGCTGCCACAGCACCACGGCGTGGCCCTCCACGTCGATGCCGCGCCGCCCGGCGCGGCCGGTCAGCTGGGTGTACTCGCCCGGCGTGATGTCGGCGTGCTGCTCGCCGTTCCACTTCACGAGCTTCTCCAGCACCACTGACCGCGCCGGCATGTTGATGCCCAGGGCGAGGGTCTCGGTGGCGAAGACGGCCTTCACCAGCCCCCGCACGAACAGCTCCTCGACGACCTCCTTGAAGGTCGGCAGCATGCCGGCGTGGTGCGCCGCGATGCCGCGCTCCAGGCCCTCCAGCCACTCGAAGTAGCCCAGCACGTGCAGGTCCTCGTCCGGGATGGACGCCGTGCGCGCCTCCACGATCTCGCGCACCTCGCTGCGGGCGCGCGCGTCGTTGAGCCGCAGCCCCGCGTACAGGCACTGCTGCACGGCGGCCTCGCAGCCCGCGCGGCTGAAGATGAACGTGATCGCCGGCAGCAGCCCCGCGGCGTCCAGTCTGCTGATCACCTCGGGGCGGCTGGGCGTGTACAGGCGGGCGCGCTGGCGCCGCTCCCGCTCCCGCTCGGCGGCGCGGCGGCGGTCACGGCCGCCCCGGTAGCGCTCGCGGCCGAGCGGGCGGCTGTTCTCCAGCCGCGCCATGCGCAGCAGGTCGGGGTTGACCGCGCGCCGGTCGCCCTTCTCCTCGAACAGGTCGTACAGGCGCCGCCCGGCGAGCACGTGCTGCCACAGCGGCACCGGGCGGTGCTCGGAGACGATGACCTCCGTGTCGCCGCGCACGGCCTCCAGCCAGTCGCCGAACTCCTCGGCGTTGGACACCGTCGCGGACAGCGAGACCAGCGTCACGGACTCGGGGAGGTGGATGATCACCTCTTCCCACACCGCGCCCCGGAACCGGTCCGACAGGTAGTGCACCTCGTCCATGACCACGTAGCCGAGGCCGGCGAGTGAGGAGGAGCCCGCGTAGAGCATGTTCCGCAGCACCTCGGTGGTCATCACGACCACGGGCGCCTCGGGGCTGACGCTGTTGTCGCCGGTGAGCAGGCCGACCTTGCCCGGGCCGTAGCGCTTGACCAGGTCGGCGTACTTCTGGTTGGACAGCGCCTTGATCGGCGTGGTGTAGAAGCACTTGCGGCCCTGCGTCAGGGCCAGGTGAACGGCGAACTCACCGACCACCGTCTTGCCGGAGCCGGTCGGTGCCGCCACCAGAACGCCCTTCCCGGCTTCGAGGGCCCGGCACGCCTCGAGCTGGAACGGGTCCAGCTCGAAGCCGTACATCTCGCGGAAGGGGGCGAGCGCGGTAGCCTGCTCGGCCGCGCGCCGGCGAGCGGCGGCGTAGCGCTCGGCGGGTGACATCTCGGCGGTCATTGTGGCTACGAGCCTACCGGCCGCCCGCCGCCCGGGCCGCAGATGCCGTGGCCCGCCTCACAGCCGGGCTCCCAGGACGCGGACGGCGCCCCGGACGCAGGTGGCGGTCAGCGGCAGCGGGCCGAGCCGCTCGCCGTCGGCGTAGCCGGTCACGCCCGGCGCGTGCAGCGTGACCGCGGCGGCACGGTGCACGGTCACGGCGGGGTGGCTCAGGTGCGTGCCGCGGAAGACGCGGGGGAAGAAGCGCAGCAGTTCCGCCCGGCCGCACTCCCCCACGATCGTCACATCGAACAGCCCGTCGTCCGCACGCGCGCCCGCGCAGATCCGCATGCCGCCGCCGTAGCTGGCGCCGTTGCCGACCGCGACGAGCGTGGCGGGGACGGGCAGCCAGTCGCCGCCGTCGAGCCGGATCCGGAACGGCAGCGGGCGCAGCGCGGCCAGTTCGGCGAGCACGGCCGCGTCGTACCGGAGCCGGCCGCGGGGCCAGCGCATCCGGTTGCCCCGCTCGGTGACGCGCGAGTCGAAGCCGGCGGCCAGCACCCCGCCGAACCAGGTGGAGCCGGCGCGGCCCAGGTCGACGGCGGTCAGGTCGCGCGTGCGCAGTGCCGCCGCGACGGCGACGGCGGCCGCAGCGGGACCGCGCCGGGGCAGGCCGCAGGCGCGGGCGAAGTCGTTGCCGGTGCCGGCGGCGATGATGCCGAGGGGGACGCTGGTGCCGGCGACCGCCTGGAGCGCCAGCGAGACCAGACCGTCGCCGCCGACCGCGACCAGCGCCGCGGGGTCTCCGGCGACCGCTGCCCGCGCGCGGCGCAGCGTGTCCGCCGCGTCGGCGCCCGTGACCGCGCGCACGGTGTGCCCGGCGCCGCGCAGGACGCGGGCGGCGAGGAGGGCGTCACGGGCGGCGCGGCCGCGGCCGGCCGCCGGGTTCACCAGGAGGGCTATGTCCCGGGCCGCCGCCCCGGCCGCGGCCGGGCCGGGCGCCGTCACGTGGCGTCGTCGTAGCCGTTGCGCCGTTCCCCGCCGTCATCCGTTCCGAGGGAGGAGGCAGGCTCGATGACGGACGGCGTGAGATCGAGCTCGGAGGCCTCGTCGTCGCTCAGCTCGGCGTCCGGGTTGCGCTTGCGCCGCCGCAGGTCGTTCACGAGCGCGATGAGGACGGCGATGAAGTACAGGCCCGTGACGGGGATCTGGAGCGCGATCATCGACATGATGTCGGTCGGAGTGACCGCGGCCGCGAAGACCGCGATGCCGACGACCATCCAGCGCCACCAGCTCAGCATCCGCTTGCCGCTGACGACGCCGCCGAAGTTCAGCAGGACCAGCAGCAGCGGCAGCTCGAAGGCGAAGCCGAAGCCGATGGCCATCCGCATCGTGATGTCGAGCACATCCTCGACGGAGACCAGGTTCTGCGCGTCGTCGGCGGTGAAGCTCAGCAGCACCGGGAGGGCGCGGGGCAGCATCCAGTACGCGAAGTACGCGCCCAGCACGAAAAGCGGCACACCCACGGCGACGACGGCGCGGCTGTACTTCTTCTCGTGCTGGTGCAGGCCGGGCGCGATGAAGGCCCACGCCTGGTAGAGCCAGACCGGCGAGGCCACGATGAGCCCCACGAGGAGGGAAACCTTGATGTAGGTCGCGAACGGCGTCGTCACGCCGTGCTGCGTGACCGTGGCGCAGTGCCCGCCGGTCGGGTCGTCATCCGGGCCGCATTCGGGCACCGGATCCGTCAGGAAGTTCAGAACATCCTTGGCGAAGAACAGCGCGACGATGCAGACGACGATGATCGCCACGACGGACACCGCAAGGCGGTTGCGCAGCTCACGGAGGTGTTCCGTCAGCGGCATCCGCCCCTCGGGATCCCTCTGCTTCCGGGCGGTCCTAGGCACCCCACGTCCTCATCTCGTAGGGCGGCCGGACCCGTCCGGCCGCCTCACCCTCACTCTCCGGCCTCGTCAGGCAGCGGATCGTCAGCTCTGCGTGGTGCCCTTCGGCTCGTCGACCGGCCGGGCGCTGGCCACGTCGCCGGGAGCGGCCTGGATGGTCTTGGGCGCCACCGTCTGCTGGGCGGTGCCGTCCTGCGCCGGCTCGGGGCTGGCGGTCTTCCCGTCGTTGCGCATGGCGGACGTCTCACTCTTGAGGATGCGCATCGACTTCCCCAGCGCACGCGCCGTGTCCGGCAGCCGCTTCGCCCCGAAGACGAGGACGACGATGACGAGGATGAGGACGATCTGCCACGGTCCGATCTGGCCCATAATTCCGTCTTCTCTCTCATCGGGGGAAAGTTCTGGCAGCCGTGCCGGAGAGGAAGACTACCTCCTTATCCCGCACGAGCTGCAATCCTAACGCCCGGGGGTGAACAGAAATCAATGCCCAGGCGTACCCAAATTCTTCCCCGCTATTCCCGCTGTACTCCCGCGCGCCTCATCTGTCCCGCCCTCGCGGCCAGCGGCGCGGCGGACCGCTCCAGGTCAGCGGCGGCGCGCTCGAGGCGTTCCGTCGACTCGGCGACGGCGCGGGCCAGCCGCCGCACCTCCAGCCCGACCCGCACGGCGAGCACCCCAAGCACGGCCAGGCCCGCCACCGCCAGCACGATCTGCGTCATCGGCCAGAACACCGCCGTCAGGCCATCCTCTCGTACTGCTCCAGCGCCGCGCGGGCCGCGTTCCGGGCGGACTCGGCCAGCTCCGGCGGCGCGATGATCCGGCCGTCGCCGCCCAGCCGCAGTGCGAGCCGGCGCAGCGTCGCCGGGTCCGGCGTGCGCAGCGTGATGCGCAGGCCGCCGTCCGGCAGCTCCTCGGCCTTGTCGTGCGGGTAGTACTCGGCGACCCACCGGCCGCCCGGCCCCACCTCGATGAGCACCTCGGGGTCGGTCGGCGACGGCTGCACCAGCCCCTCGCTGAGGTCGCGCGGCTCCACCGGCGGCGGATCGGACGGGGTGTCGAGCAGCTCGACCCGCTCCACCCGGTCCAGGCGGAACGTCCGCCGCGCCTCGGTCCTGCGGCACCACGCCTCGACGTAGGTGTGCCCGACGGCGAACAGCCGGATCGGGTCGATCTCCCGCTCCGTCAGCTCGTCCCGCCCCGGCGAGTAGTACCGGATCCGCAGCCGCCGCCCTTCGCTCAGCGCACGGTCCACGACGGCGAAGACCTCGCCCTCCGACTCGAACGTCACGTTCAGCCGGGAGCTCGCCCGGGCGCTCTCCCCCGCCGCGGCCTCCAGCTTCGCCGTCGCGCGCAGCAGGGCGTCCCGGTCCCGCTGCCGCAGCCCTGGCAGGGTGGCGACGGCGCGCGCCGCCACGAGCAGCGCGGTCGCCTCGTCGGCGGCCAGCCGCAGCGGCTGGCCCGTGCCGGTACCCACGGCCCGCGAGTTGTGCCACCAGATGTGCTCGCCGTCGGTGTCGATGTCCAGCAGGTCCCCGCCGCGGAAGCTCGTGCCGCACATCGGCAGCACGCCCAGGTCGGAGATCAGTTCCGCCTCGCTCACGCCGAACGCCCGCGCCACCTCGTCCACGCGGGCGCCGGGGCGCTCGCGCAGGTAGGTGATGAGGGACAGCATCCGCCGGGTCCGGTCGATGGCGGTGGTCGTCACGCGTTGCCTCCCTTGTCTGCCATCCCTGTCCGCCATGCCTGCTCCCCTCAGCCCTTGGCGACGCCGCGCAGCCGCTCGATGACGTCCGCCCGCAGGTCCGCGGGCTCGAGCACGAGCACGTCGGGGCCGAACTCCGCCAGCCAGGCACCCATCCCGTGACCATAGGGCAGCTCAAGCTCGTCCCACTCGCCGTCACGGGACGTCACCGAGGTGGCGCGGGCGCGCAGCGGGTAGCCGGAGCCGGCGCGCAGCAGGATGCGGGCCTGGGCGATGGCCGTCTCCCCCGCCCAGCGGGCGACGCTCTCGCGCACGGCGACGTGGCTGGGCACCTCCGCGGTGAAACGGCCGGAGCGCGACCGCACCCGCCCGGTGATGCGCGACAGCCGGAAGACGCGTTCGGCGCCGCGGTCGCGGTCGTATCCAGCCAGGTACCAGTGGCCGCGCCAGCACTCCAGCGCCCATGGCTCGACCTGCCGGGTCTCGGGCTGCGCGGCGTTGGACTTGCGGTAGTCGAACGTGACGGGCCGCCGGTCGCGGCAGGCGATCATCAGCGGCTCGAACGCGGCCTCGCCCGCCGGGATCCGCGGTTCCAGCGCCCCGTAGGGGTCCTGGTCGTCGCCGGTGAGCGGCATCCCGGCCGCCCGCAGCTTCTGCAGCGCGCCGCTGGCCGCCCCGGCGAGCCGGGCCTGCTGCCAGACGCGGGCCGCCAGGCCCAGCGCCGCGGCCTCCTCCGCGTCGAGCGTGACCGGCGGCAGCTGGTTGCGGTCCCGGTGCGCCTGGTAGCCGATGTCGCCGTCGATGCTCTCCACGGTCTCGATGACCATGCCGAGTTCGCGCAGGTCGTCCTTGTCGCGCTCGAACATCCGGTTGAAGGCGTCCTCGCTGCCCGCCTCGATGTACGCCTCTATGGAATTGCGCAGCTCCCGCTTGGTCAGCGGACGGCTGGTGCCCAGCAGACACAGGGCAAGGTTCATCAGCCGCTCGGCCTTGGCAATCGCCATCGGCGCGCCGCCCCCTCTTCCTTTCCGAAAAAAGCCACGTCTGCGGACAGGCACGAGCACGCGGGAGAAACCGCGCGGGAGAAACCACGCGGGAAGACGCCGTGGGCCCATCCGTACGGGATGGGCCCACGGTACCGCTATGACGGGCGGTGCGATTACGCGGCGACCAGATCGCAGACGAAGATCAGCGTCTCGCCCGGCGCGATGCGCCCCCCGCCAGCGCCGGCGTCGCCGTAGGCGAGGTGCGGCGGGATGACGAGCTGGCGCCGCCCGCCGACCTTCATGCCCTGCACGCCCTGGTCCCAGCCGGGGATGACCTGGCCGGCGCCGAGCTGGAAGCTCAGCGGCCTGCCGCGGTTCCAGCTGGCGTCGAACTCCTCACCGGTGCTGAAGGCGACACCCACGTAGTGGACGGACACCTGGTCCCCTGCCTGGGCGGTCTTGCCGTCGCCCTCCCACAGGTCCTTGATCTCCAGGTCCGCGGGCGGCTCGCCGCCGGGAAAGTCGACCTCGGGCTTCTCGTTCCTCACGTGTACTCCTGTCGGTGGCGGTTGCTGCCGCGGTGCGCCTGCTCAGGCCGCACCGAGGATGTCGACGACGAAGACCAGCGTGGAGCCGCCGGGGATGGTGTCGTTGCCGTCCTCGCCGTAGCCCATGTCGGGCGGCAGGACCAGCAGCACCCGGTCACCGACGTGCTTGCCGACCAGGCCCTCGTCCCAGCCCGGGACGACCTGGCCGGTGCCGATCTGGAACGCCGAGGCGCTGTCGCGGTCCCAGGAGGAGTCGAACTTCTCGCCGCTGTCCCACAGCACACCGGTGTACTGCACGGCGAGTGCCTGCCCTGCCTCGACCTCGGCGCCGTCGCCCTCGATCAGCACCTGCTCCTGCAGCTCCTCGGGCGGCTCCTGGCCCTCGGGGATGGTGATGGTCGCGGGCTCCTTGCCTCCGGCCTGGACCTCGGGCATGCCCTCGGCGGTCTCCGCCTGCTCGCCCTCCACCTCGGACTCAAGGTCCACGCTGAGGGCCGCGGCGATGTCGATGACCCAGACGGTGCCCTCGCCCTCGGGGAAGCTGCCCTCGGCGGCCGAGCCGAAGATCTCGGTGGCGGAGCCCTCGACCTGCACGCGGCTGCCGACCCGCCGCTGGATCAGCTCGTCGGTGACGGTCTTCGGCAGGAAGGACTCCACGCCCGCCTGGGCGACGATCTGGGCGTGCGGCTCCCCCTCCTGCGCGCTGGCCCAGGTGTTGAGCAGCTCGGCGTCGTCGCTCACCGTCCTGGCGACCACGTCGAGGCGGAGAAAGTCGCCCTCGCCGACCTCCCTGCCGTCGCCGTCGGTGACCACCTTGGACGTCGGCGCGCCGAGGTCGGCGTCCTCGTTGACGGAGATCTCCGGCTGCTCGCCCGGCTTGCCGGAGACGGTGGCCGCGGGACCGCCGTCACCGGCGTCTTCCGAGCCGCAGGCGGCGGTGAACAGGAACGCGGGGACGGCAAGGGCCGCGACGATGCGGCTCGCTCGTTTCGTGGGGATCATCAGTCCAAACTCGGGGGGTAGGGGGTCAGGGGCGGGACCCGCTGGTCCCGCCCCACCCTACGGCCTCCCGGGCCCGCGTCACCTCTCCGCGGCGCGGAGTGTGCCTGGCGCGCCGCGGTCGCGCGCCGGGCGGCGCGGGGCGTCACATGCCGGCGATAAGCTTCTCCACCCGCTCGTCCACCGACCGGAACGGGTCCTTGCACAGCACCGTACGCTGCGCCTGGTCGTTGAGCTTCAGGTGCACCCAGTCAACGGTGAAATCACGCCGCTGTTCCTGGGCCCGCCGGATGAAGTCGCCGCGCAGCCGGGCACGAGTGGTCTGCGGCGGCACGGACTTGCCCTGGAAGATCTTCAGGTCGTTGCAGACGCGCTGGGCCTGCCCCTTGCGTTCCAGCAGGTAGTACAGGCCCCTGCGGCGGTGGATGTCGTGGTAGGCGAGGTCTATCTGCGCGATCCTCGGGTGGGACATGCTCAGGCCGTGCTTGGCGCGGTACCGCTCCAGGAGCTGGTACTTCATCACCCAGTCGATCTCGGTGTTGATCTTGTCCAGCTCCTGCGTGCGGATGGCCTCCAGGGCGCGGCCCCACAGCTCCAGCACCCGCTCGGTCAGGCCGGTCCGCATGCCTCTGCGTTCGCAGAAGTCAAGGGCCTTGTCGAAGTACTCCTGCTGGATCTCCAGCGCCGAAGCCTCCCGGCCCGTGGCCAGCCGCACCCGGCGCTGGCCGGTGAGGTCGTGGCTGACCTCCCGGATGGCCCGGATCGGGTTCTCCAGGGTGAGGTCACGCATCACGGTGCCCGCCTCGATCATGCGCAGCACCAGGTCGGTGGCGCCGACCTTCAGCAGCATGGTCGTCTCGGACATGTTGGAGTCTCCCACGATGACGTGGAGCCTGCGGTAGCGCTCGGCGTCGGCGTGCGGCTCGTCGCGCGTGTTGATGATTGGCCGGGACCGGGTGGTCGCGGAGCTCACGCCCTCCCAGATGTGCTCGGCGCGCTGGCTGACGCAGAACACCGCGCCACGCGGCGTCTGGAGCACCTTCCCGGCGCCGCAGACGAGCTGCCGCGTCACCAGGAACGGGATCAGGACGTCGGCGAGGCGGGAGAACTCCCCGTGCCGCGCCACGAGATAGTTCTCGTGGCAGCCGTAGGAGTTGCCCGCCGAGTCGGTGTTGTTCTTGAACAGGTAGACGTCTCCGGCGATGCCTTCCTCGTGCAGCCGGCGCTCGGCGTCCACGAGGAGCCCTTCCAGGATGCGCTCGCCCGCCTTGTCATGCGTAATGAGCTCGACGACGTTGTCGCACTCCGGCGTGGCGTACTCGGGGTGCGAGCCGACGTCCAGGTAGAGCCGGGCGCCGTTCCGCAGGAACACGTTGCTGCTGCGTCCCCAGGAGACGACTCGGCGGAAGAGGTACCGCGCCACCTCGTCCGGGGACAGCCGCCGCTGCCCTCGGAACGTGCAGGTAACGCCGTACTCGTTCTCAAGCCCGAAGATGCGGCGGTCCATGACTGAACAGTACGCCCGAACACCCGCTTCGAAACCGGGTTACCGCACGGCGTTTCGACCGTTTCCGCTCGCAAGGGACCACCGGGGCCACCGGGAAAGCTGCGCCGGGGCGCCGCGTGCCGGGCGGCACGCGGCGCCCCGGCGCGGAACGGTTACTCTGCGGAGCCGCCGGACTCCTGCCCTTCCCCGGCCGGAGCGTCCGCGTCTTCCTGGGCGGCGGAGCCCTGGGAGCCCTCCCCCTGTTCCTCCTGCAGCAGCCGCACCAGCTGCTCGCCCAGCACGCGCTTGAACTTCCGCTGCTGCGTCCGGGTCCGGTCCAGCACGGCGACTTCCAGCTGGTCAGCGGTCAGCCGGCGCTCGCTGCCGCCGTTGCCGTCGCGGGACAGGGCGGCGACGGCCAGCCGCAGCGCCTCGCCCAGGCTCATGCCCTCGCGGTGCCGCTCGTCAAGGTAGCTGCCGATCTGGTCGGAGTTGCCGCCCACGGCGACCGAGCCGTGCTCGTCGATGATCGACCCGTCGTGCGGCAGCCGGTAGATCTCGTCCTCGGCCGGGGTCTCGCCGACCTCCGCGACGAGCAGCTCCACCTCGTAGGGCTTCTCCGCCTGGCTGGAGAAGATGTTGCCCAGCGTCTGGGCGTAGAGGTTGGCCAGGCCCCGGGCGGTGACGTCCTCGCGGTCGTACGTGTAGCCGCGCAGGTCGGCGTAGCGGGTGCCGCCGATCCGCAGGCTCTCGTACTCGTTGTACTTGCCGGTGGCGGCGAAGGCGATCCGGTCGTAGATCTCGCTCACCTTGTGCAGCGCGCGCGAGGGGTTCTCGGCGACGAACACGATGCCGTCGGCGTACTGGAGCACGACCAGGCTGCGGCCGCGCGCGATGCCCTTGCGGGCGTACTCGGCGCGGTCGGCCATGGCCTGCTGAGGTGAGACATAGAACGGCGTGGACACCGGGTAGTCGTCCCTTCCTGTCCGTGGAGAGATTCGCGGGTCTACAGAACCGGGGCCTGCGGCCCGTTGGGCAGCTCCAGGCGGCCCTCGTGCACGGCGCGTGCGATGTCCGCGGTCTCCTCCTCGGGCAGCCGGCGGAAGCCCTCGGCGGTGACGACCGCGACCACGGGGTAGATACGGCGCGCCATGTCAGGCCCGCCCGTAGCGGAGTCGTCGTCGGCCGCGTCGTACAGGGCCTGGACCACGACGGTCGCGGTCTGCTGCTCCGTCAGGCCCTCCCGGTACAGCTTCTTCAGGGCGCCCCGGGCGAAGACGGAGCCCGAGCCGACGACGGCGAAGCCCGTCTCCTCACTGCGCCCGCCCGTGACGTCGTAGGAGAAGATCCGCCCCCGGTCGCGCTCCAGGTCGTACCCGGCGAACAGCGGCACCACGGCCAGGCCCTGCATGGCCATGCCGAGGTTGCCGCGGATCATGGTGGACAGCCGGTTGGCCTTGCCCTCCAGCGAGAGCACGTCGCCCTCGACCTTCTCGAAGTGCTCGAGCTCCAGCTGGAACAGCCGCACCAGCTCCACGGCGATGCCCGCCGTGCCCGCGATGCCGACGGCCGAGTACTCGTCAGCGGGGAAGACCTTCTCGATGTCGCGCTGGGCGATGACGTTGCCCATGGTGGCCCGCCGGTCGCCCGCGAGCACGACGCCGCCGGGGAACGTGGCCGCCACGATGGTCGTGCCGTGCGGGGCCTCGACGGGCCCCTGCACCGGCGGCAGGGGGCGGTTTCCCGGAAGCTGTTCGGGAGCGTAGTCGGACAGGAAGTCCAGGAACGAGGACGATCCCGGCCTGAGGAAGGCCGCCGGGAGTCGCCCCGTGCCATGGGAGTTGGCTGCCACCAGATGTCCTTCCAGGTAGGTAGGGGGACGGCCCGATGCAGAGTACGACACGGACCCTACCCGCCGCAGAGTGATGATCCACATGCACGGCGGGCGGGCGCGCCCGCAGAGCGCGCCCGCCCGCGGTGAAGCGTTACTCCCCGCCCTTCTGGACGAAGCTGCGCACGAAGTCCTCGGCGTTGGACTCCAGGACCTCGTCGATCTCGTCCAGGACGGAGTCCACGTCGTCCGTCAGGGCCTCCTGGCGCTCCTTGAGCTCCTCCGAGACCTCTGCGTCCTGCGTCTGTTCCTCGGTCTCCTCGCTCGTGCGCGACGCCCGCTGCTGGCCGCCGCCGGTATCCTTCGTCGCCATCTCCCTCACCCCATCAAGCTTCGACGTGTCAAGATCAGACCCTACTAGTCAGGACTGACATCGGCTCCTTCACTTTTCTGTCCGGTCCAACGCTCCGGACCCCTCCGGATGATTCCCTCCCACGCCGCCGCTCAGCCGCCGGACAGCGCCCGGACCAGGTCCTCGGCGCTCTCGCAGCGGTCCAGCAGCTCCTTGACGTGCTCCCGGGTACCCCGCAGCGGGTCCATAGTCGGCACGCGCTGGAGGGAATCCCGGCCCGGCAGGTCGAAGATCACCGAGTCCCACGAGGCGGCCGCCACGTCGTCGGCGTACTGCTCCAGGCAGCGGCCCCGGAAGTAGGCCCGGGTGTCCTCCGGCGGGCTGGTCCGGGCCCGCTCCACGTCCTCCTCGCTGAGCAGCCGCGTCATCCGGCCGCGGGCGACGAGGCGGTTGTACAGGCCCTTGTCCGGGCGCACGTCGGCGTACTGGAGGTCGACCAGGTGCAGGCGGGCCGCGTCCCAGCCGAGGCCGTCGCGGCGGCGGTAGCCCTCCAGCAGCTCGCGCTTGGCGACCCAGTCCAGTTCGCCGGCCAGGCTCATCGGATCGCGCTCCAGCCGGGTGAGCACATCCTCCCAGCGGGCGAGCACGTCGGTGGTCTGCTCGTCGGCGTCCGCGCCCCAGCGCTCCTCGACATACTTGCGGGCGAGCTCGCAGTACTCCATCTGGAGCTGCACCGCGGTCAGGGTGCGGCCGCTGCGGAGCGTGATCAGCTCGCGCAGGTCGGGGTCGTGGCTGACCCGGTGCAGGGTCCGGACCGGCTGGTCGACGGCGAGGTCGACGGCGATGAAGCCGTCCTCGATCATCGACAGCACCAGCGAGGTGGTGCCCAGCTTGAGGTAGGTGGAGACCTCGGCGAGGTTGGCGTCGCCGATGATGACGTGCAGCCTGCGGTACTTCTCCGCGTCGGCGTGCGGCTCGTCGCGGGTGTTGATGATGGGCCGTTTGAGCGTCGTCTCCAGGCCCACCTCGACCTCGAAGTAGTCGGCGCGCTGGCTGATCTGGAAGCCGTGTTCCCCGCCGTCCTGGCCGATGCCGACGCGGCCGGCGCCGCAGACGACCTGGCGCGAGACGAAGAACGGCGTCAGGTGGCGCACGATGTCGGAGAACGGCGTCTCCCGTTTCATGAGGTAGTTCTCGTGCGTGCCGTAGGAGGCGCCCTTGTTGTCGGTGTTGTTCTTGTACAGGTGGATCGGCTGGGCGCCGGGGGTCTCGGCGGCGCGCAGCGCGGCCTCCGCCATGATCCGCTCGCCGGCCTTGTCCCACAGCAGCGCGTCGCGCGGACTGGTCGTCTCGGGCGCGCTGTACTCCGGATGGGCGTGGTCGACGTAGAGGCGGGCGCCGTTGGTCAGGATGACGTTGGCGAGGCCGATGTCCTCGTCGGTGAGCTGGCTGGCGTCGGCGTTCTCGCGGGCGAGGTCGAAGCCGCGCGCGTCCCGCAGGGGGTTCTCCTCCTCGAAGTCCCACCGGGCACGACGCGCCCGGTGCATGGCGGCCGCGTAAGCATTCACGACCTGCGACGAGGTGAGCATGGCATTGGCGTTCGGGTGGCCGGGCACGGAGACGCCATACTCCGTCTCGATGCCCATCACGCGCCGTACGGTCATGCGGCCCTCCTTGCCCGGCGACGCCCCGGCACGGCCCCGCCGCCGGGCGCGGGCCCGGGCGGCACGGGGCGCGGTGGGGAGGTCACGGCGGGTTTCCTCCGGGTTGTCTGGTAAAACGTCCGGCTGCGGGGCACGGGTTCGCCGTGCCCCGCAGCCGGACGCCGCGTACGGTGAGTATTACTACAGGTACTGGCCGGTGTTGGCCACGGTGTCGATGGAGCGGCCGGTGTCCGCCCCCTGCTTTCCGGTCACGAGGGTGCGGATGAAGACGATCCGCTCGCCCTTCTTGCCGGAGATCCGGGCCCAGTCGTCGGGGTTGGTCGTGTTCGGCAGGTCCTCGTTCTCCTTGAACTCGTCCTGGCAGGCGGCGAGCAGATGGGAAACGCGAAGACCCTTCTGATTGTGATCGAGGTAGTCCTTGATGGCCATCTTCTTGGCCCTGTCGACGATGTTCTCGATCATGGCGCCGGAATTGAAGTCCTTGAAGTACAGGACTTCCTTGTCACCGTTGGCGTAGGTGACCTCAAGGAAGCGGTTCTCCTCCGTCTCGGCGTACATCTGCTCGACGACGGTCTGGATCATCGCCTCCACGGCTGCCTCGGCGTTGCCGTGCTCCGCGATGTCGTCGGCGTGCAGCGGCAGCCTGGGTGTGAGGTACTTGGAGAAGATGTCCTTGGCCGCCTCGGCGTCCGGACGCTCGATCTTGATCTTCACGTCGAGCCGTCCGGGCCGGAGGATGGCCGGATCAATCATGTCCTCGCGGTTCGAGGCGCCGATGACGATGACGTTCTCCAGGCCCTCGACGCCGTCGATCTCGGACAGCAGCTGGGGAACGATCGTGTTCTCCACATCCGAGCTGACGCCGGAGCCGCGGGTGCGGAACAGCGAGTCCATCTCGTCGAAGAAGACGATGACCGGCGTGCCCTCGCTCGCCTTCTCGCGGGCGCGCTGGAACACCAGGCGGATGTGGCGCTCCGTCTCCCCGACGTACTTGTTCAGCAGCTCCGGGCCCTTGATGTTGAGGAAGAAACTCTTCCCCGCGGGCTTGCCCGTCACCTCGGCGACCTTCTTGGCAAGGGAGTTGGCGACCGCCTTGGCGATGAGGGTCTTGCCGCAGCCGGGCGGGCCGTAGAGCAGGACGCCCTTGGGCGGGCGCAGCTCATGCTCGCGGAAGAGGTCGGGGTACAGGTACGGCAGCTCCACGGCGTCGCGGATCAGCTCGATCTGGCCGCTGAGGCCGCCGATCTGGGTGTAGTCGATGTCCGGGACGTCCTCGAGAACGAGCTCCTCGACCTCGCTCTTGGGGACGACCTCGTAGACGTAGCCGGAGCGCGGTTCCAGGAGAAGGGAGTCGCCGGCGCGCAGCGTGGTTCCCAGGAGCGGCTCGGCGAGCCGGACCACCCGCTCCTCGTCCGTGTGCCCGACGACCAGGGCGCGCTCGCCGTCCTCCAGGACCTCCTTGAGGGTGACGATGTCGCCGGCGTTCTCGAAGTCCAGCGCGGCGACCACGTTGAGCGCCTCATTGAGCATCACCTCCTGGCCGCGCCGGAGGTCCTTGAGGTCGATGTTCGGGCTGACGTTGACCCGCAGCTTGCGGCCGCCGGTGAAGATGTCGGCCGTGCCCTCGTCGGTGGCACGGAGGAACACGCCGAAGCCGGAGGGGGGCTGGGCGAGCCGGTCCACCTCTTCCTTCAGCGCCACGATCTGGTCGCGAGCCTCACGCAGCGTGCTCGCCAGCCGCTCGTTCTGCGCGGAGACTCCCGCCAGGTTGGTCTGCAGCTCGACGATCCGCTCTTCGAGAATGCGGGTCTGCCGCGGAGTCTCGGCCAGCTTGCGGCGCAGGACGGTGATTTCCTGCTCAAGCTCGGCTACCTTCCGGGAAGGCTCGTCGGAACCCCGTCCGGGCCGGGTGCCGCGGTTGCTGTCGTCGTCGTGGGATACCACGGTCCTCACCTCCTCCAAGGGGAGCTGGACGCTTCCAGACCCTACCTGGACCGGTGCAGTTCGAAACCCCTAGATCACATCAACGGTCGGGGCGTGTCCGATCTTCACCCTTGCGCACTCCCTCACGCCAGGGAATACCCACCCCGCGCCGCCGGGAAGCGGGCGGCTGTATCGTCGTAAGCGGTCAACACCCAGCGGGGACGGCACTCGTTGCACCACGCCCACTAGGAACGGTAGGCCATATGACCGTGCGGCACGAAGCGGAAGAAGAGCTCGAGGTCTGGATCGACCAGGACCTCTGTACGGGCGACGGCATCTGCGCCCAGTACGCCCCGGAGGTGTTCGAGCTCGACATCGACGGTCTCGCCTACGTGAAGCCGCCGGCCCCTCCCGGCGAGGAGGCGGACCTGCTGACGGAGCCCGGCGCCACCGCGCCGGTACCGCTGCCGCTGCTGACGGACGTCGCGGCGTCGGCGAAGGAGTGTCCCGGCGAGTGCATCCACGTGCGCCGGGTCCGTGACGGCGTCGAGGTGTACGGACCCGACGCGGAGTGACGTGCCGCCGCCGGGGCGTTTGGGAGACGCCGCAGGCGGCCACTGATCAGAACCTGCCAGAACCTGCCAGACGCCTCAGATGCTGGGGGACGCCGGGGCGGGCCGCAGCTCCAGCCGCCCGTCCTGCCAGACCCACGCGACCTCGCGCTGCATGTCGGGGCAGCACCGCGGCACGTCCGCCGAGGAGTACCCGAGCAGACGCAGCGTGACCTCGCTCTCGCCGGCTGTGAGGGTCTCGACCGTCATCCCCTCCTCCGGGTCCACAAGCGTCTCGGCGACGCGCGGCGTCTCCCCCTCGGCGGCATGGGTCAGCAGATACACGCCGTGCGGCGGCGTGCCGGAGCCGGCGTCGCAGCGGACGGCAGCAACCGTCTCGGCGCGCCCGTCGCCGTCGAAGTCCACCGAAGCGTGGTCGGTGACCACCGGCTCCAGCGGCCCGCAGTCCATCGGGTACGACACCTGGTCGGGGTCCGGTCCCGGCTCCGGTTCCGGGCTGGCGCTGGCGCCCGAGGGGCCGGCGAGCGCGGCGACGGCGGTGACGGCGACGAGGGCGGCGGCGGTGATCAGCCAGTGCCGGGGGGCGGCGTGGGTGTGCGGGAGGCCGGTTCCGTCCGAGGGCTGCACGCGGGGGACTCCTGAGACGAGGGCGGGGCAGCGGGGCACGCGGCACCGGGTGAGGAGGTGCGCGCGGGCGTGACGTGACGCGGCACACATGGTGTCACACGTCACAGGCCTGCGGAACGCCGGGGTCCCCTTTCCGGGGGTGCCCGGAGGGCTCCGGCGCCGCGCGCCCGCTGCCGTCAGCCTCCGGCGTTCGGCCCGGTGTAGTCCGCGCCGTAGGCGCCGGGCGCGGGACGGCGGCGGCGGCGCGGCGGCTCGACCCCGTCCGCCAGGCGGCGCGCGGTGACCAGGAAGCCGGTGTGGCCGATCATGCGGTGGTCGGGGCGGACCGCGAGGCCTTCGACGTGCCAGGTGCGGACCATCGTCTCCCACGCCGTCGGCTCGTTGAACGTGCCGTGCTCGCGGATGGTCTCCACGATCCGGGCCAGCTGGGTAGTGGTGGCGACGTAGGCGCACACGATGCCGCCGGGCACCAGCGCCTTGGAGACCACGTCCAGGCACTCCCAGGGGGCGAGCATGTCGAGAATGACGCGGTCGACGTCGGTGTCGGACAGGTTGTCCTGGAGGTCGCCGACGGTCAGCTGCCAGGCGGGGTGCGGGCCGCCGAAGTAGCGGGTGACGTTCTCCTCGGCGATGCGGGCGAAGTCCTCGCGGCGCTCGTAGGAGTGCAGCATGCCCTGGTCGCCGATGGCACGCAGCAGGAAGGTGCTCAGCGAGCCGGAGCCGACGCCCGCCTCCACGACGCGGGCCCCGGGGAAGATGTCGGCCATGGCCAGGATCTGCCCCGCGTCCTTGGGGTAGACCACGGCGGCCCCGCGCGGCATGGACAGGACGTAGTCGGGGAGCAGGGGACGCAGCGCCAGGTAGGCGACGTTTCCGGTCGTGCGGACGACGGTTCCCTCGGGCGCGCCGATCAGCTCGTCGTGGGGGAAGGCTCCCTTGTGAGTGTGGAAGCTCTTGCCCGCCTCGAGCGTGAACGTGTAGTGGCGGCCCTTGGGATCGGTGAGCTGGACCTGGTCCCCGACCTTGAAGGGCCCGCGGCGGCGGGCGGCACCGGTCGGTTCGGACATGATCCCCAGCTTAGGCCCTATCCGGAGGCGGGCCGCCGGGGGGACGAGGGTGAGGGGCGGGCCATGGCGTCGAGGAAGGCGCGTTCGACGTCGCGGGTGGAGAGCACGCCGTAGATCTCGCCGGTGTCCTCGACGACGAGGTACTCGGTGGCGGGCGTCGCCCGCAGGTGCTCCAGCAGTTCCTCGCCGGTCAGCCGGGCGGGCACGCGCATGCCGTCGGTCAGGTCCTGTGCGAGGGAGCCGACGGCCACCCAGGGGCGGCGGTGGACCGGGACCTGGGCGATCGCTGCCTCGCGGGCGAGCGCGACGGGGGCGCCCTCGGCGTCCACGATGACGAGGGCGCGGGCGCCCGCGTCGTTGGCCCGGCGCAGTGCCTCGGCAAGCGGGGTGTCGGCGGTGACGGGGATGGCCCGGCGGGTGAGCGCCCGGGCGGTGAGGGAGGGAAGCCGCTCACGCAGCCGGGCCATGCGCAGGCTGTTGCCCGCGCCGGTCCACATGACGGCGGCCAGGATGGCGGCGAGCAGGGCGTCGGTGAGGGAGGCCAGGCCCGTGAGCGAGTCACCGTCGCTGACCGGCCCGGCGTAGGCGGCGAGCGGCAGCCCGATGAGGACCGCGACGGCGAGGACCCTGCCGGTCCACGCGGCGGCCACGCTGCCGGTCATGGCGCGCCCGGTGAGCTTCCAGACCACGGCGCGGAGCATGCGGCCGCCGTCGAGCGGGAGGCCGGGCAGGAGGTTGAAGACGGCGACGATCAGGTTGGAGAGCATCAGCCCGGTCAGGAGGACGCCGGGGACCGTGCCGCGCTCAACGGTGTGCATCCCGGCGTAGAAGACGCCCGCGAGCACCAGGGACAGCAGCGGCCCGGCCCCGGCGAGGACGAACTCGCGGCCGGGCGTCGGGGAGTCCTTCTCGATCTCGGAGACGCCGCCGAAGAACTGGAGCTGGATGCGGCGCACCGGCAGGCCGAAGCGGAGGGCGGCCAGGGTGTGGGCGAGCTCGTGGACCAGGACGGAGGCGTAGAAGGCCACCGCGAAGAACAGCGACACCACGTAGCGCCCGAGGCCCAGTTCGGGCAGCACACGGTCCAGCTGGTTGCCGAACACCCAGGTGATCAGGGCCGCGACCAGGAACCAGCTGGGGCCGACGTACACGGGCACGCCGAGCACCCTGCCCATCAGCAGCCCGCCGCCGGGCTCGCGGGCGCGCTCCGTCGGCGCGCTGGCGCCCGGCTGGCGCTCGGCGCTCGGTGTCCGGTCGGGTTCGGAGTCTGCCACGGGTCCCCTCGCTGCTGTGCGGCCCGCTCACATCCCTGCGTGACCGCCGGCCGGAGTCGATGGTATGCGGCGGAGTGTCAGTGACGCGCCGTAGGGTTCCCTGTCATGGAAGGCACTCACCCCTCGCGTCCCGTCGCCCTGTCCCCTTCCCGGGCCGCCGACTTCATGCAGTGTCCCCTGCTGTACCGCTTCCGGGTGATCGACCGGCTGCCGGAGCCGCCGAACGCCGCGGCCACGCGGGGCACGGTGGTGCACGCGGTGCTGGAGCGGCTCTTCGATGTCCCGGCGCCGGAGCGGAACGTGGCCCGGGCGCGCGCGCTGGTGGCGCCGGAGTGGGAGCGGCTGCTGGCCAAGCGGCCCGAGCTGGCCGGGCTGTTCGCCGCCGAGGAGGCCGGCGAGGGCACGCCCCCCTCCGGTGAGGATGCCGCGGCGGAGTCCTCCGGGGAGGGCGCCGCGGCCAGGATCGACCAGGAGCGGCTGGCGGCGTGGCTGGCGGAGGCCGAGCGGCTTGTGGAGCGGTGGTTCTCGCTGGAGGACCCGACGCGCCTGGAGCCGGCGGAGCGGGAGCTGTTCGTCGAGACGCGCCTGGAGTCAGGGCTGCGGCTGCGCGGGGTGATCGACCGGGTGGACGTGGCGCCGACGGGCGAGATCCGCATCGTGGACTACAAGACGGGCAGGGCGCCGAGCCCGGAGTACGCGGGGCAGGCGCTGTTCCAGATGAAGTTCTACGCGCTGGTGCTGTGGCGGCTGCGGGGCGTCCTGCCGCGGCGGTTGCAGCTGGTGTACCTGGGCAGCGGCGAGGTGCTGACGTACGACCCGGACGAGGCGGACCTGCGGGCCGTGGAGCGGAAGGCCCAGGCGCTGTGGGAGGCGATCCAGCGGGCCACGGAGAGCGGCGACTGGCGGCCCAGCCCCGGGCGGCTGTGCGGCTGGTGCGAGCACAAGGCGCGCTGCCCGGAGTTCGGGGGCACTCCCCCGCCGTATCCGTTGCAGGTGCAGATGTCGCTGCCGGTGCAGGCGGCAGCGGGCGGTGGTGAGGAGGGCAGCGGGGCCACCGCCGGCACTGACCGCCGGGAGGCGCCGGCGGGCGGGCCCGCGGGGGCAACCGGGGCACCGGCGTAGGGTCCGCGGGGCTGGCCGTGGGTCACAATGGGGACCGGCCGATGCGAAGGGTGTGCCATGCCGATCCGCGTTCTGCTCGTCGACGACCAGCCGCTGCTGCGTACCGGGTTCCGGATGATCCTCGAGGCGGAGGGTGACGTCGCCGTGGTCGGCGAGGCCGGGGACGGCGTGCAGGCGCTGGACCAGGTGCGGGCGCTCCAGCCGGACGTGGTGCTGATGGACATCCGGATGCCCCGGATGGACGGCGTGGAGGCGACGCGCCGGATCACCGGCCCGGACCGGGACGGCCCGGCGAAGGTGCTGGTGCTGACGACCTTCGACCTCGACGAGTACGTGGTGGAGGCGCTGCGGGCGGGGGCCAGCGGGTTCCTGCTGAAGGACGCGCCCGCGGCCGAGCTGGTGCAGGCGATCCGGGTGGTGGCGGCGGGCGAGGCGATGCTGGCGCCCAGCGTGACGCGGCGCCTGCTGGACATGTACGCGGGCAAGCTGCCCTCGGGCGAGGAGCAGACCCCGCAGGGGCTCGACTCGCTGACGGAGCGCGAGATCGAGGTGCTCAAGCTGGTGGCGCGCGGGCTGTCGAACGCGGAGATCGCCGCGGACCTGTTCGTGAGCGAGACGACGGTCAAGACGCACGTGGGCCACGTGCTGACCAAGCTGGAGCTGCGGGACCGGGTGCAGGCGGCGGTGTTCGCGTACGAAAGCGGGCTGGTACGCCCCGGCGCGTGAGCCGTCAGGCGGCGGGCTCGGGGTCGGTGGCCAGGCGGGCGTGCAGCTCGACGTCGTAGCGGACGCCGTCGTAGCAGAGCTTCTGCCGCTGCCTGCCCTCGACGGCGAACCCGGCGGCGCGGGCGACGGCGCAGGAGGCGGGGTTGTTCACGCGGTGCCCGAGCTCCAGGCGGAACAGCCCGGCCTCGTCGAAGGCCCAGCGGGCGGCGGCGCGGCAGGCCCGGGAGGCGATGCCGCGGCCCCGCGCCGCGGGCACCGTCCAGTACGAGACCCAGCCGAGCGCGTGGCGCGTGTTGACGGCGCCGACCGACACGTGGCCGAGCACCGTGCCGCGGCCGCCCGGGCCGGCTGCCTCGGCGACCGCGAAGGAGTAGGCGGTGCCGGCGTCCCACTCGGCGCCGCGCCCGGCGATCCACGCCGCGGCGGCCGCCAGGGTGCCGACCGGTTCGGCGGACTGGCCCCGCATGAGGGGGTCGGCGAAGGCGTCCTTCACCGCTGGGGCGTCGCTGGCGTGCCAGGGGCGCAGCACCAGCCCTCCGGTCAGGGTCACCGTGTCCCGCACCCGGGCATGATGCCCGGGCCGCGCGGCGGTGTCACCGGGTTTTCCGGTGGCGGGCTCAGTCGGAGGACTTGCTGATCTCCCAGAACCGGAAGACGGTCGAAGCGTCGAGGCTCCACTGGAGGCCGGCGATCTCGTCGGCGGCGACCGCGTACTGCTTGCCCTGCCACAGCGGGATGACGGGCAGGTCCTCGGCGACCAGGTCCTGGATGGCCCCGAAGTCCTCGACGGTGTCGGCGCGGTTGGCCGCCTGTGCGGTGCGCGGCAGCAGTTCGCTGGTGATGGGGCCGGCGTCGTAGTTGTTGGCCAGGACGTTGTCCGGGCCGAAGAAGGGCGCGGTGAAGTTGTCGGGGTCCGGGTAGTCCGGTACCCAGCCGCGCACGTAGACGCCGTAGTCACCGTTCTCGACGCCCTCGGCGAACTCCTCGGCGTCCGCGGTGCGGACGGTGGCGTCGAACAGGCCGCTGGCGTTGAGCTGGTCCGCGATGTGCTCGAACGCGGCGACCGTGTCGGGGCCGAAGCGGATGGGCGTGGCCCACAGCGTCAGCTCGACGGGATCGGTGTAGCCGGCTTCCTCGAGCACCTCGGCGGCCCGGTCGGGCTGGGGCCGGTCCCCGTAGGTGTCGAAGAAGGCCGTGTTGTGGCCGGTGATGCCCGCCGGGACGATCGAGTACAAGGGCTCGGCGGTGCGCTGGTAGACGTCGCGCACCAGGGCGCTGCGGTCCAGCAGGTAGGCGATGGCCTGCCGCACGGCGAGGTCGCCGGCGACGGGGTCGTCCATGTTGAAGACCATGTGCTGGACCTCGGCGCTGGTGCCGTCCACGACCTGGATGCCGGTGTCCTCGGTGAGGGTGGAGGTCTCCAGCTCGGCGATGTCGTGGGCGGTCAGGCCCCGGTAGGCGACGTCCACCTCCCCGCTCTCGACGGCCTGCCGCAGCCGGTCCTGGTCGCCGTGGAACAGCCGCATGGTCATGCCGCTGTTCTTCACCTCGGCCGGGCCGGTGTAGTCCGGGTTGACGGAGAAGACGGCCTCGTCCTCGCTGTAGCGGTCGAGGATGTAGACGCCGGAGCCGACGGCCTGGCCGTCGGTGCGGAGCCTGTCGGCGGGGTACTCGCGGTGGTCGACGATGGAGCCGGCACCGGAGGCTATCTTCTGCGGGAACGTGGCGTCGGGCTGGTTGAGGTGGAAGGTGACGGTGTGCTCGTCCGGCGTCTCGATCCGGTCGATGGTGGACAGCATCACGGCGGGGCCGTCGGGATCGTCGATGCGCAGCGTGCGCTCGAAGGAGAACCTGACGTCCTCGCTGGTCAGCTGGTTGCCGTTGCTGAAGGTCAGGCCGTCACGGAGGGTGCAGGTGAAGCGCTGGCTGACGCGGTCGGTGAAGCCGCACTCCTCGGCGGCCTCGGGCCGCGGCTCGGTCCCGCCGGGCGGGAAGCTCAGCAGGGACTGGAAGACGTTGTTGAAGACGAGCCACGAGCCGGGGTCATAGCCGGAGGCGGGATCGAGGGAGACGATCTCGTCCGACATCCCCATGACGATGGCTTCGCCCTCGCCGGCCTCGTCGTCACCGGTCCATCCGCAGGCGGGGAGGAGCGCGGCGGCGAGCACGGCGGCGAGCGGCGGCAGCGCCCTTCCGAGGCGTGTCCTCACGGTGGCTTCCTCACTTCGGGTCGGGGGGGTGAGCCGCCTCCACGCGGCCGGGCGGCGCGGTGCGCCCCCGACAGTAGTTCGTCCCCCCACGGCCGGTGCGCGGCGGACGGCGGAGAGTGAGATAGTTCACGGCCTGACCGGCGCCACCGGGTCGGGCGCGGCCGCCGGGGCCGGTTCGAGGGCGCGGAGGAAGGGCAGCGTCACCTCGCTCAGGGAGCCGACGACGCTGCGTCCCGCGGCGGGCGGGATGGGCGCGACGGACGGAACGGCGACGACGCGGCAGCCGGCGGCCTCGGCGGAGGCGACGCCGGTGGCGGTGTCCTCGATCGCGACGCAGCGCACCGGGTCGGCGCCCAGGCGCGCGGCGGCCGTGAGGTAGGGGTCGGGGTGGGGCTTGGTGCGCGGCAGGTCATCGCCCGCGAGCGTGACGGCGAAGTTCCCGGCGCCG
Organism: Streptomyces sp. 7-21; assembly: GCF_016741785.1. Classification (GTDB taxonomy): domain Bacteria; phylum Actinomycetota; class Actinomycetes; order Streptomycetales; family Streptomycetaceae; genus Streptomyces. Next base: position 267,091 of record NZ_JAERRL010000007.1, read on the forward strand.
AGGGAGGCCAGCACGCGGTCCACGACGGTGCGGTGGGAGGCGGTGACCAGGGCGGCGGGCACCTGCTGGGCGCGGAGCTGCTCCAGCAGGTGCCGGGCGCCGGGCATGAGCGGGACGCCGCGCTCGAGGCGGCGGAGGAACGCGGCGTTGAGCAGGTCCTTCAGCTGGTCGAGCCCGATCCGCGCGCCGGTGGCCTGCAGCAGGTAGCCGGCGCTGCGGGTCATGGGGCCGCCGACGACGACCTGGCGGTGCTCCTCGGCCAGTTCGTGGCCCAGGCCGCGGAAGACCTCGACCTCCGCCTCCCACCAGAAGCCTTCGGTGTCGACCAGCGTGCCGTCCATGTCGATCAGCACGGCCTGCGGGAACGGGCCGGACGCCTCGCGGGCGCCGGCGGCGGTCAGGGAACGCGTCATGCGCGTACACCTCCATAGGAGCCAGCAGGCCGGCCGCGTCCCGGGTGGGGGCGGCCGGCCGGAACCGGGCCGATCAGTGTACGTCGGCGGGTGAACGGGCGCCTGACGTGCGGGGCGCGCCGGCTAGCGCGCGTTGAAATAGTTGGCCTCGGGGTGGTGAAGGATGATGGCGTCGGTGGACTGCTCGGGGTGGAGCTGGTACTCCTCCGAAAGGGTCACGCCGATGCGTTCGGGCTTAAGCAGCGCAGCGATCTTCGCCCGGTCCTCCAGGTCGGGGCAGGCGGGGTAGCCCAGGGAGTAGCGGCAGCCCTGGTACTCGGTGCGGAACATGCCGTCGAGGCTTGCCGGGTCGTTGCCGGCGATGCCCAGCTCGGCGCGGACGCGGGCGTGCCAGTACTCCGCGAGCGCCTCGGCCAGCTGCACCGACAGGCCGTGCAGTTCGAGGTAGTCGCGGTAGGCGTCGGCGGCGAAGAGCTCGGCGGTGGCCTCGCTGATGCGGGAGCCGACGGTGACGGTCTGCAGGGCGACGACGTCGGTTTCGCCGCTGTCCGCCGGGCGGAAGAAGTCGGCCAGGCACAGCCGCCTGCCGCGGCGCTGGCGCGGGAAGGTGAAGCGGGTGCGCTCGCGGCCGTCCTCGCCGAGGATGACCAGGTCGTTGCCCTCGGCGTGGCAGGGGAAGTAGCCGTAGACGACGGCGGCGGACAGCAGCCCGTCGGTGTGGAGGCGGTCGAGCCAGGCGCGCAGCCGGGGCCGCCCCTCGGTCTCGACCAGCTCGGCGTAGTCCGGGCCGTCACCGCTGCGCGCCGCCTTCAGCCCCCACTGGCCCTTGAACAGCGCGTCCTCGTCGAGCCACTCGGCGTAGTCCTTCAGCGGGATGCCCTTGACGACGCGGGTGCCAGTGAAGGGGGCGGCGGGGACGGGCACGTCGGTGGCGACGTCGGAGCGGGCGGGCGCGGTGTCCCCGGTGTCCGCGGCGGCGGGCGTCTCGCGGCGCGGCACGCGGCGGGTGCGCAGCTCGGGCAGCGTGGCGCCGGGGACGCCCCGCTTGACGGCGATGAGGGCGTCCATCAGGCGCAGGCCCTCGAAGGCGTCGCGGGCGTAGCGGACCTCGCCCTGATAGATCTCGTGCAGGTCCTGCTCCACGTAGGCCCGGGTGAGGGCGGCGCCGCCCAGGATCACGGGGTAGTCGGCCGCCATGCCTCGGCGGTTCAGCTCCTCCAGGTTCTCCTTCATGATCACGGTGGACTTCACCAGCAGCCCCGACATGCCGATCACGTCGGCGCGGTGCTGCTGGGCGGCGTCCAGGATGGCGGAGACGGGCTGCTTGATGCCGAGGTTGACGACGTTGTAGCCGTTGTTGGTGAGGATGATGTCGACGAGGTTCTTGCCGATGTCGTGCACGTCGCCCTTGACCGTCGCCAGGACGATGGTGCCCTTGCCCTGGGCGTCGGTCTTCTCCATGTGGGGCTCGAGGTAGGCGACGGCCGCCTTCATCACCTCGGCCGACTGGAGCACGAACGGCAGCTGCATCTGGCCGGAGCCGAACAGCTCGCCGACGGTCTTCATGCCCGCCAGCAGGGTGTCGTTGATGATCTCCAGCGCGGGCCGGGTGGTCAGGGCCTCGTCGAGGTCCGCTTCCAGGCCGTTGCGCTCGCCGTCGATGATGCGGCGGCGCAGCCGCTCCTCCAGCGGCAGGGCGAGGAGCTCCTCGGTCTTGCCGGCCTTCATGGACTTGGCGTCGACGCCTTCGAACAGCTTCAGGAAGCGCTGGAGCGGGTCGTAGCCGGGGCGGCGGCGGTCGTAGATCAGGTCGCGTGCCGCCTCGGCCTGCTCGGGGTCGATGCGGGCGACCGGCAGGATCTTGGCGGCGTGCACGATCGCGGAGTCGAGACCGGCCTGCACGCACTCGTGCAGGAAGACGGAGTTGAGCACGAGGCGGGCGGCCGGGCTGAGGCCGAAGGAGATGTTGGACAGGCCCAGCGTGGTCTGCACGTCGGGGTGGCGACGCTTCAGTTCTCTGATGGCCTCGATGGTGTGGAGGCCGTCCTTGCGGGACTCCTCCTGCCCGGTGCAGATGGTGAAGGTGAGGCAGTCGATGAGGATGTCGTGCTTGGCGATGCCCCAGTTGCCGGTGAGGTCGGCGATGAGCCGCTCGGCGATGGCGACCTTGTCCTCGGCGGTGCGGGCCTGCCCGTTCTCGTCGATGGTGAGGGCCATCAGCGCCGCGCCGTGCTCGACGGCCAGGCGGGCGATGCGCGCGAAGCGGGAGTCGGGGCCGTCGCCGTCCTCGTAGTTGACCGAATTGATGATGGCCCGGCCGCCGAGCTTCTCCAGCCCGGCCTGGATGACGGCCGGCTCGGTGGAGTCCAGGACGATGGGGAGGGTGGAGGCGGTGGCGAAGCGGCCGGCCAGCTCGGACATGTCGGCGACGCCGTCCCTGCCGACGTAGTCGACGCACAGGTCGAGCAGGTGGGCGCCCTCGCGGATCTGCTCGCGGGCCATCTCGACGCAGTCGTCCCAGCGGCCCTCCAGCATGGCGGTACGGAACTTCTTCGACCCGTTGGCGTTGGTCCGCTCGCCGATGGCCAGGTAGGAGGCGTCCTGGCGGAACGGGACGGTCTGGTAGAGGGAGGCGGCGCCGGGCTCGGGGCGCGGCTCGCGCGGGGCGGGGGTCTTGCCGCGGACGCGGTCGACGACCTGCCGCAGGTGTTCCGGGGTGGTGCCGCAGCAGCCGCCGACCAGACTGACGCCGTACTCGGAGACGAACGTCTCGTGCGCGTCGGCGAGTTCGCCGGGGGTCAGCGGGTAGTGCGCGCCGTCGCTGCCGAGGACGGGCAGGCCGGCGTTGGGCATGCACGACAGCGGCAGCCGCGCGTGCTGGGAGAGGTAGCGCAGGTGCTCGCTCATCTCGGCGGGGCCGGTGGCGCAGTTGAGTCCGATCATGTCCACGCCGAGCGGTTCGAGCGCGGTGAGGGCGGCGCCGATCTCGGAGCCGAGGAGCATGGTGCCGGTGGTCTCGACCGTCACCTGGACCAGCAGCGGCTGGCCGGTGCCGGCCGCGGTGAGGGCCCGGCGGGCACCGAGCACGGCCGCCTTGGCCTGGAGCAGGTCCTGGCTGGTCTCCACCAGCAGCGCGTCGGCGCCGCCGGCGAGCAGCCCTTCGGCGTTGCGCTGGTAGGCGTCCCTCAGGTCGGCAAAGGCCACGTGGCCGAGCGTGGGCAGCTTGGTGCCCGGGCCCATCGAGCCCAGCACCCAGCGCGGCCGGCCGTCGCGCGCGGTGAACTCGTCGGCGGTCTCGCGGGCGATCCTGGCGCCGGCCTCGGACAGCTCGGCGATGCGGTCCGCGATCTCGTACTCGCCGAGCGCGGAGAGGTTGGCGCCGAAGGTGTTCGTCTCGACGCAGTCGACGCCGGCCTCGAAGTAGGCGCGGTGGACAGAGGCAACGATGTCCGGGCGGGTGACGTTGAGGACCTCGTTGCAGCCCTCGAGCTGCTGGAAGTCGTCCAGGGTCGGGTCCTGGGCCTGGAGCATGGTGCCCATCCCGCCGTCGGCGATGACGGTGCCGGTGGCGAACGCGTCCCGCAGCGCAGCCGCCCGCCCGCCGGGCGAGGAGCCGGCGTGCGGCGGGGTGCCTGCGGCGGCGCTGGCGGATGAGGGCGCGGTGGTGCGGCTGTACGAGGCCATGTACGTGCTCCCGGGATGCGACGGCTGTCGGCTTTGCGCCCGTACGGGGCGCACCGGGCCAGGGTAGCCCGGCTGCCGGACGTGCCAGGGAGGATTCCGGTGGGCGGACACCGGCGCGGGCTTCTCGCGGCTTCCCGCCTACCGGCATGGCCCGATGATGTTCGACAATGGCGACCGCACCGCGCGTCACCGGACCGGTGGACAGCAGGAGGAAGCCGATGGCTCGGAGCATTCAGTCGGTGCAGCGCGCCGCGGCCGTGCTGCGGCTGCTGGCCACGGGCGAGCGGAGCCTGGGGCTGTCGCGCATCGCCTCCGCGCTCGGGCTGGCCAAGGCCACGACGCACGGGCTGCTGCGCACCCTCCAGGAAGAGGGCCTGGTCGAGCAGGACCCCCGCTCGGGTGCGTACCGGCTGGGCCCCGAGCTGCTGCGGCTGGGCACCGGGTACCTCGACACGCATGAGCTGCGGGCGCGCGCCCTGGGAGCGGCCGCGGAGCTGGCGCGCGCGAGCGGCGAGGAGGCATATGTGGGGGTGCCGCATCGACGGGGGGTGCTCGTCGTGCACCACGCGCCGCGCCCCGGCGATGGGCGCCCGGGGACCGAGGTGGGCTCGATGCGGCCGCTGCACAGCACGGCGCTGGGCAAGGCCCTGGCCGCCTTCGACCCGGCGGCGCGAGCCGAGGCGCTGGCCGCAGGGCTGACGGCGGTCACGCCGCGGACAGTGACGGACGCCGCCGCGTTCGACGAGGAGCTGGCCGGAGTGCGCGGCCGCGGCTGGGCCTGCGACGTCGGGGAGACGTGGGAGGGGGTCGCCTCGGTCGCCGCGCCGGTGTTCGGCCACCGGCGGGTGCTGGTGGGTGCGGTCGGCGTCGCCGGGGCGGTGGAACGCGTGCTGACGGGAGCGGAGCCGCACCCGCGTCTGGTCGCGTCGGTGCGGGATTGCGCGCGGTCCGTGTCGCACGAGCTGGGAGCGGGCCGCTTCTAGGACAATCCGGTCTCAGAAGCTGTCACCGCCGCGCACCCTCTTGACGGCAGTGGCCCCGGAAGAAACACTCCCGTTCATTGGTCGACATTGCCGAACAACGGACGGGTCGGCCAGGATTTCCTGGACCAGGACAAAGGAGTCACCGGTGTCCAGCTCCGACATTTTCTTCGGCGAGGTGCTCGGCACCGCCGTCCTGATCGTGCTCGGCTGCGGCGTCGTCGCCGGCACGGTCCTGAAGAAGTCCAAGGCGTTCGAGGCGGGCTGGGTCGCCATCACCTTCGGGTGGGGCTTCGCCGTGCTCGCCGGCGTCTACGCCTCCGCCCAGCTCTCCGGAGCCCACATCAACCCCGCCGTGACCGTCGGCCTGGCCGTGGACAGCGGCGAGTGGGGCGACGTCCCCACCTACATCGCCGGCCAGATGGTGGGTGCCCTGATCGGCGCCACCCTGGTCTGGATCGCCTACTACGGCCACTTCCAGGCGCACCTGCGGGACAGGGAGATCGTCAGCGGCTCGGTCACCCCGGGCCCGAAGGCCTTCGACACCCATGAGGAGCGCGAGGAACGGGCCCCTGCCCAGCCGGGAGCGCCCGGTCCCGTCCTCGGGGTCTTCGCGACCGCCCCCGAGATCCGCAACACCTGGCAGAACCTGGCGACAGAGATCATCGCCACCGCCGTGCTGCTGCTCGTCGTGCTCGCCACCGGGATCGACCAGGGGCTCGGCGAGTCCGGCACCGCCGGGCTCATGGTGGCGCTGACCGTCGTCGGCATCGGCCTGTCGCTCGGCGGGCCGACCGGTTACGCCATCAACCCCGCCCGCGACCTCGGCCCGCGCATCGTGCACGCCCTGCTGCCCCTGCCGCACAAGGGCGGATCTGACTGGGGCTACGCCTGGATCCCCGTGGTGGGGCCGCTGATCGGCGGCGCGCTGGGCGCCGGCATCCACCACCTCGCCTTCTGACCTACGCACCTCCCGGACAGGAGCCGTCGCACCATGACTGACACACCCACCGCCTCGGCCGAGTACATCGCGGCGATCGACCAGGGCACCACCTCAAGCCGCTGCATTGTCTTCGACCGGCAGGGGCGGATCGTCTCGGTCGAACAGAAGGAGCACCAGCAGATCTTCCCGCGGCCCGGCTGGGTGGAGCACGACGCCATCGAGATCTGGACCAACGTGCAGGAGGTGGTCGCCGGGGCCATCGCCAAGGCCCGCATCGGCCGGGAGCAGGTCAAGGCCATCGGCATCACCAACCAGCGCGAGACGACGCTGCTGTGGGACAAGACGACCGGCGAGCCGGTCCACAACGCCATCGTCTGGCAGGACACCCGCACCGACGCCCTCTGCCGCGAGCTGGGCCGCAACGTCGGGCAGGACCGCTTCCGCCGCGAGACCGGCCTGCCGCTGGCCTCCTACTTCGCCGGCCCCAAAATCCGCTGGCTGCTCGACAACGTCGACGGGCTCAGGGAGCGCGCCGAGCGCGGCGAGCTGCTGTTCGGCACGATGGACTCCTGGGTCATCTGGAACCTCACCGGCGGCGTCGACGGCGGCGTGCACGTCACGGACGTCACCAACGCCTCGCGGACCCTGCTGATGAACCTGCGCACCCTCCAGTGGGAGGAGCGCATCCTCCAGTCCATCGGTGTGCCCGCCTCCCTGCTGCCCGAGATCCGCTCCTCGGCCGAGGTCTACGGCTACGCCAAGGGCGGCCCGCTCGACGGCGTGCCCGTCGCCTCCGCGCTCGGCGACCAGCAGGCGGCCCTGTTCGGCCAGACCTGCTACGACAAGGGCGAGGCCAAGTCGACCTATGGCACGGGCACGTTCCTGCTGATGAACACCGGCACCCAGGCCATCAACTCCTACGCCGGCCTTATCACCACCGTCGGCTACCGCATCGGCGACCAGGACCCGGTCTACGCGCTGGAAGGCTCCATCGCCATCACCGGCGCCCTGGTCCAGTGGATGCGCGACCAGATGGGGCTCATCAGCACGGCCGCCGAGATCGAAGACCTGGCCCTGAGCGTGGAGGACAACGGCGGCGCCTACTTCGTGCCCGCGTTCTCCGGTCTGTTCGCGCCGTACTGGCGCGACGACGCCCGCGGCGTCATCGCGGGCCTGACCCGTTACGTCACCAAGGCCCATCTCGCCCGCGCCGTGCTGGAGGCGACAGCCTGGCAGACCCGCGAGATCACCGACGCCATGAGGAAGGACTCCGGCGTCGAGCTGACCTCGCTGAAGGTGGACGGCGGCATGACCGCCAACAACCTGCTGATGCAGAACATCGCCGACTTCCTCGACGCCCCCGTGGTGCGTCCCGAGGTCGCCGAGACCACGTGCCTGGGCGCCGCCTACGCGGCCGGTCTGGCCACCGGGTTCTGGTCGGACACCCACGAACTGCGCGCCAACTGGCGCAAGGATGCGGAGTGGACCCCCCGCATGGACCCGGCCGACCGGGAGCGCGAGTACAAGTTCTGGCTGAAGGCCGTACAGCGCACCATGGGCTGGCTGGAGGACGAGAACTGACCGGCAGCCAGGCGGCCCCGCCCTCCCGTACCGGGGGGCGGGGCCGCTGCGTGCGTCCCGCCGGAGGGACCGCGCGGCCGTGATGCGTACGAGGGCTGCGGGCTGGGCACGGTCACGCCGTAGGCTTGGGCCCGCACGTATGACAGACGGCAGCCGTTCCGGGCGTATTCGCCCGGGCCGGCCGGAAGGAGGCGCTGGGTGATCGAGCTCGAGGGGGTTCCCGAGCTGATCGACCCGGTCATGGTGGCCGCGTTCGAAGGCTGGAACGACGCGGGTGACGCCGCGTCCGCCGCTGTCGCTCATCTGGAGCGGGAGTGGAAGGGCGAGGTGTTCGCCGCCCTGGACGCCGAGGACTACTACGACTTCCAGGTCAACCGGCCGCACATGTGGCTGGACGGCGGCGTACGCCGCGTCACCTGGCCGACGACCCGGCTGTCGGTGGCCCGGGTCGGCGCCGACGGCCGACCGGGAGGACGGCGGGACCTGGTGCTGGTGCGCGGCATCGAGCCGAGTATGCGCTGGCGCTCCTTCTGCAACGAGATCCTCGGCTTCGCGCACGAACTCGGGGTGGAGATGGTGGTCGTGCTCGGCGCGCTGCTGGGCGACACGCCGCACACCCGCCCGGTCCCGGTGACGAGCGTCACCTCGGACGAGGCGCTGGCGCGGACGCTGAACCTGGAGGAGTCGCGCTACGAGGGACCGACCGGCATCGTCGGCATCCTGCAGGAGGCATGCGCGCACGCCGGTGTCCCCGCCGTGAGTCTGTGGGCCTCGGTACCGCACTACGTCTCGCAGCCGCCGAACCCCAAGGCGTCGCTGGCCCTGCTCAACACGCTGGAGGACCTGCTCGGCGTCAGCATCCCGCTCGGCGACCTGCCCGAGGACGCGCGCGCCTGGCAGATCGGTGTGGACCAGCTCGCGGCCGAGGACAGCGAGGTCGCGGAGTACGTGCAGTCGCTGGAGCAGGTGCGGGACACCACGGAGCTGCCCGAGGCATCGGGCGAGGCCATCGCCAGGGAGTTCGAGCGCTACCTGCGGCGCCGCGACGGCAGCGGCCCGGCCACCGGCGAGGGCGGCTCCTACCTGCGCGACCCGGGCAGCGGCCGCACCAGGCGGCGCCGGCCGCCCGAGAGCGAGGGCGGGCAGGGCCCCCAGGAGCCGGGCGGCTCCGCGGACGGCGACGACTGACGGCCCGCCCGGCCGCCCCGGACGCGCGGGGCGGCCGTCGCCACCCGGGTCTCACCGGGTCGTCTCACCGGGTCACAGGGCAACGCCGAGCAGGGCATCCACGGCCCGGGTGACGACCCCGGGCGCGCCGCTGTCACTCCGGACACCGCCGCCCCCGCTCTCCTGTGCCTCGGCCCACCGGTCCACGGCGGCCAGCGCGGCGGGCGCGTCGAGGTCCGCCGCGAGCGCCTCGCGGATCTCGGTGACCAGGCCGTCAGCCTGCGGGCCCTCCGGCCGGGAGACGGCCGCGCGCCACCGCGCCAGCCGCCGCTCGGCCGTCCGCAGCTCCTCGGCCGTCCACTCCCAGTCGGTGCGGTAGTGGTGGGCGAGCAGCGCGAGCCTGAGGGCCGCCGGGTCGGTGCCCGCGGCGCGCAGCCGGGAGACGAAGACCAGGTTCCCCCGGGACTTCGACATCTTCTCGCCCTCGTAGCCGACCATCCCGGCGTGCAGGTACGTCTTCGCGAAGGGGTACTCCCCCGTCAGCGCCTGGGCGTGCGAGGCGCCCATCTCGTGGTGGGGGAACGCCAGGTCGGAGCCGCCGCCCTGCACGTCGAAACCCGTGCCGAGGTGCTCCAGCGCGATCGCGACGCACTCGATGTGCCAGCCCGGGCGGCCGCGGCCGAGCGAGCCGCCGTCCCAGGCAGGCTCCCCGGGCCGCTCCGCCCGCCACAGCACCGGGTCCAGCGGGTTCTTCTTCCCGGGGCGGGTCGGGTCGCCGCCGCGCTCGGCGGACAGCTTCCGCATTTCCTCGCCGCCGAGCCCGGCCACGGAGCCGAAGTGCGAGTCGGACTCGACGGAGAAGTAGACGTCCCCGTCGAGGTCGTAGGCGGCGCCGCGGGCACGCAGCCGCTCCACCAGCGGCACGACCAGCGGTATGGACTCGACGGCGCCCAGGTAGTGGCGCGGCGGCAGCATCCGCAGCGCGGTCATGTCCTCGCGGAACAGATCGGTCTCGCGGCGGGCGAGTTCCCGCCAGTCCTCGCCCGTGACCTCGGCGCGCTCCAGCAGCGGGTCGTCGACGTCCGTGACGTTCTGCACGTACTCCACCTCGTGCCCGGCGTCGCGCCAGGCACGCTGGAGGAGGTCGAAGGCCGTGTAGGTGAAGGCGTGGCCGAGGTGGGTGGCGTCGTAGGGCGTGATCCCGCAGACGTACAGGCGGGCCACGGGGCCGGGGCTGAGCGTCACGCGCCCGCCGGTGGCGGTGTCGTGGACCGTCAGCTCACGGCCCGATCCGGGCAGGTCGGGGACTGTAGGAGCGGGCCAGGCGTGCATGCTCCGAGCCTACTTGGCCGGTGCGCGGAAGTGTCCCCCCTGGCCGCCGCCGCGGGTGCCGGCTCACACCAGCGGCCAGGGGATGGCGGGCCACTGCCCGCTGGGGCGCGGGTAGGTGCCGGTGCGCAGCAGGGCCGCGGTGCGCTCGCGCAGCGCGGCGCGCTCCTCCTCGCTCAGCAGCTCGGCCAGCCGCCGCGCCAGCGGGCCGTCCGCGTCGTCCAGCCGCTCGGCCAGGCCGCGCAGCGCCGCGGTGACGGACGGCGGCAGCGGCTCGCCCGCCCAGCCCCACAGCAGCGTGCGCAGCTTGTCCTCCGTGTGGAACGTCACGCCGTGATCGATGCCGTACAGGCGGCCGTCGGGCAGCGGCAGCAGGTGGCCGCCCTTGCGGTCGGCGTTGTTGATGACGGCGTCCAGGGCGGCGACACGGCGCAGCCGCTCGTCGTCGGCGTGCACCAGCAGCGCCGTCCTGCCGCCGCCGACCTCGGCGCGCACCACGGGGCGCCAGCCGGGGCCGGGCACCTCGCCCTCGATGAGGGCCAGCAGGGTCTGGGGATCCTGCCCAGAGTCCTGCCCGCTGTCCCCGGCGTCCGGTGCGGGGCCGACCCACTGCTGGCACATGCCCTCGCCGTGGGGCCCGTCGCGCAGCACGGTGGGCGGCACCAGGTCCCAGCCGAGGGCGCGGCAGACCTCGTAGGCGGCGACCTCGCGCCGGGCGAGGGTGCCGTCGGGGAAGTCCCACAGCGGCCGCTCTCCCGCGACCGGCTTGTAGACGCACGGCAGGCGGCGGCCGGCGAGTTCGGCGGTGGCGTACAGAACGGTGTTCGAGGCGTCGGCGACCCGGCCGTGGACGGTGAGTTCGCCGCGGGTGAGGACCTCGGCGGCCGTCACGCCCTGCTGCGGCGGTATCCGTTCTGGCGCGGGCATACATGTCCCTCCGGGTCGAGCGGCAGGCTGCACAGCGGGCAGGGCGGGCGCCCGGCGTTGACGACGTCCATCGCCCGCTTGGCGAAGGCGCGGGCCATGGTGCCGCTGATCCGCACGCGCAGCATGGGCGGGCCGTTCTCGTCGTCGCGCAGCAGACGCTCCTCGGCCTCGGCGAACTCCTCCTCGGAGTCTGCGTCGAGCTCGACCAGCGCCTGGGCCTCGACGATCATGCGCTCGTTCTCACTGTCCCAGGCCAGCGCCATGGTGCCGACCCGGAACTCCTCCTCGACCGGCGTGGCCAGCGGCGCGGTGTCGGTCAGCTCGGCCGGGGCGACGGCGGGCACGGAGGTCTTGCCTCCCGAGCGCCGCACAACCTCGTCGAGCAGCTCGTCGATCCGCTCGGCCAGCGCCTCTACCTGGGCCTTCTCCAGCGCGACGCTGGTCGTCCTGCCTGCTGCCGACGCCTGGAGGAAGAAGGTACGCCGGCCAGGCAGTCCGACCGTCCCGGCGACGAAGCGTTCGGGAGGGTCGTAGAGGAACACCTGACGGGACACGTACGGCTCCGTGTGAGTGAGTGTGAGGGACAGTCTGAAACAGCGGGATGGGGACGGATCGAGGTCACGGGGTTGTCGCGGGTCACTGGCACCCTACTGCGCGGCGCCGCCGGAGTGCTCAGGCACCACCGCCCACGGGCGCCTCGGTGTCCCGGGCGGTCTCACGCGCGTCGCCGCGCCCGTCTGGCGTGAACTCCGCCAGGTCGCCGGTGTCGCCGAAGCGCAGCAGCAGCGGCGGCTCGCCGTAGCGGATGGCGGTCACCGACGCCGGGTGGGGCACGAGCCGCTGGAACAGGTCGAGGTGCAGCCCGAGGGCGTCCGCCACGATCGCCTTGATGTTGTCGCCGTGCGTGCACATCAGCCAGACCGCGTCGTCCCCGTAGTCGCGGGCGACCCGGGCGTCCCAGTCGCGCGCCGCGTCCACGACCCGGGCCTGGACCGCGCGCAGCGACTCGCCGCCGGGGAAGACGACGGCGGCGGGCTGGTGGCGCACGGTGGCCATCAGCGGCTCCTTGGCCAGGTCCTCCAGCGTGCGGTTGGTCCACTCGCCGTAGTCGCACTCCAGGAGGCGCTCGTCCTCGTGCACCGGCATGTCGGGGCGGGCGGCGCGCAGCGGGCCGAGGGTCTCCAGGCAGCGCTGCAACGGGCTGTGCACCGCGACGGCGAGCGGGATGCCGGCCAGCCTGGCGGGCAGCGCCGCCGCTTGCGCGGCCCCCCGCTCGTCCAGGCTGACGCCCGGGGTACGTCCGGCCAGCACGCCGGAGGAGTTGGCGGTCGTGCGGCCATGGCGGAGCAGCAGCATGGTGGGCATGGCGCCAAGCCTAAGACGCCACGGGGCGCGGCGGAGGCCCGTGCGGCGCCATATCGCACGCCCGGGCGCGTGTTCGCATCAGGGGGCGGCCGCGGCGGGGCGGCCGCGCCCGCGGCCGGTCCGCCGCGCGGTCAGCGGCGGCCGCCGTATCAGCCGAGGCCCGCCCGCTCCAGGGCCTCGGCCCCGGCCCTGAGGTTGGCGAGCCGCTCCTCGCGGGTCAGGCCGGCGGGCGCCAGGGTCAGCGTGGTGACGCCGGCGTCGGCGTAGGCGCGCATGCGGTCGGCGACGCGGGCCACGGGGCCCACCAGCGTGGTGGAGTCGATGAGGTCGTGCGGGACGGCGGCCGCCGCGCCCTCCCGGTCGCCGGCCAGGTACCGCTCCTGGATCTCGGCGGCCTCGCGGCCGTACCCCATGCGCTGCGCCAGGCGGTTGTAGAAGTTGTGCTCGCGGCTGCCCATGCCGCCGACGTACAGGGCCGTGTAGGGGCGGAAGTGGTCGGCGAGCGCCCGCACGTCCTCGCCGACGGCCAGCGGCACGGTCGGCACGATGTCGAAGCCGTCGAGCCCGGCCCCGGCCTTGGCGCGCCCGGCGCGCAGCGGGGCGAGGACGGTCTCCTCGGCGTGCTCGGGAGCGAAGAAGACCAGCAGCGCGCCGTCGGCGATCTCGCCCGTCAGCTCCAGGTTCTTCGGCCCCAGGGCGGCGATGTACAGCGGCACGCGCGGCCGCGGCGGGTGGATGGTCAGCCGCAGCGGCTTGCCGGGGGCGCCGGGCAGCGGCAGCGTGAAGTGCCGGCCCTCGTGGGTGAGGCGCTCGCGGGCCATCACGCGCCGCACGATCTCGACGTACTCGCGGGTGCGGCCCAGGGGGCGCGCGAAGCTGACGCCGTACCAGCCCTCGGAGACCTGCGGGCCGGAGACGCCGAGCCCGAGGCGGAACCGGCCGCCGGAGAGGGTGTCGAGCGTGGCCGCGGTCATCGCGGTCATGGCCGGGGCACGGGCGGGGATCTGCATGATGCCCGTGCCCACGTCGATCCGCTCGGTGTGGGCGGCGACCCAGGCCACGACGGTCGGCGCGTCCGAGCCGTAGGCCTCGGCGGCCCAGCAGACGTCGTATCCGAGCCGTTCGGCCTCGCGCGCGACCGCGAGGTTGTCCTCGTCCATCCCGGCACCCCAGTAGCCGAGATTGATGCCCAGCCGCATACCCACTGACCCACTCCTTACTCGCTGGTAACGAGACCGTCCCACGGACTGTACCGGCCGCCGCAAGTACCCTCAACGGCCATGGATCTCAGGCACCTGGGCCGGACCGGCCTGCGCGTCTCCCGGCTCGGACTCGGCACGCTCACCTGGGGCCGCGGCACCGACGAGGGCGACGCGGCTCAGCTGCTGAAGACGTTCTGGGAGGCCGGCGGCACGCTCGTCGACACCGCCGATGTGTACGCAGACGGCGGCGCGGAGGTGATCCTGGGACGGCTGGTCGGCTCGCTGGTGCCGCGCGAGGAGCTGCTGATCGCCACCAAGGCGGGCAGCGTCCCCGATCCCGAGCGCCGCTTCGACACCTCACGCGGCCACCTGCTGCCGGCGCTGGACGCCTCGCTGCGGCGGCTGGGGACCGACTACGTCGACCTGTGGCAGATCCACGCCTACGACCCGCTGACGCCCCTGGAGGAGACGCTCCAGGCGCTCGACATCGCCGTCAGCAGCGGCCGGGCACGGTACGCGGGGGTGTCCAACTTCTGCGGCTGGCAGCTGGCCAAGGCGGCCACCTGGCAGCAGGCGGGGCTGGGCACGCGGACGGCCCTGGCCAGCACGCAGATGGAGTACTCGCTGCTCCAGCGGGGCGTGGAACGGGAGGTGCTGCCCGCCGCGATCGACCTGGGCGTGGGGCTGCTGCCGTCCTCCCCGCTGGGGCGCGGGGTGCTGACGGGGAAGTACCGGGACGGGACGCCGCCGGGCTCGCGGGGCGCCTCGGAAGGACTCGCGCCGTTCGTCGCGCCGTACCTGGACGAGACGGCGGCGCGGATCGTGGAGGCCGTGGCGATAGCGGCCGACGGCCTCGCGGTCACGCCGCTCCAGGTCGCGCTGGCCTGGGTACGGGACCGGCCGGGCGTGGTGGCCCCGCTGCTGGGGGCGCGCACGGCGCAGCAGCTCAGCGAGGCACTGTCAGTGGAGGGGCTTAGCCTTCCCGATGAGATCAGGCGGGCGCTGGACGACGTCTCCGCTCCGGTGCACCGCTACCCCGATCACGACTGGAGTTCGCTGTGACCTCGGAGCACGCCGCCAGCGCCGCGCCGGAGCCCGGATCCGCCGGGGAGTCCCGGCGGCGCGGCATCGCCGACGAACTGCGCGCCGCCGTGCGGGCGGTGGAGAGCGGCGAGCGGAGCGCCGACTCGTTCTTCCCCCGGGAAGAGCCCGCCCTTGCCCGTCAGCCCTCCCGTCAGTTCTCCGCGGACCGCTCCCCCGCCCGCGGCGCGGGAGCGGACGGCGGGCCCGTGACGGTGCCGGAGGGGCTGACCGCCCTGCTGGAGCGGGGCGGGGCGCCGACGTCCCTGGCGGTACCGCTGACGGTGGCGCTGGGCGAGGGCGCCGAGCAGGAGCTGCGGGAGGATCCGTGGCGGCTGCTGGCCGCCCCGGGGGTGACCCCCGAGCAGGCCGACGGCTTCGCCCGGGCGCTGCTGGGCCCCGGCTGCTCCCCCGGGGACGTGCGGCGGACCCGCGCGCTCACCGGGTGGCTGCTGGAGCGGGCCGCCCTGTCGGGGCACACCGTGCTGGAGCCGGCCGCCGTCTCCCGGGGCCTGGCGCAGTGGTCCGTGCCCGACCCCGAGGAGGCGGTGCGGGAGGCCGTCGACGCCGGGACGGTGCTGGCCTTCCACGACCCGGCCGACGAAGACGGGGACGCCGGGGCGGACGGCCCGGGCGAGGACGAGGAGGCCGGCGAGCGCGTGCTGCTGGGCCTGCACGCCCACGCGCTGGCAGAGGAGAGCCTGGCCGACGGGCTGGCACGGCTCGCCGCCACCGTGACCGTGCCGGACGGCGAGGACGCCGCCGCCTGGGAGGCGGCCGCCGGTGCGGCCCCCTCACCGGAGGCGGCGGCGCTGATCCGGGCCGCCGCAGGGTCCGGGGTGGTGGTGCACACCGGCGGCGAGGCGGCCAGGGCCGAGCCCGCGGCGCTCGTCGCCGCGGCGCGGGCGCGCGGCCTGCGCGCCGTCGCCGCCGCTCACACGCCGGACGGCCGCCGGCGGCTGGCCGCGCTGCTGGCCGGGGCCGGAGGCGAGGGCGGGGACGGCGAGGCCGCGGCGGTGACCGTCGCCGGGCTGCTGAGCGGGGAGGAGGGCCCGGGGCGGGACGCCTCGGGGACGCTGGCCGCCGACCTGCTGGTGGTGCTGGACGCGCCGCTGCTGGACGCGGAGACCGCCGCGTCGCTGGTGGAGTCGCTGCCGGACGGCACGCGCCTGGTGCTGAGCGGGGATCCGCTGCTGCTGGGCGCGGCCGGCGCGGGCCGGGTGCTGCACGACGTGCTCGCCGCCGGGGTGTGCCCGCGCGTGGACTCCGGCGCGGTGGAGCCGGGGCCGCTGGGCACGCTGCTCGCCGGGGTCAGGGCGGGCAGGCTGCCGTCCGTGGAGTCGCCCGGCCGGGAGGTGGTGATCGTGCCGGTGGCGGACGCCGGCCAGGCCGTCCACCGCACGGTCCAGCTGGTGGCCGACTCCATCCCCCGGACGTTCGGCGGGGAGCCGGGCGGCGCACCCGTGATCGTGCCGGGGCACGGCGGTGCCGCGGGCACCCGGGCGCTGAACGCGGCGCTCAAGGCGAGGCTGAACCCCGGCCCGGGCCAGTACGGCGGGTTCGACCCGGGCGACCGGGTGGTGTGGTCTCCGGTGCCCGGGCGCGTGCGGCAGGCGAAGGTCGCCGCCGCCGACCAGGCCGGGCTGTGGCTGCAGGACGCGGAGGGCCGGTTCGCGGTGGCGCGGGAGCGCGTCGCGGACACACTGCGGCACGGCTGGGCCCTCACGGCGCACCAGGCGGCGGGCAGCCGCTGGCCGGCGGCCGTGGTGGTGCTGCCCGGGGACGCCGGGCAGGCACTGGACCGCTCCTGGGTGTACACGGCCTTCAGCCGGGCCACGACGCACCTGTCCGTCGTCCAGGGAGCCGGCCCCGCCCTCCGCCGCGCGGTCGCGGGCGAGCCCGTGACGGGCAGGACGACGCGGCTGCGCGGGCTGCTGCGTGAGCACGCCGCGCAGGTGGCCGCCGGCTGAGCCCGCTACGGCACGGCGGTGGGCTCCTCGTCGTCGAAGTCCTCGGTGTCGTCCTCCGAGTCGAACGCCTCGCTGATGTCGAACCGGCAGACCACCCGCTCGGGGTCGACGGCCTCGAAGGGCGCGGCCAGCCACTCCCCCGGCTCGGCCAGCCGGTCGGCGGCCGTGATCCACAGCGTGGCGTCGCCTTCCTCCAGACCGAACTCCTCGTGGCGGCTGGCGATCTCGTCCGGCTCGAACTCGCCGAAGAGCACGCCCAGCGCGGACTGCAGGCTCTGGCCCGGCGTGTCCCCGGGCTCCTGGCTGGCCGCCTCCGGGTCGAGCTCGGCGACGCGCCGCGCCTGCGCCAGCAGACGGCGCATGTCGGTGACGGCGTAGTCGCGGCGGATGAACACGCTCAGCGCCTCGGGCTCCTCCGGCCCCAGGTAGGGGGTCGTGTCCTCGGTCTCCGGCACCTCGAACGGCGTGACCTCGTCATAGACGTCGTACAGCATCTCGTCGTACGCCTCGCCCGCGGCGGCCATCTCGTTGAACGCCGCGAACACCTCGCTATCGGCCTCGGGCGCGGGGCTGGGCGCCTTAGCACGCCGCTCGATGGCCGCGAGGTGCCGGTCGATCGCCTTCTTGAGGGCCTCGGCGGCGGCACGGACTTCGGCAGCACCCGGCTGCACAGCATCAGACATGGTGCAGACGGTATCGGCATCCGGGGCTTGGCCGCACAATAGATCCGATGCCGGAATACGAGTTTCGCGATGTGTATGTGCCGCGGGGGGTTTCCCGGGCGGCTGCCACCCGACTGCTGACCGAACACGCCGAATACGGGTACTGGGAGCTGGCCCGGTTGCGCCTGTACCCGGACGGAAGCCGCCGCGTGCGGCTGAGACGCCGGATCATCCGCCAGCTCCGGCCCACCTGGTAAGGAGGCGGGCACCGGAGCCGGGTCCCGGGTGCCGCAAGCGGAAGCGGGCCCCGCGCGGCGCGCGGGGCCCGCTCCTTTCTGCCGGTTTTCCTGCCGGTTTTCCTGGCGGTTTTCCTGCCGGTTCCGTCAGGTGCGGCGTGCCTCAGCCGTGACGGGCGTGGGCCCGCCGGTACAGCACCACGCCGCCGAGCAGCAGCCCGGCTCCCAGCGGCGCGACGGCGCCGACCGGAAGGCCCGTGCCGGTCTCCGCCAGCTGGTCACCGGTGCCCTCGTCGGGCGTGCCCTCCTCGGCGACCGGCTCGGGCGCGGGGTCCTGCTCCGCCGTGGGCGGCAGCTCTTCCGGGTCCTCGCTGGACGGCACGTCGGGCTGCCCCTCCGGCGGGGTGGCCGGCTCCTCGCCGTTGGCGCACTCGTTGCCGAAGGCGGCGTTGCCGAGGCCGACGATGTCGACGCTGTTGCCGCAGGCGTTCACGGGAACGTCGACCGGCACCTGCACCTCGTTGCCGGAGGCGACGCCCGGCGAGCCTTCCGCGACTCCCTGCGCATGGGCCCCCGATCCCCCCTGGCCGTGGCCGCCGTCCTCCGAGCCGTTGACGCAGGTGTTGCCGAAGGTCGGGTTGAGCACGCCGACGACGTCGACGCTGTTGCCGCAGGCGTTGACTCCCACCTCGACCGGGACCTGCACGCTGTTCCCTGACAGCACGCCCGGTGAATGCTTGGTGACGCCGTCCGCGTCGGAGTCGGCGTGCGCGGCTCCGCTCGTCAGCGCGAGCATGCCGCCGGCCGCGGCGACGGAGAGCAGGCCCTTTCGTGTGACCTGTCGCATGGTTGATTCCCCTGCCTTGTCGCTTCATGGGCGCGGAGTGGGGGGACCGAGGCTGTCCGCGCCCGCTTCGGAAAGGCCGGCGGCCCTGGAGTGCGGGGTGCAACCAGGGCCGCCGACGTCAAGCCCTCATGGTGTGGGGCACGGTGTCACTTGTTGACGCAGGTGTTGCCGAAGGCGGGGTTCAGCAGACCAATGACGTTGATCGTGTTACCGCACAGGTTGATCGGCACGTTGACGGGCACCTGAATCACGTTGCCGGAGATGACACCAGGGCTACCGACCGCAGCCCCCTGGGCGCCAGAGTCCGCAACGGCCACACCCGCGCCAGCAAGCACCAGACCACCGGTGGCAGCCGCAGCAGCGACGACCTTCTTGATCATTCTTCCTCCTTGTTGACAATGCGGTCCCAGCCGGGGACTGCACCGGTTGTAACGAGGAGAAACAGACCGAGGGCACGAGTTATCGAAGTGGTTCACTCACTCTGGGGAACTTCGAATACAAGAGCGGTTTAACACTGGTCGAGGAAGCGGTCGAGGACGCGCACCCCGAACCTGAGCCCGTCGATGGGCACCCGCTCGTCCACGCCGTGAAACATCCCGGCAAAGTCCAGCTCCGGCGGCAGCTTCAGCGGCGCGAACCCGAAGCAGCGGATGCCCAGGTCGTCGAACGACTTGGCGTCCGTGCCGCCCGACAGCATGTACGGCACGGCCCGCGCCACCGGGTCCTCCGCCTTCAGCGCGGACTGCATGGCCTCGACCAGCGCCCCGTCGAACGACGTCTCCACGGCCTTGTCGGCGTGCACGTCCTCCCGGCGCACGCGCGGGCCGAGCACCCGGTCGATCTCGGCCAGGAACTCCTCCTCGTGCCCCGGCAGGAACCTGCCGTCCACGTGCGCGGTGGCCTGCCCGGGGATGACGTTCACCTTGTACCCCGCGCCGAGCTGGGTCGGGGCGGCGGTGTTGCGCAGCGTGGCGCCGATGATCTTGGCGATGCCGCCCAGCCGGGCCAGCGTGGTGTCCATGTCCTCCGGGTCGAGCTCGACGCCGAGGGCGTCCGACAGCTCGTCGAGGAAGGAGCGGACGGTCTTGGTGACCCGCACCGGGAACTGGTGGCGGCCGAGCCGGGCGACCGCCTCGCAGAGCTCGGTGATGGCGTTGTCGTCGTTCGTCATCGAGCCGTGGCCGGCGGTGCCCTCCACCGTCAGGCGCATCCAGTGCATGCCCTTCTGCGCGGTCTCGATCAGGTAGAGCCGCAGATCCTCGTTGACGGTGAACGAGAAGCCGCCGACCTCGCCGATCGCCTCGGTCACGCCCTCGAAGAGGCCGGGGTGGTGATCGACCAGATAGCGCGCGCCGTGGACGCCGCCCGCCTCCTCGTCGGCGAGGAAGGCCAGGACGATGTCGCGCGGCGGCTTGCGGCCGGTACGCATGCGGTCGCGCACGACGGCGAGCGTCATCGCGTCCATATCCTTCATGTCCACCGCGCCACGGCCCCAGACGCAGCCGTCGGCGATCTCGCCGGAGAACGGGTCGTACGTCCAGTCCTCCGCGTTCGCCGGGACGACGTCGGTGTGCCCGTGGATGAGGAGCGCGGGACGCGAGGGGTCCTCGCCCTCGATCCGCGCCACGGTCGAGGCCCGGCCGGGACGGGACTCGATGATGCGCGGCTCGATCCCCACCTCGGCGAGCTGCTCCGCGACGTACTCGGCGGCGGCGCGCTCCCCGGGGCCCGAGTCGTCCCCGTAGTTGCTGGTGTCGATACGGATGAGGTCCCGGCACAGGCCGACGACCTCCTCCGCAGCGTCCGTGCTGCTCACACTGCCTCCCGATGCGATGGAATCCGCCCCTATCCTCTCCTTTCCCGGTCTCTCCTCCCAAGGGGCGACGGGCGCGACGGGGACCCCAAGATCTTTGCTAAGGTTGCCTCCGGCGCCGGCCGAACTCCGACCGGCGGCCCCATCTTGTCCGGGTGGCGGAATGGCAGACGCGCTAGCTTGAGGTGCTAGTGCCCGTTTAAGGGCGTGGGGGTTCAAGTCCCCCCTCGGACACGACCAGGACGCAGACGCGTGGTGCTGGCTGGATCTCAGCCAGCACCACGCGTTTTTGTGTGGGCACAGGCGAGCCGCAGCCGACGGGGGCAGGGACCACTGACCAGGAGGCCGAACCGGCCGGGTCTCTGTCCCGACGGGGCCGGCTTCCCCCGACGGCGCATAGCATGACCGGCCGTGGACGTGAGCGTGGAACACACCGGCGGTTCTGTCCGCTTAAGGGACCTGCGCCCTGAGGACGAGCCCGCCGTCCTCGATCTCTTCGGCGCCTGTTCGGACTGGTTCCGGGCCGCGTTCGGGCAGCCGTCCGGACCCGGCGACGTCCAGAGTCTGTACTACGCGCTGCCGGAGGGCTGTGCCCCCGACCAGAAGCGGCTGCTGGTCGCCGAGACCGCCGACGACGGGGTGGCCGCGCTCATCGATCTCGTCCTGGGTCACCCGAGCGGCAACGAGTGCACCGTGGGCGCCTTCCTCGTCGCGCCCGCCTGCCGCCACCAGGGTCTCGGCACCGCCCTGGCGCGGACCCTGCGGGAGGAGGCGGCGCACCGCGGCATCGTGCGGGTCCACACCACCGTCACCGACGGCTGGGAAAGCGGGACCGCGTTCCTGCGGGCACTCGGGTTCCACGTCAGCGAAGCGGCTGTGGCGCCCGGCGGTAACCGGAACCTCGGCCCCGGCGAGCGAGGCGTCCGCCGGGCTACGCTGTCCCTCCAGTCGGCCCCTGCTGCAGAGAACTAACGGGTAGTAACCTGCGCCGCATGTGCGTGGCTTCGTGCTCCTCCGACGCCGCCCAGGATGGACGGCACGTGCAGATCGGTCACGGCGGCGACCACGCCTGGAAGGGCTACGCCCAGCGCTGCCGCCCAGGTGCGAACTAACAGGGAGGCCGATTCAAAACACACGCTGCAGAACCGCATCTGCCCGTCAAGGCACGAAGGCAATGCCGGTGCCGGCAGCGGCGAGAAGGTGACGGCCTGGAAGAACCTCTACAGCGTTCCGAGTAGGCCACGGACTGGTTCCATCGGCGCAAGGGCGGTATGGCGGACTTCGTCACCGAGAGCACGGGGCTGCGGATCGACCGTTCTGCTACCGCTTTCCGAATCAGCTCCCCCGACTCCACGTTCCACAACCCCCGGCCAATGTTCCGCCTACCTGGTCCCCCAGCCCACTGCTCCGGCGGCCGGGCCGGTGCGGAGGGGCTCGGGCAGCGGTGCGCTGTGGAGGACGGTGAGCCGGCTGACGGCACGGGTGAGGGCGACGTAGAGCAGCTGGAGGCCGCGTTCGGCGCGCGCGAGGTGCGCGGGTTCGGGGACGAGTACGGTGTCAAACTCCAGCCCTTTGGCCAGGCTGGCGGGGACGAGACTGAGGGGCCTGGCCGCCGTGCCGTCCGCCTCGTCTCCCTCGCTGTCGGCGGAGCGGTACGGCACCCCGGCGTCCGTCAGCGCCGCCGCCAGGGCCGGCAGGTCGGCGTCAGCGGCGATGACTCCGGCTGAGCCCTCGTCCTCGCGCGCGGCGCGGCACCACGCGGTGACGGCCCGCGGCAGCTGTTCTGCCGTCACCTCGGTGACGGTGAGGGAGCCCGGCGCGTGCCGGAAGGAGAGCGGCGGGTTGAGGCCCGGCGCGATCCGCGGCAGCAGCCGGGCGGCGAAGTCGAGGATCTCCGCGGGCACGCGGTAGCCGCGGGTGAGTTCGGTTACATCGCCGCCGGGCCGGCCGAGGTGGCGCAGCACGGCGTGCCAGTCGCCGACCGCGGCGGGGCTGGTGGCCTGCGCCAGGTCGCCGAGGACCGTACACTCCCCCGCCAGACGCCGGGCCAGGGCGCGCAGATGCATCGGGCTGAGGTCCTGGGCCTCGTCGATCACCAGGTGGGCTGTTGTGCGGGCGGGACGCTGGAGCAGCGAGGCGATCTCGTCGGCGAGCGCGAGGTCCAGGCTCGACCAGCGCCTGGCGCGCGGGCTCCGGGGGCGGGGGGTGCGCAGGAGCGCCCGCTGTTCGGCGTCGCTGAGAATGCCGTCGGCGGCCCGGGCGAGCGCCCGGGGACTGGTGGTGAGGTCGTACACCGCGCGCAGCGGGTCGATGGTCGGCAGTACCTGCCGCAGGGCGCGGCTGATCGACGCGTTGCGCCGCAGCTCGCGCGGTTCGCCGCCGGTCCTGGGCACCCGCTGCGCTTCCCACTTCTCCAGGACCCGGCGCACGAGGAACTCACGCAGCTGCTCCCGCGTGGCGGTGCAGTCCAGTCCCTTCGCCCGTACGGCCGCCAGGCCGCAATTCACGTCGTCGGCATCGAGCCACCAGGTGCGGTGCCGGTAGGTGACCTTGACGGGTTCGCTGGCTGCCCTCAGATGTGACCACACGTGCCGGTGGGCGACGTCGGCCATACGGGCGTCGCCCTTGACCCGGGCGGCCTCCGGCCCGTCGTGGTGGGTGAGGGCGGGGCGGGCCGGGAACCGTTCGGCGTGGCTGGCGAGGAGGAGTTCGTCGACGGTGGTCTGCGACACCCCGGTCTCGCCGAGCGCGGGGAGAACGTTGCGGATGTAGGTAAGGAACGACCGGTTGGGGCCGATCACGGCGACGCCGCCGTGCTTGGTCAGCCGCTCGCGTTCCCGGTAGAGCAGGTAGGCGAGCCGGTGCAGTCCGACGGCGGTCTTGCCGGTGCCGGGGGCGCCCTGGACGCAGAGCGTGCGGTCGGCGGGGGCGCGCACCAGCCGCATCTGCTCGGGCTGGATGGTGGCGACGATGTCGCGCATCGGACCCTTGCGCGGCCGCTCGATCTCGGCCGCCAGCAGGCCGCCGGTGCCGCCGGCCGTGGCGGGGCGGTCGAGCCGTCCGTCCTCGAAGGCGGTCAGGACGCCGGCGTCGTCGAAGCCGTAGCGCCGTCTGGCAGTGACGTGCATCGGGTCGTCGCGGCTGGCCTCGTAGAACGCCCTGGCCACCGGGGCGCGCCAGTCGATGACCAGCAGCCGGCCGTGCTCGTCGCGGATGCCGCGCCGGCCGACGTAGCGGCGCTGGGACGGGTAGTCGAGCCGGCCGAAGAACAGCGGGGCGCCGTCGAGGTCGGCCGTCAGCTCCGTGACCTGACGGCTCCGCAGCTGCCGCAGCGAGTGGTTGAGGACCTTGTCCAGGACCGCGTCGCCCTCCCCGGCGCCGGTGTCGAGCGCGGTGCGCACGTCGTGGAGGGTCCGGCGCAGCGCGGCACGGCAGGTGTCGAGGTAGGCGCGTTCCGCCTGGATCTCGGGGTCGGCGGAGGAGTGGTCGGTGTGCATGGGCCTCGGACTCATTTCTTACTCGGTCAAGTTTTATACTGGCACAGATTACTGACCAAGTAAGAACGGGTACGCTGGCCCGCATGGACCGGCTGGGACTACGGGAGCGCAAGAAGCGCCGCACGCGCGAGGCGATCAGCCGGGCCGCGTTCGCCCTGTTCCGCGAGTCGGGTTTCGACGCGGTCGCCGTCGCGGACATCGCCGCGGCCGCCGAGGTGTCCAAGCCGACCGTGTTCGCCTACTTCCCCACCAAGGAAGACCTGGTGCTGCGCCGCTTCCTCAGCGACGAGCTGGGACCGGCCCAGGCGGTGCGGGACCGTCCGGACGGGCTGTCCCCGCTGGCGGCGCTGCGGCAGAGCTTCCTGGACCGGCTCGCCGCGCGCGAGCCGCTGACCGGCCTCAGCGACGCCCCGGACGCCGTCACCTTCCACGAGCTGCTCTACACGACGCCGTCGGTCATGGCCCGCCTCACGGTCTACATGCGCGACCAGGAGCGGCTGCTCGCCGGAGAGCTGCGCGCCGCCGGGCAGGCGCCCGACGACCTGGCCGCATGGCTGCTGGCCTCGCAGGTCTTCGGCATCCAGCGGGTGCTGTCCGAGCACAACGCGCAGCAGATCCGCGCGGGGCGCAGCGCGGAGTCCGTCTATCCGGAGGCGGTCGAGCGGGCGCGGACGGCGTACGACCTCATCGAGAAAGGGCTGGCCGGGCTGGAGCAGCCCGGCGCCTGACAGGGTGCCTGACCGTGCGGAACCCGGGCGCCGGCCTGGCCGCGAAGGCCGGCGCCCGGGCCGCGCGTCAGGCGTTGCCGAGGCCGAAGAACGACACCGCCACGGCAGCCATGCCGTACTCGGGCAGGCTGTGGCCGGCGCCCTGGACGCTGATGGCCTCCACCTGCACCGTGCCGCTGGCGTCGGCGAACTGCTGGCGCTCCCAGTTGGGCTGCGGCTGGTCGGTCGAGGTCGGGGTCTGGCTCAGCCCGAACACGTCGGTCCACTGCTCGATCGCTTCCTGCTGCAGCTGGAAGGGAACGAGGAAGTCCGCCGTGCCGTGCCACAGCTGCACCCGGGGACGCGGGCCGTCGTAGCCCGGGTACGCCGACCGAACGGCGTCACCCCACTCCTGCGGGGATTTGTCCATGTACCCGCCCACGCACTGGCTGGTGGTCGGCGGGAAGTCGGCCTCGTTCGCGAAGCACGAGAAAGGCACACCCATGAACGAGGCCCCGGCCGCGAACACGTCCGGGTAGACGGCGAGGAGAGCCTGGGTCTCCATGCCGCCGGACGAGCTGCCGGTGGCGTAGACCCGGTCGGGGTCGGCGCCGTACTGCTGCTGCGCGTACTCGACCATCGAGACGATCGACGCCGGGTCGCTGCCGCCGCCGTGGGTCTTGGACTCCTGCGACCACACGTCGAAGCAGTTACCCATGACCGTCTGCTTCGTGGCGGTCGGATAGATGACGAGGAAACCGTACTGGTCCGCCAGCGAGTTGAACTCGCTGTAACCGGCGAAGCTCGGACCCGACCCGCCGCAGCCGTGCATGGCGACCACGGTCGCGGGGTTCTCGGGAAGGTTGTCCGGTACGTAGATGTGCATCTGGAGGTTGCCGGGATTGTCGCCGAAGTCGGTGACCTCGACGAGCTGCGCGGCGGAGGCCGGCGCTGGGAAGGCCAGGCCGGCGAGGACGAAGAGCAGGCCGCTGGCGACAGCGGCGAGTGCGTTTCTTATCCGAATCATGCTGTCTCCATGAACATGACAGCCCCCACCGTCACGTTAGGCACGATTGTGTCGACCGTCAATGATGTGTCGAACGTTGCGCCCGGGGCCGTCACTCCGCCGCGTGGGGCACGCCGTCCGGCACCGTGACGAGCCGCGCCGCTGCAAGCTCGCCCGCCGGGCCGGTAAGCCTGGATTGCAGGTTACGAAACCGTTCCTGCGCCCGCACCCCGGGCCAGTCCGCCGGCAGCAGGGCCTGCGGCAGCCGCGGCTCCTGGCGGATCAGCAGCAGCCACTCCGCAGTGAGCCGCGTGCGCAGGGTCAGCGCGTCAGGCCCGGCCTGTCCCCCGTCCGGCCAGCGGGCGAGGAACCGCCGGTAGTCCGCGGCGAGCCCGCCCAGGTCCCACGCCTGACGCACAAGCTGCGCGGGATCGGTCCAGCCGGCCGCCTCCGCCCGGAAGACCTCGGCCTGGTCGAGCAGATCCAGGTCGGCCAGCGCCTCCGAGACGTCCGCCGCGCGCGGCGAGATCCACAGGCCGCTGCGCAGAGGAGCGAACCCCGCCCACGCCAGCCGGGTCCGCAGCGCGTGCCGGGCGGCGCGCCGCGACTCCGGCACCGTGAACGCCAGCAGCGTCCAGCAGCCGTCCCACTCCCGCTCGACGACGTCGGCCCGGAGCTTGTGCCGGCCGTCGCGCAGCACCGCGACCGCGCGCGGCGTGAGCCCCAGGAACGTCTGCCGTCCCCGGCGGAGGCGGCGCAGCAGCCCGCGGCGCGTCATCCGGGCCAGGGTGGCGCGGGTGGCGTGCTCGCCGACGCCCAGCTGCTCCAGCACGCCGATGACGCTGCCGGTGGCGACGGCTACGCCGCGGTCGAGCACCTGGTCGCCTAGCAGCGCGAACAGGAGCGTCTGAGGCCGGATGGCCCGCTCGGTCTCGTCCTCCCTGCTGTCCGGCGCGCCAGCCGATCGCACCACGGTCCCTCCTGCTGTTCCGCACGCCCGCGCAAGGCTACCGCCGCGCCGGTAGGCGATCGATCATTTGGCCCGGCTGCTGCTGACGGCTGCCTGCGGCAGGCGGCCAGCAACGCCGACGGGCCCACGCCGGTGCGCCTCCGCGGCACGCTGGACGACACCGTCGACCGGCACGGCGCGCCAGTCCGCACACCGTGCACAGCCAGACCGCGACCTGCGGCGGTTACTCCACTCTCTGTCCCCCTCCGAGAGGCGATGAGGACCCCGGCGGCGGCCTGACAGCGCGCCACACCAGCACGTTATTACCCCTCGTAGGGGCGATGAGGATGGGCGCCAAGGCCGGAGAGGAGGGAGACGGCCTCAGGTTGTTACCCGTCGTAGGGGCGATGAGGACCCCGAGGGCGCCATCGGCTACGTCGAGGCTGACGTCCGGTTGCTACCCCTCGTAGGGGCGATGAGGACCCCAGGGTAAAGCCCCTGGTGGGGGCGGCTGAGGAGCGGGGGTGGCGGGGTTGTTTTTCAGCGGACCGGCGGTCGTGCAGCAACGCCCGGCGTGCCGCTGAAAAACGTCGGCCGGGCATGGTGAACGTATAGCACCTCTAGGGCTGCCGCGCCCTAGGGACACCCCCGCCCCACACTCGTGAAGGCCTGCCGCGTCGCGGTCATGGCACCGCCAGGTGGTACGTAGCGGCAAAGCTTCTCCGGGCGGCCGCGTGCTTCGCTACTCCGCCGCCTCGGTTGCCGGTTCGGGCCGGTGGACGCCGCGGGGCCGGTAGCCGAGGGCGCCGGAGACTCCGGCGAGGTCGGCGAGGTACCAGATCACGGCGAGCCACATCTCGGTGCCCTGAAGCCCGGGGAGGGTCGCCGGGACGCTGGCGGTGGTGGGGTGAGGGGCCTGGAAGCCGAAGCCCTGGCCGTCGGTCCAGTGACCGAGGGCGCCGGACAGCAGGCGGCGGGCGAGGGCGGTGGTCTCCTCGGCACGGTAGCCGGTGTGGCGGGTGAGCCAGAGGGGGTGGGCGATGTCCAGGATGTTGCAGGCGTTCTGCCGTTCCGGACGGACCCAGCGCGGGTCGCGGGCGTGCTCCAGCACGGTGTCGGTCACGCGCTCGGGATACGGCACGGGCAGCCCGTACTGGGCGAAGGTGCCCCGGGAGGCGCGGTAGAACCCGTTGACGGGCTGGAGCAGCCCGTCGTCCGGGCGGGGCGAGCCCCACATGCCGGTGCGGGGGTCGGCGTGGGTCAGCAGCCAGCCGAGGAGGGCTTCGGCGGCGCCGGGCTGTCCGGGTTCGCCGAGGCGGCGGTTGAGGTGGATGGCGGTGCCGAGGATGTCCACCCAGTGCCCGGCCTGCCAGGCGGCCTTCCGCCAGGGAAGACGCTCCAGGGCGGCGGTGACCTCGGCCGCGTCGAGCCGGGCGGCGGCGCGGATGGGGACGCGGAAGGAGCTGCCGAGGAGGCCGAGCGCGTAGCCGACGCTCAGGACGTGGTAGCCGGCGTCGGGGTGGGCGTCGAAGAAGCCGGGGCCCGCGGGGTCTTGGCCGCCGCCGGGGCGGAGGAGGCCGACCATGCCGGTTCCGGGGTCCTGCCAGCCGCGCAGCCGCTCGGCCTGTTCGCCGGCCGGGAGCTGCGGGGGTGCCTCGCCCAGCAGCAGGTCGGCGATCTCGATGGCGTCGCACTGGGCCCGGACGGTGGGGGCGGCGCCGGGGGTGTCGGTGAACAGGCCGGTGCCGGGGTCGAAGCACCGCTGGAGGATCTCCTCTGCCTGGGCGCGGGCGGTGTCGGCGAACGCGGCGGCGGCGCCCGCGAGGTCGGAGTCGGTGGTGGTCTCCGCCGGGGGCTGGAGCTGCGGGACGCGCCAGCGGAGCACCCTGGCGGGGTTGCCGCCGACGACAGCGCCGGCGGGGACGTCCTTGGTGACGACGGCCCCGGCGCCGATGACGGCGCGGTCGCCGACGGTCACGCCGTCGAGGACGGCGACGTGGGAGCCGATCCACACGTCGCTGCCGATGCGGATGCCGCGGGAGGTGAGCGGCTGGCGCCAGATCTCGGTGTCCGGGTCGGACATCGTGTGGTTAAAGCCCAGCAGGGAGGTGTGGGCGCCGATGCGTACCGAGTCGCCGAGGGTGATGTCGCCGCGGACGACGGTGTAGGGGTTCATGGTGCAGTGCGCGCCGGCGCGCAGGATGCCGGTGAGGTAGGCGTGGGCGGCGATGTAGCTGCCGTCGCCGAGCACGAGCTCCTCGTTCTGTATCTCCGCCAGCCCGGAGACGAAGCAGCGCTCGCCGAACGCGTAGCCGGGCCGGGCCTCGGCCAGCTGGCGCTGGAGGTCGAGCTGGCGGTCCCGCTCCTCCGGTGCGGCCTCGGACCAGAACAGCCAGGGCGCGTAGTCGAAGCGGTGCTGGGTGAAGGGGCCGGCGCCGCGTGGTGGCGTCATGTCGCGTGGTTCCTGTTCGTGTCGTGGGGTGGCCGGGCGGGTGTCCGTCGGGAGGCGGGGAGCCGGCTCTCGCCGTGCGTCGTTTCGATTACGGTCGGCTTCGGTTTCGATCGGTGGGCATCCTCACCCTCGGACGCACGGTTTGTCCAGGGAGCAAAGCGGCACAGATCACCATGAAGCCGGAAAGCATCGGGCCGCTGCGGCCTGCGAACGAAACCGATCGATCGGAACGGGGCGCGGTAGGATCCCGGGCAGCCGAAGCCGAGGGAGTCGCCGTGTTCGCCAGGGAACGCCAGGAGCGGATCGTGCGCGAGGTGCGCGAGCGGGGCTCCGTGCGCCTGGCCGAGCTGGCGGAGCAGCTGGGCGTGTCGATGGTGACCCTGCGCCGGGACGTGGAGGTGCTGGCCGGGCAGGGCCTGGTCAGGCGCGTGCACGGGGGGATCACCAGGTCCGAACCGGCGCCGTCGCCCGCGCCCGGGCCGGCTCCCGCTCCCGGCGGGCAGCAGCTGGTCATCGGGATGGTGGTGCCGACGGCCTCCTATTACTACCCGGCCGTCATCAAGGGCGCCCGGGAGCAGGCTGAGCGGCACGGGGCCCGCATCGTACTGGCGGTCTCCCGTTACGACGACGAGGAGGCCCGGGCCCGGGTGGACCAGCTCGCCGGCAGCGGCGTGGACGGGCTGCTGCTGACGCCGAGCCGGCAGCCGGACGCCCGGCACGAGGACTGGCTGACCACGCTGCCGCGCCCGGCGGTCATGGTGGAGCGCCAGACCGGGCTCGGCCGCCTGTCGTCGCGCCTGGACTCGGTGGCCTCCCACCACGCCCACGGGGCCTTCCTGGCCGCCCGTCACCTGGCCGATCTGGGCCACCGCAGGCTGGTTACGGCCGCGCGCCCCAGCCCGACCACGCAGAGCGTGCGCCAGGGTTTCCTGGCCGCTGTCCGCGAGCTGGGGCTCGCCGAGCCGGTGCAGGTGGACATCGGTGCCGACGGGCCGGCCGACGAACAGTGCGCACAGGTGCTCGCCGCGGTGGCGGACGGGGCGACCGGCATGCTCGTGCACAACGACTCCGACGCGCTGGTGCTGGTCCAGCAGCTCCAGGCGGCGGGCGTGCGGCTGCCGGAGGACCTGTCGCTGGTGGCGTATGACGACGAGGTCGCCGCGCTGAGCGCCCCGCCGCTGACGGCGGTCGCGCCGCCCAAGGAGGCGGTGGGCCGCCGCGCCGTGGACCTGCTGGTGCGGCGCCTGACGGACGACCCGGACGCGCCGGCCGAGCACACGGTGCTGCTGCCGGAGCTGAAGCGGCGCGCGTCGACCGCGCCGGCCCGCTGACGCACCCCCGTTTCGGTTCTGACCGTTCCCGATCGATACCCGGGTCTGCCGTGGACGCTGCACGGCGGTTGTGCGGATGATGCCTCATGGTGTCTGATCGATCAGACCCGAAGGCATTCATAATCGATTTGAGGAGATCCCGCGATGACGTCGGAGAGCGCCCGGTGAGCCCGGGACGGCCGGTGACCACCGTCGCGATGAGCGAGCGGGTCGCCCCGCGGCTCCTCGGCGGTTCCGCCCGCAAGCGGCTGCACGCCGTCGCCGAAGTCCGCCCGGACCACCCGGTGGCCGGGTTCGACGGCGTGGACCTGTCGCGCACGCAGGTGCTGTTCGCCTCGTGGGGCTGCCCGCCCGTCACGGCGGACGTGCTGGCACGCGCCCCGCGCCTGGAAGCCATCGTCTACGCGGCGGGCTCGGTCTAGGGAATC
This sequence comes from Streptomyces sp. 7-21, assembly GCF_016741785.1. Lineage (GTDB taxonomy): Bacteria > Actinomycetota > Actinomycetes > Streptomycetales > Streptomycetaceae > Streptomyces. The sequence goes on from NZ_JAERRL010000007.1 coordinate 297,660, forward strand.
GTCACCGACGCGTGCTGGGAGCGGGGGGTGCGGGTCTCCTCGGCCGCCGCGGCCAACGCCGAGCCGGTGGCGGAGTTCACGCTCGCGGCGATTCTCTTCTCCGGCAAGCGCGTGGTGGACATCGCCCGCGCCTACCGGGCGGAACGCTCGCCGGCCGACTGGGACGCCCGCTACCCCGGCTTCGGCAACTACCGCCGCACGGTCGGCGTCGTCGGCGCCTCCCGGATCGGGCGCCGCGTCATCGAGCTGCTGCGGCCGTTCGACCTGACGGTGCTGGTCAGCGACCCGTACCTGACGGAGGAGCTGCCCGGGGCCCGCCGCAGCGGCCTGGACGAGCTGCTGGCCGCCTCCGACATCGTGACGCTGCACGCGCCCGCCCTGCCCGAGACGCGCCACCTGATCGACGCGCGGCGGCTGGCCTCGATGCGGGACGGCGCCACGCTGATCAACACGGCCCGGGGCGCCCTGGTCGACCAGGAGGCGCTGACGGCGGAGCTGGCCTCGGGGCGGCTGTACGCCGTGCTGGATCACACCGAGCCGGAGGTGCTCCCCGCTGCCTCGCCGCTGTACGACCTGCCGAACGTGCTCGTCACCCCGCACATAGCGGGCTCGCTTGGCGGGGAGCTCGCGCGCCTGGCCGGTCACGCCCTCGACGAGCTGGAACGGTACGCGCGCGGGGAGCCCTTCGCTCACGGGGTCGCCCGCGAGGCCCTGGCGCGCCTCGCCTGACAGGCCGGTGCGGGCCGGGGTCCTCCCTACCCGGCCCGCACCCCGCACCCGGACCGGGCGCGACGCCGATTCAAATACCGGTAGAGTGACACCGGTATTGTTATTGGCAGCGTGAGAAGGACGCCGCGTGATCGAGATTCTCAATTCCGCCCAGCTGGCCCGCGCCCGGGAGTCCGGCGCCCTGGTCGCCCACATCCTCCAGACGCTCAGGAGCCGCAGCACGCCCGGCACCAACCTGCTGGACATCGACCGGTGGACGAAGGCCATGATCGAGGAGGCGGGCGCGACATCCTGCTACGTGGACTACGAGCCGTCCTTCGGCCGCGGCCCGTTCGGCCACTACATCTGCACCTCCGTCAACGACGCCGTGCTGCACGGGCGGCCGCACGACTACACGCTCGCCGAGGGCGACCTGCTGAGCCTGGACCTGGCCGTCGCCACGGGCGGCGTCGCCGCGGACGCCGCCATCAGCTTCCTGGTCGGCGACTCCCGGCCTCCGGAGAGCGTCGCGCTCATCGACGCCACCGAGCGCGCCCTGGCGGCGGGCATCGCCGCCGTCCGGCCCGGAGCCCGCATCGGCGACCTCTCCCACGCCATCGGCACAGTCCTGACCGAGGCGGGCTACCCGATCAACACCGAGTTCGGGGGCCACGGCATCGGCTCGACGATGCACCAGGACCCGCACGTGCCCAACACCGGCCGCCCGGGCCGGGGTTACAAGCTGCGCCCCGGCCTGCTGCTGGCGCTGGAGCCGTGGATCATGGCCGACACCGACGAGCTCGTCACCGGCGCCGACGGGTGGACCCTGCGGAGCGCGACCGGCTGCCGGACGGCGCACAGCGAACACACCGTCGCCGTCACCGAGGACGGCGCCGAGATCCTCACCCTGCCGGCCCAGGCCCGGGCGTGAGACCAGCGGGAGGCGGGACCTCCGCTCCCTCCCGCCCCGGCAGCGGCGGCGCGCCGGTTCCGGCTGGCGCCCACCGTCCCCGGCAGCGCCGGTGCTGGCCGCTCGCGTGGCCGCACGGCGACGCCGCTGCCAACGCCGTTCCCCTCCCCCACCGGCCACCGCCGCACGGCGCGGAGCGGCGGGAGACGCACGTCACGGCCGCCCCGTCACCTCTGGCCGGGCGCGGCCGTCAGTGAGGTGTCACCCGCACCCGCGGACCTCACGCAAAAAGTGGACACGGAAGCCCAGTTCGGCCTCTTCACCAACCCCGTCACCGCCCGGTACCTCAGGCGGCTCGCCGCCGCGGGCACCCCGGACGGCCCGTCACCGCTGCCGGCCGCGACCCAGGAACTGGTGAAGATCCGCGCCAGCCAGATCAACGGCTGCGCCGCCTGCCTGGACCAGCACACCAAGGACGCCGCGCACGCCGGGGAGTCACCGGTGCGGCTGAGCCTGGTCACCGCCTGGCGCAAGGCTACGGTCGTCACCGAGGCCGAGCGCGCCGCCCCTGGAGCTGACGGAACAGGGCCCCCGCCTGGCCGACGCGGCCGGCGGCGTTCCCGATGAGGCGTGGGCCAACGCCGCCCGGCGCTACGACCTGGACCAGCTCGCCGGCCTCGTCACGCTCATCTCCCTCATCAACGCCTCCAACCGCGTCAACGCCATGGCCCGGATACCCGCGGGCGACTGCCAGCCCCGGCAGTCCGGCTGACGCGCCGTCACCCGGCCGCACGGGCCGGGTGACGTCACCTCTGGCAGGTCCGGGCGGTGCGACGGACTGCACTCCCGCACCTTTACAGCCCGTATTACATCGATGTAAACAGGGAGCCGGGGTCTCCGCGCCGCTCCGCCGGGCGACGCGGGACCACCCGGACGGCACCAGCAGGAGCCACCGAGATCCCGCCCCCGTGATCTGTTCATCCCACCCCGGCGCCCCACCGCCCGCACCAGCGGCGCGCCCGGCCAGCGGCGGCACCCGGACAGCTCCCCCACCCCGAGGAGGAACCGCGTGATCCGTATCCCGCGACGCTCCGGCGTCTCACCCCCCGAACGGCCACGGCGCGCCCGCCGGTGGCGGACCGCGTCGGCGCTGCTGAGCGCCGGCGTGCTGGTCACGTCCCTGCTCGGCCTGCCGGCCGCCCTGGCCGTCGACGATTCCTCCAGCGCGTCCGCACCGGCCGCGTCCGGCGGCGCGGAGACAGCAGCCGAGCCGACGGCACAGGACACCGGGCGCCAGACAGACGGCACCGAGCCGGCGGCCGGGACCCCGGTGGAGGCCGAGGCAGAGACAGGAACGGAGGACGGCAGCGGGAGCAGGCCCCAGGACGACGCCGGGACGCTGACCGCCCCCGCCCTGCTCCGCGACGGCACCGGCCTGTACCCGCGCGTCCTGCGGCTGGAGCACAGCGGCGAGGCCAGCGGCCGCGTGCTGGCCAGCGTCGTCACCTTCGAGGACGGCAACGGCCTGGGTGCCATCTACGAGAGCACCGACGACGGCGCCACCTTCGAGCAGGTCGGCACGGTCGCTGACCCCGAGTCGTCCGGCGGGAAGGGCCTGTGCTGCGCGACGCTGTACGAACTGCCGCAGCCCGTCGGCGACCTGCCGGCGGGCACCCTGCTGTGGGCGTCCTCCGCCGGGCAGGACGAGGACGACCGCCGCATGTCGCTGCGGATCTGGACCAGCCACGACGTGGGACGCACCTGGTCGTACCTGTCCTCGTGCGCAACGGCCCCGAACGACGGCGGCCTGTGGGAGCCGGAGTTCACCATCGCCGAGGACGGCGCGCTGGTGTGCTACTACGCCGACGAGACGGACAGCGCACACAGCCAGAAACTGTCCGCCGTCCGCTCCTACGACGGCGTCACCTGGTCCGACCCGCGCGACGTGGTGGCCAGCGACTGGCCGGAGGACCGCCCCGGCATGCCGGTGGTCCGCAAGCTGCCCAACGGCACCTACTTCATGAGCTACGAAATCTGCAACCCGGGCGGCCAGTACCAGTGCGTCGTGCACTACCGGACCTCACCCGACGGCTGGGACTGGGGCGACCCGGCACACCTGGGCTACCGCCCGGAGACGGCCGACGGCCGGTACTTCCGCGCCACGCCCACCATCGCCTGGGCGCCCGACCCGGGCGGCGATCCGGACGGGCGGATCCTGCTCATCGGCCAGATGCTGCTCAACGCCGACGGCAGCACGGCCGAGGGCAACGGCAGCACCGTGATGGTCAACTCCTCGAACGGCGAGGGCCCCTGGACAGCCATCCCGGCCCCCGTGCCGGTACCGGACGCGCAGCCGGACTACTGCCCCAACTACAGCTCCCCGCTCCTGCCGTCCGCCGACGGCACGCGGCTGCTGGAGATCGCCACCGACTGGGACGGTGACGTCTGCAAGCCGTACTACGCCACGGCTCCCCTCGGCTGACCCGGCTGGTGCCCGTCCGCCGTCGCGCGCAGCGGACGGGCACCGCCACTCCGGTCCTGGCAGCACCGCACAGAGCCCCGGGCGCGATCGCCGCGGCGACTCCTCTCCCCCGCTTTCCTGACATCACGGCGGCAACGGGACAAAGTTTCCTTGTGTGATCGTTCACGACTCTCCTAGAGTCTGCCGGGACAGGTCCGGCGTTCCGGCACACCGCGCGAACGGGCGGACCCGAGGCGGCACCATCCGCCGAGACGGAAGGAGACGGGGTGCCTACCACCGCCGGCGCGGTCAGCAGCGCGAGGACCGGAGCCGCGCGGAACACACATGCCGGCCAGCGGGTTCACGACGGCGTGGACCGCCTCGGTCTCTCCGCGGCGCTGGCAGCGGCATCGCTGGGCACTGGTAACCGGCGATCGGCGGGAAACGTTTCCCACGCGCACGTCTCCGTCCGCCGCCGCGGCGCGTCACCTGCTCCCGTGGCGGCACCGCACACGCCTCCCAGCAGGCCGGCGGCCCCATGACCCAGCCCTCTCGACGGGGCGCACCAGGCCAGGCCAGCCAGACAGAACGGAACCCGAAACCCCAGATGCACGCGTACCCTTCACGGCTCCCGCGTCATATACGAGACGCGATACGCCAGATCTCGCCCCGGCCCGGCACGGGAGGTGCCGCATGACTCTCCCCCGGCCCGGCGCCTCGCTCACGCCCGCCCCGTCCCGGACGCAGTACGTCCTGGAACACCTCCGGCACGCCATTCTCACCGGTCAGCTGGCGCCCGGTTCGCCGCTGGTGGAGACCGAACTCGCCGCCGCCTTCGGGGTGTCCAAGACGCCGGTGCGCGAGGCGCTGAAGACCCTCGCCGGACGCGACCTGGTCGTCATGAACGAGTACAAGGGCGCTTCCGTGAGGACCGTGGACGCCGGCATGGCCCGCTCGGTCTACGAGGTGAGGCTGCTGCTGGAGCCGGAGGCCGTGCACCGCACCGTCGTCGCCAACGCGGACCTGGCCGCCGCGCACGCCGCCCTGACCCGCGCGGACGAGGCGCCAGATGCCGCTGAACGGTCGCTGGCGAACCGGGACTTCCACCGTGCCCTGTACCAGCCCTGCGGCAACCCGCTGCTGGTGCGGATGCTGGACAACCTGCGCGACCAGGCCGCCCTGGTGTCCTCCGTCGCCTGGCGGTCCCTGCCGACGTGGGACCGCGAAGCGGATGAGCACCGCGCGATCCTCGCGCGCGCTGAAGAAGGCGACGCCGAGGGAGCGAAGACGCTGCTTCGCGAGCACATTGAAGGCTTCATGACCCGGATGCTCAGCCAGGCCGACCGGATCTTCGGGACCGGGGAGCGGACGACGCGGGACCGATGACGACGACACGAGGAGCAGGGATGAGTGGGTTTGTGGTGGAGCGGTCTGCGCTGGCGGATGTGGTGGCGATTTTGGTGAGTCCGTTTGATGC
>NZ_JAERRL010000008.1 GCF_016741785.1 Streptomyces sp. 7-21
TCCAACCGCCTGGCGGAGACAGGTCGGCACGAGGAAGCCCTAAAAGCCATCACCCGCGCCGTCAACACCTACCAAAACCTAACAACGAAACAACCCGAAATTTTTATGGATAACTTGCTGAAAGCCATCCAGCTGCGCGAGGCCTTGCGACGTGGACAGCGCTAGCAGCTCGAAATGCAGCTGTATATTACTCAGCAAAGGCGCCCTACTGCGATATCAGACGAGGCGGATTACGGCCAGAGTCGACATGATCGCCGGCGACCTCACCGACCCCACCACCGCGCGCACCGCGCTCACCGCGCTCACGGCAGTGGAGTCAGCGTTCCTCTTGACCGTGTTCGGAGGCCTCGTCCCCGTCTCTTGACGCTGCCCGAAAACCGCCTTGAGCACCTAGTGATACTGTCCTCGACGGCGGCACTTTTCTCGAGCCGGGACGGGATGGATCGGCTAGCCGCGTCAGTTTCTGACCAGCAGGTCCGGCAATCCGGTACCCCACTGCCCTCACCCGGCCTGACATGTTATGGCTAACGAATTCGCGTGGACCGAAGGACCCGCACCACGCGCGTGCAGTCCGGCTTGCCTACCCCGAAGTGACCACCCCACCGAACGACGAGCGCGACATCGCCGTTGCGGCTGTTAGCTGCATCGGGGCCACCGGCCCCGAACTCCTCAACCAAGCCGACCGTGTATCTGCCTTTGCCGCGATTCTCGACCATGCCATCGCACTCTTCACCCCCGTCCAGGCAGCCACGTCGGAGCCGGTGGGGAGACAGCTGGTCTCGGAGCACACCGGATGAGAAAGGCTGCTGGGCCGGAAGCTCCAGCACGTGACCGTCTGGACCGTTCTTCCCCGGGGACCGCGTTCGCCCGCCGAACTGGTACGGCCGGAGCAGGCGGTGGTGTCCCTCGTGGGCGCCGCGAAGACCTGCTTGCAGACCTGGCCCGCTGGTGCCAGTCGGCGCACGACCAGTCGCGCGGTGCGGGCAAGAACCGGCTAGCCGCCGAACTGGCCAGCCGGAGGGCGCGCCAGGGCTGGGCACGTCCGCCTGACCACCGATGCGGTGCCGCTCGACAAGCTGTCGCAGGTGTGCCGGCCGCTCCTGGTCTTTGTCGACTGCGCCGAGAGCCGTGCCGGGCGGCTCCTGGCGCTGGCGGAGGCAGTTGACCACGGCCGGGCCGCCAGCCGTGCTGGGGCCGGCCGCTCTGACCGCGGCTACCCGCTCGCCCTGCCTCGCGCTTCTGGTCGGTTCCCTGACAGGCTTGGCCCGCACTACGCGGCACGTCCCCCCGCTGCACCGCCTCGACGGCCAGCTACCGGACTGCCCCCTGGCCCTCGGCGACTTGGCTGCCGGTCTCGCCACGGCTCTGGTCGACCACTCCGACACGCCGGCCCCCGACGTGCCTGCCCTCGCCGCGGCGTTGCACAGCCAGTCCGTGGCACCTGGCTGCCCTGGGACAGCGGGAGAACGCCCAGCACGCCCCTCACACGGGCTGTCCGCACCTACCAACTGACCGAGTAATCCCGATATGTACACGAGCACGGTTCGCAAAGTTTTCCAGCGGTGCGAGTCCGTCCGCTCGTTCGCGTGGCCCGGACCCACCCCGCAGGCCGCTGCCGGTCTCTCCGCAGCGCCGGGGTGGGCCGGGGGGAGCAAGGAAGGAGCGGAGCGGCCAAGGCACCGCGGAATGGCGCAGCGAGCCGGGCCTCGTACCTTCGCCGGTGCGTGATCCGCGATCCGCTGCTTTCCCGGGCACGCGCAACGCTGAGACCGGCTCACGGACCTGATCCTGGTCGCGCGGGATTGCAGCCGGCGAAGGGTGCGCGAATGTTCGATATGCGGGAGCCGACGCATGAAAGCGGCCGCATTATTCACCCGTCGTGCGTCATCGCCGAAGCACCGCGAGGTCACCACCGAAGCTCTACACTTCCGCGTGCCAGGCGCGGCCGCTCACCTCTTCCCCATGAGTGAGCAGGTAATCGAATGCCGTTCTAACGCGACATGATCATCGTTGATCAGACGTGAACGACTGATGGTCGAGAGATCTGCCTTCGGTAAACGCTATGTAAAAGACAGAGCCTGGAGGGGCCGCTGCAAGCGTCACCATACCTCTACCGCTGCCCCCTTTGGGCCCCCTCGCTCCCCGGGACTACCACGGCTGATGGCGTGTCACAACCAGTGGCCATGCCTGCTTGACCGCGCCTTTACGTTCTGACGTAAGGTAATACCCGGGAAAAGTCGCGCCCGGGAATCCGCCTGAGACCGGTACCGCGTTGCTTTCCCTTGATTCCCCCTGCCTGCCGTCCCATCCCTGAAGGCGGCACGCATCCTCGCATTCGCGTCGACGATGACGCTCCCGCGCCGACGTACGACCCCATCGACTGATGACCTGACCACACCGCGCCCCGGTGGTCTCCCGTGGGCGCAGGAGAAAGGCCACCATGAAGTCCCTGGTTGACCACGCACGCTCCTTCACGTCGCATGTGGCCCAGCGCGCCGAGGAATTCCGCGCCTTCGAGGCCGGTCAGCGCCCCGATGTGCTGTTCATCGCCTGTTCCGACTCCCGTGTCGTGCCCTCCCTCATCACGGGCGCGCGGCCGGGCGAGCTGTTCGAGCTGAGGACCGCCGGGAACATCGTCCCGGAGTACCGCAGCGACCACCCCACCGGCGAGACGGCGACCATCGAGTTCGCCGTGCGCGTGCTGGGCGTGCGCCACGTCATCGTCTGCGGCCACTCGCACTGCGGCGCCGTCGGCGCCCTCGTCGGCGGCGGCGACCTCTCCCATCTGCCCGCCGTGCGCGACTGGCTGACCCGCACCGTGGCGCGGCCCGGGCCCCCAGCGGGGGCCGGCTCGCCACACCTCGCCGAAGCCGTGCAGCACCACGTCCTCGCGCAGCTGGAACGGCTGTGCACCTACCCCTGCGTAGCCGAACGACTGAGCGAGGGTAATCTGTCAGCGCATGCCTGGTACTACGAGGTGCACACCGGTGCCGTGACCGAATACCGGCCCGAGGAAGCGGCCTTTCACCCGCTGTAACCCCGCGCCCCGCAGGGACCGCGCTCCGACGACTGACTTCAGCCGCTTCCGCCGTGTGCGAGGAAAAGGACCGATGCCTTCCCTCAAGCCTGTCATTAACCGCGCCGACCTGCGGCGTGACGTTCTCGCCTCCCTCGTCGTCTTCCTGGTCGCCCTGCCGCTGTGCGTCGGGGTGGCCGTGGCCTCCGGCGTGCCCGCCGAACTCGGCCTGGTCACGGGCATCGTCGGCGGCCTCGTCGTCGGGTTCCTGCCCGGCAGCCGCTTCCAGGTCAGCGGCCCGGCGGCCGGCCTGACCGTCCTGGTCTACGAGGCGGTCCACGAGTTCGGCCTCGGCGCGCTCGGCGCCCTCGTCCTGGCCGCCGGGCTCATCCAGCTCGCGCTGGGCGCCCTGCGGCTGGGCCGCTTCTTCCGCGCGATCACGGTGGCCGTGGTGCAGGGCATGCTGGCGGGCATCGGGCTGGTCCTGGTCGTCGGCCAGCTGTACACGCTGGCCGGGGCGGAGCAGCCGCGCTCCGGCATCGACAAGCTCACCGAGCTGCCCGGCCTGGTCCGCGACACCGCCGCCTCGGGCACCGCGCTGGCCGCCGCCGCCATCGGCGCGGCCACCATCGCCCTGCTGGTGCTGTGGCAGCGGCTGCCCGCCCGCGTGCGGCTGGTCCCGGCGCCGCTCGCGGCGGTCACCCTGGTCACGGCGGTCACGGCGGCGACCGGCGTGTCCGTCGACCGCGTGGAGGTGCAGGGCCTGCTGCCGGCCATCCAGCCGCCTGGCACCGGCGACCTCGCTGGGCTGGGCAGCCTCGCCGCCCTCGGTACCGTGCTGGCGTTCGCCCTGATCGCCTCGGCGGAGAGCCTGTTCAGCGCCGCCGCCGTGGACCGGATGCACGACGGGCCGCGCACCGACTACGACAAGGAGCTGATGGCGCAGGGGGTGGGCAACACGGTCTGCGGCGCGCTCGGCGCCCTGCCGATGACCGCCGTCATCGTGCGCAGCTCCGCGAACATCCAGGCCGGCGCCCGGACGAAGCTGTCGCGGGTGCTGCACGGGCTGTGGCTGGTGCTGTTCGCGGCGCTGCTCCCGGCCGCGATCGGCGTGATCCCGCTGGCCGCGCTGGCCGGGGTCCTCATCCACGCGGGTGCCAAGCTCATCCCCGTCAAGGACCTGGTGCCGCTGTGGCGGGCGCACCGCGGCGAGGCGGCCATCCTCGTGGTCACGGCGCTGGCCATCGTCGGGACCAACATGTTCGAGGGGGTGCTGCTCGGCATCGCCCTCGCCGTGATCAAGTCGGCGTGGGAGACCTCGCACGTCCACCTCGACGTCCACGAGCGGACCGACGGGCGGCTGATCGTCGCGCTGACCGGCTCGGCGACGTTCCTGCGTCTGCCCCGCATGCTGGAGACGCTGGAGGCGCTGCCGCAGGACCGGCCGGTGGAGCTGGACCTGACCGGGCTGCGCCACCTGGACCACGCCTGCCGCACGACGCTGGAGAGCTGGGCCCGGCAGCGCGGCGCCACCGTCCCCCGGGTCACCCCGGCCACCATGGCCGCGGCCGCCGCCCCGGACCGCTCGTAGACTGCGGGCGTCCGAACGGAAACGGGGAGCCACCATGCGTCAGCGATCGGGCCAGGACCGCAGGGGCCAGCGGCCCGGGGGTCAGCCCCGGCAGCCGGGGCAGTCCGGGCGGTCCGGGCCGCCCCGGCGGGGCCTCGACCGCGAGCTGGAGCGGCTGGACGGCGCCCCCTACGGCCGGTACAAGTCGCTGGCCGGGCCGTGGGAGCTGCCGGGCGGCTGTGAGCTGCGGATCGTGCGGGGTCAGGCCGACCCGTACGCGCCGCCCGCCCGCGTCGCGCTGCGGGTGCCGGGCGAGCGCGCCGGGTTCCCTGCGGAGCTGTGGGAGTCGCCGGTGCGGCGGCGGGCGCTGGCCAGCCACCTGGTGCGGCACGCCGCGCGGGAGGCGGCGCGGGTGCCCGCGTTCCGGGTGGACGCGGGCGGGCAGGAGGTGCTGGACCGCGCCTCGTGCGTGGTCGGCGCGGCGGACGGGTCCGTGACGCTGCGGCTCGGCGTGGCGCTGCCGGGCCCGCGGCGGCGGATCGACGGCCGCGAGGCGCGGCGGCTGCTGTGCGAGCGGCTGCCGCGGCTGGCTGAGCGCGCCCTGTGCCTGTCCGCGCTGGACGAGGCGGCGGTGCGGGAGTTCGTGGCGACGGTGGAGGACTCCGACGCGCTGCGCGCCGCGCTGCCCGGGCTGGGGCTGGTCGGCTTCGTCGCGGACGGGGCGATGCTGCCGCGCCGGTCGGGGGCGGACGACCGGCCGGCGCGCGGCGAGGGGCTGGTGCCGTTCCGCTCGCCGGACGAGCTGCGGGTGACGGTGCGGCTGCCGAACGCCGGGCCGGTGACCGGCATGGGCGTGCCGGAGGGCGTGACGCTAATCGTCGGCGGCGGTTTCCACGGCAAGTCGACGCTGCTGCGCGCGCTGGAGACCGGCGTGTGGGACCACGTCCCGGGCGACGGGCGGGAGCGGGTGGTGTCGCACCGCGACACGGTGAAGATCCGGGCCGAGGACGGGCGGCCGGTGGAGCGCGTGGACGTGCACGCGTTCGTGGACCATCTGCCGGGCGGCGCCCCCACCGACGACTTCTCGACGCCCAACGCCTCCGGGTCCACCTCGCAGGCGGCGTCGCTGTGCGAGGCGGTGGAGGCGGGCGCGCGGGTGCTGCTGATCGACGAGGACACCGCCGCCACCAACCTGATGATCCGGGACGCCCGGATGCAGGCGCTGGTCGCCAAGGAGCGGGAGCCGCTGACGCCGCTGGTGGACTCGGTGCGGTCGCTGCACCGGGACCACGGGGTGTCGACCGTGCTGGTGATGGGCGGGTCCGGTGACTACCTGGAGGTCGCCGACCGGGTGGTGATGATGGACGGTTACCGGCCCTTCGACGTCACCGGGCGGGCGCGCGAGGTCGCGGCCCGGCCGACGGGGCGGCGCGCGGAGGCGGACTCGTTCCCGGGGGTCGTCGCCCGCCGCCCGGACCCGTCGTCGCTCGACGCCACCGCGCGCGGGCGGCCCCGGATCCGCGCGCGCGGCACGGACTACCTGGTGTTCGGCGAGCACGAGGTGGACCTGCGCGCGGTCGAGCAGCTGGCCGACGCGTCGCACGTGACGGGTGTGGGGCTGGCGATGGCGCTGCTGGTGCGGCGCGGTTTCCTGGACGGGCGGCGGACGCTGGCGGAGGCGCTGGACCTGCTGGATGAGGAGCTGGCGGGCCCGGAGGGCGTCGCGGCGCTGCTGTCGGTGAGCGACGAGGACTTCGCCGTGCCCCGCCGGTACGAGGTGGCCGCCGCGGTCAACCGGCTGCGCGGCCTGCGGGTACTCCGCTGACGCCCGGCCGTCACTCGACGTCTGCCGGAATCGCCCGTTACGGTGAAAGTGGAGTGATTTGGGACGTTCGCCCCTTTTCCTCGGAGGTGAGGCACTATGACGCTCCCGGTCCACAGGCACCGTCCGCTCGCCGCGCGCGATCCGCTCGCCAAGATCGATGAGCTGTTTGAGCGCATGGGCACGCTCCTTGAGTCGACCGTGGACGACTACCTCCCGACTTCCCGGTCGGCGTGGTCTCCGCTTGCCGACCTGCGGGAGCTGGAGGACGCCTACGTGATCGAGGCCGAGCTGCCCGGCATCAAGCGGGAGGACATCGACGTCGAGATCGGCGAAGACGGCATCGTGATCAGCGGCGAGACCAGAGAAGAGGAGCGCAAGGGCACGCTCCACCGGGGTACGCGGCGGACCGGACGCTTCGAGTACCGGGCCACGCTCCCTGGGCGCGTGGACGCCGACGGCGCGAAGGCGTCGCTGGAAGGCGGGGTGCTCACCGTCCGGCTGCCGAAGGCGGAGGACGCCTCGACACGCCACGTCGAAATCGAGGGCGGCTGACGCCTCCCCCGGGTCAGGGCGCGGGTGGTGCGTTCCGCCCGCGCCCTCGGCATGACCGGACCCGCTTGCCCTGCGTCTGACGGCCGGCCGTGCGCAGCTGCGCCGGCTGCCTGTTTGTGTCTGGCGTTTTTGTCTGGCGTTTGCCTGCCTGTCTTTCTGCCCGGCGCCCGTGGCGGGCGCCGGCTGAGCGCGCCCGGCGCCGGCCGCGCGCTACGCGAAGGCGGCCGCCGTCAGCCGCCGCACGGCCAGTTCGGCGTAGAGCGCGGCGCCGTCGGGCAGCACCGACTCGTCGAAGTCGGCCGTCGCCGAGTGGTTGCTGGGCGCGGTCTTTGGGTCGCGGTCCGGCGGGGTGGCGCCGAGGAAGATCATCACGCCGGGTACCTCGTGCGCCACGCGGGAGAAGTCCTCCGCGCCCAGCAGCGGGTTCGCCATGGGCTCGTACCGTTCCTCGCCGAACACCTCGCGCACGGCCGCGGCGGCGAACTTCTCCTCGCCGGCGTCGTTGACGGTGACCGGGTACTGCTCGGTGAAGCGGGCGTCCACCGCGAGGCCGTGCGCGGCGGCGATCCCCTGGCAGACGGCGACCGTGCCCTCCCGCAGCCGCTCCAGGCTGGCGGCCGACAGGCTGCGGACGGTGGCGCTGAAGTCGGCGCGGTCGGGGATGACGTTGGTGGCGGTGCCCGCGGCGAACGTGCCGACGGTGAGGACGACCGGGTCGAAGACGTCGAAGCTGCGGGTGACCCAGTTCTGCAGCGCGGTGACCATCTCGCAGGCGGCCGGGACCGGGTCGCGGGCGAGGTGCGGCGTGGAGCCGTGGCCGCCCGCGCCCCGGACGGTGACGTCCAGCACCGACGAGGAGGCCATCATCGGGCCGGGGCGGGCGGTGAACACCCCCGACGGCCAGGTGTGGGAGGAGACGTGGAGCGCGTAGGCGGCGACGGGCCGCTCTCCCGCCGCGTCGAGCACGCCCTCGGCGATCATGTGTGCGGCGCCGTCGTAGCCCTCCTCGCCCGGCTGGAACATGAACACCACGCTCCCCGCCAGCCGGTCCCGGTGGGCGGCCAGCAGCCGGGCCGCCCCGGCGAGCATGGCGGTGTGGAAGTCGTGGCCGCAGGCGTGCATCTTCCCGCCGTGGTCAGGGCCGGTGGCGGCGAACGGCAGGCCGGTGCGCTCGGTGACGGGCAGCGCGTCCATGTCGCCGCGCAGCAGCACCACCGGCCCGGGGCGGGCGCCCCGCAGCACGGCGGTCACGGACGTCAGGCCGCGGCCGGTGGTGATCTCAAGCGGCAGCCCGTCGAGGGCGGCCAGCACGGCCTCCTGGGTGCGGGGCAGGTGCAGGCCGGTCTCCGGGATGGCGTGGAGGCGGCGGCGCAGCCGGATCAGGTCGTCGGCCAGCGCGCGGGCGTCGTCGCGTAGGTCCATGGCGGGGCCGCCTCTCAGCGCAGGGGATCCGGGCGGTCGGCGATGACCGGCGTCAGGATCGTAGCGTTGCCCGGCGGCTCTGTGGAGGCCCTGCCCGCGGCGTCGCTGACGCGCAGCAACAGGGCCACGAGCAGCCAGTTGGCGACGGCCGCGGAGCCGCCCTGGGAGAGGAACGGCAGGGCCTTACCGGTGAGCGGGATCAGCCCGGTGACCCCGCCCGCGATGAGGAAGACCTGGAGCGCCACGACGGTGGCCAGGCCCGAGGCGAGCAGCTTGCCGAACGGGTCGGTCACGCGCAGCGCGGTGCTCATGCCGCGCCAGACCAGCAGCGCGTACAGCAGCAGCACGGCGGTGGTGCCGGCCAGGCCGAGCTCCTCGCCGACGGCGGCGAAGATGAAGTCGCTGCGCCCGGCGAAGTTGATCAGGTAGGAGTGACCCTCGCCCAGGCCGGTGCCGGTCAGGCCGCCGGAGCCGAGGGCGAACAGCGCCTGCGCCGCCTGGTCCGACACCAGGCCCGGCGGGCGCTGCTCGGGCGGCAGGAAGGCCGCCATGGGATCGAGCCACGCCTGCACCCGGCCCTTGACGTGGGGCTGCGTGGCCGCGACGACGGCGGTCCCGGCCGCGGCCAGCAGGAAGCCGAGCACGACCCAGCCGGTGCGGCGGGTCGCGATATAGAGCATGACGATGAAGACGCTGAAGAAGATCAGGGACGTGCCCAGGTCGCGCTCGTAGAACAGGACGACGAGGCTGACGGCCCACACCAGCAGCACCGGCCCGGCGTTGCGGCCGCGCGGCAGGTTCAGGCCGAGGAAGCGGCGGCCGGTGAGGGCGAGGGCGTCGCGGTGGGCCATCAGGTAGCTGGCGAAGAAGATCACGATCATGACCTTCACGAACTCGCCCGGCTGGACCGACAGCGCGCCGATGGTGACCCAGCGCTTGGCGCCGTAGAGGTCGGCGCCGAAGAAGGCGGGGGCCATCAGGGCGAGCATCCCGGCCGCCATGCCCAGGTAGGTGTAGCGCTGGAGCACCCGGTGGTGCCGCAGCACCAGCAGCGTCGTGATCAGCACGGCGACGCCGACGACGGTCCACGCGGCCTGGTCGGGCGCGGCGGGCGGCGCGCGGTAATGCGTGGCGTAGTCCTGGTCGAGCCGGTCGATCAGCACCAGGCCGAGGGCCGTCAGCAGCACGGCCACCGGCAGGATGACGGGGTCGGCGTGGGGGGCGAGGAAGCGGACGGCGAGGTGCGCCAGGAGCGCCAGGGCGCTCAGGGCCGCGGTGTGGGCGGCGAACCCGCCGGGGAGCCGCCCGGTCATGGCCAGCCAGGCGGCGGCGTGGCCCAGGGCGCCGATGGCGAGGGCGAAGAGGGTGAGCAGCAGTTCGGCCCGGCGCCTGCGCCTGATGAGACGCCGCCTGGCCTCGGTGAGCGGGGGTTTCCGCGGGTTCTTCCGCCTCGGTTTCCGCCCCGGTGGTGTTCCGGCGGGCCTGACGCCCGCGCCGGGTTTCCTGCCCGCACCGTGCATGCGACCGCCGTCCTCCGGAGTTCCACGTCACGGCCGGACCGGGAGGAACCTACCAAGAAGGACCGGCCAGCGGGAGGGTGCCTCTCAGGCGGCGGTGCCGTCGGCGGTGACGCGGACGCGGTAGCCGCCGTCGGCCGTCACGCCGAGGACCTCGGCGGTGACGCCCGCCTGCTCGTCGCGGAACGTCTGGCCGGGCACGTACGGGGCGTCGGTCAGGGGGGCCGTCACCTGCGGGTCGGGCACGGCCTGGCAGCCGGGGCTGCCAGGGGTGGCGTCGTCCACCCGGACGGGTCCCGCGCCGCTGGGCACGGCGGCGTCGATCCGGGAGACGAGGACGCCGGGGCGGCACACCACACCGTCGAGGCCGCCGGGGGCGCGGACCTCCAGGGCCAGGGCCGTGTGCTCGCCGGTGCGGACGACGGCCAGTTTGGTGCCCGCCCCGGGTTCGCCCGCGGGGGTGAGGACGAGTTCGGTGGTGCCGGGCCCGGCCAGGCAGGCGACCTGGCCGGGGGTGAGCCAGCCGAGCTTCCACTTGTGCCAGGCGAGCAGGTCGTTGGTGGGCCCCCAGTCCTGTTCCATGACGTCCCAGTGGCCGGTGAGCGGCGGCGGGGTGCCGGGGCCGGTCCAGTACAGGTCGGGCAGGCCGAAGGCGTGGCCGTTCTCGTGGACCAGGACGCGGTAGGGGCTCTCACCGGGCTGGTGGCTCCATATGAAGGAGACGTTGCGCAGCGGCCCGGAGGGGGTGGGCACCAGGGGGCGGCCGGGGAAGGTGACGGACAGCACCTCCTCGGTGGCGGGCGGGCCGGCCTGCGGGGTGGCGAGGACGTTGACGAGGTCGTAGTCGGAGAAGTCGACCTCGCCGGCGAGGGCGTCGGCTATCTCCCGCATCAGCCGGTTGTAGCCCTGCGGGTCGCTGGGGTCCCAGCCGCTGCCGCGCTCGATGCCGTACCGCTCGAAGGGCTGGGACATGCGCAGCCAGCGGTGCACGGGGACGGCCTGGTACTCCAGGCGGCCGAAGGAGCTGTCGGCGAAGTACTCGCTGGTGGCGGGGAAGAACTGGGCGAAGCGCTCGTGGGTGGTGAGGGGGGCCTCGTCGCCGGGGAAGTCGATGAAGACGGTCAGGGCGGTGACCGTGCCGGTGGTGGGGGCGAAGCCGGGGGCGGGCGGGCCGCCCTCCGCGGCGCCGGTGCCGCCGGTTCCGCTGCCGGAGGAGGCCGGGGGCGGCGCCGGGACGATCGCCTCGGTGAGGGCGTCGGGCCCGGTGGTGAGGGGCGCGCCGGTCTCGGGGGCGGGGGCGGGGAGGGCGCAGGCGGCGGCGTCGGCGACGGCGGGCTGGGGGGACGTGGCGGCGGGGGTGGTGGCCAGCACGAGCGCGAGGGAGCCGGAGACGGCGAGGACGGCGCGCTGGCCGTGCGTGCCGGGGCGCGGGCGTATGCGGAATCCCGCGCCCGGGCGTATGTGCGGCAGCGTGTGGCGCATCGGCGGACACCCTTCGTCGGCTCCCGTACCCGGGGAGTCCACGATGTGCCGCGCACCACACCTGGCGCGCGCCGGACGGGGCGTTCGGGTGTCAGGGGACGGGTACTCGCAACTAACCGCGGTTCCCGTTCGTCTCAAAGGGTGGGGAAGCGAGAGGGGCCCAGGACGCGTTGGCGTGAGGGGTCAGGACCCCCGGGGGCGGAAGTGCGGCGGGGCAGGGTACCGCATCTGCCAAAAAAAGATGCGCGGCTTGGGAATTCTGTCCGGTTTCCAGTCGTTGATTCGTTACGACTGCTGGAAGAGACCACTCGCAAGGGAGCACGTATGGCAACCCGTGCCGTCGCCCGGCGCCAGGACACCGAAGAGATCGCTGCGACGGGCACTGTTCGGCCGACCGCACAGGCCGGCGGCGGCGACGCCACCGAGCGTGACCTGGTCGGCATGTACCTCGACGAGATAGCGCGTACGCCGCTGCTCGACGCCGCGAAGGAGGTCGAGCTGTCGCAGGCGATCGAGGCTGGCCTGTACGCGGAGCGCATCCTGCGGGGTGAGGAGGAGCCGCTGCCGGGGGGTGCCGCTGCCTCGGCGACCCGCGAGGAGCTCCAGGCCCTGGTCGACGCCGGCCAGCGCGCCAAGGACGTGTTCATCCGGTCGAACCTCCGGCTCGTGGTCGCGGTGGCCCGGCGGTACCCGCGGAGCGGGCTGCCGCTGCTCGACCTGATCCAGGAGGGCAACGCGGGCCTGGTGCGCGCGGTGGAGAAGTTCGACTACACCAAGGGCTTCAAGTTCTCGACGTACGCGACCTGGTGGATCCGGCAGGCCATCACGCGGTCGATCGCCGACCAGTCGCGCACCATCCGGCTGCCCGTCCACCTGGTGGAGGAGCTGGGCCGGATCCGGCGGGTGCAGCGGGAGTTCAACCGCGAGCGCGGCCGGGAGCCGGAGCCCGCGGAGATCGCGGCCGAGCTCAACTCCACGCCCGAGCGGGTCCAGGACGTGCTGGACTGGGCGCGCGATCCGGTCAGCCTGAACATGTCGGTGGACGACGAGGGCGAGACCCAGTTCGGCGACCTGCTGGAGGACACCTCGGCGGCCAGCCCGGAGCAGTCGGTGATGGTGATGATGCGCCGGGAGGGCCTGGAGGACCTCATCAGCCGCCTCGACGACCGCACCGCGTCGATTATCCGCGCCCGGTACGGCATTGAGGACGGCCGGGAGCGCACGCTCACCGAGGTCGGCAAGCAGCACGGCCTGACCCGGGAGCGGATCCGCCAGATCGAGAAGCACGCGCTGCTGGAGCTCAAGCGCATGGCCAGCGCCTCCGGCTTCGACGCCGCGGCCTGACCCCCGCCGGGGGTCGGGCCCAGGCCCGCCACGGGCTCCGCGCCCGTGCCCCTTCCCCCGTCGTTTCTCCCGGTCGTTCCCCCGTCGTACTCCCCGTCACCCTGCGCCGTTCCGCGGCGCTGATCCGCGAGTCCGGCTCCGTCCCTGCGCCGCCGCAGGCCCCGCGTTCACCCCGCCCCGGCGCGGCGTGCTCCAGCCCGCGCCCCGTTTCCCGGGCCGCTGCGGCGCCCAAGCCGGCCAGCGGCCACCAGCCGCCGCCAGAATGTGATGCACGACACAAGCCTCCCCTGAAATATCCGGGGAGGCTTTCCCCGTTTGACAGTTCGTCCGGCGCAACCGGGGAGAGATCCCCCGGTTGCGCGCACCGCGGCACCCTGGGGACCACCCGGCGGAGGTCCGGCACCGACGACACGAGGGGGAGGAGCGAGCACATGGCCACCGCACCAGTCCGGCCGCGTCTGCGCGCCGACGCCATGCGCAACCGCGAGCGGATCATCGCGGCCGCTCACGAGGCGTTCGTCGAAGAGGGGACCGACGTTCCCCTCGATGAAATCGCTCGACGGGCCGGGGTCGGCAATGCCACGCTGTACCGGCATTTTCCCGACCGTTCGTCCCTCCTCCACGAGGTGCTGCTGTACATGCAGGACCGGATCACCGAGCGGGCGTCCTGCCTGCTGCGGGCAGACACCGATCCCTTCGACGCCCTGGCGCAGGCGATGCTCGCCTGCGCCGAGGAGCGCATCGGCGCGCTCTGCGTCACGCTGGGCCTCGGTGCCCATCCCGCCGATCCGCGCCTGGCCGCCAGCCGGGAGCGGATGATCGAGGTGACACAGCGCCTCATCGACCGGGCGCACGAGTCCGGGCAGCTGCGCGAGGACGTCGGCGCCGGAGATCTGCTGATCGGCGTCAGCAGCCTCACCAGGCCGCTGCCGGGCACGGCCCGCCCCTGCACCGGGGAGGCCGTGCGGCGCTACCTCCAGATCTTCCTCGACGGGCTGCGTGCCCCGGCGCGCAGTCAGCTCCCGGGCAGAAGCGTCGAGTTGGGGGACCTGGGGAGGGCCACCGAAGACTCCTGATGTGACCCGCCCCAGCCGTTACCGGCACCACTGACAGTCTTTCGGGCCAGCCCTGCCGGGACGTTTTCGCTCCCCGGCAGCCGCGGCCCTTCCGCGGGCCAACGGCGGCCACGACCACGAGGAGTCACCGCGCGCGGGAACACCGCGTCCCGCGTCGGGATTTCTCATGGTTTTTCACCATGACGCCATCGCTCGTCTTCTTCCCGTTAACGACTAACGCGACTGTGAGGTAAACGCCCCTATGCCACCAGAGACTGCGGTGAGCCAGGCTCACAGCACGCCGCTCGATCCGCGGCGCTGGCAGGCGCTGATATTCATCGCCCTGGCCCAGCTGATGGTCGTGCTCGACAGCACAATCGTGAACATCGCCCTGCCCTCGGCCCAGGCAGACCTGGGCATCTCCGACGGCAACCGCCAGTGGGTGATCACCGCGTACGCCCTGGCGTTCGGTGGCCTGCTCCTCTTCGGCGGCCGTGTGGCCGACCTGTGGGGCCGCAGGCGTGCCTTCATCATCGGTCTCACCGGCTTCGCTCTCGCCTCCGCGCTCGGCGGTGCCGCGCAGAACGAGGCCATGCTCTACGCGTCGCGTGCGCTGCAGGGTGTCTTCGGCGCACTGGCCGCCCCGGCGGCCCTGTCCCTGCTGACCGTCCTGTTCACGAACCCCCGGGAACGGGCCAAGGCGTTCGGCGTCTACGGCGCCATCGCCGGAGCGGGCGCGGCCGTCGGTCTGCTGCTCGGCGGGGTGCTCACCGAATGGCTCGGCTGGCGCTGGACGTTCTTCGTCAATATCCCGTTCGCCGTTGTCGCCGCCGCGGGCGCCGTCCTGGTGATCCGCGAACCGGAGGAGGCCCGCAACCGGTCCACGCTGGACGTGCCCGGCGTGGTCCTCGCCTCGCTCGGCCTGGTGGCCCTGGTGTACGGCTTCGCCCGCGCCGAGCACGAGGGCTGGGGCGAGAGCGTCACCGTCTCCATGCTCGTCGCGGCGGGGGTGCTGCTCACGCTGTTCGTCATCGTCGAGTCCCGGGTCCGGGCGCCGCTGCTGCCGCTGCGCGTCGTGACCGACCGGAACCGGGGAGGGGCGTACCTCACGCTGGGACTCGCGATCATCGCGATGTTCGGCCTGTTCCTCTTCCTGACCTTCTACCTCCAGGGCGTCCGCGGCTACTCGCCGATCCAGGCCGGCCTCGCGTTCCTGCCGACGACGGCGGGCATGGTCACCGGCTCGACCCAGATCGGCGCCCGGCTGGTGACGCGGGTGCCGCCGCGCTTCCTGATGGGGCCCGGTTTCCTGGTGGCCTCGCTCGGCCTGCTGCTGCTGACCCAGCTGGACGTGGACAGCTCCTACTGGGCCACGGTGCTCCCGGCGCAGCTGCTCCTCGGCCTCGGCATGGGCACCGCGTTCATGCCCGGGATGAGCCTGGCCACCGCGCGGGTCAAGCCCACGGACGCGGGCGTGGCCTCCGCGATGGTGAACGTCTCCCAGCAGGTGGGAGGCGCCATCGGCACGGCCCTGCTCAACACCATCGCCACCAGCGCCACCGCCTCCTACCTGGAGGACCACCTCGCCGGCGCGGGCAGCCAGGCGGAGCAGCGGATGGTGTTCCTGGAGTCGCAGGTGCACGGCTACACCCAGGCGATCTGGCTGGGCTTCGGCATCATCGCCTTCGCCGGGCTGATGGCCCTCCTGCTGATCAACACCAAGATCAGCCGGCCGGCCCCGGTCAGCGACGACGCCTCCCCGGACGAGGCCGTCCCGGTGATGGCCCACTGACCACACGGGACCACGGCCTGGCGCCGTACGGCTGGCCCCGCGGCACCTGCCGCGGGGCCAGCCCCTGTCCGGAGCCCCGCCGCTAGGCGTGCGGGTCGCCGTAGAGGTCGCGGTAGGAGAGGAAGACGCCGCCGGAGGTCTCCCGCGTGGTGGCCGCGAGCATCGCCTTGACCACCGCGCGCTCCAGGGCGTCGGCCCCTGCCGCCAGCACCTCGTTGAACGCCAGCGCGCCCGCCATCCCGCCGCCGTCCGGCGCCTGGGGAAGCTCCTGGCCGCCGGTGGCGAGGGCGAACACCGTGTCACCGTCGGTCATCAGGTGCGCGGGCCGGATCGCCCGGGCCAGCCCGTCGTGCCCGGCGCCCGCCAGCTTCTGCGCCTGCGCGGGCGTCAGCGCCGCGTCCGTGCCGATGACGGCCAGCGTGGTGTTCAGCGGCTCACGCGGCCCGGACGCGGCACGCCGCGCCGTCTCGCGCGCTGCCTCGGCGGCACGGCGCCGCGCCGCGGCGTGCACCGCGGGGTCGGGGACCGCCCCCGGCTGCCCGGCCCGGCCGTACAGCGCCCCGGTGTCCGGGTTTACGGCGGAGCCCACGGCGTTCACCACCGCCAGCGCGGCGACGGTGATCCCTGCGGGCAGCACCAGGCTCGCCGTGCCGACGCCTCCCTTCAGACCGCCCGCCACGGCGCCGGTCCCGGCGCCGGCCACGCCCTGCTCCACCGGCGCGCCCGGAGGCTGGCCCGCCGCCGCCTCGGCCGCCGCCCGTCCCATCGCCGCGTCCGGCCTGGCCCGCCAGTCACCGCCCCGCCCGAGGTCGAACAGCACCGCCGCGGGCACCACCGGCACCACCTGCCACGGCTCGGGGCCGACCCGGAAACCGCGCCGCTGCTCCTCCAGCCAGGCCACGACCCCGCTCGCCGCGTCGAGACCGAACGCGCTGCCGCCACCGAGCATCACGGCGTCGACGCGCTCCACCAGGTTCTCCGGGGCCAAAGCATCGGTCTCCCGCGTGCCGGGCCCGCCGCCCCGCACGTCCACGGCGGCCACGGCCCCGCCGGAGGGGGCGAGGACCACCGTCACGCCGGTGAGCCAGCCGTCACCCTCGCGCTGGGCGTGCCCCACGCGGAGCCCCGCCACATCCGTCAGCCCGTCAGCCGGTCCCGCCGGCGCGCCCCTCACCGTCTCACCCGACGCCTCGCTCATGGCTCACCGGTATCACACGTCTCAGCCGTCTCATCCAACAGACGTTTATCGCGCGTCAATCAGCTGGCGGAAGACTGCTGGCATGTCGCCAGACGCACCTGACGGGGATACCGGAAACGACAGGCAGGACGGCCGGGGCGGTCCGCGCGGCGAGCGCGCCTGTGCCGCCGACGTGCTCAGCCACGCGCAGCTGCTGCGGCAGGGTGAGCGCGCGGCCTGGGCGTTGACGCGGCTGGGGCTGAAGGCGGGCGACGCCGTGACCGTGCTGTTGCCGATGTGCCTGGAGTCGGTAGTCGTTACCCTCGCGTGCGTCCGGCTGGGCGTGCTCCGCAAGACGCTGCCCGTCACCGGCTGCCATGCCTCCCTGCGCGCTGGCATCCGCGCCAGCGGCAGCCGGGTCGTGATCAGCGCCGGGAGCTGCCTGTCCGAGGGAAAGCCGGTTCACGTCAAGGCCCGGCTCGACCGGGCGCTCGCGGACTGCCCCGGCGTCCGCAGCGTGGTGGTGGTGCCGCAGGTCGCGCGCCCGGTGCCCTGGGTGCCGGGCCGCGATCTGTGGTGGCACGAGGCCCTGGACCACGACCTGCCGCCGCTGCCCGAACCGCCCGGATGGGAACCGGGGCCTGAGGGCGCCGGCACCGCTCCCCGTACGCTGGGAGCATGAGCAGTACCCCCCGGCGCGGCGCGGACGCCCTGGACTTCACCGATCCGCTCGATGCCCCCGCGCCCGACGACGCCGACCTCGGCTGGGGCGGGAGCCTGCCCGCCGGTGCGGACGCGGGCAAGGATGCCGAGGAGGACCTGCGCCGCTTCCTCGACGAGAAGCCGCCCCATCACCTGTGAAGCGGCCCGCCGGGCCGTGCTGACCGGGCTCAGTCGCCGGAGCGCGGCCCCGGCGGCACCCGCGAGGCGCCCGCCTCGCCAGCGCCGGCGCTGGTGCCGGCGTCGGCGCTGCTGTCCCCGTTCCCGCCCTGGTCCGCCCCGGGCGCCACGCCGGTGCGCTGGGCGATCAGTTCGTCCCGGATCTCGGTCAGCAGGTCCAGCTCCGTCTTCGGCGCCGGCTCCTCGGCCGCGGCGTTGCGCCGGTCCATGATCCGCTTCAGCGGCAGGAACATCAGGAAGTACACGACGGCCGCGGTGATCAGGAAGGTCAGCGAGGCGCTGATCACCGAGCCCCAGCGGATCGGGATACCGGAGACGATCTCGCCCGCGGCGTTCTCCTCGCAGGGGCCGCGCAGGCAGGACTCGTAGGCCTCGAGGTCCTGGGTGCCGAAGGCGCCGACCAGGGGGTTGATGACGCCCTCGACGACGGAGTTCACGATGTTGGTGAAGGCGGTGCCGACCACGACGGCGATGGCCAGCTCCATCACGTTCCCCCGCGAGATGAACTCCTTGAATCCCGCGAAGACGCCACGCGCCCCCTCGACGAACTCCCTGCCCCGCTCCTTCACCGCTCAGCCCTTCCCGTGACGTCCCGGCCCCTCCGGGAGACCGCCGCTCACGCTGCAACAGCAGCGGGCCCGGTGTCCAATCGGTCACAGCCATCGCGAGGCCACCAGCTCGGTCACGGCCGCGGCCACCGCCAGCGCGGCGGCGAGCGCGGAGCGCCCGTGCCGGGCCGCGCGGCGCAGCCGCGGGCGGCCGGAAGAGATGCGGACGGGCGGAAAGGACGGCACGGCAGAGCGCGCGGCCAGCGCGGCACCGGCGGAACCAGCGGAGCGGGCGGGACGAAACCGGGCGAACCCCGCCCCCGAAACAGTACTGACGGTTCTCACACGGTCACGATGCGGGATGCCGCCAGATTCCGCCGGGCCCTGTGGACAACCCGCCGCCCACGGCACCCCCCTTCACCCGAACGAGTGAAGGGGGGTGGTGTGTCAGGGGCCGGCGGCGAGGGCCGGGGAGGGCGCGGTGCGGGCGCCGTCAGGGCAGTTCGATGCCGGGAAGCTGCCCGCCCAGCGCGGACGCGCACGCGCACGACCGGTCCGCGGTCTCAGGCAGCCGCGCCACCACGTCGAAGAGGACCGTGCGCAGCCGGTCCACGTTCCGCGCGAAGACTTCCAGCACCTCCCCGTGCGAGACGCCCTCGCCCGCCTCGGCCCCGGCGTCGAGGTCCGTCACCAGGGCTATCGACGTGTAGCAGAGCTCCAGCTCCCGGGCGAGCACCGCCTCCGGGTGCCCGGTCATGCCGACGACGGACCAGCCCTGCGCCGCGTGCCACTGCGACTCGGCGCGCGTGGAGAAGCGCGGCCCCTCGATGACGCACATGGTGCCGCCGTCGACGGCCTCCCAGCCCGCGTCGCGCGCGGCGGCCAGCGCGGCCTGGCGGCCCGCCGGGCAGTAGGGGTCGGCGAACGTGACGTGCACCACGTTCGGGGTCTGGCCGTCCGGCCGCCGCTGCCCGTCGTAGTAGCTCGAGGCCCTGCTCTTGGTGCGGTCCACAAGCTGGTCGGGGATGAGCAGGGTGCCCGGCCCGTAGTCGGGGCGCAGCCCGCCGACGGCGCAGGGCCCGAGCACCTGCCGCACGCCCAGCGAGCGGAGCGCCCACATGTTGGCCCGGTAGTTGATCAGGTGCGGCGGCAGGCGGTGGTCACGCCCGTGCCGCGGCAGGAAGGCCACCCGGCGGCCCGAGACCTCGCCCACGAACAGCGCGTCGCTCGGCGCCCCGTACGGGGTGTCCACCGTCACCTCGGTGACGTCCTCCAGGAACGAGTAGAACCCGGAGCCGCCGATCACCCCTATGCCGGCGCGCGGGGCGGAGTCCTGGCTCATGCGGCGGAGGCCGTCGTGCCCGACTTCGAGGACGAGCTCGAGGAGCCGGACGAGTCCTTGGAGCCGCTGCTCGAGTTCGACGAGGAGCTGCTGGACGAGGACGACGAAGACGACGACGCGTTGCGGCTGTCGTTCCGGTAGAAGCCGGAACCCTTGAACACGATGCCGACCGCCGAGAACACCTTCTGGAGGCGCCCCTTGCAGGACGGGCACTCGGTGAGGGCGTCATCGGTGAACTTCTGCACCACTTCGAGGCCCTCATGGCACTCGGTGCACTTGTACTGGTAGGTCGGCACGTCTTCCTCCTGGCACTCTTCCTCTGCGAGTGCTAACGACGCTCCATCGTGCAACATTCCCGCCCCTCACGTCTACCGCGGCCCCGCTTCCCGGCCGCCGCGGCCCCCCGTCCGGCAGCACCGGCCCGTCAGCGCTCCCCGGGCTCCCCGGGCTCCCCGGGCTCGCCGTACCCCAGCCACCCCGCCAGCTTGCCGCCCCGCCCCACCGCCAGCAGCCGCCGCTCCGCCGCGTCCCGCACCTGGTCCGTCGCCACCACCAGCAGCTCGTCCCCCCGCCGCAGCACGGTCGTCGGCCGTGGCACGAAGCTCTCGCCGTCGCGCACCACCAGCATCACCGCGGCCCCCGGCGGCAGCCGCAGCTCCGCCACCTCCACGCCGTGCATCAGCGAGTTCTCCCGGATCGCCACCGACAGCAGATGCCCCCGCAGCCGGTCCAGCGGCGCCGACTCGATGTCCACGTCCACGGCCCGCCCGCCCTCCTCCCCCAGCCGCAGCCGCCGCGCCACCCACGGCAGCGTCGGCCCCTGCACCAGCGTGTAGACCACGACCAGCACGAAGACGATGTTGAAGATCCGGTCGCTGTCCGCCACCCCGGCCCCCACCGGGATCGTCGCCAGCACGATCGGCACGGCCCCCCGCAGCCCGGCCCACGACAGCATCGCCTGGTCCCGCCACGGCCGCCGGAACGGCACCAGGCACAGCACCACCGACAGCGGCCGCGCCAGCAGCGTCAGCGCCCCGCCGATCACCACCGCCCGCCAGGCGTCCCGCCACAGTTCCGAGGGCTCGGCCAGCAGCCCCAGCAGCACGAACAGCCCGATCTGCGCCAGCCACGCCATCGCGTCCGAGAACCCCCGCGTCGCCGGGCCGTGCGGCAGCCGCGCGTTCCCCAGCACGATGCCCGCCACGTAGGTGGCCAGGAAGCCGCTGCCGTTCACGAGCGCGCCCCCGGCGTACGCCAGCACGCACAGCGCGAGCACCGCGATCGGGTACAGCCCCGCGGCCGGGAGCGCCACATGCCGCAGCGCCAGCTCCCCCAGCCGCCCCACCACCAGCCCCATCACCAGGCCGAGGGCCAGCTGGCCGGCCAGCATGCCGGGCAGCACCAGCCACCGCTCCGCCCCCTGCGCCGCCCCCGCCCCGTCCAGGCCCGAGAACGCCACGACGAGCAGCACCACCGGCGCGTCGTTGAACCCGGACTCCGCCTCCAGCAGCCCGCGCAGCCGCCGCGGCAGCGGCATCCGCCGCAGCACGGAGAACACGGCCGCCGCGTCCGTCGAGGACACCACCGCCCCCATCACCAGCGCCGCCCGCCACTCCAGGCCCGCGAGATAGTGCGCCGCGGCGGCCGTGACGCCGACGCTGATCAGCACGCCCACCGTGGCCAGCACCGCCGCCTCCGGCGCCGACGGCCTGATGTCCTTCCACCGCGTGCTCAGCCCGCCCTCGGCCAGGATCACCACCAGCGCCGCGTAGCCGAGCACCTGGGTCAGCTCCGCGTCCCGGAAGTCCACCCCGAGCCCGTCGTGCCCCAGCAGCAGCCCGATGCCCAGGTACAGCAGCAGCGACGGCAGCCCGCTGCGGGACGTCAGGCGCACCGCGGCGACCGCCACCAGCAGGACCAGAGCGCAGGCGAGCAGCAGCGCGTTGAGGCGGTCGACAGTCAGTGGTGAATCCTTCCTGCCGGGGGTGTACCGGACGGACCCGTCCGGGCAATTCACGCCCTTTGCGCAGAATTTACCAGTAGACGAACGCTCCGGCCCGTCCACGTGACTCCCCGTAGGCTCACCCCAGTGGCCGTATGTCTATGGTTGCTTCCAACCGCTTGGCTGCCCTGTGAAGGACAGAGATGCCCCGCTCCAAGAAGCCCAGGCGACGCGGTCGTCTGATCGCGCTCGCTCTCGTCATGCTCCTCGTGGCCGGGCTCGGCTACGGGGCCTACTGGAGCGTGAGCACCGTCAGAGCCTCGTACCCGCAGGTGGCGGGGGAGCTCACGCTGCCCGGTCTGTCGGCCCCCGTCACCGTCAGACGCGACGGCAACGGCATTCCGCACGTGTACGCGGACACCCCTGAGGACCTCTTCCGCGCGCAGGGCTTCGTCCACGCCCAGGACCGCTTCTGGGAGATGGACGTGCGGCGCCACACCACCGCCGGCCGGCTCTCAGAGATGTTCGGCGAGAGCCAGGTCGAGACCGACGCCTTCCTGCGCACCCTCGGCTGGCACGACGTGGCGCGGCAGGAGTACGAGAACGAGCTGTCGGAGGAGACCAAGCGCTACCTCCAGGCGTACACCGACGGCGTCAACGCCTACCTGGAGGAGCGCAGCGGCGCCGGGCTGTCCGTCGAGTACGCCGCCCTCAGCTTCCAGAACGACTACTCCCCCGAGCCGTGGAGCCCCATCGACTCGGTCGCCTGGCTGAAGGCCATGGCCTGGGACCTCTCCGGCAACATGCAGGAGGAGATCGACCGGGCGCTGATGGCCGGGCGGCTGAGCGAGGACCAGATCGCCGAGCTGTACCCCGACTACCCCTACGACCGGCACCACCCGATCGTCCGCGAGCCCGGCGACGAGAGCACCCCGTCCTACGCGGGCACCTACGACCCCTCGGCCGACCCGGACGCCCGCACCGGCGACGACGCCGCCGGCCTGACCACGCAGCTGGCCGGGCTGTCCGAGAGCCTGGACGCGCTGCCCGACATGCTCGGCACCAACGGCGCGGGCATCGGCTCGAACTCCTGGGTCGTCTCCGGCGAGTACACCACCACCGGCCTGCCGCTGCTGGCCAACGACCCGCACCTGGCGCCGAGCCTGCCGTCCGTCTGGTACCAGATGGGCCTGCACTGCAACGAGCTCAGCGACGACTGCCCGTTCGACGTCTCCGGCTTCACGTTCTCCGGCATGCCGGGCGTCGTCATCGGGCACAACCAGTCCATCGCCTGGGGCATGACCAACCTGGACGCGGACGTCACCGACCTGCGTCTGGAGAAGCTCGACGACGGCAACTACCTGCGCGACGGCGAGTGGGTCCCCTATGAGACGCGGACCGAGACCATCGAGGTCGCCGGCGGCGAGGCCCGCGAGATCACCGTGCGTGCCACGGAGAACGGCCCGATCCTGTCCGACCGCGAGTCCCAGCTGACCGGCGTCGGCGCGACGGCGCCCGTGGACTCCGACGCGCCGGACCGCGGCAGCGGCTACGCCGTGTCCCTGAGCTGGACGGCCCTGACGCCCTCCCGCACCATGGACGCGGTCTTCAGCCTCAACGCCGCCACCGACTTCGACGAGTTCCGGGCGGCCGCGCGCGACTTCGCCGTTCCCTCGCAGAACCTCATCTACGCCGACACCGAGGGCAACATCGGCTACCAGGCCCCCGGCCAGATACCGGTGCGCGGTCAGGGCGACGGCAGCTTCCCCTCCCCCGGCTGGGACTCCTCCTACGACTGGACCGGGTACATCCCGCAGGAGGACCTGCCCTGGGAGTTCAACCCCGAGCGCGGCTACATCGTCACCGCCAACCAGCCGGTCATCGACCCCAGCGAGTACGACTACCACCTGACGAGCGACTGGAGCTACGGCACCCGCAGCCAGCGCATCGAGGAGCTGATCCTCGACACCATCGAGGACGGCGGCAAGATCTCGCTGCGCGACATGCAGGAGATCCAGCTCGACAACCACAACGCCATCGCCGAGCTGCTCGTGCCCTACCTGCTCGACGTGGAGATCTCCGACCCCTACATCCGCGAGGCGCAGGACCTGCTGCGGGACTGGGACTACTCCCAGTCCTCCGACTCGCCCGGCGCCGCCTACTTCAACGCGGTGTGGCGCAACCTGCTCCAGCTCGCCTTCGGCAACAAGCTGCCCAAGGAGCTGCGCGTCGAGGGCCAGTGCCTGCTCGTCCGCCCGGCCGACGACTCGCAGCCCATCGAGGACCTCGACGGCGGCGTGCGGCTCATCGAGGAGTGCGGCGAGCGGTCACCCGGCAGGGCCCAGCCGGACGGGGGCGACCGCTGGTTCGAGGTGGTGCGCGGCATCATCGAGGACCAGGACAACGAGTGGTGGCAGACCCCGGCCACCGCCACCCAGCCCGGCGCCGACACCCGCGACGAGCTGCTGCGCCGCGCCATGCGTGACGCCCGCTACGAGCTGACCGCCGAGCTGGGCAAGGACATCACCACCTGGAACTGGGGCCGCCTGCACCGCCTGATGCTGAACAACCAGACGCTCGGCACCGAAGGCCCCGGCCCGGTGCAGTGGCTGCTCAACCGCGGCCCGTGGAACCTCTCCGGCGGTTCCGACGCCGTGAACGCCAGCGCCTGGAATGCCGCGGGCGGCTACGACATCACCTCGGTGCCGTCCATGCGGATGATCGTCAGCCTGGGTGATTTCAACGAGTCGCTGTGGATCAACCTCACCGGGGCGTCAGGACACACCTACCACCCCCACTACACCGACCAGACCGACCTGTGGGCACGCGGCGAGTACCTGACGTGGGCACACGGGCCGGGTGCCGTCGAGGACGCCACCGCCGACACGCTGACGCTGACGCCCGCCGAGGACGACGGCTAGGGCGTGTGGCCCGGCCCGTGCGGCGCGAACCGGTGCACGCCCTCGGGAGTGACGGCGGCGTGCACCGGCCGGTCGTGCGGCTCGCGCGGCAGCTCGTCCACCACCTCGTGCCCGTACACGAGCGTCACCAGCGCCGGCGGACCGGCCGTGGCCGCCAGCCGCTGGAGCACCCGGTCGTAGCTGCCGCCGCCGCGCCCGATCCGCACGCCCCGGCGGTCCACCGCCACGCCCGGCAGCAGCACCACCCCGGCCGCCGCCACCGCCTCGCGGCCCAGCCGGGCGCCCGCGGGCTCCAGCAGCCGGGCCCGCCCCGACCGCTCCGACTCCACCAGCCGGCCGGGGCCCTCGAACGGAGCCCAGTCCAGGTCGTCGTCCTCCCGCAGCACCGGCAGCAGCACCCGGGTGCCGCGCTCCCGAAGCTCGGCCAGCAGCCGGGTGGTCCGCGGCTCGTGCCCCACCGACACGTACGCGGCGACCGTGCCGGCGTCCGCCACCTCCGGCAGGCCGAGCACCCGGCGCGCCAGCGCCTCGCCGGCCTGCGCCACCTCCTCGTCCGCCATGGCCGCCCGCACCGCCAGCAGATCCCGCCTGACCTCGCGCTTCCGCCGCCTCAACGCCTCCGTGCCCGCGTCATCCACGCTGTCCCGCCGCTCCCTTCACGCGTTCTGGCTCGCTTCTCTGGCAGCATGACCAGATCACGACCACATCAAAATCCCACATAGCATGACGCACGCCAGCAAAGTTCCCCTCCGTAACCGACCCGCTGGATAGAGTGACCGCCATGAGCCGACCCTCCCGCATCAGCAAGGCAGTCATTCCCGCTGCCGGCCTCGGCACGCGTTTCCTGCCTGCGACCAAGGCCACGCCGAAGGAGATGCTGCCCGTCGTCGACCAGCCGGCCATCCAGTACGTGGTCGAAGAGGCCACCGCGGCGGGACTCACCGATGTGCTGATGATCACCGGGCGCAACAAGCGTCCCCTGGAGGACCACTTCGACCGCAACTACGAGCTGGAAGAGGCCCTCCACCGCAAGGGGGACGACGACCGGCTCTCCCGCGTGCAGGCGTCGAACGACCTGGCGACCATCCACTACGTCCGCCAGGGCGACCCCAAGGGCCTGGGCCACGCGGTGCTCTGCGCCGCCCCGCACGTCGGCGACCAGCCGTTCGCCGTGCTCCTCGGCGACGACCTGATCGACCCGCGCGACCCGCTGCTGACCCGGATGACGGCCGTGCAGGAGGAGTACGGCGGCAGCGTCATCGCGCTGCTGGAGGTCGACCCCGACCAGATCCACCTCTACGGCTGCGCCGCCGTGGAGCCCGTCGACAGCGACGGCGTGCGGCGCGTGACCGGCCTGGTCGAGAAGCCCGACCCGGCCGACGCTCCCAGCAATCTGGCCATCATCGGCCGCTACGTGCTCGACCCCGGCGTCTTCGACGTGCTGCGCCAGACGCCCCCCGGCCGCGGCGGCGAGATCCAGCTCACCGACGCGCTGGCGGCCATGGCCGCCGACCCCTCGCTCGGCGGTCCGGTGCACGGCGTGATCTTCTCCGGCCGCCGCTACGACACCGGCGACAAGGGCGACTACCTGCGTTCCATCGTCCGCCTCGCCTGCGAACGCCCCGACCTGGGGCCGGAGTTCCGGCAGTGGCTGCGCCACTACGTCACAGAGGAGATGCCGCGCCTTGGCTGACGACGAGCAGGCAGGCGGCCGGATCTGGTCCGTCGAGGAGCACCTGGCCGACGTGCTGCGGGCGGTCCGACCGCTGGAGCCCGTGGAGCTGTCGCTGACCGAGGCGGCGGGCCTGGTGCTGGCCGAGGACGTGCCGGCGGTCTCGCCGCTGCCGCCGTTCGACAACAGCTCGATGGACGGCTACGCGGTGCGCGTCGCCGACGTCGAGGCCGCCACCCGCGAGACGCCGGCGCGGCTGCGCGTCACGGGCGACATCGCGGCGGGAGCCGCCGGGTCGCCCCCGGTCGGGCCCGGGCAGGCAGTGCGGATCATGACCGGCGCGCCGCTGCCGCCGGGCGCGGAGGCCGTCGTCCCCGTGGAGTGGACGGAC
This sequence comes from Streptomyces sp. 7-21, assembly GCF_016741785.1. Lineage (GTDB taxonomy): Bacteria > Actinomycetota > Actinomycetes > Streptomycetales > Streptomycetaceae > Streptomyces. Next base: position 26,469 of record NZ_JAERRL010000008.1, read on the forward strand.
GGCGGCACCGGCGGCGACCAGCCCGCCGACGCCATGGCGCCCCCGGCCGCCGCGCCCGCCGGCGGCGAGGTACGCGTCTTCCGGCCCGTCTCGCTCGGGGCACACGTCAGGGCGTCCGGCAGCGACATCACGCCGGGCACGCTGGCGCTGGCGGCCGGGACGGTCCTCGGGCCGCCGCAGGTGGGCCTGCTGGCCGCCATCGGCCGCGCGCGCGTGCGGGTGCGGCCGCGCCCCCGCGTCGTCGTGATGTCCACGGGCAGCGAACTCGTCCCGCCCGGCGAGGCCCTGGCGCCCGGCCAGATCTACGACGCCAACGGCCCGATGCTGGCCGCCGCCGCCGAGCGCGCCGGCGCGGTGGTGCGGCTGGCCCCGGCCGTCGCCGACGACGCCGGCGCGCTGCGCGGCGCGCTCGACTCCTGCCTCGGCGGCGCGGACCTCGTGCTCACCAGCGGCGGCGTCAGCGTCGGCGCGTACGACGTGGTCAAGGCGGCGCTGGCCGATCCGGCCACGGGCGTGGTGTTCCGGCGGCTGGCGATGCAGCCCGGCAAGCCGCAGGGGTTCGGGCTCACCGGGCCGGCCGGGACGCCGCTGTTCGCCCTGCCGGGGAACCCGGTGAGCGCGTACGTCTCGTTCGAGATCTTCGTGCGCCCGGCGCTGCGCGCGCTCGCGGGGTACGGCCCCGACGCGCTGCACCGGCCGCGGACGGTCGCCCGTCTGGTGACGGACGGCGGCGCGCCGCTGACGTCTCCGGCCGGAAAGCGGCAGTTCCTGCGCGGCTCGTACACGCCGCCGCGGCCGGGCGAGCGGGTGGGCACGGTCCGGCCGGTGGGCGGCCCCAGCTCGCATCTGATCGGGGCGCTGGCCCGCGCGGACGTGCTGCTCGACATCGAGGCGTCGGTGACGAGCGTGCCGAGCGGAGCCGATATCGCCGTCGTGCTGCTGGACTGAGCGGGAGTACCGTAGCCCTTCATGAGCACCCCGCAACTCACACACCTCAACGAGGCCGGGGACGCGCGGATGGTCGACGTGTCGGGCAAGCCCGTCACCGCGCGGACGGCGCGGGCCACGGGCCGGGTGCTGCTCGCGCCCGCCACCCTCTCCCTGCTGCGCGACGGCGGCGTGCCGAAGGGCGACGCCCTGGCGACCGCCCGCATCGCGGGGATCATGGCCGCCAAGCGGACCCCCGACCTCGTTCCGCTGTGTCACCCGCTGGCCCTGTCGGGGGTGTCGGTGGACCTGGCCCTCGCCGAGGAGGCCGTGGAGATCACGGCGACGGTGCGGACGACGGACCGCACCGGAGTGGAGATGGAGGCCCTCACGGCCGTCAGCGTCGCCGCGCTGACGCTGGTGGACATGGTCAAGGCCGTGGACCGGCACGCGGTGATCAGCGACGTCCGGGTGGAGGAGAAGACGGGCGGCGCCTCGGGAGACTGGAGCAGGGACACGTGACGAGCGGGGAGCCGGCCGGGTACCGGGCGCTGGCGCTGACCGCGTCCAACCGCGCCGCGGCCGGGGTCTACCAGGACACCGGCGGTCCGCTGCTGGCCGAGGGGCTGGCTGAGCTGGGCTTCGCCGTGACGGGGCCGGTGGTCGTGCCCGATGGTGAGCCGGTCGCCGAGGCGCTGCGCGAGGCCGTCGCGGCCGGGCACGACGTGGTGCTCACGACCGGCGGCACCGGCATTTCGCCGACCGACCGGACGCCGGAGATGACGCGGCGGGTGCTGGACTACGAGGTGCCGGGCATCGCCGAGGCGGTCCGTGCCGCCGGGATGGCCAAGGTGCCGGCGGCGGCGCTGTCGCGGGGTGTGGCCGGGGTCGCGGGCCGCACCCTCATCGTGAACCTGCCGGGCTCCACCGGCGGCGTGCGGGACGGCCTGGCGGTGCTGCGCCCGCTGCTGCGGCACGCGGTGGACCAGCTGCGCGGCGGCGATCACCGGCCGTGAAGGGGTACTGGCCCGTCGAGCTGTCCGACGGTGACGTGGGGCTGCGGCCCATAAGGCAGCGGGACCAGCGCGCCTGGCGCGAGGTCAACCAGCGCAACCGCGACTGGCTGCGGCCCTGGGAGGCGACGCTGCCGCCGCCCCGGCCCGGCCAGGCGCCGCCGCGCCGGCCGACGTTCCGGCAGATGGTGCGGCACCTGCGGGCGGAGGCGCAGGCCGGCCGCATGCTGCCGTTCGTGGTGACCTACCGGGGGCGGCTGGCCGGGCAGCTGACGGTCGCCGGGATCACGTGGGGGTCGATGTGCTCGGCGCACATCGGCTACTGGGTGGACCGCGCCGTGGCGGGCCGGGGTGTGATGCCGACGGCGGTGGCGCTGGTGACGGACTACTGTTTCAGGACGCTGGGGCTGCACCGGGTGGAGATCTGCATCCGGCCGGAGAACGGGCCCAGCAGGCGCGTGGTGGAAAAGCTGGGTTTCCGCGAGGAGGGGCTGCGCCCGCGGTATCTGCACATCGACGGCGAGTGGCGCGACCACCTGGTTTTCGCGCTCACCGCGGAGGAGGTGCCGGCGGGGCTGCTGGCCCGCTGGCACCAGCGGCGGGAGCGGGACAGCCAGCAGAAATAAAAACTTTGTTCGATTAAAAGATAACGATTCTGAAAACAATCCGAAGAAAATCCAGGGAGAGCGCCGGTTCGGGCGACACACCGCCCGATTTGGCGGATGGACTCGCACGAATCCCTCTACCGTGTGACCGTGAGCAGCAGTGGCCTCATCTTCGCAGTAATCGTCGGAGCCTGGGCCGCGTACCTGGTGCCGATGTGGCTCCGCCGGCAGGACGAGCTGAACGAGGCCCGCCCCACCGAGCGGTTCAGCACGGCACTCCGCCTGCTGACGCGCGGCAGGCTCGGCGCGGCGGCCGCCCGGGACGACGGGCCAGCCGCCGACGAGGCGCGCCCGGACGCGGACGGCGACGAGGAGGCCACGGCCACGCCGGATTTCTCCGCCGATGTCCGCGCCTACGCCGAGCCGGTGACCATGCCCCCGGCGCCGGTGCCGTCCCCGAAGTCCGCCAAGTCCCCGAAGGCGTCCGGTGGCTCCCGGCCCGTGAAGCCGCCTGAAACAGGGAAGCCCGCGCAGATCTCGGCGGCCCGCGCCAAGGTTCTGGCCCGGCGCCGCCGCACCACGATGGTGCTCTTCCTGGCCTTCACCCTCGGCGGCGTCTTCGCGCTCTCGTCCGGCCCCGGCCTGCTGTGGCTGCCCGCCATCCCGGCCGCGCTGCTGCTCGCGTACGTGATCCACGTCCGCCGCCAGGAGCACCGCCGCTACGCCGTCGCGCTCGACCGCCGCCGCGCCGAGGAGGCCGCGCGGCGCCTCCGCGAGCGCGCGCAGGCCAGCGCCGCCGCCCGCCCGGCCGAGGCGGAGCGGGAGCAGCCCGCCCGCGCGGTCGTGGAACAGACCGACCACGCCGAGTGGGTCGACCAGCAGCGCCGCCCGGGCACGGCCCCGACGTGGGACCCGGCGCCCGTGCCGCTGCCGACGTACGTGAACGCGCCCGTGGCGCCGCGCAGGACGCGCGGCGGCGGCCCGTCCACCTGGTCCCCCGACCGCTCCACCACGGCCGGCTCCCAGCCCTCGGCCCCGGCCGAGCCGCCGCGCAGCACTCCCCTCTTCGACCAGTACGCCGACGACGACCACCCCCGCGCGGCGGGCGAGTAGGCCCCGGCCCCTGTGGGCTCCCCTCGGATTTCAGACCACGGCCGTCCGGGTGCTACAGTTGCAGCGTCTTACGGGCCTGTAGCGCAGTCTGGTAGCGCATCTCGTTCGCAACGAGGGGGTCAGGGGTTCAAATCCCCTCAGGTCCACGCAGGTTCGAGCCCTCGTCGGCGGTAGTCGGCGGGGGTTTTCGCATGGGCGTACAGCGGAGTACAGCAACGCGCTCCGGCCAGGGCGAAGGCTGCGGCTCCGGCTGCCCCCGTCTCCCTCAGCCAGCAGGGACTGCCAGCAAGCCCCCGGCCTCGGTCGCCAGCGGCGAGTGGCGTCGGTTGCGGCGATGCGCGGCCTCTCCGGCACCCCACTGGAGCGGATCCGGGGCCACATGCTGCGCATGGCGCTCGCGTGCGGCCGCGAGTGCTGCGGCGGGGACGGACCGCTGCCGGGGACCCCTCACCGGGTAAGGCGGGTATGCAAGGGGGATGCGACGAACCGTTTCTCTGGCGGCGGTGGCCGTCACAGCCGTGCTGGTGGCCGGTGGCTGTTCCAGCGACAGCGGCTCCAGCGACGGGGACAGCGGCGGGGACTCGTCCCAGGCCGACGCCCCGCAGCCCACCCACCCGCCCGGCGAGCAGCCGGAGGCGGAGCCCTCCCCCACGCCGGAGCAGGTCACGCTCGCTGATCTGGCCGGCGGCTGGATGCCGGCGCAGTCGGACGGCGGCGCCTACTACACCCTGCTCATCGACGCGAACGGGGACGCCGACTCCGTGGGCAGTCCCGCGCCCGGCTCCCCCCTCCAGTCCGACGCAATCTGCTTCGGCTCCGTCGAGGAGGAGGGCGTCAACCAGCTCAGCGTGGAACTGGAGTGCAGCAGCCTCGCCGGCCTCGAAGGCACCCAGGAGTCGTTCCAGGGCACGGCCACCGTCGAGACCGCGCCCGGGGCGGCCGGTGCGGTGGGCGAGGTGTGGGAATGCGACGAGGGCCCGGCCGTCCTGCGCATCAGCTGGGCCCAGGGCTTCGAGGACGTCCTGTGCTGGATCGGCGAAACCGGCGGCGCCCCGGAGGCCGGAGGCTGAGCGCGGTAGCCTCGGGGCGTGCGGGCCCCGGTGCGGGGCCGGCCGCCGCTGACCGCCGCCGAGGAACCAGTCATGCCCACCCCAACCGACGCGCGCGAGCGGGCACGGGGCAGGATTCTGGACCTCCTGCGCTGCCCGCTGTGCCGCGAGCGCCTCGCGCCCGCCGACGGCGCGCTGCGCTGTCCCGCGCGGCACACGTTCGACATCGCCCGCCAGGGCTACGTCAGCCTGCTGTCCGGCGGGCGCCGCGCCGCGAGCGCCGACACCGCCGCCATGGTGCAGGCCCGTGAGGAGTTCCTGGGGGCGGGGCACTACGCGCCGCTCGGCCGTGCCCTGGCCGGCCTGGCAAGGGAGGTGTGCCCGCCCGGGGCCGCCGTGCTGGACGCGGGCACCGGCACCGGCTACTACCTGGCCGCCGTGCTGGACGCCCTGCCGTCGGCCGCCGGCCTGGGGCTGGACACCTCCTCGCGCGCCCTGCGCCGGGCCGCCCGGGCCCACGCCCGCGCGATGGCCGCGACGTGGGACGTGTGGCGTCAGCTGCCGGTGCGGCACGGCGCGTTCGACCTCGTGCTCAACGTGTTCGCGCCGCGCAACGGCGGGGAGTTCCACCGGGTGCTGCGCCCCGGCGGCGCGCTGCTCGTCGTGACGCCGGCGGCCCGGCACCTGGCCGAACTGCGCGAGCACGCCGGCACGCTGGCGGTCGATCCGGCCAAGGAGGAGCGGCTGAGCCGCGCGCTGGACGGCCACTTCACCCGGGAGCGCGCCGAGCCGCTGGAGTACGGGCTGCGCCTGTCCGCCGGCGACATCGAGCGGCTGGTCGCCATGGGGCCGAGCGCCCACCACGTCGCCCCCGGTGAGCTGCGGGACCGCGTCGCCGCGCTGGCGCCGCCGGTGCCGGTGACGGCCTCGTTCACCCTGTCCGTGTACCGGCCGCGGTGACGCCGCCGGGCCGCCCGTAGGATCGGGCCGTCCGGACGGGCTTTCCGGAGCGGGAAGGCGGCAGCACGCAGTGACGACGACACCAGACCAGCCCGCGCGGCTGTACGGGGACCTGGCCCGGTGGTGGCCGCTGCTTTCGCCCGTGGACGTTTACGAGGACGACGCCGCGACCGCCGTGACGCTGCTGGGCCAGGCCAAGCGGCCGGTGCGGCGGGTGCTCGAACTCGGCTGCGGCGGCGGGCATCTGGCGCACCACCTGCGGTCGCGGTACGCGCTGACGCTGGTGGACCTCTCGCCGCAGATGCTCGACGTCTCGCGCCGCCTCAACCCGGACGCCGAGCATCTGGTGGGCGACATGCGTCACCTGCGGCTGGACGAGACGTTCGACGCGGTCATCGTGCACGACGCCATCGACTACATGACGACGCGCGAGGACCTGGCCGCCGCGTTCCGCACCGCCTACCGCCACTGCCGGCCCGGCGGCGTCGCCCTGTTCTTCCCCGACCATCTCGCCGAGACCTACCAGCCCCGCACCGACTGCGGCGGGGACGACGCCGAAGACGGCAGCGGCGCGCGTTACCTGGCGTGGAGCCTGCCGCCGGAGCCGGGTGCGACGACGGTGCGCACCGAGTACACGTTCACGCTGCGCGAGGCGGACGGGCGGGTCCGCGCGGTGCACGAGACGCACACCACGGGCCTGTTCCCGGCGGCCGTCTGGCGGGAGCTGCTCGCCGCGGCGGGCTTCGCCGTCTTCTGGGCGCGCGAGGAGGGCGGGCAGGGGCGCACGATTTTCATCGGCCACCGCCCGCCGGCCCAGCCCGCTCAGTAGTCCCAGACGTTGATCAGCTCGGCGGACCAGGGCTCGGGATAGGTCTGGTCAATGGTGAACGCCATCCCCAGCCCGTAGGCGAGGTGGATCTCCCGGTCGAGGACCTTCTGGTAGGAGTGGCCGTTGTCGTCCCACCAGGTCTCGTGCTGGGTGATGCACAGCTGCTCGCCGAAGGTGGCATTGGCGCAGGGCGCGGGCGGCGACCAGACCTGGCGGTGGCGGAAGGTGATCTCCGTGCCACCGCCGGACTCCTCGGTGATGGTGCCGCGCGCGTCGAGGCAGTAGCCCTCCTCGGGGATGTCCCAGCGGACGTAGTGCTGGAGGCCGCCTTCGGACGGGAGGGGCTCCATGTTCGCGCAGTCGGCGTCGCCCGCGTACTCGGAGGTGACGCGCTGCTCGTAGTACTCGGTGCCCTTGATGCCCCAGCCGTCGAGGAGCAGCCACTCGCCGTCCTCGGAGCGGGAGAAGCGCTCGCGGTTCTCCGGGCGTTCCTGGTCCCAGGTGATGCTGTACTGGCCGGGCCCGTCGGTGCGCCAGGACCACTGCCCGGCGACGGAGTCACCCGAGCCGAACTGGCCCGCCGACCGCTCGGTCAGGCGGGAGAAGTCGGCGTAGGTGTAGCCGGAGGTGGCGTCCGGGGCCGGCGTGGCATCCGCCGTGGGGGCCTCGGCGCCGGAGGCCGTGGCGGCGAGCGTGACGCTGAGCGCGGCGGCCGTGGCGGCGAGGGCGCCCCGTACGGTACGTGTCTTCCTCATGGTGTTCCCGGTTGTGTGTGGTGTGCGCGCGGCGTGCCGCCACGCGCCCAGCCAGCCCACCCTCACCTTAGGGGTTCCGTTCCGCCGGCCGCACCGGCGGGATGTCGCGGACCGGCTCGCCGCGCTCGCCGCAGCTGCTGAGGCCCACCGGCCAGCCGAGACCGGCGAGTTCCCCGGTGAGGGCGTCCCAGCGGGCGGGCTGTGCCGTGCCGGAAGCGGATGAACCCCACGTCGCCGAGGGTGGTGAACGTCTCGCCGTGGGCGGTGGCTTGTCCCCGGCAGGACGCGCGGTCTCCGCCGCCGGTTCCATCTCCCGTGCCACGTACACGTTTTCGGGGTCCCGCCCCGTTTCTTATCTGCGTTGACTTCGCTAACGCGCCTGCGTCATGCTCGTTCCGCAACGGTCCCGAGCCGTCGCGATCGCTCCGACAGCCGTGCCCCCACGCCCCAGGGATCGCCATGACCGACCATCCGCAGGCCGCGCTGCGCGACGTGCTCCTCGGTCGCCTCGCCGAGTCCGGTCTGCCCGCCCCCGCCCAGGATCTGCTGCGCGAGCTGCTGCCCGAGGCACGCGCCAGGGGCGGCACGAACGGCACGGGCACGGTCTACCTGCGGTCGGTTACGGCGGCGGGCTGGCGCGGCATCGGCCCGGCGGCCACGCTCGAACTTCCCCCAGGCCCGGGACTGACGGTCGTCGCCGGGCGCAACGGCTCCGGCAAGTCCAGCTTCGCCGAGGCCGCCGAGATGGCGCTGACCGGGGACAACGCGCGCTGGCACGGGCGCACCAAGATCTGGAAGCAGGGCTGGCGGAACCTGCATGACCACCGCGCTCCCCAGGTGTCGGTCGAGCTGTCCGTGGACGGCGAGCGCGAGCCCGTCACGGTCCGCAGGACGTGGCAGGGCGAGGACGTCGACGACTCCACGGCGGTCGTCGAACGGCCGGGCCGGCCACCGGTGCGGCTGGAGGAGTTCCTCGACCCCGAGGCGCTGTCGCTGTACCGGCCGTTCCTCTCCTACAGCGAGCTGGGCGCCATGCTCAACAAGCCGCTCAGCGCGCTCCACGACGCCCTCGCCCGCATCCTGGGCCTGGAGCTGCTGCGCGACACCGACAAGCAGGTGCTGGCCCTGCGCCGGACGCTCAACGAGACGGTCAGCCAGTACACCGAGATGACGCGGGCCGTGCTCGCCGAGCTCGAAACGCACGACGACCCCCGGGCCGCCGAGGCCGCCGCCGCGCTGCGCGCCCGCCACCCTGACCTGGACCGGGTGCGGGCCCTGCTGAAGGGCCATCCGGCCGAGGACGGCGGCGACCTGGCCCGGCTGCGGCGCCTGGCCGGCATCGAGGGGCCGGACCTGGCGGAGCTGCGCGGCGCCGTGGCGCGGCTGCGGCAGGCCGCCGCCCGGGCCGAGAACGTCCGGGAGGGCACCGCCGAGAACGCGCGCCGGCTCAGCGAGCTGCTGCGCGCCGCGCTCGACCACCGCCGCCGCCACCCCGGCTCCGCCGACTGCCCGGTGTGCGGGTCCGCCGGCCGCCTGGACGAGGCGTGGGCGGCGGACGCCCGGGAGCAGATCGCGCGGCTGACCACCGAGGCGGCCGAGGCGGAGGCCGCCCACCGGGGGCTGGACGCCGCCGTGCGGGCGGTGCGGGACCTGGTGCACCCGGTGCCCGGCTGGTTGCAGGCGGAGTCCTCCTCGCTGGCGGACCGCTGGCGCGAGTGGGCGGTCTGCCGCGGCATCAGCGATCCGGCGGAGCTGGCCGAGCGCGTCGAACGCGCCGCCGTGGCGCTGGACGTCGCCTGCCACCAGGCCCGGGAGGACGCCGCCGGGCAGCTCGCCGACCGCGACAGCCGGTGGCAGGGCCTGGCCGTCCGCCTCGGTGACTGGCTGGCCGCGGCCGAGGCCGCCGAGGACGCCCGGCCGCGGCTGCGGCACGTCAAGGCCGCCCGCGAGTGGCTCAGGACCGTCACCGACGAGCTGCGGGACGCCCGGCTCAAGCCGTTCGCCGACGCCTCGCAGCGGGTGTGGCGGCGGCTGTGCGAGCGCAGCAGCGTCACGCTGGGCGCCATCAGCCTGGCGGGCACGGCCAACCAGGGCAAGGTGGTGCTGGACGTCTCCGTGGACGACATCGACGCGCCCGCGTACAGCGTCATGAGCCAGGGTGAGCTGCACTCCCTGGCGCTGTCGCTGTTCGTGCCGCGGGCGGCGCACCACGGCAGCCCGTTCGGCTTCCTCGTCATCGACGATCCGGTGCAGTCGATGGACCCGGAGAAGGTCGAGGGGCTCGCCCGCGTCCTCGACGAGTACGCCCGCACCCGGCAGGTCGTCGTCTTCACGCACGACACCCGGTTGCAGCAGGCCATCAGCCATCTGGGCATCAGCGCCACGGTGCGGGAGGTCTCGCGGCAGACGGACTCGGTGGTGCGGGTGGTGCCGGTCAGCGACCCGGTCACGCAGGCGCTCGGCGAGGCGTGGTCCGTGGCCAGCGACGACCGGCTGCCGCGGGACGTGGCCGAGCGGGTGCTGCCCGCGATGTGCCGGGGGGTGCTGGAGGCCGCCTACCTCCAGGCGGCGCGGCGGCGGCTGCGCGACGAGCGGCTGGGGCACCTGGCCGCCGAGCAGGAGACGGCGAAGGCCCACTCGCTGGTCGAGGTGGCGGCGCTGGCGATCTTCGGCACCCGCGACCGCGCGTCGGAGGTGCTGGGCGCGGTCGCGCGGGAGCACGGCGCGTGGGCGCGCACGCTGATCCAGCTGTGCAACGCGGGCTCCCACGAGGCGCTGCCGCCGATGGGTGAGCCGCGCGAGCTGGTCAGGGCGACCCAGCAGCTCGCCAGGGCGGTGCAGCACCGGTGACGCTGCCCACCAGCGGCCTGGTCGCCGCCGCCGAACGGCTGCTGAACCCGCCGCCGGGCACGGCCGAGGCGCTCGCCCCCGGCACCCGGGCCCGGGCCGCCGCCGCGCTGCTGCGGCTGGCGCTGGACGAGACGATGAACGGCTACTGGCGCCGGATCAGCCCCGGCATGACGCGGAGCAAGGGCCGGACCAAGATGCTGTGCCTGGCGTACTACGCCGGCCCACAGGTGGCGCGCCGCTGGTACGCGGTGTGGGCCGCGCTCAGCTCCGCGTGCCACCACCACAGCTACGAACTGCCGCCGACGCCCGCGGAGATCAGGGCGCGCGTGCCGGACGTGGCCGAGCTGATCCGGTCGCTGCCCGATCCCCCGGCCGGGGACGGGCAGGAGCGGCCCGGCGGCCGCCCGGGGCGGAGCGCCGGCCGGAGTGTCAGCGGGCCCCGGTAGGGTCGGTGCGTGAGTGAGGAGCACAACCGGCGGGCCTGGCTGGTCCGCCGCGCGGACCCGCCCGGGGACGAGGTAGTCGGCCAGGTGTGGCTGCCGCACGGCGTGGTGGCCCTGTCCGCCGCCGGGGGCGGCGAGCTGGAGCCCGGCGCCGGCAAGGACCGGCTGCGGGAGGTGACCGAGCGCGAGCTGGGGCCGTCGGCGACGTACACCGAGAAGCTCCAGCGGGTCGAGGAGCTGCACGCGTTCCTGTCGGTGATGCGGCCGGGCGACGTGGTGTGCGCGCTGGCGGGCGGGCGGCTGTTCACCGGCGAGATCACCGGCGGCGTGGTGCGCCAGGCGGCCGGTGACGGCCGGTGCGAGCTGCGGCGTCCGGTGTCCTGGAGCGCCTCGGCCGCGTGGGACGAGCTGCCCGAGGAGCTGCGGGAGCGGCTGTGGGGGCCGCACGAGGTGGTGGAGCTGACGGCCGTGCGCCACCTGCTGGACGCCGTCCGGCGGGGGGAGGCGGCGCGGGCGGCGGCGCCGCGGGAGCTGCGGCTGCCCGAGCCGGACGCGGCGCTGGCCCGGTCGCTGCTGGTGCACGACGCGGCGTGGCTGCGGGAGCTGCGTGACCTGCTGTGGGACGAGCGGCAGCTGGTGCTGTACGGGCCGCCGGGGACGGGCAAGACGCATCTGGCGCTGGCGTTCGCGGAGTTCCTGGGCGGCGGCCCCGGGCAGGTGACGCTGGTGCAGTTCCATCCCTCGTACGCCTATGAGGACTTCTTCGAGGGGTTCCGGCCCCGGCAGGACGGGCCCGAGGGCGGGATCGCGTTCCGGCTGACGGCCGGCCCGCTGCGGGAGCTGGCGGATCTGGCCGCCCGGCCCGAGCGGCGCCACATACCGCACGTGCTGGTCATCGACGAGATCAACCGGGCCAACCTGGCGAAGGTGTTCGGCGAGCTGTACTTCCTGCTGGAGTACCGCGACCGGTCGGTGCGGCTGATGTACTCGGGCGAGCGGTTCGCGCTGCCGCCCAACCTGTTCGTCATCGGCACGATGAACACGGCGGACCGGTCCATCGCGCTGGTGGACGCGGCGATGCGGCGCCGGTTCGCGTTCGTGGAGCTGTCGCCGCGGGTCGAGCCGGTGCGCGGGCTGCTGCGCCGCTGGCTGGCGCGCGAGGGCCGGGACAGCGAGCCGGCCGACCTGCTGGACGCGCTCAACTCCCGCATACCCGACCCTGACTTCGCGGTCGGGCCGTCCTATCTGATGAAGCCGGGCGTCTACCGCGACGGTGGCCTGGAGCGGGTCTGGCGCACCAAGATCCTGCCGCTGCTCGCGGAGTACCACTACGGCGAGGACGTCGACGTGGCGGAGCGCTACGGCCTGGAGGCGCTGCGGGCCGCGCTGCGCGAGGACGGGCCGGCGGCGTGACGCTCGTCGAGCTGACGGAGCACGGCCCGGCGGCGACGCTCCGGCTGCCCGACGCGGCCGGGCGGGCGCTGGCCGCCTCCGGTCTTGTCACCGCCGCGCCCGACCCGCACGTGCCGGGCGCGTGGCGGCTGCGGGCGGGCAGCCGCGTCGGGGCGGTCCGGCTGGCGGTGCCGGGCGGCGAGAGCCTGGAGCTGCGGATCGCGCCGAAGCTGCCGGTGGCCCGGCTGTTCTTCCTGCTGGGCTACGCCCGCGATCCGAAGACGCACGGCGCGGGGACCGTCGGCCTGGCGGCGCACGACGAGGTGCTGCCCGCGCTGGCGCACGCCTACGAGCGGGCGCTGGAGCGGGCCCTGCGGCAGGGCGTGCTCCAGGGCTACCGCCGGACCGAGGAGTCCGCGCCCGTGCTGCGGGGGCGGCTGCGCGAGGCGGAGCAGCTGCGCCGGCACCTGGGCCGGGCGCTGCCGCTGGAGGTGGCGTACGACGCGTACGGCACCGACACCGCCGAGAACCGCCTGCTGCGGGCCGCCGCCGAGCGGCTGCTGCGCCTGCCGCGGGTGCCGCGGGCCGTGCGGCAGCGGCTGCGGCACCACGGCGCGCGGCTGGGGGGTGCGGCGCGGCTGGCGCCGGGCGCGCCGCTGCCGCGATGGCGGCCGAGCCGCCTCAACGCCCGGTACTGGCCCGCGCTGCGGCTGGCGGAGACGGTGCTGCGCGGCTCGTCCGTGGAGCTCGCACCGGGGGGCGTCGCCGTGGAGGGCTTCGTGTGTGACATGAACGCCGTCTTCGAGGACTTCGTGTGCGTGGCGCTGCGCGAGGCGCTGGCGGCGTACGGCGGGCGCACGGTGCTCCAGCAGCAGATGTGGCTCGACGAGGACGGCGCGGTGCGGATGCGGCCCGACCTGGTGTGGTACGGCGCGGACGGGCGGCCGCGTGCCGTGGTGGACGCCAAGTACAAGGCGGCGTCCGGGCAGGCGCCGGACGGCGGCCTGCCGCACGCCGACCTGTACCAGATGCTGGCGTACTGCACGGCGCTCGGGCTGCCGCGCGGCCATCTCGTCCACGCCGGGGGCGGCGCGCCGCGCGGGGCGCACCGGGTCCGGGGGGCCGGGGTGGTGCTGCACCGGCACGCGCTCGACCTGGACCAGCCGCCGGAGCGGCTGCTGGCCGCGGTGCGGGAGCTGGCGGCCCGCCTGGCCCAGGACGCCGCGGCGGTCGCTCAGGGGACCGGGTCGCCGGGTGCCAGCGCGCCGTCGGTCAGCCCCTGGTAGGCCAGGCAGGCGGCGCGCCGGCCCAGTTCGGTGAGCGCGTCGAGGTTTTCCTCGAATGCGCGCAGCGCCCGGAACGCCGCCCCGTAGCGCCGCTGGTCCGCGACCGCCATCTGCGGCACCCGCGCGCCCCGGGCGTCGCGGCGCACGAAGCCGGCGAGGTAGTCGGTGTCCAGCTGGTCGCTGGCGGAGACCGGGGTGCCGGAGGCGAGGTCGACGAGCCCGGCGCGCGCCAGGTCGGCGAGCGGGACGGACGCCCCGGCCAGGGAGCCGGTGCCCGGCCCCGTCACCAGCGGCGGCAGCAGGTCCCGCAGCGCGCGCAGCCGCTCGTCGAGCTGCCGGCGCAGCTCGCGGTACTCGGCGGGGACGTCGCGCCGGGAGGCCCGCACGTGGGCAGCGGGCGTGAGGTCCACGGTGTCGTCGAGCAGCGCGAGCGCGGGCACCTCGGTGACCTGCTGGGGGGCCGGGTTGAGCGGCCCGTCCGGGTCGTTGCCGGTGAGGTCGACCATGCGGACGCGGTCGGCGGCCTCGGCGGGCGAGGCGGGGCGGCGCAGCGTCCACAGGTGGACCGGCAGGGCGTGGGAGGCGGCCACGCCGGGCGGCAGGGCGATGACGCTGGTGAGGATGCCGCGCCGCACCAGTTCGGCGCGGATCCGGCGGCCCGCCTTGCGGTAGGCGGCGGAGGCCGTCATCACCACGATGGCCCGGCCGCCGGGTGCCGTGTGGAAGAAGCAGTGCTGGAGCCAGGCGAGTTCGCCCTCGGCGCGGGAGGGGGTGCCCAGCTCCCAGCGGGTGTCGAGCAGCAGCTCCTCGCGGCCCCAGTCGGCTTCGGCGGCCGGGGGGTCGCAGATGACCAGGTCGGCGCGGAGCGAGGGCCAGGCGTCGGCGCGCAGCGAGTCGCCGTGCCGGACGGTGAGGCGGGACGGCCCGGTCAGCGCGGAGCGGAGCATGGCGAAGCGCGCCGCGCCGGGGTCGGCCTCCTGGCCGAGGCGGCGCGGGCCGGCGGCGGGGCCGACGGCGGCCAGCAGCGTGCCGATGCCGCAGGCGGGGTCGAAGAGGGTGGCGTCCTTCGGCACGGGGCGGGCGAAGTGGGCCACGGCCCGCACCACGCGGGCGGAGGTGACGCGGTCGGAGCCGGTGCGCCGGGCCGCGTCGAGGTAGCGGTCGGTCAGGGCGGTGACCACAGCGGCGGGCGAGCGGCGTTCCGCCAGCGAGGCGGCGAGGCTGGCGACGCCGGGGTCGAGGCCGGACGGCTCACCGGTGGCGAGGAACGCCGCGACGGCGGCGAGGGCGCCGGGGAGGCCGCCGGGCGCGGTGCCCTTGAGCGCTTGCCAGAGCCGGGCCTCGTCCGGCACGTCCTTGCCCTTGCGGTGGGCGGCCAGCCAGGCGCGTACCTCACCGAGCGAGAACAGGGGCGCTCCCGCGGCGCCGCCGGCCGGGCGGGGGAAGTCTGGGTACCGCCGCCGCCAGTTGGAGACGGCGGCCCTGGTCACCCCGGCCAGCCGGGCGATCTCGGCGCCGCTGACCAGCGGGTCGGCGGCGGGGCGCGCGTCCTCCGTCATGCACGTCACCGTACACGCTTCCGCGCAGGTCAGGGAGGTGTGCGCGCGTTAGCGCCGTCAACGGGTGGGGTGTTGACGCTCGCGTGGGGCGAACTCTCTTCCGCGAGACGGAGATAGGCGTCCAGTGCGGCGGCCCCGGCGAGCATCGCCCGGCCGCGGGCGGCCAGCCGCTCGTGCCAGTCGCGCAGCGTGGCCTGGAGCGGCGCGAGGCCGCCGGCGGCCCGCACCCGGTCGAGCACCGGGGCGATCCGCGTCAGCGGGTAGCCGCCGCGGCGCAGCTGGTGCGTCAGCCGCGCGTCGCGCACGTCGGCCTCGTCGTAGACGCGGTAGCCGGTCCGCGGGTCGCGGCGGGGCCGCACCAGCCCGGCCCGCTCCCAGGCGCGGAGCGTGGCGGGCCGGATCCCGAGCTGTGCCGCCAGCGGGCCGATGTGCGTGCCGCCCGCCGCTGGTGCGCGCCGCGGGGCGGGCGCCGGCACAGCGGCGCGGCCGAGGTCACGCAGGGCGCTCTCGACGGCCTGGAGGGTGCCGCGGTCGCTGAGGAGCTGGGCGTGGCTGACGTCGATCAGGCGGAGCGCCTCCGCGGTGTCGCCCTCGTTCGCCGCCCGCATGACGGCCGCCGCCGTCTGGTGGCCGTGGCCGGGCACCAGGGCGAGGAACGCGCGCAGCGCGGCGGCGTGCAGCGGGGTGTAGACGCGGTAGCCGTGCCGCGTGCGGCCGGCCGCCGGGAGGATCCCGGCCGCCTCGTAGTTCCTGACCGCCTGCGCGGAAATGCCGTGCCCGCGCGCCAGGTCAACCGGCCTGAGCTTCCCGTCGGTTTGAAGGTTTTTCCCCATCACACCCGCTGATTCCTGGGGTAGTCGCGAAAAAGTTTGCACCGCATGTTCAACGATAGCGTGGAAGGCATGGTGACTCGCAGCACGGACATCGCCCACCGCGTCGAGGCCGCCGCCGTCATGCGGCTGTTTCCCTCCCGGCCCCGGCTGCTCGCCCTGGGCGAGCCCACGCACGGCGAGGAGGCCCTGCTCCGGGTGCGCAACGAGCTGTTCCGGCAGCTGGTCGAGCACGAGGGCTACCGGACCATCGCGCTGGAGACCGACTGCCTCAGCGGCCTGCTGGTCGACGACTACGTCACCGGGGGCGCGTGCTCCCTGGACGAGGCGATGGCGCGCGGGTTCAGCCACGGCTGGGGCGCGTGGGCGGGCAACCGCGCCCTGGTGCGGTGGATGCGCGCGTTCAACGAGGGCCGGCCCGAGGCGGACCGGGTCCGGTTCGCCGGTTTCGACGGGCCGCTGGAGATCACCGGTGCCGCGAGTCCCCGGCGGGCGCTGACCGGGCTGCTGGACTACCTGGCGCCGCACGTGGACGCCGCCTCGCTGCCCCGCGCCGCGGCCGAGCTGGACCGTCTGCTCGGCGCCGACGCCCGGTGGACCCGTCCGGAGGCGATGCGCGACCCGTCGCGGTCGGTGGGCCAGTCGCCCGAGGCCGCCAGGCTGCGGCTGCTGGCCGACGATCTGGTGGCGCTGCTGGAGGAGCGGGCGCCGCACCTGCGCGCGGTGACCCCGCCGGAGGACTGGCAGCGGGCGCGGCGGTACGGGCGCACGGCGACGGGCCTGCTGCGGTACCACTCCTGGATGGCCGACGACTCGCCGGCGCGCCTGACGCGGCTGGTAAGCGTGCGGGACCACATGATGGCCGGCAACCTGCTGGACCTTGCCGAGCGGGGCCCGGGGCTGGTCAGCGCGCACAACGGCCACATGCAGCGCGACCTCAGCAGCATGGCGATGGACAGCGGGCCGGTGGCGTGGTGGAGCGCGGGCGCCCTGGTGAGCGACCGCCTCGGCGCGGACTACGCCTTCCTGGCCACGGCCCTCGGCACGCTCCGGCACCGGGGGGTGGACGTGCCGCCGCCGGACACCGCGGAGGGGGTGCTGTACCGGTTCGGGGCCGACCGCTGTCTCGTCGGGGCGGCGGAGCTGGCCGCCGTGCTGCGGGGCGCGGCCGGCCAGGCGCCGCCCGCGCCCCGGGTGTCCGCCTACTTCGGCTACGCCCCGCTCGACCCGGCCCATCTGCCGCGCATCGACGGCGTCGTGTTCGTCAGGGACGTGGCGCCGGAGCCGTGACCGCCTCCCCCGCCTGGCGCCCGGCGGCCCTGCCGGCCTCCGTGGCCGTGGCGGGCCGGACGGCGAGGGTGACGGCGAAGGCGGCGGCGGCCAGCGCGCCGCCCAGCAGCAGGGCCCCGTCCGGGCCGAGGCGTGCCGCGGTCTGGCCGCCGGCCAGGGCGCCGAGCGCGATCGCGGCGTTGAACATCCCGGCGAAGAGGGCGGAGACGGCCTCGCGTGCCGAGGGCGCGGCGGCCATCAGCCAGTTCTGGGTGGTGACCGACACCCCGCCGTAGGCCAGGCCCCAGACGACGACGAGCGCGACCGCGGCGGCGGCGCTGGCACCGGCGGGGATCAGCAGCAGCATCGTCGCGCCGAGCGCGGCGCTGAGCACCCCCATCGTGCGGCGGGGGTCGCTGGCCGCGGCCATGCCGCCGAGGAAGGTGCCCGCGACGCCGGCGGCCCCGTAGCCGAGCAGCACCCCGCCGATGGCCTCGGCCGCGAGCCCGTCACCGCGTTCCAGTGCGGGGCGCACATACGTGTAGGCGGCGAAGTGCCCCGTGACGAGCAGCGCGGCCACCGCGAGCCCGGCGCGCGCCGCCGGGACGCGCAGCAGACCGCCCAGCTCCCGCAGCCGCACGGGCCGTTCGGCGGGCAGCCGGGGCAGCAGCAGGGCCAGCGCGGCGGCGGACAGCAGCGCCAGGACGCTGGCCGCACCGAACGAGGCGCGCCAGCCGGCCAGTTCGCCCAGGAACGTGCCCGCGGGCACGCCCACCACGGAGGCGACGGCGATGCCGCTGAAGACCAGCGCGGTGGCGCGCGCCACCGCCGGCCCGGGGACCAGCCGCACCGCCAGGCCGGCCGCGACCGCCCAGACACCGCCGATGCACACGCCCACCAGCAGCCGGGCCGCCAGCAGCACCGGAAACGCGGGCGCCAGGGCGGCGGTGGCGTTGGCCGCGGCCAGGAGCGTCATCAGGCCGGCCAGCACGGTGCGGCGGTCCGCGCGCCGCAGCGCGGCGGGCAGCAGCGGGGCGGTGAGCGCGGCGGCCAGGCCCGGCAGGGTGACGGCGAGCCCGGCCGTTCCCTCCGCGACGCCCAGGCCCGCGGCGAGGGGCGTGAGCAGGCCGACCGGCAGCATCTCGGAGGTGACCACGCAGAAGGTGGCCGCGGCGAGTGCCGGGACGGCGGCCGGACGGCGGGCGGGCGTGCCGGTAGCGGGGTGAGACATGGCACTTCAGCCTGCGCGCGGCGCTGGCCGGGAACAACGCCGGAGTTCTCAGCCTTGGATGAGCGAGGTTCAACGATCGGGAGGGCGGCGGCGTGGGCGGACTGGAGATCCGTGAGCTGGAGTGCTTCCTGGTGCTCGCCGAGGAGCTGCACTTCGGCCGCGCCGGGGAGCGGCTCTACGTCTCGGCCAGCCGGGTCAGCCAGCTGCTGAGCGCGCTGGAGCGGCGCCTGGGGGCGCGGCTGGTGGCGCGCACGAGCCGGCGGGTAGCGCTGACGCCGCTCGGCGAGCGGTTCGAGGCGGAGCTGCGCCCGGCGTACGAGGCGCTGCGCGGCGTGGTGGCGGCCACGCGGGCGGCGGCGCGCGGCGAGGAGGGCGTGCTGCGGATCGGGTTCCAGGGCACGGCCGACGCGGGGCTGGTGCGTGCGCTGGCAGCGTTCGAGGCCAAGCGCCCGCGGGTGCGCGTGGAGATGAGCGAGCTGCCGCTCGCCGACCCGTTCGGCGCGGTGCGGCGGGGCGAGGTGGACGCGGCGGTGGTGCTGCTGCCCGTGGCGGAGCCGGACCTGGTGCTGGGGCCGGTGTTCGCGCCGCAGCGGCGGGCGCTGGCGGTGCCGGCGCGGCACCCGTTCGCGGCGCGGGCGGGCCTGACGGCGGCGCAGCTCGGTGGCGCGCCGCCGCTGATCGCGCCCGGCGAGCCGGCGCCCGGGTACTGGCGGCAGGCGCAGGCCCCGGTGGCGGCCGGCGGCCCGTGCGTCAGCACGCTGCAGGAAGGGCTGAGCCTGGTCGCGGCGGGGCGCGGCGCGATGCTGCTGTGCCAGCCGACCGCCGAGTACCACCGCCGGCGGGACGTGGCGTTCGTGCCGGTCACCGGCGTGCCGGACTCGGCGCTGGGGCTGGTGTGGCACCGGGGGCACGCGCCGCGCGCCTTGGGGGAGTTCGCGGCGGCCGTGGCGGCCGAGACGGCCCGGTCAGGCGGCGGGGGCGGCGGCGGTGAAGCGCTCGCCGGCGGCTGGGACGCCGATGCCGCGCCATGAGAAGGGCACGCCGCGCGCGGTGTCCAGGTCGGGGCCGTCCATCAGCTGGAAGTGCAGATGCGGCTCGGTGGTGTTGCCGGAGTTGCCGCAGCTGGCGAGGCGCTGGCCGGCGGTGACGCGGTCGCCGGGCCGCACGGTCAGCGAGCCGTGCTTCAGGTGCGCGTACAGGGCGTAGGTGCCGTCACCGAGGTCCAGGACGAGGTGGTTGCCGACCACCAGGCGGGGCGAGAGCAGGTCGCGGAGGATGGCCTCCAGGAAGAAGTAGGCGAGCACCGGGTAGGAGTTGCGGCTGAGGTGGTCGCGCTGCCAGTCGGTGGCGGTGACGACGGTGGCGTCCGCGACGGCCAGCAGCGGCTGGCCGTACGCCGGGAAGTCCCGGTTGCGGCGGACCACGGGCCACCAGCCGAAGCCGGGCCGGGCCGGGGCGGTCTCCCCGGCCGCGCGGCCGGGTCCGTCGCCCTCGGCGACCACGTCGATCGCGTACGCCTGGCCGTAGGCGCGGGTGCCGTGGCTGGGGACGTTGTCGGCCGGGCTGTTCAGTGCGGACCACGTGCCCGTGACGGGCGCGGCCACCTCGGCCGGCTCGCGCGCGGGTGCGCGGCGGTCGGCGCGGCGGGCCAGCAGGGCGGCCAGCATCCGGAAGACCACCGAGGCGGTGATCAGGACCCAGCCCACCAGGCGGGGCGTGTCCCAGAAGAAGCCGGCGGCGAACTCGGCGGCGACGAGAAGGAAGCACCACCGGCTGAGCACCGAGAGCGCCTTGATGGTCGTGCGCATGGTGTCTCCAGGGTCGGGCACGGGCGCTTCCGGTCAGGTCCGCGCGGTGGTCGCCAGGGCCACGAGCAGCGGGACGATCCGCGTGGGCGGCACCTCGTAGCGGCCGCGGCCGGGGGTGTGCAGCCAGCCGGCGGCGGTGAGCTGGCGCAGGTGGTGGTAGATCTGGCCGGTCGTGCCGAGGCCGGCAAGTTCCGCGAGGGCGGAGACGCTGCGGCGGCCGCCGAGGACCTCGCGCAGCAGGCGCATGCGGACGGGGTGGCCCAGGGCGGCGAACGCCTCGGCGGCCTCGGTCCAGTCGCCGTCGAGCAGCTGGGGCGTGGGCAGCCCGTACTGCCACTCGTACTCCTCGCCGGTGGGCAGCCGGACAGCGCCAGTGAACAGCACCCCGCCGCCGGGGGCGGAGCCGTCGGCCGCCAGGCGTTCCTTGAGCCCTTCCAGCGCCCAGAAGGCGCCGCCGGGCGCGGCGGCGTCGCGCTCTTCCGCCGCCGGCGCCGGGCCCGCCTCGCCGGTGCCGGCCGTTCCGGTCCGCTCGCCTGCCCCGCGTTCCAGCGCCTCGACCCGCCGCTCGAGCGCGGTGAGGCGTTCCTCCAGATCCATAACCCAAATCTTACGTAATTACGTTTAACTTGAGCAAGCGCCCTCCTGAGCGCCAGCGGGGAGCCCTGCGCACGGGTACCGCATGGCGCGCGGATGACGGTGCACGGCCTGCCCCTCCCCTGCGACGTCCGGGCCCGCGGGACGGCCTGCCCGTCGTCCTCATCCACGGGCAGCCGTTCCACCGGCCGCTGGGTCACCGCGGACCACCGCGCTGCCGCAGCCGGATCCCGCGTGATCGGCCCCGGCCTGCGGGCTCCCCCCCGGCCTGCGGGCGGCAGCGACAGCGAGGCGGGCATGGACGGCTGCGCCCGGGAGGTCACCGGCAGGATGCTCCCTGGGCACCGGCCGGCCGCGGGCTCACGAAGCGCTGGGCCCGTCCTGGCCGCCCCGGTCGGCGTGCCCGAGAGCGCGGCCGGGCGCCACGCGGTCGCGGACCAGGCGCTTGACCGCAGCCGGGTCGGGAAATCCGTCCTTGGCGCGGTCCCAGACCGTCTCGCCGTTCACACTGACGGTGAAGACGCCGCCCCTGCCGGGGGCGAGCGCCACCTCGGCCAGCTCGGCCTCGAACGTGCCGAGCAGCTCCTGCGCGAGCCAGGCGGCGCGCGGCAGCCAGCGGCACTGGGTGCAGTAGGTGATGCGCACGGTGTGGGCCATCAGAACTCCCGGACATAGCGGATGCCGCGGCATCTTCTGCCGCCGGCCCAGATTTTCTCGAACTCCCGCGAACTTCTGCGGCGGGGCCGGGATCAGAACAGGGTGACAGCGGCTCAACCCACAGATAACGCCGCGAAGCTGACAGACCGACTACGTACCGGAACAGGAAACCCACCCATGCGCCTCGTCCGTATCGCCGCCACCGCCCTGTCCACGTCCGCTCTGGTGCTCGCGCTCGGGGCCTGCAACGAGGAGGAGGCCACGGGCTCCCAGGGCGGCGGCTCCCAGGAGCAGAGCCAGGAGCAGGGCAGCCAGGATCAGGACCAGAGCGGCCAGGAAGACCAGGGCGGCCAGGAGGACCAGAGCGAAGACCAGGGCAGCCAGGAAGACCAGGGCGGCTCCGGGGACGACGGCGCCCAGGCGGGGGGCGCGTGCACGCCCGGCATGGTGACCATCACCGCCGAGAGCGTCAGCCGCCCGGTCAACCACATGCTGCTGACGGCCACCAACACCAGCGACGAGCCGTGCTCGCTCTATGAGTACCCGCTGGTCGCCCTCTCCTCGGATCCCGAGGCGCCGCTGCCCGAGCCGATCGAGGAGAGCAAGCCGCAGGCGGTCGTCACGCTCCAGCCCGGCGAGGCCGGATACGCCGTGGTCGGCAGCTCGAGCGCCGACGGCTCCGGCTCCGGGCAGACCACCGACTACATGAACGTCACGCTCATCGACGACAGCGGCACCGGCACCGGGGAGGCCGTCGAACTCGACGTGCCCGGCGGCGAGGTCTACGTCGAGCCCGGCAACGCGTACGTGTCCTACTGGCTCAGCGACCCGGAGGACGCCCTGACCTGGTAAGCCCCCTCTCGCAGTCTGCCTCGATCCCCCCCGGCTCCTCCCCGGCTCCTCTCCGGCTCCGCCGCCCGGCCGCTCCCCCTGTGCAGCCGGGCGGCGGCCCGTTTCCACGGGTGCCCGTTTCCGGCCAGATCCGGACCTGGGGCGGCGCGGTTCCCGCGAGGTAACGGCCGCGCGGGCCGGCGCCGCACTGGCCGGAAAGACCCCTGTTAGCGCACTAACTGAGACAATGTCCGCAACCTTCCTGCTGTCCCGTTCGTCCTTCTCGCGAGAGGTGCCGCCGGATACCGCCGGCGGCATGGGGGAACCAAGGGGGGTTCACACGTGCCTGGAAAGGACGACGCGCACGGGCTCACGCCGTTCCGTGACCCGCTGCGCATCCCGCGGGTGCTGCGACCGGGCCGGGGCGGGACGCGCGAGGACATCACCATCGAGCTGGAGCCGGCGTGGGAACGGCTCCACTCCGAACTGCCGCCCAGCCTGCTCTGGACCTACGGCGGCCACTTCCCGGGGCCGACCATCGAGGTGCGGCGCGGCCAGCGGATCAGGGTGGCCTGGACCAACCGTCTCGAAGGCGCCTACCCGGTGGCCGCGGGCACCGAGCCGCTCGGCGACGGCGCGCCGCCGACGGCCGTGCCGGGACGCCAGGACGGCTTCGAGGAGATCAAGGAGGTCGCCGGCCTGCCCGGCTGGACGGTGACGCACCTGCACGGCGCCGTCACCGGTGGCGGCCACGACGGCTGGGCGGAGAACGCCGTCTCCGCCGGGGAGACGCAGCTCACCGAGTATCCGAACGACCAGCGCGCGGCGACGCTCTGGTACCACGACCACGCGATGCACATCACCCGGTGGAACGTCTACGCCGGGCTCGCCGGCATGTACCTGATACGGGACGACGAGGAGAGGGCGCTGCGGCTGCCGGGCGGCGCGTACGAGATCCCGCTGCTGCTGAGCGACCGGAACTTCGAAACCGACGCCCAGGGCCGGGTCACGGGCGAGACGCTGCACAAGGTGCCGCGCCTGCCCGACCCGGACCCGGAGACCGGGGAGCCGGTGACCATCCCGTTCACCGGCCCGTTCACGCTGGTCAACGGCGTCATCTGGCCGTACCTGGACGTCGAGCCGCGCTGGTGCCGCTTCCGGATGCTGAACGCGGCCAACTCGCGGATTTTCCGGCTGGCGCTCATCGACGAGGACGGGCAGCTGGTCCGGGGCGCGGTGAAGCAGATCGGCTCGGACGGCGGGCTGCTGCCCGCTCCCGTCGCCGTCGACTTCGACGGGGAGCTGCCGCTGCTGACGGTCGCCCCCGCCGAGCGGATGGACCTGCTGGTGGACTTCTCCCGGCTGCGCGGCAGGCGGCTGCGGCTGGTGAACGTCCCGGACGCCGGAGCGGTGCCCGGGCAGCCGGCCCCCGATCAGGACGTGCCGTTCCCGCAGGTGATGGAGTTCCGGGTGGACTCCCGCCCGGTACGCGACCGGTTCACGCTGCCGCACGTGCTGGCCCGCTCGTTCCGGCGGCTGACGCACGACATCCCGCACGGGCACCGGCTGGTCGTCCTCACACCGCCGGGAACGGTGGGCGGCAAGGGCCACCCGGAAATATGGGAGATGACGGAGGTCCCGGCGGACTCGGTGACGGTGCCGTCAGACGGCGTCCTCCAGGTCACCGGCGCCGAGGGGACGACGCGGACCTACCGCCGCACGGCCCGGACCTTCGACGACGCTCTCGGGTTCAAGGTGGTGCGCGGGGACTACGAGCAGTGGAGCTTCCTCAACCTCGGCGGCCCCGAACACCCGATGCACATCCACCTGACGTCGTTCCAGGTGCTCAGCCGCGAGCGGTACACCACCGCCGGTTTCGACCCGGCGGCGGGCGGCACGACGGAGCCCGTCACCGCCGACGCCTCGCCCGGCGCCGAGGTGCCGCTGCCGCCGAACGAGCAGGGCTGGAAGGACGTGGTCATCGTGCCGCCCGGCGAGATGGTCAGTGTGCTGGGCCCGTATGAGGGTGCCGAGGGGCGCTTCATGTACCACTGCCACCTGCTGGAGCACGAGGACATGGGCATGATGCGCGTCTTCACCGTCACCCCGCCCGAGGTCGCGGTCTTCGACCACAACGCCGGCCACGGCACGGGCCACGGCTGAGGCCGGCCCGGGCTGGGCGGCGCCCCGCTGCGGCGCGGCGCCGCCCGGCCCCCGGCTCAGCGGCCCGGCAGCGGCGGCAGGCCCGTGGTGCTCATCGTCAGGGAGTAGATCCGCGTCGTGGCCGCGATGAAGAGGCGGTTGCGGCGCGGGCCGCCGAAGCGGATGTTGGCGACCACGCCGGGCACGACGATCCGGCCCAGCAGGGTGCCGTCCGGGTCATAGCAGTGCACGCCGTCGGCCAGCGCGGCGGCCCAGAGCCGGCCCGCCGAGTCGAGGCGGATGTTGTCGAACCGCCCGTTGACGGCGTCCCGGCAGGTCGCGAAGACCCGGTCGCCGGTGAGGGTGCCGTCCTCGCGCACGGTGAAGACGCGGATGTGGCCGGCGCGGCTGTCGGAGACGTACAGCCGGGACTCGTCGGCGGAGAACACCAGGCCGTTCGGTCCCTGGAAGCCGTCGGCCACGCGGCGGACCTCCCCGGTGACCGGGTCGGCCCGGTACACATCGCACGAGCCGATCTCGCTCTCCGCCCGGTGGCCCTCGTAGTCGCTGATGATGCCGTAGTCCGGGTCGGAGAACCACACGGCGCCGTCGGAGGTGACCGCCGCGTCGTTCGGGCTGTTGAGCCGCTTGCCCTGGTACCGGTCGGCGATCACGGTGATCGAGCCGTCGTGTTCGGTGCGGGTGACGCGGCGGTTGCCCTGCTCGCAGGTGATCAGGCGCCCCTGGCCGTCGAGCGTGTTGCCGTTGGGGAAGCCCGCCCGCTCGCGGAAGACCCCCACCTGGCCGGTGGTCTCGTCCCAGCGCATCAGCCGGTCGGCGGGGATGTCGCTCCACAGCAGGTACCGGCCGGCGGGCACGTACAGCGGGCCCTCGGCCCAGCGGCTGCCCTCGTGGAGGAGTTCCAGTTCCCGGTCGCCCGCGTCGCAGGGTGCGTGACGCGTGCGGTCGCTGAACCGCTCGTCGAAGACCTCGTATACGTCGTGGCGCCTCATGAGCGCCCAGTGGACAGCAGGGCACGGGGCGGGTCAAGCCCTGGGCGGCGCGGCGCGGGCCTATGACGGAGGCAACTCTTTGCCACCAAACCGATTATCTGAGTGCACGCCTTGGGAAAGAGGTTGAACGTCGCACCGCAAACAGCGCTCACAGGAGAGCACATGACGTCTCATCAGCCACAGCTGACTCCTACCGGCTGTCCCGTTTCCCACAGAGCGGCGACCTTCGACTTCTTCCAGGGCCCCTATCAGGAGGACCCGGCGGTGTCCCTGGCGTGGGCACGCCGCGAGGAGCCGGTCTTCTACAGCCCGCAGCTGGACTACTGGATCGTTACCCGGTACGAGGACGTCAAACAGATCTTCAAGGACACGGAGACCTTCTCGGCGCGTATCGCCCTCGACCAGCTCGTGCCGCTGCGCGAGGAAGCCGTGCAGATCCTCGCGCACTACGGGTTCAACGCGGGGAAGTCCCTGGCCAACGAGGACCCGCCGAAGCACCCAGTGCGACGGGCCGCCCACCAGGAGCCGTTCAAGGCCAAGCAGGTGGAGCGGCTGGTGCCCCGCATCCGCGAGGTCGTCACCCACTGCATCGACCGCTTCGTCCGCGCCGGCAAGGCCGACCTGGTCGCGGGTCTCTTCCACGAGGCGCCGAACACCATCGCGCTCATCTTCATGGGCGTGCCGGACGAGGACATCCAGGTCTGCCGCCGGTTCAGCATGGAGCAGACGATCTTCACCTGGGGCCGCCCTGACCTGGAGGAGCAGAAGCGCGTCGCCACCGGCATGGGCCAGTACTGGCAGTTCGCCGGCGGGCTCGTCGAGAAGCTGAAGCGGACGCTGACGGACGACACCCCCGGCTGGCTGCCGCACCTGATCCGCGCGCAGCGCCGGGACCCGTCGCTGTTCAGCGACAACGACCTCCAGACCACCGCCATGTCCGGGCTGGTCGCGGCGCACGAGACCACGACCAATGCCAGCGGCAACGCCCTGCGCGCGCTGCTGGAGCACCGCGAGGTGTGGGAGCGGATATGCCGCGAGCCCGAGGCGATCCCGAAGGCCGTCGAGGAGTCGCTGCGGTACAGCAGCTCGGTGGTGTCGTGGCGCCGCCAGGCGCGCAAGGACACGGTGATCGGCGGCGTGCGCGTGCCCGCGGGCGCCAAGCTGCTGCTGATGACCGCCTCCGCCAACCACGACGACGCCGTGTTCGACGACCCGGACGCGTTCGACATCGACCGGGACAACGCCAACCGGCACCTGTCGTTCGGCTTCGGCCCGCACATCTGCATGGGCGCCACGCTCGCCCGCCTGGAGATGCGGATCTTCCTGGAGGAGCTGACGCGGCGGCTGCCGCACATGCGGCTGGTCGAGGGGCAGACGTTCTCCTACCTGCCGAACACCTCGTTCCGCGGCCCCAGGGAGCTGTGGGTGGAGTGGGACCCGGCGGCCAACCCGGTGCCCGCCGACCGGCCCTGACGGCGGCGGGGCGGCCCCCCGCCCCGCCCGTTCCGGGCATCGCGCGGGCGACGCGATGCCTTCCCGGTGCCGGGTACGGGCGGGGCGGGGGTACAGCGCAGGCCGCCGGGCCGCGCGGTCAGTTGCGCGGGTTGGCGCCGCCGCGGAGCGACGCGAGGAAGCGCCACAGCCGGGACCGCGGCCGCTGCTGCGGCTGCGCCGGGCTCTCCGGCTCGCCGCCGCCGGGCTCGGCCGCCGGCGCCGGGGTGACGGGCGTGCTGAGGTCGGGCCGCGCGCCGGGCGGCAGCTGCCGCATCGTGTACTTCACGGGGAACGACTTCAGGCCGCGGATGTAGGACGACGAGCGCCACGGCAACTGGTCGACCGGCAGGCCCAGTTCCAGGTCGCAGCGCTCGAAGAGGCGGCTGACCGCCGTGGTCGACACCATCTCGGCGAGGTCCCGGCTCGGGCACTGGTGCGGGCCCGCGCCCCACGCCAGGTGCGCCCGGGTGCTCATGACGGAGTCGTCGTTCAGCGCCTTGGCGAACATCGGGTCGCCGTGGGCGGCGGCGACCGAGGGCATCACGACGTCCCCGGCGGCGATGTGGAAGTCGCCCAGCACCACGTCGGACACCGGGTACCGCAGCGCCAGGTTGCGCCACGGCGGCGAGGCGATGTGCACGCGGTTGACCAGCTCGTGGAACGTGCCGACCGAAAGGCTCGCCTGAGCGCGGGTGTTGCCGGTCAGCACCTCCAGCACGGTGTGCGTGATCGACTGCGTGATGTGGTCGGAGTAGATCAGCATGGCGTACAGCTCCAGGCCGATCTGCTCGTCCGACAGGTGCGGACCCGCCTCGATAAGCCGGCTGGTCAGGTCGTCGCCCGGGTTCTTCCGCTTGTACGCGGCGAGCTGGGACGTCGCCGTGTTCAGCCGCCCGATGGCCTCGGCCGCGTCGGGGCCCGAGTCCATCATCCGCCAGGCGTCCATGAAGATGTCGTCCGTCTGCTCGACGGGGAAGCCGAACAGCCGGTTGATCACCAGCAGCGGGAGCGGCCGGGCGAACTCCGCGCTCAGGTCGGCCCAGCCGGTGGTGCCGCCGTCGGCGAAGAAGGTGATCAGCTCGTCGGTCTGCCGCGCCACCGCCGCCTCCAGCTCGGCGGCCTGCGGCTGCCCCGGGTCCTGGTAGGGCCGCAGCGCGGCCTCGATCGCGGCCCGCGACTCCTTGCGCTGCTGGTCGTCCTGGAGCAGCGTGTGGCTCACCTGGTACGCCGCCAGCATGGGCCAGTCCGGCGGCACCCGGCCCTCCTGGAGCGCCTTCCAGTGCTTGGGGTCCTTCTTCCACTGGTTCTCGTTGCGCAGGACCTCCAGCACCTCCTGGTAGCCCAGCACCAGCCAGATCTTGAGGCCGTACAGGTCCACCGGCGCTACCGGGCCGTACTTGGCACGCAGCCGCTCGTAGACGAACGCGGGCCGCGTCTCGTAGTCCCGGGTCATCAGCGGCTCGACGTCCATCGTCTCCAGCCTCGGCGTAGCGGAGGCGGTTCGTGGGGACTCCGGCAGGTGCGATTCCATGAGATGTCTTCTCCTTGCGCGGGGCTCCGCGCGGAACGGTCTCGTGATGCACGTTCAGTTGTGCGACGAGGGTGGCTCGTTCGCGCGGGCAGCCTAAACGCCCGTGCCCCGGTGCGAACAGTCGCAACCCGGCCTCCCGCGCTCCCCGCGCCCGCGCCCCGTAGCGGTCGGTGACGCCGTGCCCCCGGGGTGTGAGGAACGCCCGGCGCGGTGTGGGAAGATGCGGTTTGATGCGATTCCATGCCGACCTCCACATCCACTCGAAGTACTCACGGGCGTGCAGCAAGGACTGCGACCTGGAGCACCTGACGTGGTGGGCCCGCCGCAAGGGCATCTCCCTGGTCGGCACGGGAGACTTCACGCATCCGGCCTGGTTCGCCCACCTGCGCGAGTCGCTGGTCCCGGCGGAGCCCGGCCTGTTCCGGCTGCGGGACGACCTGGACCGTGACATCGCCCGGACGCTGCCGCCGGCGCTGGCGGCCCGGCCGGTGCGGTTCATGCTGTCGGTCGAGATCTCCACGATCTACAAGCGGGCCGAGCGCACCCGCAAGGTCCACCACCTCATCTACATGCCGGACTTCGAGGCGGCCGAGGCGTTCAACCGCAGGCTCGGCGCCATCGGCAACATCACCTCCGACGGCCGCCCCATCCTCGGCCTGGACTCACGCGACCTGCTGGAGATCGCCCTGGAGTGCGGCGAGGGCGCCTACCTGGTCCCCGCCCACGTGTGGACGCCGTGGTTCGCGGTGCTCGGCTCCAAGTCCGGCTTCGACGCGATCGAGGACTGCTACGCCGACCTGTCGGACCACATCTTCGCGCTGGAGACGGGCCTGTCCAGCGACCCGGCCATGAACTGGCGGGTCTCGCGCCTGGACCGCTTCCGCATGGTCAGCAACTCCGACGCCCACTCCCCGCCCATGCTCGGCCGGGAGACGACGGTCTTCGACTGCGAGCTGGACTACTTCGCGCTGCGGCGCGCGCTCGAAACCGGCCAGGGGCACGCCGGCACCGTCGAGTTCTTCCCCGAGGAGGGCAAGTACCACACCGACGGGCACCGCAAGTGCGGCGTGCGCCTGGAGCCGGCCGAGACCCGCGAGCGCGGCGGGCTGTGCCCGGTGTGCGGCAAGCCGCTGACGGTCGGCGTACTCAGCCGCGTCGAGGACCTGGCCGACCGGCCCGAGGGGTACCGGCCCAGCGGCGCGCCGCCGTTCCGCAGCCTGGTGCCGCTGCCCGAGGTGATGGGCGAGATCCTCGGCGTGGGCCCCAAGAGCAAGCGCGTGGCCCGGGAGATCGACGCCCTCACCACCGCGCTCGGGCCCGAACTGGCCATCCTGGAAGACGTCCCGGTGGACGACATCGCCCGCCACTCCGCGCCGCTGGGCGAGGCCGTCGCCCGGCTGCGGCGCGGGCAGGTCATCCGCGAGGCCGGGTACGACGGCGAGTACGGCACGATCCGGCTCTTCGAGCCCGGCGAGCTGGCCCGGTTAACTCCCGCCCCGGCGCCCTCGCTCTTCGACGACGCAGCGATACCGCAGGCGCCGTCGCGCGCGCCCGCGCGCCGCTCCGCAAGGCGCCCGGCGGGCGCCCGGATCCCGGCGCCCCGGCGCCCCGAGCCGCCCGCCGCTGCCCCGGCGCCCGGGCCCGCCCCCGCGCCGGCACGCACGCCCGGCGGTTCGCTGCTCGACGGGCTGGACCCCGAGCAGCGGCGCGCCGCCGAGGCGGGCGAGGGCCCGCTGCTGATCATCGCCGGCCCCGGCACGGGCAAGACGCGCACGCTGACGCACCGCATCGCGCACCTGGTGCGCGAGCGCGGCGTGCCGCCGGAACAGTGCCTGGCGATCACGTTCACCCGGCGCGCCGCCGCGGAGATGGCCGAGCGCCTCGCCGCGCTCGCGCCCGCGCACGCGCCCCGGCTGACCGTGGCGACGTTCCACTCCCTCGGCCTGTCAATCCTGCGCGAACACCACGAACGGGCCGGCCTGAGCGCGGACTTCGGCATCGCCGACCAGGCCCGGCAGGCCGAGGTAGCGGCCGGGTGCGGCGACGAGGAGCGCGGCGAGGTCTACCGCAAGGCGCTGCGCGCCCAGGACCTGGTGGACTTCGACGACCTGATCGACGTGCCGCTGGCGCTGCTGTCCGGCGACCCGGCACTGGCCGCGGCCTACCGCGAGCGGTACCGCTGGATCTCGGTGGACGAGTACCAGGACGTCGACGAGCGGCAGTACCGGCTGCTGCGGCTGCTCGCGCCGCCCGGCGGCAACCTCACCGCCATCGGCGACCCCGACCAGGCCATCTACCGCTTCCGCGGCGCCGACGTCGGCTTCTTCCTGCGCTTCACCGAGGACTTCACGGGCGCCCGCACCGTCACGCTGACGCGCAACTACCGCTCCGCCGCGCCGGTCCTGGCGGCCTCGCTGCGCGTGGTCGAGCCGGCGACGCTCGCGCCGGGGCGGCAGCTGCGGCCCATGGGCGGCCACGGCGGGACGCTGCCCGCCCTGCACGCGGCGGCCGACGAGCACGCCGAGGCGTCGTTCGTCGCCCGCACCGTCGAACGGCTGCTGGGCGGCGCGTCGTTCCACTCGCTCGACAGCGGCCGCGTCGACGCCACCGAACCGGGCGAGCAGGGCGGCGGGGGCCTGGGGTTCTCCGACTTCGCGGTGCTGTACCGGACCGACCGGCAGGCGCGGGCACTGGCCGAGGCGTTCACCCGGACCGGGCTGCCGTTCCAGAAACGCTCCCACGACCGGCTCGCCGACCGGCCCGGCGTCGCCCCGCTGGTCGCGGCCATGTCCGGTGACGGGCCGGTCACGGCCCTGCTGGGGCGCGCGGTGGACGACCTGCTGCGGCGCGGCGCCCCGGAGAGCACCCCGGAAAGCACCCCGGAGAGCAACGCAGCCGAGCTGCGCGCCGCCGCCGACCTGCTGCGGCCGCTGGCCGAGCGGTGCGGCAGCGATCTGGCGCGGTTCCGTGACGAACTGGCCCTGGGCGTCGAGGTGGACACCTGGGACCCGCGGGCGGACCGGGTGTCGCTGCTGACGCTGCACGCCTCCAAGGGGCTGGAGTTCCCCGTGGTGTTCATCGTCGGCTGCGAGGACGGCCTGCTGCCGCTGCGGTGGCCGGGCTCCGACCCCGACCCGGAGGCAGAGGCGGAGGAGCGGCGGCTGCTGTTCGTCGGGATGACGCGGGCACAGCGGCGGCTGATCCTCACGCACGCCGGTGAGCGGGCGGTGCACGGCACGGTGCGGCGCGCCCGGCCCTCGCCGTTCCTGGACGGGCTGGACGCCACGCTCTGCCAGCGGGTCTCCCCCGGCGTCCCCAGGCCGCGCCGCTCCACGCAGCTGCGGCTGCTGTAGCGGCTGCGGCGGCAGCGCACAGCGCGATGCGGGCGCGGGCGTCAGCCGCGCGGGTAGCGCTCCAGCCAGACCCGGGCCGAGTCGCCCGGCCCGTGCAGCGCGGGGCCCTGCGTCATCTCCATCGCGAAGTCGTCGGCCAGCTCCAGGATGGCGGCGCGGCCCTCCAGCTCGGCCAGCCAGGCGGGCGGCAGCGCCGTCTCGCCGTGGAGCGCGCCCAGCAGGTTGCCGCAGATGGAGCCCGTGGAGTCGGAGTCCCCGCCGTGGTTGACGGCCAGCAGCAGCCCGTGCCGCATGTCCTCGGCGACGAGCGCGCAGTACACGCCGATCGCCAGCGCCTCCTCCGCCGTCCAGCCCTCGCCCAGCGACTCGACCCGCTCCGGGCTCGGCATGCCCTGCCGCACGGCGCCGAGCGCCCGGCGCAGCGCGTCGGTCGTCTCCTCGTGCCCGGGCCGGGTCGCCAGCTGCGCCAGCGCCTTCTGCACGGCCGCGTCCAGCGAGTCGCCGCGCACCAGCGCGTGCACGATCGCCGCGAACGCCCCGGCGGCGAGCATGCCGGTGGGGTGGCCGTGCGTCTGGGCGGCACACTCGATGCCCAGCTGGAAGACGAGCTGCGGCTCCCAGCCGACGAGCAGCCCGAACGGCGCCGACCGCATCACCGTGCCGCAGCCCTTGGAGTCCGGGTTCTTCGGCCGCTCGACCGTGCCCATCACGGCATCGGCCAGGCCCGTCAGGCAGGCGCGGCCGGGAGAGCGCTGCGCGTAGAGCCACTCCTGCCTGGCCAGCCAGCCGTCGCCCGCGCGCCGCTCGTCAGGACCCCACTCGCGCTGAGTGGTGTACCAGCGGCGGTAGGCCTGGTGCACGTCGGTCGGCGGATGCCACGCCCCGGTGTCGCGGCGGACGTGCGCCCGTATCAGGCCGTCCACGGTGAACAGCGTCATCTGCGTGTCGTCCGTGACGGCGCCGCGCCTGCCGTACGCCGGGGCGTAGTCGGTGAGCCCCTCGGGGCCGTGCTGCTCGCGTATCTCGGACAGCGACTGGAACTCCACGGGGGCGCCCAGCGCGTCGCCGATGGCGCCGCCGAGCAGGCAGCCGCGCACCCGGGACCGGAAGTCCTGCTGCTCCGCGCGCCCCCACAGGGCGCCGCCCACCGGCGACGTCATCCCCGCACCTCCGCCAGCGGCAGCAGACCGGGCAGGTGGCCGTCGGCGGCCAGGGCGGTGCGCTCCCGCTCCTCGGGCACGTGCCCGTAGTCGGTCGTCCGCAGCCGCGAGGGGCGGCCCGCGGCGTCGGCGATGGCCCGCAGGTCGGCGACGGAACGGTAAGAGCCGTAGGTGGAGCCGGCCATGCGGGAGATGGTCTCCTCCATCAGCGTGCCTCCCAGATCGTTGGCGCCGGAGCGGAGCATCTCGGCGGCTCCCTCCGTGCCGAGCTTGACCCAGCTCGTCTGGATGTGGGGGATGTGGGGGTGGAGCAGGAGGCGGGCCATGGCGGTGACGGCCCGGTTGTCGCGGTGGCTCGGTCCCGGCCGGGCGATCCCGGCGAGGTAGACCGGCGCGTTGGTGTGGACGAACGGCAGGGTGACGAACTCGGTGAACCCCGCAACGCCCTTCTCCTTGTTGGCCCGCTGGATGCGGGCGAGCGTGCGCAGGTGGGCCACCCAGTGGCGGGGCTCGTCCACGTGCCCGTACATCATCGTCGACGAGGAGCGGATGCCTAGCTCGTGCGCGGTGGTGATGACCTCTTCCCAGGTGCTGGCCGGCAGCTTGCCCTTGGTGAGGATCCAGCGCACCTCGTCGTCGAGGATCTCGGCGGCGGTGCCGGGAATGGTGTCGAGACCGGCCTCGCGCGCGGCGGTCAGCCACTCGCGGACCGGCATGCCGGTGCGCGCGGCGCCGTTGACGATCTCCATCGGGGAGAACGCGTGGACGTGCATCCCGGGGACCCGCTCCTTGACGGCGCGGACGATGTCGAAGTAGGCGGTGCCGGGCAGGTCCGGGTGGATGCCGCCCTGCATGCACACCTCGACGGCGCCGGCCTGCCACGCCTGCGCGGCGCGGTCGGCGACCTGCTCCAGCGAGAGGGTGTAGGCGTCGGCATCGGTGCGGCGCTGCGCGAAGGCGCAGAAACGGCAGCCGGTGTAGCAGACGTTGGTGAAGTTGATGTTCCGCGTGACGATGAACGTGACCTCGTCGCCCACGACGTCGCGCCGCAGGTCGTCGGCGATGCGGCACAGCGCGTCGAGCGCGGGCCCGTCGGCGGTCATCAGGGCCAGCGCCTGGTCGTCGGTCAGCCGCGTCGGGTCGTCGGCGGCGACGCTCAGCGCCTCACGGACCTCGGTGTCCAGCCGGGTCACGCCGGAACCGGCCTGCGCGGCGGCCAGTTCGCGCAGCGCGTCCCAGTCGCCGTAGACCTCGTCGAAGTCGTCGCGCCGGTCGGCGGTGCGGCCCTCGGTGTCGATAGTGCGGTGCAGGTCGGTCCTGCCGGTGCCGGCGCCGGTGGCGGTGAGCGGCTGGTCCGGCTCCTGCCAGGGCAGGCCGCGCGGCATGGCGCCGGCGCGCGCCAGGCCGGTGTCCGGGTCCGCGAGCGCCGTGACGTGCGGCCGCAGCCGGGGGTCGAGCCACGGCTCGCCGCGCCGCAGGAACTCCGGGTAGATGGTGAGCCGTTCGGCGAGGGTGAACCCGGCGGCGGCGGTGTGCGCGGCGAGGCGGTCGATGTGCGGCCAGGGCCGCTCGGGGTTGACGTGGTCGGGCGTGAGCGGGGATACGCCGCCCCAGTCGTCGATGCCGGCGGCGATCAGGCGGGCGACGTCGCCGCGTTCGTCGTCCAGCAGGTTCGGCGGGGCCTGGATGCGGGCGGACGGGCCGAGGATGATCCGGGCGACCGCGATGGTGGCGGCCAGCTCGTCCATCCCGGCGTCGGGCGCCGCGCGCATGGCCGTGCCGGGCTTGGCGCGGAAGTTCTGGATGATGACTTCCTGGATGCCGTGGTAGAGGCGGCTGACGCGGCGCAGCGCCAGCAGCGACTCGGCGCGCTCGGTGCAGTTCTCGCCGATGCCGACGAGGATGCCGGTGGTGAACGGCACGTTGGAGCGGCCCGCGTCCTCCAGCACGCGCAGGCGGACGGCGGGCTCCTTGTCGGGCGAGCCGTGGTGCGGCCCGCCGGGCTCGGACCACAGGCGGGTCGCGGTGGTCTCCAGCATCATGCCCATGGACGGCGCGACCGGCTTGAGCCGCTGGAGGTCGGTCCACGTCAGCACGCCGGGGTTGAGGTGCGGCAGCAGCCCGGTCTCCTCCAGGACCCGGATCGCCATGGCCCGCACGTAGTCCAGCGTGGAGGCGTAACCGGCGGCTTCCAGCCACTCGCGGGCCTCGGGCCAGCGGTCCTCGGGTTTGTCACCGAGGGTGAACAGGGCCTCCTTGCAGCCCATGCCGGCGCCCTGCCGGGCGATGGCGAGCACCTCGTCCGGGGAGAGGAACATGCCGTGGCCATCGCGCCGGAGCTTGCCCGGCACGGTCACGAACGTGCAGTAGTGGCACCGGTCCCGGCAGAGGCGGGTCAGCGGAATGAACACCTTCTTCGAATACGTGATCACTCCGGGCCGCCCGGCCTCCGCCAGCCCGGCGTCGCGCACCCGCGCCGCCGTGGCCGCCAGCTGCCGCAGGTCCTCGCCGCGCGCCTGAAGCAGCACCGCGGCCTCGGCGGCGTCCAGGGCGACCCCGTCGCGGGCCCGGCGCAGCGCGCGCCGCATGGCGTTGGCTGGCGGACCGTCCGTCGCAGAAGTCATGCCCCGAGCATAAGAGCGACCCCTCACGCCGGGATATGGGACGAGTCGGGCACGCCGACCGGCGTGTACTGGCCGCTCGGCGCGGTTTTCCCCGCCCCGGCACCCGACCATGTGACGGTGGTCACATCGCAGCCGCCGATGCCGGGGACACACAAGGGAAGGAGCCGCGATGGCGAGCGGAGAGGGGACAGGGGCCATGAGCAGGCGCGACGCGCTGCGCCACGGCACCGCAGCGGGAAGCGGCGCGACGGCAGTCACGCTGGCACCCGTCGCGTTCGCCGCCGAGGCCGGCGCACCCGGCGGCGGGGACGGCCGCACCCGGACCCGCACGGTGCGCGGCCGCCTGGAGGCCGGCGCACCGGACTACCTGTACCTCCCGGTGCGGGTGCCGCGCGGGGTGCGGCGCGTGGACGTCGCCTACACGTACGACCGGCCCGGCGTCCCCGCGGGCACGCCGGGGAACGCGCTGGACATCGGCCTGTTCGACGAGCGCGGCACCGGCGAGCCGGGGGACGGCTTCCGGGGCTGGTCGGGCGGGGCACGCAGCTCGTTCTTTGTCAGCGCCGAGGAGGCCACGCCCGGATACCTGCCGGGGCCCGTCAACCCGGGCACGTGGCACGTCGTCCTCGGCCCGTACACGATCGCCCCTCAGGGCATGGAGTACGAGGTCACCCTCACCCTCACCTACGGGCGCCCCGGCCGCACTCCCGCGCCGGTGTACCCGCCCGAGCGCGTCGCGGGCAGAGGGCGCGCCTGGTACCGGGGCGACTGCCACCTGCACACCGTGCACTCCGACGGGCTGTGCACCCCGGCCGAGGTCGCGGCGGCCGCGCGGGCGGCCGGCCTGGACTTCCTGGCGTCCACGGACCACAACACCACGTCGGCGCACGGCGCGTGGCAGGGCCTGTGGGGCGACGGCCTGCTGGTCCTGTGCGGCGAGGAGGTCACCACCCGCAACGGCCACTACCTGGCGCTGGGCACCGACCCGGGGACGTTCATCGACTGGCGGTACCGCGCCCGCGACGGCGCGTTCGCCCGGTACGCCCGCCGCATCCGCCGCGCGGGCGGCCTGGTGGTGCCCGCCCATCCGCACTGCCCGTTCGTGGGCTGCCAGTGGAAGGCGGGTTTCGAGGAGGCCGACGCCGTCGAGCTGTGGAACGGCCCGTGGACGGCGGATGACGAACTGTCGCTGGCCACCTGGGACGCCGCGCTCAGCGGCACGGGGCGGTGGCTGCCGGCCATGGGCAACAGCGACGCCCACCGGGAGCCGCAGGTCGTGGGCCTGCCCCAGACCGTGGTGCTGGCGGACGACCTCAGCCGTCCCGCGATTCTGGCGGGCCTGGCGGCGGGCCGCAGCTACCTCGCCGAGTCCTCGGCTGTCGCGGTGTCACTGACCGTCAGCGACGAGCGGGGGGCGCACGCCACCATCGGCGAGCGGCTGCACACGGACCCCGGCGCGCGGGTGACGGTGCGCTGCCACGTGACGGGGGCTCCGGAGAACGGTACGGTGCGGCTGCTCACCGATCAGGGTGAACTGCGCGTGGAGCCCGTGCCCAGCGGGGGCGCGGCACAGGTTGAGTGGGACACGAC
The DNA here is from genome assembly GCF_016741785.1 of Streptomyces sp. 7-21. Taxonomy (GTDB): domain Bacteria; phylum Actinomycetota; class Actinomycetes; order Streptomycetales; family Streptomycetaceae; genus Streptomyces. The sequence goes on from NZ_JAERRL010000008.1 coordinate 63,377, forward strand.
GGCCTCGCTCGCCTCCTACGTGCGCGCGGAGATCCGGCACGCGCCGGCGGACGGCGGCGCGTCCGGACTACCGGGCGCTATGGCAGCGATGACCAATCCGGTCTTCCTTGGGAGGGACGCGAGCCGATAGGCTGTAACGCTTTCGCCACGGGCTCCCACGGGCTCATCCCCATACCCTGGGCGGGGGCACACTGGCCGGAACCCGTCACGTGGTTACCCGCGCGACGGCCGCCGTGCGGGCAGGAAGCGTCGGAAGCGGTACGGACAGAGGACGCCATGGACGTTGGTGAGGGGACCAGGGGGATTCGTGCGCCAGCCTTGTACTTCGCCGTGCTGGGTCCCGTGCGCACCCTGTGCGGGGGGAATCCGCTGCCGTCCGGATCGCCTCAGCAACGCGCGTTGCTCGCAGCCCTGTTGCTGCGGCGGGGCCGCATGGCCACGGCGCAGGAACTGGTCGACACGCTGTGGGGTGAGGACCCGCCGCAGCAGGCCATCGCGGCCCTGCGCACGTACGCGTCGCGGCTGCGCCGCGAACTGCGCGCCGCGGGGCGGGGCGAGGTACTCGTCGGCGAGGCCGGCGGGTACGCACTCCGGCTCGACAAGGACGACGACATCGACGCCGAGAAGGCCGCGCGCCTGGCAGCCGACGCCGAGAACGCCGTCGCCGCCGGCGACCTGACGCTCGCTCATCACCTGTACGGCGAAGCGCTCGATTTGTGGGAGGGCGACGAGGCGCTCGCCGGCGTCCCGGGTCCCGGCGCGGACCTGCACCGCGAGCGGCTGGGCGAGATGCGCCTGACGCTGCTCGAGCAGCGGCTGGACATCGGGCTGCAGGCCGGCATGCACGCCGACTCCGTGTCGGAGCTCACCGCCCTGACGACGGCTCACCCGCTGCGGGAACGACTGAGGGAGCTGCTGATGCTGGCGCTGTACCGCTGCGGGAGGCAGGCTGAGGCGCTTGCCGTGTACGCCGACGCGCGTCGCATCCTGATCGACGAGCTGGGTGTCGAGCCGCGCCCGGAGCTGAGCGAGCTTCAGCAGCGGATCCTCAACGCCGATCCGTCGCTGAACGTGGTGCCCGGCGCGGCGGCACGCGCGGCCCAGGCCCCGCCGCAGATCCGCCCGGCCCAGCTCCCGGCCGCGGTCGCGGACTTCACCGGGCGCGCGTCGTTCGTGGCGGAGCTCGGCAGGGAACTGGCCTCAGCGGGCGGGCGCGTCATGGCTGTCTCGGCGGTGGCGGGCATCGGTGGTGTGGGGAAGACGACGCTGGCGGTGCAGGTGGCGCATGCCGCGCGGGAGCACTTCCCCGACGGGCAGCTCTACGTCGATCTCCAGGGCGCCGGCCCGGCCCCGGCCGACCCTGAAGCCGTCCTCGGCTCCTTCCTGCGCGCCCTGGGCACCCCCGACGACGCCATACCCGAAGGCGTCGAAGAACGGGCGGGGCTGTACCGGTCGCTGCTCGACGGCCGCCGCGTCCTCACCCTCCTGGACAACGCCCGCGACGCCGCCCAGGTCCGCCCCCTCCTGCCCGGCACCTCCGGCTGCGCCACCCTCATCACCAGCCGCCACCGCATGGTCGACCTCGCCGGAGCCCACCTGGTCGACCTCGACGTGATGAGCCCCGAAGAAGCCCTCACCCTCTTCACCCGCATCGTCGGCGAAGAACGCGTCCACGCCGAAAGCGACGCCGCCATGGACGTCGTCGCCGCCTGCGGCTTCCTCCCCCTGGCCATCCGCATCGCCGCCTCACGCCTGGCCTCCCGCCGCACCTGGACCGTCTCCACCCTCGCCCGCAAACTCTCCGACGAACGCCGCCGCCTGGACGAACTCCAGGCAGGCGACCAAGCCGTCAAAGCCACCTTCGAACTCGGCTACAGCCAGCTCACCCCCACCCAAGCCCGCGCCTTCCGCCTCCTCGGCCTGGCCGAAGGCCCCGACATCTCCCTCCACGCCGCAGCCGCCCTCCTCGACCAAGACCCCGACACCACCGAAGACATCCTCGAATCCCTCGTCGACGCCTCACTCGTCGAATCCGCCGCCCCCCACCGCTACCGCCTCCACGACCTCGTCCGCCTCTTCGCCCGCGACTGCGCCGAACGAGACGAGCAGCCCCCGCAGGTGCGCAAAGCCGCGAAAGTTCGGCTTCTTGACTTCTACCTCGCGACAGCCGCCTCCGTATACGCGCTGCAGCGCCCAGGAGACCGACTGGTGGACCACCTGGAACCGACATTCCAGGAAGGGCTTTCCTTCGAAGATGCAGATTCGGCCGTCGACTGGCTCTTTACGGAAGCTGACTGTCTGCTGTCCTGCGTGCAGCAGGCAACGGATGCGGAGACACTCCGAAAGTCAGCGGATGTCTTGCTGGTGAGCAGGGACCTGTCCGAGTCTGGTGCCTTCTCGCGGCAGTATGAGCGTGCATGTGAACGGGTACTCGAAGTCGCGCACAAGGCCGAGGACGCCCACGCCGAAGGTCGTGTGCGCGTCGCGCTAGCCCAAGCCGAGCACATGGCGGATCGGCTCGAATCCTCTGACGAGCACGGCAGGCGTGCCATCATCCTTGGCATCGCAGCCGATGATCTTGTTGCCCGGGCTCACGCCGCCAACAATTGCGGCATCATCGCCCTGTACCAGAACCGCCATGAAGATGCCAATGCCCACCTCATGAATGCCCTGGAGGCTTTCAGGGAAGACTTCGACCATCCGGGCGAGGCCAGCGCATTGAGCTGCTTGTCACGCGTCGCTCTGCAAATGGGCAGAACAGAGAAAGCCGTGCAGCTCGCCCAACAGAGCCTCGAAATTCTCCGCAGGATGGGGTCACGCCTGCGGCTCGCGAATGGTCAATACACACTCGGCATTGCTCTCGCCGAAGATAAGCAGTACACCGCAGCTGTTCACGAGTTCCAGTCAGCTCTGCGCAGTTTCCGCTCGAATAGGCAACGCGTCTGGGAAGGACTCACACTTTTCCGTCTGGCTGAGACCCACCTCGCCATGGGCGAACATACCGAAGCGGCAACACTTGCAGAGCAAGCCCTGGCACAGTTGCGTGAGAACAGCGGTCCAATCTGGCGCGCAAGTGCCCTCACTGTCCTCGGGCGTGGTCTGGATGCGATAGGCCACAGCGGACGCGCTCGGGCCTGCTGGGAACAGGCACTGACCCTCTTCGAGGACGAGGGAAGCCCTGAGGCCGCTGAGGTCAGGAACCTCTTGGCGTCAAGCATCGTCTGACGCTTCAGCCGCTTGCACCAGCCACATTTATCGCTTGTTTATCGCCGCCTGACAGGCTCCAGCCACCATGGTCGCTGCATGACAGCACCGAGGACTGGTTGCCCGCAGCACGGGGGTGTCCCACGGCGGCCAGCCCACAACTCAAAGCGCATGGGGGTTAACCTTGAGTGAAGTCACGACCTGCGAGAACAAGACCTCGGAAGCCACCGGGGACAACCAGCCGGGCGATAAGTCCACGCCCGTGAAGCCGCTGGACTCGTATCCCAAGGACGAGCCGCCCGTCAAGCCCTCGGATTCTTACCCGAAGGACGAGCCGATAGTTAAGCCGCTGGACTCGTATCCCAAGGGTGAACCCGTCGGTGACAACCAGTAAGCGCTAGCGAGCAGGTCCGGCTGCGCGATGCCCCATCGCCGCAGCCGGTTCTTGCTGCCGCCCCTGCGGGCATCACTGTTAAGACAGGCCGCTCCCGATACGCACGGCAGAACACACACCATGGAGGCCTCATGACTCGTCTACTACGCATAGTCGCGCTCTGCGCCGCAGCAACAGCGCTCCTCATAGGAACCGGGAGTACGGCGTCCGCGGCAGCTACTCCCCTCGACAACTACCCAAAGGATGCCAACCATCAGGTGACCTCATAGGACGGCGGCTCGCCCGCTGACGCGGTGCCTCCCGCATCCAGTGCCTGCCGGCGTTTATCGCTCGTTTATGGCCTCCTGCCATGCTCATGAACGTACCGACCGGATGCAGGGGTGCGCGGTCGGTCTTCCAAGGGGAGATGGGCCTGTTCGGCGGTTGCGGGGGAACCGCCGAACAGGCCCGAGGGACGGGGGTCCCGGCTCGGGCGGCGCGGAGGGGACGCGGCCCGAGCTGACGCCCCCGGAGACGACCTCCAGTGGAACGCCAGCCCGGACCTTTGGCGCATGTCGGCGGCCATGCGCCCGCACTGCCCCACAGAGCGAGCAGCACGCCTCCCCCCCTTCCACGGCGATCGCACGCCGTATCGTGGTCATGGCCAAGGTGTGATCACGACTCTGGCAGCCACCGCTTAACACCCGCTGATGTCACTGCTGTCAATGCCGCGAGTGCGACGTGACGTCGTGGCGGTATGGCTGCCGCCCGGGGTCAAGGGAGGGTGTCATGGCGGCGGAGTTCGAGTACCGCCTTCTGGGGCAGGTTGGGATCTGGCGGGGAGACGAACCGCTCGCGACGCTCACGACACAGCAGCGCACAATCCTCGCCGCCCTGCTGTTAGAGCCGGGGCAGGACGTGTCCATGGACCGCTTTGTCCCCATGCTGTGGACAGGGGAGCCGCCGCGCTCCGCACGCAACGTCATCCAGGTCGCGGTCTCAAGGTTACGGAAGGCGCTGCCCCGCGAAGCTCAGGACACACTGCGTACCACGGCGTCCGGCTACCGCTTCACCGGCGATCCGCAGCGCGTCGACCTGCACCGCTTCCGGTCCTTAACGGAGCGGGCCGCGCGGACGAGCGGAGAAGAGGCAAGCACCCTCTACCGGGAGGCGATCGGTCTCTGGCACGGCCCCGCCTTGGCGGGCACGGCCCCCACGGAGCTCTGCGGCAGCCTGGCCAGCAAACGGTGGTGTGGGGAAGACGACGCTGGCGGTGCAGGTGGCGCATGCCGCGCGGGAGCACTTCCCCGACGGGCAGCTCTACGTCGATCTCCAGGGCGCCGGCCCGGCCCCGGCCGACCCTGAAGCCGTCCTCGGCTCCTTCCTGCGCGCCCTGGGCACCCCCGACGACGCCATACCCGAAGGCGTCGAAGAACGGGCGGGGCTGTACCGGTCGCTGCTCGACGGCCGCCGCGTCCTCACCCTCCTGGACAACGCCCGCGACGCCGCCCAGGTCCGCCCCCTCCTGCCCGGCACCTCCGGCTGCGCCACCCTCATCACCAGCCGCCACCGCATGGTCGACCTCGCCGGAGCCCACCTGGTCGACCTCGACGTGATGAGCCCCGAAGAAGCCCTCACCCTCTTCACCCGCATCGTCGGCGAAGAACGCGTCCACGCCGAAAGCGACGCCGCCATGGACGTCGTCGCCGCCTGCGGCTTCCTCCCCCTGGCCATCCGCATCGCCGCCTCACGCCTGGCCTCCCGCCGCACCTGGACCGTCTCCACCCTCGCCCGCAAACTCTCCGACGAACGCCGCCGCCTGGACGAACTCCAGGCAGGCGACCAAGCCGTCAAAGCCACCTTCGAACTCGGCTACAGCCAGCTCACCCCCACCCAAGCCCGCGCCTTCCGCCTCCTCGGCCTGGCCGAAGGCCCCGACATCTCCCTCCACGCCGCAGCCGCCCTCCTCGACCAAGACCCCGACACCACCGAAGACATCCTCGAATCCCTCGTCGACGCCTCACTCGTCGAATCCGCCGCCCCCCACCGCTACCGCCTCCACGACCTCGTCCGCCTCTTCGCCCGCGACTGCGCCGAACGAGAAGAGGACGATGAGTCCCGCCACGCGGGCGTGACGCGCATGCTCGACTTCTACCTGGCGACCACGCGCAGGGTGTACGCGCTACAGCGCCCAGGAGACAAACTCGTGGAGCACGTCCATGAGCCGGAGACTTCGGGGCTCGACTTCATGGCACGCTCGGAGGCCGTCGACTGGCTTCTCGCGGAGGGTGCCACACTATTGCAGTCCCTCCGAACGGTGACCGATGAACAGCACCTGTCCTTAGCCGCCGACATCGTCATGCTGTCCCGAGACCTCACGGAGTCGGGAGAGTACTCAGCGCCCTTCGCCGAAGTATGCAATGCCCTGCTCAACAGGTGCGTCACCGTCAATCACAGGTACGCACAGGGGCGGATACGCATCGCTAAGGCTCAGGCGGATTACTTGGCAGGGCGGCTGGAATCCTGCTACGCCAACGCACAGCAAGCTATGTGTCTGCCAGGGGCGGTCACCGACCCGGTCATCGCGGCGCACGGCGCGAACCTTGCAGGCCTATCGGCCCTTCACTGGGGATTGCACGCGACAGCAGAAGAGTACTTGACCAGGTCACTGCACGCTTACCGAGACGACTCCAATGCCTCGGGCGAGGCAAGTATCCTCGCCTGTCTTTCACAGCTCAGCCTGGAAACGCACCGCACAAAGGCCGGCGTCCGCCTTGCCCAGGAATGTTGCGACATATTGCAGCTGGTTGGATCGTCTTTGCGCCTCGCCAGTGGCCAGTACGCCCTGGCACGTGCCCTCATCGCGGACGGCCAGTACAGCGCTGCCGTGACCTTGCTCGTCGAGACGCTCGGACGGTTCCGGGCCCACCGTCAGCGCCTGTGGGAGGGTATGACCCTCTTTCGGCTCGCGGAGGCACATATGGCCCTCGAACATCCTCGGGAAGCCGTGGAGCTCGCGGAACGGGCGCTGGATTACGTGCGCAATGTCGCCGGTCCCTGGCGCCGGGCGCAGATCCTCAAGCTGCTGGGGCTCGCTTTGGCCGCCACTGGCGAGCACGACCGCGCCCGCGCCTCCTGGCAGCAGGCGCTTGTCATGTTCGAGGGACACAGCGAAGCCGAGGCAGAGGAGATCAGGACTCTGCTCGCCAACGCACAGACCGGGCAATCCTGCTGACCACCCGCCTATCCAGAACCCACCACTCCGTTTATTGGCTGTTTAGCGCGGGGTGCCAGGCTTCTGCTCGTACCGGCCGCGGCTGGGGGGCAGCGGCCGGTAGTGCAAGGGGGTGGAGAGGGTCTGTCCGGTGACAGCGGGGGTGTCCCGGGCAGGCCCAGCCCGGTCGGGGGGACCGGTGGGGGGATGAGCCGGTTCGGACGGCGTGGAGGGGAGGCTGTCCGGACCGGCTTCGTGCTGCCTGGGCGCGGGTTCGTCAGCGATCCTGACGTGGTCACCGCCCGCCCTCGGGCGGGCGTGACGGTGCCCTGTTCAGGTCTGGCACCCGCTGCTGCGGGAGACCCGGCAGCAAGGCAGCGGGCCGCGGCCGGAGGGCGCGCCCCCCGGCGGTCTGGTCACCGCCGGGGGCGCGGCGCGGGCCCGCGGTCGCCTCAGCCAGGGCGGCTGCCGGGCCGGCTGGCGCGGCGGTAGCGGTGCGGGGGCATCGGCAGGTTCTCCTTTCCTGGGAGCGGTCGCCTGCGCGTTGTTCAGAGGCGGCGCAGGCCGACGAGGAGGGTGGCGGAGAGCAGGACCAGCAGACCGGCCAGGGTGGCGGTCAGGCCGAAGGAGCCCGCGCACCAGCCAATGAACACCGGTCCGAGCAGCATGCCGGTGTAGGTCAGGGTGCCGACCTTGGCCAGCGCGTCGGCCGCGCTGTGCTCCCCCTCGCCGTGTCCGGCGGCACCGAGGGTGATCGGAACCAGCACGGCCATGCCCAGTCCCAGCAGGGAGAAGCCCGCGATGGCCGCTGCGGGGCTGGGGCTGAGGACGACGGCCGTCAGTCCCGTGACGGCCACGGCAGCCGACGCGCCGGTGAGGCGGCGGGTGCCGAGCCGCTCCTGGAGGCCGTCGCCGACCAGGCGGACCCCGGCCTCGAAGGCGCTGAAGCCGAGGTAGCCCAGCGAGGCCGTGGCCAGGGAGGCGCCGAGGTCCTCGTGGAGGTAGATGCCGCCCCAGTTGCCGACCACGCCGCCGGTGATGAGAACGACGGTGCCGGTCAGGCCGAGCAGCAGCAGCCGGGGCGTCCAGCCGGTCCGCCAGCCGGTGGCGCGCGGCCGCTGGTCCGCCTCGCGGTCGGCGGCGGCGGGCAGGAGGTGGCGGCCCGCGGCCAGGGCCAGCGGCATCTGCGCGGCGGCGATGAGCGTCAGGTGGGCGGCCCGGGACAGTTCCGCATGGTGGGCGGCGGCGCCGAGGCCGGAGCCGAGGGCCGCGCCGATGGACCAGGCGGCGTGACAGCTGTTCATCACCCGCCGCTGCAAGGCTCGTTCCACGGCGACGGCGTGGGCGTTGATGGAGATGTCCATCAGGCCGTCCACGGCGCCGAAGACGACGAGGACCACGGCGAACGTGACCCGGTCGCCGCAGACCGCGAAGCCGAGCAGCGACAGCGGCAGCCCCAGCATCGTCAGGCGGACGAGTGTCGCGCTGCCCTGACGGGCGACGAGCCGGCCGGCCCACTGCATGGCGACGACGCCGGAGAGCACCGGCAGCACCAGGAACGCGCCCAGCTCCCCTTCGGTCAGGCCGAGGTCGCTCTTCAGCGAGGGAATCTGGACGAAGTAGCTGGAGAAGACCAGCCCCAGGATGAGAAACGGTACGGGAGCGGCCCAGCGGGCGCGGGCAGCGCGGGCGTCAGGCCGCTCGGCGGCCTTTTGGCCAGGCAGAGTGGATATACCCACGAAGTGTGACGTCCTTCGATGTCAGAGAGGTGGAGAAGGGCTGCGGAGTACGTCCGTGTGTCCTCATCTCGGCCTCCTGTCCATCGGGTGTCTGACACCAGGGAAGCGGACCGGCGGGGCGCGGGCAACCGTTTTTTCCGGCCGCCGGGCCGCCGGCGGGGTCACAGCGTCAGCAGCATGGTGTCCGAGCCGCCGTTGCGGCCGGAGGTGGTGAAGACCCCGCCTCGGTGTGCAGGACCGCGGCGTGGTTGCCGTCCTCGACGCCGAGGCTGGCGCGCAGCAGGGCGCGGCCGGTGCCCCCGGCGCCGGCAGGCGGGAAGGACGGCGAGGGTCAGCTCGCTCACGCGGCTTCGCTGACCAGCTCGCGCAGCAGCAGGTAGGCGGCGGGCACGAAACGGTCGCCGGGCGAGGCGGTGGTCGCGGCCAGGGCGGCGAGCGCGACGCCCGCTTCCGGGCAGAACCCGGCGAAGACGGTGTGGCCGCGGGTGGCGCCGCAGTGGAAATACGTCTCGCGCCCGGCGACGTCCCGGATGTTCCAGACCAGGGCGAGCCGGTCGCCGCCGCGGCGGGCGAGGCGGGGCCGCAGCGTCTCGCGGAGCGCGCGGGCCAGCGGCGGCGGCGCGGCGCCGGGGTCGAGGTGGCAGCGCAGGTAGCGCAGCAGGTCGGCGGCGGTGGTGTGGACGCCGCCCGCGGCGGTGAGGCCGTGGCGGGTCATGGGCGGCACGGGGCGGCCGCGGCGGCTGCCGGTGACCAGGCCGGGCGGTGGCTTGGCGGTGGCGGGCGCAGTGGGGACGGCGGTGGTGCGGGCCAGGCCGAGCGGGTTGCTGATCCGCTCGGCCAGCAGGGCGGGGTAGCCCTCGGGGTGGCTCTGGCCGGCTGCCCTGGTCAGCAGGTAGCCGAGGAGGCCGACGCCGAAGTTGGAGTACCGCACGCGCCGCCCGGGGGCGGGGCGGGCGCGGGCGGTGGCGCGGAGCAGGTGTTCCTCGGTGTAGTCGGCGTAAGGCGTGGTCCACCAGTGCGGCGCGGCCACGGGGTAGAGGTTCGGCGGCAGGCGCGGCAGGCCGGAGGTGTGCGTGGCCAGGTGCAGCAGGCGCACGGCTGCCGCGCCGGGGCCGCGGGGGCGGACGCCGGCCGGCAGGTAGCGGGCGGCGGGGTCGTGCGCGCTGGCCTCGCCGCGGTCGGCGGCGGCGGCGAGCAGCAGCGCGGTGAACGTCTTGCTGACCGAGCCGGCTTCGAAGACGGCGTGGGCCGGACCCGCCACCGCCTCGCGGCCGCTGCCGTCGACGGCCGCCGCGGCGACGGCGGTGGCGCGGGGCGCGGCCGCCGCCAGGCCGTCGAGGCGGCGGGCCAGGTCTCCGGTGGCCGGCGGTCCGGCGGGACCGGTCACGGTGCGCCGGCGCCGCCGAGCGCGCGGGACAGCGCGATGGTTCCGGCCGCCGCGGCGACCACCGTGGGGTGGTGGTGGTCGTCGAAGAGTTCCTGCGGGTCGTCGGCGAGCGGCTGGCCGTCGCGCGGCAGCATGCCGTCGGGCAGCTGGGCGGCGGCCAGGTCCTGCCACAGGGCGCGGCCGCAGGCGGGGCGGGTCAGACAGGCGTCGACAGCGAGGAGTTCGCCCAGCAGGTCCCACTGCTCGACCTCGCGCCACACCTCGGCCCAGACCGGCAGCCAGGCGCGCAGGTAGTCCTCGAGGTCCGCGGGCAGCTCGCGGCGGGCGCCCCAGTCGGTGACGTGGAAGACGGTGTGGGTGACGTGGTAGGCGGTCATCCAGTCGATGGCCCACGGCTCGGGCGTGGCGCCCAGCCAGGTCGCGGCGATCAGCGTCTCCCAGTCGGCGGGCGGACCGGTCCCGGCAACCCGGGCGGCGTTGGCGACGGCCAGGCGCCGGTTGGGGACGATTTCGGCAACCCGGGCGGCGCGCAGCCGGTGCAGGTGGTCGCAGAGCTGGCGCAGTCCGGCGTGTTCGTATCCGGCGCGGGCGAAGTGGGCGTAGGTCTCCAGCGGGTCCGACATCAAGGGGTGGCGCAGCTGCCGCTCGTAGAGGAGGTCGCCCTGGTGGAACTCGTCCCAGGCGTGGTCCAGCAGCGTGCGCGCGGCCTCGGCCTCGCGCGGGCCCGCGACGCCCTCGCGCAGGGCGAGCGAGGCGGCGAGCGCGGTCTCGCCCAGCGGTTTGTAGGCGGAGTCGGGCTCGGCGTCCTGCGGGGACCAGGTGTCGGGGAGGCCGCCGTAGGTGCGGTTCTCGGCGAGCCACGCCAGGGCGGAGCGCGCCATGTCGTGGCCGATCGCGGCGATGGTGTCGGTGCGGCTCACGGGCGGTCACCCGCCAGCAGCCGCTTGCCGATGCGGGCGTCGAGCACGGTGCGGGCCTCGACGCCGCCGACGAGCAGCAGGTGGTCCAGCAGCGGCGCGGGGTCCAGTGGCGCCTCGCCGGGCGGCAGTCCCCCGGCGCGGAGGAACGCCAGCCAGCGGGCCAGCCGGGCGGCGAGCGGGTAGTCGCGGCGCATCGCCGCCCAGCAGGCGCCGCGCGCCAGGACCATGGCGTGGCGGCGGGCGGCCTGGTGGACCGGGCCGTCGAGGCCGGGCAGGGCCAGGGCGGCGAGCTGGGAGAGGGCGACGGACCACTCGCGCCAGTCGGGTCCGCCGGGCTGGTCGGGGTCTGACGCGGGTTCGGGCACGGTCCACTCGGGGCGGGGCGCGCGGCCCGGGGGGTGCTGCTGGCGGGCGACCGCCTCGGCGGTGGCCCAGTCGTGCCAGGCGAGCACCTCGCCGTTCCCGGCGAGGGGGAAGCAGCGTGCCGCCTCCGCCATCACGTCGGTGTCCGCTGCCGCCGGCGGCGTTCCCGCCAGGAGCGCAGGAGCCAGCGCATCAGCGCCCAGAACGCGAACAGCGCCCAGCGCCGCGACCTTGTCCTCAGAAATCTCCACAAAGGGCGCCACCACATGCGCCGTGCCCCTTACGTCGGCCAGTGCTTCCGTCACCCGTCCGGCCAGCGCCGTGACCGCCGCCGCGACGTCCTGCCGCACGCTTTCGGTGCTGCTGCCCATCCGCCCTCTCTCCTCGGCCTCTCCTCGGCTTCCCGGCTCCGGGCACATCCGTCACGGACAGGAGCGCGCGAGCGGCCCGCCGCCCCCCGGCCCTGGTGGCGGGGTCCGGCGTCGCCGCACGCGCGGTCCTCTGGCCGGGACTCACACCTTGCGGGGAGTCTTCGGCTCCTTGGGTTCCTTCGGCGTCAGCAGCAGGCCGAGCAGCAGCGCGCCGGTCGCCTCGGGCGCGTACAGCGGCGCGTCGCTCACCGGTGCCTGGCGGTGCGTCACGAGGTCGGCGACGGCGTCACGCATGGCCGGGTCGGCGAGGGGAGTCGTCGTGGGACGGGACAGCTCACTCTTCATCGGCTTGGCCTTTCTGTCCTGCGGATGTGTCCGGACTCCAGGCTAGAACGAGTCAGACAAATCGGACAAATCGGCAAGACGAGTGACTGCCGGCGGCCGCCGCCGTCAGTCCAGCCAGACCGTGACCGCCAGCGGCGCGTGATCGGAGACGTGGCTGGCGGGCACATCGGAGAGCTCAAAGGACGCGAAAGCCACGTTCTCGCCGCCCAGGATCCAGTCCACCCGGCGGCGCGGCTCCCGCTGCGTGGGCTGCTCCGGGTCCCCGGCCTCGTCCTGGGCGCTGTGCAGCCCCGCCTCCAGGGCGGCGTTCAGCTCCGGCGATCCGGGGCGGGCGTTGAGGTCACCGGCCAGGACGCCGTGCGGGTCGTCCCCCACGGTCCGGACCACCTCGGCGAGCTGACGCGCCCGGGTCCCGCGGTCGTCGCCCTCCAGGTGCGCGGTGGTGATCCGCGCCGTCTCACCGTCCGTCAGCCGCACGGTGACGGAGGCGTAGGAGCGGTCCGTTGCGCCCTCGCCCTCCGGCAGCCTGCCGGTCTGTGAGGCGGTGACGGGCAGGCTGGTGAGGATGAGGTTGCCGGACTGGCGGTCCTCGGCGGGTGCGAAGACCGCCTGCGCGTCCAGGCGGCGTTCCAGCCACGTCACCAGGTCCAGGCCGCCCGCGGCCAGCCAGCCGCGCGGCACCTCCTGGAGCAGCACGACGTGTGCGCCGGAGCCGCGGATGGTCGCCAGCACGTCCTCGGGGGACAGCTCGCCGTCCGCGCTCACCGCGTGGTGGATGTTCCACGTCATCATCCGGTACACGCCGCCCGCCGTGTCCACGGGCAGCGGGTCCGGCGCGGGGCGCGCGGCGTTCAGCAGCGGCGGCGCCGCCAGCAGCAGGCACGCCGCCAGCAGCGGTGCGAACGGCCGCCGCACCACCGCCGCGCGCGACCGCCAGGCCGCGACCGCCAGCAGCAGCGCGCCCGCCAGCGGGAACGCCTCCGGCGCGTAGTGCAGGTGATCGGGCACGACCATCAGGCCGTACGCCAGCCCGGCCGCGCCGCCCGCGAGCGCCAGGTCGGCCAGCGGGCCGCGGCCCGTGGCCAGCGCGCCGGTCAGGGCCCGGGCCAGCACGGATGGGAGCACCGCCACGCCCACCAGCGCGGCCAGCGGCGCCAGCGGCAGCCCCGGCTGCGGCAGGAACAGGAACACGAACACGGCCGCCGCCAGCGCCACCGGCGGCACGGCCGGCGGCAGCGGGTCCGACAGCAGCCGCACCCCCAGGATCGTGCCGGCCGCGATCCACAGCCCGGCCGCCGTCACCGTCACCCCGCCCTGCGAGGCGACGAAGCCGGGCGAGGCCAGCAGCGCCGTGTACAGGGCCAGCGCGGGACCGAGCAACGCGAGCCGCACGTCGCCGACCCGCACCGGAGCGGGCGCGGGCGCGCGGGCGGCGCGCACGGCGAGGCCCGCCAGCGCGGCCGCCAGCACCAGCGCCACCCCCCAGCCCAGCACGCCGCCGCGCCACACCGGATCCCACAGGTCCAGCGGCAGCCGCAGCGCCACGTCGGCCCCGGCCGCCAGCGCGACCGCGCGGGCCACCGCTCCCGGCTCGTCGCGCCGCCGCGCCGCCAGCAGCAGCGCCGCGAACGCCACGGCCGCCGCCAGCACGGCAACCGGCATCACCCGCGCCCAGGGGAACTGCACGAGCAGCCGGCCCGCCGCCAGCGCCCCCATCGCCGCGGGCAGCGCGCGGCGCGGGCCGAGCCACCACATCAGCGGTCCCGTCAGCGCGGCGGCGGCCAGGCCGGCCAGCGTCACCGTCACGCCGAACGCCGACAGGTCCATGACGACCCCGGTGACGCGCAGGAGTTCGAACGCGACCAGCGTGATCACCGCGACGGGCAAGGTCATGGGGGTCATGGCGGCCGAGACTAGCGCCGTCCGGCGCCCCCTCCGCCGCCGGGGTGCGGGCCCCGCGAGCGGCGCGTAGCGTCGAGAAGGACGTCACGAACAACACGGAGAACCACGCAGGGGGGCGCAGGACTCACGACGTGAGGAGGACGTCGGCATGCGCAACGCACTGGCAACCACCCTCGGGGCCATCCTCGCCATCGCCACCGCGGTGACGGCCCTGGCCAGCCCGTTCCTCGACTGGTACGGCGACCGCAACGGACGCGACTACAAGTGGTGGCAGCTGTTCACGGGCGACGGCATCACGGGCGAGTCGGCCAACCTGTTCACCGGCCTGTTCCTGCCGATGCTGGCCGCCGCGATCATCGCCATCATCGCCATACCGCTCCGTTCGGCGACCCTGATGGGGCTGGCCGGCGTGCTCATCCTCGGCTTCACCATCCTGTGGATGATCCGGCAGTACCAGGACAACGACGCCCTGACCATCGGCGAGAACGGACTCGGTGAGGGCGTGGGCCTGGGACTGGTCTCCGGCGTGCTCGGACTCCTCGCCGCCGCCGCGACGTTCGGCCGCACCAAGGCACGCCACCGCAGGGACACCGTCGAACGCACCGCCGGCCCCGCGCCGCCGCGCGAGCGTTACGAGGGCCGCCGGGAGGGCTCGCAGGAGGGAGACGTCGTCGAGGGGCCGTGGGGCACCGAAGAGCCGCACCGCAAGCGGCGGTTCGGACGCGGCCGCGACGCCGCCTGACGAACAATCACGCCAGTTGGCGCACCGTCGCCGTTTCCCGTGGGTAGCAATTGTCAGGGGAATGACAGCAACCCCACGAGGAAAACGGGACACACGGGATCTTTTCGCTGAGGAGAAGAGACCATGACGGTGCGGACCGGCCGAACGCCCGCGGCTCCCGTCACGGCGGGAGTCCTGGGCGTGTTAGTGGGGCTCGTCGCCTCCCTCACCGCCTGCGGCGCCGGATCCGGCGGCTCGGGCGGTGCGGTCGAGCTGACCATCGCCGCCAACGCCATCGCGGGCGGCAAGAACGCCGAAGAAGCCGACTGGATCGAGAACTGGGTCATCCCGCGCTTCGAACAGGCGCAGCGGGCCGAGGGCACCGAGGTGAACGTCACCTTCGAGCCCAGCGGCGTCGACGACGAGCAGTACAAGACGCGGCTGGCCCTCGACCTCCAGTCCGGCTCCGGGCCCGACGTGCTGACGCTGGACGGCATCTGGATCGGCGAGTTCGCCGAGGCCGGGTACATCGCCCCGCTGAACGAGGTGGCGCCCGCCGCCGGTGACTGGGACGGCTGGGAGCAGATACCAGAGGCCGTGCAGTCGCTCGCCTCGTACGAGGGCGAACGGTACGGCGTGCCGGCCGGCACCGACGGCCGCGTCCTCTACTACAACAAGCGCCTGTTCGAGCAGGCCGGGCTGCCCGTGGACTGGCAGCCGGCGAGCTGGGACGAGGTGCTGTCGGCGGCCGAAGCGCTCGCCGGACTCGACGGCGTCACCCCGCTCCAGCTCAACGCCGGCACCGCCATGGGCGAGGCCACGACCATGCAGGGCGTGCTGCCGCTGCTCGCCGGGACCGGCGAGGAGATCTACACCGACGGCCAGTGGACCGGCGCCAGCCCGGGACTGACCGAAACGCTCCGGCTCTACCAGGACGTCTACGGCGGCGGCCTCGGCGACCCGCTGCTGCAACAGGAGGCGCAGGGCCGGGACAAGTCCTTCGAGCGCTTCGCCGAAGGAACGATCGGCATCCTGGCCGAGAGCGACTACTTCTGGCGCGACGTGATCGCCCCGCAGACCGGTCTGACGCCGATGGCCGACCGCGACGAGGACGTGGGCTACGCCCTGATCCCGGCGGCAGCGCCCGGACGCGGGCTCAACGGCCAGGACTTCGTCAGCATGTCCGGCGGCAGCGCCCGCGTGCTCAACCAGGCCACCAGCCACCCGGACCTGGCCTGGGAGCTGCTGGCGTTCATGCACTCCGAGGAGGCGCTCACCGCCTTCGCCGAAGAGCGCACGGTGATCACCCCGCGCACCGACGTCAACGAGCGGGTGCTGGCCAACGACCCGATGCTGTCGTTCGTCGCCGAGGAAGTGCTGCCGCTGACGTCCTACCGGCCCGGCGTAGCCGCCTACCCGCAGGTGTCGGTGCTGCTCCAGGAGGCCACGGCGGCCGTGGTCAGCGGCGACGACCCGGCCGACGCGGCGGCCGCCTACGAGGAAGGGCTCGCGGAGGTGGTCGGTGCGGACCACGTCACCGGCTGAGGCGCCGCCTCACGCCCGGCGGCGCCGCCGGGCCGCCGCCCTGGCCACCGACGCGGCGGGCCTGGGCCGGGCGCGGGCCGCGGCGCTCACCGCGCCCGCGCTGCTGCTGGTCGCGGGGTTCCTGCTCTTCCCCGCCCTGTGGACGGTCTACCTCGGCCTGACCGACTACCGGCTGACCGGCCTGGCCGCCGCCGATCCCCAGTTCACCGGGCTGGAGAACTTCTCCCGCGCCGTGGCGGAGGAGGACTCCCTGCACGCGCTGGGCCTGACCCTCCAGTTCGTCCTCGGCTCGGCGGTGCTCGGGCAGGCCGTGCTCGGCTTCCTCATCGCCTGGCTGCTGCGCGAGCGGCGCGGCCTGCTGCGGCGGCTGGTCGAGGCGCTGGTGCTGCTGGCGTGGGTGCTGCCGTCGTCCGTCGTGGCGTTCCTGTGGCTGGCGCTGCTCGACCGTGACGACGGCACGCTCAACGCGCTGCTCGGCACGCCCGGCACGGCCTGGCTGCTGGAGTACCCGATGGCGTCGCTCATCGTCTTCAACATCTGGCGCGGCACGGCGTTCTCGATGATGCTGTACGCCGCCGCGCTGGGGAACGTGCCGCCGTCGCAGCTGGAGACGGCCCGGCTCGCCGGCGCCTCGGGCTGGCAGCAGCTGCGGGACGTCGTCTTCCCCCGCATCCGGGGGCATGTACTGACGAACCTGCTGCTGATCAGCCTGTGGACGTTCAACGACTTCACGCCGTTCCTGCTGACCGGCGGCGGCCCGGAGGACCGCACCGAGATCCTGCCGGTCTTCCTCTACAACACCGCGCTGTTCGACGGCGAACTGGGCTACGGGGCCGCCCTGTCGGTGCTGATGCTGCTGATCAACCTGGTCATCGCGCTGTGCTACGTGCGGCTGCTGCGGCAGCGGAAGGAGGCGCCGTGAGCCGGGGCACCCGCCGGGAGCGGCACGGCGGTGCGGTGGCGGCGCGGCGCGCGGTGCGCGTGCTGGGCCGGTACACGGCGTGCTGCCTGGTGCTGGCGTTCTTCTCGCTGCCGCTGCTGTGGCTGGCGTCGGCGCCGTTCGACCGGACGCCGGGCACGGCGGTTTCACTGCCCGAGTTCACGCTCGCCAACTTCCGTGCGCTGTGGGACAACCCGTACGCGGTGGACTCGCTGCGCAACTCCGTGGTGCTGGCGGCGGGCGCGGGCGCGCTGACCGTGGTGAGCGCCGCGCTCGCCGCCTACGCGCTCAGCCGGGTGCGGCTGCCGGGCCGCGACGCGCTGCTGTACGCGCTGCTGCTGCTGTCGGCGATCGTCACCGGGACGGCCGCGATGGTGCCGCTGTTCAACCTCGCCTACGAGCTGCACCTGATCGACTCCCAGCTGGGCGTGGTGCTGGTGCTGACCGGCGGGCTGCTGCCCAGCGCCGTGTTCATCCTCAAGGACTTCTTCGACGCGACGCCGCGCGGCTACGAGGAGTCGGCGCGGGTCTTCGGCGCGACGCCGCTGATGATCGTGCGGCACGTCGCGGTGCCGCTGGCGCGGCCGGGGCTGGCGGCGATCGCGGTGTGGGCGGTCGCGCAGGTCTGGGGCAACTTCCTCATCCCGTTCCTGCTGCTGCGCTCGCCGGAGAAGTCACCCGCGGCGGTGGTGATGTACACGTTCTACACCGAGGGCGGTCAGCCCGACCTCGCGCTCATCTCCGCGTTCTCCCTGCTGTACGCGGTGCCGGTGGTGGCGATGTTCCTCTTCGTCAGCTCCCGGTACGGCTTCAGGTTCCACGGAGGGATCAAGAGCTGATGTCCGCGATCACCGTGTCGGGTCTGACGAAGGTGTACCCCGGCGGCACCACCGCGCTCGACGGTGTCGACCTGGCCATCGAGGACGGGGAGTTCTTCGCGCTGCTCGGCCCGTCCGGGTGCGGCAAGACGACGTTGCTGCGCACGCTGGCCGGGCTGGAGACGGCGACGTCCGGCACCATCGCGCTCGGCGGGCGGGACGTGACGTCGGTGCCGCCGGGGCGGCGTGAGGTCGCCATGGTCTTCCAGGACTACGCGCTCTTCCCGCACATGACGGTCACCGACAACATCGCCTACCCGCTGCGGGTGCGGAAGGTCCCGGCGGCCAGGCGGCGCGAGACGGCGCGGGCCGTGGCCGCGGAGCTGGAGCTTTCCGAGCTGCTGGACCGCCGCCCGGGGCAGCTGTCGGGCGGGCAGCAGCAGCGGGTGGCGCTCGCGCGCGCCATGGCGTGCCGGCCGCGGGCGTTCCTGCTGGACGAGCCGCTGTCGAACCTGGACGCCCGGATGCGGCTGTCGGCACGGACGTTCCTGAAGCGGCTTCAGCGCGAACTGCGGGTGACGACCGTGTTCGTGACGCACGATCAGGCCGAGGCGCTGGCGCTGGCGGACCGGGTGGCCGTCATGGAGAACGGGCGGGTGCGGCAGATCGGCAGCCCGCGCGAGGTGTTCCAGCGGCCGGCCAGCACGTTCGTCGCCTCGTTCATCGGCGCCACGCCCATGAACCTGCTGTCCGGGGCCGTCGCGCCGTCCGGCCGCCACGTCGTCGTCGGCGGCGCGCTGCTGCCGGTCCCCGCCGGACTGGCCACGCCGCTGACGGCCGGGGAGCCCGTGGTGTACGGGGTGCGGCCCGAGTACACGCGGTGGGCGCCGGGGCCGGCCGAGGGCGCGCTGTCGGGCGAGGTGACGGTCGTGGAGCATCTCGGCAGCGCGCTGCTGGTGACCGTCACCGGCCCGGCGGGGGCGTTCCAGGCGGTGGCCGACGAGGACGCGCCGCTGGCGCCGGGCGACACCGCGCACGTGGTGCCGCGGCCCGACCGCACGCTGCTGTACCGCGACGGGGTGCTGCTGGAATGACGGCGCCGGTGCGGGCGGTCAGGCCTGGCGGGTGCCGCGCCTGGCGTCGAGGGCGTAGACGCAGCGGTCCTTGCTGCACGCGAAGACCATGCCGCTGGCCGCGACCGGGCTGCCCGTGATGGCGCCGCCGGTCTCCAGCTTCCAGCTGAGCCGGCCGCTGGAGGCGTCCACCGTGTACAGGCAGTGGTCCTCGGAGCCGAAGTGGACGCGGCCGTCGGCGACGACGGGCCGGCCGACGATGGTGTCGCTGGCGGCGAAGCGCCACCGCGGCGTGCCGCTGACGGCGTCGAGGGTGTACATGGCGGTGCCGCTGCCCAGGTGCACCAGGCCGTCGGCGACGACGACCGGGTCGGTGGCCTGCCGGGCCTCGGTGGCGATGCGCCAGCGGTCGTCGCCGGTGGCCACGTCGAGGGCGTAGACCGTGCCGAGGTAGTCGGCGAAGTACACGCCCGCGGCACTGCTGCGCTCCGGCTCGTACGCCGGCGGGCAGAGGATCGCGGCGGGTGCGTCGAAGCGCCAGCGCTCGGCGCCGGTCGCGGTGTCAAGCGCCAGCACCCGGGACCCGGCGCACACGTAGGCCACGCCGTCGTCGGTGGGCAGCACCCGCACCGGGACGCCGCCGGTCACGGTGGTGTCGCCGACCGGGTAGCGCCACAGCTCGGAGCCGGAGCGCGCCTCCAGGGCGTACAGCAGGCCCTCGCCCCAGACGTAGACGATGCCGCCGCCGACCACGGGGCCGGTGTCCTGGGTCTCGAAGTCGATCTGGGCGCCGGTGAGCTCCCACAGCTCCTCGCCCGTGCCGGACTCCCACGCCTGGACGCCGCCGCCCCGGGTGGCGGTGACGACGGTGCCGCGCTCGGCGGTGAGCGCGTACACCCAGGAGCCGGTGGCGGCGCGCCAGCGCTCCGTGCCGTCGCCCGCGTCGAGGGCGAAGAGGTTCGGCCCGTCGGAGGCCAGGAGCCGGCCGCCGGTGACCGTCATCGACCAGGCGACGTCGCGGGTCTTGAACTGCCGCCGCCCGGTGGCCACGTCCAGGGCGTGGACCTCAAAGGAGGTGACGTACACCAGGCCGCCCAGGACGAGCGGGGAGCCCCACAGGTCGTTGTTCATCCGGAACCGCCAGGGGCGCCAGCCCTGCTGCGGGGCGGCCGGCGCCGGCTGCCGGGCGCCCTCGGAGCCGCCGTTCGCCGTCGAGGGGCTGGGCACGGCGGGGGACGAGGGGCCGGGCGGGCGCGCCCACTCGCTGGTCTGGGAGGCGCGGCCCGGGCCGGGCTCGCCGCGGTGCGGCCCCGGCCCTATCGGCACCTGGGAGCCGGGCAGCCGTACCTGCTCCTCACCGCCCGTCGCCGGCGCCGCGGGCGGGGCCGCCGGGGCGGAAGCGGAGGCCGCCGCGGGCTCGGAAGGCGCCGGGGCCGGCGGCGGGGACGGCGGCGCCGCGGGCGGGGCCGCCGGGGCGGAAGCGGAGGCCGCCGCGGGCTCGGAAGGCGCCGGGGCCGGCGGCGGGGACGGCGGCGCCGCGGGCACGGCCGAGGGGAACGGCGGGGGCGGCGACGGCGGCGCGGGCGGGGGCGGCGGCACCGCCGCGGCGGATCCGCCGGACGACGGCGCCGGGAACGACGGCGCCGCGGGCGGGGCTGACGGAGCCGGTGCGACCGGGGACGCCGACGGGGCCGGCGGGGCCGGCGGCGGCGAGGGCGGCGCCGGGGCCGCCGGAGCCGAAGACGGCGGCGCCGAGGACGGGGGCGGCGAGGGCGCGGCGGGCGGCTGCGAGGCGGCGGCGTGGCCCCGGCCCCGGCGCCGCTCGATCAGCGCCACGGCGCCCGGCGGCAGCCAGGCGGAGGCGCTGCCGCTGTCGTCGGTGGCCGAGAAGAGGTGGGGCGCCAGCTCGGCCTGGAGGTCGGCGGGCGTCGGCCGGTCCTCGGGCTTGGCGGCCATGAGTGACTCGATCATCGGCCGCAGCTCGTCCGGCAGCCCCTCCAGGTCCGGCGGCTCACGCAGCAGCATGAAGACGGTTTCGACCGGGTTGATCCCGTGGTAGGGCGGGTGGCCGGTGGCGGCGAAGACGAGCGTGGACGCCAGGGAGAACACGTCGCTCGCGCCGGTCACGCCGCGCGAGTCCCGCGCCTGTTCGGGCGACATGTAGGCGGGCGTGCCCACCGCGACGTTGGTCATGGTCAGGCGCGTATTGGAGACGCCCGACGCTATCCCGAAGTCGATCACGCGCGGCCCGTCCTCGACCACCAGCACGTTGGACGGCTTCAGATCGCGGTGCACCAGCCCGGCGCCGTGAATCGACTGCAACGCCTCGGCGACCCCGGCGGCCAGCCAGCGCACGGCCTGGACCGGCAGCGGTCCGCACTCGTTGACGATGTCCTCGAGGGAGGGCGCGGGCACGTAGGCGGTGGCCAGCCAGGGCACCGGCGCGTGCGGGTCGGCGGCGACGACGGCCGCCGTGTAGAAGCCGCTGACGGCGCGGGCCGCCTCCACCTCACGGGTAAAGCGCACGCGGAACAGCTGGTCCTCGGCGAGCTCGCTGCGGACCGTCTTGATGGCCACCCGGCGCCCCGAGGCCGACCTGGCGAGGTACACGAGCCCCATGCCACCGGAGCCGAGGCGGCCGAGCACCTCGAACGGCCCGATCCGCCGCGGATCGTGCTGCGTCAGCTGCTCCACCATGTGCCTGACACCTCCCCGTGAGGGCCGCTATGTCGTCTCGCGCCCCGCGCATGTGCAGCCTTCCATTGCAGCATCTCATTACCGCGTGAACATCATCGGGGGCTCGTGACCGATTCTTCCCCCCAGGTCGGACAGCCGAGCACCCGGGGCAGGATTGGAGCGGATGCGGGGTTGGAGGCGGTATCCACACGTACGCACCCCGTTTGGACGCAGTCAGATAGCGATTTGATCACGCATCGATAAGCTGACGGCATGACAGGACAGGTAACGACCGTTGACGGACGCATCGCGGGCCGTCGTGGTCAGGCAACACGGCAGAAGCTGCTCGACTGCCTCGGCAAGATGCTGAGCTCCTCCCCTTACCGCGACGTCCGCGTGATCGACGTCGCCCGCAAAGCGGGCACCTCGCCCGCGACCTTCTACCAGTACTTCCCGGACGTGGAGGCGGCCGTCCTGGAGATCGCCGAGGGCACGGTCAAGGAGAGCGCGGCCCTCAGCGACCTCGTCACCGGCCGCTCGTGGACCGGCCAGGCGGGGCGCCAGAGCGCCGAGGAGCTGGTCGACGGCTTCCTCACGTTCTGGCGCAAGCACGACGCGATCCTCCGGGTAATCGACCTCGGCGCCGCGGAGGGCGACCGCCGGTTCGTCCGCATCCGCACCCGGGTGCACGGCGCCGTCGCCAAGCCGCTGGCCGAGGCGATCGAGGGACAGCGCGCCCGCAGCCGCGCCAAGGACAAGGAGCCGAGCGCCGCCGCGGTCGCCGGCTCGCTGACGACCATGCTCGCGGCCGTCGCCCAGCAGCCCAAGAGCCTCCAGTCGTCGGGGGCCAAGCAGACGGAGCTGAAGCCCGCGCTCACCCAGCTGGTGCACCTGGGCGTGACGGGCCGCAAGCCCACGCCACCGAAGAAGAAGTAGCGGCTGGGCGGGGCACACCGACCCGGTCCCTGTCCGCCGGGACGTCGCACGTCCCGCCTCGTGAGAACCGCTGACACCCCTCTGGGTCACACGCGCCGCCGGCGCGTATCCTCTGTGGCTCCCCTCGCTCGTACGCGTGTCCGACAGGAGCCCGTTGAGGATGCGACCTCGCCACCCCGTTCACGTGCTGGGCGCCGGCCCGGGTGGCCTGGCAGCGGCCGCCGCGCTCGGCGCGCACGGCATCAGGGCCGTCGTCGTCGAGAAGTCCGACGCCGTCGGCGCCTCCTGGCGCGCCCACTACGACCGGCTGCGCCTGCACACCACGCGCCGCTGGTCGTCCCTGCCCGGCCTGCCCATCCCCCGCGCCGCGGGCCGCTGGGTCCGGCGGGACGACTTCGTGGCGTACCTGGAGGACTACGCACGGCACCACCGGATCGACCTGGCGACCGGCGTCGAGGTCGGCCGCATCGACCGCGACCCGGACGGCGCCGCAGGCCCGCACGACCCGGACCGCGGCTGGCTGCTGCGCGCCAACGGCGGCCGGGTGCTGCGCGCCAGCGCCGTCGTCGTCGCCACCGGCTACAACCACACCCCCCGCATGCCCGACTGGCCGGGCGCCGAAGACTTCACGGGCGAGCTGCTCCACGCCCGGCACTACCGCGAGCCCAGCCGCTTCGCCGGGCGGGACGTGCTCGTCGTCGGCGCGGGCAACACCGGCGCCGAGATAGCCGCCGACCTCGCGTTCGGCGGCGCCGGGCGGGTGCGGCTGGCCGTGCGCTCCGTGCCGCACATCCTGCGCCGCTCCACCCTCGGCTGGCCCGCCCAGGCCGGCGCCATCCTCTGCCGCCGTCTGCCGACCGGGCTCGTCGACCGCGCCGCCCGCCCGCTCGAGCGGCTGCTGCCGGACCTGAGCGACAAGGGGCTGCCGCGCCCGGAGACCGGCCTGTACACGCGGGTGCGCCAGGGCGCCATCCCCGTCCTCGACACCGGCAGAACCGGGCTGGTACGCGCCGTGAAGCGCGGGCTGGTCGAGCCGGTCGCCGCGGTGGCCTCCTTCGACGGCGACGAGGTCGTGCTGGCGGACGGGGCGCGGCTGCGGCCGGACGCGGTGATCGCCGCGACCGGCTACCGGCGCGGCCTGGAACCGCTGGTCGGCCACCTCGGACTGCTCGACGGCCGGGGGCTGCCGCTGGTGCACGGGGCGCAGACGCACCCGGCGGCGCCGGGGCTGTACTTCACCGGCTACGCCAACCCCATCAGCGGCATGCTGCGCGAACTCTCCCGGGATGCCGTGAAGATCGCCAACGCGGTCGCCAGGCGGCTCGGATCATCCCGGCCCCTGTCCTCACAGCGGGCCAGGGGCCGGGCTGGGTGACGCGCACTCGCCGAGGAACCGGCGGAACGTGTCCTCGGCGTCCCCTCGCCACGCGTCTCCCCCGTGACCCGGCCCGCCTCCGAAGGACCGGGTCCCGGCCATTCCTAAGAGTGAGCAGAGCGGCACATCCCGTCAATAGCCAGCGGGAACCTTGCGCCCCTGCCGGGGGGCGCATCGCGCTTCGCGCGGCAGTCCACCTCACACCACACGCGCTTGCCGTCTCCTTCGCGCTGCCAGCCCCAGCGGTCGGCGAGGAGTTCTACCAGCTCAAGGCCCCGGCCACCGGTGTCCTCTCCCGCCGCGCGCCGCGGCCGGGGGGCGCGGCTGCTGCCGTCGGTCACCTCCAGACGCACCGGCACGCCCCTCTCGTCGCTACACCCGTCGCCCTCGTCGCCCTCGTCGCCCTCGTCGCCGCCTTCGCCGGTCCCGGCCCCGCTTCCGGCCCCGTCGTCCCGCCCCACGCACAGCCGCAGCACGGCCGGCCGGCCGGTGTGCACCACCGCGTTGGTCACCAGCTCGGAGACGAGCAGCACCAGGGTGTCGGTCTCCGCGGGGCCAGGACGGACGGGGCAGGGCTGCCCTCTGCCGAACTGGGCCCGCACCCACCTCCGCGCGCGCCCCACCTCGGCGGGGTCGGGTCCGACCTCAAGCTGCTTCACCAGCACCTGCACCGTTCACACCATCCGAACCGGCGGACACATCGCCACATACCCCGGCAACCCAGGTGCAGGACAGCATGGTTGACAGGCGAGCCGGACAACAAGCGAATCAGGCATATTCCGGCGCAAAGGAGTACGACCCCTGCGAACTGTACGAGCGTTCAGCGACGCTATCGAACAGAGGGTAGTGAACCGTGTGCGCTACGTAAGGGACGTGGGGGCGAGCGGCTTCGCCTCGGCGTCGGCGGCGGACTCCAGGTCCGCGAAGCAGTCGAAGAGCCGCCGCACGCCCAGCGCCGCGAGCACGCGGTTGACGTGCGACCCCTCCTCCGCCCCGTGCGCCGGCAGGATCAGCCGCAGCTGCCCGGAGCACGACCGCATCAGGCGGCGCGCGGCGACCAGCTCACCGATCCCGCTGGAGTCGCAGAACCACACCTCGGAGAGGTCGAGCACCAGGAACCGGCGTCCCTCGGCCACGGCGTCGTGGACGTGCTGGCGGACCGTGGGCGAGGTGGCCATGTCCAGCTCACCGGCCACACGCAGCACGGACCACTCGGAGCGCTGCTCCGCTCGCACTGTCAACGTCACGTGCTCTCACCTCGATCGCTGCCGGGCCCTGTTCCGCACCGCCGTCCGCCCCGCGCGCGTACGGGCGCGAGCCACGTGCGGGGCGCGCCGGAACAGTCCCTCGCACTACATTTGACGTACGCACGGGGCCCGGGGTTGCCGCGGGAACCAGAGGAGGGTGGGGGCCTGCATGGGACACGAGACGCCACCGCACTGGGACCGGAGCATACGGGACCGGCTCCTGAGCGGCGAGGCCGCCGCCCTCGCGGAGGTCTATGACCGCTTCGCCCCTCTGGCCTTCGGCATCGCCCAGCGGGCGTTCGACGGCGCCCCCGCCGGCCCGGCCGACGAGGCCGCGTCGCAGGTCACCGGGGACGTGCTCGGTCACCTGTGGCAGCACCCGGAGGCGTACGACCCGGCCAGGGGCCCGCTGCGTTCGTGGATCGCCGCCGAGGCGCACCGCCGGGCCGTGGACCTGCTGCGGGAGAGACTGCGGGCAGCACTTCCCAAGCCGCAGCCGGAGCAGCCGCCCGGGGAACGGCCGGCGGAACGGCCTCAGACAACGGCCCCGGACGGCGCCGCCCCGCCGCTGCCGGATGAGCGGGTGCGCGCCGCGGCCACCGCCGCCCGCGCCGACTACATCGTCTCCGCCATGCCCGAGCCGCTGCTCCGGGCGCTGGAGCTGACCCACTTCGAGTGCCACGACTACCGCCTCGCGGCCCAGCGCCTCGGCATCTCCGGCGCCGAGGCCCGCCGCCGGCTCCGGCTGGCGCTCCAGCTGCTGGCCACGGCCGCCGAGTATCCGGCGGGCACGGGGGCGGCGGCCGGGGGCGAACGGTGAGCCCGGCTCCCCCCGCGGCCTCGGCCCGGGGGGACGGCGGGACCGCCGGCAGCGGCGGCGGCCCGCCTGACGTGCCGCCGCACGGCCCGTGCCGCCCCACCCACCAGGAGCTGATGTCCCTCCTCGGTGCCTGGGCGCTGAGCGCCTGCCCGCCCGAGGAGGCGCGCTGTCTGGAGGCGCATCTCAGCGACTGCGCGCCCTGCGCCGACGAGGCGCTCCGGCTGCGCGACGCCGCCGCGCGGCTGACCCCGCGCCGCCGCCTCGACCTCGACCCGCGCCTGCGCCCGCGCGTCCTGGACAGCTGCCTGGCGCGCCGCCCCGCGTCACACCCCGTGCCCGCCTGGGCCGCGCCGTACGACGCGGAGGCCGCCCGGCTCGACGCGCTGCTGACCGACATCACCGCCGACGAGTGGCGGGCCCCGGTCCGGCTGCGCTGGTTCGCGGGCAAGACCTGGGAGGAGCACGGGACCACGGTCGCCGGGGTCCTGGACCACCTGATGGCCGTGGACGGGCTGCTCGCCCGGGCCGTCGGCCTGCCCGACCCGCTCGGTGAGGGGGCCTCCCGCGACCCGGCCGCGCGCACCCGGGCGCGCTGGGAGAGCGGCGGAAGCGAGCGGGACGCCCGTGACGGCGGGACCGACGGCGGCGGCTCCAGCGACGGCACGCCCGGCCACGGGCCCGGCCGGGCGTGGCGGCCGTGGCGCGAGCAGTCCCGTGCGCTGGTACGGGCGGCCGCACGCACCTCAGGACGCGCCGGCGAGCGGATGGTGCGGCCCGGCGCGTACGGCGGCGCCGCCGGGCCGTTCCCGGGCCCGGGCGCGGACGCCGGTGGCGCCCTGGCCCTGTCCGACGCCTACCTGGACCGCGCGTTCGCCTGCTGGGTGCACGGCGCTGACATCGCCGAGGCCGTCAGCTACCCGTACGGCCGGCCGCTCGGGCCGCACCTGCGGCTGCTGGTCGGTTTCACCGCGCGGCGGCTGCCCGCCTCCCTCGCGGACCGCAGGCGCGCCGGGCTCGGCACGCTCCCCGCCCGGCTGACCACGGCGGGGCGGCCGGGCCGGACGGTGCACCTGGAGGTGGAGGGCGCGGGCGGCGGCGACTGGTACATCCCGCTGGACTCGCCCGCCGCCACGGTCTCGCGCGCCGCCGCCCGCCGCGCCGTGGCGCACGTCGCCCTGGACGACGTGGTGCTGTGCCAGCTCGCCGCCGGCCGGATCGCGCCGGATGAGGCCGCCTCGGGCGCCGACGGCGATCCCCACGCCGTGCACGACGTGCTGTTCGCGGCGGCGGATCTGTCCCGGCTGTGAGCCGGCCGGCGCCTTCAGGCGGGTCAGGCGAAGACGACGGTCCGGCGGCCGTTGAGCAGCACCCGGCGCTCGCTGTGCCACTTCACCGCGCGCGCCAGCGCCTGGCACTCCACGTCCCGGCCGACGGCCGCGAGCTGCTGGGGGGTCTGCTCGTGCCCCACGCGCTCGACCTCCTGCTCGATGATCGGACCCTCGTCCAGTTCGGCCGTCACGTAGTGGGCGGTCGCGCCGATCAGCTTCACGCCCCTGGCGTGCGCCTGGTGGTACGGCTTCGCGCCCTTGAAGCTCGGCAGGAAGGAGTGGTGGATGTTGATGATGCGCCCCTCCAGCCGCTTGCACAGGTCGTCCGAGATGACCTGCATGTACCGGGCGAGCACCACCAGCTCGACGTTCTCCTCCTCGACGATCCGCAGCAGCCGGGCCTCGGCCTCCGGCTTGGTGTCGGGCGTGACCGGGATGTGGTGGAACGGCACGCCGTAGGAGGCCGACAGCTCGGCGAAGTCGGTGTGATTGGAGACGACGGCCGCGATCTCGATCGGCAGGGCGCCGGTGCGGGCGCGGAAGAGCAGGTCGTTCAGGCAGTGCCCGAACTTGCTGACCATCAGCAGCACCCGCATCTTCTCCCCCGCCGGGTGCAGCTGCCAGTCCATCTGGAACGAGTCGCCGACGGCGGCGAAGCTGGCGCGCAGCTTGGCCAGCGTGAGCGCGGGCTCGACGGCCGAGAAGTGCACCCGCATGAAGAACAGCCCGGTGTCGCGGTCGCCGAACTGCTGGCTGTCCTCGATGTTGCAGCCGGTCATGAACAGGTAGCTGGAGACGGCGTGCACGATGCCCGGTTTGTCCGGGCAGGACAGCGTGAGGATGTACTGCGAGGGCCGGGCGGCCGGGGCGGGCTCGTCCGGCGCCGGAGCCGGTGCGGGGGACTGGGCGGTCATGGTTCCCTAGCGTGGCACATCCCAGGCGGACCGTGTGCCTCAGACCGCGTGCACGGTCGCCGCCAGCTCCTGGAGCGTCCCCGGCCTGGTGTCCGGGTCGTCCCCGTCGTTGACGGCGAGCAGCACGTGCGCCTCGCGGGCGGCCTGCACGGCATCGGGCCAGGACGGGTGCTGCAAGTACGACGCGACCGGGGCGTCGGCACCGACCTGGTGCAGGATCCGCAGCACCCGCAGCACGGCCGCGTCGACGAGCGCGGCCTCCTGGGCATCGCGGAAGATCGTGCCCACGTACTTCTCGGCCGACCAGTTGTCGAGCCAGGTGTCCTCGACGAGGCGGTACACCGCGTCGGTGACGTCACCGTAGCCGGGGACGCCGGCGACCCAGCACTCCTGGTGGAACACGGGATCGGAAAGCATGTGCAGCGCCGAGCGCACGTGGGCGCGCCAGCGCCACCAGGGCATGTCGTTGAGCGGCATGCGCACCATGGTGGTGGAACGGCGGCCCGGTCCGGAAGCCCTTGCTGGTGACCCCCTGCTCACAGCTGGCTCGCCGACCTCTCCGGGAGCCCGTAGCGCTCGGCCACCGGGTTCCACAGCTCGGCGGCGCGCTCCTTGGCGGCGGTGGCCTCGCCGCTGGCGGTGTCGCCGTCGTTGGCGCTGCCGGTGTGCCGGGCCTGGCCGCCGCGGCACAGCCGCCTGCGGTCGTCCCGCACGTCGTCCGCCCAGTCCGCGTAGTGCGCGTCGGCCTCGGCGGACGCCTCCCACGCCTCCCGCAGCGCGGCCGCCAGCTCCTCTCCCTCAGGCAGCGCGTCCAGCTCCAGCTCCGCCAGCCGCTCCACCAGGCTCTCGCGCTGCGCGGCGGCGTCGCGCAGGTCGGTGGCGGCCGCGTCCAGGCGCCGGCAGTTGCGGATGCTGTCCACGGCGCTGATCACGGCGTCGCGGCTGGCGTTGCTGTCCTCCAGCAGCGAGGAGAGGGCCTCGGCCTGGCGGCGGGCCTCCTCCTCGTCCTCCTCGTCACCGGCGCCGCCGTTCTCGGCGTCACTGCCGTCGCTGTCGGCGCCGCCGTTCTCCTGCTCGGTGGTCTCGGTGGTGCTCTGCTCACCGCCGTCGTCGCTGCTGCCGCCACCACCGCTGAACAGCGCCCCGGCCGCGAAGCCGATCACCGCGCAGCCGACGACGACGGCGGCGACCAGCGGCACCGGCATCCGCCGGCGCGGAGCCGGGGTCCCGGGTCCCGGCCGCTGCTGCCGCTGGGCGGCGGAGCGGAACAGGCCGTCGAACTCTCCCTCGTCGTCCGCCGGGATCTTCGGCAGCGCCTGGGTGGCGGCGACGCCGCTGTCACCGGTGCCGCCGCTGCCGCCGGCGGCCGGCATGGACGGTGTGGACGACGGTGCAGACGGCGGGGCCGCGGCGTGCCGGCGCCGGGGGCGCACCGGGCGCAGCCGGGTGGTGTCCTCGGGCGAGCCCGGAGCGGGAGCGTCGGTCACCGGCGGGATCAGCTCGGTGGCGCCCTCGGAGTCGACCGGGGCCGGGCCCGACGGGGACACCGGGCGGATCCGGGTCGTGGACTCCACGTCCCGGACCGGCGGGATGAGTTCGGTGGCCGCCTCGTCGTTCACGGTCGGCGGCGTCTGCGGCCGTTCCGGCGTGGCGCGGCTGGGCAGTTCGGGCCGCCCCGCGGCGGGCTCAGCCGGGCCGCTGGCCGTGCTGGCAGGCGGGTGCACGGGTGCCGCGCCCGGTGCGGTGCCGGGCACCGGAGGCACTGGCGCCTGCGAAGCCGGGGGAACCTGCGGCGCGGGCGGAACCTGTGAGGCCGGCGGTGCCGGGGGCATGACAGGCTGTCCCGGCGGCCCGCCAGCGGCGGGCGGCACCGGCGGTGCCGCGGGAGCCTGCGGGGCTGGCGGGGCCTGCGGAGCAGGCGCGGGCGAGGCCGGCGGCGTGGCGCCCGGCCCCCACGGCTGGCCCCACGGCTGGCCCGTGGACGGCAGGGTGCCGCCCGCACCAGGGCCGGCGTTCGACTGCGTGCTCGGGTCCCGCGGCTCGCCGTCTTTGGGCAGCACTATCCCCTCGCGGGGCTCGTCGTCCCGTCGTGGCTGGCTCGTCACGCGCCTCACGCTACCGGCTTCCCTGAAGGGGAGTCGAACAGCTCAGCTCGTGCCCCACCGGGCCGCGAACTCCCGCACCACCGGCTCGCGCCGGTGCGGGACGAGGCGCGAGGTGAAATCCGTCATGTACTCCGTGCCGCGCCCCGAACGCAGGCCCGTCAGCAGCGTCCCCGCCTCCTCCGCCGTGCGGCAGGCGTGTTCCAGCTCACCCTCCTGGAGCTGCCCCGTCGCCATCACCAGCATCCCTATGGCCCGCCGCCGCGCCCGCCCGGCCGGGTGGCCGGCCAGAGCCTCGGCAGCACGGCGCTGGGCGGCGCGGCCCTGGCCCAGATCCCGGTGGCAGTGGGCGAGTTCGTCGGCGAGGTAGGCGGCGTCGAAGTGGCGGATCCACGGCGGCTCGGCGTCCGACGCGGTGTCCCCGGCCCGGTCCATGGCGGCCAGCGAGGCGGAGGCCGCCCGGCGGCAGCCCTCGGCGTCGCCGAGCTGGGCGTGCCCGCGCGCCTCGGCCGCCAGGAACAGGGCCTCAGCGCGCGGCGTGGTCCGGCCGCGCGCGCCCTCCTGCGCGGCGCGCGCCAGCTGGATGACCTCGCGCGGGTTGCTGAGCTGGGCCGCGAGGTGGCTCATGCCGGCCGCCAGCACGTAGCCGCCGAAGCCGCGGTCACCGGCCGCCTGCGCCAGCCGCAGCGCCTGGATGTAGTAGCGCTGCGCGAGGCCGGGCAGGCCGCTGTCGACGGCCATGTAGCCGGCGAGTTCCGTCAGCCGGGCGGCCGCGGCGAACAGGCTGCGCCCGGTCTGCTCGCGGTAGGAGCCGGTCAGCAGCCCGGCGACGACGCTGTTGAGGTAGTGGACGACGACGGGCCGCACGTGCCCGGCGCCCCAGCGGCGGTCGAGGTCGATGAGCGCGGCCGTGGTGGCGCGGACCGCCTCGACGTCGGCCTCGCCCACCCGCGGCCCGGACGTCCGCGCCACCTCCGCGTCGGGCGGCGTGATGAGCCAGTCGCGGCTGGGCTCGACCAGCGCGGCGGGCGCCACGTGGGCCGCGCCGGAGCCCTGCGGGGCGGTCCGGCTCCCCTCGCCGTTCTCCCGGCGGGCGACGTCGGTGCGCCACAGTTCGGTGGCGTGCTCCAGCGACTCGCTCAGCCCGGCCGCGAAGTGCAGGCCCACGGACGAGCCGAGCTGCCGGGTGGTGCCCATGCCGATCTCGTCGACGGTGACCGCCCGGCCGAGCTTGCGGCCCAGCGCCTCGGCGATGATGTCCGGCGCGCGGCCGCGTGGCTGCTGCCCCCTGATCCAGCGGGCCACCGAGGTCTTGTCGTAACGGAAGTCGAGGCCGCGTTCGGCGGCGCACATGTTGACCCGGCGCGCCAGTCCGGCGTTGGAGCAGCCGGCCTCTTTGATGAGGGCCAGCAGGCGCTCGTTCGGCTGCCGGGCGATCAGTGGTCTTGACGTCATCAGCTGCGCTCCCTCCGGGCACCCGGCACATGACTGCCCGTTACGGGGCCGTACCATCCCGTACGCCCCCGCTGATGCACCGATGCGCCCCGGATGCGGACCATGGCGGGGAGACAACCTTCAGGCGGACCGTAACCCATCCGGGCGAGCGGAGTTGTGTTCGACGTGAACGAGCGTGCAGAGACCACCGGAGTCACGTTCTCCCCGGAAGCCCCGCCGGGGAGCCCCCCGCACCGTGACGCCCCGCTGCGGGACCACGCCCTGTGGTACGCGACGGAGCGGCACTGGGACGTACTGCCGGGCACCTGGCTGACCGTGGCCAAACGGGGCGTGCCGGAATGCTCGTGCGGCCTGCTGGGCTGCGATGCGCCGGGGGCGCACCCCATGGACGCGAGCTGGCCCACGCGGGCGACGAGCAACGGCGCCGCCGTCCGGCGGGCGTGGACCGAGTGCCCCCGGGCGTCGATCCTGCTGCCGACGGGGCGGACGTTCGACGTGCTGGACGTGCCGGAGACCGCGGGCTGCCTGGCGCTGGCGCGGATGGAACGGATGGGGGTGGCGCTGGGGCCGGTCAGCTCGACGCCGTACGGCCGGATGATGTACTTCGTGCTGCCGGGCGGCGCGGCCAAGGCGTCGCAGGAGGCGCTGCGGCAGGCGGGGTACACGCCGGGGGCCATCGACATCAGGCCACGGGGCGAGGGCGAGCTGGTGCCCGCCCCGCCGACGCGCATGGGGACGCGGGGCGGCGTGCTGTGGGTGCGCGAGCCGACGACGGCCAACCGCTGGCTGCCCGACGCGGCGGAGCTGCTGCCGGTGCTCGCCTACGCCTGCGCCCGCGAGCCGCACTGACCCGGGCGGTCCGGCGCGTGCGGGCGTGCCCGGCGCCGGGCCGCGTTACCGGTCCGTACGGCGCACCGTAGGGTGTGACGCATGGCTGACCAGGGGGAGAACGGCAGAAGAAGCGGCGAAACGGACCGCACGGCGGACGGCATCGCGGGCATATCCGGTGAGCCGGGCACGCCCGCCGTGCGGGTGCGCGGGCTGTGGAAGACCTTCGGGGAGCAGCCGGCCGTGGCCGGGATCGACCTCGATCTCCCGGCCGGCCGGTTCATCGGCCTCGTGGGCCCCAACGGCGCGGGCAAGACCACCACGCTGTCGATGATCACCGGCCTGCTGCGGCCCGATGAGGGCACGGTGGAGATCGCCGGGCACGACGTGTGGCGCGATCCCGTCGCCGTGAAGTCCCGGATCGGCGTGCTGCCGGAGGGCCTGCGGCTGTTCGAGCGGCTCTCCGGGCGCGAGCTGCTGACCTATCTCGGCCGGCTGCGCGGGCTGCCCGGACCGGAGGTGGAACGCCGCGCGGACCAGCTGCTCGACCTGCTGGATTTGTCCGGCTCCCAGTCCAAGCTGGTCGTCGACTACTCGACCGGCATGCGGAAGAAGATCGGCCTGGCCGCGGCGCTGCTGCACAACCCCGAGGTGCTGTTCCTCGACGAGCCGTTCGAGGGCGTGGACCCGGTGTCGGCGCAGACGATCCGCGGGGTGCTGGAGCGCTTCACGGACTCGGGCGCCACGGTCGTCTTCTCCAGCCACGTCATGGAGCTGGTCGAGTCGCTGTGCGACTGGGTGGCCGTGATCTCCGCCGGGCGGATCCGGGCCCAGGGGCCGCTGGCCGAGGTGCGCGGCGACGCCCCGTCGCTCCAGGACGCGTTCCTGGCGCTGGTCGGCGCCTCGCGGGGCAACCCGCAGGGGCACGACCTGGACTGGCTCGGCGGTGGCAGATGAGCGCGGCGGTCACCGCGGGCGCGGCGGACACCCGCACCGTCGTCGCGACGTTCGCGCGCCTGAAGCTGTCGCTGATCCGCAACGGCGTGCGGCAGACCACCGGGCGCACGGCGGTGTTCCTGACCACGGCCGTTTTCGTCGTGGGCATCGGCGGGCTGTCCGCGCTCGGCATGCTGGCGCTGCGCGGGCACGAGCACGCCGCCGACGTGACGCTGTCGCTCCTCACCCCCCTGGTCCTGGGCTGGGCGTTCGCGCCGCTGTTCGTCAGCGCCGTGGACGAGACGCTGGACCCGGTGCGGCTGGCGATGCTGCCGCTGCGGCCCCGGCCGCTGCTGGCCGCCCAGCTCACCGCCTCGGTGCTGGGCCTCGGCCCGCTGTTCACGGTGCTCATCACGGCCGGCGCGGCGGCGGCCCTCGCGCACGGCGCGGCGGGCGCGGCCACGGCGGTGGTGGCGGTGCCGCTGGTGCTGCTGGTGTGCGCGGCGCTGGCGCGGGCCCTGGCCACCGCCAACGCCCGGATGCTGGGCAGCCGGAAGGGCCGTGACCTGGCGATCTTCTCCGGCCTGCTGGTCGCCTTCGGCCTCCAGGGCATGAACGTGGTCTACACGCGCGTCGCCGAGGCCGAGGACTACGGCCCGCTTGAGACCACGGCCGGCATCGTGCGCTGGATTCCGCCGGTCTCGGCCGTGGACGCGGTGCGGGCGGCCGGTGAGGGGGAGCACGGCACGGTCGCGTACGGGCTGCTCGGCACGGCAGCGCTGCTGCTGCTTCTGCTGTGGTGGTGGAGCCGGACGCTGACGCGGCTGATGACCGCGCCCGACGCCTCCACGCTCGCCCCGCCCGCCGGCCAGGCCCGCCAGCGGCGCCGGGCGGGCACCGGCCTCGCCAGGTGGCTGCCCGGGGGCCGTACCGGGACCGTGATGGAACGCTCGCTGCGGTACGCCTGGCGCGACCCGAAGACGAAGATGGGCTGGGCCGCCGCGCTGGGCATGGGGCTGCTGCTGCCCGTGGTCTTCGCGGTGCAGGGGACCGAGAGCCTGTACCACTCCTGCTGGGCCGCCGGGATGCTGGCGCTGACGATGTTCAACCAGTTCGGGCAGGACTACAGCGCCTTCTGGCTGGTGGCGCAGACCATCACCAGCCCGCGCGACGCCTACCTCGAACTGCGCGGCCGGGCCCTGGCGATCCTGCTGATCGCCACGCCGTACACGGCGCTGGTGGTGTGCTGCGGCGCCGCGCTGTTCGGGCAGTGGGGGACGTTCAGCGACGCGCTGGGCCTGGCCTGGGCGCTGCTCGGCGCGCTCGTCGGGGCGGGTGCCCTCACCTCGGCGCGCTACCCGTACTCCATCCCCGAGGACAACCCGATGCGGAACGTGGCCGCGGGGCAGGGCGCGCTGGCGTACACGGGCATCATCGGCGGGATCGCGGCCGGCGCGCTGCTGTGCGCCCCGGTGATCGCGCTCGACGTGCTGCTGTACCGCACGGCCGAGGACCTGGTGTGGCTGGTGCTGCCGGTGGGCGCGGTGTATGGCGCGGTCACGGCCTGGCTGGGCCTGCGGCTCGCGGCGCGCACGGCCTACGCCCGGCTGCCGGAGATCCTCCAGGCGGTCAGCCGGGCCTGACCGCCCGCGCCCGCCGCGGCAACCGTCCGCCGGTGGCACGGCCGGCCGGGCGTGGCGGCGTCAGCCTGCCCGGCCTGGCCGGTGGTCCCCCGCGCGCGGCGCGGAACGAGCGTCACGCGGTGGCGACGAAGACGTGCATCGCGACCGTCGGCGCCAGCTCGGCGTACTCACCGCCGCTGCCGACCTGTACGCCCCCGGACGTACCCGCCGTCACGCTCACCGAGGCACCGGGCTGCACCCCCGCCCGCCGCAGGGTCTGCATCACCTGCGGGTCGGTCTGCACTGGCTCGCCGATGCGGCGGACGATCACCGTCTTGCCGTCTTCCGTCGCCAGCTCGGACAGCGCGACCATGCCCTCGCCCAGGAACGGGTCGGGCTCGCCCTTCTCCCCCAGCTCGGCCAGGGCCGGGATGGGGTTGCCGTACGGCGACTCGGTCGGGTGGTCCAGCAGTTCGAGCACCCGTCGTTCGACGGCATCGCTCATCACGTGCTCCCAGCGGCACGCCTCGGCGTGCACCTGCTCCCACTCCAGGCCGATGACGTCCACGAGCAGGCACTCGGCGAGACGGTGCTTGCGCATGACCCGCTCGGCCAGCCGCCTGCCCTGGTCGGTCAGCTCCAGGTGGCGATCCCCCGCGATCTTGAGCAGGCCGTCGCGTTCCATGCGGGCAACCGTCTGGCTGACCGTCGGACCGCTCTGTTCCAGCCGCTCGGCGATGCGCGCGCGCATCGGGACCACCCCTTCTTCCTCCAGCTCCAGGATGGTGCGGAGGTACATCTCGGTGGTGTCGATGAGTCCGGACATGAAAGCCCCTCGATGTCTCGTGCGGTGGCCCTGGTCCAATTCTGACGTATGGCTGTGACAACCGTTCCCGCACTGCGGAGAGAGGGGCCGCCCCCATGGAACTCGCCAGCCGCTACTTCGATTCCGTGACCGAACTGCTGCGCAGAGTAAGGGAGGAGGAGGTCGAAGCCGTCGGCCGTGCCGCGGGAATGGTTGCTGCCACCGTAACCGAGGGCGGCACGGTCTTCGCCAGCGGAGCCGGGCACAGCGCGCTCATCGCACAGGACCTCGTCTACCGCGCGGGAGGCCTCGCCCTGGTCAACCTCCTTGCGATACCGGGCGCTACCGGGGTCGCCACGGTCCCCGCCACGCTCGGCACCGCGCTGGAGCGGCTGAGCGGGCTCGCGGCCGCCGCGCTCGACACCAGCCCGGCCCGCGCGGGAGATCTGCTGCTCGTCGTCTCGCTGTCGGGCAAGAACGCGCTGCCCGTCGAACTCGCCTCGCACGCACGGCAGCGGGGGCTGCGCGTGATCGGGCTCACGTCCGCCGCCGCGTACGGCGGCCGGCTGGCGGACCACTGCGATGTGGTGCTCGACACGAAGGTCCCCGTCGGGGACGCCGCGCTCACGGCCGAGGGCGTGGGGGCGCCGTTCGGCCCGGTCTCCACGGTGGTGGGCGCGGCGCTCGCGCAGGCGGTGATGGCCGAGGCGGCCGGGCTGCTGGCCGCGCGCGGCATCACGCCGCCGGTGCTGCGCTCGGCGAACGTGGACGGCGGGCGCGAGTGGAACGACCGCCTGCTGGCCCAGCACGCCGACCGGATTCTGTGGCGGCGGGCCTGACCGCGCCGGTGCGGGGCCGCGGCCCCGCACCGGAACATGGCCCGGAAAACCGGGGAGAACAGCGCCGGACAATAAATGCGTTGCTGCCGTTGCTTCCCGCCCCTAGCGTGGAGGGCACACGAGAAGGGAGGTGATCCGGCAGATGAGTGATGACCGGACGCGTGAGGTGGCTGCGGCCTAGCCGCCGTCCCACACCACGTGGTGCCGGCGCAGCCGGCCAATCCCAAGCAGTCACCCGATCCGCGGGCCGCCGGTAACGTCCGGCCGGCTCCCCGCCGGCGCCCAGCGCCGGAGGGGACCAGGCCCGCGGGTCGTTTTTTGTGCCCGTCTGCTGGTGCCTGTCTGCTGGTGCCCGCCGCCGGGCACGGCACGGGCTACGGGCACAGGCGCTCGACGGTCCAGGCCGCCGCCCCGCCCCGCTCGCCCCCGGCGTCCTCCCGGCGCACGTACCGCAGCCGGTCGTGCAGGCGGTTCTCCCGGCCCTGCCAGAACTCCACCGCCGACGGCACCACGCGGTAGCCGCCCCACTGCGGCGGCGCGGGCACGTCCTCCCCCTCCGGGTACCGTTCGGCGAGCTCCGCGTACAGCCGGTCCAGCTCCGCCCGGGAGGCCACGCGCGAGGACTGCTCGCTGGCCCAGGCGCCCAGCTGCGAGCCGTGCGGCCGGGTGCGGAAGTAGGCCACCGTCTCGTCCCGGCCGGTGCGCTCGGCGCGGCCGGAGATGATCACTTGGCGGGCGACGCCGTGCCAGGGGAAGAGCAGCGAGACGTGCGGGTTGGCCTCGATCTCGCGGCCCTTGCGGGAGCCGTAGTTGGTGAAGAAGACGAAGCCGCGCTCGTCGAAGCTCTTGAGCAGGACCGTGCGCGAGCTGGGCACGCCTGAGGCGTCGGCCGTGGCGAGGACCATGGCGTTCGGCTCGTGCAGCCCGCTGCCGGCGGCTTCGCGGAACCAGCGGCCGAACTGTGTCACCGGGTCGGCGGCGAGGTCCTTCTCGTCGAGCCCGGCCGCGCGGTACCGGGCGCGCATGGCGGCGGGGTCGAGCTGCGGGGAGGCCTGCGGAGAGGCGGAAACGGAGTCGGTGGTGCGGTCTGTGCTGCTGTCGGCGTGGGACACGGGGCATATCTTGCAACACGCGACTGACATCGGCCGCTCGTGCCGGAATCCGTCCCGCGAACCCCCGGTGGCCCACGGTGGTTACAGTGGCGCCATGGAGCCGCATCCGCCCGTCACGCCCCGGTTCGTCCCCGGACTCGAGGGAGTCGTCGCGTGCGAGACCGAGATCGCCGAGCCGGACCGGGAGGGCGGCGCCCTGCGCTACCGGGGCGTCGACATCGAGGAGCTGGCGGGCCGGGTGCCGTTCGAGAAGGTGTGGGGCCTGCTGGTGGACGGCTCCTTCGAGCCGGGCCTGCCGCCGGCCGAGCCGTTCCCGCTGCCGGTGCGGTCCGGGGACGTGCGGGTGGACGTGCAGGCGGCGCTGGCGATGCTGGCGCCCGCCTGGGGGCTGCGGCCGCTGCTGGACATCGACGAGCGGCAGGCCAGGGACGACCTCGCGCGCGCCGCCGTGATGGCGCTCAGCTACGTGGCGCAGTCGGCGCGGGGCAGCGGTCTGCCGGTCGTGCCGCAGCGGGAGATCGACAAGGCGGACGGCTTCGCCGAGCGCTTCCTGCGCCGCTGGCGCGGTGAGCCCGATCCGCGTCACGTGGCGGCCATCGACGCCTACTGGACGGCCGCCGCTGAACACGGCATGAATGCCTCGACGTTCACCGCCCGCGTCATCGCCTCCACGGGCGCAGACGTGGCGGCGGCCCTGTCGGGCGCGGTCGGCGCGATGTCCGGCCCGCTGCACGGCGGGGCGCCCTCGCGGGTGCTGGGCATGCTCGAGGAGGTCGAACGCACCGGTGACGCCGAGGCGTACGTGCGGCGCGCGCTGGACGCGGGGCAGCGCCTGATGGGCTTCGGCCACCGCGTCTACCGCGCCGAGGACCCGCGGGCGCGGGTGCTGCGGCGCACTGCGCGGGAGCTGGGCGCGCCGCGCTTCGGGGCCGCCGCGGCGCTGGAGCGGGCGGCGCTGGCGGCGCTGCGCGAGCGGCGGCCGGACCGGGTGCTGGCGACGAACCTGGAGTTCTGGGCGGCGGTGCTGCTGGACTTCGCCGAGGTGCCGGGCGAGATGTTCGCGGCGATGTTCACGTGCGCCCGCACGGCGGGCTGGTCCGCCCACATCCTGGAGCAGAAGCGGACCGGACGCCTGGTGCGCCCCACCGCCCGCTACACCGGCCCGGCACCGCGGCCGGCGCGGGCCGTGGGCTGACCGCTCGCGCACCTGCCGCCGCGGATCGGAGCGGGCGCGGCGCGCGCCGGGCGTGCTCCCTGGCGCATTGGGGCTTTTCCCGCCTGAAGCCCGCCATTCCGCGCTGGCACACCTGTCTCCTCCGTTACGATCCCCCTACCGCGTGTGGCCATCCCCGCCGAGGGGGACGACGCAAGGGGGCGAACGCGCATGACGGCCAGATCCGCGCAGCATCGGCTCGATCCCGTGACGGTAGGGGTGGACCCCTGCCTGGCCTGCCGGGTCCGGCCCGTGAAACTACCGGGCCTGGCGCAGCCGCTGTGCCTGGTGTGCTTCGCGGCGGAGCGGCAGGCGGCGGAGCGGCAGGCGGCCGCGTCGCCACGTTACGTGACGGCCTGTGTGGCGGGCCCGGAGTGCTTAGGCTGCGGCAGCGGTGACGTGAACGCCAACGGGGCGCTGTGGTGGTGCAACTCCTGCGGCATGTGCACGCGGGTGGCGACCTGACGCCGCCCCGCCGGGGCGTCCCTGGCAGGCAACGGCGGCGCGGGCACGCGCGCCGCTCCCGGCGCCCGTGCCCGCGCCCGTGGGGTCAGCCCGCGCTGAGCTGCTTCTCCGGCGCGTCCGGCCGGTCGCCGCGCTCGCCTGCGCCGCCGGCCGCCGCCGCGGCGTCCGCGGGATCGGTGCGCAGGGAGTCGACCAGGGCCGCGCGCTCGGGGGTGCCCTCGGGCCTGAGGAAGCCGACGAGCACGTACAGCACCAGCGAGGTGGCCAGCGGCAGGCCCACGGTCTGCGCCTGGCTGGCGTCCTCCACGATGTACTGGACCACGTACCAGACCGCCAGGCCGCCGGCCCACGAGACGATGGCGGCGGTGGGTCCGTTCCGCTTGAACCACGGCAGCATGCCGAGCATCAGCGGGATGGATATCGGCCCCATGGTGGCCGCCACGAGATCGACCACGACCTCGAGGACGAAGCCCTCGCCTCCCGTGGTGATGGCGATGATCATGCTGAGGGAGACGAAGCTGACGGTCGTGATGCGGGCGAACATCAGCTGCGCCGCGTCGCTGAACCGCCGTACCCGGGGCGCGATGACGGGCGCGATGTCGCGGGTGATGACGGCGGTGATGACGTTGGAGTCGGAGGCCACCATCGCCATGGTGTGGGAGAAGAACCCGGCGAGCATCAGGCCGATGAGCCCGGCGGGCAGCAGCTCCTTGGCCATCTCGATGTAGGACTCCTCGCCGTTGTCCAGGCCGGGAACGATCAGCGGGGCCGCGAACATCGGCATGAACAGCACCATCGGCCAGACCAGCCACAGCACCGACGACAGCAGCGCCGCGCGCTTGGCCTCGGAGCCGGAGGGCGCGGACATGTACCGCTGCGCCAGGTTCCACATGCCGCCGTTGTATTCGAAGGTCTTCACCAGCAGGAACGCCAGCACCAGCATGAGGGTGACGTCGCCGGCGATGGGGTCGCCGTGCCCGTCGGGCAGGTCGCCCCACATGGTGAACGGGAAGCCGACGCCGAGTTCACCGGCGACGGCGATGACCATGGCGATGCCCGCGACCGCCTGGATGACGAACTGGCCCATGTCGGTGAGGACATCGGCCCACAGGCCGCCGACCGTCATGTAGGCCATGGTGGCGACGCCGGTGAAGGCGATGCCCCACGCCAGCGGGATGTCGGCGAAACCCTGCAGCAGCACGGAGATGGCGACCCACTTGGCGGCGATGTCCACGACCTTCAGGGCGGCGCCGCTGTAGGCGAGCACCTGCTGCGTGGGCAGGTTGTAGCGCTGCGTCAGGTACTGCAACGGCGAATCGACGCCGTGCTTGGCGCGCAGCCGGTTCCACCGGGCGGCGAAGAGGAAGGCGCCGATGCCGATGCCCAGACCGATGGTCAGTGCCCACCAGACGTAGACGGTGAAGCCGGTGTCGTACGCCACGGCGGCGAAGGCGACGAACATCACCGCGCTGTACCCGGACATGTGGTGCGAGATGCCCGACAGCCACCAGGGGATACGGCCTCGTGCGGTGAAGAAGTCGGAGACGGTGTGGATGCGGTTCTTCGACCACCAGCCGATGGCTACCACCACGAGGAAGTAGGCAGCGACCACGATCCAGTCCAGCGCGGACATCGCGGCTCCTTAACGCGAGGAACGGGACAGGGGACGGGACGGGGCGGGGACACGACGGGTCGGGAGGGCGGGAGGGGAAGGAGAGGGAGGAGAGGGAGAAGGGGGAGGGGAGGGGGAGGAGGAGCAAGGAGGGGGAAGAGGGAGCGGAGAGCGGAGGAGCGGGCGGAAGAGCGGAGAAGGGCGGGGAGGGGCGGGGAGGGGGACGGGGGCGGAAGGAGTTGGGGGCCGGGGGGGTTACCAGTGGCCGTGCTTGGGCTGGAAGCCGGGCTCGAAGCGGCGCATGTACGCGGTGTCGTCGCGGCGCCTGATGCCGCACTTCTCGTACTGCTCGTGCATGACCGCCAGCGCGTCGCGGTCGAGTTCCACGCCGAGGCCGGGCCCGTCCGGCAGCGGCACGGCTCCCTCGGTGAAGCGCAGCGCGCCGGGGGCGACCACGTCCTGGCCGTCCTGCCACGGGGTGTGGGTGTCGCAGGAGTGCGCGAGGTTCGGCAGCGAGGCGGCCAGGTGGGTCATGGCGGCCAGGCTGATGCCCAGGTGGGAGTTGGAGTGCATGGACAGCTCGAGGCCGAACGTGTCGCACAGCGCGGCGACCTGCGTCGAGCGCACCAGCCCGCCCCAGTAGTGATGGTCCGTCAGCAGTACGCCGATGGCCC
The DNA here is from genome assembly GCF_016741785.1 of Streptomyces sp. 7-21. Lineage (GTDB taxonomy): Bacteria > Actinomycetota > Actinomycetes > Streptomycetales > Streptomycetaceae > Streptomyces. The sequence goes on from NZ_JAERRL010000008.1 coordinate 105,251, forward strand.
GCTGTTCGATGGCGGGAGGCAGGTGCTCGTGGGTGACGACGCACATGTTGGTCGCCAGCGGCATGGGGACCTTGGCGGCGACCTCGGCCATGCCCTCGATGCCGGGAGTGGGGTCCTCCAGGTACTCCAGGTCGCCGGCGAGGTCGTTGCCGATGCGGACGGATGTGGCGGGCGTCCAGGCGGCGTTGGGGTCGATGCGCAGCGGCAGCGAGGGGAACGCCTCGCGCAGCGCGCGCACGGCCTCGGCCTCCTCGTCGGGGGGCAGCACGCCGCCCTTGAGCTTCAGTGACTGGAAGCCGTATTCGTCGGCGAAGAGCCGGGCCTGGGCGACGATGCCCTCGGGGTCGAGGGCGGCGCCGAAGCGGTCGGGCTCCCCGTCCGGGTGCGCCTCCCACTTGTAGAAGAGGTAGGCGCTGTAGGGGACGGCCTCGCGCACCGGCCCGCCGAGCAGGTCGGCGACGCGGACGCCCTCGGCCTTGCCTCGGATGTCGAGGCAGGCGGTCTCGAAGGCGGCAAAGACGGCGTCGACGGTCTTCTGGTTGGTGCCCGCGCCGGTCAGGCCGTGCTGGTCGGTGAAGACTCCGGTGCCGACGCTTGCCGCGACCCTGGCGTACAGCTCGTTGAGGGCGTAGACGCTGACGCCGGTGACCTCGCGGGCCGCGTCCTGCAGCAACCGGAGATGGGAGGCGTCGCCGTAGGTCTCGCCGAGCCCGCTGATGCCTTCGTCGCTGACCACCTCGACGATGGTCCGCAGCGCCCACGGCTCGTGCACGCCGGTGGCGTTGAGCAGGGGCGGGTCACGGAAGGCGACGGGGGTGAGGTGTATCTCGCGTATGTGCATCCGCTGCCACCCGCGCAATCGCTAGCATTCACATATCTAAACGCCGGACATTCCCATGAACGGCTGTCGCAACTGTAGAAGTGGCCTAGTAGGCCGTCAAGGGTTCGAACGTCGTTCAGATGTATGAATGCCTACCCCGTCAGGAGGCCGGTGGCAGCGCGTCGGCCAGCACTTCCGCCAGGTGCCGCGCCCGGTGGCCGCCCAGCTGCCCGAGCTGGGTGCGGCACGAGTAGCCGTCCGCCAGCAGCACCGCGCCCGGCGGGGCGGAGCGCACCGACGGCAGCAGCTCGTCCTCCGCGCAGGCCACGGACACCTCGTAATGCCCCTTCTCGAAACCAAAGTTGCCCGCCAGCCCGCAGCAGCCGCCCGACAGCTCACCGGTCAGTCCCGCACGGGCACGCAGCCACCGGTCGGCGTCCTCGCCGAGCACCGCGTGCTGGTGGCAGTGTGTCTGCCCCGCCACCGGCCGCTCCAGCCGCGGCGGCTGCCACGACGGCGCCCGCTCCCGCAGCGTCTCGGCGAACGTCCGCACCGCGCGCGCCAGTTCGCGGGCTCCTGGGTGGTCCGGCAGCAGCTCCGGCAGGTCGGTGCGGAGCGCGGCGGCGCAGGGCGGCTCCAGCACCGTCACCGTCGCGCCCGCGGCCACCGCGGGCGCCAGCCGCGCCACGGTGCGGCGCAGCACCGCACGCGCCCGGTCGAGCTGGCCGGTCGAGACATAGGTCAGCCCGCAGCACACCTGCCCGCGCGGCAGCACCGGTGACAGGCCCGCCGCCCGGAGCACGCGCGCCGCGGCGACGCCCGCCTCCGGCGACAGGTAGGAGGTGAACGTGTCGGGGAAGAGCACCACCGGCCCCGTCTCCCCCGCGCGGTCCGGGTGTGTGGGCAGCAGCGGCAGGTCCGCCAGCAGCCGCCGCAACGGCACCCGCGGCAGGCGCGGCAGCGGCCGCCGCGGGTCCACGCCCGCCAGCCGCTTGCCGAGCGCCGCCAGCGGCCCCAGCCGCGACGCCGCGTTCACCAGCGGCACCAGCCGCAGCGCCGCCGCCAGCCGCAGCCACTGGGGCAGCCACCCCAGCGCGTAGTGCGAGGCGGGGCGAAGCCGCCGCGCGTACCGGTGGTGCAGGAACTCCGCCTTGTAGGTGGCCATGTCGACCCCGACCGGGCAGTCCGAGCGGCAGCCCTTGCACGACAGGCACAGGTCGAGCGCCTCGGCCACCTCGGGCGACCGCCAGCCGCCGGTGATGACCTCGCCCGTGAGCATCTCGTGCAGCAGCCGCGCCCGGCCCCGGGTGCTGTGCCGCTCCTGACGCGTCGCCCGGTACGAGGGGCACATCACCGACTTGCCCTTGCCGGGCCCGCGTTCGCCGGTCTCACGGCACTTCGCGACGCCCACGCACCGCCGCACGGCCGCCGTGAAGTCCCCGCCGTCGTCCGGATAACCGAACACCACCGGCACCCCGCCGCGCGGCAGCCCCGCGAACCGCAGGTCCGCGTCGAGCGGCGCCGGGCGCGGCGCGATGACGCCCGGATTGAGCCGGCCGTCCGGATCCCAGGCCGCCTTGAATGCGCCGAACAGGCCCGTCAGTTCCTCCCCGTACAGCCGCGGCAGCAGCTCCGAGCGCGCCAGCCCGTCCCCGTGCTCCCCCGACAGCGAACCGCCGTGCGCCACCACCAGATCGGCCAGCGCCACCGAGAACTCCCTGAACCGCCGCACCCCGCCGGACGACAGCAGGTCGAAGTCGATCCGCACGTGAATGCAGCCGTCGCCGAAGTGCCCGTACGGCACGCCCCGCAGGCCGTGCTGCCGCAGCAGCGCCCGGAACTCCCGCAGGTACGAACCCAGCCGCGCGGGCGGCACCGCGCAGTCCTCCCAGCCGGGCCACGCCTCGCCGCCGTCCGGCAGCCGCGTCGCCGTGCCCGCGGCGTCCTCCCTGATCCGCCACAGCGCGCGCTGCCCGGCCGCGTCCGCCACCACCGCGTGTCCCGTCGTGCCCTCCGCCGCCCGGCACAGCGCCTCGGCCGCCGCCCGCGCCGCCGCCGGCGACTCGCCGCCCGTCTCCACGAACAGCCAGGCCCCGCCGCGCGGCAGCGCCGCCCGCGCCGCCGGAGCCGCCACCAGGTCCGCCGCCATGCCCTCGACCGTCAGCGGCCGGTGCGGCAGCAGCCCGGCCGCCGCCTCAGCCGCCGCGTTCTCGTCCGCGTAGCCGAGCACGGCCAGCGCCCGCGCCGCCGGGACCGGCACCAGCCGCACCGTCGCCTCGGTGACGACGCCGAGCGTGCCCTCGCTGCCGGTGAACGCCCGGGCCCAGTCGCGGCCGCGCTCCGGCAGCAGCGCGTCCAGCGCGTAGCCGGAGATGCGGCGCGGCAGCGCGGGGAACCCGGTCCGCAGCAGCGCGAGGTGCCCGTCCGCCAGCGCGTGCCCGGCCTCGCGCAGCGCACGCGGCACGCCCTCCCCGCCGGGCGCCAGGCGGGCCCGCTCGCCGCCGTACGTCAGGACGGTCAGCGCCTCGACGTTGTCGGCGGTGGTGCCCCAGGCCACGGAGTGCGAGCCGCAGGAGTTGTTGCCGATCATGCCGCCGAGCGTGCAGCGGCCGTGCGTGGACGGATCGGGGCCGAACGTCAGCCCGTGGGGCGCGGCGGCCGCGCGCAGCTGGTCGCAGACGACGCCCGGCTCGACGACCGCCGTGCCCGCCGCCGGGTCGATGGCCAGCACGCGGTTCATGTGGCGGGTGAAGTCCAGCACCACGCCGGTGCCCGTGGCCTGCCCGCCGATGCTGGTGCCGCCGCCGCGCGCCACCACCGGCACGCCGCGCTCCCGGCACACCGCCAGCGCGGCGGCCACGTCCTCCGCGTCGCGCGGGGCGACCACCGCGTCCGGAATCCGCCGGTAGTTGGAGGCGTCCATCGTGACGAGCGCGCGGTCGGCCGCGCCCGCCCCGACCTCGCCGCGCACCGCGCCCCGCAGTGCCGCCGCCAGTTCCGCCCGTTCCCGCTCGCCGCGCTCTGCCTGGTTCATGCCCCCAGCCTGCCCAACCCGGACGCCGCGGTCGCCACACCACGCACAGAAGCGTCACATCAGCCAGACGCTCCCCTCACACCACCCACCAATCCCCCAAACCAGCGAGTCCGGCCTGGAACTTACCCTCCCTCAACTCGCCTATAGTTGGTCCCGAATTGAGCATGCGACCAGCTGTGTCCCTTTCAACTCATCGGCCCCCACCGTCTACGAGGTCACCGAGCCCATGACAGCGCAGACTTCGCCAGAGCGCCGGCGTGCGGAGCGTTCCGCGCTCCGGCCGTCGCTGCTCGCTCTCCTTGTCTCCCTAGCCGTCACCGGCGTCGGCTGGCTGGGCGCGGTGTACGCCGCACCTGAATCGTTTGAGACCGAGGCCGCCTGGGGGGCCGGTGCCGCCGCCGTCGCACTCTGCGCCGCGGTCGTCACCGCGACCGCGGCCGTCAGCCGGAGCCGCCGCGAGCGGGAGCGCATGGCCGACATGACGCGGCGGCACGAGCGGCTCGCCAACGAAATCGTGCCCGCCGTCGTCAGCCGGCTGCGCCAGGGCGACAGCGCCCCGGCGGCGCTCGCCGCCGCACCCGCTCCCGAGGACGGGCCCGAGACCGCCGCCAGCAAGCGCGTGCTGACGACGCTGGCCGAAGAGATCAGCCGCAGCGAGAGCGGCAAGGCCGCCGCCATGGCCGCCTGCGCCAACGCCGCGGGCCGCATGCAGGCACTGGCGACCAGCATGCTCGCCGACCTGCGCGAGATGGAGCACCGTCACGCCGACGAGACCGTGCTCGCCGACCTGCTGCACCTCGACCACCGCACCGCCCAGGCCGGCCGCCTCGCCGACAGCATCGCCGTGCTCACCGGCGCCCGCTCCGGGCGGCGCTGGGGCAAGCCGATCGTGATGGAGTCCATCCTCCGCGGCGCCATGGGCCGCATCGGCGGCTACCAGCGGGTCCGCCTCCACTCCGCGGTGAACGTCGCGGTCGCCGGGCACGCCGCCGAGGGCGTCATGCACGCCCTGGCCGAGCTCCTCGACAACGCCGCCAACTTCTCGCCGCCGACCAGCGAGGTCCACGTCTACGTCGAGGAGGTGCCCGCGGGCGTCGTCATCACCGTCGAGGACAGCGGCCTGGTCATGGGCGAGGTGGCGCTGCGCCGCGCCGAGCGGCTCGTCTCCACCGACGAGCCGCTGGACCTGGCGTCGCTGTCCGGCACGCGCCTGGGGCTCGCCGTCGTCGGCCAGCTCGCGCGCAAGCACGGGCTGAAGGTGTCCTTCCGCCCCTCGGCCAGGGGCGGCACGGGCGCGCTGATGATGATCCCGCACGAACTGATCACCCGGCCCAAGCCCGCGGACGATCTCGCGCCCCGCCCCGCCCGCACCCGGGCGGTCCGCGGGACCGAGCCGTCCGGCGGCGCGGGGCCGGTGGCCACGCCGGAGCACGCTCCGGCCAGCGACACGGCGGCGACCCGCACCGGCGGGCTCGCCGCGGCGACCACGGGGGACGACACGGGGGAAGTCATGGAGTACGGGCCGAGCGGGCTGCCCAAGCGGCGCCGGGGACGCACCCTGGCGAACGCACACCCGGGCGGTGTTCCCGCCCCGGCCAAGCCCCGGGCCTCCCGTTCGTCGGAGGAATCGGCGTCGCGGCTGCGCGCGTTCCGCCAGGCGGTACGCGGCAAGCCCGGCACGGCCGAGGGGCCCGCCGAGACCCCCGAGCACACCCCGAGGGCGTCCTCACGCCCTGACACACCCGCCACCTCGGCTTCCCATTCGGAGGACGACACCGCATGACCGCACCATCCATGGGGGCACACCCACACGCCGCCGACCGTGGGGCGGACGACAAGCTCGGCTGGCTGCTGGAGAGCCTGCTCAAGCGCACCCCGGGGGCCCGTCACGCCCTGGTGCTCTCCCGGGACGGCCTGAAGCTGTGCCGCAGCCCGGAGCTGTCGGAGGACCAGGCCGACCAGCTCGCGGCCATCTCAGCGGGCATCCAGTCGCTCTCCCACGGCGCGTCCGTGGAGTTCGGCGACGGCTCGGGCGGCGTGCGCCAGTCGATGACCGAGTTCTACGGCGGCATCCTCTTCATCGTGGAGGCCGGGGACGGCGCCCACCTGGCGATCGTGGCGTCCGAGGACGCGGACGTCGGCCTCATCGGCCACAACATGAACGAGCTTGTCGAGCAGCTCGGCGAGCACCTGAGCACGCCGCCCCGTCATCAGCCTGAGGACGGCGGTGGGGCATGACCTACCCCGACCCTGACGACGGTCCCGACCGGCTGTACACCCTCACCGGAGGGCGCAGCCGCCCGGGCTCCAACGCGTTCGACCTGGTCACTCTCGTGGTGAGCGAGAGCGAGCCGTCCCCCGGCATGCAGTCGGAGCACGTCAAGATCCTGCGGATGTGCCGGTACCCCACGGCTGTCGTCGAGATCGCCGCCGAGCTGGGACTCCCCGTGAGCATCACGAAGATCCTGCTGAGCGACCTCCTCGACATGGGGATGATCACCGCGCGCCACCCGCAGACCGCCGCCAACGCGGCCCGGCTCCCCGACCCCCAACTCCTCGAACAGGTGCTCGTTGGACTCCGCAACCTCTGACCGGCCCGCCGTGCGCCAGCCGCTGAGCGGCCGCGCCAGCAACGGCCTGAAGATCGTGATCGTCGGCGGATTCGGCGTCGGCAAGACCACCATGGTCCGCTCCGTCAGCGACATCCGCCCGCTGAACACCGAAGAGGTCATGACCAAGGCCGGCCAGGGCATCGACGACCTGGCCGCCGTGGAGGGCAAGACCTCCACCACCGTCGCGTTCGACTTCGGGCGCATCAGCCTCAACGACGAGACGGTGCTGTACCTCTTCGGCGCCCCGGGGCAGGAACGTTTCTGGTTCCTGTGGGACCGGCTGTTCTCGGGCACGCTCGGCGCCGTGGTACTCGTCGACACCCGCCGCCTGGCCGACTCCTGGTACGCCATCGACCGGCTGGAGCACCACGGCACGCCCTTCGTCGTGGCCCGCAACGACTTCGGCGGGCCCCGCCACTCCCACGAGGACATCCGCGAGGCGCTCGACATCGGCGAGGACGTGCCGCTGGTCGACTGCGACGCCCGCTCCCGCGAGTCGAGCAAACAGGTGCTCATCCGGCTCGTCGAGCACCTCCAGTCACTGGTCCGGGGCGCCGGGGCGTGACCGCCCGTCCGGCTGGGAGGCGCGCTGCTGGCGCGCGACCCGGCCGGGCTGCGCCAGCTGTACGGGCGGCTGCGCGGCAGCTACGGGCCCGTCGCCCCCGTCACGCTCGACCTGGGCGTGCCCGCCTGGCTGGCGCTGGGCTACCGGGAGGTGCACCGCGTCACCAGCAGCCCCGGGCTGTTCACCCGCGACTGGCGGCTGTGGCGGCTGCGCGAGTCGCTGCCGGACGGCTGGCCGCCGCTGGCGGCCATCGCCCACGGCCAGGGCTCGCTGCTCCACGCCGCCGGCGCCGCCCACGAGCAGCGCGCCGAGGTGCTCAGCGCGGCGCTGGAGTCCGCCGACCTCTTCGCCGTCCGCCGCCGGGCCGAGGCGCTCGCCGACCGGCTCATCGACTTCTTCTGCGCCCGGGGCGAAGCGGACCTCGTCACCGAGTACGCCGCCCCGTTATCCGTGGCGCTGCTCGCCGGGCTGTGCGGCTTCACCGAGGCGGAGCTGCCCGGGCTGCTGCGCGACGTTCCCCGGTACACCTCCTTCACGCTCGACGCCCCGCCCGGCTCAGCCGGCCCGGCCGGCCCGGCGGGCTCCGCCGCCCACGCCGCCTTAAGCGTCCTGGCCGCCGTGGAACGCCTGGTCACCGCCCCGCCGGGGCCGCCGCCCGGCAGCCTGGCCGCCGCGATGCTGGCCCACCCCTCCCGGCCCGCCCCGCGCCGGGTCCGCAACGACCTGGTGGCGGCCGTCCTCACCGGCTGCCAGCCCCTCGCCGACTGGATCGCGGGCACGCTGCGGCTGATGCTCAGCGACGACCGTTTCGCCGCCTCGCCCGCCTCCCCCGCCTGGCGCGCTGGCCACACCGGGGCCCGCCAGGGCGTGGCGGAGGCGATGGGCGAGGTGCTGTGGGACGACGGGCCGGTGCAGAACTGGCCGGTGCGGTTCGCCGTGCGCGACGCCCGCCTGGGCGGCCGCACGATCCCGGCGGGCGACATGGTGCTGCTGTCGCTCGGCGCCGCCCACCACGACCCGCAGGTGCGCCGCCACGGCGCGGTGCCCACCGCCGGCAGCCGCGCCACGTTCGCCTTCGGGCACGGCGAGCACCGCTGCCCCTACCCGGCGCAGGAGCTGGCCGAGACGGTCACGCGGGCGGGCGTGGAGGTGCTGCTGGACCGGCTGCCCGACGCGGAGCCGGCCGTTCCCCTCACCGCCCTGACCTGGCGTCCCTCCCTCTGGCTGCGCGGGCTGCTTACGCTGCCGGTGCGGTTCGCGCCAAGTCCGGCGGCGGGCCCGGGGGCGCCGCCGTTTTCCCCGCCCCGGTGATTTCGCGACAGGGCCCGGAAGGACTACGCTCCGGCTCGTGGCCGATATCCAGATTCCCGCTGACATCAAGCCCGCCGACGGCCGGTTCGGATCGGGCCCCTCCAAGGTGCGTACCGAGGCGCTCGCGGCGCTGGCGGACACGGGCGGCTCCCTGATGGGCACCTCCCACCGCCAGGCCCCGGTCAAGAACCTGGTCGGCAGGGTCCGTCAGGGCGTGCGTGACCTGTTCTCGCTGCCCGAGGACTACGAGGTGGTGCTCGGCAACGGCGGCACCACCGCCTTCTGGGACGTCGCCACGCACGGGCTGATCGAGGCGAAGTCGCAGCACCTGTCGTTCGGGGAGTTCTCCTCGAAGTTCGCGAAGGCCGCCTCCAAGGCCCCGTGGCTGGACGAGCCCACCGTCATCGCCTCCCCGCCGGGCTCCCACCCGCTGCCGCGCCCGCAGCACGGCGCCGACACCTACGCGCTCACGCACAACGAAACCTCGACCGGCGTGGCGATGCCGCTGCGCCGCATCACCGGCGCCGACGAGGGCTCGCTCGTGCTGGTGGACGCCACCTCCGGCGCGGGCGGGCTGCCGGTGGAGATCACCGAGACCGACGTGTACTACTTCGCGCCGCAGAAGTCTTTCGCGTCCGACGGCGGGCTGTGGATCGCCATCTTCTCCCCCGCCGCCATCGAGCGCGCCCAGCGGATCGCCTCCTCCGGCCGCCACATCCCGGAGTTCTTCTCACTGCCGACCGCGATCGACAACTCGCGGAAGAACCAGACGTACAACACCCCGGCCGTGGCCACGCTCTTCCTGCTGGCCGAGCAGCTGGACTGGATCAACGGCAACGGCGGCCTGTCGTGGGCCGTCAAGCGCACCGCCGACTCGGCGTCCCGCCTCTACGGCTGGGCGGACAAGCACGAGCTGGCCACGCCGTTCGTCTCCGACCCCGAGCAGCGCTCGCAGGTCGTCGGCACGATCGACTTCGCCGAGGGCACGGACGCCAAGGCCATCGCGGCGGCGCTGCGCGCCAACGGCATCGTCGACACCGAGCCGTACCGCAAACTGGGCCGCAACCAGCTGCGGGTCGCGATGTTCCCCTCCATCGACCCCGACGACGTCGAGGCCCTCACCGCCTGCGTGGACTACGTGATCGAGCGCCTCTGACGCCGTCACCGCCCGCGCGTACGGAGCCGCACCCGGCCTGGGTGCGGCTCCGTGCCGTTGCGGCGGCGGCCCGGTCAGGGCAGCGCGTGGGGCGAGCGGCCCTGGCGCCACATCGGCTGCACGGTCAGGCCGCCGCCGGGGACGCGGACCGGCTCGCCGAGGGGACGGAAGCCGTGCCGCTCGTACAGCGCCTGGTTGCGCGGGCTGCTGGCCTCCAGGTAGGCGGCGGCGCTCTCCTCGTCGGCGCGGGCGAGCTGGTGGCGCAGCAGCGCGCCGCCGTAGCCGCGGCCCCGCCACTCGGGCACGACGACGGTCTGCGCCAGGTACCAGTGCGGCACGTGCGCCGGGTGGCGCTCCTCGGTGACGGTGCGGAGCGTGACGAGGCGCTCCAGGTACTCGCCGTACAGCCGCTGCATCGCCGCGGCGGTCTCCTGGCTGGGCTCCCGGTCTAGCTGCCCGGGCTCGCGCCGCTCCCACAGCGCCACGCCGACCACCTCGCCGTCCCGCGGGCCGGCCAGCAGCAGGTCGCCCGTCTCCCGGGCCTCCTTCAGCCAGACCGCCATGGCGCCGGCGCCGGCGGCGGCCCAGCGCCGGCGGGCCGCCTCGCCGGGCATGACCCAGGACGCCGCGGCCTCGTCGGCCGACCCGGCGGCCAGCGCCGCGGCGGCCGCCGGCACGTCATCCTCCCCGGCCAGCCAGACCCGTACCCATCCGGTCACGACACCCACGTCCTCTCCACGCCTCGCTGTCCGCTCACGTGCGTTCCGCCCCGGCAGACGCGCCACCGCGCCCGCCGGTTGAGCCCACCGGCGCGGCGCAAAACTGGCGTCGGCGGGCCAACCGCTCAGCACCGCTCGCTATCCTGTTCACTCACGGCATGTGAGGGCGCATACACGGGAGGGGGGCAGCTCACATGTCACAAGGCCAAGGCCCGCAGGACGACCTCGCGGTCCACTCACCAGAACTGACCGAGATCGGTAACGAGGCCTACGAGCTGCGCACCGGACTGACCGAACCGACGCGGCTCGCCGACGAGTCCACCGACTCGGCCGCCCGGGCACTGTCCAACGCCAGCATGGAGACCGCCGACGCGCTCACGCATACGCGCGAACGGTTCGAGGACAAGGTCCGCATGCTGAAGAACAACTGCCGTTACCTCGAGGAGCACCTGGGCGTCACGGTCGCCTCGCACGCCTCGGACGAGGCGGACATCGTTACCGGGATCCGGCAGGCCGCGGCCACGGGCGGTCCCGCCGGACACGAACTCACCCCCCAGGCGCGGTTCCTGGAGACGTTCGGCATTGGCGAGGCGTCACCGGCCCCGCATCCCACGGTCCCCGCCGGGGGGCTGAATGAGGACATCATCAACATCTGACAGCAGTTGGGGGACAGCGTTGCCCTCGTATGAGGAACTTTCATCCCTGAACTTAGAGAAGCTCGATACCGCCGTCTCCGACTGGAGGTCGACAGCCGACGGCTTCCGCGACCTCGCCGAGCAGGCCCGCACCGGGCTGCGGGACAAGGCGGAGTCAGCGGACTGGAGCGGGGAAAACGCCGACGCCTCCAAGCGCTACGTCCTCTTCGTGGCCGACAAGTTCCAGTACGCGCACGAAGAGGCGAGCGGCATCCACGGGATCCTGCAGGATCTCACCGATGCCCTGCGGTCCTGCAAGGAACGCCTCGTCACGCTGCGGGAGGAGATCCGCGGCACCGGTCTTACTATCCAGCCCGACGGCACCGTGATCGTCGCACCGCCCTCTCCTATGTCGCCCGACGCCGTGGGCCTGGACTTGCCGGGCAACGAGCGGCGGCCGCCGGAGCGTCTCGAGGAGATCGAGAGTTACGAGGAGCAGATCCGGGCCATACTCGCGGAAGCGGCGGAATGGGACGGTTCGGCGGCACGTGCCCTCACCAGTATGGCCGGGGCAGCTAATGTGCCATTCACGGAGGGTGCGTGGTCTGACCTCGACGAGGCCCGGGCGGAGTACGGCCGCCGCGACGCCCGTGAAGTGTTGAGCACGCTGCAACGGGACCCATCGGAGATCTCGGACGCCAGCCTGGAAGAGGTCATCAGGTTCTTCGACGCCAACCGGTACAACGAGGAGTTCGCCACGTACCTGGCGAGCGAGCTGGGGGCCGAGGGAACACTGGAGGCGTGGAGCGGCCTCCTCGATCCGTGGCAGGCACAGGACGCGAGCGAGGGACGGGCCCAGCTGCTCGAGGAGTTCCGGATGGGGTTCGGCAGCACGCTGGCACTCGCCACCCAGAGCGACGCCCCCGGCATGGACACCTGGAAAGACGAGATGATCGCCCTCGGCGACCAGCAGTTCGGCGTCGAGCGTTCGGACTACAGCCCGTACGGCTTCCAGCTGATGAGCAGCCTGATGGGCGACGCGAACGGAAAGCCTACGGGCGTGTTCGACACGGACTTTCTCACGGACTACGGCGAAGCCCTGCTCGAATTCGAGCAGGGCATGAACACCCCCGGTCGCGAATGGGCGACAGCGTATTCTGATCACCGCCTTCCCACGGGACTCGGAGACGGAGCGTTCCAGATTGACCCCATGACCGGCTACATGGGCGCGCTGAGCCACAACCCGGAAGCGGCAGCGAATGTCTTCCACGAGAAAGACACCATGGAGTACCTGCTGAACCGCACCAATGACGACGTCCCCGCCCTGCGCGCGGAGACGCCCGACGGCGAGATCGCGTCCCTGAAGGCCACCGGCAACGCCCTGTTCGCAGCCACCACCGGCATGGACATCAACGACCTCTCCCTCCCGCAGGTGGAGGGCGACGGAGATTGGGTGGATCGCCGGGACATGGCTCTGGAGCTTCTCGCAGAGCAGGAGAACGACTTCCCCGCCGAGTTCCGCGAGCCGGTGGCCGGAATGCTGGTGCACCACGGCGAGGACTTCGTCTCCACGATGATCGAGGGAGTAAGCGATCAGCCCATGGACGTCGACGATCTGTACGACGTCACGACGCAGATCTCCCGCAGCTCCGAGTCCTTTGGCCTGCTCAATGAGGGGATGAACTACTACCTGACAGACGTCATTCGCGACGACAGCAGAGCCCCTCAGGACACCCTGATCCAGGCGGGCACCACCATCGGATTCCTCGAAGAGGCGCGGCTCGACGCCCTCGACATAGAACTCGAAGAGGGCAACGAAGGTGCCGAAGACGCTGCGACGCTATTGAGCTACGCTGCCGGAACTGCCACCAGTTTCATACCGGGAGCAGGCGGTCTCGGAGCAGCAGCCAGCGGTCTCGCAGCCGATGTCATCATCAACGCATGGCTAGAAGACGAGCAAAGAACCATCGAGGACAACCTCGAAAGACACCGGGGCTACTTGGCCCAAAACCGCAGATCACAAATTGAAGCTTACAAAAATCTCTGGCTAGCTGAGAATAGAGAATGGGCGGAGCAGAGCGAAGGATACGCGACAGACATACAGGTCATTACCCAACTGGAAACCTATATTAACAATGGTCGCCTTGTCTAGGATTTGATATGGCATGTTTTCGTCGTACACGCACTTCACTATTTGCAGCTACTGTGGTCGCTGCATTACTGACGGCGTGCTCAGAGAGCGAGGAGGCCACGTACACCGTCCCGGAGACCGTGTGCGGCGTCCGCATCGACCCCGACGCACTGCGACCACTACTCAGACCCGGTGACACCCTGGAGACCGAGAATATTCTCAGGGATCCCATCCCTGGCGAGTGCAGGATCCTGACAGATTCACGGCAGAATATCTGGATGGAACCCTGGCCGCTCGGAGAAGTCAAGGATCCAGTCGAGTGGGCTCGGTACAGGGGCCACAGGGAGGCACAGGAAACCAGTCTTCCCGGGGTTGCGGAAGGCGGCGCCGTGTGGCCCAGAGGCGCGCTGACGTCCTTCCGGTGCCACGAGGAGGAACAACCGGACGACTCCCACGCACTAACCCCGGAGATCAACCTCTCGCTCGAAGAATCCATCGAGGACGAAGAAGAACGCATGCGGCGCCTGGAAGACCTGCTCGCCTCCTACGTCGAAGGACTCCGCGAACTCTACCAATGCGACGTATGACACAGCCGCGACCACGAGCCGGTCAGCCTGCGATCACCAGCAGGGGCAAGGTGTGGCGGAAAACACTACTGCCAAAGATCCACCGCCAAGGAAAACTTCTCTCCTTAGTGCTGGTACCGGTACTGCTGGCAGCATGCTCAGACAGCGAAGAAGCCACGTACACCGTCCCGGAGACCGTATGCGGCGTCCGCATCGACCCCGACGCACTGCGACCACTACTCAGACCCGGTGACACCCTGGAGACCGAAAATATTTCCAGGGATCCCATCCCTGGCGAATGCAGGATTCTGACAGATTCACGGCAGAATATCTGGATGGAACCCTGGCCGCTCGGAGACGTCAAGGATCCAGTCGAGCGGGCTCGGTACAGCGGCTATAGCGGAGTACGGGCATTCGATCTACCCGGGGTGCCCGAAGGCGGAGCCGTATGGCCAACAGGCGCGCTCACATCCTTCCAGTGCTACGAGGAGGAACAACCGGACGGCTCCCACGCACTATCCCCGGAGATATACCTCGCGCTCGAAAAATCCATCGAGGACGAAGAAGAACGCATGCGGCGCCTGGAAGACCTGCTCGCCTCCTACGTCGAAGGACTCCGCGAACTCTACGAATGCGAGGTGTGACGAGCGCCGTCGGAGGGACGGTATCGGCCATCGGACTGGCGCGCGGCGGGGCGGCTTGACCTCCTGGCCTTGTGAGATTTGAGGCTGTTCCCCGAGCGCTGGACAGGCCGGCGCCGTCATCAGCGAGGGAGTGCCGCCATGCGCGTTGTTCGTGCGGAACGCTTCGGAGGCCCTGACGTGCTGCGGGTCGTCGAGGAGCCGGTGCCTGTACCGGGTCCCGGCCAGGTCGTCATCGACGTCGAGGCCGTGGACACGCTGTTCATGGACACGCAGATCCGCGCCGGGCTCGCGCGGCAGTGGTTTCCGGTCGCGCCGCCGTTCGTTCCCGGGAGCGGGGCGGCCGGGCGCGTCAGCATCACCGGCGAGGGCGTGGAGACGGCCTGGACCAGCCGCCGTGTCATCGTGCACCGCCTCACGACCGGCGCCTACGCCGAGCGGGTTGTCGCCGAGGCGGAGGCACTGCTGCCCATCCCGGAGAAGCTGGGCACGCGCGAAGCCGCCGCGCTCATCCACGACGGCACGACGGCGATGGCTATCGCCGAGCCGCTGGCGCCGCGCCCCGGCGAGTGGGTGCTGATCACGGCGGCGGCCGGGGGCATGGGCGTGCTGCTGGTCCAGCTCGCCCGCACGGCCGGTGCCCGCGTGATCGCCGCGGCACGCGGCGAGCGGAAGCTCGCGGTGCTCCGCGAATTCGGCGCCGAGGCGGTCGTCGACTACAGCGAACCCGGCTGGACGGACACGGTGCGGGGCGTCACCGGCGACGCGGGGGTGGACGTGCTGTGGGACGGAGCGGGCGGCGGCATCGGACGGGCCGCGTTCCCGCTCGTGCGTGACGGCGGGCGCGTGTCCGCCCACGGCGCGGCCAGCGGCGGCTTCGCCCCCATCGGCGAGGAAGAGGCCCGGCGGCGCGGCATCACGCTGCGCGGCATCGGCGAGCTCCAGTTCTCCCGCGAGGTCGCGGCGCCGCTGACAGCCCGTGCGCTGGAAGAGGCCGCCGCCGGGCGCCTGGCGCCGGTGATCGGGCAGACCTTCCCTCTGGACCGCGCGGCCGAGGCGCACGCGGCGATCGAGTCCCGGCAAACGGTGGGCAAGACGCTGCTGCTGCCCTGACGGTGGCACGGCTCCGTGGCACCGGCCGACCGCCGGCGGCCCGCGCGCTCGGCCGGGAGGCGGAGCGCGAGGCGCCAGACTGAGGTGCGCCGCCTGCCGGAGGCGGAGTCATTCGCCGAACGGGCGGCCGCACGCAACGGCGGCACGCGTGCGGCCGCATGGCGCTGCCGGACGAGAGCGCCACGCGCGCTCGCGCTGGCGCCAGACGGCTTCGCGTTCGCCACCGGCGCGCCGGTCGTCGTGGACGGCAGCCCGCGGCCGGCCCCGCCCCCTGCTGCCCGCACGACCGTCGCCGGGAAACTACGCGTTCCGCGTCGCCCGTGACATAGTGCTGTCACGCTGTCATGGGGCTGGATACGGAGGGGAATCGGTGGGCTCGGAGGGGCGGCCTGACGACGGTGCCGCGCGGGGGTCGGGCGTCGGTCTCACCATTCCCGCCCCGCAGTTCGCGTCCGAGAAGCGCTCGGCGCTGGTGATCGCGACCTCCGCGTACGAGGACGAGACCCTCCAGCGCCTGCGGTCACCGGCGACGGACGCGCGGGAACTGGCGCGCGTACTCGGCGATCCGGAGATCGGCGGCTTCGACGTAACAGTGCTTCCAGACCAGGGCGCGCACGAACTGCGCCTGGGTGTCGAGGACTTCCTGCATGACAGGGCGCTGGACGAGGTCGTGCTGCTGTACCTGTCGTGCCACGGTGTGCTGGACGCGCGCGGCCGGCTGTACTTCGCCGCGTCGAACACGCGGAAGGACCGCCTGGCCTCCACCGGCGTGGAATCCGCCTGGCTGATGGACCTGTTCGACGAGTGCCGGGCCCGGCGGCAGGTGCTGATCCTCGACTGCTGTTTCTCCGGCGCGTTCGCGCGCGGCGCGAAGAGCGGGGACGGCGGGCTGCGGCTGGAGCAGCGGCTGGCGGGCCCGGGCCGCGGCCGCGTCGTGCTCACCGCCTCGCGCGCCGGGGAGTACTCCTTCGAGGGGGACCCGCTGCCCGGCGGCGGGGAGCACGGCGAGGAGGGCGGTCCCTCGCCCTCCGTCTTCACCGCCGGGCTGATCGACGGCCTGGTCACGGGGGCCGCGGACACCGACCGCGACGGCATGGTGTCCGTGGAGGACGCCTACGATCACGCCTTTGCGCACGTGCAGGCGCGCAACTCCCGTCAGAATCCGCAGCGTTGGGTGTACGGAGCGGAGGGACGGATCTGGCTGGCGCGCAGCCCGGCCGGGCGGGTGATCGTCCCGGCCGGGCTGTCGCCGCACGTACGCTCGGCGCTGGACAACCCGATCCCGCACGTGCGCGCGGGCGCGGTGCAGCACCTCGCCGAGTGGCTGCGCAGCGGCGACCCGGCCCAGGAACTCGCCGCGCGGCGGGAGCTGGAACATCTGGCGGAACAGGACGTGCCGCTGGTAGCGAAGACCGCCCGGCAGGCGCTCGAGGACGCCGGCCAGAGCGGGTCGCAGCCCTCGCCGCTGCCCTCGCCTGGCCCGGTGCCCGCCAAGCGGGAGCCGGGACAGGTGTCTGAAGCGGCGGAGAAGCTTGCGCAGCGGGGGGACCGGCACCGGCTCGATGGGCGGATGGGCGAGGCCCTGGCCGACCTCAACGACGCGCTGGAGATCAGCCCTGGCTACGCGTGGGCGCTGGCGCGCCGCGGCGAGGTGCACCGCGCGGCCGGCCGCTACGACGAGGCCCTGGCCGACCTCAACCGCGCCGACCAGCTCGAGCCTGACACCGCCTTCACCCTCGCCAGCAGAGGCGACACCCACCGTCTGCTGAGCCAGTACGACGAGGCGATGCGCGACCTGAACCGCGCCCTCGAACTCGACCCTGACTATCCCTGGGCGCTGGTCCGCCGGGCCGAGACCCACCGCGCGGCCGGCCGCTACGACGAGGCCCTGGCCGACCTCAACCGCGCCGACCAGCTCGAGCCTGACACCGCCTTCACCCTCGCCAGCAGAGGCGACACCCACCGTCTGCTGAGCCAGTACGACGAGGCGATGCGCGACCTGAACCGCGCCCTCGAACTCGACCCGGAGTACAGCTGGGCCCTGGCGCGCCGCGGCGAGGTGCACCGCGCGGCCGGCCGCTACGACGAGGCCCTGGCCGACCTCAACCGCGCCGACCAGCTCGAGCCTGACACCGCCTTCACGCACGCCAGCAGGGGCGACACCCACCGTCTGCTGGGCCAGTACGACGAGGCGCTGCGTGACCTGAACCGCGCCCTCGAACTCGACCCGGAGTACAGCTGGGCCCTGGCACACCGAGGCGAAGTACACCGCCTCATGGGCCATTCCCGCGAGGCACGCGCCGACTTGTACCGGGCGCTGGCCCTCGATCCCGACAACGACTGGGCCCGCAACCGGCTCGACGAGGTCCGCTGACGCATTCCCGCCGGACACGGCCCCCCGCTGGGCCGGCTCAGTGGGTCCAGGCCGGGTCCGTGCCGCTGAGGTGGCAGGTCAGGATGTACAGCGGCAGCGGCGGCGTGTACGGGGAACCTTCGTTCGGCCGGTGTATCAGGCGCGGGTGGCGCGGCCACGGCGCCGTGAGCGACGGGACGGTCTCCGCGTCCGGCACGTAGGCGCCGACGGCGTACCGGGTCAGCGGCGGCCAGGCCATGCCGACGTGCGAGCCGGCGGGCACGATCCACCACCACCGGCGCTGGTCCGCGAACACGCAGCCCACGCGCGGCAGATGGTCCAGAAGCGACTGCCCGTGCTCCGCCGGGATGCCGACCGCGTCACAGCCCAGCGCCGCCGAGGCGTCCACAGGGAGGGGAAAGCGGCGGCGGTACCCGCATCTGGGCGAGCGGTGCCGTGGAGTGGTCGTGGTCTGAGCAGCTCCTGAGAGATGAGGGGCAGCAGGCACGGTCCGTCGCCTTTCGTCTCCTGCGCGTGTCCTAGCCCGGCCTTGTGTCATCGAGCAGTCACGTTATGCCCACTCTGTCACCTGCCATGAGCGAACTGCAAGGCGTAAGTTGAAATTTGCGAATCGCAGAGCTGCCGTCATGTCGAGGGGCCGTGACACACTGCGACGGGCGGGCCAGCCGAGGAGGTGCGCGAGGAGGTTGAGGCAGGAGTGACCGCGGAGACCTCGTGGGGCGGAGCACCCTCCGTGCTGCGCATGATCCTGGGACGGCAGTTGCAGGCGCTGCGCGTGCGAGCGGGGCTGTCGTTCGAGCAGGCCGGCGCGGCGATCGGAGTCAGCCACTCGACGGTGCGCAGGCTGGAGGCCGCGAAGGTGGCGCGGCTGAGGCTGGCGGACGTCGAGAAGCTGCTGCGCACGTACGGGGTGACGGACCCCGACGAGATAGAGGCCTTCCTGCGGTCGGTGCGCGAGGCGAACAAGCGCGGCTGGTGGCACGGCTTCCGGGACGTGGTGCCGGACTGGCTGGCGTCGTACCTCAGCCTGGAGCAGGCCGCGCTCCAGATACGCGGCTACGAGGCCCAGGCCGTGCACGGGCTGCTCCAGACCGAGGAGTACGCCCGCGCCCTGTTCCAGGCCAGTGCCCCGCAGGCCACCGCCCAGGAGACGGAACGGCGGGTGGAGCTCCAGATGCGGCGGCAGGAGCTGCTGCGCCGCCCCGAGCCGCCGCGGCTGTGGGTGGTGCTGGACGAGACGGTGCTGCGGTGGCCGGTCGGCGGCGCCGCCGTGATGCGGGCGCAGATCGACCACCTGATCGGCATGCTCGCCCAGCCCCACGTGACCGTGCAGATCATGCCGTTCGGCCACGGGCCGCATCCGGCGCTGCGGGCGGGCTCGTTCCATGTGCTGCGTTTCCAGGCGCCCGAACTGCCCGACGTTGTCTACCTCGACGGCCTGCGGGAGATGACGTACCTGGACAAGACGGAGGACGTGCTGGCGTACCGGGAGTCCCTGGACCGCCTGGGCGCGCAGGCGGCGCCTCCGGCCCGCACGGAGGCGCTGCTGACGGCGCTGCGCCGGGAGTTCAGCGGCTGAGCCGCTGGAACGCGCGGACGGTCAGGGGCACGGCGACGGCGCAGATGAGCAGCGGCCAGACCACCGCCATCAGGCCGGTGTGCTGCTCCACCCAGCTGTCGCCGGAGGCGACGGGGTTGCCGAACAGGTCGCGCACCGCGCCCGCCGTCGCGGAGACCGGATTCCAGGCCGCGAGGAAGCCCAGCCAGCCGGGCATCAGCGACGGCGGGGTGAAGACGCTGGAGACCATGCCGAACGGGAAGGCGACAGCGTAGAGATTGCCCGCCGCCTCCTGGCCGGGCACCAGCAGGCCGAGCCAGATTCCTACCCAGATCAGGCAGAAGCGCAGGAGCAGCAGCAGGAGAAACGCGTACAGCGTCGCAAGCGGGCTGCCGTGAGGGCGCCAGCCGATCGCCAGGGCGATGGCCGCCATGACGGCGAGGTCGACCGCGGCCTGGATCAGGTCGGACACGGCCCGCCCGGAGACGATGGCTGACGGCGCCATGGGCATGGAGCGGAAGCGGTCGGTGACGCCCTTATCCTTCTCGATGGCGACGACCACGGCGGTGTTCATGAAGCCGACGGCCATCGTCATCGCGAACATGCCGGGCATGGCGTAGTCCTTGAAGTCCGTGAAGTCCGCCCCGCCGCCGATGTCCATGGCGCTGCCGAAGACGTAGACGAACAGCAGCACGGAGACGACCGGGAAGCCGAGCTGCCAGGCGATGTTCGCCGGCTGCTTCACCAGGTGTGTCAGGTCGCGCCTGACGATGGTCAGGCAGTCGGCGACCGTCCAGTACAGGCGGCGTTCGGGGCCGGTCACGCCGGGGTGGCTGGCGGCGCTCATGCCATGGTCTCCTTCCGCGCGTCCCGCTGGCCGGTCAGGCGCAGGAACACCTCGTCGAGGGTGGGCCGGCGCAGGCCGAGGTCCACGACGCCGGCCCCGGCCTCCCGCAGCGTCCTGGCGACGTCGGTGAGCGCGGCGACCCCGTCGCGCACCGGCGCGTGCACGCTCAGCCGCGCCTCGTCGGTCTCCGGGGGCACGCCGCCGGCGACGCGGGCGACCGCCTGGGCGGCCACCGGCAGGTCGGCCGGGGTGTCGAGCACGACTTCGATCCGGTCCCCGCCCACGGCCCGCTTGATGCCGGCGGGGGTGTCCGCCATGACGTTCCGGCCCTTGTCGATGACGGCGATCTGGTCGGACAGCCTGTCGGCCTCGTCCAGGTAGTGGGTGGTCAGCAGGACCGTGGTGCCGGTGGCGGCGAGCTGGCGGACGGCGTCCCACACCTCGCTGCGGCCGCGCGGGTCGAGTCCGGTGGTCGGCTCGTCCAGGAACAGCACCTCGGGCGCGAGGATCATGCTCGCCGCCAGGTCCAGGCGGCGGCGCATGCCTCCGCTGAAGCCCTTCACCTGCTGGTCGGCGGCGCCGGTGAGGCCGAAGCGGGCCAGCAGCTCGTCGGCGCGGGCGCGGGCGGTGGCATGGTCGAGGTGGAACAGCCGGCCGAACATGCGGAGGTTCTGCCGGGCGGTGAGGATCTCGTCCACGGCCGGGTTCTGCCCGGTGAGGCCGATGCGGCGGCGCACCAGCCGCGGCTCGCGGCGCACGTCATACCCGCCCACCTCGGCGCGGCCGCCGTCGGGGCGGACGAGCGTGGTGAGGACGCGCACGGCCGTGGTCTTGCCCGCGCCGTTCGGACCGAGCAGCCCGAGCACGGTCCCCCGGGCCACAGCCAGGTCGAGCCCGTCGAGCGCCGTCGTGCCGCCGTAGCGCTTGGTGAGGCCCTCGGCGACGACGGAATGGTCAGCCATATCCCCCTCCTCAAAGAAACTGGGTACGGCGTACCCAACTATAGCCCTCACCGCGTACGGCGTACCTAGATTTCTGAGACGGGGCCGCCCCGGCGCGGGCGAGAATGAACGGCATGACGACGGTGCACAGCGGCGGCGGCGCCGACCCCGCGAAGAGCCTGCGGCTCCTGTGGCAGGGCAGGCAGAAGCCCAGCCGGGGGCCCAAGCCAGGGCTGGAGCTCGACGACATCGTGACGGCGGCCGTCGCGCTCGCCGACCGGGAGGGCATCGGGGCGCTGTCGATGCGCAAGGTCGCCGCCGAGATGGGCGTCGGCACCATGACGCTCTACCGCTACGTGCCGGGCAAGAGCGAGCTGCTGGCCCTGATGCTCGACCACGTCCAGGCGCCCGACGAGGCGGAGGAGAAGGCGCTCCGCGAGCTGGGGCCCGGCCAGTGGCGCGCGGCGCTGGAGCGGATCGGCGAGTCGACGTTCCGGCTCTACCTGCGGCACCCCTGGCTGGTCCAGGTCAACCAGAGCCGGCCACTGCTCGGCCCCAACGCGCTGCGCGGCTTCGACACCACGCTCGCCGTCCTCGCCCCTCTCAACCTGAGCGACCAGGACCGGATCTCCGTCGTCAGCATGATCGACTCACTCGTCACCGGCATGGCCCGCACCCAGATCCTCCAGCAGCAGGCCGTCCAGGAGTCGGGCATCAGCGACGAGGAGTTCTGGGCCGCCCAGGAGACGGTGCTGAACACCGCCGCGGAGCCCGGTGACTTCCCGCACGTCTTCGCGCTGGACGACAACTCCTTCGACCTCAGCCACGAGGAGACGATGCGCTTCGCCCTGGCCCGGCTCCTCGACGGCCTTGAAGCCTTCCTGGCGGCCCGCCGCCAGCGGGCCGGAGACTCCGGGGCGGCGGAAGACTGAGGGCGCCCTCGTCCCGCGGTCCGGGGGCGTGCCCGGGTGAGCGCCCTGCCGTACCCGCTCCCGGTGGCCCCGCCAGGCGGGCCCGGGCAGCGGTTCCCTGCGGCTCGGTGTACCGCCCGGCAGCGGTGCCGCCCGCCGGGGACGATGACGCCGGTGTGACGCCCGGCGTACGGGCTTGCGGTGGCACGGCGGGACGCGCCGCCACAGAATGGAAAAACCGGGGCACGGCCACTGCCCGTTCCCGTTCTTCCTCTCTCCTTTCCGGCTATGGAAGCGAGGCCCGATGAACCAACCCGCTGCCGCCGGAGCGCCGCAATCCCTTGAGTTCCGACTGCGGAATTTCATCGAGCACGAGAGCACCGACAGGGTCCTCGAGGGCGCCAGCGACGAAACGTGGCTGTCCGCGATCGGCCTGGACTCGTCCAGCTTCGCCCTGGCACCGGACGGCAGCGCCACGCTCGCCGAACTCCGGTCGCCGCTGGTGGGTGAGCTGAAGCAGCGGCGGGCCGAGTGGAAACCCAACCCGTACGTGCTGCTGCGGTTCGACCTGACGAAACCGGGCTCATGGCCGCGCACTTACACCACGACCCTGTTCCTCGTCGACAAGGACAACGAAAACCTGGCAGAGAGCTTCCGGCGCATCGAGGAGGAAGTCGGGAAATCGGCCAGAACCGCCGTGGTGAACGCGGCCCGCGCGGGCGGTGTGGCCGCGGGTTCCGCGCTGGCGGGACCGGTGGGGGCGGCGGCGCTCGGATTTCTCGCCGGGGAAATCGCGGGACCGGTCTACGACGCCATCATCAGCGAGATCTACGAAGGGCTGCGGAACGAGGTGTTCCGGCCCATCCCGCTCACCCTGACCCTCAACAGCCTGGCACTCGCCTCCGGGCAGCCGGGGGTCAACTCGGAGCAGGTGCTGCGCATCAGGGAACACGGAGCGGACTACTCCCTGGCCTACGACTGGCACCTCGTCACCAGCCCCCAGACGGCCCCCGCCCCTCCCGGCGAGGAGGAGGGCGAGACGCCGGGAGAGACGGGCCCGGGGCGGCGGGCCGGTTCCCGGCCGGGACCGGGACACCACCCGGCGGGAACGCCCCCGGGGCAGGGACGAAGGCAGGCACAGCGGGAGACGGGGCCCGCGCCGCCACCGGTAGCGGCGCGGGATCACCCCTTGCGGCCGCGCGTGACGAGGTGGCGGACCGCCAGGATGAGGAGGATGCCGGCGGCGAGGGTGGTGAAGGTGCCCCGGCTGAGCCCTTCGCCGTCCTCGCCGGCGGCGGAACCGCCGCGACCGCCCTCCTCCGCTTCCCGCTCGGCCCGCTCGTCCTCGCGCTGGACGGACTCCGGCAGCAGATCGCCCTGGAGGACCGAGGGCTCCACCACGCTGTTCACGCCCTCCGAGCCGAACATCAGCGCCCGCCCGTCCGGGGTGAACGTCACCGACTCGCCCTGCCGCTGAAGCGGCATCGAGACGCGGCGTGCGATGCGGTCCGGGGTGCCGCCGTCCGCGTCGGACCAGCGGTACATCCGGCACGTGAAGTAGCCCCGGAGGATCAGGCGGGTGCCGTCCGGGGAGAACGCGCCGTCGGTGACCCACTGGTCGATCTCGGCCACGGGGGTGAACGTGTTGACGCCGGAGACCGTCAGCTCCTCCGGCCCCGCGTAGAGGGTCGCGCTCCGGTCCTCCTTCTTGTCGACGATGTAGGCCCGGCCGGTCACCGGGTGGATCATCAGGGCCTCGGCGTCGCGCGGCCCGTCCTCGTACTGCACCCGGTAGACGGTCGGCGCGATCGTGGCGTCGGCGAGGTTCTCCGGCTCGGGCAGCCGGTAGATCCAGACCTCCGGCCACTGGCCGCCGAAGTTGTCGCCGATGTCCCCGACGTACAGATCCCCCCGGGGGCCGACCGAGATGGCTTCCATGTCGCGGCCCTCGACGCCCTGGAGCGTGATCGTGGCCAGCGTCTCGCCCGTCTCACCGTCGATCGCGTAGACGGCGGGGGTGTAACCGCTGTCGTTGTGCGTCCAGTAGACGTTCTCGTGCCGCTGACTGGCCGCCAGCCCGCTGGACTCCGCGATGCCCGGGTCCTGGATCGTGAAGCCTGCGGGCTCGTCGGCACTGCCGGCGGCGGCCGGGGCCGCGCCCGTGAGCGCGGCGGTAGCGAGCAGCCCCATCACGGCGGCGGGGCGGGCAACGTGATGCCAGTTCAGCAGCATGATGGCAAGCCTGCCATCTTAACCCGTGAGTACGGAAATAGCATCTTCCGTTTGTGGAGAATCTGACGTCACCGAAGAGATGTAGCGAGCCAGGAGTGAACAAAAGGAGGATTTATTACTCACATAAGTATCAAAACGGGCCTCCGCGTTGCAGCCCAGCCCCGGTGATCCATAGTTTCTGCCCCCATGAGTTATGGCCAAAACATGCAGCCGATGGCCGGTGCGGCTCCTGCGGGGGGCGCCGCACCTGCCGACAACAGGCTCCCGTTCTCCCTCGGGATCGGCGGCTCGGCTCTCGCCCTGCTGGGCTCCTGCCTGGCCTGGACATCCGTGTCCATGGAGGGCTTCCCCGGCGACGAAACTGTCGCTGGTATCGACGGTGACGGCGTGTTCACGCTGATCACCTCGATCCTCGCGATCGCTGCCTTCGTGACCGGCATGGTGAAGCGGAACAACAAGATCGCCGCGTTCTCGCTGGTCCCGAGCCTGGTGACGCTCGTCTTCGCCGTGCTGAACTTCCTCGACCCGAAGCGGCTGGCCCGCAGTTATGCCGAGGACCAGGTGGACGCCGAGGTCACCTCGGAGCAGTTCGACCAGATCTTCGAGGGGTACGACTTCTCGACCGCGTTCGGCCTGTACCTGGTGATCATCGGCGTGCTGGCCGCCCTGGCCGGTGGGGTGATGACCGCCATGAAGGCGCGTTCCAGCCAGTGACACCGGTGAGTTCCGGCCAGAACTGACCGAAATCAAGCGGGCGACGGGCCCGGGCCGCTGCGGGGGGCGGTCCGGGCCCGTCGTCATGCCGCCCGGCGCGCGCCGGACGCGCGGCTCACCAGGCGAACGCCTCCGGGCTCGGGCCGGGGCCGGGGAAGATCTCGTCGAGCGAGGCGAGCACCTCGTCGCTCAGCTTCAGCTCCACGGCGCGCAGCGCGCTCTCCAGCTGCGCCACGGTGCGCGGGCCGACGATCGGGCCCGTGACGCCCGGCCGGGTCAGCAGCCACGCCAGGGCCACCTCACCCGGCTCAAGCCCGTGCTTGGCCAGCAGGTCCTCGTACGCCTGGACGCGTTCCCGCGTCGCGCTGTCGGCCAGGGCGTCAGCGGCACGGCCGGAGGTGCGGCGGCCGCCCTCCTCCTGCTTCCTGATCACGCCGCCGAGCAGGCCGCCGTGCAGCGGCGACCACGGGATGACGCCGAGGCCGTAGTCGATGGCCGCCGGGATGACCTCCATCTCGGCGCGGCGCTCGGCGAGGTTGTACAGGCACTGCTCGCTGACCAGGCCCACCATGCCGCGCCGGGCGGCGGCCTCGTTGGCCTGGGCGATCTTGTAGCCGGGGAAGTTGGAGGAGCCCGCGTAGAGGATCTTGCCCTGCGTGATCAGGACGTCGATCGCCTGCCAGATCTCCTCGAACGGCGTGTTCCGGTCGATGTGGTGGAACTGGTAGACGTCGATGTAGTCGGTCTGGAGCCGCTTCAGGGACGCGTCGACGGCCCGGCGGATATTGACTGCCGAGAGCTTGTCGTGGTTGGGCCACGCCGGATTCTCGGCGGCCATGTTGCCGTACACCTTGGTGGCGAGGACCACCTTGTCCCGGCGTCCCCCGCCCTTGGCGAACCAGTTGCCGATGATCGTCTCGGTGCGGCCCTTGTTCTCGCCCCAGCCGTAGACGTTGGCCGTGTCGAAGAAGTTCAGGCCCGCGTCCAGCGCCGCGTCCATGATGGCGTGGCTGTCGGGCTCGTCCGTCTGCGGCCCGAAGTTCATCGTGCCGAGCACGAGGCGGCTGACCTTGAGACCCGTGCGTCCAAGCTGCGTGTACTCCATGGGCACCAAGCCAACGCCCTGGAGTGCGCTCCAGGCAAGAGGCGTCAGCCGCCGCGTGCCGCGGCGATGACCACGACTGCCAGCAGGGTGACGAGGGCCGCGGTCATCAGCCGCGTGCGGGTCTTGGCGTTCATCTTCCCAACCGTAGCCCGGTGTCCGCGGGCACGAACGCCAGCGTCCGCCGTCCGCCGCGGCGGGTGATCCGCAGGCGCAGGCCGCCGATCCGGGCCAGGACGAGGGCAATGCCCAGTGCCGACAGAGCGCAGATGGCGCCGCCTGCCAGCAGCGCGACGCGCGGCCCGTAGGCGTCGGTCAGCCAGCCGGTCAGCGGGCCGCCGATGGGTGTGGAGCCGAGCAAGACCATCGTGAACAGGCTCACGACGCGGCCCCGCATCACCGGTTCGGACGCCAGCTGGACGCCCGAGTTCGCGGAGACGACGAAGCTCATGCTGGACAGGCCCACCGGCACCATCAGCGCCGCGAAGACGACGTAGGCGGGCGCAGCGGCCGAGACGACGAGCAGCACGCCGAAGACCGCGCCGGAGATGATGCTGAAGCGCAGCCACCGCCCGCCGCGGTTGGCCGCGAACAGCGCGCCGGCGACGGAGCCGACGGCGACCAGGGAGTTCAGCACGCCGAAGCCGCCCGCGTCCGCGTGGAACACGTGGTCGGAGAAGGCGACGAGGAAGACCGGGAAGTTGAAGCCGAACGTGCCGATGAAGCCGACGAGCACGATCGCCCACAGCAGTTCGGGCCGGCTGCCGACGTAGCGCAGTCCCTCTCTGAGCTGGCCCTTGCCGCGCGGGATGCGCTCGGAGGGGATGAGTTCCTCGGTGCGCATCAGCAGCAGGCCGGTGATCGGCGCGGCGAAGCCGAGCCCGTTGACCAGGAACGCCCAGCCGCTGCCGACCGCCGTGATCACGACGCCCGCGATGGCCGGGCCGATCAGGCGCGCGGACTGGAAGTTGGCCGAGTTCAGGGAGACGGCGTTGCGCAGCAGGTGGGGGCCGACCATCTCACTGACGAACGTCTGGCGGGCCGGCTTGTCCATCACGGTGACCAGGCCGAGCAGGAAGGCCAGCGTGTACACGTGGTAGACGTTGACGACGCCGGAGAGCGTGAGGGCGGCCAGCGACAGGCCGATGAGTCCCATGGCGGCCTGGGTGGCCAGCAGGATCCTGCGCTTGTCCAGGCGGTCGGCGAGGACGCCGCCGTAGAGGCCGAAGAGGAGCGTCGGCAGGAACTGGAGCGCCGTGGTCACCCCGACCGCCGTGGCGGAGCCGGTGAGGTGGTGCACCAGCCAGTCCTGGGTGATGCGCTGCATCCAGGTACCGGTGTTGGACACCACGTTGCACAGGAAGAAGATCCGGTAGTTCCGGATCTTCAGGGAGGCGAAGGTGCCCGTCGGGCGGGTTGAGTTGTCGAGGGGCTTATCGGGCACGGGTGCGGAGTCTGCTCCGGGTCCCGAACTCAAAGGAAAACACTCCTTACTGGGGGTGCGGCGTGGCCGCGGGTCGTGCGGGATCGTGCGTGGCGTGGGTCCTTCTGCTTCGGGGGCAATTCCGGTGGCGCTACAGGTGCGCCAGCTTGTGCAGGACGGGGGCGGCGGCGCGGAGGCTGGCCCACTCGTCCTCGTCGAGCTGGCCCGCGAGCTGCGAGAGCCACTCGTTCCGCTGGGCCTGGCTTGCCTTAAGGATCGCCTTGGCCTGGTCGGTGGCGGCGACGAGCTTCTGGCGCCGGTCCTGCGGATGCGGCTGAAGCTGGACGAGGCCGCGGTCCTGGAGCACGGCGATGATCCGCGTCATCGACGGCGGCTGCACGTGCTCGGCGCGCGCCAGCTCCCCCAGGGGCATGGCGCCGCAGCGCACGAGGGTGCCGATGGCCGACATCTCCGCCAGGCTGAGGGTGCGGTCCACCCGGAGCTGACGGAGCCGGCGGGCGAGCCGGAGCACGCCCGTGCGCAGCTCATTCACCGCGGCGATGTCGTCGGCGGTGTCCAGCACGGTCTTGGGCATGACACCAGACTAGCTCATTAGCTTTCCTAACGAAATTTGTGTGACGACCCGGTCTTCCGCTCTTCTCTCCCCCCTCTTCCCCCGCCCCGCCCCTCACTCGTTCGGGTGAGCATGGACGGAAACTCACCCCGCCGGGGGCCGCGGTGGCGGGACGGTTGTCCTATGACGTCACGAGTCCTGAGCCTGCGGATCGATGAGACCCTGCTCGACCGGCTCGAGGAGCATGCCGGGCGGCGCGGGATGACGGTGCAGGACTATGTGTCCCGCGTGCTGGCGCGGGAGGACTTCGACGAGCGCTTCCGCCGGGCCACGCGCCGCACCGCCCTGCTCGCCGAGTGGGACGGCGGCCCCGCCTGACGGCCGCGGGCCCGCTGTCCGCGGCGCTCGGTAGTGTGGTCAGCGGATCGAGCGGCGAGCAGGGCGAGCGGCGAGGAGGGGCAGCCGGTGCGGGTGGGCGAGTGGACGAGCGGCAAGCGCGAGGCCCCCGAGCCCTTCGAGGGGAACACGGTGGCCACGGTCCTGGCAGGGACGGTCGTGTGGGCGGTGCTGTTCGTCGCCCAGGTGCCGTTCTACGGCTGGTACGCCGACCGGGGGCACGAGTGGTGGATATGGACGTGCCTGGCCGGTGTGGGACTGGGGCTGCTCGGCCTGGTGTACGTCCGGCGGCGGGAGGCCGCGCTCCGCCGGGACCGCGAGCGCCGCTCCGGCGGCTAGCCCTCACGCACCCCCACGCACGTACCGGGCCCGTGGGGGCGCAAAGCCGCGCGGCGGGCCGGTCAGCCGCGCGGGGCGGCGACCGCGTCGAGTCCGGCGAGGGTCTTCGCGTCGAGGGTGAGGGCGCCGGCCTCCAGGTTCTCCTCCAGGTGGCCGGGGGTGGCGGTGCCCGGGATGAGCAGGGTCTGCGGGCTGTGGTGCAGCAGCCAGGCCAGGCCGATCTGGGCCGGGGTGCACCCCAGACGCGCCGCGGCGGCGCGCACGGCGGGCTGGTCGGTGACCCGCGGCTGCCCGGGGAAGGCGCCGCCCAGCGGGAAATAGGGCACCCAGGCGATCCGCTCGGCGGCGCAGAGTTCGAGCACGTCCTCGTCGTCACGGGCCACCAGGCTGTACAGGTTCTGCACGCACACGATGCCCGCCGGGAGGGCGCGGCGCAGCACGTCCAGGGACACGCTGCTCAGCCCGATCGCGCCGATCTTGCCCGCGTCGCGCAGCGCGGTCAGCTCCGCGAGCTGGTCGTCGAGGTCCACCACCTGGTCGTCCGGGTAGGGCACGGAGACCCCGGAGTCCACGCGGCGGAGATTGACCACGTCGATCCGCTCCGCGCCGAGCGTGGCCAGCTCGGCCTCGACGCCCGCCCGCAGCTCCTCGGGGCGCTGTGCGATCCGCAGCGGGTACGGGCCGCCGGGGTCGGAGAGGGCGCCGGCCTTGGTGACGACCAGCACGTCGTCCTGGGGGCGCAGCGCCTCGCGGATGAGGCCGTTGACGAAGCCGTCGCCGTAGAAGTGGGCGGTGTCCACGTGGTTGACGCCGAGGTCGAACGCGCGGCGCAGCAGGGCGACGGCGGCGTCGCGGTCGCCGTGCAGCCGCTCCAGCTGGAGCGCGCCGTACCCGATGCGCGCGACCGTGCGCCCGGCCAGCTGGCCGGTGCCGCCGGGGCGCTCGGCGGGGGCGGGGGCGGGTGTGGTTTGCCGGGCCATGTTTTCCTGCTCTCGTTGCGATGAAGGAGCTAAAACGGAGGGCCCTCCGTTAACGCTCACCGTACCACTACCGGAGGAGCCTCCGCTTTGTCTGTGCCGCATTCCCAGCCCCCGGAGCGGGCCGCCGCCCGGCCGGTCCGCCGCGACGCGCGGCGCAACCGCGAGAAGCTCATCGCCGCCGCCCAGGCCGCCTTCGCCGCGGCCGACGGACCGGTGTCCCTGGAGGCCATCGCCCGCCGGGCGGGCGTCGGCATCGGCACCCTGTACCGCCACTTCCCGACCCGCGAGGACCTGGTCGACGCCGTCTACGCCAGCGAGCTCGACGCCGTCACCGCCAGCGCCCCCGCCTTCCTCGCCGAGCACCCCGCCGACGTCGCCCTGCGGGCCTGGATCGGCCGCTACGCGACGTTCATCGCGACCAAGCGGGGAATGAGGGACACGCTGCGCGGCGCGTACGCCTCCGGCCGCATCCCCCTGCCGTCGCGGGAGCGCGTCACCGCCACCATCGCCGTGATCTTCGAACGGGGCGCCGCGGCCGGCACCCTCCGCGCCGACGTCGACCCCGAGGACTTCACCACGCTGCTCATCAGCGTGTTCGCCACCGTCCTCGACGGCGGCACGCCCGAGCAGACCGGCCGCCTGCTCGACCTCCTCGTCGACGCGGTGCGCCCGTGACGCCGGCCCGTGTCAGCCGCGCGCGGCGTACCGCTGGACCTGGCGCCCCGCGGCCAGCAGCGCCCGGCGCGGCGCCATCCGCATCAGCACGGCGGCCAGCGGGTAGAGGCGGCCGGGCACCACGGTGGGACGGCGGCCCGAGCGCAGCCCCCGGAACGCCGCGCTGACGACCAGCCGCGGCGGGTGCGACGCGGCGCCGCCCGGGAACGGGGCACCCGCGACGCCGAAAAACTCGGTGCGCGTCGCGCCCGGCGCCAGGCACAGCACCCGCAGGCCGGTGCCGCGCGACTCCGCCCACAGCGCCTCGGTGAAGGAGATGACGAACGCCTTGGCCGCCGCGTAGACCGCCATGCCGGGAACGGGCCCGAACCCCATCACGCTGGCGACGTTGATGAGCACGCCGCCCTCGGCCGCCCGCAGGCCGGGATAGAAGGTCCGGGTGAGGTCGACGAGCGCCGCGACGTTCACCGCGACCTGCCCCGCGATGTCCTCGGGGCTGGCATCGGCGAAGCGGCCCGCCCTGCCGAAGCCCGCGCAGTTCACCAGCGCGCTCACGGCGATACCGCGCTCCGCCAGCGCGGCGCGCAGCGCCTCGCCCGGCCCCGGCGCCGCCAGGTCGAGCGGCACCGGCGACGCCGCCACGCCGTACCGCTCGCGCAGCTCTCCGGCGAGGTCCGCCAGCCGCTCGGCCCGGCGCGCCACGAGAACCACGTCCTCGCCGCGCCGGGCGAACCGGCGCGCGAACTCCGCGCCGATGCCCGAACTCGCTCCGGTGATGACGGCTGCCCTGCTCGTGGCGCTGCTCACGGCGTCGATCGTAAGGCGGCCAGAAACGCTCCGCAATCACACCGCGACGCTCAGCGATGTTCTCGTGCGGGCTCAGTCGAACCAGCGGGCCGTGGCCAGCTCGCTGGCCCTGGACGGGTCCTCCAGCAGCGCGGCCAGCTCGAACCGGCGCGGCCACTGCCCGGCCGACCACGCCAGCCCTGCCGCCAGCCCCTCCACCGTCGCCGCGTGCAGCGTGCCGTCCGGGGCCAGGCGCCAGTGCAGCTCCACGCCGTCGATGACCAGCTCCTCGTGCTCCACGTACGTCGCGGGCACGCCCTCAGGCAGGCCGTCCGCCCCGGCACCCAGCAGCGCCAGCACCGCCTGCGGCACCTCCCGCTCGACGCCGCCGCCCGGCGGCGGCGCGGGCAGCGTCTCCGACAGCAGGCGCACGTCCAGCACGGCCGCCAGCGCCGCCGCCCGCGCCGCGGGCACCGGCAGCAGCGCCCGCCCGCCCGCCAGCGGCAGCAGGTCCGGGGCGTCCGCGACCAGCGCCTCCCCCGCCGCGACGACGCGCGGCTCGCCGTCCACGACCGCGCGCAGCTCATCGGGCAGCGTCACCTCGTCCGGGTCCAGCTCCGCCAGGTGCGCGTACAGTCCGTGCAGCTGCGCCACGGTCACCCGCAGCCGCGGGTCGCCCAGCCGGGCCAGCAGCTCGGCCGGGCCGCCCGGCTCGGCCAGCAGCGCGCGCACGGTCGTGCGCACCCCGAGCGCGGCCAGCACCTCGGGCCCCACCTCGGCGGTGTCGGCGTCCTCGTACAGCCCCGCCAGCAGCGGGTCGGCACCCGCCGCCCGCAGGCCCACCGGCCGCCTGCCGTCCAGCACCGGCGCCCCGCGCAGCCACCACGCCGTGTACGGGCGCACCGCCTCGACCGTGCCGTCGGGCATGCGGACCCGGACCGGCACCGTCAGGGCCCGGCGGAACGGCTCCCGCGACAGCATCCGCAGCGCCTCCGGCCAGCGGTCGTCGTCCACCAGCTCCAGGTCGCGCACGGCCAGCATCTCGGCCGCGACCGGCGGCAGCGCCGTCGCGGGCAGCGAGTCCAGGACGTCCTCGCACCACACGTCCACCGCGTCCAGCACCCCGGCGTCGTCCGGCTCGGCGAACGGCGTGTCCCGCGGCTCGAGTTCGTCCGGGTCCAGGATGACGTCGGTGGCGCGCACCAGCACGAAGTCGGCCTGCACGCCCACCGCCGTCAGCGTGTCCTCGCCCCAGCGCTCGGCCAGCTCCGCGTCGCACGCGGCCAGCTCGCCCGGGCGTATCACCCGCTGGAACGCGCTGCCGGGGAACACCAGGTCACCCGCCGCGCTCAGCTCGCCCTCCTCGTCCGGCAGCGCCAGCGCGGCCAGCCACGGCTCATCGCCCGGTTTCAGGCCCGCGTCCCGCACCAGGCCCAGCACGGTCTCGGCCAGCTCGGCGGCGGTCAGCGCGTCCTCGTCCCACACCTCGTAGCCCGCGACGTCCGCCGAGGCGGCGACCGCCGTCCGCACCTGCGGCGTCGCCAGCACGGCCCGGGGCGTGGCGGCGCTGGCGCCCAGCTTCTCCAGCAGCGGGTGCGCGGCCTCGGGGTGCGCCACCTTCAGGCCCAGCCGGCCCAGCTGCGCGGCGTCCGTGCCCGGCACCGGCAGCAGCACCCGGCGCGGCCCGATCGTGGTGCGGCCGTCCGCCAGCGGCACGGGCAGCCCGGTCAGCAGGTCCGGGTCGACCCCCGCCAGCGACTCGTACAGCCGCCACCACCACTGCGGCGGCCGCTCCACCCCGGCGAGCCGGTCGATCGCCTCCCCCAGCGAGACGCGCGCCACGTCCAGCACCCGCAGCTCGGGGCGGCGTTCCAGCCCGGCGGGCAGCAGCACGGGGAACAGCTCCGCGAGCACCGCGACCGTCTCGGCGCCCGCCCGCTCGACCAGCTCGGCCTCGTCCGGACGCAGCGCCTGCGGCGTCTCCTTGTCCTCCCCGGCGCCCTCCCCGGCGCCCGGCAGCGCCGCCGCCGCGCTCGGCAGGAACGGCGTGCGCCGCAGCCGCTCCGCCAGCAGCGCGCGCAGCGCGCCGTCGATCTCGCCGCGCCCCAGCGGGCCGGGCACCAGGCTCAGCGTGCCGCTGGTGACGGGCCGCCAGTCGGCCAGCAGCCCGGCGTAGCAGTCGGCGGCCCGCGCCAGCAGAAAGTCGGTCAGCGGCCCCGGTGCGACGCGGCGGCGCGTCGGGTCCAGCGGGAACGTGCCGATCAGCAGCGCGGGCAGCCCCAGCGGGTCGTCGGTCGGCGTCGGCGCGTGCACCACGTGCGGGCTGGCGGGCTCGGCGGGCGCGCCCTCGGCGTCCACCGGCACGGCCCACGTCACCGACCAGTGCCGCCGCTCCCGCTCCTCCAGCGGCCGGTCCGCCAGCAGCTCCTCGCTGGCCTCGCCGCTGGCCGTCGCCAGCCGCCAGCGCGTGGACCGCACGGCGCTGCCCGCGGGCCCCGGCTCCTCGGTGATCTGCGTGTACGGGCCGTACTGGCGGCGCGCCAGCGTCCGCGTCCCCCGGGGCGTGGCCACGGTGACCTCCGCCAGGCCGGGGAGCGTCAGCAGCAGCGTGTCGTCGATATCGTCGAGCAGGCGGCGCGCCAGGTCCTCGGCGGCGGCGTCCCGCAGCGGCAGCACGACCGTCGTGTCGTAGCCCTCGGGCACGCCGGGCACGGCCAGCTCGTCGCCGCGCGCCGGCAGCGGCAGCCGCAGCAGCGGCACCGCGTGGCGCTGCCCCTCGCGCCGCTCCAGCTCCGCCGCCAGCCCGGCGCTGGCGGCCGCAGCTTCGCGCGCGAGCGCCGCGGCGTCGGTCAGCGACCAGCGCACGGCGCCCGAGGAGCTGACGATCCTGGGGGCGTCGCTGACGGACAGCACGGCCGCGAAGCCGACGCCGAACCGGCCCACCGTGCCCTCCTCGCGCCGCTTGGCGGAGGCGCGGAGCGTGGACAGCGACTCGACGCCCGCGGCGTCCAGCGGGGCGCCGGTGTTCGCCGCGGTCATCACCCCGTCGCGCAGGGCCAGATGGAGCCGCCCGGGCTGCCCGGTGCGGGCGGCGGCGTCCGCGGCGTTCTGCGCAAGTTCGACGACGAGGCGGTCGCGGTAGCCGCCGCGGGCGAGATCCTCTTCCGCGTTGGCGTCCTCCCGGAACCGCGCCGGAGACGCGGCCCACGCGCTGAGCACGGCACGGCGCAGCGGCGCGGTGCCGAAGGGGTCCTCGGGGTCGTGGGTCGTCACGACTGCGACAGTACCCGCTGCCCCGGGCGCTCCACGGGGCCTCGGAGCACAGCTGTGACCAGAGGGATACCGACGTGTCGCGGGACCGCGCCCGCCGGGCCGCCGCGCACCGGCCGGCCGCCGGTCAGAGCGGGTCGGCGCCCATGTGGTCGATCACCGGCGGCGCGGGCGCGGGCGGCTTGGGCATCTCGGCGGCCTCCGAGTGCGCGCCGCAGCCGTAGGCGAGCGAGACCACGCGTCCGTCGGCGGGCGAGTACTCGTTGGCGCACACCCCGAACGCCTGCCGCAGCGAGCCCGCCAGCGGCACCAGGAAGCCGCAGGTCTGGCAGGACGCGGGCGCCGCCTGCGCCATGGGCGTGTCCGGACCGAACCGTTCCTCCCAGCGGTCGGCCGCCTCCCGCAGCCCGAACCACGACAGCACGCGGGGGCGGTCCAGGCCCAGTTCCCGTGCCACGTCCGCGACGGCGCCGCGCTGCTCGGGGCCGGGATCGTCGTCGGCGGCCACGGAGTTCGGCGGCGGCTCGTCCTGTCCCGAGTAACCGGGCTCCAGGCGCGGGTCGTCGGAGTCGGTGGGCAGCAGGTCGCCGGGTCCCAGGTCACCTGGCCGCAGCCGCTCGCTCCACGGCACCCACTCCGGCGCGAGCAGCGCGTCGGGCCCGGGGATGAGCGCCACCTCGTCCACGGTCACGTACCGGGCGCGGGAGGCGCGGGCCACGGTCACGCCCCAGCGCCAGCCGGGGTAGCCGGGCTCCTCACTGGCGAAGAGATGGGTGACGAGCCGGTCCCCCTCGGCGACGGCGCCGAGGTACGGGCCGAGCGGGTGCGGGCGCGCGGCTTCCGCGGCGGCCTCACGCGCCAGTTCCACGGCCTCGGCGCACAGCCGGTCGGGGGTACGGCTCCGCGTACGGCTTGGCATCCCAGCACTCACAGACTTCTCCTACGCCTCTTCCGGTGCGGGCGCCCCGTCGGCGTGCTCGTCGCGAGCGTCGCGTCGCGGGGGTGGGGCCGCCGCGACAGGGTGTATGCGGAGGGCGAGACACGCACCAGCGCCCCACGCTACAGCACCTCTGAGAGGTGCCCGCGCTGGCCTTACTCTGGCTGTCGTGGCAGCTGACAGTTCGTCTGGCACCAGGGACCGCTACGGCCCCGCGCCCGCCGCCGCGCGGGCCGCGGCGGCGGCCGGGCGGGCCCTGCGCGCGGGGCCGGTCGCCGTCGCTCGCCGCATCCGGCGCACCACGCACGCCCACGGCGCCGGGGAATCCGGCCTCGGCAAGCTGATCGAGCTCCACGCGGTGCACTCCGCGGGCGACATGCTCATCACGATGGCGCTGGCCTCGACCATCTTCTTCTCCGTGCCGACGGACGAGGCCAGGGGCCGGGTCGCGCTGTACCTGGCGGTGACGATGGCGCCGTTCGTCCTGCTCGCCCCCGTCATCGGCCCGCTGCTGGACCGCATACCGCACGGGCGGCGGGCCGCCATGGCCGGGGCGCTGCTGGCGCGCGGCGTGCTGGCGCTGGTCATCGCCGGGGCGGTCGTCTCCGGCGGGCTCGAGCTGTATCCGGCGGCCCTGGGGGTCCTGGTCTGCTCCAAGGCGTACAACATCGTGCGCGCCGCCGTCGTGCCCCGGCTGCTTCCCCGCAGCATCTCGCTGGTCAAGGCCAACGCCCGCATCACGCTCACCGGCCTGATCTCGGCGGGCGCCGCCGCCCCGATCGGCCTGGCCCTCAACGCCCTCGGCGAGCGCTGGCCCCTCTACGCGGCCTGCGTCGTCACCGTCACCGGCGCCTTCCTGTCGTTCCGGCTGCCGCGCGGGGTGGACCTGGCGCACGGCGAGCGGACGATGCACCTCGCCGAGCTGGCCGAGTCCCGCGCGGCCCGCGCCGCCGGGACCGGGCACCGCTGGAACCTGCTGGAGAGCTGGGGCGCGGGCGGCGGCAGGCTGCTGCGCGGCACCGGTTCCCCCGTGTTCAAGGCGCTGTGCGCCAACGCCTCGCTGCGGGCGCTGTCGGGTTTTCTCCTCTTCTTCCTCGCTTTCCTGCTGCGCAACGACCCGCTGCCGGGGCTGACGGCCGAACTGTCCCTGGGCCTGGCGGGCGTGGCCGCGGGCGCGGGCAACGCGCTGGGCAACGCCGTGGGCAACTGGCTGCGTGACCGGGCCCCGGAGCTGATCCTCAGCAGCGTGCTGCTGCTGGCGCTGGCCTCGGCGCTCGCCGCCGCGCTGGCGTACCAGCTGGTGACGGTGGTGACGGTCGGCGCGGTGGCGGGCATCTGCCAGGCGCTGGGGAAGCTGTCGCTGGACGCGATGATCCAGCGGGACGTGCCGGAGGTGGTCCGCACCTCGGCTTTCGCGCGGTCGGAGACGGCGCTTCAGATGGCGTGGGTGCTCGGCGGGGCCATCGGCATCTCGCTGCCGCTGGACGGGCCGCTGGGCATGGGCGTGGCCACGGCGGTGGTGCTGACGGGCACGGCCGTCAGCATGCGGACTCTGCTCGCCGCCGCCCGGCGCCGCAGGCGGCCCCGGGTGCTCTGACCGGGTGCGCGCGCCGCCGGACGCGGCGGGTGGACCTGCACGGTGACTGAAGAGGGACCCGCACGAAGGACCCGCAAGAAGGACCCGGGAGAAGACCCGTAAGAGAGGCCTGGCAGCGGGGTGCGTGTGGGAACAGGCGGGGCACGGAGGCGGCCCCGGCGGCTCCCGCGCGGGTCGGGGCGGTAATCTGCCAGGCATGACTGCGTTCTCCCCCCGCCGGTCGACCCGCGTCACGCTCGCCGTGGGCGCCGCCTCGCTGGGGCTGCTCGCCCTGACCGCCTGCGAGAAGCCGAGCCCCAACGCCCACTTCACGCTCGGCAGCGAGACCGCGTCTCCGGAGGCGGAGAGCGACTGCTACGGCCACGGCGACCTGCTGAGCGCGGAGCGCGCCGAGCGGTGCCTGAACGACGAGGCCGACGACGCGCCGTCGTTCAGCGTCCGCTCCGGTGACACCCTGCGCGTCGGCGTGGACCCCGAGGTCGCGGAGACCGGCTGGCTGCTGTTCGTGAACGGCCAGCTGTACGGCGGGGAACCGTTCACCGGCACGTACCGCAGCTTCTCCGCCGAGCAGCTGTACGAGGTGGCGTACAACACCAGCAGCGTGCCCGGTGAGCTGCCGCCGACCGAGCGGCTGCGGATCAGCGTCGCGAAGGTCGGTGACGACTACGACTCCGACAAGATCTATGGGAGCGCGGACCAGGAGAGCTTCCAGCAGGAGCTGTTCTCGTCGCTCGAAGGCGTGTGGCACGCCCGCCTGGAGCCTGCGGAGGCATGAGCCTCCCGCCGCGCGTCCTGGTCGTGACCGCCGTTCCGGCGGAGTGCGAGGCGGTCGCGCGCGCCGGCGGGCGCGTGCTGGAGCCGGTGGCGGCGGGCGTCGGGCCGGCGGCCGCCGCGGCCCAGGCGGCGGCCAGGCTGGCGACCGGCCGGTTCCGCGCGGTCATCAGCGCGGGCATCGGCGGCGGTTTCGCGCCGGTGGCGCCGGTGGGGAGCGTGGTGGTGGCCTCCCGTGTCGTCGCGGCCGATCTCGGGGTGCGCACGGCC
Source organism: Streptomyces sp. 7-21 (assembly GCF_016741785.1). Classification (GTDB taxonomy): domain Bacteria; phylum Actinomycetota; class Actinomycetes; order Streptomycetales; family Streptomycetaceae; genus Streptomyces. The sequence goes on from NZ_JAERRL010000008.1 coordinate 143,251, forward strand.
GACGGGTTCACCAGCGTGACGGACCTCGGCTTCGGCACGGCGGAGCACCTGCCGCCGGAGGCGCTGGCGCGGCCGGCCGCCGAGGCGGCGGGCGCCGTGTTCGGCCCGGTGCTGACCGTCTCGACCGTCACCGGCACGGCGGAGCGCGCCGCCGAGCTGGCCGCGCGGTACCCGGGTGCGGCGGCCGAGGCCATGGAGGGGTTCGGTGTCGCCGAGGCGGCGCGGCTGCACGGCGTTCCGGTGCTGGAGGTGCGGGCCGTCTCCAACGCGGTGGGCCCGCGCGACCGTGCGGCCTGGCGCGTGCCGCAGGCGCTGACGGCGCTGTCAGAGGCGTTCGGCAAGATCGTGCCCGTACTGGAGACCTGGAACTTCGAGGACCCCCGTGACTGAACGTCCGCTGTCCATCTCGTACTCGCCCTGCCCCAATGACACGTTCGTCTTCCACGCCTGGGCCCACGGGCTGGTGACCGGGGCGCCCTCGCTGGACGTGCGCCTGGCCGACATCGACGTCACCAACGGCATGGCCGAGCGGGAAGAAGGCGACGTGCTGAAGGTGTCGTACGCCGTGCTGCCGTGGGTGCTGGAGCGGTACGCGCTGCTGCCCTGCGGAGGCGCGCTGGGCCGGGGCTGCGGTCCGCTGGTGCTCACCCGCGATCCGGGCGGCGGCCCGCAGCGGCTGGCGGGCGGCACGGTGGCCGTGCCGAGCGACCGGTCCACGGCGTACCTGCTGTTCCGGCTGTGGGCGGCGCGGCACGTGCCGGGCGGGGTCGGCGAGGTGCGGGTGATGCCGTTCCACCAGATCATGCCCGCCGTACGGGACGGCGAGGTCGACGCCGGGCTCGTCATCCACGAGGCGCGCTTCACGTACCAGGGGTACGGGCTGCACCTGCTCGCCGACATGGGCGAGTTCTGGGAGAGCACCACGGGGCACGCGATCCCGCTGGGCGCGATCATCGCCAGGCGGTCGCTGGGCTCCGGGGTGCTGCGGCAGATCACGGGCGCGATCCGCGCCTCCGTGCGGGCCGCCTGGTCGGATCCGCAGGCCAGCCGCGGCTACGTGATGGAGCACGCGCAGGAGATGGAGCCGTCGGTGGCGCAGGCCCACATCGACCTGTACGTCAACGACTTCACGGCCGACCTGGGCGTCGAGGGCTACGCGGCCGTGCGGGAGCTGCTCGGGCGGGCGGCGGAGGAGGGCCTGGTCCCTGCGGTCCGCCCCGACTTGCTCGATCCTCCGGCCTGATCGCCGGGCCCCGCCCCGGGCACGGCCGGGGGTGGGGCAGGGTGGGGCGGCGGCCCGGACCGGCGGCGCTGGCGGCCGGGCACTCTGCCGCCTTTCTCAGACGAGGCCCTGGGCGAGCATCGCCTCGGCGACGGGCTCGAAGCCCGCGATGTTGGCACCGACCACGTAGTTGCCGGGCGCCCCGTAGCGCTCGGCGGTCTCGTAGCAGGTGTCGTGGATGTGTTTCATGATCTCGGTGAGCCGCTGCTCGGTGTGCTCGAACGTCCACGAGTCACGCGAGGCGTTCTGCTGCATCTCCAGCGCGCTGGTGGCGACGCCGCCCGCGTTGGCGGCCTTCCCCGGTGCGAAAGCGACACCCGCGTCGCGGAGCACCTGCACGGCCTCCGGGGTGGTCGGCATGTTGGCGCCCTCGGCGACGGCCCGCACCCCGTTGCGGACGAGGGTGACGGCATCGTTCACGTCCAGCTCGTTCTGGGTGGCGCAGGGCAGCGCCACCGTGCCGGGCACCTCCCACACGCGCCCCTTGGGCACGAAGTGGCAGCCGTTGCCGCGGGCCTTGGCGTAGTCGGAGACCCGGCCGCGCCCGGACTCCTTGATCTCCTTGAGCAGCTCGACGTCGATGCCGCGCTCGTCGACGACGTAGCCGTCGGAGTCGGAGCAGGTCAGGGCGATCGCGCCGAGCTGCTGGGCCTTCTCGATGGCGTAGATCGCGACGTTGCCCGAGCCGGAGACGAGGAGCCGCTGCCCCTCCATGTCCTCGCCGCGGCTGCGCAGCATCTCGGCCGTGAACAGCACGCAGCCGTAGCCGGTGGCCTCGATGCGGGCCTGGGCGCCGCCCCAGCCGATGCCCTTGCCGGTGAGCACACCGGACTCGTACCGGTTGGTGATCCGCTTGTACTGGCCGAACAGGTAGCCGATCTCGCGGCCGCCGACACCGATGTCACCCGCGGGCACATCGGTGTACTCGCCGATGTGGCGGTGCAGCTCCGTCATGAACGACTGGCAGAACCGCATGACCTCGGCGTCCGAGCGGTTCTTCGGGTCGAAGTCGCTGCCGCCCTTGCCGCCGCCGATCGGCATGCCGGTCAGGGCGTTCTTGAAGATCTGCTCGAACCCGAGGAACTTCACGATGCCCAGGTTCACCGAGGGATGGAAGCGCAGACCGCCCTTGTAGGGGCCGAGGGCGCTGCTGAACTCCACGCGGAAACCTCGGTTGACCTGGACCCGGCCAGCGTCGTCCTGCCACGGCACGCGGAAGACGATCTGGCGCTCCGGCTCGCAGATCCGCTCGATGATGCGGGCCTCAGCGAATTCGGGGCGACGGGCGAGCACCGGGCCGAGGGTGTCGAGCACCTCCCGGACGGCCTGGTGGAACTCCGCCTCGCCGGGGTTCCGGCGAAGGATGTCCAGGTAGAGCTCCTCCGCCGGGGGGTGGGGTGCGGGTGTCGGCATATGAGCACAGTTCCTTTGCGATGGTAATCGGACTGTGCCCAGGGTAGGCCGCCACCCCGCCGCCCCGCTGACCCCCCGCTGCCGGGAACCCGGCGCCCGGTCCGCCGCCCCGGCCAGCCGCTAGACGTCGAGCTGGTCCGCGACGGCGCGCATCATTCCGGCGATCTTCCGCCCGCTCTGGCGGTCGGGGTACCTCCCGCGCTCGAGCTGCTGCGCGACGCCGTCGAGCAGCGTCGTGAGGTCCTGCACGATCGACGCCAGCTCGTCCGGCTTCCGCCGCTGGGCCGCGGCCACCGACGGCGGCGGTTCGAGCACGGTGACGGACAGCGCCTGGTCGCCGCGCTGCCCCGCCACGACGCCGAACTCCACCCGCTGCCCAGGACGCAACGTGTCCACGCCATTCGGCAGGGCAGAGGAGTGCACGAAGACGTCACCGCCGTCGTCACGGGAAAGGAAGCCGAAGCCCTTCTCGCTGTTGAACCACTTGACCTTGCCGGTAGGCACGTGTCCTCGTCCTCGTACTCATCCTGGCCACCCACCGGCCAGTGCCATTAGCAGTGTGGCGGGCCGCATGACCCGCCTGCTTCAAGGCTAACCATCCCCGGCGCGGTGACAAGATGGCGCCGGGCGGTTTCGGAGAATGACTGCCCTGGCCGGTCCGCACGTATGCTCAGCCGTATGGCACACCACCCCGATCCGGCGCGCGGCGCTGGTGACAGCGGCGAGACGCTGGTCCGCGTCGGCGGCGTCGTGTTCGCTATCGGCGCGATCGCGACGCTGGTCACAGTCACTCCGCTGCTGATCGGCGCCGAGCCGCTGCCGACGCCCGCGTACCTGGTGTCGATGCTGATGGGCGTCGGCTTCGCGATCGCGGGTGCCGGGCTGCTGCGGTCCGTCGCCGAGCAGCGCCGCCAGGCACGCCGGGCCCAGGCGGGCTCCTCCGGCTAGCCGTCACTCACGCACCGCCGTCACCCACCGTCGTCACTTTCCATCGCCAACCGCTGCCGCCGCGTAGTCGGCGAACCAGGCGGGGAAGGCGGTGAGGTCCCGCAGGACCACGTCGGCGCCCGCCGCGCGCAGCTCGTCCTCGGAGCACGGCCCGGAGGCGACCGTCACCGACACCGCACCGGCGGCGCGCGCGCCGCGCACGTCCCCGGTGTGATCGCCCACGTAGACGCGGGCGCCGTGCTCGGTCAGCGCCTCCGCCTTGCCCTCCGCCCACAGGCCGCCGATCACGGCGTCCGGGGTGAGGCCGAGGTGGTCCATGTGCAGTTTGGCGTTGGGCTGGTACTTCGCGGTCACGACGATGGCGCGCCCGCCCCGGGCGTGCACGGCGTCGATGGCCTCGCGGGCGCCGGGCAGGGCGCGGGTCGGCTCGATCGCGTGCACCGGGTAGAGCTCCCGGTAACGCAGCGCCATCGCGGGCACCTGCTCGGCGGGAAACCACTCGGCCAGCTCCTGCTCCATCGGCGGACCGAGGCGCGAGACCGCCAGGGCGGAGTCGATGTACACGCCTGTCTCCGCGGAGAGCGCGTCGTACGTCGCCGCGATGCCCGGCCGGGAGTCGATCAGCGTCATGTCGAGGTCGAACCCGACCGTCAGCGGAGATGCCATGCGAACCATTGTGCCCATGGGCCGCCGGCCGGCGGCCCGGCGGCCCATGGGGGCAGTGAGCGCGACCGGCGCAGCGACGTACGCACCGCCGGGGCGCTCCGGCACGGCCGGGGACCCCTCCCCGGGCAGCTGTGCTCTCATACCCGCGTCGGCGGCGCGGAGAAGGGCTGGCTCCGCGCGCCTCGTGTGGGATGGGCCCGCCCTGCGGCGGGCCCGGTGTGGCGGCGTGGCCATCCGCCCCCGGTGGCCACGCCGCGGGGGGCTGCGAGGGCTGCCGCGGGAGGGAGGCGTCCCGGCGACTGCGGGGGGTCGCCGGGGCGTCAGCCCGGCGTCACGTCCGGTCCCGTAGCGTGCGGCACATGGGATACGACACCAGCTTCCACCCCGTGGATCTCGGCCTGGTCGAGACCCGGCTGCTGCCCTACCTGGCCGGTCACGGGGACGACGACGCCCTCGACGACGTGGTCGCGCGTGCGGTCACCATCCGCAAGACCCGTTTCCACGCCAAGGCGTGGGCGCTGGGTGTGCAGCGCGTCGCGCGCCGCGACGACTCGCTTCCGTTCGAGGCCGACCTGCATGTCTGGGGGCGCCCGTTCTTCATCGTCGGCGACGGCGCCGACCTGATCGCCGAGGACATCGAGCGCTATCTGGCCGCCACCACCCCGGAGGACGTGGCCGGGCTGGCCACGGAGATGATCCATCGGATCGACCCGGCGCTGGCCGGGCGCGTCGAGCCGGACCAGACCGGATACCTGCCCGACGACGGCGTCCTCGCCAAGAGCCTGTCCACGGCGATGCGGGTACTGCGCGGCGCGGCCCTGGCGCTGCGCGCCGGGGAGCGGACCGTCCGCCACCCGCACAGCGGCGACGAGTTCGACGCGGCGGAGGTGCTGAGCCGGGAAGTCCCGTTCTGCCTGCTGAAGTTCGCCGCTGCCCTGCTGCCGGGCTGGATGTCGCGCGGCCGCACCTGGCCCACGTACCTGTGCGGCGAGGCCGGGCTCGCGCACGCGGAGTTCGACGGCCCTGAGCCGCTGCGGGCGCTGCTGTGCGAGGAGTTCCCGGGCCTGGACTGGCCGCCGCTGCCGCCGTCGATCACCGGCAACTACATGGTCGGCGGGCTCGTCCGGGCCGCCGACGTGCCCGCCGTCCGGACGCGCCTGGCCTCGCACCGGTACGCGCTGAAGTGTGACGCGCTCGATGCGCAGAAGCTGGACGAGGCCCTGGGTGTCGCCGAACGCCTCGGCACGGCGTTCTGCGAGGCCACGGAGGTGTACAGCGGGATGGAGGGAGAGCTCAACTGAGGCCGTTGCCGCCCCGGTGACGCTTCACCGCCTCGATGAAGGGGGCCCAGGCTGCCACGGGCACGAACAGCACGGGCCCCCTGGCGTTCTTGCTGTCCCGGAGCGGAACGGCACCGGCACCCCGTCCCCGCTCTCCACTCACCACCTCCACCAGCCTGCGCAGTTGCTGGACCATCGTTTCAGGGCCGCCCACGTTGGCGCGGATCACCCACTCGGGAATGACGTGAGGGCGGTGCTGGTGCCTGCGGAAGATCTGGCGAAGCTCACGTAGTTGTGACGCGCGGAGGTAGGAACCGGCGGGCGGCCCCCACTAGGCTGCCGCATGGGTATGGCTGGCCCGGTGACTGTGATCGAGCCCTGACGGAAGGCTGCTTGCCATGCATTCCCCTCAGTACCCGCCGCCATCGCCGGTCCCGCCGTACGCTCCCGCTCCCTCTCCCGCACCGTCCGCGCCCTCGTCTCCGGTCGCGGTCGTCGCGGCGGCGAGCTGGCGGGTGCTGATCGTCATCTGCGCGTTCGTCGGGTTCAACGCGGCGCTGGACGGGGCCGGGTTCGGCATGCGGACCGTGCTGCCGCTGAGCCAGTTCGCGAGCCTGGCGGCGGGGGCGTGCTACGCGGTGATCGCCATAGCCGACCTGGCCGCGCTGGCGATGAAGCGGCCGGAGCCGCCGACGGCGTGGCTGCGCGGACAGCTCGCGGTCACGCTGCTGCTCGTCATGGTGGTGTGGTTCACGGTGATGGAGGGCGACGTCGACGAGACCTGGTCGCTCTTCGAGCACCTGCTCACACCGCTGGCGGTACTGGTGGACTGGTTCTTCCTGGGGCGGCGGCAGACGTCGGCGCCGTGGTGGTACCCGGTGTCGTGGATCGGGCCGCTGCTGGTGTACCTGGTCGTGCTGGTCACCAACGAGCAGTACAACCCGTACGACTTCATGGACCCGGACGACCCGGACTTCTACCCGTACGTCGGCGGTTTCCTGGTGCTGGTGCTGGTCGCGGGCTTCCTCTTCGTGGCCGTGGCGCGGGCCCGCCGCGGCGGCGGCGCCCCGCACGGCGGACAGGGCGGGTACGGCGGCGGGTACCCGGGACAGCCGGGGCAGGTCGGGTACGCCGGATACGGGCAGCAGTATGGTGCCGGGGCCGCTCCGGCGGCGCCCGGCCCGGCCGTTCCGCCGCCACCCGGGCCGTACTCGCCGCAGCAGTGGACACCGCAGCCGCCGCAGGCTCCCCCGCAGCCGCCGGGCTACGGCTACGGCCCGCCCCCGCAGGCGGGCTGAGGCCGCCCGCCCGGTAGCCCTCCGCCGCCTTGCCCGGCCCCCGGTGGGGACCCGCGTCAGCCGTCGGCTTTCCTGGGGCGGCGGGCCCGGAGAAAGAGGAGGACGGCGCTGGCGAGCGCGGCGCCGCGCAGCAGCCAGGGCCAGTCGGAGTGGAACGACTCCCCGGCAGCGCCCTCGGGCAGCGGCGCGCCCCAGTAGCCCTGGTCACGCCCGGCGATCCAGCCGAAGTAGGCGGCCAGCACCACGGCGGGGGCGCCGAACGTGGCCCACTGCGCCTCGCGGCGGCTGAGGCGGGGGGACCAGTAGGACAGCAGCCAGCCGGCGAGCATCGCGTAGAAGGAGGGCACAACGGCCCCGGCGAGGAGGAAGACGACGGCGGCGAACTCGAAGAAGCCGCCGGTGCGGCGCACGGAGAGGGTGGTGCGGAGGCGCTTGCCGAGGGTGCGGGCAGTGCCGCCCGCCGCCGCGGCCCCGGGCGCCTGCTCCACGGGCGCGGGGCCGGCGGTCTCGCCGTCGTCTGAGGCGTCGTCCGGGGCGGCGGGTTTCTCCTCGGCCGGGCGCTGGCGAGGGAGGTCCTTGTCCAGCGAGATACCGCCCGCGGAGCCGCCGCGTTCCCGGGCGGGGCCCAGCATCTCGGGGATCTCGATGCCGCCGGTGAAGCCGCCGATGTCGCCGTCGGGCCAGTAGCGGGTGTCGGGGTGCTCGGGCTGGCCGGGCAGCCCGTCATCCGGTCCGCCCGTGGCGTCGGGGACGGGCGGACCGTCGGCGGACGGCTCGGCGGCGGGCAGGGGCACGGCCGGGCCGGGACCGTCGGCGGGCGGGGCGTCAGCCGCGGGCGCGGGGGTGTGGGCGGGCCGGGGCGCGGGCACGGCCGCGTTGTGGCCGCCCGCCTCGGCGGCGCGGGCCACGACGTCCTCGGGGCTGCCGATCTTGCCGAGAATGCGGCGCACCTCCGAGCGGCTCTCGGCACCTCCGGCGGCGGCGCGGCGCTGGCCGATCTCCTCGCGCAGCTTGCCGACGAGCGCGGCGCGTTCGGCCGCTGACATGCTGGTACCGTGCGCCAGGTCGCCGACCCGGCTGAGGTAGTCGAATACGAGCCGTTCGCCTTCGATGCTCATTCGATGCCCGCTCGTCCTCGTCCCTGCGTCGCGCTCCGAGCCGCCGAGACGATGGTACCCACAGCACCTGAGGGAACACCGTTGTTCATCGGGGGTTCACCGAAGGCCGTACCACCCGCTACCCGCGGCTTCTTACATGGTGAACGTCCCTCGTCGGAGTACCCACAGAACGTGCTGTCAGGGAGAGACCGGACCATGGCAACAGGGCTGCCGTCTTCCGCGCAGGACATCGTGGCCCCGCTCTCGCTTGGCTCGGATCCGGTCGTCCTGCTGGCGGACTCCGACGAGCGCATCCGGCAGGGGCTGACGGCGCAGCTGGCCAAGTACCAGGTGTCGGTGGTGCACTGCGCGGACGGTGCCACGGCGCTGCTGGAGGCGGGGCTGCGCAAGCCGGACGTGCTGCTGGTCTCGGCCTCGCTGCCGGTGATTGACGGGGCGACGGTGCTGCGTCTGGTGCGGCGGCGGATGCCGGTGCCGGTGGTGCTCGGGGTGGGGCCGGACGACGCCGAGCAGGTGGGTCCGGCGCTGGCGGCGGGGGCGAGCGCGTGCGTGGCCCGGCCGTACCGGCCGCGCGAGGTGGCGCAGTTGCTCAGCCTGGCGGACCGCGGCCAGCGGGGGTGGGACCAGCCGCTGGCGTGCGGGCCGCTGACGCTCGACCCGAGCACGTACGAGGTGCGGGTCCACGGGGTGTCCACGGCGCGGCTGCCGCTGCGTGAGTTCCAGCTGCTGCATCTGCTGATGCTGCACGCGGAAAAGGTGATCACGCGTGACCGGATCCGTGCGGAGCTGTGGGGCGACGGGGCCCGCCGGTCGAACACCATCACCGTTCACATCCGGCGGCTGCGGGAGCGGCTCGGTGACGACCCGCACCACCCCGAGATCATCCAGACGGTGCGGGGCGTGGGGTACCGGCTGGTGCCGCCCGCGAGCTGAACTCCCGCGGTCCTGGGCGCTTTGATCACGTCTCTTCTTCGACGCCGGTTCCTTAACGATGACAGCTCTCTTGGTGAAACTGCGGGTTCCGACGAACCTATCTTGCTGTTCACCTTCTGGCCCTCGGTGCTTCGCCAGCCGCTCCTACGTTCTCCCACGACGCTGTCGAGTCATGAGAAATCCAGCCAGGCGGCTGGGGTTGTCTAAGGAGCACGAGGCCATGCGCAACTGGCGCGCCACCACCGCCGCGGTCGCGGCGGTTTCCGCCCTCGCCCTGGCGGGGTGCAGCAGCGAAAACGAGCAGAACAACGGTGGCGGGGGGAACGGCGGTTCTGACCTGTCGGGAACCCTGCGGGGCGTCGGCGCCAGCTCCCAGCAGGCCGCGCAGGAAGCCTGGATGGCGGGCTTCAACCAGCTCCACCCGGACGTCACCGTCGACTACAGCCCCGACGGCTCCGGCGCCGGGCGCGAGCAGTTCATCAGCGGCGGCAGTGACTTCGGCGGCACCGACGCCTACCTGAGCGACGACGAGGGCGAACTCCAGGGCGCGATCGACCGCTGCGGCGAGGTCATCGAGGTGCCGGTGTACGTCTCCCCGATCGCGGTGGTGTTCAACCTGCCGGGCATCGACACGCTCAACCTCCGGCCCGGCGTGATCGCCCAGATCTTCAACCAGGAGATCACCGACTGGAACGACCCGGCGATCGCCGAGGACAACCCCGGCGTCGAGCTGCCCGACCTGCCGATCACCCCGGTCAACCGCTCCGACGAGTCCGGCACGACCGAGAACTTCACCGAGTACCTGTCGGTGGCCGCCCCCGACGACTGGCCGCACGAGCCCAGCGGCAACTGGCCGGTCCCGGGCGGTGAGTCCGCGCAGGGCACCTCCGGCGTCGTCGGCACCGTCCAGGGCGGCGAGGGCACCATCGGCTACGTCGACGCCAGCCAGGCCGGTGACCTGGGCACGGTGGCCGTGGGCGTGGGCGACGAGTTCGTCGCGTACTCGCCCCAGGCCGCCGCCCAGGTGCTGGCCGTCTCCGAGCGCGTCGAGGGCCGCGGCGAGTACGACTTCGCCTACGAGCTGGCCCGTGACACCACCGAGGAGGGCGTCTACCCGATCGTCCTGGTGTCCTACGCCATGGCCTGCCAGACCTACGACGACGAGAACACGGCCGAGCTGGTCCGCGCGTACCTCTCCTACATGATCAGCCCCGAGGGCCAGCAGGCCGCCGCCGAGCAGGCCGGTTCCGCGCCGCTGTCCGACGCGCTGCGCCAGCAGTACCAGACCGCAGTGGACGCCATCGGCAGCTCCGGGTCCGGCAGCTGAGTCCCCCGCGCCCCGCGGGCCTGGGCGGCTGACCCCCGCCGGGCGCCCGCGGGGCGCCGCCCGCCCGCGCGGACCGCGGCGGCGCCACGGACACCAGCCGCTTCCAGCGGACCAACCACGAACCACACAAGGGAGAAGAAGGTGGCTGTGCCTTCTACGCCTTCCACGCCTTCCGCGCCTTCCACCACGCAGAAGGCGCGCGGCCGGGCGGCGCCGCCGCAGCGGCTGGGAGACCGCGTGTTCTCCGGCGCAGCGAAAGGAGCGGGGATCCTCATCCTCGTCATCCTCGCCGGGGTCGCGGCCTTCCTTGTCACCGAGGCGTGGCCGGCCCTGTGGGCGCCCGCCGAGGACGTCGGCGACGGCGACGGCATCATCCTCTACATCTGGCCGCTGCTCTTCGGCACGCTGCTGGCCGCCTTCCTGGCACTGCTGATCGCCGCGCCGCTGGCGGTGGCGATCGCGCTGTTCATCACGCACTACGCACCCAGGCGCCTGGCCGCCGTCCTCGGCTACCTGGTCGACCTGCTGGCCGCGGTGCCCAGCATCATCTTCGGCCTGTGGGGCATCGCCGAGCTGGCGCCGCTGACGGTCGGGCCGAGCCGGTGGCTCGAGGAGCACCTCGGCTTCATCCCCTTCTTCGACGGTCCCGCCTCCGGCACCGGCCGCACGATGCTGGTCGTCGCGATCGTGCTGGCCGTCATGATCCTGCCGATCTGCACGGCGGTCATCCGCGAGGCGTTCCTCCAGACGCCCAGGCTCCACGAGGAGGCGTCGCTGGCGCTGGGCGCCACCCGCTGGGAGATGATCCGCATGGCGGTGCTGCCGTTCGGCCGCTCCGCGGTCGTCGGCGGCATGATGCTGGGCCTGGGCCGGGCGCTCGGCGAGACCATGGCCGTCGCGATCGTGCTGTCGGTCAGCCCCGGCACCGTCTCCTTCGACCTGATCAGCCGCGACAACCCCTCGACGATCGCGGCCAACATCGCGCTGGAGTTCCCGGAGTCCTCCGGCCTGGACATCAACGTCCTGATCGCCTCCGGGCTCGTGCTCTTCCTTGTGACCCTGCTCGTGAACATGGCGGCCCGCGCGGTGATCAACCGGCGCCGTGACTTCTCGGGAGCCAACTGATGGCCACCTCAACCTCCTCCGAAGACGCCAAAGACACCAAAGCCCCCCGCGCCGGGACCCCGGCGCCCGCGCTGGCCGCCGTCTCCCTCAGCCACGGCTCGCTGCCCCGTCGGGCCGCGCCGCTGACGCTGGCCGCCTTCGCCGCGGCCGCCGTCGCGCTGCTGCTGGCCGGGGTGAACGCGGCGCTGTGCGGCATCGCCGCCGCGGTCGGCTACACCGCCGTGATCTACGGGTGGGCGCGCGCGGTCGAGGGCCGCAGGAAGGCGTTCAACCGCTTCGTGACGGCCGTCGTCTGCTCGGCGTTCGCCCTCGCGATGCTGCCGCTGCTGTCGGTGGTCATCACCGTCACCAGCAACGGCCTGGACCGGTTCGACGCCGAGTTCTTCACCCACTCGATGCTCGGCATCGTCGGCGAGGGCGGCGGCGCGCACCACGCGCTGTTCGGCACGCTGATCATCACCGCGCTCGCCACGGCCATCTCGGTGCCGGTGGGCCTGCTGACGGCGATCTACCTCGTGGAGTACGGGCGGGGGCGGCTGGCGCGCGCGATCACGTTCTTCGTCGACGTCATGACGGGCATCCCGTCGATCGTGGCGGGCCTGTTCGCCTACGCGCTGTTCGTGATGTTCTTCGGCCCCGGCGCCGAGATGGGCATCATGGGCGCGGTCGCGCTGAGCGTGCTGATGATCCCCGTGGTGGTGCGCTCCACGGAGGAGATGCTCAAGCTCGTGCCGAACGAGCTGCGCGAGGCGTCGTACGCGCTGGCCGTGCCGAAGTGGCGCACGATCGTCAAGGTCGTCCTGCCGACCTCCATCGCCGGTATCGCCACCGGCGTCACGCTGGCGGTCGCCCGCGTGGTCGGGGAGACCGCGCCGCTGCTCATCACCGTCGGCAGCCCGACCTACGACAACTTCAACCCGTTCGACGGCGCGATGCAGACGCTGTCGGTGTTCGCCTACAACAGCTACGCCCATCCCGGCCTGGACCGGGAGGCATACCTGGAGCGGGCGTGGACCGCCGCCCTGCTGCTGATCCTGATCGTGATGGCGCTGAACCTGCTCGCGCGCCTGATCTCCCGCATCTTTGCCCCCAAGACCCGCTGAGCCGGAGGAAGCACCGTGGCCAAGCGCATCGAGGTCAGCGATCTCGACATCTACTACGACACGTTCCTGGCCGTGCAGGGCGTGACGATGACGATCGAGCCGCGGTCGGTCACCGCGCTGATCGGCCCCTCCGGCTGCGGCAAGTCGACGTTCCTGCGCACGCTCAACCGCATGCACGAGCTGGTGCCGAACGCCCGGGTCGAGGGCAAGATCACCATGGACGGCGAGGACCTGTACGGGCCGTCCGTCGACCCGGTCAACGTCCGCCGCCACATCGGCATGGTGTTCCAGCGGCCGAACCCGTTCCCCACGATGTCGGTCTACGACAACGTGGCGGCGGGCGTGCGGCTGAACGCCCGCCGCATGAAGAAGTCCGACCTCGACGACCTGGTCGAGTCCTCGCTCCGGGGCGCCAACCTCTGGGACGAGGTCAAGGACCGCCTGCACAAGCCCGGTTCCGGTCTCTCCGGCGGCCAGCAGCAGCGGCTGTGCATCGCCCGCGCCATCGCGGTGCGGCCGGACGTGCTGCTGATGGACGAGCCGTGCTCGGCGCTGGACCCGATCTCCACGCAGGCCATCGAGGACCTGATTCTCCAGCTGAAGTCCGAGTACACGATCGTGATCGTCACGCACAACATGCAGCAGGCGGCGCGCGTGAGCGACACGACGGGCTTCTTCCACCTCCGGGCGGTCGGCGAGCCCGGCGTGCTGGTCGAGGTGGACGAGACCACCAAGATCTTCTCCAAGCCGAGCAACCAGGCCACCGAGGACTACATCTCCGGCCGCTTCGGCTGACGGCCGGGGACGAGGGGCGGAGGAGACGGCGATGCGCGCCGGGCGCCGGGCCCGGCCGCATGTCTCCGCCGCCCCGGCCGGCCGCAGCGCGCCGTCACAGCTCGCGGGCGATGTGGTGGATCAGCATGCGCGACTCGTGCTGGTCGAGGGCGACGGTGTCGGCGTAGCGGAAGAACTCCCGGTAGGTGGCCAGGTCGCTGTCCGAGTACAGGTAGTGGCCGCCGAGCGGGCCGTCGATCTCCACGGTGTCGAGCTGCTCCACGACGCCGTCCGCGTACAGCACGGGCTGCGTCATCTCGAAGAACGTCTCGTTGGTGAACGGCACGACGCGCAGCGAGACGTGGGGCCGCTGCGAGGCCTCCATCAGGTAGGCGAGCTGGCCGCGCGTGACCCTCCGGCCGCCGAACCGCATGCGCAGCGCCGCCTCGTGGACGAAGAAGTTCATCGGCGGCGGCTCGGGACGCTCCAGGAGGACCTTGCGCCGCATCCGGAACTCGACGCGCATCCGGGCCTCTTCGGGATCCACCGGCGGCACCGACTGCTCGCTGAGCGCCCGCGCGTAGTCCTCGGTCTGGAAGATGCCGGGGATGGTGACCGTCTGCATACTGCGCAAACCGACCGCATGGTGCTCAAGCTCGGCGATATCGAGATATCTCGGGGCAAGCTTGCCCCGATACTCATCCCACCAGAACTGGCCGCGCCGCTCGCGCGCCATGGCGCACAGCGCCGACAGCAGGGCTTCGTCGGTGCACTCGTAGAACGCCGCCAGCCGCCGGATCCGCTCCTCGCTTACCCCGATCCGGCCGGACTCTATGTGGCTGATCTTGCCCTGGTCCGTGCCGAGCATCGCGGCTGCCTCGCGCGCGGTACGACCGGCACGCTCGCGCAACTTCCGCAGCTCCACGCCCAGTCGGACCTGCCGGGCGGTGGGATTCTCCCTCGGGGGCATCTGCTCGCAGTCCTTCCCGTCGGCTGGCTTGAAGTCTGCCGTCCCGGCGGGGCTGACGTCCACTCAGATCATGACCGGTTCTCGCCCCATATGCACCTTTGCCACGTGGCACTGTTGCCCCAACGCCGGGAGGAGTACCGTTGGTGTGGATGACCGGCGAGACCAGCGCGAACGGCGAGCGCGGCGGGCAGAACGGCCGCACCGGCGGCACGACCGGGACAAAGACCCCCCGCACGCTCGCCGACGAGCTGCGCACGCGGTCCGATGAGCAGCTCGCCGACCTCCTGCGGGCCAGAGCCGACCTCCTCTCACCGCTCCCCTCCGACCTCTCCCAGCTCGCCACCCGCGCCGCCGCCCGGACATCCGTGCTCCGGGCCCTGGAACGGCTCGACGTCTTCTCCCTCCAGACCGCCGAGGCCCTCGCGATCGCCCCGCAGCCCTGCCCGCTGCCGGTCCTCGCCTCCCTGCTGCCCGGCGAAGACTGCGCCCGCGGCCTGCCCCGCGCACTCGGCGTGCTGCGCGGCCACGCCCTGCTGTGGGGCCCGCCCGAGGCGCTGCGCCTGGTGCGCACCGCCCAGGAGCTGCTGACGCCCACACCCGAACGCCCCTCCCCCACCGGCCTGGGCCCCACGCTCGCCGAGGCCGCGGGCCGCCTGTCACCCAGCCGCGCCCAGCAGCTGCTCGCCGCCGCGGGCCTGCCCGCCACCGCCGACGCCGTCAGCGCCATCGCCACCCTGACCGAGCTGTTCACGGACCCCGACCGGATGGACGCGCTGCTGGACGGTGCCCCGGACCGCGCCCGCGCCGCCCTGGACCGGCTGGTGTGGGGCCCGCCCTACGGCACCGTGCCCGCCGACCCCGGCCCGCACCTGCGCTGGCTGCTCGACCGCGGCCTGCTCGTGCCGCACACCCCGGGCACCGTCGTGCTGCCCCGCGAAGTCGCGCTGCACCTGCGCGGCGGCCGGGCCCACCGCGAGCCCCGCCCGCTGCCGCCCGAGCTGACCCCGCGCGCCACCCACTCCCCCGCCTCCGCCGACGCCGCCGCGGCCGGGGCCGCGCTGGCCGCGCTCCAGGCCGTCGAGACCCTCGCCGCCGCCTGGGAGACCGACGGGCCGCCCGTGCTGCGCAGCGGCGGCCTGTCCGCCCGGGAGCTGAAGCGCGCCGCCGTCACCCTGGACCTGCCCGAGCCGGAGGCGGCGTTCTGGATCGAGCTGGCCTACGTCGCCGGGCTGATCGCCGCCGACGGCGAGGCCGACGAGCGGTACGCGCCCACCCCGGCCTACGACGAGTGGCTCGCCCTGCCGCCGCAGCGCCGCTGGGCCCAGCTCGTCACCGCCTGGCTCGCCGCGACCCGCGTCCCCGGGCTCGTCGGCGGGCGCGACGCCAAGGGCAAGCCGCTTGCCGCCCTGGGCCCCGGCCTCGACCGCGGCCCGGCCGCCGAGCTGCGGCGGCGCGTGCTGGGCCTGCTGGCCTCGCTGCCGCCGGGCACCGAGCCCGAGCACGCCGCCGTGGAGGAACGGCTGGCGTGGGAGCTGCCGCGCCGCCTGCCCGCCGAGGCGCGGTCCCGGCTGACCGCCGACGCGCTCGCCGAGGCCGAGCGGCTCGGCGTCACCGGGCGCGGCGCGCTGGCGTCGTTCGTCCGCCCGCTGCTCGGCGGCGCCCGCCCGGACAGCGCGCCGGATGCCGGTGACGGCCTCCCGCCCGACGACGTCGGCACCGCGGTGGACCGGGCCGCCGGGCTGCTGGCCGAGGTCCTGCCCGAGCCGCTGGACCACGTGCTGCTCCAGGCCGACCTGACCGCCGTCGCCCCCGGCCCGCTGCGGCGCGACCTCGCCCGCGTGATGGCCGTGGCCGCCGACGTCGAGTCCACCGGCGGCGCCACCGTCTACCGCTTCACCTCCGGCTCGGTGCGCCGCGCCCTGGACGCCGGATGGACCGCTGCCGAGCTGCACCGTTTCCTCGCCGAGCACTCCCGCACGCCCGTGCCGCAGCCGCTGGCCTACCTCGTGGACGACGTGGCCCGGCGCCACGGCCAGCTGCGCGTCGGCGCGGCGGGCAGCTACCTGCGCTGCGAGGACGAGGCACAGCTGACGGAACTCCTCGCCGACCGGCGGGCCGCCCCGCTGAAGCTGCGGCGCATCGCGCCGACCGTGCTCGTCAGCCCGCTGGCCCCCGGCACGCTGCTGGAGCGGCTGCGCGGCCTGGGCTTCGCGCCCGCCGCCGAGGCGGAGGACGGCGCCGTGGTCAGCGTGCGGGCCCAGCCGCGCCGCACCCCGCCGCGCACCCCGCCCGTGCCCGCGCCGGACAGCTACGGCGCCGAGCGGCTCGACCCGCCGCTGCTGGCCGCCGCCGTGCGCGCGCTGCGCGCGGGCGACCGGGCCGCGCCGGGCGGCGGCGCGCGCCAGGCGGCCGCCCGGGTACCGCCGCCGGAGGGGCCCGTGCCGCGCACGCCGCCGGACGAGACGGTGGCCGTGCTGCGGGCGGCGGCCCGCGAGGGCGCGCTGGTGCGCGTCGGGCACGTCGACGCCGACGGCACGGCCCGCCACCACGTGCTGGCGCCCGTCACCGTCGAAGGCGGCTTCGTGACCGGCTTCGACCACACCGCGCAGGAGGTCCGCACCTACCCCCTGCACCGCCTGACCGGCGCGGCCCGGCACGGCGAGCCGCCCGCGTAGGAGCCCGGATGATCACCGTTCCCGCAGCGCTCGCCGCGGCGAAGGCCCGGTTCGACGGCGAGGCGGGCCGCGCCTGGGTCGCGGGGCTGCCGCGCCTGGCCGAACGGATGCTGCGGCGCTGGGACCTCACCCTGGCGCCCGGCCCGGCCCGGCACGGCGTGGCGGCGCTGGTGCTGCCCGTGACCCGCGCGGACGGCGGCCCGGCCGTGCTGAAGCTCCAGCAGCCCGACCACGAGACCGTGGGCGAGGGCCCGGCGCTGCGCGCCTGGCACGGCGCGGGCGCCGTGCGGCTGCTCGCCCACGACGAGGCCAGCGGCTCGCTGCTGCTGGAGGCGCTGGACCCGGACCGCTCGCTCGACGGCGTGCCCGACGTGGAGGCGGCGCTGACGGTCCTGGCCGGGGTGCTGCGCCGCCTGGTAGCGGCCGAGCCGCCGCCCGGGCTGCGGCGGCTGGCCGGCATCACGGCCCGCATGCTCGACGAGGCGCCGCGGCTGGCGCCGCGCGCGGCCGACCCGGACGAACGGCGCCTGCTGGCGGACTGCGCCGCCGCCGTGCGCGAGGTGGCGCACGAGCCCGGCGGGGCGCTGCTCCACTGGGACCTGCACTACCAGAACGTGCTGGCGCCCACGCCCGCGGCGCGGGCGGCCGGGCGCGAGCCGTGGCTGGCCATCGACCCCAAGCCGCTGGTGGGCGACCCCGGTTTCGAGCTGCTGCCCGCCCTGGTCAACCGGTTCGACGCCGGCGGCGTGCTGCGGCGCTTCGACCTGATGACCAGCGTGCTGGGGCTCGAGAGGGCGCGCGCCGCGCGGTGGACGCTGGGGCGCGTGCTCCAGAACGCGCTGTGGCTGCTGCGGGACGGCGCGCCGGGCGTGGGGCCCGAGCAGGTGGCGATCGCCCGGGCCGTGCGCGCCCGCTGCTGACGGCAGGACCGGGCTGACGGGGCGGCGGAAAGAGCCCGTCACCCCCGGTGCGCCGGTGCCCGCCGCTACAGCGTCACCCCGTCACACCGTCAGCAGCCGCAGCTCGCCCTCCAGGTTGCCGCGGGCGGTGGCCTCCCAGTACGCGCGCCCGTACGGCGTGCGGAACAGCCGGGGCAGGCCCAGCAGCTGCCGCAGCACCGCCGCCCGCCCGGCGCGGAAGTCGTCCTCCGGCACGAAGCCGTACTCCTGCCGCATCGCCGCCGCGTACGCCGCGTACGCCTCGGGCGGGCCCGCCAGCACCGCCAGGTCGGCGTCGCACAGCGCCTCGCCGTTCCTGTCACCCTCGGCCGGGTCGTGACCCGCCGTCAGCTCCACCAGGCGCGCCACCTCGGCCGCCCGCGGATCCGGGCCGAGCACCCGGCGCGCCAGCGCGGCGCTGCGCCGCTCGTTCTCGCCGCCGCCCGCGCGCGGGTCGTACACCGCGTCGTGGAACCAGGCGGCCAGCACGACGGCCCCGGGATCGGCCGCGTAGTCCCCGGCGCCCAGCTCCTCCAGCCGGTCGAGCACCGCGGCCAGGTGGGCGGTGGTGTGGTACCGCCGGTGCGGCTCGCCCCAGCGGACCAGCAGCTCCTCACCCGCCGCGCGCTCGCCTGGCCACCGCCGCAGCAGCGTCTCGTGCCGGTTCTCCTCATGCCCCTTCATGGCTGGTGATTCTCCAGCTGGGCGGGCAGCGGCGCCGCGTGCAGCACCGCCAGGCCGGAGACGGCGCGGGTGAGGCACACGTACAGGCGGCGCAGACCGGTGCGCTCGTCCGGCTCGCCGTCCACGATCGCGGCCGGGTCGTCGAGCACCACGTAGTCGTACTCCAGGCCCTTGGCCAGGGAGGCGGGCACCAGCGTCAGCCGCACCCCGTCCCGGCTCTCCTCACCCGGCGCCAGGTGCGCAAGCCCCGCCGCCGACAGCGCGAGCGCCAGCGGACCGGTGCGGGCGTCGGCGGCGATCAGGCCGACCGAGCCCTCGCGCGCCAGCGCCTCGCGGCAGGCGTCCGTCACCGCCGCGTCCAGCTCGCCAGTGGCGACCCGGGTGACCCGGAACGACCCGGGCGCATCGCGCACCGAGGTGGCCTCGGCCAGGCCGGGCGCGATGGCGGGCAGCAGCCGGGAGGCGTACGCGATGACGGCGCGCGGCACGCGGAAGCCGCGGGTGAGCTCCTCGACGACCGCGCCGGGCTTGCCGAGGTGGCGCAGCGCCTCCTCCCAGGTCTCGGTCGCCCACGGCGTGGTGCCCTGCGCCAGGTCGCCGAGGATCGTCGCGGAGCCGGTGGAGCAGCGGCGGCCGACGGCCCGGTACTGCATGGGCGAGAGGTCCTGCGCCTCGTCCAGCACCACGTGGCCCAGCGACGGCGTGCGTTCGACCAGGTCGCGGGCCTCGTCCACCAGCACCGCGTCCGCGGCCGACCAGCGCGCCGACTTCACGCTCCGGGCGGGCCGGTCCCACAGGATCTCCTTCTGCTCCTCCGCGGTGAGGATGCCGTCGGCCTGCTCGGCGAGGAAGTCCGGGTCGGACAGCAGCCGCAGCACCAGCTTGGCCGGGTCCACGCGCGGCCAGATCGCCCGGACCGCCGCCTTGACCGGCGCGCTGCGCGCCACCGCGTTCTGCGTCCGGTCGTCGGGGGCCTCGCCCGCGCGCTCCATCCGCACGAGCACCGCGTGCGCGATGCGCTGCGGCAGCGCCTCGGCGGCGGCGCCGTAGCGCATGTCGCGGGCGAGCAGCTCCCTGACGATCTCCTCCAGCTCGTAGGCCGGGACGCGCCAGCGGCGCGAGCCGCGCGCGACGACGACGCCCTCCTGGGGCATCCGTATCCCGGAGCGCACGGCCCGGCGCAGCACCTCGGCCATGCGGGCGTCGCCCTTGATGCGCGCGGCGGCGGCGGTGTCGGTGCCGCGCACCTCGACGTGGGCGACGAGGTCGTCGATGGTGGTCTGCCGCACCTGGAGCTCGCCGAGCGCGGGCAGCACCTGCTCGATGTAGCGCAGGAAGGAACGGTTCGGCCCGATGACGAGGGTGCCGCTGCGGGAGAGGCGCTCGCGGTGCGCGTACAGCAGGTAGGCGACGCGGTGCAGGCCGACGGCGGTCTTCCCGGTGCCGGGCGCGCCCTGGACGCAGACCGTTCCGGCGAGCGGGGCGCGGACGATGACGTCCTGCTCGGGCTGGATGGTGGCGACGATGTCGCGCATCGGGCCGACGCGGGGGCGTTCGATCTCGCGCTGGAGCAGCGCGGAGGCCCGTTCGTCCTCCTCCGTGCCGCCGGCGGCCGGGTCGCCGAGGTGCTCGTCCTCGTACGCGGTCAGCTCGCCGCCGTCGTAGCCGAAGCGGCGGCGCAGCACGACGCGCTGCGGGTCGCGGCGGGAGGCGCGGTAGAACGGCTGCGAGACCGGGGCGCGCCAGTCGATCACCATGGGGTTGCCGTCGGCGTCGTGCACGTGGCGGCGGCCGATGTAGAAGCGGTGCCCGTCCTCCCAGTCGTCCTCTCCGGTCGGCGCCTCGCCGTAGTCGAGCCGGCCGAAGAACAGCGGGGTGCCGGCGAGGTCGGCGAGCGCGGCGACGCGCTTTTCTCTCTCCGAGGCCAGCACCTGGGCGGAGACCCAGTCCGGCGCGACGCCGGAGATGTCGAGCGCCTCGACCTCGGCGCGCATCGCGCGCAGCGCGGCGCGGGAGGCGGCGAGGTGGGCGCGTTCGGCGTCCAGGGGCGAGGTGGCCGGATCGGGCGGAATGGCGGGCGGCACGGCGGAGCCTCCGTGGGGTACGCGTGGGTGTGCTTCGGGGTGCCGGCCGGTTGCCGAGCGGCCGGCTCCTGCGGGGCCACGCGTCGCTGCGGAGTGCGGAGTCGTACCGCTGGGTCGCGTCGTCGCGGCGCGCACGTCAGGAGGCAGAGGACGCGAGGATAGGCGGGGGCCCGAGGGGGCGCAACTCATTTGCGGCCGGCGCGGACAGCGGCCGTCTCGGGGGCGGTGCCGCGCGTGGTCTTTGGTGCTCCCGGTGCCCCCGGGCACCCCCGGGCCCGCGTCAGGGACGGCCCTGAGACGGCGGTCAGGGCTGGGTTCCGCCCGGCGGGCGATGCCCCGCGGGCGGCCCGGCGCGCAGGCTGGGGCCATGACGTGGTGGAAGAACACGATGCGCGCGGCCCGGGTGGTGGCCGGGACGGCTTTCGAGGTCGTCGTGCTGGGGAGGCGCCCCGGGGAAGCCGGGGACTGGGCCGGCGCCGGGGTGGCCGTGCCGGCGGCTGACACGCCACGGCCGGCCGGCGGTGGCGGCGGCCAGTAGGCCACGGGCGCCAGCCGCTGCCGCCGCCGTCAGACCTCGTCCCGCTCGCCGGACAGCTCGCTGGCGTCCACGATGCGGTACGCGTACCCCTGCTCGGCCAGGAACCGCTGCCGGTGCGCCGCGAACTCCTGGTCGATGGTGTCGCGCGCCACCAGCGAGTAGAACCGCGCCTCGTGCCCGTCGGCCTTGGGCCGCAGCACCCGCCCGAGCCGCTGCGCCTCCTCCTGCCGGGAGCCGAACGTGCCGGAGACCTGGATGGCCACCGTGGCCTCGGGCAGGTCGACGGAGAAGTTGGCGACCTTGGAGACCACCAGCACCCGGATCTCCCCGGCGCGGAAGCCGTTGAACAGCTTCTCGCGCTGCGCGTTGGTCGTCTCGCCCTTGATGACGGGGGCGCCCAGGCTCTCGCCCAGCTCGTCGAGCTGGTCGATGTACTGGCCGATCACCAGCGTCTGCTCCCCCTCGTGGCGCCGCACCAGCTCCTCGGTGACCCGCCGCTTGGACTCCGTGGTGGCGCAGAAGCGGTAGCGGTCCTCGGGCTCGGCGGTGGCGTAGGCCAGGCGCTCGGACTCCGTGAGGTCGACGCGGACCTCGACGCAGTCGGCGGGCGCGATGTAGCCCTGCGCCTCGATCTCCTTCCACGGGGCGTCGAACCGCTTCGGGCCGATGAGCGAGAACACGTCGGACTCGCGGCCGTCCTCGCGTACCAGCGTCGCGGTCAGGCCCAGCCGCCGCCGGGCCTGGAGGTCGGCCGTGAACTTGAACACCGGCGCGGGCAGCAGGTGCACCTCGTCGTAGACGATCAGGCCCCAGTCGCGGGAGTCGAACAGCTCCAGGTGCGGGTACACGCCCTTGCGGCGCGTCGTGAGCACCTGGTACGTCGCGATCGTGACGGGCCTGATCTCCTTGCGGGTGCCGCTGTACTCGCCGATCTCGTCCTCGGTCAGCGAGGTGCGCCGCACCAGCTCCGCCTTCCACTGGCGGGCCGAGACGGTGTTCGTCACCAGGATCAGCGTCGTCGACTTCGCCTTGGCCATGGCCCCGGCGCCGACGAGCGTCTTGCCCGCGCCGCACGGCAGCACCACGACGCCGGAGCCGCCGTGCCAGAAGCCCTCCACGGCCTGCCGCTGGTAAGGGCGGAGCGCCCAGCCGTCCTCGGTCAGCTCGATGGGGTGCGCCTCGCCGTCCACGTACCCGGCGAGGTCCTCCACGGGCCAGCCGAGCTTCAGCAGCGTCTGCTTGATCTGGCCGCGCTCCGAGGGGTGCACGGCCACGGTGTCCTCGTCGATGCGCGCCCCGACCAGCGGCTTGATCCGCTTCGAGCGCAGCACCTCCTCCAGTACCGGCCGGTCGGTGGTGGCGAGCACCAGCCCGTGGGCGGGGTGCTTGAGCAGGCTCAGCCGCCCGTACCGCGCCATGGTCTCGGCCACGTCCACCAGCAGCGACTGCGGCACCGGGTAGCGGGAGTAGGTCACCAGGGCGTCCACGACCTGCTCCGCGTCGTGCCCGGCGGCCCGCGCGTTCCACAGGCCGAGCGGGGTCACCCGGTAGGTGTGGATGTGCTCCGGCGCCCGCTCCAGTTCGGCGAACGGGGCGATCGCGCGGCGGCACTCCTCGGCCTGCTCGTGGTCGACCTCCAGCAGGAGCGTCTTGTCGCTCTGGACGATCAGACAGGACACGCGGGACTCCCCCTTCGGTCGCGGGCGAAGATGGCCAAGCGTCCAGTGTGCCTCACCCGGCCGACGGGCCGCGGCACGAGCGTGTCAGCGCCCGCGGGCCGGTCCCGGCGGCGCAGTGCCTCCGTCCCCCCGCAGCGGCGCGCCGGCTATGAGCGGCGCGCCGGCGCACCGGGCGCCGCGTCCCGTTCGCGGGCGCCCCCGGGGTGCGCGGCGACGCAGCGGCTCCTGGAGGCCTGGCGGTACTGGAGGGCCGTCGTGCCCAGGGCGCCGAGGACGAAGAGGGCGCCGAGCCAGGCCGTCCAGGCGTAGCCGAGCCCGGCGTCGATGACGCGGCCGCCCGCCCACGGGCCCACGGCGTTGCCCGCGTTGAACGAGGCGGTGGCGGTCGCGGCGGCCAGGGTCGGGGCGGCGGCGCCCGCTACGGTGAAGATCCGCGCGTTCAGGCCCGGGGAGGCGAGGAAGGCGGCGAAGCCCAGCAGCCCGGCCAGCGCGACGGTGGCCACGGCCGAGCGCGCCAGGAGGGCGATGAGCACCAGCACCACGGTGGCCGCGCCGAGCCCGGCGTAGAGCGTGCCGAACGGGTGCCGGTCGGCCAGGCGGCCGCCCAGGACGGTGCCGGTCAGCGTGCCCACGCCGTAGAGCACGAGCACGACGGGCACCCAGCCCTCCGCCAGCCGGGAGACGTCGGTGAGCAGCGGCGCGAGGTAGGAGAAGAAGCAGAACGTCCCCGCCGCGAAGAGCACGATGGTGCCGGCCGCGGCCAGCGTGTGCGGGTCGCCGTAGATCCGGGCCTCCTGCCGCAGCCGGGGCCGTTCGCCCGCGGGCGCCGGCGCCACCCGCGGCACGAACAGCACGACGCCCGCGAGCCCGGCGACGGTCAGCAGCGCGACCGCCCAGAACGCGGCGCGCCAGCCGAACCCCTGGCCGAGCACGGCACCACCGGGCACGCCCGCGATGTTGGCGACCGACAGGCCGCCGATCATGACGGCCATGGCGCGGGCCCGGGCGCTGGGATGCACCAGCGAGACGGCGACGGCCGCGCCCACCGCCCAGAACCCGGCGCAGGCCAGGGCGCTGACGACGCGGGTGGCGAAGAGCACCCCGTAGCTGGGGGCGAGAGCGCCGGCGACGTGGCAGGCGGCGAAGACGGCGAGCAGCGTGATCAGGGTGGTGCGGCGCGGCAGCCGCTGGGTGGCGGCGGCCAGCAGCGGGGCGCCGATGACCATGCCGATGGCGAACGCCGAGATCAGCAGCCCGGCCGTGGGAATGGAGACGCCGAGGTCGTCCGCTACCTCGGGCAGCAGACCGGAGAGCATGAACTCGGAGGTGCCGAGCGCGAAGACGGCGCCGCCCAGGATCAGGACGGCGGCAGGCAGCCGGCGGGATGCGGGTGCGGAGGGCTGATCAGACACACCGGGACTAACGTCCCGTGACGCGGCGGGCATTCCGCCCGTACCGGTAGGCGGTCTTCGGGCGGCGCAGCCCGGAGGCGCGCAGCAGCCGCACGATGTCACGGCTGCGGACGACGGCGGCGCCCAGCCGCACCGCCTCGGCGTAGCTCTCGGCGGGGATGTCGTAGTGGTCGCGCTCGAACGCCCGGCGCGGCGCCCCGAGCCGGGCGGCGAAGGCGTGCAGCTCCTCGTAGGAGACGTCGCTGATGAGGTGGGACCACATCCGGCCGTGCCCGGGCCAGGTGGGAGGGTCGATGTAGACGGTCACGAGCCGAGACCGCCCAGCGGGGCGACCTGGCGGCCGGAGCGCTCGCAGACCCAGTGCGGGTCCTCGCCCAGCTCCGGTTCGACCCGCAGCTCGTGCGGTTCGCCGTCGGTGCACAGCGGGCAGACCGGCCAGCGGCCGGAGCGCTCGGCCAGCGCGTCCTGCACGTCCTGGGCGAGCAGGCCCGGCACGTAGGCGGCGCCCTCGGGCCACTGCTCCGACCACCAGCGGCGGTGGGTCACCGCCTTCTCCAGCAGCGACACCTCCTCGGGGCCGGCGGCGCCGGCCGCGGTGAGGTCCGCGAGCACCAGGGCCCGGCCCTGGTGCAGTGCCTCCTCGCAAACGTCCATGGTTCGGATGGTAGGCGGGCGAGGGGTGTCGTGCGCCGCGCCGCAGGAGCTCTTGACGGGCAGCTTTGCTGAAAATATGTTTCACCTCGTGCGGAACGCGATGAAGGAAAATTTCGTCCACCGTCGCGGCGTGCGGGCGCGTCCCCTCCCCGTGACGCACCGGCCCGCTCCTCCCGAGCCAGGCGCCCTCGCCGCCAAGGTGCGGACGCTCGCGCCCTCCATGACCCGTTCCATGCAGCGCGTCGCCGAGACCGTCGCCGCCGATCCGGCCGGCTGCGCCGCGCTCACCGTCACCGGCCTCGCCGAACGCACCGGCACCAGCGAGGCCACCGTCGTCCGCACGGCCCGCCTGCTCGGCTACCCCGGGTACCGGGACCTGCGCCTGGCGCTGGCGGGCCTGGCCGCCCAGCAGGCGTCCGGGGCCGCGCCCGCCGTCACCGCCGACATCACGGTCGACGACCCGATGAGCGACGTCGTCGCGAAGCTGGCGCAGGACGAGCGCCAGACCCTCGCCGACACCGCCGCCGCCCTGGACATCTCCCAGCTGGAAGCCGCGGTGGGCGCGCTCGCCACCGCCAGACGCGTGGACGTCTACGGCGTCGGCGCCTCGTCGCTGGTCGCCCAGGACCTGGCGCAGAAGCTGCTGCGCATCGGGCTCGTGGCGCACGCCCACGCCGACCCGCACCTGGCCGTCACCAACGCCGTCCAGCTGCGGACCGGGGACGTCGCCGTGGCGATCACCCACTCCGGCCGGACCGTCGACGTCATCGAACCGCTCCAGGCCGCCTTCGACCACGGCGCCACCACCATCGCCGTCACCGGCCGCCCGGACGGGGAGATCACGCAGTACGCGGACCACGTGCTGACCACGTCCACGGCCCGGGAGAGCGAGCTGCGCCCGGCCGCGATGTCGAGCCGCACCAGCCAGCTCCTCGTCGTGGACTGCCTGTTCATCGGCGTCGCCCAGCGCACGTACGACTCGGCGGCCCCGGCGCTGCACGCCAGCTACGAGGCGCTGGCCCACCGGCACTCGCCGCGGGAACGCTGACCGCGCTCCCGGCGAGCCGAGCCCACCGGACACCCCGGCGGGCTCTCCCTCCCGCACCAGTCCGTCCCGCCACCGTCGGAGAGCCGCTCCATGTCCACCAGCCCCTACGACGAGCTGCGGTCACAGCTCGACGCCCTGACCACCGAGGCATACCGGCCCGACCTCGCCAATATCGACACGCTCCCGACCCTGGAAATCGCCCGGCTGATGAACGCGGAGGACATCCGCGTGCCCGGCGCCGTCGCCGAGCGGCTTCCCGAGATCGCCGACGCGATCGACGCGGTCGCCGCCCGCCTGGCCGAGGGCGGCCGGCTGCTGTACCTGGGCGCGGGGACGGCCGGACGCCTCGGCGTGCTGGACGCCAGCGAGTGCCCGCCGACGTTCAACACCCACCCGGATCAGGTCGTCGGGCTCATCGCCGGCGGGCCCGAGGCGATGGTCACGGCGGTGGAGGGGGCCGAGGACAGCCGGGCGCTGGCCAGGTCGGACCTGGAGGAACGCGGGCTCACGGCGGCGGACGCGGTCGTCGGCATCTCCGCCTCGGGGCGCACCCCGTACGCGGTGGGCGCGGTGGAGCACGCGCGCGCCCGGGGCGCGCTCACCATCGGCCTGTCCTGCAACGCCGGCTCGCCGCTCGCGGCGGCGGCCGAGCACGGCATCGAGATCGTGGTCGGCCCCGAGCTGATCAGCGGCTCGACCCGGCTGAAGGCGGGGACGGCGCAGAAGCTCGTGCTGAACATGATCTCGACGATCAGCATGATCAAGATCGGTAAGACGTACGGGAACCTGATGGTGGACGTGCGGGCCTCGAACGAGAAGCTGCGCGCCCGGTCGCGGCGGATCGTGGCGCTGGCGACGGGGGCGCCGGACGAGACCATCGAGGCGGCGCTGCGGGAGACGGGCGGCGAGGTGAAGAACGCCATCCTCACGATCCTCGGCGAGGTGGACGCGGCCACCGCCGACCGCCTGCTGTCGGAGTCCAACGGCCACCTCCGCGCCGCCCTCGCCGCCGCCCGCGGCTGACGTCACGGCCCGCCCGCGCTCACCTCGCGCCGCGCCTCGCGGGGCCCGCCTGGCTGCGGGCGGTGGCCGCTGCGGCGCGGCGGCCAGCTCAGCCGCCGCCGGGCGCGGACCGCGCGCACATGCAACCGGGGCGGCACCCCCGCAGGGGTACCGCCCCGGATTGCCACAAGGGACGGCTGAGCCGGTCAGGCTCAGAAGTCCATGCCACCGCCCATGCCGCCGGCGGCGTCGGCGCCCGCCTTCTCCTTCTCCGGCTTGTCGGCGACCACGGCCTCCGTGGTCAGGAACAGGCCGGCGATGGAGGCGGCGTTCTGCAGCGCGGAACGCGTCACCTTGGCCGGGTCGATGATGCCCTCGGCCAGCATGTCCACGTACTCGCCGGTGGCGGCGTTCAGGCCGTGGCCCGTGGGCAGGCCGCGGACCTTCTCCGCCACGACGCCGCCCTCAAGGCCGGCGTTGACGGCGATCTGCTTCAGCGGGGCCTCCAGGGCCAGGCGAACGGCCTGGGCACCGGTGGCCTCGTCGCCCTCGAGCTCCAGCTTCTCGAACGCGTTGGAGGCCTGGAGCAGGGCCACGCCACCACCGGCGACGATGCCCTCCTCGACGGCGGCCTTGGCGTTGCGCACCGCGTCCTCGATGCGGTGCTTGCGCTCCTTGAGCTCCACCTCGGTGGCCGCGCCGGCCTTGATGACCGCCACGCCGCCCGCGAGCTTGGCCAGGCGCTCCTGGAGCTTCTCGCGGTCGTAGTCGGAGTCGGAGTTCTCGATCTCGGCGCGGATCTGGTTCACGCGGCCCTGGACCTGGTCGCTGTCGCCCGCACCGTCGACGATGGTGGTCTCGTCCTTGGTGATGACGACCTTGCGGGCGCGGCCCAGCAGGTCGAGCGTGGCGTTCTCCAGCTTGAGGCCGACCTCCTCGGAGATGACCTGGCCGCCGGTCAGCGTGGCGATGTCGCCCAGCATGGCCTTGCGGCGGTCACCGAAGCCGGGGGCCTTGACGGCGACCGACTTGAAGGTGCCGCGGATCTTGTTCACCACGAGGGTGGACAGGGCCTCGCCCTCGACGTCCTCGGCGATGATCAGCAGCGGCTTGCCGGCCTGCATGACCTTCTCCAGCAGCGGGAGCAGGTCCTTCACCGCGCTGATCTTGGAGTTGACGATGAGGATGTACGGGTCCTCGAGCTCCGCCTCCATCCGCTCCATGTCGGTAGCGAAGTAGCCGGAGATGTAGCCCTTGTCGAAGCGCATACCCTCGGTGAGCTCCAGCTCGAGGCCGAAGGTCTGCGACTCCTCGACGGTGATGACGCCTTCCTTGCCGACCTTGTCCATGGCCTCGGCGATCAGCTCACCGATCTGGGTGTCGCCGGCGGAGATGGAGGCGGTGGAGGCGATCTGCTCCTTGGTCTCGACCTCCTTGGCCTGCTGCAGCAGGGCCTCGGAGACCTTCTCGACGGCGGCCTCGATGCCCCGCTTCAGGGCCATCGGGTTGGCACCGGCGGCGACGTTCCGCAGGCCCTCGCGGACCAGCGCCTGCGCCAGGACGGTCGCGGTGGTCGTGCCGTCACCGGCGACGTCGTCCGTCTTCTTCGCGACCTCCTTGACGAGCTCGGCGCCGATCTTCTCGTAGGCGTCCTCGAGCTCGATCTCCTTCGCGATGGAGACACCGTCGTTCGTGATGGTGGGGGCGCCCCACTTCTTCTCCAGAACGACGTTCCGGCCCTTGGGGCCGAGCGTGACCTTGACGGCGTCAGCGAGCTGGTTCATCCCGCGCTCAAGGCCGCGCCGCGCGTCTTCGTCGAACGCGATGATCTTGGCCATGTGAAGTGGTCCTCCCAGAACAGGGGTGGATTGCTCCAGGACCGCGCTGGCGCCCGCGACGGACGGTCCGCATGCCCGGCGGTTCCTTGCCCCGCCCGGCCCGAGGACCTCACCGAACCGGTCCTTGCTGTCACTCTCCACTGTAGAGTGCTAACGCCCATGATTAGCACTCGGCACCTGTGAGTGCAAGCCCGGCCGGGGTGCGCGGCAGCCCGGGAAGACGGCCTCACACCCCCCTCCGCAGCCCGTTCCGACGAGCCGTCAGGACACCGCCAGAACAGCGTCTGGACAGCGTCAGGGCCCCGCGCCCGGTGGCGGAGGCGGGGCCCTGCGAGGAACCTGAAAAGCTGCCGTGGTGCGGTCGGCGGTTCAGGCGGTGACCCGGACCATGTCGGCCTGGGGACCCTTCTGTCCCTGCGAGATCTCGAACTCGACCCGCTGTCCCTCTTCGAGAGTGCGGTAGCCGTCCATCTGGATCGCGCTGTAGTGGACGAACACGTCCGCACCACCGTCGACCGCGATGAAGCCGTATCCCTTCTCCGCGTTGAACCACTTGACGGTGCCCTGAGCCATTACGTAACTCCCCTGTTGCTGGCCCTTTCACGAGACCGCACTTCACGGCCCCGGGTCAGACCTCTCAGACCTCACCCCCGGGCGGTTGGGGGTGTGCGCCGGAACGCGTCGACCGCCGCTGAATGTATCGGGCCGTACGCCGAGTGCAACAGGTCCTTCGGACGAGAAATCGGGAGCGCTCACAACGGGCACACAGTGGCAAAGCAGCTGGAACCTGAATGTTTTGCCACGGACGTTGCGCACCAAACAGACAATTCGAGCGGCGATTTTCAGCTACGTGCCGCCGGGGAGCCATGCAGAAATTTTTGCGAGACGCGCCCGATACAACGCGCTAGTGGCGCCGTGCCGTTGTTCCGGGCACCACCTGCCCCGCAGGCCACGGCTCACCCTACCGAACCGAAGGACAGCGTTCCGCCCCGGGGCCCATCGGCTCCCGGGGCGGCCGCGCGCGCCCGCGCGGATGTCCGGATCGCTCAGCCGGACCGCTCGCCGGCCGTCAGCCGCCCGCGACGGCCGGGATGATCGAGATGCTCGCGCCGTCCGGCGTCGGGGTCTCCAGCCCCTGGGCGAAGCGGACGTCGTCGTCGTTCACGTAGACGTTCACGAAACGGCGCAGCTTGCCCTGCTCGTCCAGCACCCGGGCGCCGATGCCCTGGTGGTTCTGGTCCAGGTCGGCTATCACGTCAGCCAGCGTGGCGCCCTCGGCCGTGACCTCGGACTGGCCGCCGGTGTAGGTGCGCAGGATGGTGGGAATGCGGACACGGACGCTCATGACAGGCCAGCCTCTCGGAACGATTCAAGGTTCGGGCGGATGGTGGCGGTGGGCCCGGCGAAGGAGGCCACCGCGTCCAGGGTCTTCAGGCCGTCGCCGGTGTTGAGCACGACGGTCTCCAGCGCGGGATCGAGGTCGCCCGCGGCCAGCAGCTTCCTGGCCACGCCCAGCGTCACCCCGCCCGCCGTCTCGGCGAAGACGCCCTCGGTGCGGGCCAGCAGCGCCATGGCGTCCACGATCTCCTCGTCGGTGACGTCCGCGACGGCGCCGCCGGTGCGGCGGACGATGTCCAGCACGTACGGCCCGTCGGCGGGATTGCCGATGGCGAGGGACTTGGCGATGGTGTCCGGCTTGACCGGCCTGACCACGTCGTGGCCGTCGCGGAACGCCCGTGACACCGGGGAGCAGCCCTCGGCCTGGGCGCCGAAGATCTTGTACGGCTTGTCCTCGACGAGGCCGAGCGCGATCAGCTCCCGGAGCCCTTTGTCGATCTTGGTGAGCTGGGAGCCGGAGGCGATGGGGATCACCAGCTGGTCGGGCAGGCGCCAGCCCAGCTGCTCGCAGATCTCGAAGGCCAGGGTCTTGGAACCCTCCGCGTAGTACGGGCGGAGGTTGACGTTGACGAAGCCCCAGCCCTCGCCCGCCGGGTCGCCGATCAGCTCGCTGCAGAAGCGGTTGACGTCGTCGTAGGTGCCCTCGATGGCCACCACGTCGCCGCCGTACACCCCGGCCATCAGCACCTTGCCCTGCTCCAGGTCGTGCGGGATGAACACGCACGAGCGCAGCCCGGCGCGGGCGGCGGCGGCGCCGACGGCGCCCGCGAGGTTGCCGGTCGAGGAGCACGACAGGGTGGTGAAGCCGAAGGCGCGCGCCGCCTCAAGGGCGCACGCGACGACGCGGTCCTTGAAGGAGTGCGTGGGGTTGCCCGAGTCGTCCTTGACGTACAGGCCGCCGGTCACGCCGAGCTCGGCGGCCAGGCGGTCGGCCTTGACCAGGCGCGTCAGGCCGGGGTTCAGGTTGGGCTTGTCCGCGACGTCCGCGGGGACCGGCAGCAGCGGTGCGTACCGCCACTGGCTGGCCGGGCCGGCCTCGATGCGGGCGCGCAGCGCCCCGGGGTCGCCGCTGGGGAACTCATAGGCGATCTCCAGCGGCCCGAAACAGGACGTACAGGCGAAGACCGGGCTGAGCGGGTAGCGCTCGCCGCACTCGCGGCAGGACAGCGCGGCGGCCGGACCGAGATCGACACCGCGGGCGGCGGCGTCTGTGTCGGGCACGGTGAGCACAGACATGGGTGCGAGGCCCTCTCTCCTCATCTTCCCCGCGGCGGCTCTCACCGCGGGCCGGAATTGGCACCTTCCCCACCGGGAGCCTCGCGTCGTCACGAGACCGGCGGAAGGGTTGCCGGGGCTTCTACGGGCCGTTCCCTCTGCCCCTCTGGATGAGCTGTATGCGGTTGTCGGGCGCGGTCTCCCCCGATATGCGGAGGACACCTGCGCTGTTCGAGACTGTAACGGACGGACCGCACAATGGCTCGGGCCGTCCGCTCCGCGAGACACGCGGGGCGGCGGGAAGTTTTCTCAGATTCGCGCGCGGAAGGGGTTCAACCTCCCCTAAGAAGGGGCAGACAGGGCCATGTGGGTTAAAGCACCACTTAACCGCCCAACTCCGACTAAGTGCCCATACCCGAACAGGAGCGACATTCGTGCTGGAAGAGGCAGAGGAGTGGCTGCACCGCCGGTCCTGGGTTGCCGCTGACCGGTCCCTGCCGCGACTGCTGGACGCGAAGCGAGCGGCGGGGGCGGCGGGCAGCATCAGCGTCGTCCTCCCCGCGCTCAACGAGGAGGCGACCGTCGGCGCGATCGTGGAAACGCTCCGGCGCGACCTGATGGAAGACGTGCCACTGATCGACGAGCTGATGGTGGTGGACTCCGGCTCCACCGACCGCACCTCGGAGGTCGCCGCCGCGGCGGGCGCCAAGGTCGTCCACCGCGACGAGATACTCCCCCGGCTGCCGTCCGTGCCGGGCAAGGGCGAGGTGCTCTGGCGGTCCCTGCTCGCGTCGAGCGGCGAGATCGTCTGCTTCGTCGACGCCGACCTGAGGGAATTCGACTCCCGCTTCGTGTGGGGCATCGTCGGCCCGCTGCTCACCGAGCCGGACGTGCAGCTGGTGAAGGCGATGTACGACCGCCCGCTCGGCGACCAGCCGGGGGGCGCCCGGCAGGGCGGCAGGGTGACCGAGCTGGTCGCCCGGCCGCTGCTGAACCTGCACTGGCCGCAGCTGGCCGGGGTGGTCCAGCCGCTCGGCGGGGAGTACGCCGCCCGGCGGTCGCTGCTGGAGCGCCTGCCGTTCCCCGTGGGGTACGGCGTGGAGCTGGGCATGCTCATCGACACGCTGCGGCTGGCCGGGCTGGACGCGCTGGCGCAGGTGGACGTCGGCGTCCGCAAGCACCGCCACCAGGACGGGCAGGCCCTGGGGCGGATGGCGGCCGCCATCATGCGCACCGCGCAGAGCCGGCTGCCCGGGCCCCGGCCGCTGCTGCGGCAGACCCTGACCCAGTTCGAGCGGGACGACGACGGCGGCTTCGTGCCGCGCACGCACCTGATCGACACCGAGGAGCGCCCGCCGATGACCACCATCCCCGAGTACGCCGCCCGCCAGGCCGCCTGATCCGCGCGGGCCTCCGCCCGGCCGCGCCCGGCCGGGCGGCACCGCACGGCAGACGAGGCGATCTAGCGGCAACGGTACCCAAAGGATTACGCTACGCATATGGACGCAGCCGAGCACACGGAGTCACCGGCACCGGCCGCCCGGCCGAAGGTTCTCGTCGCCTCCAACCGCGGCCCCGTGGCCTACACCGCGGCCGAAGACGGCACCCTGACCGCCCGGCGCGGCGGCGGCGGCCTCGTCTCCGGGCTGAGCGCCCTGGGCCCCGGCGCCGGAGTCTGGGTCTGCGCCGCCCTCGGCGAGGCGGACCGCGAGGCCGCCCGGCGGGCCGGGCCCCGCCTGGACCCGTCGGACACCGGCGGGCAGGACGTGCGGATGCTGGACATCCCGCCCGAGACGTTCGACGCCGCCTACAACGGCGTCGCCAACTCCGTCCTGTGGTTCGTCCACCACCTGCTGTACCAGACGCCCTTCGAGCCGGTCTTCGACGCCGGGTTCGAGCGGCAGTGGGAGCAGTACCGGGCCTACAACCAGACGTTCGCCCGCGCCCTGGCCGAGGAGGCGGAGCCGGGCGCCGCCGTGCTGGTGCAGGACTACCACCTGGCGCTGGTGCCCCGCATGCTGCGCGAGCTGCGCCCGGACGTGCGGATCGGCCACTTCTCGCACACCCCCTGGGCGCCGCCCGAGCTGTTCCGCGTGCTGCCCGGCCCGGTGGCGCGCGAGCTGCTGCTGGGCATGCTGGGCGCCGACCGCGCCGCGTTCCTCACCGCCCGCTGGGCCCGCGCCTTCGCCGACTGCTGCGCGGACGTGCTGGGCGCCGACGTGGTGTCGGACGGCGGGGGCGAGGTGATCCACGAGGGCGGCCTGGCGACGGCGCTGGGCGTGCACGGCCTGGGCGCCGACGGCGGCTTCCTGCGGGAGCGCGCCTCGCGCCCGGACGTGGACGAGCGGCTGGCGGAGCTGCGCGCGCAGGTCGGCGACCGCCGCACGATCGTGCGCGTGGACCGCACGGAGCTGTCGAAGAACATCGTGCGCGGCCTGCTGGCCTACCGCCGCCTGCTGACCGACCGCCCCGAGTGGCACGGCCGCGTGGTGCACCTCGCCTTCGCCTACCCCTCCCGGCAGGACCTGGCGGTCTACCGCGCGTACACGGCCGAGGTCACGCGCGTCGCCGAGGAGATCAACAAGACCTTCGGCACCGGGGACTGGACGCCGGTGCTGCTGCACGTCAAGGACGACTTCGCCCGGTCGCTGGCCGCGTACCGCATGGCGGACGTCGCGCTGGTCAACCCCATCCGCGACGGGATGAACCTGGTCGCCAAGGAGATCCCGGTCGTCTCGGAGTCCGGCTGCGCCCTGGTGCTGTCCCGGGAGGCCGGGGCGGCCGAGGAGCTGGCCGAAGACGCCCTGATGGTGAACCCCTACGACATCGCGGGCACGGCCGAGGCGCTGCACGCCGCCCTGCGCATGGACGACGCCGAGCGCGCCGAGCGCTCGGCGCGCCTGGCGGCGCGGGCCACCGCCCTCCCGCCGCGCGACTGGTTCCTCGCCCAGCTCGACGCCCTCGTCCCGTGACGCGCCCGCCGGTAGGCTCCCGCACCATGGGCACCCTCCCCGAACCCGCCACGGCCGAGGGCCGCGACGGCCTCACCGCCCTGCGCGGCGCGCCGGAACGCGCCCTGGTCGCTGTGGACTTCGACGGCACCCTGGCCCCCATCGTCCCCGACCCCGAGCAGGCGCGCGCCCACCCCGACGCGCTGCCCGCGCTGGCCCGGCTGGCCGCCCGCGTCGGCACCCTCGCCGTCATCACGGGCCGCTCCGCCGCCGCCGTCGTCCGGCTCGGCGGCTTCGACAGGCACCCCGGGCTCTCCGGTCTGACCGTGCTCGGCGCCTACGGGGCGGAACGCTGGGACGCGGCGACCGGCGAGTTCCGCACGCCCCCGCCGCACCCCGGGGTCGCGGCAGCGCGCGAGGCGCTGCCAGGGCTGCTGGCGGAGTGCGGCGCGGCCGACGCCCACATCGAGGACAAGGGCGGCGCGGTCGCCGTCCACACCCGCCGCGCGGCCGAGCCCGAGGCGTCGTTCGCCCGGCTGGAGGAGCCGCTCGGCTCGCTCGCCGCGCGCCTCGGCCTCACGCTGGAGCCGGGGCGGCTGGTGCTGGAGCTGCGGCCGCCCGGCATGGACAAGGGCGCCGCCCTGACCGCCCTGGTCAAGGAGACGGGAGCCCGGTCCGTCCTCTACGCCGGGGACGACCTGGGGGACCTGGCGGCCTTCGAGGCGGTCGCCGCGCTGCGGGCCCAGGGCGTGCCGGGGGTGCGCGTGTGCAGCGCCAGCACGGAGGTCACGCGGCTGTCCGAGATCGCCGACCTGACCGTCGACGGCCCGGCCGGGGTCGCCGCCCTGCTCGCCGCCCTCGCCGCCGCCGTCTGACGGGCGCCTGTGGCCCGGCCGGCCCGGCCCGTCACGACAGGTCGCGGCGCCGGGCCTGGCGGCGGCGGCGCAGCCGGTTGACGGTCACCGGGTCGTGCGCCAGCGCGCGCGGGTCGTCCAGCAGCGCGTTGAGCAGCTGGTAGTAGCGGGTCGGCGAGATGCCGAGCCGCTCCCTGATCGCCCGCTCCTTGGCGCCCGGCCCGGTCCAGGAGCGGCGTTCGAGGGCGAGCACCTCGCGGTCACGCTCGGTCAGCTCCTCAGACACCGGCCTGGACATCGGCGGCCTCCGCCTCAGTCTGGAGCTGGCCGAGGATCTCCGCGACGTTGCTGTCGCGCTGCACCGCGGCGCCGATGCCGCTGGCGATGTTCGCCGCGACCGTGCCCCAGGACACCTTGCCGACGGGGTAGAAGGAGGCGCCCGGCAGCTGCTCCAGGAACGGCGCGATCCGCTGGGCGTCCTCGTTGTCGCTGGCGGCGATCTCCTGCGAGTCGGGCGTCGTCACCGGCAGCAGCTCGTTGCGTGCCGCGAAGCTGCTGACCGTGTCGTTGGTGAAGACGAACTCCAGGAACCGCCTGATCTCCTCCAGGTGCCCGTTGTGGTTGAACGCCACGACCCACGTCGCCTGGCCCAGCGTGGAGATGGCCGGGTCGTCCACGCCCGGGACCGGCGCCGTGCGGTACCGCACGCCCGCCAGGTCCGCCTGGGTCATCAGCAGGGTGTCGGCCATCAGCATGCCGACGTTCCCCTCGGCGAAGCCCTGGTAGACGTCGTCGCGGGTGAGGCGCGCCGGGTTGCTGGAGCCCGCCAGGCCGGGGATGACCAGCTCGTCGCGCAGCCACGTGAATGTCTCGACGTTGACGTAGGAGTCGATGGTGTACGTGCCGGTGGAGTCGGTAAGAGCGCCGCCGCCGGCGAGCATCCAGGTCACGGCCTCGGCGTGGGCGTCGTCGTGGCCCAGCGGCAGCCCGAACGGAGAGGCCACGCCGGCCTCCTCCAGGGCGGACGCCGCCTCGATCAGCTCGTCCCAGTCGCGCGGCGGGGAGTCCGGGTCAAGCCCGGCGGACTCGAACAGGTCGGCGTTGTAGAACAGGCGCATGACGCTGGCGGACAGCGGCAGGCCGTACTGGACGCGCTGCCGCTCGCCCGCCCTGGCTATGGAGGGCACGAAGTCCGCGAGCACCGGCAGCGGCAGCAGCTGGTCGGCGCGGTAGAGGTCGCCGGCCTCGGCGTAGTCGGCGAACGCCGCGACGTGCGCGACGTCCGGCGGCTCGCCCGCCTCGATCATGCGGGCCAGCTGGTCGCTGGCGTTCTCGTAGCTGACGACGTTCACATCGATCCGGACGCCGTCGGTGCGGTTGTGGAAGGCGGTGGCGATGTCGTTCCAGTACCGCTGGGTGCTGCCGGCCCCCGCGGTCGTGCCGAACTCGGCCGCCAGCAGGCGCAGGATCACGATGTCGTCGCTGGAGTCGCCGCCGCAGCCGGTCAGCGTGGCGGGCAAGCCGAACGCGCCCGCGACTCCAGCGCCCAGTCCCAAGAAGCGACGCCGTTTCACTGTCTTACCTTCCCTGCCGAACGAGATGCCGAACGGACCTCCGCACGAAGCGCGCGGCCTCACGCTACTCGCCCGGTGCGGGTCGTGTAACGATCGGGGCGCCCCCCAGAACTGGCCTAGACCTCTTGGCCCGCGCGGGAGAGACTGAAAGCCCTGGTCGGTCCCCGTGTGCCCGTGGAGGTTGCCCGCCGATGACGCCGCCACCGTCGTCTCCCCAGCATGGCGCGCGAAGGACCGTACTGGCGGGCGCGCGCGTGGTACGGCCCGGCGGCATCGACGAGGCGGGCCGGGTCGCCGTCGAGGGCGGCCGGCTCACCGCGGCCCTGCCGCAGGAACCGCACGGTACCGAGGTGGTCGACCTTACCGGGCACTGGCTCGTGCCCGGCTTCGTGGACCTCCACGTCCACGGCGGCGGCGGGGCGTCGTTCTCCGCCGGATCGGCCGAGGAGGCGCTGACGGCCATCGCCACGCACCGGCGCCACGGCACCACCACGATGCTGGCCTCCACGGTCACCGGCACGCTTCAGGACCTGGCGGCGCAGGCCGGGGTGCTCGCGGAGCTGGCGCGGCGCGGGGAGATCGCGGGCGTGCACTTCGAGGGCCCGTTCATCGCGCTGGGCCGCCACGGCGCGCACGACCCGGCGCTGCTGCGCCCGCCGGCCGCGGCCGACGTGCGGCGGCTGCTGGCGGCGGCGGAGGGCTGGGCGCGGATGGTGACGCTGGCGC
Source organism: Streptomyces sp. 7-21 (assembly GCF_016741785.1). GTDB lineage: Bacteria > Actinomycetota > Actinomycetes > Streptomycetales > Streptomycetaceae > Streptomyces. The sequence continues at coordinate 180,758 of NZ_JAERRL010000008.1, forward strand.
CGGAGCTGCCGGGCGGGCTGGCGGCGGTGCGGCTGCTGCGGGACGAGGGCGTGATCCCGGCGGTCGGGCACACCGACGCCTCATACGACACGGCCCGGGAGGCGATCGAGGCCGGGGCGCGGGTGGCGACGCACCTGTTCAGCGCCATGCCGCCGCTGGCGCACCGGGCGCCCGGCCCGGTCGGCGCGCTGCTGGCGGACGAGCGGGTGACGGTGGAGCTGCTGAACGACGGCACGCACCTGCACCCGGCCGTGCTCGGCATGGCCGTGCGGGCGGCGGGAGCGGACCGGGTGGCGTTCGTCACCGACGCGATGGGGGCGGCCGGCATGGGGGACGGCGACTATCCGCTGGGGCCGCTGCGGGTGACGGTCTCCGGCGGCGTGGCGCGGGTCGCGGACGGTGACGGCGCGGGCGCGCTGGCGGGCTCGACGCTGACGATGGACCGGGCGTTCCGGCGCGCGGTGACCGTGGACCGGATGCCGGTGACGGACGCGGTGCGGGCGGCGAGCCTGACCCCGGCACGGGTGCTGGGGGTGGACGACCGGGTGGGGTCGATCGAGGAGGGCAAGGACGCCGACCTGGTGGTACTCGACGCGGAGTTCCGGGTCGCCGGGGTGATGCGCAAGGGCGACTGGGTGGTCAGGCCGGGGGCGGACGCCCCGGCCGGGGTCAGCCACGTTCTCTGATCGACAGCCGCTGGATGGCGATATCGCAGGAGTCGCCGCAGGTCAGCTGGATGGTGTTCGTCCCCTCGGTGAGGTCGACGTAGTTGTAGGTGTCATACCAGCTGCTCTCCCAGTCGCCGGTGCCGCCGTAGTCGCGGGTGTCGATGGCGTCGTCGCGGGGCGTGCCGTTGACGGAGAACGACATGGTCTGGCCGTCGGAGACGGTGGCGTACTCGGTGAACAGCTCGTAGCTGCCGCCCTCCGGCAGCTCGAAGGTCCAGGTGATGGTGGCGTCCTGGCGGCCCAGGATGGCGATGTAGGAGCCGTCCTCGGTGGAGGCGCCGGGCAGCTCGGACTCGATGGCGGCGCCGCCGGAGAGTTCGACGTCGGCGGGGCCGGCGGTGGGCAGTGCCTCGGGCTCCTCGGGCTCGTTCTCGTCGTCGTCGCCCTCGCTGCCTTCCGCGTTCTCCTCGTCCTCGGTGGCGGTGGGGGCGGGGGTCGGGTCGCCGCCGGCGGTCTCCTCCTCACCGCCGCTGCTGAAGAGGATGGCGGCGCCGACGCCGGCGACGACGGCGAGGACGACGGCGATCGCGCCGATCAGCAGGCCGTTGCGGCGCGGCGGCTCGGGCGCGGCGCGGCGGGGACCGGCCGGGGCGGGCGCCGGGGCGCCGACCTGGGCCTCGGGCGCGGCGTAGCGGGCGTCCGGCTGCGGGCGGTAGCCCTGCTGGCCGCCGAAGGTGCGCTCGCCCACGGGCCGCACGTTGTGGTACGAGGCGGGGCCGCGGGAAGGGGACGCTGCCTGACCGGACGACTGTCCATCGGGCCGGTACAGGTAGCCGAACGGGTCGTCGTCGTTGTCGGGCGGCATGGCTCCGCCGTTGTTCCCGGCAGTCATCGACTCGCTCCTTCAGGGTGGGTACGGCCGCGAGCCTACCCCGTTCGGGGGACAGCCCTCAGCCAGCGCGGCGGCGCCCCTGGGACCGTGACCGCTTTTCTATGTACATGCGCTGGTCGGCGGACTCCAGGATCTCCTCAATGGTCATCCCGCAGGCCGCCCAGCCGATGCCGAAGCTGGCGCCGACGCGGACCGACCTGCCCTCGAAGCGGATCGGCGGGATGATCGCGTTGCGCAGCCTGACGGCCAGGTCGGAGGCTTCGGCGAGGCCGAGCCCGTCGGCCAGCACCACGAACTCGTCGCCGCCGAGCCGGGCCACCGTGTCGTTGTCCCGCACTCCCTGCTCCAGCCGGCGGGCGACCTCGACGAGCACGGCGTCGCCGCAGACGTGGCCGTACCGGTCGTTGATCGCCTTGAAGCCGTCGAGGTCGCAGAAGAGCACGGCCAGCCCCTTGCCGTCGCCGCCGGGCGCGTCGGGCGCGCGGACGTGCTCGTGGTGGTCGTACGGGAGCGGCGCGGCGCCGCCGAGCTGGCCGTAGGCGTCGGCCGGCCCGGCGCTGGCCGCGGCGGGCCCGATCCGTTGGCTCGGGGTGTCGCACAGGCGGCTGCGCAGCCGGGTGCGCAGCTCGGCGCTGTTGGGCAGGCCGGTGAGCGAGTCGTGGCTGGCGCGGTGGGCGAGGGCGAGTTCGTGGCGCTTGCGCTCCTCTATGTCCTCGACGTGGGTCAGCAGCACCCGGGGCCCGTCGGCGGCGTCGGCGACGACGGAGTTGCGCATGCTGACCCACACATAGGAGCCGTCGCGGCGCAGCAGGCGCAGCTCGGCGCGGCCGCCTTCGGCGGGGGTGCGCAGCAGGACGGTGGTGTCCTCGGGGTGGACGAGGTCGGCGAAGCTGTAGCGGCGCAGCGCGGTGACGGAGCGGCCGAGGAGGCGGCACAGGGCGTCGTTGACGCGGATGAGGCGGCCGTGGTTCTCGCCGCCGACCTCGGCGATGGCCATGCCGCTGGGCGCGTACTCAAACGCCTGGCGGAAGCTCTCCTCGCTGGCGCGCAGCGCCTGCTGCTCCTGCTCGAGCCGGACGAGGGCGCGCTGCATGTTGCCGCGCAGCCGGGCGTTGCTGATGGCGATGGCGGCCTGGGAGGCGTACATCTGGAGCGCCTCGCGGCCCCAGGCGCCGGGGCGCTTGCCGTCGCGGGGCCGGTCCACCTCCAGCACGGCCAGCAGCTCGCCGTCGGAGGCGTACATGGGCGCGAAGAGGCGGTCCATGGGGTGCCACTCGTCGGGCGAGCGGGGCGCCGGGCCGGTGGTGTGCCACTGCGGGACGTCGTCGTGGTCGAGGACCCAGCCCTCGGTGTACGGGATGAAGCGGAGCTCTCCCCAGCGCTCGCCCATGGACAGTCTGCGCTCCCAGGACTCGCGGGAGCCGGTGCGTCCGGCGAGCGCGGCCTCGGCCCGTTCGCTGCCGGCGACGGCGGCGACGAGGAGATCGCCGTCGGGGTTGACGAGATTGACGGTGGCGACCTCGAAGTCCAGCGCGGTCACGGCGCCGTCGGCGATGGCCTGAAGGGTGTCTGCCATGCTGCGAGCGGTGTTCAGCTGCGCGAGGACGCGGTGGAGCTCCCGCAGCGAGGCCAGTCGCACATAAGGCTCCGTCTCCGTTTCGATCACTCCCCCGGGCGCCCGAATGCACGTGCAGATGTACCTACAGGCCACTGAATCACACTCAGCTGCCTATTAGGTACACAGGGTCAGTAATTAATTGCCTACTGTGAGCTATGTCACACTGCGAAAGGGCTCCGTCGCGGGACGTAGGACGCGGTGGGCGGCAGGGCTGGTTCCCCCGGCCGATGCGGCCCGCGGAAGGCTCCGGTTAGCGTTGCCGGTGTGTCCGTCCCATCGCAGCATTCGCCAGCCCACCCGACCGCTCCCGTCGTCACGCATCCTGAAGGGGTGAGCGAGGAGGAGTTCCGGGCGGCCATGGCCCGCCTGGCCGCGGGCGTCGTGCTGGTCACGGCGCACGACGAGGAGGACGGGCCGCGCGGCGCCCCGGCGGGCATGACGGCGACGGCGTTTCTCTCGGTCTCGCTCGACCCGCCGCTGGTGATGGTCAGCGTGCGCACCGGGTCCCGCATGGACGAGCTGCTGGAGCGGCAGCCGCTGTGGGCGGCGTCCGTGCTCTCGGAGGAGCAGCGCACGATCGCCGGGCGCTTCGCCATGAAGGGGCGGCTCAGCGACCGGCTGCTGTTCCAGGAGGTGCCGCACGAGGTGGGGCCGGCCACGGGCGCGCCGCTGGTGAAGGGGGCGCTGGCCGCCGTGGAGTGCCGCACCGAGCAGCGGGTGCACGCCGGGGACCACACGCTGGTGGTGGGGCGGGTGCTCGGCGCCGGGCTGCCGCCCGTGCCGGGCGTCGGGCCGCTGCTGTACTACCGCGGCGCCTACCGGAAGCTCGGCTGACCCCTCACCACTCGCCGCGGTCGCGGCGCAGCCGCTTGGTCTCCGAGCGCCGCTTCTTCTCCCGCAGCCGCCGCTCGCGGGCGCCCCGCGGCACGCCGCGCTTCCGCCGCGGGCGCGGCGGCGGCGCCGTCGCCTCGGCCAGCAGACTCGCCATCCGCACCCCGGCCGCCTCGCGGTTACGCCACTGCGAGCGGTGCTCGCTGGCCCGCACCGTCAGCACGCCGTCCGTCAGCCGCCCGGCGAGACGCTGGAGCGCCCGTTCCTTCCACTCCGGCGGCAGCGCCTGGGTGCGGGCGAGATCGAACCGCAGCTCCACCGCGCTGTCCGTGGTGTTGACGTGCTGCCCGCCCGGGCCGGAAGCGCGCGCGAAACGCCAGCGCAGCTCGCGCTCCGGCAGGGAGACCGAGCCGCGTATGACGAACCGGCCCTCGCGGCCGCCTGATACGGGCATGCCTGTCATGATCGGGGATCCCCGCCGGGAACGCACCCTGGTTTCCCCTGGAACCTCGCGGGGCCCTGACGTCGTTGGTGCCAGTGAAGGTAACGTCATCGCAAAGCGATCCAGAGCTTCATTAAGGGGAAATTCACATGGGTGTGAGCCTGGCCAAGGGCGGCAACGTCTCGCTGAGCAAGGAGGCTCCGGGTCTGACGGCTGTGACGGTCGGACTGGGCTGGGACGTGCGGACGACGACGGGCGCCGACTTCGACCTCGACGCGAGCGCCCTGGCCGTGGACGCCAGCGGCAAGATCATCTCCGACCAGCACTTCGTCTTCTACAACAACCTCACCTCCCCCGACGGCAGCATCCAGCACACCGGTGACAACCTCACCGGCGAGGGCGAGGGTGACGACGAGCAGATCAAGGTGAACCTGGCCGGTCTGCCGCCGGAGGTCGACAAGGTGGTCTTCCCCGTGTCGATCCACGACGCCGACGCGCGTGGCCAGAACTTCGGCCAGGTGCGCAACGCGTTCATCCGCGTCGTGAACCAGAACGGCGACACCGAGATCGCCCGCTACGACCTCACCGAGGACGCCTCCACCGAGACCGCCATGGTCTTCGGCGAGATCTACCGCCACGGCGCCGAGTGGAAGTTCCGCGCGGTGGGCCAGGGTTACGCCTCTGGCCTGGCGGGCATCGCCAAGGACTACGGCGTCAACGTCTGAAGCGCACCGCTGACCCGGCGGTCAGCGCCCGGAGACCCCCCAGCGCGTCCGTACCGCGGGGGGTCTTCGTCATGTCCGGCCGCCGCGGCGGGCACCCGCTGCCGGCCGGAGGGTCAGCGGCGGGCCGCCCGCTGGAAGGTGCGGCGGTAGGCCAGCGGGGAGACGCCGATCGCGGCGTGCAGGTGCTGGCGCAGCGACGCGGCGGTCGCGAAGCCGACCCGCTCGGCGATCCGCTCCACCGGCAGGTCGCTCGACTCCAGCAGCTCCCGCGCCCGGCTGACCCGCTGCTGGATCAGCCACCGGCCCGGGCTGACCCCGGTCTCCTCCCGGAACCGGCGGGCGAACGTCCGCACGCTCATCCGGGCGTGCCCGGCCAGGTCGGCGAGGGTCAGCGGGGCGTCCAGCCGCTCCAGCGCCCACGCCCGCGTCGCCGCCGTGCCCGTGGCCGCCGGCTCCGGCACCGGCTGCTCGATGTACTGCGCCTGCCCGCCGTCGCGCCACGGCGGCACCACGCAGCGCCGCGCCACCCGGTTCGCGACCCGGCTGCCGTGGTCCCGCCGCACCAGATGGAGACAGACATCCACGCCGGACGCGGCCCCCGCCGACGTCAGCACGTCGCCGTCGTCGACGAAGAGCACGTCCGCGTCGAGCCTGACGCGGGGGAACAGCTCCCGGAACCGGGCCGCCTCGCGCCAGTGCGTCGTGGCCGGGCGGCCGTCCAGCATCCCGGCCGCCGCCAGCACGAAGGCCCCGGTGCAGATCGACACGGTGCGCGCGCCGGGCCGGATCGCCGCCAGGGCGTCCGCGACCGCCGCCGGCAGTCCGGGCGTCTCCGGCAGCGGCCCGTACGGCGGGATGACCACGGTGTCGGCGGTCCGGAGCGCCTCGGGCCCGTGACCGACGCTGATCGTGAAATCGCCGAGCGTGCGCACCGGACGGCCGTCGACCGTGCAGGTGGTGACCTGGTAGAGATCGCCGGCGGTGCCGAAGACGCGCAGCGGAATGCCGAGTTCGAACGGGTAGACCCCGTCCAGCGCCAGCACCACCACGCGGTGCCGGGCACGTGCGGGGGCGGGAGTCCGCGCGGCAGTCATGACAAGATCCTATCGGTCAATGGCATTCGTGCCACTGCCGGTGGTGCGGAGGCCGGTGCACGCTAAGACGCATGAACGACTCCACGCACACCCCCATGCGCGCCATCAGCCAGGACACCACCGGCGGTCCCGAGGTGCTGAAGGAAGTCCGGCTGGCGCGCCCGGTGCCCGGCCCTGGCGAGATCCTCGTCCGGGTGCGCGCGGCCGGCGTCAACCCGACGGACTGGAAGCACCGCGCCACGGGCGGCTTCCTCGGCGCGCCGCCGTTCGTGCTCGGCTGGGACGTCTCCGGCGAGGTCGAGCAGGTCGGCTACGGCGTCACCCTCCACAAGCCCGGTGACCAGGTCTTCGGCATGCTGCCGTACCCCTACGGCGTGGGCGCGCACGCCGAGTACGCCAAGGGACCGGCCCGCGCCTTCGTGCCCAAGCCGGAGAACCTCGACCACGTGCAGGCCGGCGCCCTGCCGCTCGCCGCGCTCACCGCCTGGCAGGCGCTGGTCGACACCGCGCACGTTGAGGCCGGGCAGCGGGTGGTGGTCCACGCAGCGGCGGGCGGGGTCGGGCACCTGGCGGTGCAGATCGCGAAGGCCCGCGGCGCACACGTGACCGGCACCGCGAGCGAGCCCAAGCACGACCTGCTGCGCCGGGTCGGCGCCGACGAGGTCATCGACTACCGCACCACCGACGTCGCCGAGGCCGTCCGTGACGCCGACGTCGTGCTGGACCCGCTGGGCAGCGAGCACGCCGTCCGCTCACTGCGCAGCCTGCGGCCGGGCGGCATCCTGGTCTCCCTGCTGGCCGACCCGGAGGGGACGCTGGCCCGGGAGGCGGAACGGCGCGGGGTGCGGGCCCAGGTGATGCTGGTGGAGCACGACCAGGCAGGTATGGCGGCCATCGCGGACCTGGCCGCCCAGGGCCGGCTGCACGCCGAGATCGCCGGCACCTACGAGCTGGCCGACGCCGCCAAGGCGCACGAGCGGGGCGAGACCAACCGCGTCGCGGGGAAGCTGGTGCTGACCGTGCAGTGACGCCGTCCCCGGCACCGCTCAGGCGGGGTCCTCGACGGTCAGTCCGGCCAGCTCCGCGCCGAAGTGGGCGGCGATGGCGGCGGCGTCCGCCTCGGCCGCGCGCCAGCGGCGCGCGGGGAACGCGGCGAACGGCCGGATCCGCAGCGTCACGCGCCCGCGCGCCCGCCGCTGCCGCCACACGCCCGCGATCTCGCCGTCTACCAGCACCACGCCGGGGCTGCCCGCCGCCCGCCACACCGCGCGGCGGCGGGCCGGATCCGGCACCAGCAGGGCGCGGTCGCCCACCTCGGTGTACGGGTCATAGGGCGGCAGCAGGCGGACGCCGCCCGGGTCCGGGGCGGACGTGAGGCGTTCGAGCTGGTCGGCGTGCACCCAGTACCTGGCGCCGCCGACGGTGACCTGCCGCAGCTCGTCCAGGACCAGCTCCCACCACCGGCGTGCGGCGGCCGGGGCGCAGCCCAGCCAGACCGCCAGCGCGGCGGGGCGGGCGGGGCCGGCGGCGGTGAGGAAGGCGCGGACCAGCCGGGCGCGGGCGGCGAGCGGGTCCTCGGGCACCCACGGCCCGGCCCGGCGGTAGCGGAACCGGCCCCGGGCCCCGGCGCCCGGCTCGATGACGAGCCCGGCCTGGAGCGTGGCCAGCCGGAACAGCTGGTCGTCCACGTGCGCGGCGCCGCAGCGCTGGCACCACTGCACGAGCCGCGCGTCCACGCGCCGGCTCACCTCGCCGCTCAGCTCCCCCTTGGTGGGCGTCCGCCCGCCGGTCACCGCCTGGCGCATCGCCGCGGCGGTGGCCGCCAGCGCGTCGCTGAAGGCCACGCCGCGCGCGGCGAGCCCGGCGCCGACGGGGCCGGCCGAGGCCGGGAGCAGGTCCTGGGTGTCCACGTGCCCCAGCGCCGCCGCCAGGCCCGGCAGGCCGCGGGCGTCGTGCAGGTGGACCGCGCCCCGCAGCGAGTGGACCAGCGCCGTGGGGGCGGTCGTCGGGGCGGCCGGCGGGGCGGCGCCGGTCCGCAGCCGCAGCGCGAGCGCGGCGCTGAGACCCACCGGGCGGTCCTGGAGGCCCGTGGCCAGCACGGCCGCGCCCCGGGACGCCGGGTCCCTGCCGGCCGGGGCGGCCAGGTCGTGGGCGGCGTAGCGGTAGGCCAGCAGCCGCGCACGCCGCAGGACGAGCATGGCCCCACGATAGAAGCGCGGCGCCCGCGCCGCCCGTCGTCAGGCGCGGCGCTGGCGGGCGGCCTCGTACAGGGCGACGGTCGCGGCGCTGGCGGCGTTGAGGGAGCTGGCCGTGCCGGTCATGGGGATGCGGGCCATGCGGTCGCACGCCTCGCGCCAGGCGGTGCTCAGCCCGGCCGTCTCGTTGCCGACGAGGAGGAGGACGGGGCCGGTCAGGTCGCACTCGGCGAGGTCGGCCTCGCCGTGCTCGTCGGTTCCGATGACCGTCACCGGCCGCCCGGCGGCGGCGAGCCAGCCGGTCACGTCGCGGGGGCCGGGGACGCGCACCACCGGCAGCGCGAACAGGGAGCCGGTGCTGGCGCGCACGGCCTTGGGGTCGTAGACGTCGGCGGCGTGGCCGGTGACGATCACGCCGTCGGCGCCGAAGGAGTCGGCGGAGCGGATCAGCGTGCCGATGTTCCCCGGGCTGACGGGGCGGTCGAAGACGACGCCGAGGAAGCGGTCGCCCACCGGAATGCGGCTGAGGTCGTCGGGCGGCATGGCGGCCACGGCGACGATCTCGGCGCCGTCCTCCTTCTCGCCGAGTTCGGCGAGAAGCTGGGGCGCGACGGCGAACGTGTCGGCCCGGGTGGCCGCCAGCAGCTCCTTCGCCCAGCGCGACAGCGGGCGGCTCGCGTCGTAGAGGAACGCGCGCAGCGGCCAGCCGCGTTCGACGGCCATGGTGATCGGCCGCACGCCCTGGACCAGGAACTCCCCCAGCCGCTGCCGCTTGGCGCGGTTGCTCAGCAGCGCGTGCCACTGCTGGAACCGGGCGTTCTTCGTCGTCACTCTCCGCACGGCCACGTGGGTGAGCGTAGTCGACGCGTGGCCGGGCCCGCCGGGGCGGGAAGGATGGCCCCATGCACGAGGCCAGGTACAGCGAGGAACGCGGCTGGTACGTGGTGGACCCGTGGGGCCAGCTGGTCCACCTCGAACGGGACGGGGAGGTGCGCGCCGCGCTCTTCGGCGACGACAGGCAGGCGGCGGCGGACCTGGCGGCGCGGCTGAACCGCGCCAGTGAGCCGCGCCGTCCGGGCGCCCACCGTTCTGGTGCGTAACAGTGACGAAGCCGCCACGCGGCGCAGCGGTGCGCACTAGGCTGGACGTCATGCGGACGATCCTGATCACGGGTTCCACCGACGGGCTGGGCCGCCACCTCGCGGTCCGCCTGGCGCGCAGCGGCGGCACGCGGGTCATCGTCCACGGCCGCAGCGCCGAACGCGCCGCCCAGGTGCGTGCGGAGATCACCCGCGCGGCGGGCGAGGACCGCGCCGACGTGCTGCTCGCCGACCTCTCCTCGCTCCGCGAGACGGACCGCCTCGCCGACGAGGTGACCCGGCGGTACGACCGGCTCGACGTCCTGGTGAACAACGCGGGCATCGGCAGCGGTCCCCGCGGCAGCGGCCGGAGCCTGACCGAGGACGGGATCGAGGCGCGGTTCGCCGTCAACTACCTCGCCGGATACCACCTGACGCGGCGGCTGCTGCCGCTGCTGACCGCCTCAGCGCCCTCGCGCGTGGTGAACGTCGCCTCGGCCGGGCAGCGGCCCGTCGACTTCGGCGACCCGATGCTGGAGCGCGGCTACTCCGGCAGGGCCGCCTACGCGCAGAGCAAGCTCGCCCAGATCATGTTCACCTTCGACCTGGCCGCCGAGCTGCGGCAGCGGGGCGCGGACGTCGCCGTCAACGCCCTGCACCCGGCCACCTTCATGGACACCACGATGGTCCGCGAGGGCGGCATCAGCCCGTTGCACACCGTGGAGACCGGCGCCAACGCCACGCTCCGCCTGATCGAGGGCGACCACCCCGGCACCGGCGGCTATTTCGACGGCACCCGCCCGGCCCGCGCGCACGACCAGGCGTACGACCCGGAAGCCCGCCGCCGCCTGCGCGAGCTGTCCGACGCTCTCATCGCGCGCGCCCGGTCCGCGCCGGCCTGACGGCGGGCGGGGGCGGCACGCCGCCGGGCGCTACGACGCGACGCGGACGCCCAGGGCGGCGGCGAGCACCGGCGCCAGGTCCAGCAGCTGGGAGGGCGAGAGGACGGCCCCGGACAGCCGCTCGGCGCCCCGCGCCAGCTCCAGGCGCGCGGCGCCGCGCAGGTCCACGTCCGCCAGCGTGGCCTGCGAGAAGTCCGCGCCGCGCAGCTCGCAGTCCTCGAAGGAGACGCGCGTCAGGCGGGCGCCCGCGAAGTCCGGCTCCACCAGCACACAGCCGCTGAACACCACGTCCACCAGCCGGGACTGCCGCAGGTTGAGGTACACGAGCTTGCCGCCGCTGATCCGCACGCGCGTCAGCGCCGCCCCGCTGAGCTGGGTGCCGCCGAGGTGCGCGTCGCGCACGTCCACGTCCCGCAGCTGCGCCTCCGCGAGGTCCGTGCCGACGCCGTGCGCCCGCTCGACGAGGCTGTCGGCGATCCGGACCCGCCCCAGCCGCGCCTCATCGAACCGGCAGTCACGCAGCGCGCACTCCAGGAAGCTCGCGCCGGGCGCGCCGGCGCCCGAAAGGTCCAGGCCGCTGAACTCCAGGCCGTCGTAGCTCTCCTCCGGCTCCAGCCGCCCGGGGCCCGCCGCCAGCCCGGGCAGGGAATACACCGGCTGCTTCGGCGGCTTGCACACCGCCGCCGTGCCCCGTGACCGTCGCTGTGTCGTCCGCTGCGCCATGGGTCCCATCCTGCCCGCCGCCACTGACAGCCAGCCGGACTTGACCTCACGTGCGCTTGCACTTGCAGCGTCACTGCCATGCATGCCCTCCGACTTCACGCATTCGGCCCGCCGGAGAACCTCCGCTACGAGCGGGTGCCCGACCCCGAGCCCGGCCCCGGCGAGGTCCGCGTCGCCGTCGCCGCCGCCGGCGTCCACGTCATCGACACCGCGCTGCGCGCCGGCGCCACCGGCGGCGGCCCCTTCCCCGTGCCTGCTCTGCCGGCCATCCCCGGCCGCGAGGTCGCGGGCACCGTCGAGGCGGTCGGCGAGGGCACCGACCCCTCATGGCTCGGCCGCCGCGTCGTGGCGCACCTCGGCACGGCGCCCGGCGGCTACGCCGAACTGGCGGTCACCAGCGCCGAGCGGCTCCACGCACTGCCCGGCCACGTCAGCGAGGACACGGCCGTCGCCGGGGGCATCGGGCGCTGCTCACCCCGTACGCGCGCCACCAGGGCGCCCGCGTCATCGGCGCCGCCGGGGGTGCACCGGTTCCCCCTCGCCGAGGCGGCCGCCGCCCACCGGGCGGTGGCGGGCAGGGCCACCATCGGCAAGGTCGTGCTCAGGCCGTAACGGTCCTCGCCGCCGCGGGCATCACACCCGGACGGCCTCGATCAGCACCAGCCGCTCGGGCCACTGGATCGGCGCCCGCACGCCCGCGCCGCCCAGCACGCGCCCCGGCAGGGTCACGCCGTCCCCGGTCCACCACGTCAGCTTCGTCGTCGCCGGGCCCTTGACGCCGTCGCCGGGCGCCAGCGGCGCGACCCGGTAGGTGGCGTCCGGGTCCAGGCCGGGCAGCAGCACCCGGCCGGGGGGCGACTGCACGCTCGTCTCCACCTGGACCAGCGCATACACCGCCCGCGAGCGGTCGGGCGCGACCACGCCGTGCAGCCACAGCGCCGGGTCGGGGTGGTCGCCGCGCACCACCTCGCCGCCGTGGAGCAGCGGCCGCAGCTCCTTGTAGAGCCGGATCCAGTCCGCGAGCGCCGCGCGGTCCTCGGCGCTGGCCCGGGTCAGGTCCCACTCGATGCCGAAGTGGCCGAAGAGCGCCGTGCCCGCGCGGAAGCCGAGGGTGTGGGTGCGGCCCGTGGTGTGGGCCCGGTGGTCGCCCACGTGCGCGCCCATCAGCTCGGGCGGCAGCAGCAGGCCCGTGTAGCGCTGGATGCGCTGCCGCTCCAGGGCGTCGATGCAGTCACTGGTCCACACCCGGTCGGTGCGCTGGAGGATGCCGAGGTCCACGCGGCCGCCGCCGGAGGAGCACGACTCGATCTCCAGGCCGGGGTGGCGGGAGCGCAGCTCGTCCAGGAGCCGGTAGACGGCCTCGGTCTGGTCGTGCACCCCGGCGCGCCCGCCCGGGCCGTTGCCCGCCTCCACCAGGTCGCGGTTGTGGTCCCACTTCAGGTACGTCAGGCGGTACTCGGAGACGATCGCGTCCAGCCGCTCGAGGATGTACGCGTACGCCTCCTCGTTGCCGAGGTTGAGCACCTGCTGGTGGCGGGACTCGGGCGGCAGCCGGTCGCCCGTCGCCATGATCCACTCGGGGTGCGCGCGGGCCACGTCGGAGTCCGGGTTGACCATCTCGGGCTCCACCCACAGGCCGAACTCCATGCCCAGGCCGCGCACGTAGTCGGCCAGCGGGTGCAGGCCCTGCGGCCACACCTCCTCGTCGACGTACCAGTCGCCGAGCCCGGCGTGGTCGTCGCGGCGGCCCCGGAACCAGCCGTCGTCGAGCACGAACCGCTCGGCGCCGACCTCGGCGGCCGCGTCCGCCAGGGCCTTGAGCTTGTCCAGGTCGTGGTCGAAGTACACGGCCTCCCAGACGTTCAGGGTGACCGGGCGCGGCGAGGACGGGTGGCTGTCGCGGGCGCGCAGGAACGCGTGGAACCGCCCGGACAGCTCGTCCAGGCCGTGCCGCCCGTAGGAGCCGTAGACCCAGGGCGTGGTGTACGACTCGCCGGCGGCGAGGGCGATCTCGCCGTCCAGCAGCAGCTCGCCGCCCGCCAGCAGCGACACCCCGTCGGGCGTGCGCTCGGCCAGCGAGCGCTGGTTGCCGCTCCAGGCCACGTGCAGGCCCCACACCTCGCCGGAGCGGAAGCCGAAGCCGCGCTCGCCGGCGACGTGCACGGTGACGGCGCCGGTGCCGGTCCGGCCCCTGCGGTTGTCCCGCAGGTGGGTGCCGATGGTGAACTCGTGCCGCTGCGGAGTGCGTTCGCGCAGGTGGCGGCCGGTCATGTCGAGCAGCTCGGTGGCGCGCTCGGGCACCGGCAGCGCCAGCAGCACGCCCGAGAGCGTGAAGGGGGCGGCGTCCGCGGCGGCGTGGCTGGTGACCGTGGCGCGCTGCCGCACCAGGCCGGAGGCCGTCAGCTCGATCTCCAGGCGGAGCCCGAGCTGGGCGTGCGCGTCCTCGGCGGTGACGGTGACGCCGGGGGCGCCGGCGTCCTCGCGCCGCTCGACGGCGGTGACCTTGAAGGCGGTGGAGAAGTCGGCGCCGGCGCGGTGGCCGGTGAGGCCGGGGGTGCCCAGCCAGCCCGCCGACTGTTCCAGCAGCGGGCCGACGGGGACGACGACGTCCACGTTGTTGGAGGCGACCTGCGGCTCGTGCGCCCGGACGAGCGCGGCCGCCTCGGCGTCGCTCAGCTCGCCGAGGTCTTCGCCCCAGTGCACGATCCGGGGAAGCCCTTCACCGGAGCAGTCGAGGAGCAGGCCGGTGCCAGCGGAGCGGAGGTGGCAAAAGGTCCCGTCGCGCATGAGACGTCCTCTGTTCGTTCCTGTTGGGACTTGCGCGCTCTTTCTATGTTCCGCGCGGTCGGGAGTCAACCGCGTCCGGGGCCACCGCCAGGAGTGCAACCCGAGTGCAACCGGCCGCTTCTACCGTCGCTGCCGGCACATCCGTTCCGCACGCACGCAGCGAAAGGCACCAGCGACCGATGATCCGCACCACCCGCACCGCCGTCTTCGTTCCCGGCCCGGAGACCGGCTACACCCGCGCCGTGGAGTTCGCGCCGCTGGCCTGACCGCGCAGCCGCGCGAGCGAGGCGCGGACGTCCGAGGCCCGGCGGTGCCCGGTCGACTCGAACAGCTCCAGCGCCCGGTCCAGGTACGGCAGCCCGGCCTCCGGGCCCGACAGGTGCGCCAGCGCCAGCCCGATCCCGTCCAGGCACTCGGCCCGCATGTACGACGCGCCCGTCCGTTCCGCCACGGCCAGCCCCTCGCGGTAGCTGGCCAGGGACTCCTCCCACCGGCCGGCCAGGCGCTGGGCCTTGCCGAGGATGCCGAACGCCGAGGCGCGCGGTGAGGCCTCCGGCAGCGACTGGTGGATGCGCAGCCCTTCCTGGGCGTGGGCGACGGCCTCCTCGGGGCGGTTCATGTCGATGTAGCAGAACGCCAGGTTGGCCAGGCCCATCGCCTCCAGCTCGGGGAAGCCGTGCGCCCTGGCCAGCTCGACGGCCTGGCTGAGGTAGCCCTCCTCACGCTCCAGCTCGCCCATCTCCTGGCAGAGCACGCCCAGGTTGTTCAGCACCGTCGTCTCGGTGCGCCGGTCGCCGCTCTCCCGGGCCAGCGCCAGCGCCTCGTCGTAGCACTGGGACGCCTCGGCGAACCGGCGGGTCTCGGCGAACGCCGAGCCCAGGCGCCGCAGCATCCGCTGCACCGCCAGCGTGTGGCCGAGCGCGCGCCCCGCGGCCAGGCCCAGGCGGTGCAGCTCGATCCAGTCGTCGTACTGCCGCCTGCGGTGCTGGAGGAACCACAGCACGTCCGCCAGCTGCCAGGTGCGCCGGTGGTCGCCGCGGCGCGCGGCGAGCCGGGTGGCGGCCAGCACGGCCGGGTACTCGGCCGTCATCCACGCCAGGCCCTCCGCCGGGGTCGCAAACGGCGGCGGGTCGGCGGGCGGATGGGCCACCTCCCGCTGCGGCGGCGGGTAGTACGCCTGGTGCGGGCGGCCCGCGGCGTCGCCGGTCGCCAGGTAGAAGTCGAGCATCCGGGCGATGGCGGCCTCCCGCCCCTCGCGCGGCTCGTCGGCCTCGGCCCGCTGCCGGGCGTACAGGTGCACCAGGTCGTGCAGCACGTACCGGCCGGGGCCGGTCTCCTGCGCCAGGTGCGCGGCGACCAGCGCGTCGAGCGACGGCTGCACCGACGCGACGGTGCCGCCCGCGAGCGCGGCGACGGCGCCCGCCGACAGCTCCGGCAGCGGGTGCAGGCCCAGCAGCCGGTACACCCGGGCGTCGCGCGGCTCCAGCGCCTCGTAGGCGGAGCTGAACGCCGTCGGCACGGCGGCCTGCTCGTCGCCGGCCAGGGCCAGGCGCGCCAGGCGGCGCTGTTCGCTGGACAGCTCCTCGACCAGCCAGCCCGCCGGGCGGTTGGGGTGGGCGAGCAGCCGGGCGGCGGCGATGCGCAGCGCCAGCGGCAGACCGTCGCACAGCCGCGCCAGCGCCCGCAGCTCCTCGTCCTGGCCGCCGGCCAGCGAGGCGCCGACGGCGGCGCGCAGCAGGGCCGTGGCATCGGCGTCGCCGAGGACCTCCAGCGACAGCTGCTGGGCGCCGTCGAGCGCGATCAGCCCGTCCAGCCTGCGGCGGCTGGTGACCAGGACGAGCGAGCCGGGTGAGCCCGGCAGCAGCGGCCTGACCTGCGCGGCGGTGGCGGCGTTGTCGAGGACGACGAGCAGCCTGCGGTCCGCCACCACCGAACGGAACCGCGCCGCCCGCTCGTCCAGCCCGTCCGGCAGCCGCCCTTCCGGCTCGCCCAGCGCCCGCAGGAACCGGCGCAGCGCCTCGGCGGGCGGCAGTGCCTCGGATTCGTGGCCGCGCAGGTCCACGAAGAGCTGCCCGTCGGGGTAGCCGGCACGCAGCCGGTGCGCGGCGTGGACCGCCAGCGCGGTCTTGCCGACCCCGGCGGCCCCGGCGAGCACGATGACGGCCGGGCTGCCGCCCGCCTGGCCGAGGGCCGAGCGCAGCCAGGCGAGTTCGGCGGTCCTGCCGGTGAACCGCTGCGGGTCGCGGGGCAGTTCGGCGGGCACGGGCCGGGCGGGCCCTGACCGCCCGCCGCCGCTGGCCTCGCCGGGCGGCGGCACGGGTTCCTCGCGCAGGATCGACAGATAGACGCGCTCCAGCTCGGGCCCGGGGCTGACGCCCAGCTCCTCGTCGAGCAGGCGACGGGTGCGCTGGTAGTGCGCGAGCGCCTCGGCCTGGCGGCCGCAGCCGTACAGCGCGCGCATCAGCAGGGCCTGGAGGCGTTCCCGCAGGGGGTGGGCGCGGGCGTAGCCGGCCAGGTCACCCGCCGTCTCGGCGTGCTCGCCCAGCGCCAGCCGGGCCGCCGCCCGCTCCTCGACGGCGCGCAGCCGCTCCTCGGTGAGCGCCGCAGCCGCGTCGCGGCGCAGCGTCTCGGAGGTGACGTCGGCCAGCGGCTCGCCGCGCCACAGCGCGAGCGCCTGGCCCAGCAGGTCGGCGCGGGCCCGGTCGTCCCGCCCGCTGCCGCGGGCGCGGGCGGCCAGCTCGCGGAAGCGGAGCAGGTCGACCTCGCCGGGGGCGGCGTCCAGCAGGTAGCCGGGCGGGCGGTAGCGGACGAACTCGCGCGCGGGGTCCGCCTTCGCCAGCGTGGTGCGCAGCCGGCTCACGTAGGTGCGCAGCGTGACCGGAGAGCTGGTGCGGTCGTGCCGCGCGTCGCCCCACAGATGGGCGCCGAGCGTCTCTGCGGGCACCACGCGCCCGGCGTCCACCAGCAGGCTCGCCAGCAGCGACCGCTGCTGGCCGGCCGGAACCCGCACCTCGCGGCCGGCCGCGCGCACCTCGATGGGCCCCAGCACCCGGAACTCCACCCCCGCCAAGGTTCACCTCCCGCAGCTCCGCCCAGGGCGACTGTACGCCGGCCGGGGTCACGCGACGGCCTTGAGGCTGACGCGGGTCCTGCGCCCAGGCGGCCAGCAGCGTCTGGCCCGGGCGGCCGGGCTCGGGGGTCCTGCCTCGCCGCCGCGGGCGCGTTCACCCCGCGCGCGTGAGCCGCGGCGCGCCCCGGCGGGTATCACCCTCACGAAGTACCCGCCGGACGACCGCCGTTCCGGCCCCGCTACCTCCCGGGAGACCGATGAGCGCCCCCTTCACGTCAGGCACCGGCGGCTACCACACCTTCCGCATCCCCGCCCTGCTGGCCCTCGGCGGCGGCCGCCTCCTCGCCTTCGCCGAAGGCCGCGTCAGCTCCCCGGCCGACCACGGCGACATCGACATCGTGCTGCGCCGCAGCTTCGACGGCGGCCGCACCTGGGAGGAGCCGCGGGTGGTGCGGGACGCCGGCACCGACACCGCCGCCAACCCGGCGCCCGTGGTGGACCCCGCCTCCGGCGACGTGCTGCTGCTCACCTGCCGCCAGGGCGGCGCGGACACCTCGCACGACGTGCGCACCGGCGCCGCTCCCCCGCGCACGGTGCACCTCCAGCGGTCGCCCGACGGGGGCGCGACCTGGTCCGCCCCGGAGGAGATCACCGCCCAGGCACGCCCGCCGTGGATGCGGATGTACGGTACCGGCCCCGGCCACGCCCTCGCGCTGACCGGCGGCCCCCACGCCGGGCGCATCGTCGTGCCGTGCTGGCACACCAGGACCCCGGAGGGCGAGGACACCGGTGCCGAGGCCAGGTACTACGGCGCCCATCTGCTGCTCAGCGACGACGGAGGCGCCAGCTGGCGCGTCGGCGGCATCAGCTCCGTGCCCGACGGGACCGTCAGCGAGAACGAGACCACCGCCGCCGAACTCCCCGGCGGCGCGCTCTATCTGTCCTGCCGCCGCCAGGACGACGCCCAGCCCGGATACCGCGCCGACGCCTACAGCACGGACGGCGGCGTCACCCTGACCCAGCCCTACCGGCCGCAGGCGACGCTGCCGCTGCCGCGCTGCCACGGCGCCGTGCTCGCCCTGCCGGACGGCCGCCTCGTGCACTCGGGGCCGCTCCACCCGACCGAGCGGGCCGGCCTGGGCGTGTGGGTCTCCGCGGACGAGGGCCACACCTGGGCGCTGCGCCACCGCGTCACCGGACGCCGGGCGGCCTACTCGGACCTGGCGTACGACGACGGTCTGGGCGACCTGGTGGTGCTCTATGAGACCGGCGACTGGGATCCCTACGAACGCATCGCCTGCGCCCGCGTCCCCCTCGCCGCGCTCGGCTGACCGCGCCCAGGAGAGTCCGCGGCATCACGCCGCGGAAAAAGAGGCGCGCGGGACGGCGGGACGCCCGCCTTCCGCCGCCGGCCGCCCGGCTGGCGCGCGGCGGCCGCTCGCGGTCTCCCGCCGCGCCTGCCCCCGCCCCGCGCGCGGCTCGCCTGACCGGCGGGGAACGCGGCCGGCGGCTCATACCACTCGGAATCGCGCCCCCGGGCGTGCAGGTTTGTTGAGCCGTGACGGGCCTTGTGCGCGAAGAACCAGCGCCGCTATTTCCGGCATAACGCGCAATCCAGACAGGCACCTAGCGCGGTGACACCCGCGCTGTCCGCCGCGGCGCCCGGCGGGCCGCCCGGGCCAGCCGGCCGCGCGGGCGGGCGGGCAGCGCCCTCGCAGGGGGCAACGCCGCAGGTCACAGACCTGCGAGCGGAAGAGTGGAGCCGCCTGTCGGACTCGAACCGACGACCTGCTGTTTACAAGACAGCTGCTCTGGCCAACTGAGCTAAGGCGGCAGACGCCTGGTGGCCGCACCAGGGTACCTCCCGCGGGAAGACCCCTCCGCCGGGCCGCCGCTTTTTCCTCACAGACCCGTGACAAACAAATGTCACACGAGTTAGGTTCGCCCTCAACCCGCCGCCCGGCGGGCGATACGCCTTCCTACTCGGATCGTCCGGCACGTTCCTGCCGGTAGAAGGAGACGACGAAGATGTCCACGGTCACCTATAACAAGGCCACCCGGATTTACCCGGGTGCCGAGGTTCCCGCCGTCGACCAGCTCGACATCCAGATCGACGACGGCGAGTTCCTCGTCCTGGTCGGCCCCTCCGGTTGCGGGAAGTCCACCTCCCTCCGCATGCTCGCGGGCCTGGAGGACGTCAACGCCGGCTCGATTCACATCGGTGACCGCGACGTCACCCACCTTCCGCCGAAGGACCGGGACATCGCGATGGTGTTCCAGAACTACGCGCTGTACCCGCACATGACCGTGGCCCAGAACATGGGCTTCGCGCTCAAGATCGCCGGCGTGAACAAGGCGGACATCCGCAAGAAGGTCGAGGAGGCCGCCAAGATCCTCGACCTCACCGAGTACCTGGACCGCAAGCCGAAGGCGCTCTCCGGTGGTCAGCGGCAGCGTGTCGCCATGGGCCGCGCCATCGTCCGTGAGCCCCAGGTGTTCCTCATGGACGAGCCGCTGTCCAACCTGGACGCCAAGCTCCGTGTCCAGACCCGTACCCAGATCGCCGGGCTCCAGCGCCGCCTGGGCGTCACCACGGTCTACGTCACCCACGACCAGGTCGAGGCCATGACCATGGGTGACCGGGTCGCGGTGCTCAAGGACGGCGTGCTCCAGCAGATCGACTCGCCGCGCCGCATGTACGACAAGCCGGCCAACCTCTTCGTCGCGGGCTTCATCGGCTCCCCGGCGATGAACCTGGTCGAGGTGCCGATCACCGACGGCGGCGTGAAGTTCGGCAACAGCGTCGTCCCGGTCGAGCGCGAGGCGCTGGCCGGCGCCCAGGCCAAGGGCGACACCCACGTCGTGGTCGGCTGCCGCCCCGAGCACTTCAACGTCGTGGGCAACGGCGACACCGGCTCGCTGGCCAAGGCCGACGAGAAGGAGCGCGCGGGCCTGGCCGTCGACGTGAACGTCGTCGAGGAGACCGGCGCCGACGCCTACGTCTTCGGCACCGCCGTGGTCGGCGGCGAGCCCAAGGACCTCGTCATCCGCGTCAACAGCCGCGAGGCCCCGGAGAAGGGCTCCAAGCTGCACGTCGTGCCGCAGCCGGGCGAGACGCACGTCTTCTCCGCCAGCTCCGGCGAGCGTCTCAGCGACTGACGCGCACCCCTCGGTGGAGGGCCGGTCATCCGCACACACGGCGGAGGACCGGCCCTCTGCTCGTTTCCCCGGACCCCGCGCGTCAACGCCGCATGCGAAGACCGCGGACCGTCGTCACTCAGCGGGGTGACGGCGGGTCATGGAAGGACTACTCCTCGCTACGATGTCCCCTGTCCGTCTCCGTCGCGAGGAAGAACCCGCCAGTGAATCAGGCACTCCGCCGCATCGGCAGAACCTTCGCCGTCGTCCTTCCGGTTGTCCTGGTCATGTCCGGGACGCTCGCCGTCGCCCGCGTGCCGTGGGCAGGAACGCCCTCCGTCACCGCCATGGAGGCCGCCTCCGCCGAGCAGAAGGCGCGCGCGCCCCAGGACGTCCTGGAGGAGCAGCTGCTGCTCACGCTCCGCCGCGAGGACCCGACCGCCGCGCTCACCGGCCTCCAGGAGGCCGTGACCCGCGACCCGTCGCTCGCGCCGTACTGCGCCGACATCGCCCGTTCCCTCGGGCAGGCCGCCGTCGAGAAGTACGGCAGCGCCCGGCGCGCCCAGGAGCACGCCCGCCCGGTGTGCGACACCTCCTACGCGGCGGGCGTCGCGAGCAGCGACTGACCGCCCGCGGCAGCGAGCACGGCGGCGGATAGGCTGCGTGGCATGAGCATCGCCCCGCAGCCGACGCAGGCGGTGGTCCTGGCCGGCGGCCAGGGCTCCCGCCTGCGGCCTTACACCGACGACCGGCCCAAGCCGATGGTGGAGATCCCCGGCACCGGGGTGCCGATCATCGGACACCAGCTCAGGTGGCTCGCTGACGAGGGCATCACCGACGCCGTCATCTCATGCGGGCACCTCGCGGAGGTGCTCCAGGACTGGCTTGCCACGGCCGAGCTGCCGCTGCGCGTCACCACAGTCGTGGAGACCGAACCCCTCGGCCGCGGCGGCGGCCTGAAGTACGCGGCCGCCGCGCTGCCACGCCCGGACGAGGCGTGGTTCGCCACCAACGGCGACATCTGGACGCGCTTCTCGCTGCGGGAGATGGCCGCCTTCCACGCCGAGCGCGACGCCCTGGCCACCCTCGCGCTCGCCCGCCCCCGCATCCCGTGGGGCGCCGTCGAGACCGACGAGTTCGGGCACGTCCTGGACTTCATCGAGGCGCCGCTGTCGCCCTACTCGATCAACGCCGGGGTCTACGTCTTCGCGCCCGCCTTCACCGCGCTGCTGCCCGACCGGGGCGACCACGAGCGCGCCACGTTCCCCCGCCTCGCCCGGGAACGGCGGCTGGCGGGCTACCCGATCCCGCAGGGCGCCTACTGGCGCGCCATCGACACGGCCAAGGACCTCTCCGAAGCGGCCAGGGAACTCGCCGGCCGCTGACGGGCCGCCCAGCCCCCCGGCACGCGCCGGTCCGGCGCGAGGGCGGCGTCCTCCCCCGCGCCGGACCCGTGCCAGGTCACCGCACCCGGTCACTCACTCGATGAGGCCGCTAACCCAGCAGCCCGCCGATCGGGCCGAGGCTGCTCTCATCACCCCCCTCGTCGGGGGTCTCACCGGTCTCCGACGACGGCGGTGCTTCACCGCCCTCCGGCGCGGACGCGGGCGGCTCGGGTGCGGCCGGCTCGGGGGCCGGCTCCCGTGGCGCGGGCGGCGGCTCGGGCGCGGGCACGGTCTGCTCGGTGACGGGCGGTGCCTCGACGGTGGACGGCGGCGCCTCGCCCGTGCGGTCCGGCGTGCCCTCGGCCGCGTCCGACGGCGAGGCGGAGTCCTCCGGCTCCGTCGTGGCCGCCTCGGACGGCTCGCCGCCGTCCTCATCCGGCGACGGCTCGTCCGAGGAGTCCTCCGGTCCGGCCTCGTCCGGCAGCGGCTGGCCCGGCAGGTGGTTGCGCGGCGGCTCGCCCGGGCCCGGCAGGCGCACGGTCTGCGAGGACCGCACCGCGCTGCCCAGCGTCGAGCCGATCAGCAGCGCGAGCCCGAGCAGCAGCGTCGCCAGCTTCGCGCCGCGGCGCAGCACCCGGCGGCGCAGCTCCGGCAGGGGCGCGCGGGGCCCGAGCGTGCGCCAGGCCTCCCCCGCGAGCCGCGCGTCCAGCGAGTACACCGGCGCGCCCGCGATGATCAGCGGCGTCCAGGCGGCGAAGAAGATGACATCGGGGGTGTCGTAGGCCGGGCCGTGCTGCCAGCTGACGGTGACCAGCAGCGCCAGCGACAGCGCCGCCCCGAGCGCCGCGGCGAGCCGCTGCCAGAGCCCGAAGACCGTCAGGACACCGACGGTGATCTGCGTGAACGCAACGGTCAGCCCGGCGCCGACCGGGTGCGACAGCGCCCAGCTGTGCAGCGGCGAGGCCAGGCTCCACGGCTCCAGCGAGCTGAGCCAGGCGTAGAGGGAGCCGCGCTCGCCGCCGTCGAAGTACACCGGGTCGGTCAGCTTGCCCATGCCCGCGTACACGGCGATGAAGCCCAGCAGCACGCGCAGCGGCAGCAGCACCACGCCCAGGCTGACGCGCCGGTCCGGGTAGAACGCCTGCCTGCCGCCGGCCGCCGCCCGGGCGCGGCGCCGCTCGGGCGCCGCCCCGGCCACGCGGTGCTCGCCCCGCGGCTCGCTGCGCGGCTCGGCGTGCTGCTCGGCGTGCTGCCCGGCGCGGGGCCCGGGCCGGGCACCGGTGGCCGGGCCGGGCCGGATGCCGGTGCCGGTCTGGTGGCCGGGCCGGGGCAGCGGCGGCACGGGCAGCGGGCGGGTCGTCTCGCCGGGCTGCGGGGGGCGGGGCGCGACGAGGGCCTCGGACGCCGTCACGCGCGGCAGCACCTTCGTGGCCCCGGTATCACGGGTGGCGCTCCGCACCGCGTGGAGCAGGGCGGTGGCTCCAGGGTTGCCCGGTGTGCTCCGGCCGGTCCAGACCAGCGGCCGGCGGCGGCCGGCGGGCGCCGGAAGC
Organism: Streptomyces sp. 7-21; assembly: GCF_016741785.1. Classification (GTDB taxonomy): domain Bacteria; phylum Actinomycetota; class Actinomycetes; order Streptomycetales; family Streptomycetaceae; genus Streptomyces. Next base: position 203,857 of record NZ_JAERRL010000008.1, read on the forward strand.
CGCACCGCCCGGCTCACCGGCGGTGCCGAGGCGAACTCCACCCGGAAACTCGCGTGGTTCACGACGACCTGGGCGGGGTCGCACGGCACCTTGACCGTGTTCAGGACCGGCTCGGGCACCGAGAGGTCGCGGGGTGTTCTGGTGTCCACACTCATCTAACCGAGTGACAGAGGTTGAAGACACTGCCTTGACCCCCGCAATGTCTGTCCGCGGCCCGTCAAGCGCGGCGCTTGGCGGCCTCGTACAGCGCGATGCCCGCCGCCACACCGGCGTTGAGCGACTCGGCCGCCCCGCCCGGCATGGGGATGCGGGCCCGGACGTCACACGTCTCGCCGACCAGCCGGGACAGGCCCTTGCCCTCGCTGCCGATGACGATGGCCACCGGGCCGTCGAGCAGGTCCAGCTCGCGGAGGTCGGCCTCGCCGTCCGCCGCGAGGCCCACGACCATCAGGCCCGCGCGCTGGTAGCTCTGGAGCGCCCGCGTGAGGTTGGTGGCGCGCGCCACCGGCGTGCGCGCCGCGGTGCCCGCCGAGGTCTTCCACGCCCCCGCCGTCATCCCGGCGGCGCGCCGCTCCGGCACCACCACGCCGTGCCCGCCGAAGGCGGCGGCGGAGCGGACCACGGCCCCCAGGTTGCGCGGGTCGGTCACGCCGTCCAGCGCGACGATCAGCGCGTCGTCGCCGGCCTCGGCGGCCGCGGCCGTCAGGTCGTCGGGGTGCGCGTACTCGTACGGCGGCACGGTCAGCACCAGGCCCTGGTGGTTGAGCCCGCTGGTGATGCGGTCGAGCTCGGCGCGCGGCGCCTCCGCCAGGTGCACGTCGCCGCGCTCGACGGCCAGCTTGATCGCCTCATGCACCCGGTCGTCGCTGTCCACGAACTGCTGGACATGCAGCGCCGACGCGGGCACGCCCGCCCGCAGCGCCTCGACGACGGCGTTCCGCCCGACGACCAGTTCGGACGCCGGCTTGCCGCGCCGTCCGGCGGCGGCGCGCCGGGCCGCCTGCTGGCGCGCCCGGGCCTCGGCGGCGCGCTGCTTGGGGTGGCCCTTGCGCATCTCAGCGGGCGGGGTCGGGCCCTTGCCCCTGAGGGCACGGCGGCGCTGGCCGCCGCTGCCGACCTGGGCGCCCTTCTTGTTCGAGGTGCGCCGGCCGCGGCGCGGGCTGTTCCCTGGCATGACGGTGGGTGTCCTTGTCGTGAGTGGTCGGTGGTGCGTGGCGCCCGGGCGCGGTCAGCCGAGTTCCCAGCGGGGGCCGCTGGGGGTGTCCTCGATGACGAGGCCCGCGCCCTGGAGCTCGTCGCGCAGGGCGTCGGCCGTGGCGTAGTCCTTGCGCTCGCGGGCGGCCTGGCGCTGGGCGAGCACGAGGCGGACGAGGGTGTCCACGACGCTGCCGAGCCGCTCGGCCTTGTCGCCCGCGGCGCCGTCCGCCGCCGCCCACTCGGGCGCGAGCGGGTCGAGACCCAGCACCCCCAGCATCGCGCGCACCTGCGCGGCCAGCGAGGTGACGGACTCCTTGTCGCCGTCGGCCAGGGCGGCGTTGCCCTGGCGCACGGTGGTGTGGACGGTGGCGAGCGCCTGCGGCACCCCCAGGTCGTCGTTCATGGCGGCGGCGAAGTCGGCCGGCACCTCGGCGGCGGGCTCGACCGGGCCGGTCCGCTCAACGGCGCGGTGCAGGAAGCCCTCGATCCGCGCGAAGGCGGCCTCGGCCTCGGCCACGGCCTCCTCGCTGTACTCGATGGTGGAGCGGTAGTGCGGCGTGCCGAGGTAGTAGCGCAGCACGATGGGCCGCCAGCGCTTGACCATCTCGGAAACCAGCACCGAGTTGCCCAGCGACTTGCTCATCTTCTCGCCGGCCATGGTGACCCAGGCGTTGTGCACCCAGTAGGCGGCGAAGTCGTCGCCGAAGGCGCGGGACTGGGCGATCTCGTTCTCGTGGTGCGGGAAGACGAGGTCGACGCCGCCGCCGTGGATGTCGAAGGCGCGGCCGAGGTACTTGTGCGCCATGGCCGAGCACTCCAGGTGCCAGCCGGGCCGGCCGGGGCCCCACGGGCTCTCCCAGCTCGGCTCGCCGGGCCGGGCCGCCTTCCACAGCGCGAAGTCCCGCGGGTCGCGCTTGCCCGTCTCGCCCTCGCCCGACGGCTGGAGCAGGTTCTCCAGGTCCTGGTTGGACAGCTGGAGGTAGCCGGGGAAGGAGCGCACGTCGAAGTAGACGTTGCCCTCGGCGGCGTAGGCGTGGCCGCGGTCGATCAGGGCGCTCGTCATCGCCAGCATCTCGGGGATGTGGCCGGTCGCGCGCGGTGCGCCGGTGGGCGGCAGGCAGCCGAGCGCCGTGTAGGCGGCGTCGAAGGCGCGCTCGTTCTCGTAGCCGATCGCCCACCACGGGCGGTGCTGCTCGGCGCTCTTGGCGAGGATCTTGTCGTCGATGTCCGTGACGTTGCGGATCAGCGTCACCTCGTAGCCGTTGTGCGCCAGCCAGCGGCGGAGGACATCGAAGTTCACGCCGGAGCGGATGTGCCCGATGTGCGGGGCGGACTGCACGGTCGCGCCACACAGGTAGATCGAGACGCGACCCGGGGTGAGGGGGACGAAGTCACGGATCTGCCGGGCGCTGGTGTCGTACAGCCGAAGAGTCACGGGCTTAAGGGTAGGCCACGGACGGCCCGGGTGACCCGCTCCCGTTCCGCGGCGGGAGCGGGCCGGCGTGGCTTCAGGCCAGGTCGCCCTGTCCGGTGACGCGTTCGGGCGTGAACCGCAGCACGACGCGGGGGGCGTCCTGGGCGGCGGCCGGGTTGAACTCCGCGTAGCTGGCCTTGCCCGTGTACTTGCGCGCCAGGTCGTCGATCAGCTCGTCGGCGCCGTCCCGGGTGAGCTCGACGGTGCCCCGCAGCTGGGCGTAGCGGTACGGCTGGTCGTGGTCGATGACCACGACGGTGGCGCGGGGATCCCGGGTGAGGTTCTGGTACTTGCGGCGGCGGATGGTGGTGGACATCAGCAGCTGACCGTCGTCCCGCTTGACCCAGACCGGAGACGCCTGCGGGCTGCCGTCCGGCTGGATGGTCGCCAGGGTGACGAACGCCTTGCCGTCCAGGACCCGCTTGAGGTTGTCGGAGAGAGTGGCGGCCACGGTGACACCTTTCGCTCGCACGGTCATTGCCCATCCGGACAAAGTGGTTGATACCCCACGTTAACGGCCGTCACGCCCCGGAATCCGGAACCGCGGGCGGCCCCGCCGCCGTCACACCGGGCGATGACGAACCTGCGCGATCACCAGGAATCCGGCAGCTACGCGGACGACCTCGAGCGCTGGATCGCCTACCGGCTGCTCGAGGCGGCCCCGGACGGCTTCCTGCGCCTGGATCTGCGGGCCCTGGTGCTGCGGGACTTCCTGGACGTCCGGCTGGCCGTCGTGCCGCCCCAGGGTCCCCCGCGCTCCGCGCCGCTGCCCGACGACGCCAGGGACTGCCTCGTGTGGCTGCGCGAGGAGATGGCGGCCACGGACGGGTATCCGTGGGTGTCGTTCCGGATGTTCGTCGACGACGGGCTGGACTTCGGCAGCGTCTTCAACCACACGCTCGACCCGTGCTGGGACGCCGAGGTGCCCCCGGAGGTGTGGGAGGCGGACCGGGAGGCGTTCCCCCGGCCGCCCGTCCCCGGGCAGCCGGCGCACGGCGGACCGGTGCCCGCCGCCGGGCATCCCGGCGAGCGGCGCCTGGCCGGGCATCTGCGGCTGACTCTGCCGTCGCACTGGTCCGCGGTCCAGCTGTCCTACCGCGCGCTCGGCGGCTACGAGGAGTACGGCGCCCTGGTGCACACCCCCGGCGGCGGGCTGGAGCCGTGGATGCCGCCGGAGCCGGTCATCGGGCACCTGCGGCAGCACCGGCGCGAGACCGCCCATCCGGCGCGCGGGGCGTGGCTGAGCGCGAGCGTGGAGCTGACGTTCCCCAGCCAGGCGCGGTTCACCTGGAACGACACCGCGGAACCGCGCTGGCTGTTCCCGCCGCCGCCCCAGGCGTACGCCGACGAACTCGCCGCGCATCCGCGCGCCGAGGCGCACGTGCCCCCGTGGTTCCGGGCGGCGGGCGGCGGCTGACCGGCCGTCAGGACAGCGGCAGCAGCAGGGCGGTGGCGATGGCCGCCAGCCCTTCGCCCCGGCCGGTGAGGCCGAGCCCGTCGGTGGTGGTGCCGGAGACCGAGACCGGCGCGCCCACGGCCTCGGACAAGGCGCGCTGCGCCTCCTCGCGCCGGGAGCCGATGCGCGGGCGCACGCCGATGACCTGGATCGCGACGTTCCCCACCTGGAAGCCTGTGCCGCGCACGATGCGCGCGGCCTCCGACAGCAGCGTGACACCGGAGGCGCCCGCCCACTCGGGGCGCCCCGTACCGAAGTGGGCGCCGAGGTCACCGGCGCCGGCGGCGGAGAACAGCGCGTCGCAGGCGGCGTGCGCCGCGACGTCCCCGTCCGAGTCCCCGGCCAGGCCCGCGGGGGCGTCCGGCCAGTGCAGCCCGGCGCACCACAGGGCCCGCCCGGGCTCGAAGGGGTGCACGTCGGTGCCGATGCCGACCCGGGGCACGGGCGGCGCGGCGGCGTCAGAAGCCATCGGTCATCCTCCGTCGGGCGAGTACGGCCTCGGCGAGCACGAGGTCGAGCGGGCGCGTGACCTTGAACGCCTCCTCGTGCCCGGGCACGAGCACGACGGGCTTGCCGAGGCGCTCGACCATCCCGGCGTCGTCGGTGGCGCCCTCGTCCGCGCGTCCGCCGGCGTCCGGGCCGTCCGGCGCGGCGAAGGCGTCGTGGGCGGCCTGGAGGATTTCGCGGTCGAAGCCCTGCGGCGTCTGCACGGCGCGGAGCTGGGAGCGGTCGGGGGTGTCCGTGACGGGCTCGGGGCCGCCCTCGCGGTCGGGCCGCGCCACCCGCTTGATGGTGTCGGTCACGGGCAGGGCGGGCACGACGGCGGGCGCCCCGGCCAGCACGGCGGCGGCAACGGCGTCCACGGTGTCCACGGGCACCAGCGGCCGGGCCGCGTCGTGCACCAGCACGGCGGTGACGTCCTCGGGCAGGGCGCGCAGCCCCAGGCGGACCGACTCCTGGCGGGTGGCGCCCCCGGGCACGACCACGAGATCGACGGACGAGGGCGGCGGGTGCTCGTCGAGCAGCGTTCTCACCTCCGCCACGCCGTCGGGCGGCGCGACGACGACGACGAACGACACGGCCCTGGCTCTGGCCATCGCCCGGACAGCGTGGACCAGGATCGGGACGCCGCTGAGCTGGCGCAGCGCCTTGGGCGCGCCGGGGCCCAGACGCACCCCTCGGCCGGCCGCCGGGATGATGGCGGCAGTGCGGACGGGGCCGCGGAACTGTGTGGTCTCTGACATCGGTGGGGGGTGCAGGTTTGTTCGCGGTGCGGGATTGGGTATGGCCTCAGCGTGCCGGGACCACCGATCGGACCCTTCCGTGACATACCGGTCGAGAGAGCTTGACGGGCCCGGCACGCCCCGCCAGGGACGATCCGTGCATGCCGCAGCGCCCAGCTGGCACGGGGGGTTGCCGATGCCTGTGGGCGCTGCGGCACGATGAGAGGTGTGACGAGCAGTCGTGTGGGTGTACGACTGCACGCATGAGACGGGTGACCACGTCAGGCGCGACGTGCGGTGCCGCTGGGCATTGCCGGCTGCTGTCGGGGTGCCGACAGAGTGCCGACGGGGTCGGCGGCGGTGACCGGTCGCGGCGAACGGCGTGGCCGACGCGCCGTCGTCAGGAGGCGAGGACCTCGTCGAGCAGTGACTCGGCCTTGTCCTCGTTGGTACTCTCGGCGAGCGCCAGTTCGCTGACGAGGATCTGCCTGGCCTTGGCCAGCATGCGCTTCTCGCCAGCCGACAGGCCGCGCTCACGCTCGCGGCGCCACAGGTCACGCACGACCTCGGCGACCTTGATGACGTCGCCGGACGCCAGCTTCTCCAGATTCGCCTTGTAGCGGCGGGACCAGTTGGTCGGCTCCTCGGCGTACGGCGCCCGCAGCACCTCGAAGACCCGCTCCAGGCCGTCCTGCCCGACTACATCGCGCACGCCGACGAGTTCGGCATTTTCCGCAGGTACGCGCACTTCCAAGTCGCCCTGAGCGACCTTCAGTACCAAGTAGGTCTTGTCCACGCCCTTAATCTGGCGAGTTTCGATCGCCTCGATCTGCGCGGCCCCATGGTGGGGATAGACCACGGTGTCGCCAACCTTGAACGTCATGTGACAGGTACCCCTTCCGTGGCTTTCCAGGGTAACACGGGAAGACGCCCCTTTGAATGGCGTTTTCGCAGGTCAGACCACATCTTGGGGGTTGACAAGCCCGCCGGTTCCGTGCTTTGCCGCCCGCCTGCCGACGGGTATGCGCAGGTGAGAGGGCGGATTGACGACAGCGCCTTGACGTTGATCACGGTCACGGAAGAGGTCCGGATTCGCGGCGCGACACCACAGAGGTGTCCGTTTTGTCACGGTTGACAGAATGCCCTGACGATCAGACGGACGACACATTAATTGATCACCTATTCGCATCCCCCGGCCGGGTCCGGTGAAGACGCCTTGGGTACGCTGAGGCGACTGAGAGATCATCCCGCCGGGCCGGCCCCGACCGGTCCGGCCGCTGTCGCAAGGAGATGCCGCCGCCGTGAGCAGCAGCCTTCGACGCGGCGTTGTCGCCGCGGCCGTCTTCGCCCTCCCGATCGCCACCCTGACGGCCTGCGGTGCCGGGCACGACGCCGGGACCAGCCAGATCAGGCCGGACAACGCCTACGCGCAGGTCGAGGACATCAAGATCCAGAACGTGAACGTCGTGATCCCGCAGGGTGACGACAGCCTTGGAGGCGTCAGCGCCCGGCTGTTCAACAACGGCGACAACGACCAGACGCTCGAGGAGATCACGCTGCCCGGCACCGGCGCCAGCGTCGAGCTGACCCCCGCCGAGGGCGAGAGCGAGATCGTCGTGCCCGCGGGCGGCTCGATCGCGCTCGGCGGCGAGGGCAACCCGGCGGCGGTCATCGAGGACCCGCTCGGCAACGGCGTGGCCTACGGCAACGCCCAGCACCTCGTCTTCCAGCTGAGCGAGACCGGCGGGATCGACCTGCACGCGCGGGTCGTGGGCGACGAGGGCGGCTTCGACTACTACGCCGACGTGGCCCCCACGCCGACCGCCGAGCCGGAGGACGCGCAGGCGGACGCCTCGCAGGACGGCACCGAGAGCGACACCGGCGACACCCAGGACGACACCCAGAACGACGCCGAGGACGGCACCGAGGACGACGCCGGGGACGGCACCCAGAACGACGAGGGCACCGACGGCACTGAGGGCCTGGAGGGCGAGGGCACCGGCGGCGCCGGCGCCGAGGGCACGGAGGGTGCCGAGGACGCCGAAGGGGCCACGGGCCTGCCCGCCGGCGACGCGTGACCGCCACCCGCGGGACGTGACCCGGCCGGGCCCGCTCCGGCGCCCCGGTCAGGGCTCGAACTTGTAGCCGAGACCCCGGACGGTCACCAGGTACCTGGGAGCCCCGGGGTCCGGTTCGATCTTGGCGCGCAGCCGCTTGACGTGCACGTCGAGCGTCTTGGTGTCGCCGACGTAGTCCGCGCCCCACACCCGGTCGATCAGCTGCATCCGGGTGAGCACGCGCCCGGCGTTGCGCAGCAGCATGGCCAGCAGGTCGAACTCCTTCAGCGGCAGGTCGACCTTCCGCCCCTGGACCGTCACCACGTGCCGGTCCACGTCCATGCGCACCGGCCCGGCCTCCAGGGTGCTGGTGTTCTCGTCGTCCGCCTCCCCCCGGCGGCGCAGCACCGCGCGGATGCGCGCCACCAGCTCGCGGGAGGAGAACGGCTTGGTCACGTAGTCGTCGGCGCCTATCTCCAGGCCGACGACCTTGTCTATCTCGCTGTCCTTGGCGGTCACCATGATGACCGGCACGTTGGACCGCCCCCGCAGCTGACGGCACACCTCGGTGCCGGGCAGACCGGGCAGCATCAGGTCGAGCAGCACCATGTCGGCGCCGTTGCGCTCGAACTCGTCAAGCCCCTCCGGGCCCGTCGCCGCCACGGCGACCTCGAAGCCTTCCTTGCGGAGCATGTACGACAGGGCGTCGCTGAACGACTCCTCGTCCTCGACGACGAGTACTCGGGTCACGGGAAGACCTCCCGGTCAGGGTCGTGGGTTTGGCTGGACTGAGCAGTCGAAGAGGCGAGGCCGTCGTCCTCGCCCGTGCCGGAGTCCTCGGTGACGTCCGGGCTGTCGGGAAAGTCTGCGGGCTTGTGCAGCGCGCCGCCGAGTCCGTCGCGGCGCCGGATGGCGGCGAGCCGGCGCTGCTGCGCATCGCCGGGGTCCGGCAGGCGCAGCGTGAACGTGGAGCCCTGCCCCTCGGCGCTCCACACCTCGATCTCCCCGCCGTGCGAGGCGGTCACATGCTTGACGATCGCCAGGCCGAGCCCGGTGCCGCCGGTGGCGCGGGAGCGGGCCGGGTCCACGCGGTAGAAGCGCTCGAAGATGCGGTACCGGTCGCTCTCGGGGATGCCGATGCCCTGGTCGGTCACGGAGATCTCGATCATCTCGCCGTCCGGCGAGGAGGCGCGTGCGCCGGAGATGGCGACCCGGGTGTGGGCGGGGCTGTAGTTCACGGCGTTCTCGACGAGGTTGCCCAGCGCGGCGGCGAGCAGGCCGCGGTTCCCCAGGACCGACAGTCCTTCGGTCCCGCCGGAGACGATCTGGATGTTCTTGCTGCTGGCCTGCTGACGGCAGCGGTCGATGGCCTCGGCGGCCAGCTCGGAGACGGGGACGAGCTCCCCGCCCGCGAGCACGTCGTCGTTGTCCTGGACCCGGGAAAGGTCGATGAGCTCCTGGATGAGGTTGGTCAGCCGGGTCGCCTCGTTCTGCATGCGCCCGGCGAAGCGGGCGACGGCCTCCGGGTCGTCGGCCGCGTCGAGCACCGCCTCCGACAGCAGGGACAGCGCCCCGGCCGGGGTCTTCAGCTCGTGGCTGACGTTGGCGACGAAGTCCCGGCGGATCGCCTCGATGCGGCGGGCCTCCGTCATGTCCTCGACCAGCAGCAGCACCAGCCGGGCGCCCAGCGGCGCGGAGCGGGCGGAGACCGCAAGCACGTCGCGGTGGCCCTGCGCGTTGCCGCGGCGCGGCAGTTCCAGCTCGGCCTGCCGGATCTCGCCGTCCCGCCGGGTCTCGCGCGCCATGGCCAGCATCGGCTCGACGGCCAGCCTGCCGCCCCTGACGATGCCGAGCGCGTACGCAGCGGAGCTGGCCTTCACCACGCTGTCGCTCTCGTCGAGCACGACGGCGGAGGAGCGCAGCACCGACAGCACCCGGTCCACGCCGGGCGGGAGCACGGAGTCGGAGCCGGGGGCAGGACGGTTCACGCGCGTACGCTCGCGTTCGCTGAGGCGGAATGCCAGCATGGCAATGACGCCGGTGCACACACCGGCTATCGCCGCCACTGCGGCGACCGCCGCGTTCACGTCCATATCCTCAGGTTATGCGGGTGTTGCCCGCTGGCCACAGGTGTGACCGGAGATGCTCGTCCGGCCGCCCGCGAGAGTTCACCTTGCCGACAGCGCCGGTTCACTTCGCGGGGCGGCGGCGGCTGCTTTCCGGACGGAGCTTGTCCGGGCGAGAACCGCGTTTACCCCCGGATAACAGGGTGAGGAAGGACAACCCATGCGTGACGCGTATCACGAGGAGCTGGACGCCATCGGCGACAGCCTGGTCGAAATGGCGCGGTTCGTCGGCTCCGCTATCGGCCGGGCGACGACCGCGATGCTGGACGCGGACCTGAAGCTGGCCGAGGCCGTGATCGAGGCGGACGCCAAGGTCGACGAGATGCAGCGTGACCTGGAGAACAGCGCGATAGCGCTGCTCGCCCGGCAGCAGCCGGTCGCCACGGACCTGCGGATCGTCGTGACCTCGCTGCGGATGAGCGCCGACCTGGAGCGGTGCGGCGACCTGGCGCAGCACGTCGCCAAGGTGGCCCGGCTGCGTTTCCCCGACTCGGCCGTGCCGCGGGATCTGTCCGCGACGATCCTGGAGATGGGCCAGCTGGCCCAGCGGCTGATGGCGAAGGCGACGGAGGTGCTGATCACCAAGGACGTCGACCTGGCCATGCAGCTGGAGCAGGACGACGACGAGATGGACTCGCTGCACCGGACGCTGTTCGCCCATCTGCTGGACGACCGGTGGAACCACGGCATCGAGACGGCGGTCGACGTGACGCTGCTCGGCCGCTACTACGAGCGGTTCGCCGACCACGCGGTGTCGATCGCGCGACGGGTGGTGTTCCTGGTGACGGGCGAGCACGCCGACGAGTTCACGCCGGAGCCCGAAACCACCTGACGAACGATCCCTGTGCTCCCGCGCGCCGTTGCAGCGCCGTTGACGCTCCCGGGTGCGGCGGGGGTGAATGTGCCCTGTCCGTGGACGAGCGACCTACCCCCTCAGGAGGGATCACATGGCTGCTTCTACCCAGACGCGCCGCTCCGGCTGCTCCTGCGGTCCCGGCTGCTCCTGCGGCTGCCAGTCCGGCGGCTCCTGCAAGTGCGGCGGCAGCTGCTGACGGCACCGCGGCACGCAGACACGAAAGCGCGACACCAAGGACGCCTGGGACGCTACAGAAGAAAGGTGCCCCTGCCCGCTCGGGCGGGGGCACCCTGCTCGCTGGCCGCTCAGCGCTTGCCCTGGTTGGCGACCGCCTCGATGGCGGCCTTGGCAGCCTCGGGGTCGAGGTAGGTCCCGCCGGGGGTAACCGGGCGGTAGTCGGCGTCCAGCTCGTACAGCAGCGGGATGCCGGTGGGGATGTTCAGCCCGACGATGTCCTCATCGGAGACGTTGTCGAGGTGCTTGACGAGGGCGCGCAGGCTGTTGCCGTGGGCGGTGACGAGGACGGTGCGGCCGGCGGCCAGGTCGGGCACGATGCCGTCGTACCAGTACGGCAGCGCGCGCTGCAGCACGTCCTTCAGGCACTCGGTGCGGGGCCGCAGCTCGCTGGGGATGGCGGCGTAGCGGGGGTCGTCGCTCTGCGACCACTCGGCGCCGTCGGGCAGCTCCGGCGGCGGGGTGTCGTAGGAGCGGCGCCACTTCATGAACTGCTCCTCGCCGAACTCGGCGAGGGTGGCGGCCTTGTCCTTGCCCTGGAGGGCGCCGTAGTGGCGCTCGTTGAGCCGCCAGGAGCGGTGCACCGGGATCCAGGCGCGGTCGGCGGCGTCCAGCGCGAGGCTGGCGGTGCGGATGGCGCGCTTGAGGAGAGAGGTGTGGAGGACGTCGGGGAGGAGGCCGGCTTCGCGCAGCAGCGTGCCGCCGCGGACGGCCTCCTCCTCTCCCTTGGCGGTGAGGTTGACGTCCACCCAGCCGGTGAACAGGTTCTTCGCGTTCCATTCGCTCTCGCCGTGGCGGAGCAGGATCAGCTTGTACGGTGCGTCGGCCATGCCCTGAGGTTAGACGAACGCACCGGCCCGCTAGCGGCCCAGGGCCGCGAAGCGCCGCAGCGCCGCCGGGACGAAGACGGCGAGCAGGAGCAGCGGCCAGACGACGGCGAGGAGCGTGGCGTGCCCGGCCGCCCAGGAGCCGCTGTCCCAGCCGCCGCTGCTGAGGAGGCCGCGGACGGCGCCGGCGGTAGCGGACAGCGGGTTCCACTCGGCGGCGGCGCCCAGCCAGGCGGGCATGGTGTCCGGCGAGGTGAACACGTTGGAGAGGAACGCCACCGGCCAGACCAGGATCTGCACGGCCTGGACCAGCTCCGGCCGGCCCGCCACGAGCCCCAGCCAGATGCCCGCCCACAGCATGGCCAGCCGCAGCCACAGCAGCAGCGCGAAGGCCGCGGCCGCCTCGGCGGGCGAGCCGTGCCAGCGCCAGCCGAGCGCCAGCCCGGCGGCGGTCATGACGGCGAGCGCGGCCAGGGAGTGGAGCATGTCCAGCGCGGCCCGGCCGGCGAGGATGGACGAGGGGGCCAGGGGCATGGAGCGGAAGCGGTCGAGCACGCCCTTGGTGATGTCCTGGGTGAGGGCGACCATCGTCGTCTCCAGGCCGAAGACCATGGTGAGGGCGAGCATGCCCGGCACCAGGTGGTCCGTGTAGTCGCTGCCGTCGGGGACGGACATGCCGCCGCCGAGGAAGGCGACGAACATCACCAGTATCAGCACGGGGAAGACCAGCCCGGCGATCAGCTGTCCCGGTCGGCGCGCCCAGTGGGCCAGGCCCCGCTGGGTCATGGTGAGGGAATCGGTGAGCTGGTGGGTGAGCTTCTCGGTGCGCTTCTCGGTGAGCTTCTCGGTAAGCACTGTCATGCGGTGGTGGCCTCCTGCTGGTCGCTGCCGGTGCCGCCGGTGAGGCGGAGGAAGACCTCGTCGAGCGTGGGCCGCCGCAGGGCGGTGTCCTCGGCGTCGAGGCCGGCGTCGGCGAGGGCGCGGACGGTGGCGGTGAGCGCGGTCATGCGGTCGGTGACCCGGGCGCTGACCAGCCGCCGGTCGGGGTCGGTGGTCAGGTCCGTGCCCGGGTCCGCCAGCCCGGCGGCGCGGGCGACGAGGGCGGCGGCCTCGGGGAGCCGGGCGGCGTCGCGGACGACGACGTCGATGCGGTCGGCGCCGAGGCGGGACTTGAGCTCGTCGGGGGTGCCCTCGGCGATGTTCCGTCCCCGGTCGATGACGGTGACGCGCTCGGCGAGCTGGTCGGCCTCCTCCAGGTACTGCGTGGTCAGCAGCACGGTCGTGCCGGTGCCGGTCAGGGAGCGGACGGCCTGCCAGACCTCGGTGCGGCTGCGGGGGTCGAGGCCGGTGGTGGGCTCGTCGAGGACGAGCACGGCGGGGCGGACCAGCAGGCTGGCGGCGAGGTCGAGCCGGCGGCGCATGCCGCCGCTGCAGAGCCGGACGGGCCGGGTGCCGGTGCCGGCGAGGCCGAAGCGTTCGAGGAGTTCGGCGGCGCGCTGGGCGGCGCCGCGGCGGCCGAGGTGGTTGAGGCGGCCGAAGAGTTCGGGGTTCTGCCGCCCGTCGAGGTCCTCGTCCAGCGCGGCGTGCTGGCCGAGCAGGCCGATGCGGGCGCGGACCTCGCGCGGCTGGGTGAGGACGTCGTGGCCGGCGACCTCGGCCCGGCCGCCGGTGGGGCGGAGCAGGGTGGTGAAGATGCGCACGGCGGTGCTCTTGCCGGCGCGGCCTGATCGAGCGCCTGGAAGCGGGTGCCTACGTGATGGCGGGCGAGGGCGAACGCACCATCGAGGTGCTGCCGGAGGGGATGGACAACCCCTTCCGCTGACGGTCCTCCGCTGACGGCCCCGCCCGGCCGCGCCCGTCAGTCGATCAGCTTGCGGATGAGGTCCCGCGTCTCGCTCGGCGACGCGGCGGCCTCCGCCAGCCCTTCCAGCACCCGCTGGTAGGCGGCCACTTCCTCCCGCTTGTCCAGGTACTGGGCGCCGGTCAGCTGCTCCAGGTAGACCAGGTCGGCCAGCTCCTCCTGGGCGAAGCGCAGCAGGGTGAACGCCCCGCTCTCCGCCACGTGCCCGCCGTGCGAGAACGGCACGACCTGGAGCGTGACGCGCGAGTAGTCGGAGAACTCCAGCAGGGCGCGCAGCTGCGCGTTCATCACCTGCCGGCCGCCGTACGGGCGGCGCAGCGCCGCCTCGTCGAGCACGCAGTGCAGGTGCGGCGAGCCCTCGGAGAACAGCAGCTTCTGCCGCTCCAGGCGCAGCGCGATCCGGCGGTCGACCTCCGAGCGCGGCAGGCGCCCCCGGTGGCCGCTGACGACGACGGCGTGCGCGTAGTCCTCCGTCTGGAGCAGGCCGTGCACGAACTGCAGCTCGTAGGTGCTGATCCGTTCCGCGGCGGCCTCCAGGCCCACATAGGTCTGGAACCAGCCGGGGACGACGTCGTTGTAGCTGTGCCACCAGCCCGTCATCCCGGACGACTTGGCGAGCGCGAGCAGCGGCTCCCGCTCGGCCTCGTCGATGACCCCGTACAGCGTGAGCAGATCGGCGACGTCGCGCTGCTTGAAGCTGACACGGCCGAGTTCCATGCGGCTGATCTTCGACTCGGAGGCGCGGATGGCGTATCCGGCTTCCTCCCGCGTCACCCCGCAGGCCTCGCGCAGGCGGCGCAGCTGGCCGCCCAGCAGAATGCGGCGCACCATCGAGCCGCGCGCCGCCGTCGGCCCGCTGCCGGGGCCCGTCAGGTCCGCCACCCCGCGCGGTCGTGTCTCCGTTGTGCTCCCCGCTGTCCGATGCGTGCTCATGCCTTCACAGCCCTCCACGTCGACCCACGGAAGTCTGCCATGCCAAAGCTCCGTTGGGTGCCCATGCGATTACAGACGAGGCAAAAAAGTCCGTGCACGTGCAGCTGCCCTTGCATTTGCCGTGAGCGTTGGGAAGCATGAGCACTACGCGCTGGGAACCGGTGCGTCAGCACGGCCCCGTCGGCACGACACACCGGCAACGGCGGGGTGTACGGGGGGCGTTACCCCGTGGAATCGGCCCTCCGTAACAGAAGAGTGCCGCCGCGAACGCCAGGAGTGCCGCGCCATGGGAAGCAAAGGAACGCCCATGCTGGATCAGTTAAGGGCGATGTTTCCCCACGTCAACGCGTCGGCACCGGCGAGCACCGCGATGATCAGGCTGCCGGGGCAGCCGGATTCCGTGCGGCGGGCACGCATGTTCACGCGCACCACCCTCCAGGACTGGCGGCTGCCCGAGCACTTCGACACCGTGGCCCTCGTGGTCTCCGAGCTGGTGACCAACGCCCTGCGCTACGGCCTGGACGCCCTCCCCCGTCACGACGGCGGCACCGGTGAGCGCGGTCTGCCGCCCAGCGCCGGCGCCGAGACCGCCGTCGAGCTTGAACTGATGCGCTACGCACGGCGGTTGATCTGCGCGGTGCGCGACGGCAGCGAGGCACCGCCGGAGATCAGCACGGAGGACGGCGCCGCCGATCCCGCCGCCGAGTCGGGACGCGGCCTGTACCTGGTCGACTGTTTCAGCGACGGCTGGGGCTGGCGTCCGCTCACCGGCGACCGGAGGGGCAAGGTGGTGTGGGCGGTCTTCCAGACCGGCTGACCGCCGCCTAGCCGCTCCGGCAGCCGTGCTGCCCACCGCACGCCTCGGGCGGTTTCCCGGGAGCCGCTCGGACGGGCCGCCCGGCGGTCGTCAGGCGATCAGGTGGTCGAACTCGCCGTCCTTGACGCCGCGCAGCAGCGCCTCTATCTCGGCGCGGGTGTAGATGAGTGCGGGCCCCTCGGGGAAGCGGGAGTTCCGCATCGCCACCTCGCCGCTGGGCAGCCTCGCGAACTCGGCGCACGTGCCCTGCGAGTTGCTGTGGCTGCTCTTCACCCAACTCACGCCGCCGAGGTGGTGTGCGGCAATGCCGTTGTACGCGTCGGGCACTGGCGTCTCCCGGTCGTGCGAGTCGTGCGGTCGTCGTCCCACGGTTGCATGGGACTGTCAATTACCGCCGATGATAGCTCCGTTCACTTGCATATGCACGAGAGGATGCACGTGCACGACCTGTTACTGACCCGTAACGGGGAGCGCTTTCTGCTTGGACGATGTGACACTTCCTCAGGTTCCCCAGCCCGTCGGCTGGTTCAGAACGCGGGCGCGAGCAGCTCATCGAACGCCGAACCCACCCCTCGCCACGTCTCCAGGCCCGCCGCGCACTCGGCCTCGGTCAGCAGACAGGAGGACAGCACCTCGCACAGCCGGGCCGCGTCGAGGCCGGGGCCAGTGAAGGCCAGCAGCTGTGAGCGGTCCCCGTACCCCGGGTCCCAGTCCATCGCCGCCGCCGCGCGGCGCACCGGCGGCATGAGATCCCAGGCCGCGTCGGGCAGCGCGGCCAGCCACGGGCCCGCGTTGTCCACGCACACCGCACCGCCCGCCGCGTCCCAGGACAGCAGGCTGCCGGGCCGGTCGGCCAGCCAGAACCGCCCCCTGCTGCGCGGCGCGGCGCACGCCAGCTCCTCCAGCGCGTCGTACAGCCGCCCGGGATGGAAGGGCCGCCGGTGGCGCCACACCACCGTGGTCACCCCGGCCCAGCAGGCGGGCGGCGGCAGCAGCACGGTCGCCGGGTGCTGCCGTGCCGCCGCGGCCTCGGCGTCGAAGCCACCCGTTGCCGCTGCCGCGAACCCGGGGCCGGCTACGTCGATCTGACGGGCGAACGGCTGGAGCTGGGCCAGCACCGCGTGATCCGCCGCGGACGCCGGCTCCGGCCCCGCGGCACAGGCGAGCACCGGCGCGTACTCCACCTGCCGCGCCCAGGTGTCGGCGACCATGCGCTGATCGGTGGGCGCGGCGGCAAACCCGGCCTCGGCGAGACTGTCAGCGCAGGCCAGGTACGGCATGACGAGGGCGGGATCGACGGCGGTGACGACCCCGGCCAGGCGCAGCCCCTCGTCGGCGGTGCGCGCCAGCAGCTCCGCCATGGGGCGCGGCTCGACGGAGTCCCACAGCTCCACGACGGCGAGCGAGGCGCCCTCGTCCGCCAGCCGCTCCAGCCGGGGCACCAGATCGTCGCGGAGCGCGCAGCAGGCGCAGCCGCGCAGCAGCGGGGCCTCGCCGTCGGAGCGCTCTCCCGCGGCGTCGCGCAGCCGGCGCGGGACGCCCAACGGCCCGGCGGCGCCGAGGTCGTAGTGGAGCGCGACGCTGCCGGGGACGTCCCGCAGCAGCCGGCCGACGGCCGCCGCCCGGGCGTCGGCGTGCAGCCCGGCCACCAGGACGACGGGCAGGGCGGGGTGGCCGGCGTCCCGGCCGTGCTTTCCGGTGGTGCTCGTCATGTCGCGCGTGCTCCCTCGCTGTCGGCTCCGCTCCGCCACGCCACTATACCGAAATGGGAACCATTTTCATTAGTCCTGGCTTGACACTCCGTCACCGACAGGTGAGACCCAGGCCACGCGGCCCGGGTTGCGAGAAGAGTGGGGAGAAGAGCGGCGGGGACTTCCAAGGAAGCGTGAAACGAAGCCGGAGAGAGCCGGACGAACGCGCGCCGGCCCGGCGGGCAACTGCCCGGCCAGCCGCGTTCCGTCACGGGCGCACCCGGGCCGGCTACCCCGTCTGCCATGTCACTGTCACGAGGCTGCCACGGTCCGCTCGCGCCCCTCCCGGTCACCGTACCCCCACGGATATGGTGACCGCGTGATGAGCAGGCTGACTGCAACGCGGCGGTTCCGCGCCGGCCTGGTGGCCGGTGCGGCGCTGCTGGCGTTTACGGGGACGGTGACGAGCTGCTCCTCCTCCGGCAGCGAGGATGACGAGACCATCGAGGGCGCCCAGACCGAGGACCCCGGCCAGGGGGGAGACGGGGACCAGAACGGGGGCGCAGAGGACGACGTCGCGGCGCTCGAAGAGCTCTACGACCGGTACTGGGACGCGCGCGTCGAGATCGAGAACGCGGAAGAGCTCGACATGAGCCCGCTCGAAGGCATCGCCACGGACGGCGAGATCGAATCGCAGGCCGGGCGCCTCCAGCCGTTCAAGGACGACGGCATTCACCGCCGGGGGGAGCCCGCCATCGAGAACGTGACGGTGTCGGTCGAGGGGGACACCGCGCGCATCGAAGCCTGCAAGAACGAGGACGGGTGGGAGCTCGTCCAGAACGGTGAGGTCGTGGAAGGCGCGCTGAGCGAGGACGTCCGTGCCCCGCACACCTACGTCGTCTCCGCCGAACGGCAGGACGGCGACTGGCTCATCAGCGGGACGCTCCCCAGAGAGGAGGCGACGATCACATGCTGAGCGTGCGGCGTGCCTCCTGCCGGCCGGCCGCCGCGGCCCTCGCCACGGCCGTGCTCAGCGTGCTGCTGCTCGCCGCCGGCCAGGGCCAGGCATCCGCCCAGCCGACCATCTGCTGGAACGAGGAGTCGGGCGACCTCAGCTACGGGTGCAGCGAGGAAAGCGGCGGCGGGGACGGCCAGGACGGCGGCAGCGGCGGGGACCAGGACGGGGGCAGCGGCGGCCCGTCCTGCGACATGAGCCGGACCGAGAGGTACGCCGGGGCAGAGCGCTGGTGCGAGGGCCAGAACGCCTGCTGGGCCAACGTCCCGTCCGCCGTCTACCCCACCCCCGACACCTGGCCGGAGGAGCCGCCGACCGAGGACTCCGTCTACATCTTCAAGGTCTGCTACGGCCCGGACGGCACCGCGGTCTTCCAGGACTGGACCTGGTACGTCCCCGACCAGCCGTCGATCGAGGAGCTGGCCCGCCGCGCCTACGGGGCGCTTCAGGCCCCGCGGTTCGAGCTGGCGTTCAGCCCGCCAGGTGAGTCGGTCGTGTTCATCGACACCTGGTGGTGGGCCGAGGGAGCGCCCTCCGGGAACCTGACCGGCAGCGCCGCCCTGGGCGTCGTCGCCGTGGCGGAGCCCTCCCACCTGGAGGTGGATCCGGGCGACGGCAGCGGCGTGATGACGTGCGACATCGTGACCAGCGAGAGCGACGCCTGCTCCCACGTCTACCAGCGCGCCTCCGGCGGGGACGGCTACGCGGCCCGGGCCCGCCTGGTCTACGACGTCCACTTCGAACAGAACGGCGATCCCATCGAGGTCGCCGGGATGCCCGAGACCTTCGAGAGCGGCTGGACCGAAGCCTCCGTGCCCGTCACCGAGATCCAGGCCAGCGTCATCCGCTGACCGCTGACGGACGGCTCCGGCCCCCGGCACCGCGCCGGGGCCCGGAGCCGTCGGCGTTCCGCCGTCCGCCGTCGTCCCTCGCCCGGCTGGCGCAACGGCGCGTGCGCCGTCCGGATGCGCCCCCTACGCGCCCCCGCGACGCGCGCCGGTTCGTGGTGCACTGATGGTGGCGAAAGGGGTGACGAGGATGCGCGCCATGACGCGAGGGCGGCTGGTGGCCCCGGCCGCGGGTCTGCTGGCGGTGCTCGGGCTGCTCGGCGGCTGCCAGTCGGACGACAACGGCGAGCGGGACACCGGCGGCGCCCCGGAGGAGCGCGCGGCCTCGCCGTTCACCGGGGAGGAGCTGCCCGACGGGCCGCAGCCGGTCCTCGCCCTGAAGATCGACAACGTCGAGACGGCCCGCCCGCAGACCGGCCTGGAGGCCGCCGACATCGTCTACGTCGAGCCCGTGGAAGCCGGGCTGACCCGCCTGCTCACCATCTTCTCCAGCGAACTCCCCGACCAGGTGGGCCCGGTGCGCAGCGGCCGGGAGTCGGACCTGGAGCTGCTGCGCCAGTTCGGGGAGCCCGCCTTCGCCTACTCCGGCGTCCAGAGCCGCCTGCTGCCCGTCTTCGCCGAGGCGCCCCTGTATCCCGTGACGCCCGACCTCGTGCCGGACGCCTACGAGCGCGCCGGCGACCGCCCCGCGCCGCACAACCTCTACGCCGACCCCGCCGCCCTGCTGGACGCCGCCCCCGACGCGAGCGAGGCGTCCGGCATCGGCTTCCGCTTCGGCGACGCCCCGGCGGACGGCGGCGCGCCGTTCGGCCGGTACGAGGTGGCGTTTCCCTCGGCCAGTTTCACCTTCAGCTGGTCGGAGGAGGACGCGCGCTGGGAGGTGGCGCTGGACGGCGAGGACTCCGGGCTCCAGGCGGCCACGGTCGTCGTGCAGGAGGTCACCATCCGCGACTCGCGGTTCCACGACAGCGCCGGCAGCGTGACCCCGTACACCGAGACCACCGGCTCCGGCCGGGCCACGGTGCTGCGCGACGGCCAGGCGTTCGAGGCCGAGTGGTCGCGGCCCTCACCGGACGACGGCACGGAGTTCACCACCCCCGACGGCGAGCCGATGCGGTTCGCGCCGGGCCAGGTCTGGGTGCTCTTCCAGGAGCGCACGGGCTGATCCGCCCCCCTGAGCGCCGCCGGGCGCCGTTGACTTCAAGCTATGTTGAGGTTCTACCCTCACGGCCATGAGCATGGAGAGAACCGCCTGGCACGCGGTCTACAGCGCCCGGTACGCCACCCAGGACCAGCGGCCGTTCTCGAAGGAGACGCTGCGCCGCATCGCCGGATTCGCCCGGCCGCACCGGGGTGAGCTCGCGCTCTTCCTCGTGCTCAGCGTCGCGACGGCGCTGCTGGCCGTCGCCACGCCCGTCCTCGCCGGCCGTGTCGTCAACGCCATCACCGAGGGCGCCGAGGAGGCGACCGTCATCCGGCTCTCCCTGCTGATCGCCGCCATCGCGCTGGCCGAGGCGGGCATCGGGCTGCTGTCGCGCTGGCTGTCCGCCCGCATCGGCGAAGGGCTCATCCTGCACCTGCGCACCGCCGTCTTCGACCACGTGCAGCGCATGCCGGTGGCGTTCTTCACCAGGACCCGCACCGGCGCCCTGGTCAGCCGGCTCAACAACGACGTGATCGGCGCCCAGCGGGCGTTCAGCAACACGCTGTCCAACGTGCTCAGCAACCTGGTGATGCTGCTGCTCGCGCTCGGCGTAATGCTCAGCCTCTCCTGGCAGATCACGCTGCTGGCGCTGCTGCTCCTGCCGGTGTTCGTCCTCCCCGCCCGCCGCATGGGCGCCCGCCTGGCGCGGCTGTCGCGGGAGGCGGCCCACCACAACGCCGTGATGAGCACCCGCATGACCGAGCGGTTCTCGGCTCCCGGCGCCACCCTCGTCAAGCTGTACGGGCGGCCCGAGCAGGAGTCCGCCGAGTTCGCCGAACGCGCCACCCGCGTACGGAACATCGGCATCCGCACCGCCATGCTCCAGATGACGTTCGTCACCGCGCTCACCCTCGTCTCGGCGCTGGCGCTCGCCCTGGTGTACGGCCTCGGCGGCTACCACGCGCTGCGCCACAACCTCGACCCCGGCGCCGTCGTCTCACTCGCGATGCTGCTGACCCGCCTGTACGCGCCGCTGACCTCGCTGGCCAGCGCCCGCGTCGAGGTGATGAGCGCGCTCGTCAGCTTCCAGCGCGTCTTCGAGGTCCTCGACCTCAAGCCGCTGCTGGCCGAGCGGCCGGACGCCCGGCCGGTGCCCGACGGCCCGGTCGCCGTCGAGTTCGACGCCGTCGACTTCGCCTACCCCTCGGCCGACAAGGTGTCGCTCGCCTCGCTCGAGGAGGTCGCCGTCCTCGACCCGCGCGGCGGGGAACAGGTGCTGCACGGCGTGTCGTTCACCGCCCGGCCCGGCGAGATGGTCGCGCTGGTCGGCTCCTCCGGCGCGGGCAAGTCCACCATCGCGCAGCTCGCCGTGCGCCTGTACGACCCGGACGCCGGCGCGGTCCGCGTCGGCGGAGTGGACGTGCGCGACCTGACGGCCGCCTCGCTGCGCGCCACGGTCGGCATGGTCACGCAGGACGGGCACCTCTTCCACGACACGATCCGCGCCAACCTGCTGCTGGCCCGGCCCGAGGCCACGGAGGACGAGCTGTGGGACGCCCTGCGCCGCTCCCGCCTCGACACGCTGGTCGCAGGGCTGCCCGACGGCCTGGACACCGTCGTCGGCGAGCGCGGCTACCGCCTCTCCGGCGGCGAGCGGCAGCGCCTGACCATCGCCCGGCTGCTGCTGGCCCGGCCGCGCGTCGTCATCCTCGACGAGGCGACGGCGCACCTGGACGCCACCTCCGAGGCCGCGGTGCAGGAGGCGCTGGCCGAGGCGCTCGCGGGCCGCACGTCCCTCGTCATCGCCCACCGCCTGTCCACGATCCGCGCCGCCGACCAGATCCTCGTCATCGAGGACGGGCGCGTGGTCGAGCGCGGCATGCACGACGAGCTGCTGGCGGCCGGCGACCGCTACGCGGAGCTGTACCGGACGCAGTTCTCCGGCGAGGAGGCCGACGATCTCGCGCCGCGCTGACCCCGCCTGACGGCCGCTCCCCCAGGCGGCCCTTCCCAGCGGGCGGGGCCGCCGCGGTGCCCGGAGCATGAGCGGTATGACCCTCAGACACGAGCACCTCCGCCGGTGCACGCTGGCCGTTGACCTGGGCGCCTCACGGACCCGCGTGCACCTGCGGCACAGCGGGCTCATCGTGGACGAGCCCTCCGTCGTCGCCGTCAACACCCGCAGCGGCTCCCTCATCGCGGTCGGCGCACCCGCCGAGCGGATGGCGGGCCGCACCCCCGCCAATATCCGGGTCGTCCGTCCCATCAACGGCGGCACGGTCGTGGACATCGAGATGGCCCAGCGCATGCTGCGCGCCATGGTCGGTCCCAAGCTGCGCCGCGCCTGGCGGCGCAAGCCGCTGATGCGCGCCGCCACGTGCATACCGCACGACGCCGATCCGCTGGCGCGGCGGGCGGCGCTGGAGACGCTGGCCGGCGTCGGCGCGCGGCGGATCGAGCTCGTCGACAGCCTGATCTGCGCGGCGCTCGGCTGCGGGCTGCCGGTGGAGGAGCCGGAGGCGACGATGATCGTGCAGTGCGGCGCGGCGACGACGCAGGTCGCCGTGATGTCGCTCGGCTCGATCGTCGCCGCCGAGAAGGTGATGATGGGCGGCGAGACCATCGACAACGCGCTGGTGCAGCACCTGCGCAACCAGCACGAGCTGCTGATGCCGCGGCTGGCCGTCCGCCCGCTGCACGAGGCGATGTCGGCGGGCGGCGACCGGCTGGCCGAGGTGCACGGCCGCGACGTCGCCACCGGCCTGGTGCGCACGGTGAAGGTGGAGGCGGACAGCCTGCGGCGGGCCGTGCTGCCGCCGCTGACCGGGCTGCTGGACGCCATCCGCGCCGTGCTGCACCGCTGCCCGCCGGACCTGGTGGCCGACCTGGCGGACCGGGGCATCGTGCTGACCGGCGGCGGCGCCGTGCTGCCCGGCCTGGAGGCCATGATCCGCGAGAACACCGGCATGCCGGTGTCCGTGGCGGACGAGCCGGGACTGTGCGCGGTGCGGGGGCTGGGCGCGCTGGTGGAGGGACGCACGCGGCCGGCGGGCGGCGGCGCCGGGGCGCTCACGGCGGTGGCGGCGGCCGAGGAGGAGCCGGACCCCGTGGCGGGCGCCGCGGAAGCCGGCGGGGACGGCGGGGAACCGGCCCGGGACGACGCGCTGACGCAGACGTAGCATTGCGGCATGGCCGGGTCCCCGCGAGCGCCGTGGCGCGAGCAGGCCGCCGTCGTGGCGGCCGTGTCGCTCGGCGGCGGCGCGGGAGCGCTCGCCCGGTACGGGGCGGGCAGGCTGTGGCCCAGCGGCCCCGGTTCGGGGCACGGCGTCTTTCCGTGGACGACGGTGGCGGTCAACGTGCTCGGCTGCCTGCTGATCGGCGTGCTGCTGACGGTGGCCGGGGCGGCGGCCGCGGGCACGCCCGCCGCGCACCGGCTCGTCCGGCCGTTCCTCGGCACGGGCGTGCTGGGCGGGTTCACCACGTTCTCGGCGGCGATGCTGGACACCGAACGGCTGCTGCGGGACGGCCGGCCCAGCCTGGCGTTCGGCTGCCTGGCGCTGACGGCGGTCGCGGCGCTGGCGGCGGTGTGGCTCGGCGCGGCCGCGGCGCGGGCGGTGACCGTGTCCCGGAAGGGGCGCCCGGCGGCGGCCCCGGCGGCACCCCCGGCGACGGAGCCGGCGGCGGAGCCGGCGGCCGAGGCGCCGGCCGCGCGCCCGGACAGGAGCGGGGCGTGAGCTGGCTGCTGGTGACGGTGGGCGGCATGATCGGCGCCCCGCTGCGGTACCTGGCCGACCGGGCGGTGCGGGCCCGCCACGGTTCGGCGTTCCCGTGGGGCACGTTCGCCGTCAACGTGACGGGCTGCCTGCTGCTGGGGCTCGTCACGGGCGCGGCGGCAGCGGACGCGGCACCGCCGTGGGCGCGTGACGTCCTCGCCACCGGCCTGCTCGGCGCGCTGACGACGTACTCGACGTTCTCCTGGGAGACGCTGCGGCTGGCCGAAACCGGCTCCCGGCCGCTGGCCGCGGCGAACGTGCTGCTCAGCCTCGCCGCCGGCCTGGGCGCCGGGTTCCTGGGCACCACCGCGGCCGGCCTGCTGTGGCCGTGACGGCGGCGCTCACCGCGGGTCACCGCTGCGCGGCGGACCGCTGGGGCGACGTGCCGCCGGGGCGCGGCTCCTCCGGCGCGGCGCCGCGCGGCAGCGGCGCGGGCGTGCGGACGAAGACGACGGTGAGCGCCGCCGCGGCCAGGCCCGCGATCCCCGCCGTCAGATACACGGCGTCGAGCCGCTCGGCGTAGGCGGCAGGCGAGCCGGGGTGGCCGCCGGCGGCGAAGACCGTGCCGAGCACCGCGACCCCGAGGGCGAAACCGACCTGCCGGAACGTGACGGCCGCGCCGGTGGCCATGCCCGCCCGCTCCGGCGGCGCCGCGTGCAGGGCGGCGCTGCTGAGCACGGGTACCGCCAGGCCCACGCCGACGCCGGAGACGACCAGCCCCGGCGTCAGCACCTGCCAGCCCGAGTCCGGGCCGATCGCCGTCAGCATCAGGTCGCCCACGCCGATCAGCGCCATCCCGCCGCCGAGCGGCACCCGGGCCGGCAGCCGGTCCAGCCACCGCCCGGCCACGCTCGCGACCACCAGCGACGCGGCCGACGCCGGCATGGCCGCCAGCCCCGCCCCGACCGGGCTCATGCCGAGGCCCGCCTGCAACCACAGCATCGTGTACGTCAGGTGAGCGAATGCCGAGGCGGTGAAGACGGCCGAGGTCAGCATGAGCGTCGCGAACGACGGCCGCCGCATCAGCCGCAGGTCCAGCAGCGGTTCGCGGCCCGGCCGCACCCGCGTGCCGCTGACGACGAACGCCACCAGCGCCAGCGCCGAGAGCGCCAGCGAGCCGGTGACCAGCCCGTCGCCCCAGCTGGTCTCCCCGCCCCGGATCAGGCCGTACACCAGTGCCCCGGCGCACAGGGTGAACAGCGCGGCGCCGGGGAGGTCCAGGCGGCGCCCGTCCCGCCGGCCCGGCCCGGCCGGACCGTCCGCCGGAACCGTCAGCCATGCCAGCAGCAGCGCGACGACGCTGAGCGGCGGGTTGACCAGGAAGATCGCGCGCCAGGCGGCGTACTCCGTCAGCAGCCCGCCCGCCAGCACGCCCGTCACGCTGGCCGCACCGCCGACCGCGCTCCACACGCCGAACGCCACGCCCCGGTCCCGTCCGGTATAGGCGGCGGCCAGCAGCGCCGCGCTCGTCGCGAACATCGCGGCGGCCCCCACGCCCTGCGCGACGCGCGAGGCGATCAGCACGCCCGCGCCGGGCGCCAGCCCGCACGCCAGCGACGAGACGGCGAACACCGCCAGGCCCAGCAGGTACAGCGACCGGTGGCCGCGGTGGTCGCCGAGCACCCCGACCGGCAGCAGCAGCGCGGCCAGCGCCAGCGCGTAAGCGTCGAGCACCCACTGCTGCGCCGGCAGCCCGGCGTCCAGCTCGCGGGCGATCTCCGGCATGGCCGTGATGACGATCGTCACGTCGATCAGCAGCATCAGGTTGGCGAGGCAGATGGCTGTCAGCGGCCACCACTTGCCCCGGAGGGCTCCGCGCATGACGACTCCTCGACGATTCCACCGGCTGCTGCCTCGCCGGACCCTGCGGGCCGGGGCTGCCGCCCACGCTGGCACAGTGACCGCGCCAGCACCAGGCGTGAACGCGACGATCCGCGGCCCCGCGCGGCGCGCGCCCCGGGAGCGATCGGGGCCGCCGCTCGTGGTGTCATGGGGTGGGCAGGGAACATTCGCTTTAAGTTGCGAGAGAAGAGGCGTGAGGTCCATGAGCACGCACTACGACGTCGTCGTCCTCGGCGCCGGGCCTGGCGGGTACACCGCGGCGGTCCGCGCCAGCCAGCTGGGGCTGCGGACCGCGGTCGTGGAGGAGAAGTACTGGGGCGGCGTCTGCCTGAACGTCGGGTGCATCCCCTCCAAGGCGCTGCTGCGCAACGCCGAGCTGGCGCACCTGGTCACGCACGAGGCCAAGACGTTCGGCATCAGCGTCGAGGGCGGGGGCCGGATCACGTTCGACTACGGCGAGGCGGTGCGCCGCAGCCGGAAGGTCGCGGACGGCCGCGTCAACGGCGTGCACTACCTGATGAAGAAGAACGGGATCACGGAGTACAACGGCCGTGGCTCGTTCACCGACCCGCACACCCTCCAGGTCGAACTGACGGCGGGCGGCACCGAGACCATCACGTTCGACCACTGCATCATCGCCACCGGCGCCACCACCCGCCTGCTGCCCGGGACCTCGCTGAGCGACCGCGTGGTGACGTACGAGGAGCAGATCCTGTCCGAGGAGCTGCCCGGCAGCATCGTCATCGCGGGCGCGGGCGCCATCGGCGTCGAGTTCGCGTACGTGCTGCACAACTACGGCGTGAAGGTCACGATCGTCGAGTTCCTCGACCGGATGGTGCCGCTGGAAGACCCGGAGGTCTCCAAGGAGCTGGCCCGCCGGTACCGCAAGCTCGGCATCGAGGTCCTCACCGGCACCCGCGTGGACGCGATCGACGACTCCGACCCGAACGCGCCGGTCCGCGTCACGGTCACCAACGGCAAGGGCGAGCAGCAGGTGCTGGAGGCCGACAAGGTGCTCCAGGCCATCGGCTTCGCGCCGCGCGTCGACGGCTATGGCCTGGAGAACACCGGCGTCGCCCTCACCGAGCGCCGCGCCATCGCCGTGGACGGCCGGGGCCGCACCAGCGTGCCGCACATCTTCGCGATCGGCGACGTGACGGCGAAGCTGATGCTGGCGCACGCGGCCGAGGCCATGGCCATGATCGCGGCGGAGACCATCGGCGGCGCCGAGACGATGGAGGTGGACTTCGCGATGATCCCGCGGGCCACCTACTGCCAGCCGCAGATCGCCAGCTTCGGCCTCACCGAGGAGCAGGCGCGCGAGCGCGGGCACCAGGTCAAGACCGTCAAGTTCCCCTTCACCGCGAACGGCAAGGCGCACGGCCTGGCGGACGCCTCCGGCTTTGTGAAGATCGTCAGCGACGAGAAGTACGGCGAGCTGCTCGGCGCCCACATGATCGGCCCGGACGTCACCGAGCTGCTGCCGGAGCTGACGCTGGCGCAGCAGTGGGACCTCACCGTCCACGAGGTCGCGCGCAACGTCCACGCCCACCCGACCCTCGGCGAGGCCGTCAAGGAGGCCATCCACGGCCTGGCCGGGCACATGATCAACATGTAGGACCTGCCTCTTTTCTCTCGCCCCAGGGGCGGTGAGACGCGCGGCCCGGTGCTCACGGCATGTGAGGCCGGGCCGCGCGGCGTGTGGCGCGGCCCGGCCGGCCTCAGCCGGCCGGCGGTAGGTGCCGAACCAGCCGTCCCGGGCCGTTCCGCGTCCTGACGCCAACGATCCGCTCGCGGCCTACCACAAGCGGCGGCGGACACGTGCGCCGCGAAGAGCCGAGGGTCCTGCTCCGCTGAAACGGCTTCGGATACGAGATGGCCGGCACCGCACCAGACCTTCCCACTGCGCAGAGGTGGGTGAACGAAACCGCCCCGGGCATCGGGGCCGCGGACGAGTAAGTGACGCCGAAACCGGCCAGGCGCCCCGCCAGGCCCTCACAGGGAAGGAAGGAACTGCCTCCGGTTCGGCCGGGTGCGGGCGGTTGGTGGTGTCCATGAGCCCACCGTGGGGCAGTTTCCTGGAAACGCCGCAAGGGCTGGAGCGGGTCGTTTATCCTGGCCAGCCCGTGTGCGAGGGGGTTCCCGGAATGTTCCGTCCGGACGGGGTCCGGACGGTGCGCGGGGTGGCAGGCCGCGGAGGGAGGAGCGGTAGCGGGTGGGACCGCAAGGCGATCCGGTGCAGGAGTTTCACGCGTGGCTGTCCGCGCTGTACCGGGCAGCGGGAGAGCCGACGTATGAGCGGCTGGCCCGGCGGACGAAGGTTGCCGCCTCGACTCTGCACGAGTGGCTGACGGGAAAGGCCGTCCCCGGCAACGAGCGGAAGCTGGCGAC
>NZ_JAERRL010000009.1 GCF_016741785.1 Streptomyces sp. 7-21
CCGGTGACGGCGCGCAGGTGCGCGAACGCCTGGGCCTCGACGCCGCGCACCTGGGCGTAGCCGTAGTGCGTGACGGTATGGCAGTCGCTGCACAGGCAGATCAGCCGCCGCAGCGTCTGGGTGCGCGTGTCCTCCTGGTACGTCCACCGCTCGTGGGCCTCCAGCCAGCGGCGCGCCGCCCGGTCCTCGGCGGCGCCGCAGACCTCGCAGCGCCGCCCCGCCCGGCGGGTGATCATCCGGCGCAGGCGTTCCCAGTCCCGGGCGGTGACGCACGAGCGGACGTTGGTGAACCAGCAGCTGCTGGGCACGAGGTCCACGAACAGGCCGTCGCCGCAGGAGCGGTCCTCGCCCGGCAGCAGGTCCGGCACGTCCGGGGCGGCGGCCCACCGCTCCAGCGCCGTCATCCCGGGCCGGGGCGCGTACCACCGCTTCTCCGCCCGGTCCCACCGGGCGCCCGCCGCCTTCGCCTGGTCCTTCTCCGCGAACGGCACGTCAAGCCAGATCCGTCCGGCCGCCACTGACCCTCCTTCGCCGCTCCGCGCTGCCGCGGCCGATCCTAGGACCGGCCGCGGCGCCGTGCGGGCCGCGGTCAGGGTTCCGCGATGGTGCCCAGCCACACGGGAGCGGGGAGCGACCAGTCGTCGCCGCGGCCGACCTCGATCGCGATCTCCCGGCCGTGCTCCTCGGCGAGGGTCCAGCCGAAGACGTGCGCAAGGGTCTCTCCGGGCGCGAGACGCCCTTCCAGGTAGCCGGTCTCCCCGTACGCCTCGAACCGGGTGGTATCGGCCCGGCCGCCGTTGGTGACCCCCTCGGCGCCGGGGAAGAGGTGCGACAGGTCGAAGGGCGCGGAGCCGTTGTTGGTGATCGTCAGATCGGCGACGAACGGCAGTTGGCCGTCCTCCACGAAGTCGTACTCGCCGATGTCCTGCGCCGGGACCTCGCGGAGGCCGCCGACCGTGAGGGAGAGGTCGTCGTCCCAGGTGTAGGTCTCGCCGAGGGCGCGCTCGGGGGCCGGCGCCAGTGCGGAGGCGTCCTCCTGGCCGTCGTCAGCGCCGTCGTCAGCGCCCTCGTCGCAGTCGTCGTTGCGCCACGCGCCGTCCTCAAGGATCCAGCGGGCGCCGCCGGATCGTTCGGACTCCTCGTCGAGGGCGTCGATGCCGCTGACCGCCGAGACCCGGGCGGTGCCGTCCTCGATGTCACGGACGTTGATCTCCCGCAGCTCGATGTCGCCGTAGATCTGGGAGAACAGCTCCAGGCGCGTCCTGACCTCGTTCTCGTTCGTGGCCTGGCGGCAGCGCTCGGACAAGCTGGCCAGAACGGCGTCGGCGTCGCCCTCGTTCATGGCGGTGACGTAGTCGCGGAGCGCGCGTTCGACGTCGGCCTCGGCGGTAGCGCTGGTCGCGCTGTCACCGTCGCCGCCGCAGCCGGCGAGGGTGACGGTCAGAGTGACGGCCGTGGCGAGTAACAGGGTCCGGGCGCGTGTCATACCGCCACCCTGGCCGGGCGACGCCGCGCGTGCGGCCAGAGTGACGCTCCCGTGATGTCACGATCCCGTTACCGTGCGCTGCATGGGGATGCCCCGCGCGTGCCCACGTGCCGTCAGCTCTCCGCCGTGCGGGGCGGAGAGCTGACGGCCGCGGCTTTCCGGGTGGGTGCAGACGGGTTCGAACCGCCGACATCCGCCTTGTAAGGGCGGCGCTCTGCCACTGAGCTATGCACCCGGCAGATGAAGCCACAGCCTACATGCCGTCGCCGCCCGGCCGTAGGGAGCCGGGGGCTGGAATGGGAGAATGGCCCAGCAGGCGCGGCGTACTCGTGGCGGGGAGAGGAGCGCGTGTGACAGTGACCGCGACGGCGAAGCATGCCGTGAGAGAACTCGCCGGAGCCGTGCTGCTGCTGCCGCTGCCGCTGGCCGCCCTCGCCGGGGCGTTCGCCGGGGGCGGCACGTGGCGGTGGGGGCGTGGCCGGGTGGAGGATCTGCGGGCGGAGGCGCAGGAGGCGAAGGACGCCGCCGCGGCGGCCTTCTACGAGCTGGACACGGCCCAGCGCGAGCTGCTGATCACCGTGGAGACGATCACCGCCGCCGACGACTCGGCCGACGCGGCCGGTGCGGCCGTGGCGTTCCGGGCGCTGGGCGAGCGCATCGACCAGGTCAGCCAGGAGTACATCGCGGCGGTCGACGCCCACGATCTGGACAGCGGCACGCTGGACGCGGCCGCCGCCTCGCGGGCGACGCGGCAGCTGCGCGCCGCGCGGGACTCGCTGCTGCGCGTCAAGGGCGAGCTGGAGCGGTTCGGGCAGGGGCTCGGGCCGCTGCTGGCGCGGGCGGAGTCGCAGCTGGCCAAAGTGGCCCCGGCCGTGGAGCGGGCGCGGCAGGCGCTGCGGGAGGCCACGCAGGCGCTGGACGAGGCGCGCGCCGCCGGGATCGCCGCCGAGGAGCTGGCGGCGTCGCTGGCGGCGCTCGGGCCCGAGCTGCGGCTGCTGAACGAGGGTGCCGGGCAGCACGGCATCCAGCCGACGATCCGCCGCGCCGAGGACGTGCGGCGCCGGGCGGGCGCGATCGCCGCCGAGGCGAGGCGGCTGCCGGAGCAGGCCCGGGAGATCGACCGGCGGCTGTCGAGCCTGCGGACCCGGGCCGAGGCGATCACGACGCGCTCGGAGAAGGTCGAGCCGGTCCTCAGCGAGCTGCGGCGGCGGTTCAGCCTGGCCTGCTGGCAGGACCTCCAGGGGGCGCCGGAGCAGGCCGCCGCGTGGGTGCGCGAGGCGCAGGAGGCGCTGGCGGGCGCGCGGCGGGCGCGGCAGGCGCAGCGTTTCAAGGAGGCGACGGCCCTGCTGTCGCAGGCGCACGGGCTGCTGGGCCGGGCCGACGAGGCGGTGTCGGCGGCGGGCGAGCGGCTCCAGCGGCTGAACGAGGTGTCGTTCGACCCGAGCAAGGAGATCGAGCGGACCCGGTTCGTGATCAAGGATGCGCAGCGGCTGGCGATGGCGGGGCGCACGATTCCCGACCCGCGGCACGCCGGGCCGCTGGACCGCGCGGTGGAGCGGCTGGAGCGCGCCGTGAGCGACCTGGAGAACGGCGGGCGCCACCCCGACTACTGGCTGTTCCTGACGGAGACGGAGGCGGTGCGGGCCATGGTCGCCTCGGTCGTGGAGGACATCAGGTCGGGCAACTGAGCCGGGTACCGGCGGCTCGCGGGCGGCTACTCTGCTGGTATGCCGCGTTACGAGTACCGCTGCCGGAGCTGCGGCAGCCAGTTCGAGCTGAACCGTCCGATGGCCGAGTCCGGTGCGCCCGCGACCTGCCCGTCCGGGCACGATGACACGGTCAAGCTGCTGTCCATGGTCGCCGTGGGCGGACGTGCCGCCGCAAGCGGCGCGGCGCAGGCCGCCGCGCCCGCGGGCGGCGGGGGCGGCTGCTGCGGGGGCGGCTGCTGCGGCTGAGGCGCCGGAGGGGGATTCATCGGCGGCCGCCGGGGAACCTGGTAGACGCACCCGGCAATCCGGGTCATCCGGTTTCGTCCCCTTCGTTCCGCGCCGGAGGTCGCCGATGGCCACGACGTTCCACCACGAGCCGTACTCGCGCGGCGAGCCGCGCCTGCCGCAGGTCGGCCCGCGCGGACTGCTGGCCCGCGCCCGCCTGGACGAGCACCTGCCGGTGCACCACCGGCTCAGCCGCGTCTACCGCGCGGGCGCGGGGCTGGTGGGGCTGTTCCTGGTGGTCTTCGGTGTGCTGGGGGTCACGGGCAACATCGGCTTCTTCTCCACCGGCGACAACACCGTCCTCGGCCTGAACACGAACGGCGCGCTGAGCTGGCTGTCGATCCTCGTCGGCCTGCTGCTGCTCGTCGGCATGGTCAAGGGCGGCAACTTCGCGTCCTCGCTGAACATGCTGCTGGGCGTGCTGTTCGTGCTCAGCGGCTTCGTGAACCTGGCGCTGCTGGAGCGCGGCGACTGGAACGTGCTGGCGTTCCGCCTGCCGAACGTGTTGTTCAGCTTCGCCGTCGGCCTGCTGCTGCTGGTCTTCGGCATGTACGGGCGGGTCAGCGGCCGGCTGCCGCACGACAACCCGTACTGGCAGGCCCGCCACCCCCTCGAGGCCGAGGAGGAACGGCGGCGGCGCGAGCTCAGCCAGCGGGCTGAGCGGGACAGCCGGCCGCCCGGGTCCCCTCCCGCACGCGGGCGAGAAGAGTCCTGACGATCTCCTCGCCGCACTGGACGCCGCGCGCGGCCAGCGCGGTGACGTGCGGGGCCTGCCACCCGGTCTCGGCCAGTTCGCCGTGGCCGGGCCGCCAGCCGTGGTCGGCGGCGAGCAGCAGGTCGGTGTCGAGAAGGGAGTCCCCTGCCGCCAGCGTCAGGGTGGCCCCGGTGCGGCGGGCGACCTCGGCGACGGCGGCGCTCTTGGTGAGCGGCCGGGGCACGGCGTAGATCTTGCGGCCCTGGAGGGAGACGGTCCAGCCGCGCGGTTCGGCCCAGTCCGCCAGCTCCTTGGTCCAGGCGTCCGGCAGCTGGTCGCGGTCGACGACCAGGTAGGCGAAGAGGTCCTCAGCCTCACGGTGCGCGCGCAGCCACGCCGGGTCGGACGTGGCGCGCATCCGCTCGGAGACCTCGCGCAGCGGGGCGCAGCCGGCGGCCAGGGCGCGGCGCACCCGGGCGTGCCAGCCGGCGTCCGTCTCGCCGTCGACCAGCAGGTGGCCGCCGTTGGCGCAGACCGCGTAGCGCGGCGGCGGGCCGGGCAGCCGCACCCGCTGGTACTGGACGCGGGTGCGGGTCGTGGTAGGCACGAAGTGGGCGCCGGGCGCGGCGGCGAGGTCGGCCAGCAGCGCGGCGGCGGTCTCGGTGACGTACGACAGCGGGCGGGAGTTGTAGGTCTCGACGCTGACGAGCCGGGGCGCTTCGGCGTCGGGGACGTCCAGGGCGAGCGCCGCCGCCGAGTAAATGAGCGTCCGGTCCAGATCAGAGGCGACCAGGATCACTGTGCGGCCTTTCCGTCGGCGCCGGTGGCGCCCCTGGTGTAGCGGGGGTGGATCAGCCCCACGCAACTGTAGGGCAGGTCGTCGGTCTCCTCGACGGGCACGCCCCGCTGCTCGGCGAGCAGCCGGATGTGGTCGAGGTCGGCGCCCGCGCCGCGCCGGGTCAGCACGCGCCAGGGGACGCGCCGCAGCAGCACGCGGGTGGTCTCGCCGACGCCGGGCTTGACGAGGTTGACGTCGCCGATGCCGTACTCCTGGCTGATGCGCTCCACGGCGCGCCAGCCCGCCCAGGTGGGGGTGCGGTCGGCGGCGAGCAGCGCGGCGGCGTCGGCGGCGGCCTCCCCGGTGACGTCGTCGAAGTGGGCAGTGATGGTGTCGAGGAAGTGCGCGGAGACGTCGGCGCCGGCCAGCTCGCGGTAGAACTTGGCGCCGTGGAAGTCGTCGGGCCCGACCAGGTCGGCGCGCAGGACGGTGCGGGAGACCAGCCCGGAGACCGTTGAGTTCAGGCAGGCGGAGGGGATGAGGAAGTCTTCGCGGGTGCCGTAGGTGGTGACGCAGCCGCCGGGGTCGGCGAGCACGGCGAGCGAGGGGTCGAAGTCCGGGAACGGCGCAAGGGCCGCGGCCAGTTCGCGGGTGATGGCGCCCTTGCCGGTCCAGCCGTCCACGAAGACGCAGGATGCCGGGTCATGGTGGTGGGCGAGCCAGCGCAGGGCGGTGGTGTCGATGCCCCGGCCGCGCACGATGGAGATGGCGTAGTGCGGCAGGTCGAGCCCGTGGACGTGGCGGGCCCAGCGGCGCATCAGCACGCCGATGGGGGTGCCGGCGCGCGCCAGCGACACCAGCACGGGCGGGGCGCCGGGCCGGGAGCGCTCGGCGAGCACCGTGTCGGTGACGGCGCCGACGGCACGGGCGATGCGGCGGGAGGACGCGGCCAGCGCCGCGTGGAAGAGGCGCTGGTACTCGGGGGTTGGCTGGTACTCGATGGGCAGCGACTCGGCGTAGTGGGCGCCGCCGGCCTGGATGGCTTCCTCCCGTTCCTCGGTGGGTGCCTCGAGTTCGGCGTCCGACAGGTCCTGGAGCAGCCAGCCGACGTCCTCGGGCGGGTAGGAGGAGAACGCGGGGCCGCGCAGCGGCTCGGGCAGCCGGCCGGGCGCGGCGGCGGCCGGGCTGCCGGTGCTGGGTGCGGTGCTGGGGGCGGTGCCGGTGTCCGTGCTGGGGGCGGGAGTGTGGCTGGGTATCACGGCGTAGATCACCCGGGGGGTGTGGGCGGCGAGGCGGTCCAGCAGACCGCCGGGGGCGTGCAGGGCGGGGGTGTCGCCCGCGGAGTCGGTGACGGCAACGATGGCGTCCCAGTGCCCTCCCGCGACGTTGTAGGCGAAGCGGGGCCCCGGCCCGTCGGCGGGGGCGTCGTGGGCGGGGAAGCGGAGGGCGGTGCGGATGGCGTAGCCGGGGTCGTCCACGGCCAGGACCGGCGAGCGGGTGGTGGAGGAGAACAGCACCTCGGTGCCGCGCAGCGCGGCCCGCTCCGCCAGCGCCCCGGCCAGGCGCAGCGGCGCGTACATCAGCTCCTCGGTGCCCAGCACGAGCACGCGCCGGGCGGGCGCGGGCAGCGCGGCGGCCAGGCGGGCCGCCATGCCGGGCAGGGCCGCCTCCAGGTGGGCGCGGTGGGCGGGCGTGAAGCCGTGGCGGGCGCCGTCGGGCAGGCCCTCGGGCCAGCCGAGGTCGACGCGGTGCGGCGGCGCGGCCGGGACACCGGTGCCAGTGCCGGTATCAGTGCCGTCCGGGCCGCCGTGGGCGGCGACGAGCGCGGCGCCGCGGTCGAGGACGTCGCCGGGGAGGGAGACGCGGCCGGTGCCGAGCGCCACCACGTCGATGCGGGTGCCGTGGTCGGCGGCGAACTTGGCGAGCGCGGCGCGGTCCGCGTCCGTGCGCATGTCCACGAGGGCGGCGACCACGTACCGCTCGCGCGGCCAGCGGCGGTGCAGGCTGGCGAGGGTGTTGCGGACGGTCCGGCCGGTGGACAGCTCGTCGTCGACGAGGACCAGCGGGCCGGTGCCCGCCAGGAACCCGGGGTCCTCGGGCAGCAGCAGGTGGGAGGTGTGGTGGCTGTGCTCCTCCTCGAAGCCGCCGACCGGGGCAAGCCCGGGCACGGGCCGGCGGGTGGAGTGCAGGTACGCGGCAGCGCCGAGCCCGTCGGCGACCGCGTGGCCGAGGCCGGTGGCGGTCTCGGCGTAGCCGAGGACGGTGGCGCGGCGGGCGGCGGCCTCGCCCAGCTGGACGCGCACGCGGTGGCCGAGTTCCGTGCCGGCGCCGTAGACCCTCGCGGGGCGCTGCGGCACGTGCTTGCCGAGCACCGTGGACACCAGCAGGTGCGCGCGGCGCGGGTTGCGCCGTATCGCCAGGCCGAGCAGCTCGCGGAGAATCCCGCTCCCGCCGCCGGACGCCGTTCCCGTCAGCGTCACGCCAAGCCGCCGGGTGACCCACTCCCCCGGCCACACCCCGGCGCTCACGCGGCCCGCCCGAGCCCGGCGGCGAGCAGGTCGACGAAGTCGACGCCGTCACGGGAGACGCCGAACAGCTCCGCCCGCAGCATCGTGCGTTCCGCCCACGAGCGGTGGGGTTTGACCTCGTTCATCTTGTTGGTGTAGGCGGAGCGGAGCACCCCGCCGCCGGACGCCGTGCGCAGAATGTCGGCGGCGTCGCTGTACTCCTCCATGGTCACGACGGACAGCGCGTGGACGGGCGCCACGTGGGACGGGTGGATGCAGGTCTTGCCCAGCAGGCCGTTGGCGCGGTCGAGCGCGATCTCGCGGAGCAGGCCGTCCATGTCGTGCTCGATGAGGCGGGCGCGGAGCGCCTCGGCGCCCCTGCCGCGGAAGGGGCTCAGCCGCAGCTGCGGCTTGAACATCCGCTCCTGGGTGCGGAAGTACTCCCAGACCGGGCCGGTGATGGTGTAGCCGGTGCCGTCGGAGCGGCCGAAGACGTTGACGACGTCGCCGATGGCCGAGGCGACGAGCTGCACGTCGTAGGCGGTCATGTCGGGGGTGCGGCGCAGGCCGTAGGCGGCGCAGAAGTCCGTCACCCCCAGGCGTATCGCCGGTATGCGGTCCCGGTACTTGTCGATGACGCGGGCGACGGCGGCCAGCGCGGCGGCGCGGGTCTCCAGGTGCAGCAGCTCCGGCGACTCCAGCACCGGCATGGCCAGCAGGCGGCGGCCGGAGAGCACCTCGGCACCGGTGAGCGCCTCCAGGAACGCCGGCCCGGAGACCGCCGTGAACTTCGGCAGCACGAAACCGGTGAGGACGGACAGCCCCCGGCCGAGGCGGCTGGTGAGGCGCGTGATCTGGTCAGCGCTGCGCACCCGGATGAACAGCAGCGGCAGCTGGCCGGCTCCGGCTTCCCCGGAGTCCTCCCCGGCGTCCGCGCCGCTGCGGCCGGCCTCGCTCTCCGCCAGCGCGGTCAGCTGGCGCAGCAGGTTCTCCTCGGCGTCGGCGACGTCGGCGTCGCCGATGGCGTCCTCCAGGCACAGCACCATCGACACCACGCCGCTGGCGGCCTGCTTGCGGATGTCGTCGGCGAGCCCGGGCCGCGTGGCCGGGCTGTAGAGCGTCGCTCCCAGCGCGGCACCGAGCGTCCGCACCGGCGACTCGGGGCCGAACTCGGCGGGCTCCTTGTAGAACAGCTCGCGCCGCCGCGCAGGGGGCAGATGCCCGTAGTGCCGCATGGTGTCTCCCCGCCTGTTGCCGTGCCGCTGCCGCGCCCGGTTGGCGCGGTCGGCTTCCGGTCATCGTACGGGCGCCGTTGTTTCACCAGTGCGGCGGCAGGCAGGATTCCGGCATGACGGACGCCCTGGAGAGGGGAGCGGTCAGGCCGCTCCCGCCGACGGTGCGCGCGGTGCGGGCCGTGCTGCGGTGGACGCCGGTGGCGGCGGGCCCCGGGGCCACCCGGACGCGGGTGGACGCCGATCTCTCCGCACTGCTGCTCGCCCCCACCGGGCGGGTACGCGGCGAGGCGGACCTGGTCTTCTACAACCAGCCCAGGCACCCGTCCGGCCTGGTGCGGCGGCTGCCGAAGTTACGGGACGCCGGCGGGCTGCTGGACGCGGTGGAGGCGGAACTGGCCCTGCTGGAGCCGGGGGTGACGCGGCTGCTGTTCGCGGCTTCGGCGGAGCACGGGTTCCATGCGGCGGCCAGCCGGCCCCGGCTGGAGCTGCACGAGGCGCCGCGTGGCGGCACGGCGGGGGGCGTGCTGGCCGTCTTCCCGCTGGCGCCGGCGCCGGGCGAGACGGCCGTGGTGTGCGGAGAGCTGGCGCGGACGGCGGACGGCGGCTGGGAATTCCGCGCCTCGCAGCGCGGCTTCGCCGCCGGACTGGCGGCGCTGGCCGCGGAGTTCGGCGTGCCGGCCTCACCTGACCCGCCGCCGCGTCCGGTCCCGCCAGGCGCCTACGTTCCGCCGCGGCGCCCGGCGCCGTCGCGGCCGGACCCGCGCCGGCATCCGGCCTACGGGTATCCGCAGCCGGACCCCGCCTTCACGCTGCCGCCGCAGGGCCCGCAGTTCCTGCCGGGGCGGTGACCTTCCGCCCCGGCGGCCGGCTCAGACGCGGGACTTGTAGCCGCGGCCCCAGGACATGCCCCAGCCGTAGAGGCGGTCGATCTCCGACTGGAAGCCGTAGACGTACTTCACCTCGCGCCGCGCCACCAGCTGGCCCTTGTGGTGCTCGATCAGGGCGACGGCGCACGACCGCGACTGCGGCGCCGGGTCGGTCAGGCCGATCTCGATGTTCTTCCCGTCGCTGGTGACGAGGGTGACGACGACGTTGGCCCGGGCGAACACCGGTACCCCGTCGTAGATGTAGGCGAACACCAGCAGCCGCTTGAACTGGTCCTTCTGGTCGAGGTTGACGTAGATCGTCTCGCCCGAGGCCGTGCCGAAGCGGTCGTCGCCGGACAGCTTGATGTACGGCGGCGCGTTGAAGTCGCCCAGCAGGTCGCCGAGCGGCTGCACGACGCCCTTGGTGCCGTCCGCCAGCTCGTACATGCAGGCCAGGTCGATGTCCACGTTGGCCAGGCCCTGCGTGTGGTTCTGGATCTCCGGCGGCTTGAACAGCTTCCACGGGTGGCGCCAGACGCTCTCGCGGCGGCTGCCGATGTCCGTGCCGTGCATGCGCCAGGACAGCTCGATGCGCAGCGTCCCCGTGTCGGCCCCCTGCCCGGTGAGCGAGACCACGGGGCGGCGCTTGGTCAGCTCCATGGCGTAGGTCAGACCGCCGCCGACCGTGTCGAACTTCTGCACCGGCTCGCCCCCGCGCCGCCAGTACGACCACAGCGACGCCATGGTCCGTTCCTCCCTCGCTGGCACGTAACGGGGCGGCCGGTGTGACCGCCCCGTTACGAAGGCTTCCGCGTTCCGGCCGGGCTCACACCCCGCTGGTCACCGAGGGTTTCTCCGCTGTTCCGCCCGCCTCACCGCCGTTCCGTGCGGCGTCGGCGCGGTTGGCAAGGACGGACGACCAGAACGCCGCCGCGATCAGGCCGACGCCGACCAGGCCGGTGACCACCTCGGGCAGGTGCCAGCGGATGCTGATCAGCAGCATCACGGCCAGGGCGCCGATGGCGTAGTGCGCGCCGTGCTCCAGGTACCGGTACTCGTCCAGCGTGCCCTGCCGGACCAGGTAGATCGTGAGCGACCGGACGTAGAAGGCGCCGATGCCCAGGCCCAGGGCCATGGTGAAGATCTCGTTGGTGATGGCGAAGGCGCCGATGACCCCGTCGAAGGAGAACGAGGCGTCCAGGACCTCCAGGTAGAGGAAGAGGAAGAACGCCGCCTTGCCGCCGACGCCGATCACCGAGGGCTGCCGGCCCGCGCGCCGCTCGGCCTCCTCGGCTTCTTCCTCGCGCTCCTCCTCTTCTTCCAGGCGGTTCTCGAAGTAGCCGGACAGGCCGCCGACGATGAGGTACGTCAGCAGCCCCGCGACGCCCGCCAGCAGCACGGTCTGCGACTTGTCGGCGTGCAGCCCGCCGTGCTGGTACGCGTTGGTGGCGACCGTCGTGGCGGTCACCAGCAGCGCCAGCAGCGCCAGGCCGACGGCGGCGCCGTCCACCTTGCCGACCCTGGACAGCGGCCGCTCCACGAACGGCAGCCAGTTGTGGTCCCGCGCCTCGAACAGGAAGTTCAGGCAGATCATCAGCAGGAACATCCCACCGAACGCCGCGATGGCCGGGTGGGCGTCGGTGACCATCTCCTCGTACTGGTCGGGATCGTCGATGGCGAGTTCAACGGCTTCCCAGGGGCCGACGCCCGCCGTGACCGAGACGATCGCGACCGGGAAGACCAGGCGCATGCCGAAGACGGCGATCAGGATGCCGATGGTGAGGAAGATCCGCTGCCAGAAGGCATTCATCTTCTTCAGGACACCCGCGTTGACCACCGCGTTGTCGAAGGAGAGGGAGATCTCCAGGATGGAGAGGATCGCCACCAGCGCGAAGCCCTCCCAGCCCCAGAGCAGGAAGGCGGCGACGAAGCCGACGGCGGTGATGGCGAATGACCATCCGAACGTTCGCAAGAGCACGAGACAGTCCTAGCGTTCCAGGTCGGGCGGGTGCACGGATATGGGAGCGGGCGTGGCGCCGCGGGGCTCGGGGACCATGTCAGACGTTGACCCCGTAGTCGAGCGCGATGCCGCGCAGGCCCGAGGCGTACCCCTGGCCGATGGCGCGGAACTTCCACTCGGTGCCCCGCCGGTACAGCTCACCGAAGACCATCGCGGTCTCGGACGAGGCGTCCTCAGTCAGGTCGTACCGGGCCAGCTCCCGGCCGTCAGCCTGGTTGACGATCCGGATGAACGCGTTGCGGACCTGCCCGAAGTTCTGTCCCCGGGTGTCGGCCTCGTAGATGGACACCACGAAGACGATGTTCGTGATCTCGGCGGGGACGGCCGTCAGGTCGACGTTGATCGTCTCGTCGTCGCCCTCGCCCTCGCCGGTGAGGTTGTCGCCCGTGTGCTGGACCGAGCCGTCCGGGCTGGCCAGGTTGTTGAAGAAGACGAAGTGCTGGTCGGAGGCGACCTTGCCGGTCGACGTGCACATCAGTGCGCTGGCGTCGAGGTCGAAGTCGGCGCCGGTAGTCGTCCTCACGTCCCAGCCGAGCCCCACGGAGACCGCGGTCAGATTGGGTGCTTCCTTCGTCAGTGAGACGTTGCCGCCCTTCGTCAGGCTGACTCCCACGGCTCCGACTCCTTTCTGTAGATGCTCTCCAGCTGTCGCGCCGGGCCGGACGTGCCGCCCCCGTGGTCCCGGCGTGTCCACGTAGCTTCCCCCGGGCAGCGGAGGGATTACAGCGATTCCAGTGCCGTGACGTAATCGTTCAGGTCGCGCGCGTCGGGCAGGGCGTTGACCACGTTCCAGCGGACCACGCCCTCCTTGTCGATGATGAAGGTGCCGCGGACGGCACAGCCCTTGTCCTCGTCGAAGACGCCGTAGGCGCGGGAGACCTCGCCGTGCGGCCAGAAGTCGGACAGCAGCGGGTAGCTGAGCCCCTCCTGGTCGGCGAAGACCCGCAGCGAGAACTGGCTGTCGTTGGAGACGGCGAGCAGCTGCACGTCGTCGTTGACGAACGCGGGCAGCCGGTCCCGCAGGGCACACAGCTCCCCGGTGCACACGCCCGTGAAGGCGAACGGGAAGAAGAGCAGGACGACGTTCTTCTCACCGCGCAGGCCGGACAGCGTGACGGTCTGGCCGTGCTGGTCCTTGAGCGTGAAGTCGGGGGCCTTCGTGCCGGGCTCGATCGCCATGGGCAGGTATCCGTCCGTTTCTTTACCAAGCGTTGAGGTTCTGCCCCAGCCTACGACGCGGTCCCTGGGGGCTCGCGAGCCCCCAGGGACCGTCACCGGCGGCACCGGCCGCCGCGCGTCACTTCTTCCCGGCCGTCTTCGGGGTCACCAGGCGGCTGCCGGACCAGTCCTTGCCGGCGCTGACGCTCTTGGTCTGCGCCAGGCCCGCGGTCTTGGCGGCCTCCCCGATGTCGCTGGGCTCCACGTAGCCGTCACGGCCCGTCTTGGGCGTCAGCAGCCACACCGGAGCCCCCGGATCGATCATGGTTGTGGCATCCACGAGCGCATCGGTAAGGTCACCGTCCTCCTCGCGGAACCACAGCACCACGGCGTCGGCCACGTCGTCGTAGTTCTCGTCGACGAGTTCCTCGCCCGTGATGGCCTCGATTCCCTCGCGGAGTGCCTGATCGGCGTCATCGCCGTAGCCGATCTCCTGGACCACCTGCCCGGGCTGGAAACCCAGCCTCGCGGCGGGGTTGGCCCGCTCCTCCGCGTGGTCCGCGGTCGCGCTCACGGATTGCTCCTGTCCTCTTCGTCGGTCGTGTCGTGCGCCCGCGCGTTCGCGCGGCTTGGGCCGTAGTCCACACGGGCAGGACGGATCGCGCAAGTACCTGCCAGCGCGCCCGCCCGAACGTTGACGCCCGTATCCACGCTAGTGGTCCATGCCACGGCCGCCGGGGCCGGGGCGCCGGGACCCCGGGACCAGGGATTACCGTTCAGTAGAGATGACGTTTCGCCGTTGGCGGTACACGATGGAGACGGCGCGACACCAGCAGAGCAGAACACACTCACAGTGAAGGAACAGCGTGGCTTCCGGATCAGATCGCAACCCGATCATCATTGGCGGCCTTCCCAGCCAGGTCCCGGATTTCGATCCTGAGGAGACCCAGGAGTGGCTCGACTCGCTCGACGCGGCTGTCGACGAGCGGGGCCGGGAACGCGCCCGCTATCTCATGCTCCGCCTGCTTGAGCGCGCGCGCGAGAAGAACGTGGCCGTGCCCGAGGTGCGGAACACGGACTACGTCAACACCATCGCCACCAAGGACGAGCCGCCGTTCCCCGGCGACGAGGAGATCGAGCGCAAGATTCTCAACGCGACCCGCTGGAACGCGGCCGTCACGGTCTCGCGGGCCCAGCGGCCGGGGATCGGGGTGGGCGGTCACATCGCCACCTTCGGTTCCTCGGCGTCGCTGTACGACGTCGGCTTCAACCACTTCTTCCGCGGCAAGGACGGGGAGGGAAGCGGTGACCAGGTGTACTTCCAGGGTCACGCGTCGCCGGGCATCTACGCCCGGGCGTTCCTCCTCGACCGGCTGACCGAGCGGCATCTCGACGGCTTCCGGCAGGAGAAGTCGGCGGCTCCCTACGGTCTGTCCAGCTACCCGCACCCGCGGATGATGCCGGACTTCTGGGAGTTCCCGACCGTCTCCATGGGCCTGGGCCCGATCAGCGCCATTTACCAGGCGCGCATGAACCGCTACATGCACGCCCGCGGCATCGCGGACACCTCGAAGTCGCGGGTGTGGGCCTTCCTCGGCGACGGCGAGATGGACGAGCCCGAGTCGCTGGGCCAGCTGTCGCTGGCGGCCCGGGAGGGCCTGGACAACCTCACCTTCGTCGTCAACTGCAACCTCCAGCGGCTCGACGGCCCGGTCCGGGGCAACGGCAAGATCATCCAGGAGCTGGAGTCGATCTTCCGCGGTGCCGGCTGGAACGTGATCAAGCTGGTGTGGGACCGCAGCTGGGACCCGCTGCTGGCCAAGGACCACGACGGCGTCCTCGTCGACCGGCTCAACAAGACGCCCGACGGGCAGTTCCAGACATACGCCACGGAGAGCGGGGCGTACATCCGGGAGCACTTCTTCGGCGCGGACGAGCGGCTGCGCGCGATGGTCGCGGACATGACCGACGACCAGCTGCTCCACCTGGGGCGCGGCGGCCACGACCACCGGAAGATCTACGCTGCGTACAAGGCGGCCACCGAGCACAAGGGCCGCCCGACGGTGATCCTGGCCCAGACGATCAAGGGCTGGATGCTCGGCCCGAACTTCGAGGGCCGCAACGCCACCCACCAGATGAAGAAGCTCACGGTCGAGGACCTCAAGCGGTTCCGCGACCGGCTTCACCTGCCGATTCCCGACCGGGAGCTGGAGGACGGCCTGCCGCCGTACTACCACCCGGGGCGGAACTCGGAGGAGATCGAGTACATGCACGAGCGCCGCAGGGCGCTCGGCGGGTACCTCCCGAAGCGCGTGAACCGGGCCAAGCCGCTGAAGCTGCCCGGCGACAAGGCGTACGCGGCGATCAAGAAGGGCTCCGGGCAGCAGCAGGTCGCCACGACCATGGCGTTCGTGCGGCTGCTGAAGGACCTGATGCGGGACAAGGAGATCGGCAAGCGGTTCGTGCCGATCGCGCCGGACGAGTACCGGACGTTCGGCATGGACTCGCTGTTCCCGTCCGCCAAGATCTACAGCCCGGTCGGACAGCAGTACGAGTCGGTCGACCGTGACCTGCTGCTCTCCTACAAGGAGGCAGAGACCGGTCAGATGCTGCACGACGGGATCACCGAGGCGGGCTGCACGGCCTCGGCGATCGCGGCGGGTTCGGCGTACGCCACGCACGGTGAGCACCTGATCCCGGTGTACGTCTTCTACTCGATGTTCGGCTTCCAGCGCACGGGCGACCAGTTCTGGCAGATGGCCGACCAGCTGGCGCGCGGCTTCGTGCTGGGCGCGACCGCCGGGCGGACGACGCTGACCGGTGAGGGCACGCAGCACGCCGACGGCCACTCCCAGCTGCTGGCGTCGACCAACCCGGCCTGCGTGGCCTACGACCCGGCCTACGGCTATGAGATCGCCCACATCGTGCAGGACGGCCTGCGCCGGATGTACGGCGAGAACCCCGAGGACGTCTTCTACTACCTCACGGTCTACAACGAGCCGATCCAGCAGCCGGCCGAGCCGGAGAACGTGGACGTCGAGGGCATCCTCAAGGGCCTGTACCGCCTGAAGGAGGGCGAGGCGGGGTCCGTGCCGGCGCAGATCCTGGCGTCGGGCGTGGCCGTGCCGTGGGCCCTGGAGGCCCAGCGCCTGCTGGCCGAGGAGTGGGACGTGCGCGCCGACGTCTGGTCCGCCACGTCCTGGAACGAGCTGCGGCGCGACGCCGTGGCCGCCGAGGAGCACAACCTCCTCCACCCGGAGGAGGAGCAGCGCGTGCCGTACGTCACGCAGAAGCTCTCCGGCGCCGAGGGCCCGTTCGTGGCCGTATCCGACTGGATGCGCTCGGTACCCGACCAGATCGCCCGGTGGGTGCCCGGCACCTACCAGTCGCTGGGCGGCGACGGGTTCGGCTT
The DNA here is from genome assembly GCF_016741785.1 of Streptomyces sp. 7-21. Taxonomy (GTDB): domain Bacteria; phylum Actinomycetota; class Actinomycetes; order Streptomycetales; family Streptomycetaceae; genus Streptomyces. The sequence continues at coordinate 16,151 of NZ_JAERRL010000009.1, forward strand.
CGCCGACACCCGCGGCGCGGCGCGGCGGTTCTTCCACATCGACGCCCAGTCGATCGTGGTCGCCGTGCTGACCGAGCTGGCCCGCGAGGGCAAGGTCGACCGCTCCGTGCTGAAGCAGGCGATCGACCGCTACCAGCTGCTCGACGTGACGGCCGCCGATCCGGGCACCGCGGGCGGCGACGCGTAAGCGCGCGCGGCACCGGCGCACACCACAGCACACAGCGGGTGCCTCCCGGCCGGGCAACAGCCGGGAGGCACCCGCGTGTTGCGCGCCGCCGCGCCAGGCCCCCGGGCGCGGAAAGGGGGTGGCCAGGCGGCGCTGGCTCCTGCCTATGATGCCGGGATAGTGCTACCAGTTCGTACGAAAGTCACGGGGGAATCCACCGTCCGGCGGGTGCTGCTGCCGCTGGCGGTGGTGTTCGCGGTACTGGCCACGGCCGGCTGGATCGCCCGGGGCGACGCCCCGCCGCCCGGCGCCGTCGAGCGCCAGCTCGCGGCGTGGCAGCGCGGCAGCGTCGCGGGGCGGCCGCTGCCGGAGCCGGACGCGCCGCCGGAGCGGGTCGCCGGGTTCTTCGACGGCCTCACGCGCGGGCAGCGGCTCCGCCTGGCCCGGGAGTACCCGCTGGTCGTCGGCAACCTCGACGGCGCGCCGCTGCCCCTGCGGTACCACGCCAACCGGATCGCGCTGGCGGCCGCCGAGCGCGCCGAACGGGAACGCTCGCGGGACCCGCACCTGTCAGCCGAGGGCCAGCGGGAAGCGGGCCGGAAGGCCAACCGCTACGCCTCCCTGATGAAGGACGGCCGGCAGATCATCGCCTTCGATCCCACGGGCCGGGGCCGGGCCGCCGAGGTGTACGGCGACCTGGCGGCGGCAGACCGCATCACCGTCGTCGTGCCCGGCGTGAACACGGAGATCCTCAACTTCGAGCGCACCAACGGCAAGTACACCGCGCCCGCGGGCATGGCCGAGGCGCTGTACCAGGAGCAGCGGGCCGTCGCGCCCGGCGCGGAGACGGCCGTGATCGCCTGGGCCGACTACGAGGCGCCGACCGGCGTCGCGCTGTCCGCGGCGACCGCCGGGCTGGCCGAGACCGGTGCCGAGCGGCTGCTGCGCTTCCTGCGGGCCCTGCCGCAGGACGCCGGGGTGACGCTGGCCTGCCACTCCTACGGCTCGGTCGTGTGCGGCATCGCCGCGGACTCGCTCCCTCCGGCCGTCACCGACATCGCCGTGGCCGGCAGCCCCGGCATGCGGGCCGGCAGCGTAACGGACCTCGGCACCCGGGCGCGGGTGTGGGCGATGCGGGCACAGGGCGACTGGATCGAGGACGTGCCGCACCTGGAGATAGGGCCGCTGGGGCACGGGGCCGACCCGGTGTCCGCCTCCTTCGGCGCCCGGCGGCTGGGCACCGGCGCGGCGCGCGGCCACGACGGCTACTTCGTGCCGGGAGCGGAGAGCCTGACGAACCTCGCGCGGGTCGGCGCCGGGGACGTGAACGACGTGCGCTGCGCCCCCGGAACGGAGCGGTGCGCTCCGTTCGATCCGTGCGCCACGCCCGGCTGAACCGGTGCGCCGGGCGCGGCGCCCGGCACCAAAGCCCGTGCGGCTGGCCCGGTTTCCGCGGCTCCCTGACCAGGACACGCCCCGCCCGAGGCGGCGGAAACGGCGGCGGGGACGCTTACGATGAGCCGCATGGGTGATGTGCTGGCAGGTATCCACGCCAGGTGGGAGTTCGACACCGACTCCGTGCTCATCCGCTTCGAACGGGGGATACGCACACCGAAGCTCCTCCAGGTGCTGGCGGAACGCCGCATCCCGTACGAGGCGTTGAGCTCGGTGACGCTTGAGCCGGGATCCAGGAAGGGCACCGTCGTGCTGCGCGCGACGCCGCGGCCCGGAGCGGATCCGCTGGTGGAGACGGCTGCGGGGCAGCTGCGGCCGACCGCCGACCCGTACCGGCTCGTGCTGCCGGCCGAGCGGGAGACGCTGGCGGACTACTACGCGACGGAGCTGCGGTCCGCGCTCGGCCCGGCGGCCGACCAGGAGGCCGAGGAGTTCCTGGTGGCCGCGCCGCCCGCGCCGCTCCAGTTCAAGGCGTACGACGGCAAGGCGTCCTTCGACGGCAAGGTGGTCTCCTTCCGCTGGTTCTGGACGGGGGCCTCCTCGGCGAAGTGGAAAGCCGGCGACCAGTCCTTCCCGGTCAGCGAGCTGGCCGGGGTGGAGTGGCGTTCGCCGGAGATCGCCGGAGGCCATCTGCGGCTGCGGCGGCGCGGCCCGGACGGGGCGCCGGAGGAGGCCGTCGGGCCGCCGGACCAGGACCCGGCGGCCGTCGTCTTCGGCCTCGGCTACGGCCTGGTGCACGAGTCGCTGCCGCTCGCGGCGGCCGTGCTGGAGGCCGTCCGGGCGGCCACGCCGCCCGGCAGCGCCCCGGCGAGCGGCGCCCCGCGCCCCGCCAACCACCGGGCGGACCCGGCCGACATCGCCAACCGGATACGCCACCTCGGGGAGCTGCGGGCGGCCGGGCTGCTCACCGAGGAAGAGTTCACCACCAAGAAGACGCAGCTGCTGGCCGAGCTGTAGGCCCGGGCGGACCCCGCCTGCCCCCGGCGGCCGGCCGCCGGGGGCAGGCGGGGCAGCGGGCCCGGGTGCCGGTTACTCCCGGGAGGCCGACGTCTGCGTCATGTCGGAGTACCGGTCGCCGGCGACGCGGGAGGCCAGGGGCTCCAGCTCGGCCAGCTCAGCCTCGGTCAGCTCGATGCGCGCGGCCCCGGCGTTCTCCTCGACCCGGGACCGCTTGCGCGTGCCCGGGATCGGGACCACGGTTATCTGCCGCACGCTGGCCTGCTGGTGCACCCAGGCCAGGGCGATCTGCGCGGGCGTGGCGCCGTGCGCCTCGGCGATCGCCCGGACCGGCTTGAGCAGCTCGCGGTTGGCCCGCGCGTTCTCGCCGGTGAACCGGGGCTGGGTACGGCGGAAGTCGCCTTCGGGCAGCTGCGAGGCGGCGTCGGCGAACGCGCCGGTGAGGAAGCCGCGGCCGAGCGGCGAGTACGGCACGAAGGCAACTCCCAGCTCGCGCGCGGCGGGCACGGCCGTGCGTTCCACGTCGCGCGAGAAGAGCGACCACTCGGACTGGACGGCGGCGATGGGGTGCACGGCGTGGGCCTCGCGCAGCTCCGCGCCCGTGACCTCGCTCAGGCCCAGGTAGCGGACCTTGCCCTCCTTGACCAGCTCGGCCATGGCGCCGACCGACTCCGCCAGCGGCACCTCCGGGTTGCGGCGGTGCATGTAGTACAGGTCGATCACGTCCGTGCCCAGCCGCTGGAGGCTCTTGTCGACGGCCTCGCGGATGTAGGCGCGGTCGTTGCGGATGCTGCGCCGCTTGTAGTCGAGCGGGGCTTCGGGGTCCGCGACAATACCGAACTTCGTGGCGAGCGTGATCTCGTCCCGGTGCGCCTTGACGAAGGGCGCGAGGAACTTCTCGTTCTCCCCGAATCCGTACAGGTCCGCGGTGTCGAACAGGGTGATGCCGAGCTCCAGGGCGCGTTCGAGCGTGGCGCGGGCCTCGTTCGCGTCCGTGGGCCCGTACGCGAAGCTGATGCCCATGCATCCCAGGCCCTGGATGCCTACCTGGGGACCGCCGCTGCCGAGCGCGACGGTGGGAAGCGGGGCGTTACTGTACGAGGTATTCATGCGGTGGTCTCGGACCTTTCCGTCGCCCAGAGGGCGTCAGGGTGGGAGTACTCGGTGTAGATGCTGATCTTGTAGTCGAGTACGGCCAGGGCGTCCTGGAGTTCCGCGATGCGCTGCCGGACGTTGTCACGCGTCGCACACAGCAGCGCGCGGCGTTCGGGGAAGGTGTGCTCCCCCGCCCGCACCATCTCCGCGTAACGGACCATGTCCGCCACCGGCATGCCGGTCAGGCGCAGCGCGCGGACGAGCCACAGCCACTCCAGATCACGGTTGGTGTAGCAGCGCTGACCGGTGTGCGACCGGGGCACGGGCTCCACCAGCCCGATCCGCTCGTACCACCGGAGGGTGTGCACGCTCAGCCCAGTGTGCGCGGACACCTCGCTGATCGTGTATCTGTCCTGGCCGTCCGGGCGCGGGTGCGGACGGTCGATGGAGGCGCAGCGGTTGACGGCGGGCGCGTGATCCTCCTGAGTCAGCGTCATGGGGGAAACGCTAAAGAGTTGGAGCGCACTTCAGGCAAGCCTTTAATGAGGCTACTCGCGGGGAACTTCTGCGGCCCGCCGTCCCGCCGCCGGAATCCCTTCCCGCCGCCGGGCGTGTCATCGCTGCGGGTTACGCTCGGGCACATGCCACCACGCATGGAGAGCCTGAGGATCATCGACGGCTGGCCCGTCGGCGCGGCCGCGGCGGCTGTGGTCACCGGCCCGGGCACCGTCGCCGGCAGCCACGGCCCGGCCGACCGGCCGTTCGCGCTGGCGTCCGTCACCAAGCCGCTCGCGGCGTACGCGGTGCTGATCGCCGTCGAGGAGGGCGCCATCGAGCTGGACGAGCCCGCGGGACCGCCCGGCTCGACGGTACGGCACCTGCTGGCGCACACCTCGGGCCTGGCCTTCGACAGCGACCGCGTGATGGCCGAGCCGGGCACGCGGCGGCTGTACTCCAACACCGGCTTCGAGGTGCTGGGCGACCACCTGGCGAAGGCGGCGGGCATGCCGTTCCCGGTCTACCTGCGCGAGGCGGTGCTGGAGCCGCTGGGCATGACCGCCACCACGCTGAACGGCTCGCCCGCCAAGGACGGTGTCTCGACGCTGGCCGACCTGACCCGCTTCGCCGCCGAGCTGCTCGCGCCCCGGCTGCTGGCCCGCCAGACGCTCGACGAGGCGACCACGGTGGCGTTCCCCGGGCTCAGCGGCGTGCTGCCGGGGTTCGGCCACCAGCGGCCGAACGACTGGGGCCTGGGCTTCTCGCTGCGCGGCCACAAGTCGCCGCACTGGACCGGATCGGCGTCCTCACCCGGCACGTTCGGGCACTTCGGGCAGTCAGGGACGTTCCTGTGGGTGGACCGGGCGGCGGCGCGCGGCGAGGGCGCGGCCTGCGTGGCGCTGGCCGACCGCCCCTTCGGCAGCTGGGCCGCCGAGGCGTGGCCGCCGTTCACCGACGCCGTCCTCGCCGAGCTGGCCGGCGCGCCCGGGGAGGCGGGCTCCCGCTAGCCGGGCAGCACGAAGAGCAGCAGTTCGGCGCCTCCACCGGTCCCGCCACCGGCCTCGGCGTTGGTCTGGGTGATGGCCTCGGCTGCCAGCGGGCCCGCGGCGGTGAGGCGGGCGGCGTCGCCCTCAGCGAGCGTGTAACTGCCGAGCCGCACGCCGCCGCGCGCGACGTGCGCGTACACCAGGGGCGCGTCGGGCAGGCGGATGCGCTCCCCCGCACCGAGCCGCCGCACGTGCAGCTCGGCACCGGACCCCGGCAGCAGGTACGGCCTGGACAGCTGCCGCACCACCTCGTACTCCGGCTCCCCGCCGGGCCGGGCGGGCACCAGCCAGGTCTGGAGGAAACGCAGCGGCGCGCGGCCGGCGTTGCGCTCGGCGTGCAGCACGCCCGAGCCCGCGGTCAGCCGCTGCACGTCCCCGGGGCGGATGACGGTGGCGCGGCCGTCCGCGTCCTCGTGGGTCAGCTCGCCCTCCAGCACCCAGCTGACGATCTCCAGGTCACGGTGGCGGTGGAGCGCGAACCCCGCGCCGGGCGCGAGGCGTTCCTCGTTGCAGGCGGTCACCGCACCGAAGCGGAGATGGTCCGGGTCGTAGAACTGGCCGAAGGAGAACGCGTGCCGGGTATCGATCCCCGCCGCGGGATCGCCGCCCTGGAAGCGCTCGGCGGCGCGGCGCACCTCGATCATGCGCCCACCGTATACGCACCCGACTGGCATGGTCCGGGGCCACATGAGGCAGGCTGGTCTCCGTGTCCGACGCCGACGACAACACCCACGAGAACCACGGCACCACCCCGGGCGGCACCCGGGGCGGCGCCTCCCGTGACACCCGGGGCGGCAAGGCCGCGGGACTTCCCGGTGCGGACGCCGCGGAGCGCGAGGCGCACGCCGCGACCGTCCGCCGCCTGGAGCAGTCCTCCGGGAAGCTGGCGGCCGCCGCCATCGCACGGATGGACCAGCAGCTGCCCTGGTACCGCGCCATGCCGCCGGAGAACCGCTCCTGGATCGGCCTGGTCGCGCAAGCCGGCATCGCGGCCTTCACCGAGTGGTTCCGGCACCCGGACGCGCCGCAGGCCATCAGCACGGACGTCTTCGGCACGGCCCCGCGGGAGCTGACCCGGGCCATCACGCTGCGGCAGACCGTCGAGATGGTGCGCACCACGATCGACGTGGTGGAGTCCGCTGTCGACGAGCTGGCGGCGCCCGGCGGCGAGCGGGCGCTGCGCAACGCCATCCTGGTCTACGCCCGGGAGATCGCCTTCGCCACCGCCCAGGTCTACGCGCAGGCGGCCGAGGCACGCGGTGCCTGGGACGCCCGCCTGGAGTCGCTGGTGGTCAACGCCATCGTCTCCGGCGAGGCCGACGAGAGCGACGTCTCGCGCGCCGCCGCCCTGGGCTGGCGCTCCCCCGAGCACGTCACGGTCCTGCTCGGCAGCGCGCCCAGCGGCGACAGCGAGCTGACCGTGGAGGCGATCCGCCGGGCGGCCCGGTACGCCAAGCTCCAGGTGCTGACCGGCGTGCTGGGCAAGCGGCTGGTGGTGGTGGCCGGCGGCAGCGCGGACCCGGTGCGTGCGGCGAAGGCCCTGATCGGGCCGTTCGCGGCCGGCCCGGTGGTGGCGGGCCCGGTGGTCAGCGACCTGCTGGCGGCGACGAAGTCCGCTCAGGCCGCCGCGGCCGGGCTGCGGGCGTGCGCCGCCTGGCCGGACGCGCCGCGCCCGGTGCACGCCGACGACCTGCTGCCGGAGCGCGCGATGGCCGGGGACCCGGTGGCGCGGTCGCTGCTCGTCGAGGAGGTCTACCGGCCGCTTCAGGAGGCGGGCTCCGCGCTGCTGGAGACCCTGAGTGTCTATCTGGAGCAGGCGAGCAGTCTGGAGGGTGCCGCCAGGATGCTGTTTGTGCACCCCAACACCGTCCGGTACCGTCTGCGCCGTGTGACAGACGTCACCGGCTGGCCGCCGTCCGACGTCCGATCAGCCTTCACGCTGCGCATCGCCCTGATGCTGGGCCGACTCGCGGACGCCGAGGGCCGCACCTAGCCGTCGATCACACTTTGTGCGGGGCCGACAAAACCCGCCGGGGTTCTTCGTCCTCGTCGCCACGGGCGGTGGCCCGGGGTGTCAGGAGAGAGTGTGAGGGTGCTGGTACTCGTCTCCCCCGGCCAGGGCTCGCAGGCTCCTGGCTTCCTGACTCCGTGGCTCGACCTGCCCGGCGCCGCCGACCGGCTGGGCGCCTGGTCCGAGGCCGCCGGGATCGATCTCATTCACTACGGCACGCAGGCCGGTGAGGAGGAGATCCGCGACACCGCCGTGGCGCAGCCGCTGCTGGTGGCCGGCGCCCTGCTGTCGGCCGCCGCGCTCGCCGGCGACGACCTGACGGGGCGGGACGCCGCGGCGTCCGCGCGCGCCGCCGGTGCCGTCGCCGGACACAGCGTGGGCGAGCTGGCCGCGGCCGCGCTGGCCGGCGTGTTCTCCGAGACCGACGCGGTCACGCTGGTGCGCCGGCGCGGCCTGGCCATGGCCGAGGCCGCCTCCGCCGCCGAGACGGGCATGTCGGCGGTGCTCGGCGGCGACCCTGGGGAGGTCGCCAGCGTGCTGGAGAAGCACGGCCTGACCGCGGCCAACAACAACGGCGGCGGACAGGTCGTCGCCGCCGGCACCGCCGAGCAGCTGGCCGCGCTGGCGGCCGAGCCGCCCGAGAAGGCGCGCGTGGTCCCGCTGAAGGTGGCCGGTGCCTTCCACACCGCGCACATGGCCCCCGCCGTCGCGGCCATGTCCGAGGCCGCCGCGCGCGTCACCCCCGCCGACGCGGCCGTGCCGTTCGTCTCCAACGCCGACGGCCAGGCGGTCACCTCCGGTGAGGAGATCATGCGCCGCCTGGTGGACCAGGTAGCGGGCCCCGTGCGCTGGGACCTGTGCATGGAGACGTTCGGGTCGATGGGCGCCACCGCCCTGATCGAGCTGTGCCCGGGCGGCACGCTGACGGCGCTGGCCCGGCGGGCACTGCCCGGTGTGAAGCGGGTGGCGCTGAAGACTCCCGATAACCTGGCCGCTGCCCGCGAGCTCATCGCCGAGCACGCTGCCGGCCCGACGACGGCCCCGTAGGCAAACGCCCGCTGGGCGTTCACCGGCCGGCGAACGCCCACAGGCAACAGAGGAGCGAAGAGATGTCCGCGAGACTCACAACGAGCCGGGGCGCGCCCTACGCGCGGATCCTGGGGGTCGGCGGCTACCGGCCGACGCGGGTGGTGCCGAACGAGGAAATCCTCAAGCACATCGACTCATCGGATGAGTGGATCCGCTCGCGATCGGGCATCGTCACCCGGCACTGGGCCGACGACAACGAGACCGTCACGGAGATGACGCTGGAGGCCGCGGGCAAGGCCCTGGCCGGCGCGGGCATCGCCGCCGAGCAGCTCGACGCCGTGATCATCTCGACGGTCTCCCACTTCAAGCAGACCCCGGCGGTCGCGACCGAGATCGCGCACCGGCTGGGCGCGGGCAAGCCCGCGGCGTTCGACATCTCCGCCGCCTGCGCGGGGTTCGGCTACGCCCTGACGATCGCCAAGGGCCTCATCGTCGAGGGCAGCGCGCGGCACGTGCTGATCGCCGGCGTGGAACGGCTGTCGGACCTCACCGACAAGGAGGACAGGTCCACGGCGTTCCTCTTCGGCGACGGCGCGGGCGCGGTCGTGGTCGGCCCGTCCGAGGAGCCGGCGATCGGGCCGACGATCTGGGGGTCGGAGGGCGACAAGGCCGACACGATCACGCAGACGGTGGCCTGGAAGGACTACAAGCCGGGCGACAAGTTCCCCGCGATCCGGCAGGAGGGCCAGACGGTCTTCCGCTGGGCGGTCTACGAGATGGCCAAGGTCGCCCAGGAGGCGCTCGACGCGGCGGGGATCACGGCTGAGGACCTGGACGTCTTCATTCCGCACCAGGCGAACATGCGGATCATCGACTCGATGGTGAAGACCCTCAAGCTGCCGGAGCACGTCGCGGTCGCCCGCGACGTGGAGACCACCGGCAACACCTCGGCCGCCTCAATACCGCTCGCGATGGAGCGGATGCTGGCGACCGGGCAGGCGAAGAGCGGAGACACCGCCCTCGTCATCGGCTTCGGGGCGGGCCTGGTGTACGCCGCGACGGTCGTTACTCTCCCTTGAAGCACCTGACACGACACAGTAAGGAGCGCCGCAATGGCTGCCACTCAGGAAGAGATCGTCGCTGGTCTCGCCGAGATTGTGAACGAGATCGCCGGCATCCCCGTGGATGACGTGACGCTGGAGAAGTCGTTCACCGATGACCTGGACGTCGACTCGCTCTCCATGGTGGAGGTCGTGGTCGCCGCCGAGGAGAAGTTCGGCGTGAAGATCCCGGACGATGACGTCAAGGGTCTGAAGACCGTGGGCGACGCGGTCGACTACATCGTCAAGCACCAGGACTGAACGGGCGCGACGGGGCCCGCGTCCCGCGCGTGGGTTTCCCCTCGCCCCGGTCTGTTGCGAAGTTCTGCAAGCGCGACGTCGCCACCTGGCGGTGGCGGAGGAGCACAACCCCCGACTAGCGGATAGAGAGTCCCTGTGAACGCGACCAATCGAACGGTGGTCGTCACCGGTATCGGCGCAACCACACCGCTGGGTGGCGACAGCGCGGCGACCTGGGAGGGCCTGATGGCCGGGCGTTCCGGCGTACGGGTCCTCACGCAGGAGTGGGCCGCCAGCCTCCCGGTCAGGATCGCCGCCACCGCGGCGGCCGAGCCGAGCGAGGCGCTGCCGAGGCCGGTGGCCCGCAAGCTGGACCGCTCGGCCCAGTTCGCGCTGCTCGCCACGCGGGAAGCGTGGGCGGACGCGGGCTTTACGGGGAAAGCGGGCGAGGATCCCTCGCTCGATCCGGACCGGGTCGGCGCCGTGATCGCCTCCGGGATCGGTGGCGTGACGACGCTGCTCGAGCAGTACGACGTGCTTAACGAGAAGGGCCCGCGGCGGGTCTCCCCGCACACGGTGCCCATGCTGATGCCCAACAGCCCGGCGGCCAACGTCAGCCTCGACGTGGGCGCGCGGGCCGGCGCTCACACGCCGGTGAGCGCCTGCGGCTCGGGCGCGGAGGCCGTCGGCTACGCGGCCGAGATGATCCGGTCGGGCCGCGCGGACGTGGTCGTGGCGGGCGGCACCGAGGCGTGCATCCACCCGCTGCCGATCGCGGCCTTCGCCAACATGATGGCGATGTCGAAGAACAACGACGAGCCGGAGCGCGCCTCGCGGCCGTACGACACCAAGCGTGACGGCTTCGTCCTGGGTGAGGGCTCGGGCGTGGTGGTCCTGGAGTCGGCCGAGCACGCGGCGGCCCGGGGTGCCCGGGTGTACTGCGAGATGCTGGGCCAGGGCCTGTCGGCCGACAGCCACCACATCGCGCAGCCGGAGCCCGAGGGCCGGGGCATCGCGGCGGCGCTGCGGCACCTGCTGGAGGACACGGACCTCAAGCCGGAGCAGCTCGTCCACGTCAATGCGCACGCGACGTCCACCCCGCAGGGTGACGTGGCGGAGATCAAGGCGCTGCGCCAGGTGCTCGGGGAGGACCTGGACCACGTGGCGATCGCCTCGACCAAGTCGATGACCGGTCACCTGCTGGGCGGCGCGGGCGGCGTGGAGACCGTCGCCACCGTGCTGGCGCTGCACCACCGGACGGCCCCGCCGACGATCAACGTCGACGAGCTGGACCCGGAGGTGGACGCCGACATCGTCCGTGACACGCCGCGGCAGCTGCCGTCGGGCACGATCGCCGCGCTCAACAACTCCTTCGGCTTCGGCGGCCACAACATCGTGCTCGCCTTCCGCACTGTCTGACCGCCGTCTGACCGCCGTCTGACCGCTGTCGTCTGGCCCGCGTCCCCGGCGTTCAGCGGCCGGGGAAGCTGGCGTAGTACGAGGCCGCCATGTCCTCGCCGCCGTGCCCCTGAGCGGAGGCACGGCGGAACCGTTCCGCACCCGCCTCGGCGGCGTCGAGCCGGACGCCCGCGGCCCGGGCGGCCGCCAGGATCAGGCGGGTGTCCTTGGCCGCGGTGTCCACGGCGAAGCTCGGGGTGAGGTCGCCCCCGCGGAGCACGGCGGCCTTGGCGCGCAGGTAGCCGAGGTCGAGCGGGCCGCCCGCGACCGCGTCGAGGAAGTCCTCGGTGCGCACGCCCAGCCCGTCGGCCAGCGCGAGCGCCTCGGCGGTGCCGTGGGTGACGGCGAGCACCCAGCTGTTGCAGACCAGTTTCAGCCGCGTGGCCGCGCCCGGTTCCTGACCGGTCCACAGGGTGCGCGCGGCGATGGCGCCGAGCACGGGCGCGAGCGCGGGCCTGGCCTCCTCGGGTCCGGCGGCCAGCACGGTCAGCGTGCCGGCTTCCGCGGGCTGGCGGGTGCCCAGGACGGGCGCGTCGACGAACACCAGGCCGTGATCGCGGGCGAAGCCGGCCAGCGCCGGCAGGTCGTCGAGCCCGGCGGTGGTGCTCTGCAGCCACACGGCGCCCGGCCGCAGCCCCGGGGCGGCGTCGCGCATGACGGCCAGGGTGGCCGGGCCGTCGTAGAGCATGGTGAGGATGGTGCCGGCGCCGCGCACGGCCGCCGCGGGCGTGGCGGCGACGCGGACGCCGTCGGCGGCGAGCGGCTCGGCTTTGGCCCGGGTGCGGTTCCACGCGCGCACCTCCAGGCCGGCGCGGGCGAGGTTGCGGGCCATGGCGCCGCCCATGATGCCGGTGCCGAGCACCGCCACGGCGGGGGCCGGCTGATGGGTGGTCTGGCCGGACTGCTCCGGGGTCTGGTCGGTCTGCTCCGGGGTCTGGTCGGTCTGTTCGGTCATGCGCCCACGCTACGGCCGCGGCAGCGGGCCGTCAGACCACCTGGTGCAGCCAGCGCACCGGCGCGCCCTCGCCGGCGTACCGGAACGGCTCCAGCTCGTCGTCCCACGGCTTGCCGAGCAGACCGGTGATCTCGGTGAGGAGGTCGCTCTCGCCGCGCGCGGCCCGCTCGGCGGCGGCGCGCAGCCGGTTCTCGGGGATCATGATGTCGCCGTGGGGGCCGGTGACGGCGTGGTAGATGCCGAGGTCGGGCGTGCAGCTGTAGCGTTCGCCCTCGGCCTGGGAGCAGGGCTCGGCGGTGACCTCGAAACGCAGCATCTGCCAGCCGCGCAGGGCCGAGGCGAGCCGGGAGGCGATGGACGCCTCGCCCTGCCAGGAGAGTTCGGCGCGCCAGGTGCCCGGGGAGGCGGGCTGTCTGGTCCAGTCGAGGCTGACGCGGGTGTTCAGCACGGAGGCCACGGCCCACTCGATGTGCGGACACAGCGCGCGGGGCGCGGAGTGCACGTAGAGAACGCCTCGTGTCGTCATCGGGACCTCCCGCTTTGCTCTTTGCCAGCCCCGCCGCGCCCGGGTGTTGACCCATGGCCACCTGCCGTCTTCTAGGCTGGTGGAGGGTTTCCGTCGCGCCGCCCAGTGCCAGAACCCAAAGCTACCGCGCGGCGGCGGCGCGGCCCTGCCGCCGTACCGGTCCGCGCGGGGGAATACGCCCCGGAATATCCGAAGGACGCTCGATGCCGCCACGCCGCCCGGCCCAGCCAAGGGCTCTGCGATTCCGCCTGGCAGCGGTGACCGCCGCACTGACGGTGCTGGCGGCCGCGGGGTGCACGTCCTCGTCCTCGTCCGGTCCGCGGGACGGCGGGGCGGAGCGGGAGGCGTCCTCGCGCGAGCCGGAGGCGGGGGAGCCGTCGTGGGACACCAGCCCGTCGTCGCTGGCGGCGCTCGGCGACTCCATCACGACGGGCTTCGACACCTGCCGGGTGCTGGCGGACTGCCCGGAGGCGTCGTGGGCGACCGGCACGGACGCGGGCGTGGACAGCCTGGCGATGCGGCTGCTGGGCGACGAGACGGCGGTCACCGAGCGGGCGTGGAACTACGCCGAAGCGGGCGCGACCGTCTCCGGCCTGGCGGCGCAGGCGCGCGAGGCGATGGCGCACGATCCGGACCTGGTGACGGTGCTCATCGGGGCGAATGACGCGTGCGCCCCGGACGTCACGGAGATGACGAGCGTGGCGGAGTTCGAGCGCGGCTTCACCCGGGCGCTGGACGAGATCCGCGCCGCCGACGAGTCGACGCAGGTGTACGTCTCCAGCGTGCCGGACCTGATGCGGCTGTGGGAGGAGGGCAGCGGCTCGGCGATGGCCGCGCTGATCTGGGAGGCCGCGGACATCTGCCCGTCGGTGCTGGCCGACCCGGGGAACCGCGGGGAGCGCGCGGTGCAGCGGCGCGAGGCGGTGCGCGAGCGGATCGAGGAGTACAACGCGGTGCTGGCACAGGTGTGCGGCGCCGATCCGCTGTGCCGGTACGACGACGGCGCGGTCTTCTCCTATCCGTTCACCACGGACCACCTCAGCGGCTGGGACTGGTTTCATCCCTCGGAGGAGGGACAGCGAGAGCTGGCGCGGCTGGCCTACGAGCGGGTGACGCGGGACGGCGGCGGCTGAGGTCTTCCGCTCAAGGCGGGGTGAGAGGGACCATTGACAGGCGATGGTGCGCCTCATTAGCTTCATGCACAGCATTTCGAACGAGATACGAAATCTCGAACGCTTTCGGCTCGCATGACCACCGCAAAGGATTGGGCCCCGTGCGCATCACCGGAATCAGTACCCATGTCGTCGGCACGCCCTGGCGCAACCTGACCTACGTGCAGGTGCACACGGACGAGGGCCTCACCGGGGTCGGCGAGACCCGGATGCTGGGCCACACCGACGCGCTCGTCGGTTACCTCCGCGAGGCGGAGCGGAACCACATCGCCGGCTCCGACCCGTTCGCGCTGGAAGACCTGGTGCGCCGGATGAAGTACGGCGACTACGGCCGGGCCGGCGAGATCGTCATGTCGGGCATCGCGTGCGTGGAGCAGGCGTGCTGGGACATCAAGGGCAAGGCGCTGGGCGTGCCGGTCTGGCAGCTGCTCGGCGGGCGGGCCAACGCCAAGGACAACCGCGTCAAGGCCTACGCCAACGGCTGGTACACGGTGGAGCGCACGCCCGAGGCGTTCCACGCGGCGGCGCGGAAGGTCGTCGAGCGCGGCTACCAGGCGCTGAAGTTCGACCCGTTCGGCACCGGCAGCTTCGAGCTGGACTACGCCGAGACGCGCCGCGCGGTGTCCCTGGTCGAGGCGGTGCGGGACGCGATAGGCCCGGAGCGTGAGCTGCTGCTGGAGATGCACGGCCGGTTCAGCCCGGCGACGGCGGTGCGGATCGCGCGGGAGGTCGAGCCGTTCGCTCCCTCCTGGATCGAGGAGCCGGTGCCGCCGGAGAACCTCAAGGCGCTCGCCAAGGTCGCCGAGCGCACGCACCTGCCCATCGCGACCGGCGAGCGGATCCACGACCGCATCGAGTTCCGCGAGCTGTTCGAGTTGCAGGCGGCCGACATCATCCAGCCCGACCTGGGCCACATCGGCGGCATCAGCGAGATGCGGAAGCTGGCCGCCACCGCGGAGACCCACTACATGCTCGTCGCTCCGCACAACGTCGGCGGCTCGGTCCTGACGGCCGCGAGCCTCCAGCTCGCCGGCTGCACCCCCAACTTCAAGATCCTCGAGCACTTCAACGACTTCGCCGACTCCGAGATCAAGCGCGTCGTCAAGGGCGCGCCGGAGGTCGTCGACGGCTACTTCACGCTCTCCGATGCCCCCGGGCTCGGCGTCGAGCTGGACACCGACGCGGCCGCGGAGTTCCCGCAGCAGCAGGCCCGGTTCGACCTGTGGGCCGAGGGCTGGGAGAAGCGCGAAGGCGCACAGGGACGCCAGGAGTAACGCGTGACCTCACGTTCCGTTGTCATCGACGAGCCGGGCTCCTTCCGCCTGGCGACCGGGCCCGTGCCCGAGCCGGGGCCCGGCGAGGTGCGGGTGGCCGTGCACGCCGCCGGGGTGTGCGCCTCCGACCGGGAGGTGTTCGACGGCACCCGCGCCGAGGGCTACGTGCGCTACCCCGTCACGCCGGGCCACGAGTGGTCCGGGGTGATCGAGGCGGTCGGCGAGGGCGTGGACCCGGCGCTGACCGGGCGCAAGACGGTCGGCGAGGGCTTCCGCGCCTGCCAGTCCTGCGAGCGCTGCCGCTCCGGGGAGACCAGCCTGTGCACGGCCGGCTACGAGGAGACCGGCTTCACCCAGCCCGGCGCGTTCGCCGACCGGCTGGTGCTGCCCGCCCGGCTGCTGCACCTGCTGGACGACGACGCCGACCTGCGGGCCGCCGCGCTGCTGGAGCCCGCGGCCGTGACCGCCGCCGCGGTGCTGGCGGCGGCGCCGCGCCCCGGCGAGCGGGTCGCGGTGGTCGGGGCCGGGACGCTCGGCCTGCTGGCCGTGCAGTTCCTCGCCGCCTCCTCCCCTGCCGAGCTGCTGGCCGTCGACCCGCGCTCACGCCCGCTGCGCACGTCGTCGGCCATGGGCGCCACCAGGGCCGTCACGCCCGAGCAGGCCACCGGGCTGCGCGGCCGGTACGACCTGGTGATCGAGACGGCCGGGGCTCCGACGACGGCCCACGACGCCTGCCTGCTGGCACGGCGCGGCGGCCGGGTGGTGCTCACCGGCATGCCGGAGGCGGGGGCGACGGGCATCGACCCGGTGCACCTGTCCGTCAGCCAGCTGACCGTGGCAAGCGTCTTCGGCGCTCCGCCGAGCGCCTGGGCCTACGCGGTGCGCGCCTTCACGCTGGGGCTGCTGCGCCCCGGCGCGCTGATCACGCACGAGATTCCCCTGTCCAGGTTCGGGGAAGCGATCGATCTGGTCGGCAGCGGTGATCCCGATGTGGGCAAGGTTTTGCTCAAACCCTAGACCGCGCGGCCTCACTGCTGGACTGTACTCACTGCCACCCGGTGGGCCGAGGGCGACCCACACCTCCGTCAACCCGCGTCACGCAAACCGAACCACGTACGACATACCGAACAACCAGATGGAGCATCGTGTCTGAGTCCGCCTCCGCCAACACCCGCCGTCGCCGCCCCGCCGACGCCGCACTGGCGTCGCTCGGCATCGCCTCCCCACCGGACGACCCCGCTGACGCCTCGCCGCACACCTTCCCCGACGGGGGCAAGTGGCGCACGGAGATCCCCTCGGTCGAGGGCCCCGAGGCCCTCGCCACGGTTCTCAAGGAGGCTGCCCAGCTCGGCGTCCCCATCCACCGCATCAGCCAGGGCAGCGGCGTGTGGATGCTGACCGATTCCGAGATCACCGAGATGGTCGACGCCTGCGCCCAGGCCAACGTCGAGCTGTGCCTGTTCACCGGCCCCCGCGGCACCTGGGACATCGGCGCCAGCACCCGCACCGCCTCCGGCGGCGCCGGGCTGCGGGCCCGCGGCCACAGCGCCGTCGCCGGCTGCGTCGAGGACGCGCTGCGCGCCACCGAGCTGGGCGTGCGCTGCCTGCTGGTCGCTGACGAGGGCGTGCTGTGGCTGCTGCACCGGCTGCGCGCGGCCGGCACGCTGCCCGCCGACACCACGTTCAAGGTCTCCGCGCTCATCGGCCCGGTCAACCCGGCCTCCATCGCCGTCCACGAGGGCCTCGGCGCGGACTCCGTGAACATCCCCTCCGACCTGACGCTCGAGCACCTCACGGAGATCCGGCGGGTCACCCGCGTCCCGCTCGACTTCTACCTGGAGGCGCCCGACGACCTCGGCGGCTACGTGCGGATGTACGACATAGCCGAGCTGATCCGCCGGGGCGGGCCGATCTACCTGAAGTTCGGCCTGAGCAAGGCCCCGGGCATCTACCCGTTCGGCGCCCACCTGCGCGACGTCACCCTGGACACCGCCCGGGAGCGGGTGCGCCGCGGCCGCCTGGCCCTCGACCTGCTGGCCCGGCTCGGCGCCGACGAGGGCATGTCCCCGCTGGGCTCGCGCCTGCCCGGACCGCTGAACCGTTTCCCCGCGCCGGAACCCGGCACGGCTTCCGGCGTCACCGCCACCGCGGAGGAATAGGTCCTCCCGACGAAAAGGACGGAACCACGATGTCTCGTACACGTCTTGCCCGAGCCACAGGGGCGGCGGCAGCCGCTCTCGCACTGGCACTGACCGCCGCCGCGTGCGGCCAGAACGCGCCAGGCGGTTCGAAGTACGACGGCGGCGGGAACGGCGGAACGGTAGGCATCTCCATGCCCACCCGTTCCTCCGAGCGCTGGATCGCCGACGGCGAGAACATGGTGCGGCAGTTCGAGGAAGCCGGGTACGAGGCAAACCTCCAGTACGGCGAAGACGACATCCCCCAGCAGATCACCCAGATCGAGAACATGATCGCGCAGGGCGTGGACCTGCTGGTGATCGCGGCTATCGACGGCTCCGCGCTGGGGAACGTGCTCCAGCAGGCGGCGGACGCGAACATCCCGGTGATCTCGTACGACCGCCTGCTGATGGGCTCGCCGCACGTGGACTGCTACGCCACCTTCGACAACTACCAGGTCGGCCAGCTCCAGGGGCAGTACCTCGTGGACGCCCTCGGCCTGGAGGAAGGCGGCAACGACAGCTACAACATCGAGCTCTTCGCCGGGGACCCGGACGACAACAACACCCGGTACTTCTTCAACGGCGCGATGGACGTGCTCCAGCCGTTCATCGACGAGGGCCAGCTGACGGTGCTCAGCGGCCAGACCCGCCTGGCGCAGCTCACCACGGAGCGCTGGGACGGCGCCCTGGCGCAGGACCGCATGGAGGACCTGCTCACCGCCCACTACCGGGGCCGCGAGCGCGTCGACGCGGTGCTGTCCCCCTACGACGGCATCTCGCTGGGCATCATCTCCGCCCTGGAGAGCGCCGGCTACGGCACCGAGTCCCGGCCGCTGCCGGTCATCACCGGGCAGGACGCCGAGATCTCCTCCGTGCGGTCCATCATCGCCGGCAAGCAGACGCAGACGGTCTACAAGGACACCCGCGAACTGGCCGCCCAGGCCGTGCAGATGGGTGACGCCCTGCTCAACGGCCAGGAGTGCGAGGCCAACGACACCGAGTCGTACGACAACGGCGAGAAGGTCGTGCCGGCCTACCTGCTGGAACCGGTCAGCATCGACGCCAGCAACTGGGAGCTGCTGGTCGAAGAGGGTTACTACACCGAAGCGGAGCTGCGGAACTAGCCGCGTCCGGCGACGTAAGGAGTGTGCGCTATGGAGCGGCACGTACTGGAGATGCGCGGCATCACCAAGACCTTTCCGGGTGTCCGCGCGCTCGACGGGGTGAACATCTCGGTGCGCCCCGGCGAGATCCACGCGATCTGCGGAGAGAACGGGGCGGGCAAGTCCACCCTGATGAAGGTGCTCTCCGGGGTCTACCCGCACGGCTCCTACGAAGGCGAGATCTACTTCGAGGGCGAGCTGTGCCAGTTCAAGGACATCCGCGCCAGCGAGCGGCGCGGCATCGTCATCATCCACCAGGAACTCGCGCTGATCCCGCAGCTGTCGATCGCGGAGAACATCTTCCTGGGCAACGAGCGGGCCGGGCGCGGCGGCCTGATCTCGTGGAGCACCACGCTGCGCGAGACCGAACGGCTGATGCGCCGCGTCGGCCTGACCGGTGAGCACCCGCAGACGCTGATCTCCGAGCTGGGCGTCGGCAAGCAGCAGCTGGTCGAGATCGCCAAGGCGCTGGCCAAGCGCGTCAAGCTGCTGATCCTGGACGAGCCCACGGCCGCGCTGAACGACACCGACAGCGCCAAGCTGCTCGACCTGGTCATGGAGCTGCGCGAGCAGGGCATCGCCAGCATCCTGATCTCGCACAAGCTGAACGAGGTGCTCCAGGTCGCCGACGCGGTGACGATCCTGCGGGACGGCCGCACCATCGAGACGCTGACGGTGCGCGAGGAGCGCGGCGCCGAGCCGGCCGTGTCCGAGGACCGGCTGATCCGCGGCATGGTCGGCCGCGAGCTGACGCAGTACTTCCCCGAGCGGACGCCGTACACCGGCGAGCGCGCCGGGGAGGTGGCGCTGTCGGTCGAGGGCTGGACGGTGCGGCACCCGCTCGACACGTCGCGGCGGGTCGTCGACGACGTGTCGTTCGAGGTGCGGCACGGCGAGATCCTGGGGATCGCCGGGCTGATGGGCGCCGGGCGCACCGAACTGGCGATGAGCCTGTTCGGCCGCTCCTGGGGCCGCTATGAGTCCGGCACGGTCCGTTTGCACGGCAAGGAGGTCACCCTCAAGACGGTCTCGCAGGCCATCCGCCACGGCATCGCCTACGTGACGGAGGACCGCAAGACCTACGGGCTGAACCTGATCGACTCGATCAGCCGCAACATCTCGCTGGCCGCGCTGCCGGGCATGGCCAGGCACGGAGTGATCGACGAGCACGTGGAGACGCGCACCGCGGAGCGTTTCCGCACCAGAATGAACATCAAGGCGCCCACCGTTTTCGAGCACACCGGCAAGCTCAGCGGCGGCAACCAGCAGAAGGTCGTGCTGAGCAAGTGGATCCAGGCCGAGCCCGACGTGCTGATCCTGGACGAGCCGACCCGCGGCATCGACGTGGGCGCCAAATCCGAGATCTACCAGGTGATCAACGGCCTGGCCGCCGAGGGCAAGGCCGTCATCGTCATCTCCTCGGAGCTGCCGGAGCTGCTGGGGCTGTGCGACCGCATCGCCGCCATGGCCGCGGGCCGCATGACCGGCGTGCTGGAGCGGTCCGAGGCCGACCAGGAGGCGCTCCTGCGCCTGATGACCGAACCACGCGACGGCAGGGCCGCGAGTGGAACCGTGACGGGGAGTGGAGAGCGCTGAGATGAACGCGAAGACGGACGTGGAGACCAAGCCGGCCACCACCGGCAAGGACGGCGGCTCCGGCGGCCAGGGCGGCGCCCTGGAGCAGGTGCTGCGCGGGCTGCGGACGAACGTCCGGCAGTACGGCATGCTCATCGCGCTCGCCCTGCTGCTGGTCATCTTCCAGATCTGGACGGGCGGCGACATCCTGCTGCCCAACAACGTCAGCAACATCATCCAGCAGAACGGTTACATCCTGATCCTCGCGATCGGGATGATGATCGTCATCATCAACGGGCATATCGACCTCTCCGTCGGCTCGGTCGCCGGGTTCACCGGCGCCGTCGCCAGCGTGCTGATGGTCCAACACGGCATGCCATGGCAGCTGGCGTTCATCCTCACGCTGCTGCTCGGCGCGGCCGTGGGCGCCTGGCATGGTTTCTGGATCTCTTATGTAGGCATTCCTTCCTTTATCGTGACGCTCGCGGGCATGCTCCTGTTCCGGGGCCTGACCCGCCTGACGCTGGACGGCCAGTCGGAGTCCTCGTTCCCCGAGGGCTTCCGTGACCTCGGCACCGGCTTCCTGCCGGAGGTCGGGCCGACGACCAACTACCACAACCTGACCGTGCTGCTGGGCCTGGCGGTCTGCGCCTTCACCGTCATCAGCGAGCTGCGCAAGCGCCGCCAGCAGCAGGCCTACGACCTGGACGTCATGCCGTTCAGCCTGTTCGTGCTGAAGTGCGCCGCGATCATCGCCGCGGTCATGGCGTTCACCCTGACGCTGGCGAGCTGGCACGGCGCCCCGATCGTGCTGCTCATCCTCGGCGGTCTGCTGGTGCTGATGGGCTTCCTGATGCGCAACTCGGTGATCGGCCGCCACGTGTACGCCCTCGGCGGCAACCGCGCCGCCGCGCAGCTCTCCGGCGTGAACAGCCAGCGGGTGACGTTCCTGGTCTTCGTCAACATGGGCCTGCTCTCCGCGCTCGCGGGCTGTGTGTTCACCGCGCGGCTCGGCGTGGCCGCGCCGGGCGCCGGTGAACTGTTCGAACTGGAAGCGATCGCCGCGGCGTTCATCGGCGGCGCGTCGATGTCCGGCGGTGTGGGCACGGTGCTGGGCGCCGTCATCGGCGGCCTGGTGCTGGGCGTGCTGGACAACGGCATGTCGCTGGTCGGCGTGGACGAGAACTGGCAGCAGGTCATCAAGGGCCTGGTGCTGCTCGCCGCGGTCGCGTTCGACATCTGGAACAAGCGCCGCGCGACCACCTGAACCACCCGGTCAGTCAACGCACCTACACAAGCCTAAGGAGCCGCTAATCATGTCTACTTCACGACGGGCGGTCATCGCCTCAGCCGCGGCGGCGGGTCTGACCGCGGCCACGGTGGGCGGCGCGCACGCGCACGGCCACGGCGGCAGCGGCGGCGGCCGCGGGCCCCGGCGCGAGACCTTCGGCCGCCTCGACGACGGCACCGAGGTCCACCGCTGGTCCCTGGAACGGGGCGGGACCCGCCTGAAGGTCCTCTCTTACGGCGGCGTCGTGCAGTCGCTGGAGATACCCGACCGCCACGGCCGGTACGCCAACGTCTCGCTCGGCTTCGCGGATCTCGGCTCGTACGTCAGCGACTCGCCGTACTTCGGCGCCCTGATAGGCCGCTACGGCAACCGCATCGCGCGCGGCCGGTTCACCCTGGACGGCACCGAGTACCAGCTGCCGGTCAACGACGGCCCCAACAGCCTCCACGGTGGCGACCAGGGATTCGACAAGCGCGTCTGGGACGTCACCCCCTCCGGCCCGGCCGCGCTGACGCTCACCTACACCAGCCCCGACGGCGAGATGGGCTACCCGGGCACGCTGTCCGTCACCGTCACCTACACCCTGACCGACGACGGCGACTTCCGGATCGACTACGAGGCCACGACCGACGCCCCGACGGTCGTCAACCTCACCAACCACACCTATTTCAACCTCTCGGGCGAGGGCTCCGGCTCCATCGAGAACCACGAGCTGACCGTCGCCGCCTCGCGGTACACCCCGGTCGACGACACGCTCATCCCGACCGGCGAGCTGGCCTCCGTCGCGGGCACGCCGTTCGACTTCCGCCGCCCGAAGGCCGTCGGCGCCGACCTGCGGGCCGGCGCGGAGCAGATCCTGATCGCCCAGGGCTTCGACCACAACCTGGTGCTCGACAAGGGCATCACGCGCCGCCCCGAGCACGCCATCACGCTCTACGACCCGGCCTCCGGCCGCCAGATGGACATCGCCACGACCGAGCCGGGCGTGCAGTTCTACAGCGGCAACTTCCAGGACGGCACCCTCACCGGCACCTCGGGCCGCACCTACCGGCAGTCCGATGCCCTGTGCCTGGAGACGCAGCACTTCCCCGACTCGCCCAACCAGCCGGAGTTCCCCAGCACCGTGCTGCGGCCGGGCGAGACCTACCGCTCCACCACCGTCCACTCCTTCTCCGCCCGCTGATCCCCGGCCCGGCCCGGGCCGCGCTCCCCCGCGGGGCGCGGCTCAGGCCGGGTCGCAGCGCAGGGCGTCGTTGTCCGCCCGGGGGCAGTCGGTGGTGTCGATCCGCCGCAGCACCGCGCCCGTGGCGTCGAAGACCGTGGCGGTGTACCCGCGTGAGAAGTCGGCGCCCCGCTCCTCGGCCAGGAACCGCAGGATGCTCTCCGCGACCGTGCCGGCCTGCTCCTCGGTCACGCCCTCGTCCACGACGACCAGGACGTCCGGCGTGCCGTCGTCGTTGACCGACGGGTGGACCGACCTCACGGTCCGCGACAGCTCGTCGTCGTGCGCCTCGCGGTACTGCTCGGCGGCAGACTCCCCGCGGCGCGCCAGCTCTTCAGCCACGGCGTCCTCCAGGGCCGGCGGATCGTCCGACTCCCCCCAGGGGTTGAAGAACAGCCCGAAGACCACCACCCCCGCCAGTACGGCGATTCCCACAACTACCCGAAGCCACCGCTTCATTGACCGCCTCCCCGTCGTCGCGGGCGCCCGGGCGGGCGCCTGGCAGGCCAGGCTAGCCACGCCCGCCCGCTTGCTGGCGCCCGGCCCGGACGTGCCTCAGCCGAGCGCCATGGAGGTGAACATCGCCGCGGTGATCAGCCCGAGCGAGGCGAGGACCAGGCCCAGGCGGCTGAGCACGTAGCGCACGCCGGACGACCGGTCCGCGGCGGGCCCGCCGCGGGCCCGGTCCCGGGCGAGGTACCAGAGCCTGCGCTGGTCGCAGCAGGCAAGCACCGTGCAGACCAGCGCCAGGCCCAGCAGCGCGTAGACAGGCGCGAACATGCGGCCGTCTCCTCTCAGTCCGGGTAGGGAAGGTTCGCCAGCAGCAGCGCGGGCAGCAGCAGAAGGACGAGCTGTATCCCCGCCACCCAGTGCCGCGCCGCCCGGGTGCCGTCGTCCCGGTCAGCGAGCAGCGCGCACAGCACGATGGTCACGGCGAGCGATCCCAGCCCCGCCGATAACACCCAGGGGGTGATGCGGCGCAAGGCGCCGGTCAGCGCCTCGTCGCCGGTGCCGGTCAGCATGGCCGCCCCGAGTAAATACGCCCAGTTGACGTACAACATCAGCGGCGTCAGCACGAGCGCGAAGATGACCACGGCCCGGCCCCATAAGCCGCGGGCCGGACGCGGCACTCCAGATACCGGTGAAGGGTTCATGGTCCGCATTGCAGCGGGCCGGGACGGCCGGCGGATGAGTACAACCGCCTGTCCCGCTACTCAAAGACGGTCAGCCGCCTGCGCGGAGGGGCACGCCCGTTAGCTCCCCGGAGACCGCCACCGGCGGCCCGGCGACGTCGTCCCGCACGGCCAGTGTTGCGGCCATGTGACCTGGCATGACGGTTATTTGGCAATGCATGACCAGATCTTCCCCGGGGCCCGGGCGGATGCCTAGCCTGTGCGGCGTGACGGAGCGCGCACGCGCCGCCTACGCGGCGTGCGCGGATGCCATCGCTCCCCTCTTCTTCTTGGTTCTCCCCCCACGACAAGGACGTGACGCATGACCGAAGCCGCCGACAGCGCTGCCGCCTGGTCGTTCGAGACCCGGCAGGTGCACGCGGGCACCGGGCCCGACCCGGCGACCGGAGCGCGCGCCGTGCCCGTGTACCAGACGACGTCGTTCGTCTTCCGGGACACCGAGCACGCCGCCGGCCTGTTCTCCCTGGCCGAACAGGGCCACATCTACACCCGCATCCACAATCCGACGACCGACGCGTTCGAGGCGCGGGTCGCCGCGCTGGAGGGCGGCGTCGCGGCGGTGGCGACGGCCTCGGGGCAGTCCGCCGAGTCCCTGGCGCTGCTGAACGTGGCGGGCGCCGGTGACCACGTCGTGTCGAGCACCTCCCTGTACGGCGGCACGTACAACCTCTTCCGGCACACCCTGCCCCGGCTGGGCGTCTCGGTGTCGTTCGTCGACGACCCCGACGACACGAACGCCTGGCGCGCGGCGATCAGGGAGAACACCAAGGCGCTGTTCGCCGAGACGCTCGGCAACCCCCGCGGCAACGTCCTCGACGTGCGGGCGGTGGCGGACGTGGCGCACGAGGCCGGGCTGCCGCTGATCGTGGACAACACGATCCCCACGCCCTACCTGCTGCGCCCCATCGAGCACGGCGCCGACGTCGTCGTCCACTCGGCGACCAAGTTCCTCGGCGGGCACGGCACCAGCATCGCGGGCGTGGTCGTGGACGCCGGCTCGTTCGACTTCGGCGCCCACCCCGACCGGTTCCCCGGCTTCAGCGAGCCCGACCCGAGCTACCACGGCCTGCGGTACTGGCCGGACCTGGGCCCGGGGGCGTACGCGGCGAAGCTGCGCGTGCAGCTGCTGCGCGACCTCGGCCCGGCGCTGGCGCCGCACTCGGCGTTCCTGCTGCTCCAGGGCATCGAGACGCTGAGCCTGCGGCTGGAGCGGCACTCGCAGAACGCGCTCGCCATCGCCGAGTGGCTGGAGGGCCGGGACGAGGTGCGGGCCGTGCACTACCCGGGGCTGCCCTCCAGCCCGTGGTACGAGGCGGCGCAGCGGTACCTGCCGCGCGGCGCCGGGGCGGTGGTGTCGTTCGAGCTGCGCGACGGCGTGGAGGCCGGGAAGCGGTTCGTGGACGCGGTGGAGCTGTTCAGCCACCTCGCCAACATCGGCGACGTGCGCAGCCTCATCATCCACCCGGCGTCCACGACACACAGCCAGCTCGGGCCGGAGGAGCTCGCGGCCACCGGCACGGCACCGGGGCTGGTGAGGCTGTCGGTCGGGATCGAGGGGCTGGCTGACCTGAAGGCCGACCTGGAGGCCGGGTTCCGGGCGGCGAAAGGGGCGTCCTGACGACGGTGCGGCGACCGCCGGCCCTCCCGGCGTCCGGCGCCTGGCAGGAAGGGCGGTCGCCCAACGGACGCCGGCAGTGGGCGGTCTTCGACCGGCCGCTGCCGCTGGAGTCCGGCGCGTCGCTGCCGGGCGTGCGGCTGGCCTACGAGACGTGGGGGCGGCTGGCGCCGGACCGGTCCAACGCCGTGCTGGTGCTGCACGCGCTCACGGGTGACAGCCACGTCGGCGGCCCGGCCGAGCCGGGCCACCCGACGCCGGGGTGGTGGGACGGCCTGGTCGGTCCGGGCCGTCCCCTGGATACGCGGCGGTGGTTCGTCGTGGCGCCCAACGTGCTCGGCGGCTGCCAGGGCAGCACCGGGCCGGCCTCGCGGCGGCCCGACGGGCGGCGGTGGGGCGCGGCGTTTCCGCGGCTGACGCAGCGGGACCAGGTGGTCGCCGAGGCGCGGCTCGCCGACCTGCTGGGGATCCGCCGCTGGGCGCTGGTCGTGGGCGGCTCGATGGGCGGGATGCGCGCCCTGGAGTGGGCGGTGATGTACCCGGACCGGGTCGCCGCGCTGCTGCCGCTGGCCTGCCCCGCCGCGAGCGGGGCGCTCCCGATCGGCCTGGCCGCCGTGCAGCTGGCGGCGATACGGTCCGATCCGGGGTGGCGGGGCGGCGACTACTACGACGCCGGGCCCGGGGGCGGGCCGCACGCCGGCCTGGGGCTGGCACGGCGGCTGGCGCATCTGACGTACCGGGGCGAGGCGGAGCTTCAGGCGCGCTTCGGGCGGCTGCCGCAGGACGGCGAGGACCCGGCGCACGGCGGCCGGTACCGCGTCGAGTCCTATCTCGACCACCACGCCGCCAAGCTGGTGCGGCGGTTCGACGCGGGCAGCTACGTCGTGCTCACCGAGGCGATGAACGGCCACGACATCGGGCGCGGCCGGGGCGGCACGGCGGCGGCGCTGCGGCGGATCACGGCGCGCACGCTGGTGGCGGGGGTGGACTCCGACCGGCTGTACCCGCTGGCGGACCAGGCCGAGCTGGCCAAGCACATCCCCGGCGCGGGGCCGGTGCGCGTCATCTCCTCGCCATACGGGCACGACGGCTTCCTGATCGAGACGGAACAGGTCGGCGCGCTTGTGCGGGAGCTGCTGGCGGGCTGACGGGGCGTTTTCACCACTGGGAACGGGCGCCGCGGCACCGCGGCGCGGGCGCGGCCGAGCCTCCCGGAACCGGGCGGACTTTGCGTCACGGCAAACGGAATGCTGACGCAACGTTTACGAAACGAGGGGGTGGACGCTAGCGTGGTTGCGGGAGCGCTCCCACGCTAGCGTCACGTGGGTGCCGCCACTGGCGTTAGGTCCGTAGCTGAATGGCATCACCCTCTAGAGGAGACCCCCCATGGCCATTCGAACAGAGGGCCGGAAGAAGAGTCCGGCTCGTCTCACCAAGTCCCTGAGCGTGGCGGGCACCGCGCTGCTGGCGTTCGTCGGCGTGTCCATGCCTGCTCCCGCATCCGCGCACGGTGTCGCCATGTACCCCGGGTCGCGCACCTACCTGTGCTACCTGGACATGCTCGAGAGCGGCAACCAGACGCCGTCGAACCCCGCCTGCGCGGACGCCGTCGCCGAGACCGGCACGACGCCGCTGTACAACTGGTTCGCCGTGCTGGACTCCAACGGCGGCGGCCGGACCGAGGGGTACATCCCGGACGGTGAGATCTGCAGCGGTGGCCACAACGGCCCGTACGACTTCTCCTCGTACAACGCGGCGCGCACCGACTGGCCCACCACGCACCTGACCTCGGGCGCCAACATCGAGATCCAGTACAGCAACTGGGCCGCTCACCCGGGTGACTTCGATGTCTACCTGACGAAGGAGGGCTGGAACCCGAACCAGCCGCTGTCCTGGAGCGACCTTGAGCTGGTCGACTCGGTGACCGACCCGCCGCAGTCCGGCAGCGCCGGCTCCAACGGCGGCTACTACTACTGGGACGTCCAGCTGCCGGAGCGCAGCGGCCAGCACATCATGTTCATCCACTGGATCCGCTCGGACAGCCAGGAGAACTTCTACTCCTGCTCCGACGTCGTCTTCGACGGCGGCAACGGCGAGATCTCGTGGTGAGCTGAGCGCTGCTCCGCTGCCCGGCCGGACGGCCGGCGCGCATCACGCTAAGGGGCTCCCCGGGCGCCCGCCCGCGGGGCCCCTTCCGCGTGCCGGGCCGTCAGAGCGCGTCGAAGTCGGGCAGCGTGAGCGAGCCGTCCTCGGCCAGGGTGAAGCCGGGGTTGTGCGCGATCTCCCACGCGTGGCCGTCCGGGTCGGTGAAGACGCCCGCGTACCCGCCGTAGAAGGTGCGGCGGGCGGGCTTGGTGACCGTCCCCCCGGCGCGCTCCGCCGCCGCCAGCAGCGCGTCGACCTCCCCGGGGGAGCGGACGTTGTGCGCCAGGGCGATGCCGCTGAAACCCCCGGGCTCGCCGGCGGGCAGCCCGCAGTCCTCGGCCAGCTTCTCCCGCCCCCACAGCACCAGGGCCATGCCGCCCGCCTGGAAGAACACGGTCTGCTCGACCTCGTGCCCCCGCCACCCCAGCGCCTGGTAGAACGCCTTCGCCCGCGGCAAATCCGTCACTCCCAGTGTGATCAGGCTTACTCGTTGTTCCATGGCCCCTACGGTAGGCCCGGCCACTGACAATTCCGCCACCGCGCCACAGGCCCGCGTCAGCCGGCGCGCGGACGCGGTGGAAGACGTCGATCACCTTGCGGGGCACGCCGTTTCCCGCCAGTCGGCCAGCAGTGGGGCGCGTGCGGCTCACCGGCCGCCGGCCCTGCGGCGCAGGAGGACCTTGAGAGCTTCGCGGGCGTCGCGCCGGCGCCGGGTGTCCCGGGCCAGAGCGGCGGTCAGAGCGACGGCGGCGACCGTGACGGTGTACACAGCGCCGGCGACGCCGGCGGACAGCAGGATGCCGTCGGAGACGGGGAACAGGGCAGTCATGGATGGACACCTCCGTGTTGTGGCGGTCGGTGATGTCCATGAGAGCCCTGAGCAGCAGTCATCCGGAAAGGCCGCACGGGCTGCTGCGGGCCGTTTATCCTGGCCAGCCCCGGTGCCAGGAGTTTTCCGGAGGGCGTCCGGTCCGGACGGGGTCCGGACGGTGCGCGGGGTGGCGGGCCGCGGAGGGAGGAGCGGTAGCGGGTGGGACCGCAATGCGATCCGGAACGGGAGTTCCACGCGAAGCTGGTCGCGCTGTACCGGGCAGCCGGAGAGCCGACCTACCAGCGGCTGGCCCGGCGTGATCCGGGTCCGCCTCATCCGGGTAGCACTGTTCGCCGCTCCTCACTCCGGCTCCCTCGCACGCCTCACCGGGACGATCCGCTGCGCAGGCACCCGTGACGTGGAACCACGAGACGTGCAGACGGGGGTGCGAACCTCGGTCAGCGGCCGAGACAGGGAGAAGGGCGGCCCGGTCGGTGGCGGGCGTCAGGGCAGGGCGTGGACGGCTTCGCGGATGGCGAGGCAGGCGGCTCCTCTGGCCCACACCTCGTCGTCGGCCGGGTGGGTCACCAGGGTGCAGGAGCTGGCCGCCGTGGAGAAGGCGTGGGCCTGGAACGCCTCGCGGCAGGCGGGCCCGAAGAACTCGTAGGTATGGACCGACTCGCCGCTGAGGATGACGAGTTCGGGGTTGACTAAGTTGCAGACCGTCGCCAGCGCCCGCCCCAGGGCGGCACCCATGTCCGCGAACGCCTCAAGCGCCGCCGCTTCGCCGCCGCGTGCCCGTGCCCGCGCCTCGTCCATGGTCGCGCACGGCACGCCGGAGGCGCGCGAGATCGCCGCCAGCACGGCCTCGTCGGATGCCACCGCCTCCAGGCAGCCCCGGCTGCCGCAGGAGCAGCGGGGCCCGCCCGGCTCGATGGGCACGTGGCCGAGTTCGCCCGCCAGGCCGCACGCTCCCGTGAACAGCCCGCCGCCGAGCATCAGTCCGCAGCCGATGCCCGCGCCGATGGTGACGAGCGCGATGACGTCGCACGCCCGCCCGGCGCCGAACCACCGCTCGCCGACGAGGAGTCCGTTGGCGTCGTTGTCCACCACCACCGGCAGGCCGAGCGTGCGGGTCAGCGGGCCCGCCACGTCCACCTCCGACCAGCCCATGGTTCCCGAGCGCACGCACCGCCCCGAGGCCGCGTCCACGTGCCCGCTCAGCCCGACGCCGACGCCCAGCAGCCGCTCGCCGGACCGGCAGTCGGCCGCACGCAGGAAGTGCACGGCCTGCGCGGCCAGGGCCAGCACGTCCTCTGGTGCGGCGCCCGCCGGGACCGGCAGCGCGCTGCGGGCGACGACCGTCGCCTCCAGGTCGGTCAGCACGGCGGTGACGGTGTGCGGCGCGAGCCTGACACCGACGACGAAGTAGCGGTCCCTGGCCACGGTGAGGATGCGCTGCGGCCGTCCCCCGCCCGAGCTGCGTGCCCCCGCCTCTGCGAGGTAGCCGGTCTGGAGGAGCGGCGTGACGGCGCGCGTGATGGTGGACTGTGACAGGCCGAGCCGGCGGGCCAGTTCGGTGCGCGAGGTGGGGCCGGCGGTGAGGATCTCGGTGAAGACGGCCGCCCGTGTGTCACCGGCGGCGCCGGTCGGCTCGAGCTCGCCCGCCAGCCGCCGGGATCGCCCATGACCGCCCATGCCGGACGAGCGTGTACGAGGCGTACGTGCGTGCGAACGTTCTGTCATGAGGCAGAGTGTACGGGGCGCGGAACGTGTTATTCCGTGCCCGTGACCGCTCGAAACGCGCGAGAATCAGGCGCGTGTGTGTTTCCGACAGTTCCCGCTACTCCCGCAACGGCAAGGCGGCTTGGGAGACCGACGCCTTTCTGCTGACGGAACGGCTGGCGCTGCGCGCGTTCACCGGGGACGAGGCCGAGGTGGACGCGCTGGTGGCGCTCGACGCCGACCCGGAGGTGATGCGCTTCCTGACGGGAGGGAAGCCGACGCCGCGCGAGGAGGTCGTCTCCCGGCAGCTGCCGCGGCTGCTGCACCGTTACCCATGCACGGGGCTGCCCGGCTTCTGGGCGGCGCTGGGGCGGGAACGCGGCGACTTTCTGGGCTGGTTCGAGCTGCGGCCGCTGGCGGAGGAGAGCGCCGCCGTGCTGGAGCTGGGCTACCGGCTGCGGCGGAGCGTGTGGGGTGGGGGCCTGGCGACGGAGGGATCGCGGGCGCTGGTGCGCGCGGCGTTCACGCGCCTGGGGGCGGAGCGGGTCACGGCCAACACCATGGCCGTCAACGCCGCTTCGCGGCGGGTGATGGAGAAGGCGGGGCTGTCCTTCGTGCGGCAGTACACCGAAGACTGGCCGGAACCGATCCCCGGCTCGGAGCACGGCGAGGTGGAGTACGCCGTGACCCGGGAGGAATGGCTGCGCCGGGCCGGCGCCGGAGCACGCCCGTAGGCGTTGCGGCGCGGCGGCCCGGCGGCGCGCCGAGCGGGCGGTGTCAGCCGAGGGGGCGGAAGCCCTCGCGGGTGACGCTGACCACGGCGGGGCGGGGCAGCGTGCCGGGCCCGTCGGGCCAGTGGGAGGCGGGGTTCTCCGCGCTGGCGCCGTCGAGTTCGCCCGGGTGCTGCACGGACACCAGGACGCGGCGTTCCGCCACGACCGGGCCGCAGGTCTCGGCGCCGCGCGGCACCGTCAGGAACTGCTTGACCTGGCCCCGGTGGTGCCCGTCGAGCGCCACGGCGAACAGGCCGTCGTTGCTGCCGAGCGCGTTGCCGTCCGTGGAGATCCACAGGTTGCCGTGCGGGTCGAACGCCAGGTTGTCCGGGCAGGAGATCGGGCTGACCTGGTCCTTGGGGAAGCCGCCGAAGTAGGTGCCGGGGTCCTCGGGGTCACCGCAGACCAGCAGCAGCCGCCAGGCGAAGCGGCGTGCGGCGCCGTCGTTGCGGTGCTCGACCAGCTCCAGGACGTGGCCGTGCTTGTTGCCGGCGCGGGGGTTGGCCTCGTCCGCGCCGGGCAGCCCGGCCGCGCCCCGGTCGGTGTTGTTGGTGAGCGCGGCGTAGACGCGGCCGGTGCGGGGGCTGGGTTCGACGTCCTCGGGGCGGTCCATCTTGGTGGCGCCGACCCTGTCGGCGGCCAGGCGGGTGAAGACGTAGACCTCCTCGGCGGTCATGCCGGGCACGAAGGAGCGGTTGCCGCTGGCCAGCGGGATCCACTCGCCGTGGCCGTCGAACTCGCCGTCGGCCGGCAGGGTTCCGGTGCCGTCGATCTCGCGGGCCGGGCTGTCGCCGGTGAACCGGGCGACGTACAGCGTGCCTTCCTCCAGCAGCCGGCGGTTGTGACGCCGCGCCTGGGCGCTGTTGCCGCGCCGAAGCCGGCCGTCGGAGACGTACTTGTACATGTAGTCGAAGCGCTCGTCGTCGCCCATGTAGACGACGACGCGGCCGTCGCGGGTGACCTGCGTGGTGGCGCCCTCGTGCTTGAAGCGGCCCAGCGCGGTCAGCTTGCGGGGCCTGGCGTCCGGGTCGTAGGGGTCGACCTCGATGACCCAGCCGAAGCGGTTGACCTCGTGGGGCTCCTCGGTGAGGTCGAAGCGCGCGTCGTACCGCTCCCACTGCCGGGTGGAGGCGCCGCCGGAGATCCCGTAGCGGGCGAGCCGCTCGGCGGTGACCGGGTCGGTGACGTCCTCGGCCCGCGCGAAGTACTGGTTGAAGTTCTCCTCGCCGGAGAGGATCGTGCCCCACGGGGTGGTGCCGCCGGCGCAGTTGTTGAGCGTGCCGAGCACCCGGGTGCCGGTCGGGTCGGCGGAGGTCTTCAGCAGGTCGCTGCCCGCGGCCGGGCCGGTGATCTCGAACGGGGTGGTCGCGGTGATGCGGCGGTTGAGCGGGTGGCCGACGACCGGCTCCAGCTCGCCGCTGCGGTGCTCGCGCAGCACGACGACGGACAGGCCGTGGGCGGCCCAGCCGATCTCGGCCTGCTCGCGCGTGGGGTGGTCCGGGTCGTACCCGGCGAGCATCAGCACCTCGTCGCTGTACTCGTGGTTGGCGACGAGCAGCCGCAGGCCCGGCTGGCCGGGGATGTCACGCAGGGCCAGGAAGTCGCAGTTGTAGCCGAACTGCCGCGCCTGCGCCTCGGCGGTCTGGCGGCCCGGCAGGAATTCCGGGGCGCCCCGCAGCACCGGATCGCCCCAGCGGATGACGACCTGCTGCTGGTAGCCGGGCGGCACGGTGACGGCGTCGGCGGTGTTCGGCGCGACCGGCTCGAAGCCGAGACCGCGCGGGCCGCGGCCCCCGCCCCGGCGCGCCGCGGCGCCCGCGGAGGCGGCTGCGGCCTGGGAGAACGAGCCGGCGGCGCCGGCCGCGCCCGCGGCGACGCCGATCACGGCGCCCGCGCGCAGCAGCGCCCGGCGCGTCAGCGCGCCCGCGACCACGTCGCCGAAGTACGCGTTGTCTGAGGTGTTCGGGGCCGGGTGGGCGCAGGCGTTGCCGCAGCGGTACTGGCAGGTCATTGCCGACCGCCCGCCCTGGTGCGAGGTGAGCAGGGGCAGGTGAATGACGCGTTTGCCATCGGTGGACGGACGGCGCACGGCACCTCCAGGAACGATCGGATCACAGCGGGAGCTACGGTCCCAGGACGGTAGATCGCCTCGAGGTGAGCGGCGCCAACGAGCGGATGAACAGCGAACGAACTGCTGCTTTCGGGCGACGCCATCACACTGCATCAGGCGTACCGGGGGTGCGCCCCCGCCCGGACACCCGGGCGCGATGGCCCGTGGGCCGGCCCTGGGTGCGCCGGGGCGCCCTTGCGGCGCCGCCGGCCTGCCTCACGTGCCCCGCTCGTCCGTCAGCGGCCGCGCTTGGTGCGGCTGATGACGAAGGCCGCCCACGCGCTCTGGCCGAAGATCAGCTGGGCTCCCGACGTGTTCTTGGAGTCACGGACGCGGACGGTCGGGGGTGCCGCGGCGACCTCGACGCAGTCGGCGCCGCCGTTCCCGCTGTAGCTGCTTCGTATCCAGGCGGGGGACTTCGATGGCATAGGACTCCTCGGGCTTATCAGCTGAGTCTGCCGGGCTCCTCCGTACTGTGTACGCGGCGTTCCATACTGTAGCGATATCGCGCTGACCTCGTACATCAATCGATCATGGCTAGCCATCAAGCGATCATTAATGCGCTATTCCCGGCTGAATATGCCCCCTTGCGGGCACGCGGCAGAACGGACAGCGCCCCTGCCCGGGCGGGCAGGGGCGCTGTCCGTATCCGAGTCTTCGGCCGGCCGGCGGTGCCGGGCCGTCGAGGGCGGTCAGCCGGGAAGGCCAATCGATTCTGCGCGGCGGTCGGCGATCCGCTCCACGGTGCGGCAGTACGGCAGGCCGGCGAAGGGCTGGCCGGAGAGGAACCGCGTGGCCAGCTCGGCCAGTTCCACCGTGCGCTCGAGGAAGACCATGTGGTCGGCGCCGGAGACCTCGGCGAACCAGCTGTCCAGACAGGTGGCGGCCATCTCCCGGCACAGGTCGGGGGTGGTGAACGCGTCGTGCTCGCCGGTGGTGACCAGCACGGGCGCGGCGGGCGGCACCTCGGTGTCCACCATGCGCTGGGTCAGCAGGCGGTAGGTGTTGGTGTAGGTCTGCTCGGCCTCCGCCTCCGGCAGCCCGGTCAGGCGGCGCAGCAGGAAACGGCGGACGCGGGTGCCGTTGACCACGGCGTGCAGCCGCTCCTCATTCATCAGCAGGGCGACGGCGGCGCGGGCGTACTCCTCCATGCGCCGGGCCGCCAGGTAGTCCATGGTGCGGCGCATCGCGGCGCGGGCGTGCTCGGGGATCTGGGTCATGGTGCCGATCAGCACGACGCGGCCGACGCGCTCGGGATAGCGCTGGGCGACGCGGTAGGCGATGGCCGTGCCGTATGAGCCGCCGAGCACGTTGACGTGGTCCAGGCCGTTCTCGTCGAGCATGTGGCGGACCGCGTCGGCGAGGAAGTCGACGCCGTGGTCGTCGGGGAGGACATCGCTGGCGCCCCAGCCGGGCGGGTCGATGGTGAGAACGTCCATGTGCGCCAGGAACTCGCGCTCGAACCGGCCCCAGCTCTCCTTGCGCTGGAACGCGCCGCCGACCATGAGCAGCGGCGCGAGGCGCGGCGCCGACGTGCGTACGAGGCGTGACTCGCAGCGGTGACCCTGCCACCGGTGAACACGCACGGATTCGGACAGAACGGTCGACGGATAGCTGAAGGGGGGCATGGGCTCTTCTCGGCATGGGGAGACTGTGGGGTCCATGATGTGCACAGCCGGAGAGCCCGAACCGCAGCCTGCCGCACCACTCATCCGAATGAGGGACGAGAACAGCCACTCGTCCGAGGGAAATGGGCGCACGCCGTTCTCCCGCGAGTCTCCCGCGAGCGGAGGAACCGCCCCGTCAGAGCCGCCCTGCGGCCGGGCGACGAGGTGCCGGACGGTGCCAGCGGAGCCGGGGAGAACGTCTAGGATTGCCCACGAGATCCCCTTTGCTTCTTCATATCGACATACAGACTGACGGCCATATCGCTGGGGCTGCACGGGCGCTGTCGCCGCGTCCCGTCGCGCGGTAGCGGGACGTCCAGGCGTGGGGGCGCTGGGAGGTGCAGGCACAGGGACGTTCAGGCGTGGGACAGCGTGAAGGAGAGCAGGTAACCGGCCACGGTGACCAGCCCGATCGCCAGGTGGGCCTCCTCGAACGCCTCCGGGATCATCGTGTCCGCGATCATCGCCAGGATCGCGCCCGCCGCCACGGCGGTCACGGCGGCGACCACCGGGTCCGTGAGCCCGCCCACCACGGTGTTGCCCAGCACCGCCGCCACCACGCTGGCCGCGGCGATCGCGCCCCACACCCCGAACACGTAGCGGGGCCGCCGCCCCGCCCGCCGCATGCCCGCCGAGCTGGACAGCCCTTCGGGCACGTTGCTCAGGCAGACGGCCGTGACCGTCACCGTGCTCACGGTGCCGCCGTCCAGCAGGCTCACCCCGATCGCCGCCGACTCCGGCACGCCGTCCAGCAGCGCCCCCAGCGCGAGCGCCAGGCCCGACCCGGCGACGGCCGCCTCGGACGGCTGCCGGCCGGAGCGCTTGCGGTGCCGGGCGCCGCGCCGCCCCAGCCAGACGTTGCCGGCGGTGTACCCCACGGCGCCGGCGATGGTGCCGGCCGCGGCGGACACCAGGCCGCCCTGGTGGTAGGACTCCGCGAGCAGCTCGAACGAGACCGCCGACAGCAGCACCCCGGCGCCGAAGGCCATCACCGACGCGAGCAGCCAGGCGGGCACCCGCACCGCGTACCCGACGGCCGCGCCGAGCAGCAGCGCGGAGCCCGCGACCAGTCCCCACAGTCCCGCCTGAGCCCACTGCGCCATGGCTCCACCTAGTCCCTAAATCGGCCCAGGTCGCACGGTGTGTGACGCGAAAGAGGGACCCCGGGGGATTACCTGGACGGCCGAGGGCATTAAGATCCCGTCAACCACGACTAGGGGAGGCGTCACATGGCGTTGAAGCGCACACCGCTGCCCGGCGTGGGTACCCAGTACGACTTCTCGACCAAAGAGGGCCGCCACATCTCCGTGGTAGCCCACGAGGACGGCCGCCGGTTTCTCGGCTTCTACTCGGCTGACGATCCCGACTCCTGTCAGGCCACCATCAAGCTCGGCAGGGAGGAGGCGACCAAGCTCGCCGCCATCCTCCGCCCGGAGCCCGAGACCGTCGTCGAGCAGCTGCGCAACGGGGAGCTCGGCCTCGACCTCGTAACCGAACGCATCCCCATCGGCCCCGACTCGCCCTACCGCGGGCGCCCGCTCGGTGACACCCGTGCGCGCACCCGCACGGGAGCGTCGATCGTGGCCGTTCTCCGCCGGACCGGTGCACGGCCCGCTCCCGGGCCGGACTTCCGGCTCGAGGCGGGGGACACGCTGCTGGTGGTCGGCACCCGCGAGGGCGTCTCCGACCTCGGCGACATCATCGCGGGCTCCTAGCCCGGCGGGGCGGCGGCCCCGTGGTGATGTGCCTGGCCGCGGCGTCGGCCCGGGCTCGCTCCGGCGAGCTTGCACAGACGAGCACGACACCGAGCGACACTCAGCGACAGCAACGACCACTGACCGAATTCGGACAACCACACAACGTTATAAGCACGGCAGAAGAGCACGACTTAAAACGAAAATTCGACAGAAAGGTGCCCGCGCGTGCACGACACGACCCGCATGCTGATCGAACTCGGGCTGCTCGTGCTCGGCCTGGGCATGGTGGGCCGGCTGGCCGAACGGCTGGGCCTCTCCCCCATCCCGCTGTACCTGCTCGGCGGGCTGGCCTTCGGTGAGGGCGGCCTCGTGCCCCTGCACACCGTCGAGGGCTTCATCGAGGTCGGCGCCGAGATCGGCGTCGTCCTGCTGCTGCTGATGCTCGGTCTGGAGTACACCGCGAGCGAGCTGGTGGAGAGCCTGCGCACGCAGTACCCGGCCGGCATCGTCGACTTCGTCCTCAACACCGTGCCCGGTGCGATCGCCGCGCTGCTGCTGGGCTGGGGCCCGGTAGGCGCGGTAGCGCTCGCGGGCGTCACGTACATCTCCTCTTCCGGCGTGATCGCCAAGGTCCTCACGGACCTGAACCGCCTGGGCAACCGGGAGACGCCCGTCATCCTCGGCGTGCTGGTGATGGAAGACCTCACCATGGCCGTGTACCTCCCGGTCCTCACCACGGTGCTGGCCGGCGTGGGCCTGGCCAGCGGCAGCTGGACGCTGGCCCTGGCGCTGGGCACGGCGGGCATCGCGCTGTACGTGGCGCTGCGGCACGGCCGGATGATCTCCAAGGCCGTCTCCTCCGACAACCCCGAGATGCTGCTGCTGGTCGTCCTCGGCCTGACCCTGGTGGTCGCCGGTGTGGCCCAGCGGCTCCAGGTCTCGGCGGCGGTAGGTGCCTTCCTCGTCGGCATCGCGCTCTCCGGCGAGGTGGCGACGACCACGCGGCGCCTGCTGACGCCCCTGCGCGACCTGTTCGCGGCCGTTTTCTTCGTCTTCTTCGGCCTGTCCACGGTGCCCTCCGACATACCGCCGGTGCTCGTGCCGGCGCTGCTGCTGGCCATCGTGACGGCGGCTACGAAGGTGTACACCGGCTGGTACGCGGCCAAGCGGGCCGGCATCGGCGAGCGCGGCCGGCTGCGCGCGGGGGGTGCGCTGGTGGCACGCGGCGAGTTCTCGATCGTCATCGCGGGCCTGGCGGCGGGAACCGAACCGCGCATCGCGGCGCTGGCCACGGCCTACGTGCTGATCCTGGTGATCCTGGGCCCCTTCACGGCGCGCTACACCGAGCCAGCGGTGCGCTGGGCCCGCGAGCGCCGGGCGGCCCATGCCAAGGCGGCCGCACCGGCGGAGACGGAGCAGCGGGCAGACCCGGCCGAAACGAGCACCACCGGCCCCGCCGAGGACGAGGGCGACCGGGAGGGCGCGGCGTCGCCCAACCCGACCGGCCCCTGACGGGTACGAGCCAGATACCGACACATTTGCGACCGCTCCCGATCGGACAACGACTAGCTTCGAAGCGTCACGTCACTGTTCCGATCGGGAGTTGTCACAAATGTGACCGCACGGGTCGTTCGTCCGACCGGGTACGGCATCATGCGCAGCATGGGAATCGTCGCCGGACTGGACAACTCGACCGCTGACACACGCCTGATCGTCTGTGACACGGACACCGGCCAGGTCCTCCGGCACGGCCACGCCGCACACCCGGCGGGTGAGGCCGCCCCGCAGTCGTGGCTGCTGTCGCTCGGCGAGGCGGCGGACGGCGGGCTGCTGGAAGACGTGACCGCCATCGGCGTCTCCGCCGGGCTCCACGATTTCGTGCCGCTGGACGCCGACCGCCAGCCGGTCCCGCTGCCGGGGCGCGGCGAGGAGCGGGTGCAGGCCGCGGCGCGCGGCTTCATCGACGCGCTCGGCGGGCGCGCGGCCTGGGCGGAGGCGACCGGCTCGGTCCCGCAGGCCGCGCAGCCCGTGGCGCGGCTGCGCTGGCTGTCGCGTGAGGACCCGGAAGCCGCGCGGCGCACCGCGGCCGTGGTGCAGGCGCACGACTGGCTGGTGTGGCAGCTGCTCGGCCGCCCCGAGCGGCTGACGACGGACCGGGGCGGTGCCTCGGCGACCGGCTACTGGTCGGCCGTCTCGGAGGCGTGGCGTGAGGAGCTGGCGGAGCTGGCGCTGGGTCACGAGGTCCAGCTGCCCGAGGTCCTGGGCCCGGCCGAGCCCGCCGGCCGCACCCCCGAGGGGCTGCTGATCTCGGCGGGCACGGGCGACACCATGGCCGCCGCGCTGGGCCTGGGCCTGGGCGTGGGCGACGCCGTGATCTCCCTGGGCGCCTCCGGCTCGGTGTGCGTCGTGCACGACGAGGCGCTGCCCGACCCCACGGGCGCCATCACCTGCTACGCCGACGCCACAGGCGCCCACATGCCGGTGGTGCGCACCCTCAACGCCACCCGCGTGCTGCGCGGCACAGCCGAGCTGCTGGGCTGCGACCTGCCGCGGCTGTCGGAGCTGGCGCTGGCCTCCACGCCCGGCGCCCACGGCCTGGTCTTCCTGCCGTACCTGGCGGGCGAACGCACCCCGGAGCTGCCGCACGCGGCGGGCACGCTGGCCGGGCTGCGGCGCGAGAGCATGAAGCCGGAGCACCTGGCCCGGGCCGCGTTCGAGGGCATGCTGTGCGGGCTCGCGGACGCCGCCGACGTGCTGCGGGACCGCGGCGCGCGCATCGAGCGGGTCTTCCTGCTGGGCGCCGCCGCCGAGCTGCCCGCCGTGCGGGCGCTGGCTCCCGCGGTCTTCGGGGCGCGCGTGGTGATACCAGCCCCGGGCGACTACACGGCGCTGGGCGCGGCGCGGCAGGCCGCCTGGGCGCAGGGCGTGGCCGACGGCTCCCTGCCGGCCGACGAGCCGCCGGCGTGGCCGGCGGCCGAGGGCGCGGTGTTCGAGCCGGGCGACGACGCCGACGCCGTGGGCACGGCGGTGCGGCAGCAGTTCGCGGCCGTCCGCGAGCAGACCCACCCCTCGGACTGACGGGCGTGCCCGGCCCCGGCACCGCGGGCGCGTCCCGCCGGGCGCCGGCGCGAGTGGCCGCCGGCCTGGACGCCTCGGCGCCGCTGGGCACCGGCGACGCGGCGGTCAGCTTCCCGTGATGCCGGTGATCCGCTCGTCCAGCCAGTCCGTCATGGTCCGCACGTAGGACGCCGTCAGGTGCGTGCCGTTGCGGTAGATCAGCGTGTTGCCCATGACGGCCGGGCAGGTGCCGTCCGGCAGGCACAGCTGCGGGACCGGGTCGATGAGGTGGGCGGCGGGCACGGCCCTGGCGGCGGCGTTGTTGACCTGCTCGTGGGCCAGCCCGTCCTCGACGTCGAAGGCGCACTCGGTCAGGTGGCCGAGGTTCTCCGAGACGCAGGAGGGCACGTCCGTCGTCGGGAAGGGCGTGTTGGCGATCACCGCAACCTCCGCGCCGGTGGCCTCCAGGCGTTCCAGCGTCCGCACGTAGCCCTCGGTCATGGCCTCGGCGCTGGCCTCCGCATCCAGCCGTTTGCCGTCGGCCA
Organism: Streptomyces sp. 7-21; assembly: GCF_016741785.1. GTDB lineage: Bacteria > Actinomycetota > Actinomycetes > Streptomycetales > Streptomycetaceae > Streptomyces. The sequence continues at coordinate 55,902 of NZ_JAERRL010000009.1, forward strand.
TGACGGTGGTGCCGCCGCGGTTGGCGGTGACGACCAGCACGGGCTCGATCGCCTCGATGCGGGCCAGCGCCTCCTCCCGCCAGGTGTCGCACTCCTTGTAGGCGCGCTGGAACTGGTTGTGGTAGAGCGTGACGTCGGCCGGGGAGCAGCTGGACTTGGTGAGCACGACGAGCTGCCAGCCGTGTTCCTTGGCGATCGGGTCGAGCGCCGCGAAGTACTGCTGGGCGTGTGAGTCGCCGAAGAGAACGACCGCCTGGTCAGCCGACCGGTCGCCGTAGACGCAGCCGTCGGAGACCGAGGAGACGTCCGGGTCGGCCAGGCAGCCGTCGTCGGCGGCCTGGCCGTGGTCGTCGGAGGCGTTCTCGGGCAGCGGCCGCAGCACGCTGGCGGACCGCTGCGGCCCGGTGGCGCCGGCCATCGCCGCGGCGCCCGTCGCCTCGTCCGGGCTGGCCAGCCTGATCGTCGGCACGGACGTCTGGGCGACGGTGGCGACCGCCACGGCGGCGGCGGTGCAGGCGGCGCCGAGCGCCAGCGAGGCGCCGGTGGCCCTGAGCATCCGGGCGTGGCGCACGGGATCCTCCACGAAGTGGTGCGTGAGCGCGGCCGGGATCCAGGACAGGGCGATGGCCAGCAGCAGCAGCGTGCTCGGCAGGTCGCCGAGCCACACGGTGGCGAGGACCACGACCGGCCAGTGCCACAGGTACCACGAGTACGACAGCCGCCCCAGGTACCGCATCGGCCGGGTGGACAGGGCCCGGGCGACCGGGGTGTCGGTCGAGATCTGCCCCGCCGCGATCACCGCGACCGCCCCGGCCACGGGCAGCGCCGCCCAGGGACCGGGGAAGGCGGTGTCGTCGTTGAGCCGGTACACCGCCAGGGCGATCAGCGCGACGCCCGCACCGGCCAGCGCGAACGCGGTGCGCCGTCCGCCCTTCACGCGCTGCCACCACGTCACCGGCACCAGGGCGAGCAGCGCGCCCGCCCCCAGCTCCCAGGCGCGGGTCGTCGTGGTGAAGTAGGCGGCCTGGCCCTGCTCGGCGGTGAGGTACACGGCGTAGGCGAACGATACGGCGGCCAGCGCGCCCAGCACGATGCCGAGCCACAGCCGCAGCCGGTGGCCGCCGATCCGGCGGCACGCCAGCGCCACGCCGATGATCAGCAGCGGCCAGACCAGGTAGAACTGCTCCTCGACGGCCAGCGACCAGAAGTGCTGGATGGCGCTGGCGTCGGTGCCCGCCTCGGAGTAGGCCACCGCGTCGCTGGCGAGCTTCCAGTTGATCAGGTAGACGGCGGCGGAGATCACCTCGCGGTGCAGCGCCGTCCGCTCCACCGGCGACATCACGGCCCACGCCAGCAGCACGGTGGCCGCGAGGACGACGAGGGCGGCCGGCAGCAGGCGCCGCATGCGGCGGGCGTAGAACTGGCCGAGGCGGACGCGTCCGGTGTGCTCGACCTCACGGAGCAGCAGGCCGGTGATGAGGAAGCCCGAGATCACGAAGAAGATGTCGACGCCGACGTAGCCGCCGGGCAGCCACGCCACTTCGGCGTGGTAGAGCAGGACGACCAGCAGCGCGATGGCCCGCAGGCCCTCGACGTCGGCTCTGAAACGGGTCCGGCCCGCGGGCGGGGTGACCTTGTGATCTCGCGGCGCAGCGTGCCGCGTGTCGGCGACCGCGCAGGCCGTGCCCGCGAGTCGGCTCTCCCCGCCGTTCCGCTCCTCGATCTCCTCCGTTTCCCGCATTGTTCCTCCCTATCAAACGAGCGGCGTCCACCCAACCGTGCGTGCGAGGAACCGGAGCGCTCGGGAGAAAGCAGACATCACGTCACGTAAAACCCGCATCAACGGAGCGAAGCGGGCACGGAGCGAGAGGCGCCGGAAGTCCTCGCGTCGCCGGGACCGCCGGACACGGGCGCGCCGCTGCCGCGCCGGGACGAGTGACTCCGGGCGGACCCGGCCATCGGAGTGAAGGACGGCGTTCCGTCATGGCCCGGGCGACGGCACCTGGCCGCCCGCCCTCTGGCGCGACGCCGCGCTTCCGGCGGACTCGGCGGCGAGGGCCTCGCGGGTCTCCTCGGTGGCGCGCAGCAGCCGCTGATTGAGGCAGTCCAGGGCGCGGGCGGTGCCCGCGAGCCGGTCGCCCGCCACGGTGCCGGGCCCGAAGACGGCGACGCCCTGCCGCGCGATGTCGACCAGGGCCTGGTTGGCGCGGATGCTGGCCAGCATCGACTCGTACCAGAGGCCGTCGTCGAGGTAGTAGCGCTCGCGGCGCCCCTCGCCGCGTGTCCGGCGGACGAACCCGTGCCGCGCCAGGAACGCGATCGCCTTGGACACCGATGCCGGGCTGACCTGGAGCCGCTGGACCAGGTCGGACGCGGTCATGCCGTCCTGGTCGGTGGTGCACAGCGCGGACATCACCCGGGCCATCATCGGGGTCAGCCCGGAGGCCGTCAGCCTGGCGGTGAACGCCTCCTCGAACTCACGCACCGCCTCCGGGTCGCGGCCGTGGGCGTCCAGGGGCGGCGCCGCGCGCCGGGCCCCGGGGGCGGACCGGACGCGGCGCCGGGCCCGGAGCTCGGTGGCGCGGTGGGCGAGCGCGGCCCGGTAGGCGGTGGGACCGCCGTTGCGCATGACCTCGCGTGTGACGGTCGAGGTGGGGCGGCCCAGGCGCCGTGCGATCTCCGCGTAGGCGTCGCCGTCGGCCAGGCCGAGTTCGATCTGCTGCCGCTCCTGCCGGGTGAGCCGCCCGCCGGGCATCGCGTCCTCCTCCGTGATGGGCTCCGCGCCGCACCATAGCGTTCACCAGAACGCCATTGCAACGATCGCAGCCTGTCGCGTTGCGTTATCACGCAGCACCATCGCAACGATTGCCGCACTTTGACCTGCACTGATGACGTTTCACCGCAACGACATCGTTGCCAGATCCAGAAAACGCAACGTAGCGTTTCCCGCAACGTAAACGCGGTCCGACGCGCTCACGCCGACGGCGGCGGCACCGCCCCGCCGCCTGTGCCCAAGGAGCCTCCTCCCATGACCGACCTGGCCATCTCCGCCCACGCGCTCCGGAAGTCCTACGGCGGCACGACAGTCCTCGACGGCCTCGACCTGGCCGTCCCCGAAGGCACGGTGTACGCCCTGCTCGGCCCCAACGGCGCGGGCAAGACCACCACCGTCAAGATCCTCTCCACCCTCGTCTCCCCCGGCCCCGGCAGCGGCCCGGTCCGCGTCGCCGGGCACGACCTCGCCGCCGAGCCGCAGGCGGTGCGCGCCGCGATCGGCGTGACCGGCCAGTTCTCGGCCGTGGACAACCTCATCACGGGCGAGGAGAACCTGCTGCTGATGGCGGACCTGCACCACCTGCCCCGGCGGGAGAGGCGGCGGACGGCGGCCCAACTGCTGGAGCGGTTCGGCCTCACGGACGCGGCCAAGAAGCCCGCCGCCACCTACTCCGGCGGCATGCGCCGCCGCCTGGATCTCGCCATGACGCTGGTCGGGAACCCGCGCCTGCTGTTCCTCGACGAGCCGACCACGGGTCTCGACCCGCGCTCGCGGCACGACACGTGGCAGGTCGTCAGGGAGCTGGTCGCCGACGGCGTCACCGTCTTCCTCACCACCCAGTACCTGGCGGAGGCCGACGAACTCGCCGACCGCGTCGCCGTGCTCCGCGACGGCACCCTCGCCGCCGAGGGCACGCCCGCCGAGCTGAAGCGCCTGGTCCCCGGCGGCCACGTCCGCCTCCGCTTCACCGACCCGGCCGCCTACCAGGCGGCGGCCGCCGCGCTGCGCGAGACCACCCGCGACGACGACGCCCTGACCCTGCGCGTCCCCAGCGACGGCACCCAGCGCGAGCTGCGTTCCCTCCTCGACTGGCTGGACGCCGCGGGCGTGGAGGCCGACGAGCTGACCGTGCACACCCCCGACCTCGACGACGTCTTCTTCGCCCTCACCGACCAGCCCCGCCACACCGCGAAGGCCGCCTGATGAGCACCTTCTCCCTCGCCGTGCGCGACTCGGCCACGATGCTGCGCCGCAACCTCCTCCACGCCCGCCGCTACCCGGCCCTGACGCTGAACCTGCTGCTCACCCCGGTGCTGTTGCTGCTGCTGTTCGTCTTCGTCTTCGGCGACACCATGAGCGCGGGCATGGGCGGCGGCTCCCCCGACCGCTCCCAGTACCTCGCCTACCTCGTGCCCGGGCTGCTGCTGATGACCGTGGGCTCGACGACGATCGGCACCGCCGTGTCGATCGCGATGGACCGCAACGAGGGCATCACCGCCCGCTTCCGCACCATGCCGATCCACGGGGGATCGGTGCTGATCGGGCACGCCGCCGGGAGCGTCATCCAGTGCGCCGCCAGCGTGGCCATCGTCGGCGCCGTCGCCGTCGCCATCGGCTTCCGCGCCAGCGGCGCCACCCCGGCGGAGTGGCTGGCGGCCTTCGGCCTGGTCGTGCTGTTCGCCACCGGCCTGACCTGGATGGCGGTGGGCATCGGCCTGGCCAGCCCGAACGCCGAGGGCGCCAGCAACAACGCGGCCCCGATGATCCTGCTGCCCCTGCTGTCCAGCGCCTTCGTGCCGCTCGACGCCATGCCCGGCTGGCTGCGGCCCGTCGCCGAGTACCAGCCGTTCACGCCCGCCATTGAGACCCTGCGCGGCCTGCTGCTCGGCGAGGGCATCGGCCACCACGGCTGGCTCACCCTCGCCTGGTGCCTCGGCCTGACCGTCCTCGGCTACCTCTGGTCCACGGCGAGGTTCAACGCGGACCCGGCATAGCAGCCGCCACGGCTCACCGGCTCAGCGCTTCACCAGGTCAAGGAACGCCGCCCAGGCCCTCGTCGGCACCACCAGGGCGGGGCCGGGGTTCTTCGAGTCGCGCACGGGCACCACACCAGGGAAGCCGTCGGCGACCTCGACACACGTCCCATTGTTGCCGCCGCTATAGCTGGACTTGCGCCACTGCGCCGTGTGCAGGTCGGGCTGGATGGTCATTTCCTGTAGTCCTCTGCCACTGATTCGATCAGGGATAGGGACTCCTCATGTGACAGCGCGGAGGCCCTCACCAGATCGTAGGACATCTGCATCCGCGCTGTTATGGCCGGATCATCAATCAGCTGGCCGATATGAGGGCTTTCTACGTACGCGACCGGAGGGGCATCAGCGAACGACATGAGCGTAACCAGCCCTTCCATCAGCGCGTGCGGGCCAGCAGCGAACGGAAGGACCTGCACCAGTCCTCTGCGCTCCCTCACCACCGCAGCGATGTGCTCAAGCTGCTGGCACATCGCCTCAGCCCCGCCCACCGGACGACGGAGTACCCCTTCGTCAAGGACCGCCCAGTACATGGGCGGTGTAGTTCCTTCCGCTCTCTTCAGGATCCGCTGACGGGCGAGACGGTGGGCGACGCGCTCGTTGACCTCCTCGTCCGGCAGCAACGGCTGCGCCGCATGGAAGACAGCTCGGGCGTACGCCTCTGTCTGGAGCAGCCCCGGCACCAGCAGCGGGGCGAAGTCACAGATCGTCTCGGCGACCGGCTCCAACTCGGCTGCGTCGGTGAAGTAGTTGGCGTACGGGCTGCGGTTGATCAGTTCGCGCCACATGCGCTCGAAAAAGCCATCGGTTTGCAGGACCTTGTCGATCCGCTGAGAGTGGTCGAGCTGCGGTTTGCGGATTGCTTGTTCGAACTGGCCGATGTATCCGCCGGAGCAGATCACCATTTCACCCAGTTCCTCCTGCGTGAGTCCCGCCGCCTCGCGGCGGCGCTTCAGTTCGGCGCCGAAGAATGGCCACCCCAGTCGCCAGGGGCCGAAGTGGGAATGCGCTTTGGCCATGGGGGTGACTCCCTGAAGTCAGCGGGCGAGCAACGCCGTTGCATTGCTCTCACCCCTGGTCAGCCTAGCTCCGGGCAAGCACGCTGAGAGGGAAAATCCGAACAACGGGAAAGGCCCGTACCATGTACAGTTTCGACGCCACGGATATGGCCGCCGTGACAAGGGACCAGCTGCGAGAAGCGTTCGCGCTGCTGGATATCACGGCCTGTGTCCAGCTAGGGACCGTGGCGATGCGCCGGAGCATCGTGGTCAGCCCGCTGCCGGTGGACGACGCACGCAGGCTCGTCCACGCGCTGCGCGGTTCCCAACTCGACGGCCTGCTCAGCGAAAAGGTCCGGCAGAAGAATGCTGAATCCGCCACCAGCGCACAGCTGCGGCAGGGAAGATGAGAGGGCTTCCGGCAGCGGAGACCGCCGGGACGAAAGCCGCGCGGGACATCGATGCGGTCACTCACCGTGGAATAGGGCGCGGCCTCTCCAGACCGTTGCGCGCCCAGGGCGCGTGAATCTGTCCCGTGCATCCGAAGGCGCTGCGCGCGGGGCACTGCCCCCTGAGCCCGCTCGCGGGGCTGCCGCGTCCGCGCGGCCCGGCGCCGGAGCGCGGGGCCGGGGTGACATCACGCACGGCCCGTAGGGTCATTTGTCATAGCGAGGTGATGACACCAGCGCACTGCCCGGCGGGCCGGGCGGCTGGTGTGATCGAGGCATGACTTCCTCACCCGTCATCGACGTCGACAACCTCAACGTCTGGTACGGCGCGTTCCACGCCGTGAAGAACGTTTCCTTCCAGGTGCGGCGGGGCGAGCTGTACGCCCTGCTGGGCACCAACGGGGCGGGGAAGACCTCGACGCTGGAAACAGTCGAGGGCCACCGCGCGGCCTCGTCCGGCACGGTGCGGGTGTTCGGGCACAGCCCGCTCGACCGCGGTGCCGTGCGGCCCCGGATGGGCGTGATGCTCCAGGAAAGCGGCTTCTCCCCCGACCTCACGGTGCGGGAAACGGTCAGGCTGATCGGAAAGCTCAGCGGCCGGACCGGCAGCGTCGGCCACGTGCTCGCCATCGCGGGTCTGACCGAGAAGGCCAGCACGCGGGTGTCGCAGCTCTCCGGCGGCGAGAAGCGGCGGCTGGACTTCGCGACCGCCGTGTACGGCACGCCGGAGCTGGTGTTCCTGGACGAGCCGACGACCGGGCTGGACATCCGCTCCCGCGACAGCCTGTGGCAGGCGGTGGACCGGCTGCGCGAGGCGGGCTCGACGATCGTGCTGACTACGCACTACCTGGAGGAGGCCCAGCAGCGGGCCGACCGCATCGGGCTGATGCACCGGGGCACGCTCCACCGCGAGGGGACCGTGCACGAGCTGACGCGGGCCCTCCCGGCCACCATCCGGTTCTCTCTCCCCCGGCCCGCTCCCGTGCTGCCGCTGCCCGCCACCAGCACGGGGGACGGCGCCTTCCTCTTGGAGACGTTCGCGCTCCAGAAGGACCTGCACACGCTGCTGCACTGGGCGCACGAAAACGCCGTGGAGCTGAGCGGGCTCGAGGCCGGGCCGACCAGGCTCGACGATGTCTTCCGTTCCCTTACCACCGAGGGCGAGTGATGTCCCCTCTCCCCCGTCTTCTGCTCTCCCGTTATCCCGTTGTCCACTCCGACACGAGGCGTTGTCCCCATGGTTGCCATCGCGTTCAGCGAACTGATCCAGATCTTCCGGAACCGGCTGGTCCTGGTCACCAGCCTCCTCATGCCCGCCGCCGTATCGGCGTTCTTCGTCTCCTACCACGAGGACATCGCCGAGCAGGCCAGCCTCGGGTACATCGCGGCCGTGGTGCTCTTCGTCGTGGCGGCGATCGGGCTGTACACCTCGGCGGTGACGACGCTCGCGTCCCGCAGGCAGAACCTGTTCCTCAAGCGGCTGCGCTCCACGGCAGCGGGTGACACCGGCATCCTGACGGGGCTGCTGCTCCCGGTCGTCGCCATGGCGCTCCTCCAGGTGACCGTGATGCTGGCCGTGCTGGCGGGCGTCGCGGGCGGTCCGGCGAACGCGCCGCTGCTGGCGGTGGCCGTGCTGGCGACGACCGCGATGATGACGGCGCTCGGGCTGGCGACGGCAGGGCTGACGAACTCGCCGGAGCACGCCCAGGTGACCACGCTGCCCGTCACCCTCGCCACCCTCTCCGCGGCCAGCTGGGTGGGCATGACCGGCACGGCGGAGCTGACGCAGGTCAAGCGGCTGCTGCCCGGCGGCGCGGCGACCGAACTCGTCCTCAACGCCTGGGACGGCGGGGCAACCGTCGCCGAGTCGCTGCGTCTGCTGGTGCCGACGCTGGGCTGGGTCGTCCTGTCCGTCTGGCTGGCCACGCGGTTCTTCCGCTGGGAGCCGCGCCGGTAGCCGACGCCGCGTCCGCCCGGCTGCGCGTGCCCGTCGAGGCGGGCTTCCCGCATCGGGGAGGTCCACGAGGCGGTGCGGCGCCGCCGAGGCCACCGACACGCGTCTGGGGACGCTGCCGCTGGTGCGCGGGGGAAGGGGGGGAGCGGCGCCGGGTCAGTCGAGGTAGCCGCGGAGCTGTTCGGCGTAGGTGTGGTCGCGGAGCTTGGTGAGCGTCTTGTGCTCGATCTGGCGGATGCGTTCCCGGGTCACCCCGAAGAGGCGGCCGATCTCCTCCAGGGTGCGGGGCCGGCCGTCCAGCAGGCCGTACCGCAGCTCCACGACGCGGCGTTCGCGGTCGGCCAGGGTCGAGAGGACGGCCTCCAGCTGCTCGCGCAGCAGCAGAAAGGCGGCGGACTCGGCCGGAGAAGGGATATCGGCGTCCTCGATGAGATCGCCGAGGTTGACATCGTCCTCGTCGCCGATGGGCGCCTGGAGCGAGACGGGGTCCTGGGCCAGCCGCAGGATCTCGGTGACCCGGGCGGGCGTCAGGCCCAGCAGCACCGCGATCTCCTCCGCCGACGGCTCGTAGCCGCGCTCCTGGAGCACCCGGCGCTGCACCCGGACGACGCGGTTGATCAGCTCCACGACGTGCACCGGGACGCGGATGGTGCGGGCCTGGTCGGCGATGGCCCGGGACATCGCCTGTCTTATCCACCACGTGGCGTACGTCGAGAACTTGAAGCCGCGCGTGTAGTCGAACTTCTCGACCGCCCTGATGAGGCCGAGGTTGCCCTCCTGCACCAGATCGAGCATGGTCAGGCCCCGGCCGACGTACCGCTTGGCGACCGAGACCACCAGCCGGAGGTTAGCCTCGATCAGCTTCCGCTTGGCCAGGCGGCCCCGGACCACGAGCCGGTCCAGGTCGAGGGCGAGCCGGTCGTCCAGGTCCGTGGCGGAGCCCAGCTTCTCCTCGGCGAACAGCCCGGCCTCGATGCGGCGGGCCAGCTCCACCTCCTCGGAGGCGGACAGCAGCGGGATCCGGCCGATCTCGCGCAGGTACTGACGGAACAGATCACCCCCCGCGCCCGGTGACTCGGGCCGCGGGACGCTTCCCTGCCTGGCGGGCAGGAGAGCGGCGGCCGGGGGCTCGCTGGTGAGCGTCTGCGTCTGCACGGGGCGGCCTCCAGGTGGTCGCTGCCGGAGCGGCACGCACCCAGTGTGGGGTACGACACACCTTTGCCACGAGAGTCGTGCGCCCACTTTCGCGAAGACAATCTGACGGAGCCGTGACCACCGGCGCCCGGCCGCTTCAGCCGTACAGCGCCGCCGCCCCGCGCTCGCGCAGGTCGGTGCGGTAGCGCTGGAGCGTCCACAGCTCCTGGCGCACGGCCGCCGCGCCGTCCGTGTCGCCCTGCGCCTCCAGGCGGCGGGCGGTGGACTCGTAGTCCGTCATGCGCTGGTCCACGGCGGCCAGGCGGACCCGCACCAGCTGCTCGCCCGCGTAGTACTCGTCCGGCTCGCGGCTGGTGCGCAGCGGCTCGACGGCCAGCTCGGTGACGAGACTGCGGACCGAGTCGTCGGGGGCGGCCTCCCGGACGCGCGTGAGGTAGCCGCCGTCTCCGGCGGCGGAGGCGACGCCGCCCGCCTCGGCGATCACGCGGCGGACCACGGCGTACTGCGGGGCGGTGAACTCGTCTTCGCCGTAGGCGTCGAACACCGGGGAGACCAGGTGCGGGAACTGGAGCGCCAGCTTCAGCAGCTCCCGCTCCGCGAGCAGGGCGGGGCTGCGGAGGTTCAGCGGGGGCCCGGCCGGGCGGGGGGCCGGGGCCGCGGGCGCCGCGGCGGCGGACGGGGAGCCGGGGCCGGGCCGCGCGTCGCGCGGGGCGCGGCGCTCGCCGGGCCGGGCCCGCTCGCGGTCCCAGCGGGCGAGCTGCGCCACCCGCCGCACCACGAACCGCTCGTCGGGAATGCCGACAAGGCCCGCCAGCCGCACGGCGTACTCGTGCTGGAGCGAGCTGTCCTTGATCCGGGCGACGACGGGCGCCGCGTGCTCCAGGGCGGCGGAACGGCCCTCGGCCGTCTCCAGGTTGTGCTGGCTGACGATGGACCGCACCGCGAAGTCGAACAGCGGCGAGCGGGACTCGACCAGCCGGGCCACGGCCTCGTCGCCCTCGGCCAGGCGCAGCTCGCAGGGGTCCATGCCGCCGGGGGTGATGGCGATGGACGTGCGCGCCGCGAACTTCTGGTCGTCCTCGAACGCGCGGAGCGCCGCCTTCTGCCCGGCGGCGTCGCCGTCGAAGGTGAACACGACCTCGCCGGCCGCGTGCGTGCTGGAGCTGTCCATCAGGACGCGGCGCAGGATCTTCACGTGCTCCCCGCCGAAGGCGGTGCCGCAGGTGGCGATCGCCGTCGTCACCCCGGCGAGGTGGCACGCCATGACATCGGTGTACCCCTCGACGACGACCGCCTGGTTGCGCTTGGCGATGTCCCGCTTGGCCAGGTCGATGCCGTACAGCACCTGCGACTTGCGGTAGATGGGGGTCTCCGGCGTGTTCAGGTACTTCGGGCCGTTGTCGTCGTCCCGCAGGCGGCGGGCGCCGAAGCCGACGACCTCCCCGGTGATGTCCCGGATGGGCCAGACCAGCCGGCCCCGGAACCGGTCGATGGGCCCGCGGCGGCCCTCCTGGGCGATGCCGGATACCAGCAGCTCCCGGTCGGTGAAGCCGCGCCCGCGCAGGAACCGCACCACGTGGTCCCAGCCGGCCGGGGCGTATCCGACGCCGAAGTGCTCCGCGGCGGCCTGGTCGAACCCCCGCTCCGCCAGGAAGCGGCGGCCGGCCTCGGCCTCGGGCGAGGACGCCAGCTGCTCCGCGTAGTAGGCGGCGGCCTCCCGGTGCGCCTCGACCAGGCGGGTCCGCTCGCTGGCCTGCCGGCCCGGGGCGTACCCGCCGCGCTCGTACCGCAGCGTGATCCCGGCCTGGGCGGCCAGCCGCTCGACGGCCTCGGTGAACGACAGGTGCTCGATCTTCATGACGAAGCTGAGCGTGTCGCCGCCTTCCTGGCAGCCGAAGCAGTGGTACAGGCCCTTGCTGGGGCTGACCTGGAACGAGGGCGTCTTCTCGTCGTGGAACGGGCACAGGCCCTTCAGGTTCCCGCCGCCGGCGCTCTTCAGCTGGAGGTATTCGGAGACGACGGCGTCGATGGGGATCGCGTCCCGCACCGCCCTCACGTCGTCGTCGTTGATCCTCCCGGCCACGGAGGGAAGTCTACGGCGGACCGCTGACATCCCGGCCGGGCGGCCGGGGCGGCGCCGGCGGTGTCAGGGCTTGCGGGCGACCCCGCCGTACTGGTGGACCTCGGCGGGCAGGCCCAGGGCGAGGGAGTCGGGGCGCCAGCGCGAGCACGACACGAAGCCCGGCTCGACCAGCTCCAGGCCGTCGAAGAAGCGGGCCAGCTCCTGCGGCGAGCGGAGGATGTACGGCACGGACCCGCCCTGGTTGTAGCGGGCGATGGCCGCCACGTACTCCTCGCTGGTGCTGGTGGAGTCGTAGTGGGCGAGGTAGCTGCCGGAGGGCAGGGCGGTCAGCAGGCGGCGGACGATGGACCTGGCCTCCTCGTAGTCCTCGATGTGGCCGAGGACGCCCATCAGCAGCAGGGCGACCGGGCGGCTGAGGTCGAGGCGCTCCGCTGCCCGGGCGAGGATCGTCTCCGGCTCGTGCAGGTCGGCGTCCACGTAGTGGGTGCCGCCGCTGGTGGCGCTGGTCAGCAGGGCACGGGCGTGGGCGAGCACGAGGGGGTCGTTGTCGACGTAGACCACGCGGGCGTCCGGAGCGAGACGCTGCGCGATCTCGTGGGTGTTGTCCACGTTGGGCAGGCCGGTGCCGATGTCGAGGAACTGGCGGATGCCCTCCTCCCCCGCCAGGTGGCGCACGACGCGGGCGAGGTAGTAGCGGGCGGCACGGGCACCGTCCACGATGCCGGGGAAGACCGCGCGGAACTCGTCCCCCGCGGCGCGGTCCACGGGGTAGTGGTCCTTGCCGCCCAGCCAGTAGTTCCAGATGCGCGCGGAGTGGGGGACGGTGGTGTCGATCCTGCTGTCCTCGGTGCCCATGGCTGATCAACTTACGGCGGCCGGACCGCACGTCAAGTGGGCCGGTTCCGGCCCCAGCGCCGGGGTGACGCGGCGGCCGCGCTCAGCCGGAGCCGGCCGGGCTCTCCTCCGCCGCGGCGGGCCCGAGCACACCGAGCAGCGCCAGCGCCTCGGCGTCCCGCGACCCGGGCGGCGCGCTGTAGAGCACCAGGTGCTGGTCGCGGTCGGTGAGCGCCAGGGTGTCGCAGTCGACGGTGACGCTCCCGACGACCGGGTGGTGGAAGGTCTTGGTGAGCATCGGGGCGACGCGCACCTCGTGCTGGTCCCAGAGCCGGCTGAACTCGGAGCTGGTCTCGCGCAGTTCGGCGACCAGCCGGGCCACGTCGGGGTCGGCGGGGTAGCGGGCGAGGGCGCAGCGCAGGCTGGCGACGGCGAGGCGGCGGAACTCGGAGCCGTCCGAGAGGCCGTACAGCCGGGCGTCCCCGGGCCCGGTCCTTTCGGCGGCGGGCCCGGCGAACGCCCGCCAGGCCAGGTTGCGTTCGCGCGGGGTGAGCCGGCTGAAGTCCTCCATGAGCGCGGCGGCGAGGTCGTTCCACGCCAGCACCTCGTGCACGGCGGAGACGACGATCGCGGCGGTGCCCGGCAGCCGTTCCAGCAGCCTGAGGACGCTCGGACGCACGTCGCGCCGGTGCCGTCCGGTGCGGCTGGGCGCGGTGCCCGCGAGGAGGTGCAGGTGCTCCGACTCGGCGTCCGTCAGCCGCAGCGCGCCCGCGATCCCGGCGAGCACCTCGGCCGAGGGCCTGGGCGCCCTGCCCTGTTCGAGCCGGACGTAGTACTCGGTGGAGATGTGCGCGAGGACGGCCACCTCCTCGCGGCGGAGCCCGGGGGTGCGGCGGCGCGGGCCCGCGGGCAGGCCCACGTCCTGCGGCCGGATCCGCTCGCGGCGGCTGCGCAGGAAGGCTCCCAGCTCTCGTCTGTCCATACCGTGAGTGTGCCCGGAGTGCGGCGGCGGACCCTGGTACAGCCTGTGCCTGCCTACGGTCCGGCCGCCGCTCAACGCTGGCGTCATGACGAACGACACGACACTGGGCGCGGCGCACGGCGCCGGGCAGGACGCCACGCCTTCCGGGCTGCTCTCCGGGAAGGCCGTGCTCATCATCGGCGCCAGCCGCGGCATCGGCGAGGCGGCGGCCCGGCTGTTCGCCGAGGAGGGTGCCGCCGTGGTGCTCGCCGCCCGGTCCGCCGGCGCGCTGGAGCGGATCGCCGGCGAGATCCGCGCCGCTGGCGGAACGGCGGACGCGGTGCCGATGGACCTCGCCGACCTCGGCAGCGTCCGGGCGGGGGTCGCGCGCGCGGCACAGCTGCACGGGCGGCTGGACGGCGCGTTCAACAACGGCGCGGCGGTCCCGCAGTCCGGGCCGCTGGACGTGGTGAGTGACGAGGACATCGAGCGGCAGTACGTGGTCAGCTTCCGTGCGCAGTGGGCGGCGATGACGGCCGAGGCGGCGGTCATGCGCGAAGGTGGCGGCGGGGCGATCGTGAACACCTCCAGCATCGGCAGCCGCCGCGCCACCCCGGAGCTGCCGGCGTACGCGGCGATGAAGCGGGCGCTCAACAGCCTCACCGAGACCGCCGCCGTGACGTGGGCCCGGGAGGGTGTCCGCGTCAACGGCCTCACCCCCGGCGGCACCGCGACGGCCATGCTGGAGGCGTGGGACGCCGCCTCTCCGGGCGTCATCAGGCAGGCGGCCGCGGCCACGCCGCTGGGGCGGCTCGCCCAGCCCCGGGAGGTGGCGGAGGCGGCCGCGTGGCTGCTGAGCGACCGGGCGTCGATGGTGACCGGCGCGATGCTGCCGGTGGACGGCGGCGCGGGCTGCCTCTGACGCAGCGGCCGTCAGCCGGGCGGGGGGCGTTCCGGGGCTGGCTTGCTAGGGGCGGGGGATGTTGCGCAGGTTGGAGCGGGCCATCTGGACCATGCGGCCGACCCCGCCGTCGAGGACCATCTTGCCGGCGGAGAGCGCGAAGCCGGTGACCATCTCGGCGCGGATTTTCGGCGGGATGGACAGGGCGTTGGGGTCGGTGACGACGTCGACGAGGGCCGGGCCCTTGTGGCGGAAGGCGTCCCGCAGCGCGCCGCGCAGCTCCTTCGGTTTCTCGACCCGCACGCCGTGGATCCCGGCGGCGCGGGCGATGGCGGCGAAGTCGGTGCCGTTCAGGGTCGTGCCGTGCGCCGGAAGCCCGGCGACCATCATCTCCAGTTCGACCATGCCGAGGCTGGAGTTGTTGAACAGCACGACCTTCACCGGCAGGTCGTACTGGACGAGGGTGAGGAAGTCGCCCATCAGCATGGCGAAGCCGCCGTCGCCCGACATGGAGACCACCTGGCGGCGCCGGTCGGCGAACTGGGCGCCGATGGCCTGCGGCAGCGCGTTGGCCATGGAGCCGTGGCTGAACGAGCCGATGACGCGGCGGCGGCCGTTGGGGGTGAGATAGCGGGCGGCCCACACGTTGCACATGCCGGTGTCCACGGTGAACACGGCGTCGTCGTCGGCGACTTCGTCCAGTACGGAGGCCACGTACTCGGGGTGGATCGGCCGGTGCTTCTCCACCTTGCGGGTGTAGGCGCTGACGACGCCCTCCAGCGCGTCGGCGTGCTTCTTCAGCATCCGGTCCAGGAAGCGGCGGTCGGTCTTCTCCTTCACGCGCGGGGTCAGGCACCTCAGCGTCTCCTTGACGTCGCCCCACACCGCGAGGTCGAGCGTGGAGCGGCGGCCGAGGTGCTCGGGGCGGACGTCGACCTGCGCGATGGCGACCTTGTCGCCGGCGCCGGGCAGGAACGGGTTGTAGGGGAAGTCGGTGCCGAGCAGGAGCAGCAGGTCGCACTCGTGGGTCGCCTCGTACGCCGCGCCGTAGCCGAGGAGACCGCTCATGCCGACGTCGAAGGGGTTGTCGTACTGGATCCACTCCTTGCCGCGCAGGGCGTGGCCCACCGGAGCCTTGACGCGCTCGGCGAAGCGCATCACCTCGTCATGGGCGCCGGCCGTGCCGGAGCCGCAGAAGAGGGTGACGCGGTCGGCCTCGTCGACCATGCGGACCAGGGCGTCCACCTCGGCGTCGGCGGGCCGCACGGAGGGCCGGGTGGTCACCAGCGCATGCTCCTCGACGCGCTCGGGCACCTGCTCGCCCGCGATGTCGCCGGGGAGCGCGACGACGCTGACGCCGCCCCGGCCGACGGCGTGCTGGATCGCGGTCTGGAGCACGCGCGGCATCTGGCGGTTGTTGGAGACCAGCTCGCAGTAGTGGCTGCACTCCTGGAAGAGCTGGTCGGGGTGGGTCTCCTGGAAGTAGCTGGTGCCGATCTCGCTGGAGGGGATGTGGGAGGCGAGGGCCAGCACGGGTGCCATGGAGCGGTGGGCGTCGTACAGGCCGTTGATCAGGTGGAGGTTGCCGGGGCCGCACGAGCCGGCGCAGGCGGCGAGGCGGCCGGTGATCTGCGCCTCGGCGCCGGCGGCGAAGGCGGCGGTCTCCTCGTGGCGGACGTGGACCCAGTCGATGCCCTTGCGGCGGCGCACCGCGTCCACGATGGGGTTGAGGCTGTCGCCGACCACGCCGTACAGGCGGCGCACGCCCGACCTGACCAGGATGTCGATGAACTGTTCCGCCACGGTCTGCTTGGCCATCGTCCGCCCGCCTTCCGACGCGTACGCCATGGTCCCCCTCCGCCGAGCATGGCCGCTGGGGCGGCGGGGCGCATGCCCAGGCGGGCGTTCAGGGGGACACGGGCCGGGCGAGCCGCCCGCGGGAGGGCGCGGCGGGCGACGGCGCCGCCATTCGAACGCGTGGACGAACGGCGGCGCCGCGGCCGCGGGTCAGCTCTTGACCGAGCCGGACATCAGGCCGCCGATGAAGTAGCGGCCGAGGATGATGTACACCAGCAGCGTCGGCAGCGAGGCGAAGAGCGCGCCCGCCATGGAGACGCCGTAGTTCTGGAGCAGCGCGCCGTTGGCGAGGTTGTTCAGCGCCAGGGTGACCGGGCCGTTCTGGCTGGAGGAGAAGAAGACGGCGAACAGGAAGTCGTTCCACGCCGAGGTGAACTGCCAGATCAGCACGACCACGAAGCTGGGCACCGAGAGGGGCAGGATCACCGACCAGTACGTCCGCAGCATCCCGGCGCCGTCCACGCGGGCGGCCTCGACCAGCTCGTGCGGGACGGTCTGGTAGTAGTTGCGGAAGATCAGCGTGGTGATCGGGATGCCGAAGACGACGTGCAGCAGGATCAGCGTCGGGACGCCGCTGCTCAGCTCCAGGTCCAGCACCAGCTCGTTGAGCGGGATGATCACCGCCTGGTAGGGGATGAACATCCCGAACAGGATGAGCGTGAACACCAGGTTCGCGCCGCGGAAGGACCAGCGCGCCAGCACGAAGCCGTTGACGGACCCGAGCACCGCGGAGATCACGGCTGAGGGCACGACCATCTGCACCGTGCGCCAGATGGCCGGGGACAGCGCCTCCCAGGCGGTCTCCCAGTTGTCCAGCGTCCAGTTCGCCGGCAGGCTCCAGGCGCGTTCGGGCGAGGCGTCGCCGGGGCCCTTGAAGCTGGTCACCAGCAGCACGTAGACGGGGATCAGCACGACCAGCAGGAAGAACAGCAGCGCGGCGTAGCGCAGGGTGCGGGCCAGGCTGAACCCCCGGGCGGGGCGGGCGGGGCCGGGGGCGGCCAGCGGGGCCCCGTCCTGCCGCGCGGGGACGGTCGGGGTGGAGAGCGTGGCCATCACCGCTCCTTGCGGTTGGTGCGGACGAGGTACGGCACGACGACCAGGGCCACGAGGACCAGCAGGATCGTGCCGACGGCGGCGGCGTTGGCGTAGTCGAAGCTCGACTTGAACAGGTACATGTCGACGGCGGGGACCTTGGTCTGGTAGTTCGCCGGCTTGGAGATCGACATGATCAGGTCGAACGACTTCAGCGACATGTGGCCGATGATGATCAGCGCCGACAGCGCCACCGGCGACAGCTGCGGGAACAGCACCAGGCGGTAGAGCTGCCAGGTGGTCGCGCCGTCGACCCGGGCGGCCTCGCGCAGCTCCGGCGGGATGCCGCGGAAGCCCGCGAGGAACAGGGCCATCACGTAGCCGGAGAGCTGCCAGATGGCGGGGATGGCGATCGCGGTGATGCCGTAGTCGACGTTGTTCCACCAGTTGTTCTGGAGGAAGTCCAGGCCCACCATCTGGAACAGCCGGTTCAGGCCTGTGGCGCTCTCGTCCTGCCCGGAGTTGAGCAGCCACCGCCACACCACGCCGGAGGCGACGAACGACACGGCCATCGGGAACAGGTAGACCGAGCGGAAGACCGACTCGCCTTTGATGGGGCGTTCCAGCAGCCACGCCCACAGAAAGCCCATGACCATGGTGCCGCCGAGGAAGACGGCGGTGTACAGCAGCAGGTTCTTCAGCGAGTGCTGGAACGCCTCGCTGCCGAGCAGGTCCAGGTAGTTGTCGAACCAGACGGTGGTGAACGGCTCTTCGCCGGTGGTCTGGGCCGCGGTGTGGATATCGGTCGTGGACGTCTGGACGTTGACGGCGATGAGCCCGTAGACGAAGACGCCGACGAGGATCAGCGAGGGAGCGAGCAGCAGCAGCGGCGGGCCCGCCCGTTTGATGGTTTTCCTCATGTTGTCCCGTGGGTTTCCCTGTGGTCGGGCGCCTTCCGGGGGCGCCGCGGCGCCGCCCCGGCGGGAGTAACCCGGGGCGCGCCGCGGCGCGGTCCGGAACGGCGACGGCGGGTCAGTCGCCGGCCGTCGCGGCGGCGAGCTCCGACTGGAACGTCTCCAGGTCGGACGCCCCGGAGGTGAACTTGCTGGTGGCGTCCGTGACGGCGTTCAGCACGGCCACGGGCGCGGCGGCGCCGTGCGCCAGCGAGGGGACGATGGTGTCCTGCCCGTAGGACTCGATGGCGCTCTGCTGGTACTCGGAGAACTCAGCCGGGTCGGCGTCCGTGCGGGCCGGGATGGAGCCCTTGGCCGCGTTGAACGCGGTCTGGCCCTCCAGCGAGGCGACCGTTTCCAGCCAGGCCCGGGCGCCCCCGGGGTGCGGGGCGCCGACCGGAAGGGTGAACGAGTCGGCGAGGAAGTCGAAGACGCCCTCGGTGCCGGGCACGGGCACGGCGGTGAAGTCCTCGTTGTAGACCTTGCCCTGCTCCTCGAAGGCGGCGACGGCCCAGTCGCCCATCACGTTGAACGCGGCGTTGCCGTCGATGACCTGCTGGGTGGCCTCGGGCCAGTCCAGGCCGTCGCGGTCGTCGTTGGTGAAGCTCATGGCGCGCTCGAAGTCCTCCAGCGCGGCGGTCACCTCGGCGCTCTCCCAGTCGGTCGAGCCGTCCCACAGCCCGTTGTAGCCCTCGGCTCCGAGGTCGGCCAGCAGGATCGTCTCCAGCAGGTGCACCTGGGTCCAGGCGGTGCCGACCGACAGCGGCGTGACGCCCGCGTCCTGGAGCCTCTGAAGGTCCTCGAACCACTCATCGAGCGAGGAGTACGAGGTCTCCGGGTCGATACCGGCCTCCTGGAGCACCGCCGGGTTGGCCCACAGCACGTTGGCCCGGTGGATGTTGGACGGTATGGAGTAGATCTCGCCCTCGTGGGTGAGCAGGTCGACGAGGTCGTCGGGGAACGCGTCCCGCAGCTGAAGCTCGTCGTACAGCGAGGAGAGGCCCTCGAGCTGGCCGGCGTTGATGTAGTCGAGCAGCTCCATGCCGGCGTGCGCCTGGAAGGTGTCCGGCGGGTCGCTGGCCTGGAGGCGTGACTGGAGCAGGTCCTTGGCGGCCGAACCCGCGCCGCCCGCGACGGCGCCGTTGACGAACTCGGTGTCCGGGTGCTGCTCGTTGAAGACGCCGACCAGGGCGTCGAGGCCCGCCTTCTCCGAGCCGGCGGCCCACCAGGTGAAGACTTCCACCTCGCCCGCCGCGTCCGAGCCGCCGCCGCTGGAGCCGCCGGAGGAGTTGGAGCTGCCGCTGCATCCCGCCAGGGCCAGTGACACGAGGGCGGCTCCCGCCACCACCGCGCGGGTTCTGCGATTGCCACGCATGGACATCCCTACGCCTTCATTGCCGTACCGGAGAGGGGCCGCGCGCCGGACAACGGGCGCGCGGGCGGCCGGACGCGGGTGCCGCGCACCGCCGGCCGTCTGGCGCCCCATCAAAGGCCGACCCCGCCTTGGAGTCAAGAAGTAAATCCAAGAAACCTTCTTGAGCTTTCTTGCGGTTGGAACGTGTATCCAAGGCGCAGCGGCCCGCTGCGGGGCGAACCCGCGCTGCCCGTGCGCGACATGACCGGCCGCGAGCCGGGAAGGTATCCTGCGCTCGTGCGCGGTGACCGGGTGACACCGGGCTCCCAGACTTCACTACGTGAGGCCAACCGAGCCCGGATCGTGAGCGCCGTTCAGCGGCGTGGCTCGATCACGCAGATCGAGCTGGCCGGCGTCACCGGCCTGTCCCCGGCCACGGTCTCCAACATCGTCAAGGAGCTGACCGCCGTCGGCGTGCTCCACACCTCACCCTCCACCCGCAGCGGGCGGCGCGCGCTGAAGGTCACCCTCGCCCGCGACCTGGGCCTGGTAGCCGGCATTCACTTCGGCACCCGGTCGCTGCGGGTCGCACTCGCCGACGCCTCGATGCAGGTGCTCACCGAGCAGCGCATGCCGCTCGCCCCCGACCACCGCGCCGACGCCGGGCTGCGCCGCGCCGCCATGCTGGTCGCCGAGATGATCGAGTCGCTCGACGCGCGCCGCGAGGAACTCCTCGCCGTGGGCGTGTGCCTGCCCGCCCCGGTAGACCGCCGCACCGGCCGCATCACGACCGTCGGCATGCTGCGCGGCTGGGACGGGATCACCGTCCCCGAGGTGCTCGGCGAGGAGTTCGACGTGCCCATCGCCGTCGACAACGACGCCAACCTCGGGGCGCTCGCCGAGACCCGCTACGGCGCCGCCGCCGGCCACGAGGACGTGGCCTACCTGCGGGTCTCCCACGGCGTGGGCGGCGGCCTGGTGCTCGGCGGCCAGCTGGTCCACGGCCGCGCGGGCGGCGCGGGCGAGGCCGGGCACGTGACGATCGACGAGAACGGCCCCATCTGCCGCTGCGGCAACCGCGGCTGCCTGGAGACCTTCGTCGGCGCCCCCGCCCTGCTGGGTATGCTCGCCGCCAGCCATGGGCACCTCACACTGCGGGAGGTCATCACGCGCGCCAAGGACGGCGACCCCGGCTGCCGCCGCGTGCTGTCGGACTCGGGGCAGCACCTGGGCGTCGCGGCCGCGAACCTGTGCAACCTGGTGGACCCGTCCATCGTCGTGGTCGGGGGCCAGCTCGCCGAGGCCGGCGAGATCCTGCTCGGCCCGATGCGCACCGTCGTCGAACAGCGCACCATGCCGACCACGGCCGGCCCCGTCGCGGTCGTCGCCGGGGCGCTCGGCGCCGCCGCCGAGGTGCGCGGCGCTCTGTGCGTCGCCCTCGACGCCGCCCGCGTCCACGGTGTGCTGGGGGTGAGCGTGTGACCGGCACCAGCTCCGGCCCGATATCCGGCACCGGGCGCTTCCGGCACGGCCGCACCGCCAGGAGGGCCGCGCTGTGCGCCGCCGCCCTCGCGCTGCTGGCGGCGGTGTGCCTGCGCGCGGTCACCAGCGAGGAACCCGCCGAGGGCGCCATCGCGCTGCTGCTTCCCGAGGTGAAGACCGCCCGCTACGAGACGATGGACCGGCCCGCGTTCACCCGCGTCGTCGAACAGCGCTGCCCCGGCTGCGCCGTGTACTACGCCAACGCCGACCAGAATGCCGCCACGCAGCAGCAGCAGGCCGAGTCGATGCTCGCGCGCGGCGCCGACGTGCTGGTGCTGGACGCCGTCGACACCGTCGCGGCCGTCAGCATCGTGAGGGAGGCCGAACGCCACGGCGTGCCCGTGATCGCCTACGACCGCTTCATCGCCGGCGACGGCGTGGACTACTACGTGTCCTTCGACAGCGAACTCATCGGCTACCTCCAGGGCACGGCCCTGGTATCCGCCATCGAGGCGGCCGGCCCGCGCCCCGACGGCCGCCCGCCCGGCATCCTGCTGGTCCACGGCTCCCCCACCGACCCCAACTCCGCCGCGCTCAAGGCCGGCGTCGCACGCGCGCTGCGCGGCACGGACATCGAGGTGCTCGCCGAGTACGACACGCCGGACTGGAGCCCGGACAAGGCCACCGACTGGGTCGAGAGCCAGCTGACCGAGTTCGGCGACCGCGTGGACGGGGTGTACGCCGCCAACGACGGCATCGCCGGCGGCGCGATCGCCGCCATGAAGGCCGCCGGTTACGACCCGGTGCCGCCTGTCACCGGGCAGGACGGCGAACTCGCGGCGGTGCAGCGCATCATCAGCCAGGACCAGTACATGACGGTGTTCAAGGCGGCCACGGCGCAGGCGGGTTCGGCCGCCGAGCTGGCCGTGCGCGTCCTGCGCGGCGAGACTCCCCGCACCACCGCCGTGATCGACGGGGTGCCGAGCCTGCTGCTCGCGCCCCGGGCGGTCGGCGTGAACGACGTGGAACGCGTCCTCGTGGACGGCGGCGTGCACACGGTGGACGCGATCTGTACCCGCGCCTACGCGGCGGCGTGCGCCCGGACCGGACTGACCGAGGAGAGGCCGTGAGCAGTCCCGCAACTCCCCCCGCCGCCACCGCTCCCGTGCTGTCACTGCGCGGAGTGTCGAAGTACTTCGGCGGCGTGCGCGCCCTGGCCGGCGTCGACCTGGACGTCCATCCGCACGAGGTGCTCGGCGTCGTCGGCGACAACGGCGCCGGCAAGTCGACCCTGGCCGGGGTGATCGCCGGGGTGTTCCGCCCCGACGAGGGCCAGATCCTGCTCGACGGCAGGCCCGTGGTGCTCGACTCCCCCGCCACGGCGCGCGGCTGGGGCATCGCGGCGGTCTTCCAGGACCTCGCGCTGTGCGACAACCTCGACGTTGTCGAGAACCTCTTCCTGGGGCACGAGCCCACGCGCGGCGGCTTCCTGGACGAGATCGCGATGGAGCGCGAGGCGTGGCGGCTGCTGGGGCAGCTGGCCACCAGCGTGCCGTCGGTGCGGCTGCCGGTGCGCGCGCTCTCCGGCGGGCAGCGGCAGGTCGTCGCCGTGGCGCGGGCGCTGCTGGGCTCCCCGCGCGTGGTGGTGCTGGACGAGCCGACCGCCGCGCTCGGCATCCGGCAGACCGCCGAGGTGCTCAACCTGGTCGAACGGCTGCGGGAACGCGGGCACGCGGTGGTGCTCATCAGCCACCAGGCCGCCGACCTGCAAGCGGTCGCGGACCGGTTCGTCGTGCTGCGGCTCGGCCGGGTGGGCGGCGAACTCGACGCCGCCGACGCCGGATACGAGGACCTGCTGGCGGCGATGACCGGAGCGAGCCGGCCCGGCGGAAGGGAGCCGCGATGATCCCGGCGTTCCCGGCGGCCCCGCCGCGGCGGCCCGTGCCGCCGGCCGAGAGCGACCCGTCGTGGACGCGGCTGCTGCGCCGCGTCCCCGACCGCGAGCTGGGCATGGCGCCCGTCATCTGTGTCCTGCTGCTGATCTGGGCGGTCTTCGGCCTGCTCAACCCGGCGTTCCTGTCGGCCGAGAACCTCGTCAACCTCACGTTGCAGAGCGCCCCCACCGGGGTGATCGCGCTCGGCGTGGTGCTGGTGCTGCTGGTCGGCCAGATCGACCTGTCGGTCGGCTCCGTCAGCGGGCTCGCCGCCTCCATCGTCGCCGTGACGACCGTGCTGCACGGCTGGCCGGTCGGGCTGGCCATCGCCCTGGCGCTGGGCGTCGGCGTCTGCGTCGGCCTGGGGTACGGCTTCCTCGCCACGCGGCTGGGCCTGCCAAGCTTCGTGCTGACGCTCGCCGGGCTGCTGGTGCTGGCCGGCGTGCAGCTGCGGGTGCTGGGGCCGAGCGGGTCGGTGAACCTGCCGTTCGAGTCGTGGCTGGTGCGCTTCGCGCAGCAGGGCTTCCTGCCGCCGGCGGCGGCCTGGGGCCTGGTGGCCTGCGCGACCGCCGCGTCCGCCGCCGCGCAGCTGCGGGAGCGGTCCCGGCGGGCGCGGGCCGAGCTGCCGCGGGCCAGCCTGGCGCGGGTGCTGCTGCGCACCGGCGCGCTCGCGGCGCTGCTCAGCGTGATCGTGGCCTACCTGGGCCAGGGGCGCGGCATCGGCTACCCGGTGGTGCTGTTCGTGACGCTGGTGGTGGTCACCGACGTGCTGCTGCGCCGCACCCGGTGGGGCCGGTCGGTGCGGGCCGTGGGCGGTGACCGGCGCTCGGCGCTGCTGGTGGGCGTCCCGGTGCGGCGCACCACCGTGTCGTGCTTCGTCGCCTGCTCCACGCTGGCCACCCTCGGCGGCGTCCTCGCGGCCGGGCGGCTGGCCGCCGCCAACCAGGGCACGGGCGGCGCCGAGACATACCTGACCGCCATCGCCGCCGCCGTGATCGGCGGCACCAGCCTGTTCGGCGGGCGCGGCAGCGCGTGGTCGGCGCTGGTCGGGGTGCTGGTGACCACGTCGATCTCCAGCGGCCTGACGCTGCTGGATATGGACACCGCCTCGCGGCACATCGTCACCGGGCTGGTGCTCGTGCTGGCGCTCACCGCCGACACCGTGCTGCGCGGCCAGCGCTCGCCGTAGCGGCGCACCGCCGGGCCCCGGCCCGCCCCGGCCCGGCGCAGCCCGGCGCGGCGGGCCGGGGCGGCCGTGCCGGTCACCCGGCGGGGACCAGCGACGCCAGCGGCACCTCAGGGTCCGCCAGCGCCTCGGGATCGACGGCGGCGCCGGAGCGGATGAGCGCCTGGAGGACGGGCGTGGTGTCCCAGACGTTGACGTGCATCGCGGCGCGCACGGTGCCGCCGGCGAGCCAGAACGCCAGGAAGGACCGCTCGCCGCCCTTCCCGCCCGGGTCGCCCCGGAAGACGACGCGGTCGTAAGAGCCGGGCGGCGCCCAGCCCGAGTACTCCAGGCCCACGTCGTACTGGTCGGAGAAGAAGTACGGCACCCGGTCGTAGGTGACGTCCTGGCCGAGCATGGCCCGGGCCGCGGCCGGGCCGGAGTGGAGGGCGTTGGCCCAGTGCTCGACGCGCAGCCGGGACGGCGTGCCCGGCGCGGGCTCAGGGCGGGCGATCGCGGCGGCGTCCCCGGCGGCGAAGATCCTCGGGTCGGTGGTGCGCAGCGAGGCGTCCACGGCGATGCCGCCGCCCTCGCGCTCCGGCACCAGCGCCAGCCCTGCCGAGGCCGCCAGCGCGGTGCGCGGCGCGGCGCCGATCGCGGCGAGCACGGCGCGGGCGGGCAGCCGCCGGCCGTCGTCGGTGCGGACGGCGGCGACCATGCCGTTCTGCCCGGTGATCTCGGCGACGCGGGTGCCGAAGCGGAACTCCACGCCGTGCTCCCGGTGCAGCGCGGCGAACACCTCGCCCAGCTCCGGGCCCAGCACGCCGTGCAGCGGCGTCGGCTCCGGCTCCACCACCACGACCTCGCTGCCCAGCGCGCGGGCGGCGGCCGCCACCTCCAGGCCGATCCAGCCCGCGCCGGCGATCACCAGCGGCTCGTCCGGCCGGGACCGGTCGGTCAGCACGCCCCGCAGGTGGTCGGCGTGGGCCAGCCGCCGCAGGTGGTGCACCCCGGCGAGGTCCGTGCCGGGCACGCCCAGGCGGCGCGGCTCCGCGCCCGTGGCCAGCAGCAGCGCGTCGTAGGGCACGCGGGTGCCGTCGCCGAGCCTGACCTCGCGCGCCTCGCGGTCGATGGCGACGGCGGGCTGGCCCAGGTGCAGCTCGATGCGGTGGTGCGCGTACCAGGACGGCTCGTGCACGAACGCTTTCTCGCGCGGGGCCCGGCCCGTCAGGTAGTCCTTGGACAGCGGCGGGCGCTCATACGGCTGCTCGTGCTCGTCGCCGATGAGGATGACCCGCCCGGTGAACCCCTCCTCCCGCAGCGTCTCGGCCGCCTTGGCGCCGGCGAGCCCGCCGCCGATGATGACGAACGTCCGGTGTGCTTCGTTCACGCGGTGCCTCCTGGTCGGCTGTCCATTCCTGGAGCGTGCCCGACCGGGGCGCTAGCGGGAAGAGGGCGTCACCCGTGCGTGGAGCCAGCGTGCCGAGGCGTCGGTGAGGGCGGCGATCTGGTCGGTGAGGACCCGCAGCCGGGCGCGGTCGTCGGGCGCGGCGGCGAACAGGGCGCGGTGCTGCGGGTCCAGGCCCTCGGGCGCCCGGCGCACCAGCGCCTCGCCGAGTTCGGTGAGCAGCTCGCGCTGGCGGGCGCGGAGCTCGGCGAAGTCACCCCGCTGGATGACATGGACGTCGGCAACGGCCTTGAGCACGGCGCACTCCAGGCGGGTCGCGCGGGGCACGGTCAGGTTCGCGCGGTAGCGGCGCAGCGGCCCGGGGCCCTCGGCGGCGCGGGTGGCCTGCTCGGCGGCGAGGCAGAAGCGGCCGATGAGCTGGCTGGTGGCGTTCTTCAGCCGCGCCTGCGCCTGGGCGGAGCCGTCGTAGCGGTGCGGCCACCACTCCTGTGCCAGCAGGCGGTCCAGCGCGGCGGCCAGCTCCTCCTCGCCGGTGCCGGGCGGGGCGTAGCGGCGGGCGGCGACGGCGAAGATCTGGCGGCGTTCGGCGGGCGAGACCAGCTGGCGGGGGTCCACGTGCCCGGCGTGCAGGGCGTCCTCCAGGTCGTGCACCGAGTAGGCCACGTCGTCCGCCCAGTCCATGACCTGGGCCTCGAAGCAGCGGCGGGTGCCGGGGGCGCCCCGGCGCATCCACGTGAAGACCGGCAGGTCGTCCTCGTACACGCCGAACTTGCCGGACGCCGGATCGCCGGGGTGGGCGCCGGCCGGCCACGGGTACTTGGTGGCGGCGTCGAGGGTGGCGCGGGTGAGGTTCAGGCCCACGGACCGGCCGTCGGCGGTCCAGTGCTTGGGCTCCAGGCGGGTCAGCAGCCGCAGCGACTGGGCGTTGGCCTCGAAGCCGCCGCAGGGGCGGGCGATCTCCGCCAGCGCGCGCTCGCCGTTGTGGCCGAACGGCGGGTGACCGAGGTCGTGGGCGAGGCAGGCGGCTTCGACGATGTCGGGGTCGCAGCCGAAGGCAGCGCCGAGGTCGCGGCCGATCTGGGCGCACTCCAGGGAGTGCGTCAGCCGGGTGCGGGGCGTGGCGTAGCCGGTGGCGTGGTCGCTGCCGGGGGTGACGACCTGGGTCTTGCCGGCGAGGCGGCGCAGCGCCGCCGAGTGCTGGACGCGGGCGCGGTCGCGCTGGAAGGCCGTGCGGCCGGGGCGCTTGTCCGGCTCGGGATCGAAGCGTTCGGCGTCCGCCGCCTCGTACTCACCCATGCCCCGACCGTAACCCAGCCCGCCGTCTCACCCGCCGGAGCGGCCGGTGGCGGGGCGCAGGTCCTCGGCGAAGCGCGCCGGCCGGTACACCGTGACCCCGCCGTTCCGCTTGTCCAGCCACAGCGCGCGCGGCGCGGCCGACGCCTCCCCGTCGTAGGACAGGGTGGCGTCCTCGCCGAGCCCCGACAGGTGGAGCCGGGGCACGCGGGCCGCCGAGTACACGCGGGAGCGCGGGAGCGTGCCGGTCAGCGCGGACAGCACCAGCCGGGTCCGCGCCAGCGGCTTGTCGGCCGTCACGGTGCGGACGTCCAGCAGCCCGTCGTCGAGGTGCGTGCGGTGTGCCGGCGCGAACCCCTCCGGCGAGTACAGCCCGTTCCCCACGAACAGCAGCCACAGCCGGTGCGGCCGCCCGTTCAGCTCCAGCTGGAGCGGGCGCGCGGACCGCAGCAGCCGGGCCAGGGCCACCGCCGTCGAGGGCCACTTGCCGATGCGGGAGCGCAGCGTGTCCCGCATCCGGACCAGCTCGGGGTACAGGCCCACGCTGAAGGTGTTGAGGAAGTGGTACGAGGGCCCGCCGGAGCCGTCGGCCGGGCGGATCCGGCCCAGGTCCACGGCGATGGCGTCGCCCTCCTGGACGGCCGCGGCCGTGTCCTCGAAGGACTCGATGCCGGTGTCCAGCGCGAAGTGGTTCAGCGTGCCGCCGGGGAAGACGGCCAGCGGCAGGCCCCGCCCGGCGGCCCGCTGGGCCGCCGCGTTGACCGTGCCGTCGCCGCCGGAGACGCCGAGCGCCCCGCCGCGCTCCGCCGCGAGGGACGCCGCCGCGTCGAGCACCGCCGCCAGGTCGTCGCCGGGCCCGCAGCGCACCACCTCGGCGCGCGGCAGCACCTCCCGCAGCCGCTCCTCGTCCTCCTCGGCCGCGCCGGGGCCGGCGCTGTCGTTCACCACCACCACGAGGCCCTCGCCCTCCGGCAGCGCCGGGGCTGGGGCGCGGTGGTGGACCAGCCACTCCGGGGGCGGGCGGCGCGGCCACCACTGGCCTGTCGCCAGCGCGGCGCCGGCGCCGAGCACGCACCCGGCCACCACGTCGGACGGGTAGTGCACCCCCACGTACACGCGCGAGGCGGCGACGGCGGCGGCCACCGGCGCGACGGCGGCGCCGTGCTTGCCGGACTCCATCGCCACGCCGGTCGCGAACGCCGCCGCGGCGGCCGCGTGCCCGGAGGGGAACGAGCTGGTCAGCGGCGCGCGGGACAGGCGCCGGGCCGCCGGCACCGCGTCGATCAGCGGCCGCTGGCGGCGGGCGACGTACTTGATCACGGTGTTCGCCGTGACGGAGGCGAGCACGAGCGCGGCGGTGCCGCGCAGCGCGGCGCGGCGCCCGGTCCTGCCGCCCAGCGCGGCCATGCCCCCGGCCGTGGCGTACCACAGCACGCTGTGGTTGGCAGCGCTGCTGAGCGCCGGCAGCAGCCGCTGCCCGACGGTGGGACGGGCCACGGCGACCCGCCGGAAGACCCGCCGGTCAAGGCGGGAGAGCATCCGCACGTCCCCGCCCCCTCTTCTGTTACGGCGCGGCTGGTCCGCGCTCACGCCTACGACACTACCCAGCCGCGCTGACAACCCACCCGCCGCTGCCGGCTCACGCGGGCTGGTCTCCGGCGGGCGCGGCGCGGCGGGTGTCGTGGACCTCGACCGGCTCGGGGCTGGCCGTCACGGACGTCAGCAGCACCACCGAGTCCTCCAGCGCCCGCACGCTGTGCCGGCCCTGCGGCACCTTCAGCACCCGGCCCGCCGCCACCTCCGCGTCGCCCGCTGTCCCGCCGGGCGAGGCCAGCACCACCCGCCCCCGCAGCACCAGCAGGCTCGCCGCCGGCGGCGCCGTGTGCTCCTCCAGCTCCGAGCCGCCGGTCAGCGCGATGACGCTCTGCCGCAGCGGGCCGTCGCGCAGGAAGAGATGAGCGCTGCGCCCGTGCTCGGCCCGGCGCGCCAGTTTCAGGTGCTGCTCCGCGAGCAGGGTCAGGTCGTCCATGGGTCCATGCTGCCGCCCTGGCGCGGCCCCGCAACTTCGGGCGGCGCCGCTGCGGCGGCGCCAAGGGCCGTCCGGGCACCGCCCGGCCGTCACCGGGTGCCGCCGGTGTCACCGTTCCCGCGCGTCCGCGCGCGGTGCTCCGCCCGGGGCGGCGTCGGCGAGTTCGACGCGGACCGCGCAGACCTTGAACTCCGGCATGCGGGAGGCGGGGTCGAGCGCCGGGTTGGTCAGCGTGTTGGCCCGGCCCTCGCCGGGCCAGTGGAAGGGCATGAACACCGTGTCGGGCCGGATGCCGCCGCTGATACGCGCCGGGGCGACCGCCCGGCCGCGCCGCGAGACGACCGCCAGCCGGTCGCCCTCGGCCGCGCCGATCCGCTCCGCCAGCCGGGGGTGCAGCTCGACGAACGGGCCGGGCGCGGCGTCGTTCAGCGGCGGCACCCGCCGGGTCTGGGCCCCCGACTGGTACTGCGCCAGCACCCGGCCCGTCGTCAGCAGCACCGGGTACTCCTCGGTGGGTTCCTCGGCCGCGGGCCGGTGCGTCACCGGCGCGAACCGGGCCCGGCCGTCCGGCGTCGCGAAGCGGTCCAGGAACAGCCGGGGCGTGCCCGGGTGCGGCGCCTGCCCGGCCTCCGGCCCGCCGCCGGGCGGCTCCGGACAGGGCCAGAACACCCCGTCCTCCTCGGCGATGCGCCGGTAGGTGATGCCGGAGTAGTCGGCCTTGCCGCCCGCCGAGGCCCGCCGCAGCTCCTCGAACACCTCCTCCGGGTCAGTGGGGAAGCCCTTCTCCCAGCCCAGCCTGGCCGCCAGGTCGTGCAGCACCGCCAGGTCGCTGCGGCAGCCGGGCGGCGGCGCCACGGCCTGGCGCCGCAGCAGGACCCTGCCCTCCAGGCTGGTCAGCGTGCCGGTCTCCTCGGCCCACTGCGTCACGGGCAGCACGACGTCCGCCAGCCGCGCGCTCTCGGAGAGCACCACGTCGCAGACGGCGAGGAAGTCCAGGGACCGCAGCCGCTCCTCGACGTGCGCGGCGCGCGGCGCCGAGACCACCGGGTTGGACGCCATCAGCAGCAGGGCCCGCACCCCGCCGGGGGTGTCGCGGCCCAGCGCGTCGAGCAGCTCGTAGGCGCTGCGCCCCGGGCCGGGCAGCGTCTCCGGCGGCACCCCCCACACCCGCGCCACGTGCTCGCGCGCCGCCGCGTCCGCCAGCATCCGGTAGCCAGGCAGCTGGTCGGCCTTCTGCCCGTGCTCGCGGCCGCCCTGCCCATTGCCCTGCCCGGTCAGGCAGCCGTACCCGGACAACGGCCGCCCGGCCCGCCCGGTCGCCAGGCACAGGTTGATCCACGCCCCCACGGTGTCGGTGCCCTTGGCCTGCTGCTCGGGGCCGCGTGCGGTGAGCACCATCGAGGCGGGCGCCTCGCAGAACATCCGCACGGTCTCGCGCAGCAGCGGCACCGGCACGCCCGTGATGCGCTCCACCAGCTCCGGCCAGTGCGCCATCGCGGCCGCGCGCGCCTCCTCCCAGCCGGTGGTGCGGGCGGCGATGAACTCCTCGTCGGTGCGGCCCTCGGCCACGACCAGGTGCAGCAGGCCCAGCGCCAGTGCCAGGTCCGTGCCGGGGCGGGGCGCCAGGTGCAGGTCAGCGTGTTCCGCCGTACGGGTGCGGCGCGGGTCGACGACGATGAGCCTGCCGCCGTTCTCCCGCAGCTTGGTGAAGTACCGCAGCACCGGCGGCATCGTCTCGGCCAGGTTGGAGCCGACGAGAATGACGCAGCCGGTCTTCGGGATGTCCGCCAGCGGGAACGGCAGCCCGCGGTCCAGGCCGAACGCCCGGTTCGTGGCGGCCGCGGCCGAGGACATGCAGAACCGGCCGTTGTAGTCGATCTGGGAGCTGCCGAGCACCAGGCGCGTGAACTTGCCCAGCGCGTACGCCTTCTCGTTGGTCAGCCCGCCGCCGCCGAAGACGCCCACCGCGTCCGGCCCGTGCCGCTCGCGCACCGCCGCCAGGCCCGCCGCGACCCGGTCCAGCGCCTCGTCCCAGTCCGCCGGGACCAGCGCGCCCGAGGCGTCGCGCACCAGCGGTTCCGTCAGCCGCACGGCCGGGTCGAGCAAGGCGGGCGCGGTCTGGCCCTTGCCGCACAGGGCCCCCTGGTTGACGGGGAACGCCGGGCGCGGCAGCACCTGCACGCCGCCCGGCTCGCCGGGGCTGGGCGCCAGGCGCATGCCGCACTGGAGCGCGCAGTACGGGCAGTGGGTGTCCGTGCCGGTCACCTGGTCGTTCATCTCCGCCATGCCGCCAGGATGCTTCGCGCGTGTTACGGCGGGTGGGCCCGGCCGGTTACGCGGCCGGTGCGGCGCCCTCAGCCTGTGACGTCGCCCACGGTGAGGCGCGGGGCGGCCACTGGTGACATGGCGGCAACACAGCGGCAACGGACAGGGCGCAGTCTTGCCGCCATGACCCGCACCACCCCGCCCACGCTCGTCGCCGTGGCCCACGGCTCCCCCGATCCCCGGGCCCAGCACTCCGTCCGTGCGCTGGTGCGCCTGGTACGGGCACTCCGCCCGGGGCTGCGCGTCGAACTCGGCCACCTGGAGAGCGACGAGCCGCTGCTCGGCGACACGCTGGCAAAGCTGCGGGGACGGGCCGTGCTGGTGCCGCTGCTGTTCAGCCGCGGCTACCACCTCAAGCGGGACCTCCCCGCCGTCGCCGCCCGGGCCGAGGCGCGGGGCGGGCCGCGCACGGTGACGGCGGCCTGCCTCGGGCCGCACCCGCTGCTGGCCGAGGCGCTGCACAGCCGCCTGCTGGAAGCCGGGTGGGCGGCGGCGCCGGGCACCGCCGTGGTGCTGGCCGCGGCGGGCTCGCTGGACCCGGAGTCGGCCGCGGGCACGCAGCACACGGCCGACCTGCTCGCGGCCCGGCTGGGCGGGGTGCCGGTGGTGCCGGCGTACGCCTCGGCGGCCCGGCCCACGGTGGCGGAGGCCGTGGCCGGTCTGCGCGAGCGCGGGCACGCCGCGGACGACATCGCCCTCGCGTCGTGCTTCGTCGCCCCCGGGCTGTTCGCGGCGCGCTGCCAGCGGGACGCGCCGGGCCGTGTCGTCGCCGCCCCGCTCGGGGCGCACCCGGCCCTGGCCCGGCTGCTGCTGCACCGCTACGACCAGGCCGTGGCCGCCTCGCCCGCGCCCCGGCAGCCGCTGGAGGCGGCGCTGTGAAGGTCCGCTGCCGGCCGGCTCCCGGATGCCGGACCCGGCCGGACTAGCCGGCGCGGCCTTCCGCCAGCAGCGACGCCACCTCAGGCACGTGGGAGAAGGCGGCGGGCCGGCGCAGGACGACGCCGGCCCGCCCGGAGGCGCGGTCGGACGCGACGCGCTCCGGCGGCTCCCGCACGCGCCGTGCCTGCGCCGCCGCTTCCCCGGGCTCACTGGCATCGGCCAGCGCCCTCACCAGCCAGGAGGTGGAGAGCGCCAGTTCGCGGGGGTGTGTCGCGCCGTACCTGCCGAGCACCGCGCGCAGCGCCGGGACGGCCCGCAGCGGTCTGCGCAGTTCCGTGACGACCCGGGCCGCCATGACACGCAGTTCGTCCTGGGTGACCCAGTACACGTAGCCGGGGGCTCTCGTCGTTGTCTCCCGCTGCGGCGAGTGCCCCGGAGGCCTGCCCCAGCGCCCGGCGGGCGGGCTGGGCGTCTCCCGCGACGGCGTGAGCCCAGGCACGCGGGCGTACGAGAGCGCCCGCGGTGGTGCCGTTTCCCCGGTCTTCCGCATGAGCGGCCCGCGCGAGACTGACGCCCTCAGCCGCACGGCCGGTGCTGCTGTACTGGTATGCCCCAGGGACCGCAGGATGTTCCCAGCCGGCGGATGCTGGCCCCAACGACGCCCGCCGGCTCCCCAGTCTGGCCCACCCGGGGCCCGCACGCGGCCACCTGTGCTGAAGCCCAGAAAACGCGATGCTGCGAGGAAGCGGAACTGCGCGCCCCCGTACCGCGAACGCGCGGACAGGGACCACTCGGGAGAGGGCAGCAAGCCAGGACCGCGTTGACGTTCGATCCCCCTGAGCCGTAAAGCAGTCCGCCGGGAGGCCGAGTTGATCCGCACAACGGAAGCGGTGCCCGCGCACACGGACGCGGTGCTGCGCCAGGACGGCCCCGCACCGGCAGAGGTCCGGTTCGCCGCGTGCCGGGCCGTCGAATGTCTGAGAGACATGCTGCTCGTTGTCCGCCGCCGCGGCTTGCGGCTCGGCAGTCCGACGACGAGGTCCGGCCCCCGGAGCACGTGTATGCAGGCGGCCGGAGACCGGCCGGTGAGCGCGCACCCCACGCGGCCGGGCCCACCGGACGGCGGGATGCGGGAGAAAGGCTCCTCAGGAAGCGGGCGGGCCCAGGCGGCGGTGGTCCCGGGGGCTCACGCCGCGTTCGCGCTTGAAGGCGGCGCTTAACGCGAAGGCGCTGCCATACCCCACCCGCCGCGCCACGGCCTCCAGCGGCAGGTTGGTCTCGCGCAGCATGCGCGCCGCCAGCTCCAGACGCCACGCCGTGAGATATGCCATCGGCGGCTGCCCCACCAGCGCGGCGAACCGCTTGGCCAGCGCCGCCCGCGACACCCCCGCCTTGGCCGCCAGCGAGGCGACCGTCCACGGGTGCGCCGGATGGTCGTGCAGCAGCCGCAGCGCCTGCCCGACCACGGGATCGCCAAGCGCCCGGTACCACGCGGGGGCGTTCTCCTCCTTCTCGGCGAACCAGCCGCGCAGCACCGAGATGAGCAGCAGGTCCAGCAGCCGGTCGAGCACAGTCTCCTGCCCCGGCTCGTCCCGCTCGATCTCGGCCGAAAGCAATCCGGTGACCGCCGGGTCGGCCTGCCGGGAGACGAGCAGCGGCGGCAGCGCCCGCAGCAGCCCGGCGGACACCTCACCGGGCATCTGGTAGGTGCCGACGAGGAGTTCGGCAGCGGCGCCGGGGCGTGAGCCCCAGGTACGCAGGCCCAGGTCCAGCGCCTCGCACAGCTCTTCTCTGCCCTGCGGCGTCACCGCGCAGCCGCCGGGCGTGATCACGGCCTGCGGCGGGGTAGCCGGGTCGTCGGCGACCATGTACGGCTCCGGGCCGCGCACCACGGCGACCTCTCCGGCTTCCAGCCGGACGGCGTCGCCCGTCGTGGGAATGACCCACGCGTGGCCGCGCGCCGGAGTCAGCAGCGTGACCGGCGCCTGGTCCTCCACGCGCACCCCCCACGGCGGGTCAAGCACCACACGCATGAGGAACGCCCCGTGCGCGCGAGGCCCGTGGAGCAGGGAGGCGAGTGCGTCCATGGTCACCGAGCCTACGGGGGTGGACGCGGCGTACCTGAAGGGGCGTCGGGTTCGCTGCCGTTGCACCACCGCCTCAGCAACGCCTCACCGGTGCGCAGCAGTTTCCGCTGCGAAAGGATCCGGCCACGGGTGCGGACGGGCACGCAGGCGCGCGGCCGAGGACGACATGGCATCGGAGACCGGCTCCAGCCCGGTCAACTGGGAGCACTACGGCGAGGACGGCACCTCCTACCGGCGCGACGACGGCACGGACGTCACGTTTCTCATCGAGGGCCCCTACCTCGCGGTGATCTCCCGGGCCTCGGCGGAGGAGCCGCTGGCCGAGGCGCTCAACGAGATGCTCAGCGAGCGCATCTCCCAGTCCCTGCACGGCGAAACCCCCACCGCCACGGTGGACGCCTCCGCACTCTGACCGGGGTGCAGGGGATTACCCCGCGTTCAGCGGACGCCCCCGGAACCACACCGGTTCCGGGGGCGTACCTTTGTGTTCTGGCTGGCCGGTTACCACCTGAGTGAGCGGCCGGGGACACTCCCGGCCGGAGAGGACACGCAATGAGGGTGTGGACACGGCTCAGCGCGGTCACGGCCGCCGCCGTCGTGACGGCACTGGTGCTGACAGCCTGCTCCGAGGGGGGATCGAGCCGCAGGCACCACTCGTCCACGGGCGGCAGCGACTCGTCGCACGACGATGGCGGCGTGCACAAGGACGACCCCGACGACACGGACGACCGGCCCACCGGCGGCAGCAGCCGCAGGCCCTCCCAGCCGCACCGGCCCAACGACCGCACCATCGCGGCCATCCTCCCGGACCTCGCCGCCCTGCACGGCATCCCCTACACCGCGCTGGACCGCGAGGTGTCAGCGCAGAACGGCGCGGACGCCGACCTCTGCCAGGTCGTCAGCGCCGCCTGTGAGTCGCTGCGGGCCCACGGTGACGTCTCCTTCACCGACAGCTCCGACGAGGACCAGGTCCAGTTCGAGCTGTATGGCTACAGCAGCGGACCAGCCGCCCTCGACGCCCTGGAGGCGATCGAAACGGACCTGGTCACCCCCGGTCACGGCTTCAGCCCGTCCGGCTGGGAGCACCACGGCGAGGACGGCTCGGGCTTCACCTTCGGCGACGATGAGCACGTCGCGTTCCTCGTCCAGGGCCCCTACCTCGGGGTGGTGAACGGCTCGTCGGCGGATCAGGCGCTCGGCGAGACGCTCAACGACATGTTCAGCGAGCGCATCTCCCAGTCCCTGCACGGCGAAACCCCCTCCGCCACCGTTTCCTCCGTTGCCTGATCACCGTTCAGCAACCGTTTGACACGGTGGGGACGCCCCCGGAACCAGCCTGGTGCCGGGGGCGTCCCTCGTGTTCTGACTGGTCAGTACCACTTGACAAAGCGTCGGCGACTCCTCCGGCTGGAAAGGACATGCAACATGAGGGCGCGGACACGGCTGAGCGCGGTGACAACCGTCATCGTCGCGACAGCGCTGGTGCTGACGGCCTGCTCGGGCACAGGAGGCCGTCGGCACCACTCGTCCTCGTCGGGCGGCAGCGACTCCATGCACGACGACTCTGACGGCGGCGACGGCAGCAGCGGCGTGCACAAGGACGACACCGACGATACGGACGACCTGTCTACCGGCGGCAGCGGCCGCAGGCCCTCCCGGCCGCACCGGCCCAACGACCGCGCCATCGCGGCCATCCTGCCGGACCTGGCCGCACTGGAGGGCACCCCCTACGGCGAGCTGGAAGAAGATCCGGTAGCGGAGAACGGTGATGACGCCTCCGCCTGCGAGGCATTCAGCCGCGCGTGTGAGGCGCTGCGGGCCTACGGCGAAGTGCTGTACGCCGGCTCTTCCAGCGAGAAGGGTGTCGGCTTCGAGCTGTATGGCTACGACAGCGAGCCGGCTGCCCGCAACGCCCTGGAAGTGATCGACACGGAGTTCTCCGGTTACGACTTCCGTCCGTCCAGCTTCGCGCACTACGGAGAGGACGGCTCAAGCTACACCTTCGGCGACGATGAAAGCGTCACGTTGCTCGTCCAAGGTCCCTACATGGGCATGGTCTACGGCTCGTTGGGGGACCAGCAGGCCCTGGCCGAGGCGCTCAACGAGATGTTCAGCGAGCGCATCTCCCAGTCCCTGCACGGCGAAACCCCCTCCGCGGCGGTGAACACCTCCGCCCTCTGACCCGGATGCCCCACGGGCCCGCTCCCCGCGCGTGCGTGCGGTGGGCGGGCCCTCGGCGCCGTCGGGGAAGGACATGCGGGAAGGACCTTCCCCCGCGGCGACGGCGTCTCACGGCACGGCGCCGGCCGCGGCCGCGTGATGCCGTGAGACGCCGGTGGTCAGGTCAGGCCCGCGCGGCGGGGTCCGGCGGGGCCGCCTGCGCTTCCTTGCTGAGGTCCGGCCCGGAGGCGGCGCGCGGCGACAGGTCGAGGCTGTCGCGCAGGGTCGCCGGGGTGAGGAAGAGGACGGCGATCACGCCGAGCACGGCGATGCCGGCCGAGATCAGGAAGATGTTGCCGGTGGCGTCGCCGTAGGCGGCGCGGACGACCTCCTGGACCGGTGCGGGCATCGCGGCGATGTTCAGCGTGGAGCCGCCGCCGTCCGACGCGGCCGGGTCGATGCCCAGCTCGCGCAGGCCGCCCGCGATCTTCGTGGCGACCTGGTTCGCCAGTACGGCGCCGAGGACGGAGACGCCGACGGTGCCGCCGAGCGAGCGGAAGAACGTGATCGCGCCGCTGGCCGCGCCGACCTCGGCGAGGGGAACGGTGTTCTGCACGACCAGCACGAGGTTCTGCATCGACATGCCGACGCCGGTGCCGACGGCGAACATGCCCGCCGCGACGGCCGGCAGCGGCGTCGCGTGGTCGATCTGCGACAGCGCGAGAAAGCCCCCGGTCAGGACGAGGACGCCGGTGACGATATACGGCTTGACCTTTCCGCTGCGGGAGACCAGCCGCCCGGAGACGGCCGCGGACAGCAGCACGCCGCCCATCATCGGGATGGTGAGCAGGCCGGCCTCCGTCGGCGAGTAGCCGCGGCCGATCTGGAAGTACTGGCCGAGGAAGACGGCCCCGCCGAACATGGCCATGCCCACGGCGAGGCTGGCCGTGATCGCCAGCGCCGGGTCGCGGCGGCGCACCACGTGCAGCGGGACGACGGGCTCGGGCACCCGCGTCTCCACCCACACGGCCAGGCCCAGCAGCACCACGCTGCCGCTGGTCATGGCGGCGGTCTGCCAGGAGAGCCAGGCGAACTCGGTGTCCACGAACGTCACCCACAGCAGCAGCAGGCTCACGCCGGCGGCGATCAGCGAGGCGCCCGCGTAGTCGACCTTGGTGTCAGGGCGGCGGGTCTCCGCCAGGTGCAGCGTGCGGCTGAGGATGACCAGCGCGACCAGCGCGAACGGCACACCGATGAAGAAGCACCAGCGCCAGCCCAGCCACGAGATGTCGGTGAGGGCGCCGCCGAGCAGCGGACCGCCGACGGTGGCCACGGCCATCACGCCGCCCAGGTAGCCGTTGTACCGGCCCCGCTCCTTGGGGCTGACCATCGCCGCGATGACGACCTGCACGAGCACCTGCACCGCGCCCATGCCCAGGCCCTGGATGACGCGGAAACCGATCAGCTGCCCGGTGTTCTGCGCCAAGCCGCAGGCCAGCGAGGAGACCGTGAAGAGCGCCACGGCGGTCTGAAGGAGCAGCTTCTTGCTGAACAGGTCGGCGAGCTTGCCCCAGATCGGCGTCGAGGCGGTCGAGGCCAGCAGCATGGCCGTGACGACCCAGGTGTACTGCGACTGCGTGCCGTTGAGCGAGCCGATGATCTGCGGCAGGGCCACCGAGACCACCGTGGTGCTGATCATGGCGACGAACAGCACGATGAGCAGGCCGCTCATCGCGCGCATGACGTGGCGGTGATCCATCGGTGCGGTGGCGGGATGCACGTCGTCGGGGCGTGCGGCCGGACGTGCGCTCACGCGCGGAACCCCCTGTGCGAGACGGGTGCCAGACAATGCCAACAATCATAACTGCACATTGGGCATCTTTTCTCATTGAGCAACTTTTCTGACTCTGTAGCATCATGGAGCCATGGACACCACCACTGGCCTGCGGGAACGCAAGAAGGCGGCCACGCGGCAGGCCGTGCACGAGGCGACGCTGCGGCTCACCGTGGAGCGCGGCATCGAGAACGTCACCGTGGAGGCGATCGCGGACGCGGCCGGCATCTCCCGCCGCACGTTCTCGAACTACTTCTCCTCCAAAGAGGACGCTCTTCTCTTCGGCGACCAGCGCCAGACCGGTGTCCTGCTCCAGGCGCTGCGGGAACGCCCCGCCGACGAGCCCGCCTGGACCGCGCTGCGGCAGGCGGCGCAGACCGTGTTCACGCGCCACTCGGCCGACCCGGCGCAGCGCGACTGGGCCGTCCGCTGCCGGCTCGCGCTGCGTCATCCGTCACTGCTCGCGCGCCAGCTCGCCAACCGCGTCGCATTCGAGCACGACATCGCCGAGGCGCTGGCCGGACGCCCCGGGACCGACCAGGTCAGCCCGGAGGTCCTCGCCGCCGTCTTCCTCACCTCGCTGCGCCTGGCCACCAACGCCTGGCTGCGGGAGAACGAGCGGGAGAACGAGCGGGAGAACGAGGCCGCCGGCCGGCCCGGCGCCGACGCCGAAGGGCTCACCGGCCGCGCGCTCATCGACGTCCTCGCGACGTACCTGGACGAGGCCGGCCAGGCGTTCCGCTGACCGGCGGGCCGCTCAGACGGCGGCCGCCGCCGCGGCCAGGGCCTGCGTACCTGGCGCGCACGCCTCGCGCAGCGCCGCCAGCTCCTCCTGCGCCAGCTCACGGGCGGCCGAGCCCCGGCTGGCATCCGTGAACAGCGGCGCCGCCGCGTCCAGCCAGCGCTCGTCGGCCGCCACCCCCGCGAACCGCGCCAGCCGCGCCAGCTCGCCCCGGGGATCGTCCAGCAGCCGCTCGTACGACAGCTCGGTGCGCTGCCCGGCGGGCACCGGCGCCAGGTACGCCACGGCCTGCGTGACCAGCTCCGACCACAGCTCGCCGAACCGCGCCACCGGCACCCCGCGCGACGCCAGCCACCCGGTGTCGATCCGGGTGCTGACGAGCGCGGCCAGCTCGGGCGGCAGCCCGCGGAGGTGCTCCTCGGTCAGCTCGGACACCGTCGCGACGCCGGTCAGCTCGAACACCTCCCGCATCACCATGATCGTCTGGTAGCCGGTGTGGCGGCTCATGGACAGCGCGCAGTCCGGTCCGTAACGGTGCATGTGCACGAAACGGGCCTCAGGAAAGCACTCCCGCAGCCGCGGGATCCACATCACGGAGTAGCCGGACCGCTCCACCACCGCCTCGCGCCCGAAGTGCTCCCGCAGCAGCGCCAGCAGGGCGGCGAAGTGCTCCTCCGCCGGGCGCCTGGGCCAGCGCGGCACCTCCCGCTCCAGCGCGGCCAGCACCGCCGGCGGGTCGTCCGTCAGGTGCGGCAGCACCATCAGGCTCAGCGCCGGGAGGCCCGGCCGGGGGTCCAGGAACTCGGGCATCACCACCCCGTCCCTGAGCAGCCGCTCGAAGACAGGACTGGGCTCGGCCAGCATCCGCCAGAACTCCTCGCCCGTCAGCGGCGACGCCGGCAGGGCGCGCTCCGGCTCGGTCAGGGAGGCCAGCAGCTCGTTGAGGCTCAGCAGCCCCGGATGCAGCCGCAGCGCCCGCGACAGCGCGGACGAGCCGCTGCGCCCGGAGCCGACGACGAAGGTCACGGGGAAGGACAGGCGCGGCACGCACCATGGCTACCCGGGGGCTCACACATGTGAACCACTGTTGCTGAGGGCAGCGTTGCCTCCGGGAAACGGCCGTGATGCCGCCGGGTAACAGCACCCCCGCACGCTGACGGCATGAGCCCGGACAAGCGTGTGGTGATCGTCGGCGGCGGCATGGCCGCCGCCCGGCTCACGCAGCAGCTCGGCGCGGCGCCCGCCGTCACCGTCACGGTCATCGGCGAGGAGCCGCACCCGGCGTACAACCGGGTGCTGCTCGCCGGCGTCCTGGCCGGGCAGTACCCGCCCGAGGTGATCACCCTGCCGCGCCCGCCTGCAGGCACGCGGTGGCTGGGCGGAACCCGCGCGGTGCGCCTGGACCGCGCCGCCCGGCGCGTGGTGTGCGGCGACGGCCGGACGGTGCCCTACGACACGCTGGTGCTCGCCACCGGCTCCAGCCCCGTGCTGCCGCCGCTGCGCGGCCTGCTCCCGCCCCGCGGCGGCGACCTGCCCGCCGGGGTCCACGCGTTCCGCACCCTCGACGACTGCCTGGCGCTGGACCGCGACGTGCGCGAGGGCGCCCGCGAGGCCGTCGTCATCGGCGGCGGGCTGCTCGGCGTCTCCGCCGCCCGCGCGCTGGCCCGGCGCGGCGTCCGCGTCGTGCTGGCGCACCAGGGCGAGCACCTGATGGAGCGGCAGCTCGACGCCGGAGCGTCCGCGCTGCTGCGGGCACACCTGGCGGACCTCGGCGTGGAGGTCCACACCGAGTGCCGGGTGAGGAGCCTGGTCACGGCGCCGGAGCCCGGCGGTTCCGGGCGGCGCGCCACCGGCGTGCGGCTGGCCGACGGCTACGCACTCACCGCCCAGCTCATTGTGCTGGCCTGCGGCGTGCGGCCCCGGGCCGGCCTGGCCGCCGACGCGGGCCTGGCGCTCGGCACCCACGGCGGCATCGCCGTAGACGGCGCGCTGCGGACCTCCGACCCGCACGTGCACGCCGTCGGCGACTGCGCCGAGCACGACGGCGTCGTCTACGGCCTGGCGGGCGCCGCGCACGACCAGGCCGACGTGCTGGCAAGGGTGCTGGCCGGCACCGGCGCGGCGGACGGCGGCCGGTACGCCGGCACCCGGGCGCTGGTGCGGCTCACGCTCGGCGGCACGGCCCCGGCCGCCGTCCTGGACCTCGCCGCGTTCGGCCAGACCACCCCCGGCCCGGGCGACGACGTCGTGCACCTCGCCGACGCCACCCGGCGCGCCTACCGCAAGATCGTCGTCCGCGGCGACCGGCTGCGCGGCGGCATCCTCCTGGGCGACCTCGGCAGCGTCGGCACGCTCGCCCGCACCTGGGAGAGCGACGAGCCGCTGCCCGCCTCGGCGCCCCTGCTCCACCTGCTCACCCCTGACGCCCACCACGGAGGGATGTAGACATGTCCACCGGGACAACCGAAACGATCGTGCTCGTCGGGCACGGGATGGTGGGCCAGCGCTTCCTCGAAGAGCTCGCCAGCCGGGGCGTCACCGAGCGCGCCCGGGTCGTGGTGCTCTGCGAGGAGCCGCGCCCGGCCTACGACCGGGTGCACCTGACCTCGTACTTCACGGGTGCCACGCCGCAGAGCCTGTCGCTGCTGCCCGAAGGCTTCCTGGACCGCCACGGCATCGAGCTGCGCACCGGCGACCCGGCCGTGGCCATCGACCGCGCGGCCCGCACCG
Source organism: Streptomyces sp. 7-21 (assembly GCF_016741785.1). Lineage (GTDB taxonomy): Bacteria > Actinomycetota > Actinomycetes > Streptomycetales > Streptomycetaceae > Streptomyces. Next base: position 97,307 of record NZ_JAERRL010000009.1, read on the forward strand.
TCACCGCCCGCTCCGGGTTCTCCGTCCGCTACGACACGCTGGTGCTCGCCACCGGCTCCTACCCGTTCGTGCCGCCGGTGCCCGGCCGCGACGCCACCGGCTGCTTCGTCTACCGCACCATCGAGGACGTCGAGGCCATCAAGCGGTACGCCGCCGGCGCCCGCACCGGCGTCGTGGTCGGCGGCGGCCTGCTCGGCCTGGAGGCGGCCGGGGCGCTGCGCGGCCTGGGCGTGACGGCGCACATCGTGGAGTTCAACCCGCGCCTGATGGCGCTCCAGGTCGACGAGGGCGGCGGCGCCGCGCTGCGCCGCACCGTCGAGGAGATGGGCCTGGTCGTCCACACCGGCGTCGGCGGCCAGGAGATCACCACCGGCGAGGACGGCCGGGTCACCGGCATGGTGCTGTCGGACGGCTCGGCGATCGGCACCGATCTGGTGATCTTCTCGGCCGGGGTCCGCCCGCGCGACCAGCTCGCCCGCGAGTGCGGCCTGGCCGTCGGCGAGCGCGGCGGCGTCGTCATCGACGAGCGCTGCCGCACCGCCGACCCGGCCGTCTACGCCATCGGTGAGTGCGCCCGCGCCGTGGACGGGACGGTGTACGGGCTGGTGGCGCCGGGCTACGAGATGGCTGCCACCGCCGCCGAGGCGATCGCCGCGGGTGAGGCGTGCGCGGCGTCGTTCACCAGCGCCGACACCTCCACCAAGCTGAAGCTGCTGGGCGTGGACGTGGCCTCGTTCGGTGACGCCCACGGCCGCACCGAGGGCTGCCTGGACGTGGTGTACGCCGACTCGCGGGCGGGCGTGTACAAGAAGCTGGTCATCGGCCAGGACGGCACGCTGCTCGGCGGCGTGCTGGTCGGCGACGCCGAGTCCTACGGGCTGCTGCGCCCGCTGACCGGCTCGGTGCCGCCGGCCGCGCCCGAGCAGCTGGTGCTGCCCGCCGGGCTGGCGCCGCCCGCCGCGATCGGCCCGTCCGCGCTGCCGGACGACGCGACCATCTGCAGCTGCCACAACGTCTCCAAGGGCGCCATCCGGGCCGCCGTCACCGAGACGGGCTGCACCTCGGTGCCCGAGGTGAAGAAGTGCACCAGGGCGGGCACCGGCTGCGGCAGCTGCGTGAAGGTGCTCACCCAGCTGGTCAACGACGAGCTGGCGGCCAGCGGCGTCGCCGTCGACACCGGCCTGTGCGGCTGCTTCGCGCACACCCGCCAGGAGCTGTACGAGATCGTGCTGGCGCTGCGGATCACGTCCTACCAGGAGCTGCTGGACAGCCACGGCCGCCCTGAGGCGCGCGGCGGCGACGGCTGCGAGATCTGCAAGCCCGCCGTCGCCTCGATCATCGCCTCGCTGGCCCCGGCGATCGGCGCCGACGGCCATGTGCTGGACGGCGAGCAGGCGGCGTTGCAGGACACCAACGACCACTTCCTCGCCAACATGCAGCGCAACGGCTCGTACTCGGTCGTGCCCCGCGTGCCCGGCGGCGAGATCTCGCCGGAGAAGCTGATCGTGATCGGCGAGGTGGCCCGGGACTTCGGGCTCTACACGAAGATCACCGGCGGGCAGCGCATCGACATGTTCGGCGCGCGGGTGGAGCAGCTGCCCGCGATCTGGGCGCGGCTGGTGGAGGCCGGGTTCGAGTCGGGGCACGCGTACGGCAAGGCGCTGCGCACGGTCAAGTCGTGCGTGGGCTCGACCTGGTGCCGCTACGGCGTGCAGGACAGCGTGCGGATGGCGATCGACCTGGAGCTGCGGTACCGGGGGCTGCGCTCGCCGCACAAGCTGAAGGCCGCGGTCTCCGGCTGCGCCCGCGAGTGCGCGGAGGCCCGGGGCAAGGACTTCGGCGTGATCGCCACGGCCAGCGGCTGGAACCTGTACGTCGGCGGCAACGGCGGCGCCACGCCGCGCCACGCCGACCTGCTGGCCCAGGACCTGTCCGACGCCGAGCTGGTGCGGCTGATCGACCGGTTCCTGATGTTCTACATCCGCACCGCCGACCGGCTGGAGCGCACCTCCACGTGGCTGGAGCGCCTGGACGGCGGGCTCGACCACCTCAGGGACGTCGTCGTCCACGACTCGCTGGGCATCTGCGACGAGCTGGAACGGCTGATGGCCGCGCACGTCGCCGCCTACCGCGACGAGTGGGCCGAGACGCTGAAGGACCCCGAGAAGCTGCGCCGCTTCGTGTCGTTCGTGAACGCGCCCGAGGCGCCGGACCCGTCCGTGCGGTTCGTCCCCGAGCGCGACCAGCACAAGCCCGATCTGACGGTACTCGCCGGGCCCGAGATCCCGGTCCGCACGCTCGAAGGGAGCGCCTCCTGATGGCCACCGCCACCGCCACGCCAGCCACGAACCCAGCTGCCAGCCCAGCCGCGGCCGCCGGCGTGATCGAGATCCGGGCCGCCGACGGGCAGTGGACGGCGGTCTGCGCCCGCAGCGACCTGGTGCCGGGGCGGGGCGTCGCCGTGCTGCTGCCCGACGGGCGGCAGGCGGCGCTGTTCCTCGACCGGTCGGGCCGGCCGCACGCGATCGGCAACCGCGACCCGTTCACCGGCGCCTGCGTGCTCGCCCGCGGCCTGCTGGGCTCCACCGGCAACGAGGGGCGCCCGTTCGTGGCCTCCCCCCTGCTCAAACAGCGCTTCGACCTGGTCACCGGGGTGTGCCTGGACGAGCCGGAGGTGTCGGTCCCCGTCTACGCCGCCCGCGTCGTCTCCTGACGGCGAGCGGCGGGAGCCGAAACGCGCGACAGTGGACAAAGGGGGGTGCCAGGGGACACGTCCCGACGTTCCTCCGCGCGTGAGGTGACGAGCATGACGGGCACGCCCGGCGCCGGGGACCGGCCGGTGGCGGTCGGCGTGGACGGGTCGCGGGCAAGCCGCGTGGCGGCGGACTGGGCGGCGCGCGAGGCGGCGCGCCGCGGGCTGCCGCTGCTGCTGGTGCACGCCTGGACCGACGAACCGCTGAACCCGCCGACGGCCACGGACCGCGAGGCCGCGCAGCGGCTGCTGGACGACGCGCGGACGGAGGTGGCCGCCCGCTACCCCTCGCTGCCGGTGTCGGTGCGGCTGCTGCCCGCCGTCCCCGTGGCCGGGCTGGCCGAGGTCTCGCGGGAGGCGGCCGTCACGGTTCTCGGCTCGCGCGGGCACGGGGCGCTGCTGGGCTTCCTGCTCGGCTCCGTCGGCCTGCCGGTGGTCGCGCACGCCGAGGGGCCCGTGGTGCTGGTGCGCCCGCACGGTGACGTCCGGGGCGGTCCGGAGCCGGGGTCCGCGGCGCGGCCGGAGGAGGGCGACGAGGTCGTGGTGGGCCTGGGCAGCCTCGGCGCGGCGGCCGACCCGCTGCTGTCGTTCGCCTTCACCGCCGCGCGGGCGCGGGGCGCGGCGGTGCGGGCGGTGCGTGCGTGGGGCTCGCCGTCGCTGTTCGGCCCGGAGGTGCCCCGGGAGCTGGAGACGGCGGAGCACCGCAGCGCCGAGGCCGAGGAGGGCCGCGCGCTGGCGGCCACCCTCGACCCGTGGCGGGCGCGGTTCCCCCAGGTGCCGGTGATCGAGCACCTGCGGTTCGGCAACGCCTCGGAGGTGCTGCTGGCGGCCGCGGCGTTCCGTGCGGTGCTGCTGGTGACCGGGCGCCACCGGAACCGGCCGCGCCTGGGGACGCGCGTCGGCCCGGTGGTCCACGCGGCGCTGCACCACGCCCGCCCGCCGGTGGCGGTCGTGCCCTACGGCTAGCCGCCGCCGGCCCGGGTCACAGGGCGGGCAGGACGCAGGCGACGTTCGGGTAGGACAGCGCCGTCTGGGCGTCGGACAGGCCGCCGTCCCCGGTGTCGCGGGTGAGCACGGACACCTGCGAGGAGTCCTGGTTGGCGGCGAAGATCCGGCCGCTGGCCGCGTCGAACGCCAGGTGGCGGGGGCTTCGGCCGCCGCAGGGGTGGCTGGCCAGCAGCTCCGGCGCGGTCTCCCGGTCCCCCGCGACGTCGAAGACGGCGACGCTGTCGTGGCCCCGGACGGAGGCGTACACGAAGCGCCCGTCGGGCGAGACGAGCACCTCGGCCGCCGTGGCGCCCGCCGGGTCGGCGTCCGGCGGGAGCGCGGAGACGGCGGTGAGCGGCGTGAGGGTGCCCGTCGCCGCGTCGACGGTGCAGGGGGTGAGCGTCAGGTCGAGTTCGCCGAGCACGTAGGCGGTGCGGCCGCCCGGGTGGAGCGCGAGGTGCCGGGGGCCGGAGCCGGGGGCGAAGCGGGCCTCCTGCCGCCTGGTCAGCCGCCCGGTGGCGGTGTCGAGGACGTAGACGTGCACGGAGTCGGTGCCCAGGTCGGCGGCGTACAGCAGCCCGCCGTCCGGGTGCGGCAGCACCATGTGGGCGTGCGGCCCCTCCTGCCGGTCCGGGTCCGGGCCCTCGCCGGTGTGCTGGACGAGGTCGGTGAGGCCCGTGGGCGCGCCGTTCTCGCCGAGCGCGAAGACGGCGACCGAGCCGGTGGCGTAGTTGGCGGCGAACGCGTGGCTGCCGCCGGGGTCCACGCTCACGTGGCACGGGGAGCCGCCGCCGCTGCCGACGGTGGCGAGCGGCCCGGCGATGCCGCCGCTGTCGTCGAGGGCGAAGGCGGTGACGGCGCCCTCGGCGGACTCGTCGACCGCGTACAGCACGCCGGTGGCCGGTGACAGCGCCAGGAAGCTGGGGTTGGGGGCGGGCGTGACGGCCTCCAGGCGCAGCGCGCCGGTGGTCTGGTCCGGGCGGGCGACGCCGATGCCGCCCTCCGGGTCGCCGCCGGTATAGCCGCCGAGGTAGACGGCGGGCGGGGCGGACTGGGCACGGGCGGTGCCGGCGGTGGTGCGCGCGGCGAGCGGGAGGGCGGCGGCCGATCCGCCCAGGACGGTCAGCGCGCCGCGTCGTGTCAGGTGCCGCTCCATGAGATCTCCGTTACGGTGTGGGGGGTTGGGGGCGGGCCGTCCCAGCATGGCTACCGCCCCGCCGCGGCGGAAGACCCCCTGCGGCCGGGGCCGGCCGGGTGGGCGCCCTCCGTTTCCCGAAGGAGCGGCGGCGACGACGGCCCCTCGTGGCGGCTCAGCGGCTGGCAGGCGGTCTCGTCCGCCCGGCCGGGTCGGCGCCCGCGCCGGTCAGGTGGCGGCCAGCGGCAGCAGCCGGTCCTCACCCGGCGCGATGCGCGTCGGGGCGAGGCCGGGCAGCTCGACGCGGACCGGCGTCTCCTCCCAGGCGGGAACGCCGATCAGCAGCTGGCCCGGCTTCATGTGGACCGTGACCGCCACCCCTCTGATACGGGCGGAGAACGAGAACTCGGACAGCTCCGGCAGCGGCGCCGGGTCCAGGACGAGGGCGTCTTCCCGCGCCTGAAGGCCCGTGAAGCCCCGCTGGAGCAGGTCGAGGGTCCCGGCCATCGCGCCGAGGTGGATGCCCTCCTCCGTCGTCCCGCCCTGAAGGTCCGCCACGTCGCTGGCCAGTGCCTCCTCCCACAGGCGCCACGCCTCGCGGTGGCGTACCCGCGCCAGGACCCAGGCGTGCACGACCCCGCTGAGGGTCGAGCCGTGGCTCGTGCGCGCCAGGTAGTAGTCGACGGTGCGCCGCCAGTCGTCCTCGCCGACGTCGTAGCCCAGCTGCCGGAACAGGGAGAACAGCTCGGCGGGCGGGAAGAGATAGCCCAGCATGAGGACGTCGGCCTGCTTGGACGCCTGGTAGCGGTCGACCATGTCGCCCTCCGCCTCCAGGATCCGGTCCAGCCTGCGGATGTCGCCGTACCGCTCCCGGTAGGCGTCCCAGTCCAGTTCGCGCAGCCGGCCGTAGCCGTCGAACTGGCTGAGCACCGGGCCGTCCGGGCCGTCGTGAAACGGCACCCGCAGCCGGCGGGCGACCTCCTCCCACTCGTCCGGCTCCTGCGGGCGCAGCCCGACGCGGTCGAAGACGTCCTGGCGCCGGGAGACCGGCATGGTCCGGGCCAGCTCCGCGGCGCGGCTGAGCACCCAGGCGGCCGTGACGTTGGTGTAGGTGTTGTCGTCCAGGCCGGGGCGGTCGGCGCCGGGGTAGGTCTCGTGGTACTCGTCGGGGCCGACCACGCCCCTGATCCGGTACCGTTCCAGGCCGCCGTCCCACTCGGCCTTGCCCGCCCAGAACCGGGCGACCTGGAGCATCAGTTCGGCGCCCTTGGTGTGGAGGAAGCCGGTGTCGCCGGTGGCCTGGCCGTAGCGCCAGACGTTGTACGCGATGGCCGAGCCGACATGGTGCTGCAGATGGGAGCGGTCCGGCAGCCAGCGCCCGGAACGCGGGTTGAGGTGGAGTTCGGGCGTCTCCTCCCGGCCGTCGCTGCCGGACTGCCAGGGAAACATCGCGCCGCGCTGCCCCGCCTCGCGCGCCGCCCGGCACGCCGCGGGCAGCCGCCGGTAGCGGTACTCCATCAGCGAGCGGGACACCTCGGGAAAGTGCAGGTTCAGGTACGGCAGCACGAACAGCTCGTCCCAGAAGACGTGCCCCCGGTACGCCTCGCCGTGCAGGCCCCGGGCCGGCACGCCGGTGTCCAGGCCCTCGGTGTGCGGCGAGAGCGTCTGGAGCAGGTGGAACAGGTGGAGCCGCAGGATGCGGCCGGGCTCACCGGGCACCTGGAGATCGGCGCGGCGCCACAGCCGTTCCCAGGCGTCCTCGTGCGTGTCCAGCAGGCCGGCGAAGTCCGGCGCGCGCCGCACGCGGTCCAGCGCGGCCTGGAACGGGCCGCTGATCGCGGGGTCGCGCGAGGTGTGCAGGGCGACGGTCTTCTCGACGGTGGCCTCGCGGCCGGGCCGCACCGGCAGCGTCAGCCGGTGCGCGGCGCGGAAGCCGGCGAGGCGGACGCGGGCGTCGCCGCCCCCGGTGGGCACGCGGGTGCGGGCGGCCTGCACGACGCGGATGTCGGAGCTGCTGGTGCGGCAGCGCAGCCAGACCGTGTCGGGGTCCTCGTGGCCGGTGGACAGCCGCGTCAGGTGGGTCGAGGCCAGGTCGCGGTAGCGGGCGACGCCGGTGTTGCCCGTCATGCCGTCGAGCGCGGACTCGACCTCGATCGTGCCCGACCAGTCCTCGGCGGTGAACGTCGTGCTGAGCGCGGCCAGGTGCGGGTCGCCCATGTGCACCAGGCGGACCTGTTCGACGCCCAGGTGGCGGCCGTGCCGGTCGCGGAACCGCAGGGAGCGGGTCAGGGTGCCGTGCCGCATGTCCAGGACCTGCCGGTAGCGCACCAGGCCCTCCAGGTGCCGGTCGGGCGTAAACCACTGGCCGCCGGGCCCGTCGTCGGGATGGATGCGGAAGCGCAGCGGCAGCCAGTTGGGGAGGTTGACGAGGTCCTCGTGCTCCAGGCGGCGGCCGGCCAGCACCGAGGTGAGGCGGTTGTAGACGCCCGCCGCGTAGGTGCCCGGGTAGTGGGCGGGGCTGGCCGTGGACTCGGGGGCCGCGCCGCGCGTGGCGACGTAGCCGTTGCCGAGCGTGCACAGCGCCTCCCTCAGGCGTTCCCGGCGCGGGTCGTACCCGTCGAAGACCCACAGCCAGTCGGACCAGTCGGGGCGCGTGGTCATGGCGTCGCCTCCGTGAGCAGCTCCCCGGCATCGGCGACGACCACGTCGGCGCCGTGCGCGCGCAGGCCCTCGGCCGCCGCCGGATTCGCGGGGTCCCGGTTGACCCCGACGACCAGCGCGAACCCTCCCCGCCGCCCGGCCGCCACGCCGGCCAGCGCGTCCTCCACGACGGCGGTCTCGGGCGGCTCCGCGCCCAGACGGCGCGCCGCCTCGGTGAACAGCGCGGGCTCCGGCTTGCCGGGCAGCCGCAGCCGCGCCGCGTCGTTGCCGTCCACGACGGTCTGCAGCAGCGACCGGACGCCCGCGCACGCCAGCAGGTCCCGGGCGTGCCGCGAGGCGGACACGGCGGCGCAGCGGACCCGCGCGTCGTGGAGCGCGCACAGCAGGCGGACCGCGCCGGACAGCGCCTCGATGCCCTGCTCATGCAGCAGGCGGACGAACTCCTCCTCCTTGCGTGCCGCCGTGGCGCTGACGGTGGCGGGGTCGTCGATGCCGCGGGCGGCGAGGAAGGCGGCGGCCCCGTCGTGGCGGGACTTGCCGTCCACGTGCGTGCGGTAGTCCGCGTCCTGGTCGAAGGGCGGGTCCACCCCGGGGCAGGCGTCGAAGGCCGCTTTCCACGCGGTCGCGTGCAGCCCGGCGGAATCGATGATCACGCCGTCGGTGTCGAACACCACCGCCCGGCACGCCCACAGCTTGGCTGGTCCGGTCCGCACAGGGTGTCCTTTCGCCGGATGCCCCCGGGTCGCCTGGCCGCCCCCGTTTTCCATGGGAACCCGGACCGGGCCCGCTGGCAAACCGCCGGCGGGACGCCCGTCAGCCGAAGCGGAGGCGCCGCCCGGTGACGCGGACCGGGTCGATCCGCAGCCAGAGGTTCCGGTCGCCGCGGGCCCAGGGCTCGTTCGCCTTCTCCGCGAGGCGCCCGAGGGCCTCGGCTTCGTCGATGAGGTGGGCCGGGCCGGCGACCTGCACGCTCCACCCGACGGTGAGCGCCTCGTCGAGCTGGTCCACCTCGAAGGCGACCTCCTCGCCGTCACCGTGTGACGGCGTGGCCCCCGGCTGGGTGCGGAAGACGATCACGCCGCCGGTGAACGTGTACGTCACGGGCACGATGGCCGGCCCCTCGGGCGTGGAGACGGCGAGGCGCCCGACGCTGTGCCCCGCCAACAGCCGGTGGCACTCCTCGGTGTCCAGGACCTCCAGCTCGCCCCGGTGCGCGGGCGGCTCGGGTGAGGAGGACGCGGCGACGCCGCTGAGTCCGGCCACGGTCGTCTGCAGGGCGCGGGCGACACGGGTGAGCGAGGGGAGCGTCGGGGACGCGGCCTCTTCCTCCAGGTAGCGCAGGTACTCCGGGGCGATGCCCGCGCGCTTGGCCACCTCGGTCCGGCTGAGGCCCAGCTGCTCGCGGCGCAGGGCGACCCGGCGCCCGACGTCGCTGCGGTGGTTGCGGTTCGCGTCCGGTCCGCCGCCCGAGGCGTATGGGGTTGCAGGCACGTGTCCTCCACCTCCCGGGTGAGGGTGCTCCGTCCCAGGATCACCGAGCACGGCGGCGGGCGCGAGCCGGAGCGGGCGCCGCCGCCAGGCGCGGGTGGCGCGGCGGACGGGACGGCGGGCCCGCGCGGTGCAGCCGCGCGGGCCCGCCGCAGGTGCCTGAGAGATCTCAGCGGCCTGCGGAACCGCAGGGCGTACGGAGAGTTACCTCAGGGCCGGGCCGGCGGTCACGCCGTGGCGCAGGGGGCGCCGTTCAGCGTGATCTGCGGCGTGTCGTACGTGGCGCCGCTGTCGGTCTGGAAGCCGAAGCTCAGCGTGCCGCCGGCGGGCACGGAGCCGTTGTACGGGGCGTTGGTCGCGGTCACCTGGGTGCCGCTCTGGCTGACCTGGGCGTTCCAGCCGCTGGTGACGGAGCCGGCGGGCAGCGAGAACTCGACCGTCCAGCCGCTGAGGGCCTGCTCGGTGGTGACGCTCACCTCGACTACAGAGCCCTGGTTCCAGCGGTTGACCACGCTGTAGGTGGCGGCGCACCCCTCGGGCTCCGGCCCGGGCTCCTCGCCGCCGTCATCCCCGCCGTCGTCACCGCCGTCATCCCCGCCGTCGTCACCGCCGCCGAACGCCTCCAGCATCGCGTAGTAGGCGGGCTTGGCCTGGTAGTTGTCGTCGTACAGGCAGGCGGCTCCCTCACCCGGGAAGACGTCCGGGACCCAGGAGTCGCGGTCGCTGATGCCCCAGACGGTCACGCCCACGCAGCCGTCCACGGCCAGGCAGACCTCGGTGACCTCGGCGAACTGCTCGGCCTGGCGCTGGAGCTCGGCCTGGTCGGCGGGCATCGGGATGCGGATGTCCAGCTCCGTGATGATCACTTCGAGGCCGAGGTCGACGAAGCGCTGGAGGTTGGACTGGAAGCTGCCGGGGATCTGGTCGAGGATCAGGTGGGACTGGAAGCCGACGCAGTCGATCGGCACGCCCTGCTGAAGCAGCGAGCTGACCAGCTGGTAGAGGCCGTCGCTCTTCGCGTTGATGGCCTCGATGTTGTAGTCGTTGATGCACAGCTTGGCGTCGGGGTCGGCGGCGTCCGCGACCCGGAAGGCGTCGGCGATGTACTGCTGGCCCAGGGTCTGCTGGAAGACCGACTGCCGCAGCGTGCCGTCCTCGTTGAACGCCTCGTTGACGACGTCCCAGTACGCCACGTCGCCCGCGTAGTGGCTGACCACCTCGGTGATGTGCTCGGTCATCACCGCGTTCAGCTGCTCGGCGTTGAAGCCGCCGTTGGACACCCAGGACGGCAGCTGGCTGTGCCACACCAGCGTGTGGCCGTACACCTGCTGGTTGTTCTGCTGGGCGAAGTCCACCAGGCGGTCTCCGCCGGAGAAGTTGAAATTGCCCCGGCTCGGCTGGATGGTCTCCCACTTCATGACGTTCTCCGCGGTGACGCTGGAGAACTCGCGCGAGGCGATGCTGGTGTAGGTGGGATTGCTGAGCAGGCCGTCGTTGATGGCCGTGCCGGCGAAGCGGCCCTGCGCCGCGGCCGCGTCGCGCAGCGTGCTCTGGAGCGGTGCGGCGTCCCGCTCCGCCTGCTCCGCGTGCGCGGTTCCGGTCAGCACGGCCCCTGTCAGCAGCGCGCCGGCCGCGAACGCGGCCGCGGTTCTTCGCATCAGGGAAGACATGAAGATCCTTTGCCCTTTCCGGTCAGCCCCCGCAGTTGACGTGACCGTTGTAAAGGGGGGTTACCGGGCCGTCAATCCTTCCGGAAGAAGTCCGCAAAAATTTCGACCCCGCCCGGCGCCAAGGAGGGAGGAAAGGCCGGGCGGGGTCAGGTGCGGCGGAGTTGTTCAGCTGGGAGCGCTCATCCGCCGAACCCAGTCAGGATGCCGTCGTAGGCCGGCTTGGGCTGGAGGTACTCGTCCCACGGGCAGGCCGCGCCGTAGCCCGGGAACGTACCGGGCACCCAGGAGTCGGCGTCGCTGATGCCCCAGACGGTCACGCCCGCGCAGCCGGAGACGGCCACGCACGAGGAGACCACCTGCTGGTACTGCTCGGCCTGCCGCTGCAGGTCGGAGGAGTCAGCCGGGTCCTGGATCCGGATGTCCAGCTCGGTGACGATGACCTCCAGGCCCAGGTCGGAGAACCGCTGGAGGTTCTCCTGGTAGTCACTGGGCAGCTGGTCGAGGATCAGGTGGGACTGGAACCCGACGCAGTCGATCGGCACGCCCTGGTCCAGCAGCGAGCTGACCAGGTCGTACATCGCGTTGCTCTTGGCGTTGATGCCGTCGGTGCTGTAGTCGTTGATGCACAGCTTGGCGTTGGGGTCCGCGGCGTCCGCGGCCCGGAACGCGTTGGCGATGTACTCCTCGCCGATCGTCTGCTGGAAGACCGACTGCCGCAGCGTGCCGTCGTCGTTGAACGCCTCGTTCACGACGTCCCAGTAGGCGACCTGGCCGGCGTAGTGGCTGACCACCTCGGTGATGTGGTTCTCCATCACCGCGTTCAGCTGCTCGGCGTTGAAGCCGCCGTTGGACACCCAGGACGGCAGCTGGCTGTGCCACACCAGCGTGTGGCCGTACACCTGCTGGTTGTTCTGCTGGGCGAAGTCCACCAGGCGGTCTCCGCCGGAGAAGTTGAAGTTGCCCTGGCTGGGCTGGACGGTGTCCCACTTCATGACGTTCTCCGCGGTGACGCTGGAGAACTCCGAGGCGACTATGGAGCTGTAGTTACCGTCATAGAGCCTTCCGTCGTTGACGGCCGTGCCGACGAACCTGCCGCTGGCTGAGGCGGCGTCGCGGAGCGTCTCGGCCTGCTGGACCGAGGGCCCCTGGGAAGTGTCCTCCTGTGCCTGTGCGCTGCCGTAGACCGCGCCCGCGACGAGCGTCGCGGCCGCGGCGGCGATGGCTGCCCGGCGCACGTGGGGAGACATGGGAGGTCCCCTTTCTTGTCATGCCCCCGCTGGCTTGACGTCCCCCGTTTCTAGGTGCGCCCGACCAGGCCAGTCAACCCTACCGGAACACCTCCGAAAAACTTTCGGCAGGAGTGGCGGCGGCATCGCGTACCTCGCGGCGGTATGTCTGTTTGATCTCCTCCCACCGCGCGGCCTGCTCCGGGGTGAGCCGGCCGCGCAGCTCCGCCAGCTTCAGCAGGTTCGCCTCCGCGCCCGTCGTCAGGGTCTGCGCCTCCGCCTGGTAGTGGTCGTCGATGACGGCCTCGATCTCCTCCTCGTTCATCACCGGCACCAGCCGCTCGGCCATCCTGCTGGTGTCCCGGTACGAGCCCTGGAGCAGGAACGGCGGCTCGGTGCGGTGCGCGTCCGCCTGGGTGGCGGAGGCGATGTAGGCGGCGTTGACCCGCAGCGCCGTCTCCCGGACCCGCAGCAGGCCGCGCAGCACGGACACCACCCGCTCCAGCTCCGCCGGCGGGTACGGGTGCGCCAGCTGGTCGGCGGTCACGCTGGTGTCGCCGCCCGCGAGCCGCGTCAGCAGCTCGATGTCACGCCGCTCCCGCCCGGCCAGCGGCGCCAGCACCGGGTTCGACGTCAGCGCGTTCTCCACGTGGCTGAGCGCGAACAGCTCCTCCCGGCCGGTCAGCACCTCGCCGAGGTTCCACACGTCGGCGCGGTTGGCGAGCATGTCCGGCACCCGGAACCGCGTCCCCGACTCGGTGAACGGGTTGCCGGCCATACACACCGCGAAGCGCTTGCCGCGCAGGTCGTGGGTGACGGGCTCGCCGTCGGCCACCCGCACCCCGTCCACGCGCCGCTGCGCGTCGCACAACGGGATGAAACGCTGCAGCAGCTCCGGCGAGGTGTGCTGGATGTCGTCCAGGTAGAGCAGGACGTTGTTGCCCATCTCCAGGCCGAAGTTGATCTTCTCGACCTCACGCCGGGCCGCCGCGTCCGGCGCCGCCGCCGGGTCGAGCGAGGTCGTGCCGTGGCCCAGCGAGGGCCCGTCCACCTTGACGAACACCAGCCCCAGCCGCGCCGCCAGGTACTCCATCAGCGTCGTCTTGCCGTAGCCGGGCGGCGACAGCAGGAGCAGCAGGCCCTGCCGGTCGGTGCGCTGCTCCTGTCCCGCCGCGCCGAGCTGCTTGGCGAAGTTGTCGCCGATAAGCGGCAGGTAGACCTCGTCCAGCAGCCGGTTGCGCACGAACGCCGGCATCACCCGCGGCCGGAACGCGTCCAGCCGCAGGCGGCGCCGCTCCGCCTCCAGCAGAGCGTTCCGCTGCCGCACGTACGCCCGGTGGGCGGGCACCCGCTCGGTGCGGAACTCCTCGGTGCGGGACAGGAACTCATCCAGCCGGATGGTCAGCCGGCCGCCGTCGATCCGCGGGTGGACGCCAAGCAGCCCGGTGACCTCCTCGCACAGCGGCGCGTCGATCACCCGGTGCGCCAGCTCCCCGCGGCACAGCTCCACGGCGACCGCCTCCGGCAGCTCGGTCGTCTCGCGCCCCGCCGAGGCGGCGAACGCGCCGAGCCAGGCGTGCGCCAGCTGCCACCTCGCGGCGAGCGCGGCGGGCCCTTCCCCGAGCGCGGCGAGGTCCTGCGCGAACTCCTTGGCGCCCGCCGTGCCGAGCGCGGCCCCGAAGTCGTCCAGCAGCGCCCGCGCCGCCGGGCTGACGGCGAACGCCGGGCGGCTGGCGGCCAGTTCCTCCACCAGGTAGCCGCCCACGGCCGCTGCCGCGCGGCCACCGGGCGCCGCGTCCGGCACCGCACCGGACAGGAACTCCCCCGCCGCAGTCGCCAGTTCGCCGGCCAGCTCGGCGAGCGCCGCTTCGGCACCGAACGTCTCCCGCGCCCGCGCCAGCGACTGCGCCCGCACGCTCAGCGCCGCCCGCTCCGACGCCGTCGTGCCGTGCGCCCAGAACAGCTGCGCGGCGGCCCGCACGTGCGGGGGGTACCGCAGCAGCCCGGCCGCCTCGCGCAGCCGCAGCACGGCGGCCAGGATCAGCGCGGCGTCGTGGTCGTGCACCCCCCGGTCGTAGCCCTCGTCGTACGCGGCCTCCGCCGCCCGCCGCGCCGCCGCCGCCAGGTCGCCGCCGGTCTGCCCCGCCGCCAGCATCGAGGCCGCCAGGTGCTCGGCCCGGTACACCTCGGGCGACTCGGACGGCAGCGGCTGGTCCCAGAACGGCCGGGTCCCGGCGAACGCCGGGTCGGTGACCGGCGCGCGGTAGTCGGTGCCGGTCACCGCCAGCGACAGGCCGCCGTCGTGCGGCACCAGCGTCAGGTCGAAGGGCTGGGAGGTCACGGTGAAGCGGTGGCGCCCCAGCCGCAGCGTGCCGTCCGCGCCGATCAGGTCCATCCGGTCGCGCAGCGCCCGCCCGGCCTCCTGGCGGATGGCCTTCAGCCGGCCCTCCAGCTCGTCGGCGCGCACGGTCGCGCCCAGCTCGCGCAGTTCACCCGCCGTGGCGGTGACGCGGGCGACGAGCGGGTCGGTCGCGAAGTAGGCGTTGACCTCGTCGAGTCCGCCGAGCGAGGTGGCGCGGCGGCTGACGGTCCGCAGGATGCGTTCAGCGGACTCCGCCAGCCGTTCCGCCTGCCGCTCCCGCTCGTCCAGCCGCGCCTGCTTGCGGGCGGCGAACGTCTCGTAGATCTCCTCGCGCTGCTCGGCCAGCCGCGCCAGGAAGTCGTCGAAGTGCCCGAACCGCGCCTCCAGGTTCTCCAGCTGCAACAGCAGGCGGCCCAGCTGCTCGTCGCACTCCTCGGGCGTGGTCGCGGCGGCCAGCGCCCCGGTCACGGCCTGCCCCAGCAGCGCGAACTCCGCGGCGAACTCGGCGCGTCCCTCCGACTCCAGCAGCTCCCGGCGGCGCCCGTCGAGCACGGCGCGGGCGCGGTTGAGCGCCGCCATCACCTCGCCCAGCCGCTCCAGCAGGCCGGTGCGGACCTCGGCGTCGGCGATGTCGAGGCCGCCGACGACGTCGGTGACGGCGCGCAGCGACTCCCCGTGCGCCTCGGCCTCCTCGGCCAGCGGTTCCAGCGCGGCGGCCGTGCGCGCCTCGCCCGCCCGCTCGGCGAGCCCGGCGATCGCGGCGTGCGTGGCGTCGAAGGCGTCCTCACGGGCCAGGAACGTCACGGCGCGGCGCCCGGCCGCGGCGAGTGCCTCGGCGAGCCGCTCGCCCATCGCCGCCAGCGCCTCACGGTCGATGGCGCGGGTCTCACGCAGCGACTCCGCCCGGCCCTGCGCCTGCCGCAGCTCGGTCAGCAGGGCCACCCACTCGTCCGCGGACTTCGGCGCCTCGCCGCGGGCACGGCGGATCAGGGCGGTCGCCTCGGCGTCGGCCTCCGCCAGCACGCGGGCGGCCTCCTCCCGCTCGGCGACGACGCGTTCGTGCTCCTCGACGACCCGCTCGGCGGTCTCCCGCAGCACGGCGACCGGCTCGTGCAGCCCTTCCAGGCCGGGCATGGACAGCCAGGGGAACTGGTCGGTGAACCGGTCGCAGGCGGCGGCCACCGCCTCGAACACGGCCCGGGCCGGCTCCAGTTCCCGTGCCATGCGGGCCACGGTCAGCGCCTCGGAGATGCCGCGCACCACGTCGGCGTTGCCGATGCGCGCCAGCGGCCCGGTGCCGGGCGGGCGAACGGCGGCGTGCGCCTCGGACTCGAACGGCGTGCGCCACAGCTGCACCCGGTGCACGCGCGCCGGCTCCCCGGCGGCGTCGGCGCGGCAGACCGCGAGGGTGCCGTCGTCGAACAGGGCGTAGCCGTGGCAGGTCAGCGGGGCAGCGACCTCCTTGCGGATGAGGTTGTACGGCAGCAGCAGGTAGCGGCCCTCGGCGCGGGCGTGGAAGACGTACAGCACGTCCTCGCCGCCGGGGGCGTGGAGGGCGCGCTCGAACTCCAGGGCCTCAACGTCGGTGTCGAAGGTCCGGGCGGCGTGGCCGGCCGGGGCGGCGGCCAGGTAGTAGGCGCCGGGCACGATGATGCCCTGGTCGTCGGGGAGCGTCAGGCACGCCTGCCCGATGGCGTCGAGGCGCACGATGTCGCTGGTGCGGGTGTTGCAGACGAAGTAGCGCTGCTGCGTCTCGTTGTACGGCAGCACGCGCAGCAGCACCAGCGGGCCGACGCGGGCGTAGGCGATGCGGGCGTCGGCGAGCGCCTGGAGCGGCTCGTCGACGGGCTCGCTGTGGACGGTCTCGCCGGCCGTGAGGGTCAGGCGGCCGCCGGTGATGCCGGCGGTGACCCCGGCAGTGCTCTCCGAGGCGCTCCCGGGAATCCGCACGTGCGGGTGCTCCCCCGGCACGTGGTCGTCGCGGCCGGTCTCGGTCCACGTGACGTCCTGCTGCGGCGGGAAGACGTGGTCCCGCTCGCCCTTGGCGTCGAGGTACTCGGGCGGCTCGCCGGGCGCCAGCCGCCACCGCAGCACGCGGATGTCGGTCAGGCGCTCGCCGGTGGTGAAGACGGCGAGGAGGCGGGAGGCGGTGACGCGCAGCTGGAGCAGCCGGGTGTTCCGGTAGTAGCGGTACAGCTCGCCGACGTCGCGCTGGAACCGCGGGTCGTCGAGCAGGCCGGGGATCGCGTCGGGCGGCGCGGGGGTGAAGTGCCCTGTGGCGGCGTCGGGTTCGGCCACGGGCCGGAAGAGCGTGAAGACGTCGCCGACCTCAGTCTCCGGTTTGAGCCCGGCCTGCGGGTTGGCGCCGAGCAGCAGCAGGCCGCCGACCTGGACGATGTCCCGCGGCACGCAGGCGAGCGCGGTGCGCAGCCGGTCGGTGGCGGCCAGTTCGAGTTCGCTGCCGCCGAACGTCTCCACGCGCCGGGCGTTCAGCCGCTGGGCGCGGGCTGCCAGGTCGCTGGCGGCGGCCGCCATGCGGTCGCGCAGCACCTGGTAGGTGTCGCCGCCGAGAGGGGTCTCCTGGTCCGTCACGTCGCTGCCTTTCGGGCCTTCCGGGGGTGTGTGCCGTCCGCGGCCCGCCCCGCCCGGCCGCCGGTGACCGGGGCCGGGCGGGGCGGGCGGCCGTCACTTGGTGAGGCTGACGCCGTTCGCCGGGGCCGCCGGGGCAGCGGCCGCGCCGGCCAGGTCGGCGAGCCTGGTCTCGCCCAGGCCGCGCGCGGTGACGGTGTCGAGCAGTTCGCGCAGCTGGTCCGCCCGCTCGCCGCTCGAAGCGGAGGCGAGCCGGCCGAGCAGCCCGGCCAGCGTCAGGTCCCGCAGGCCGCCGGGGCCCAGCCCGCCCAGCATGGCGGTGAGGTCCCGCGTGAACGTGGACGACTCCTGGTCCAGCCACGGCCCGGCCAGCGCCTGGACGTGCTCGGAGCGGTCGATGAACCCGTCGACGCCCTTGGCCGCCGTCACCGCCCCGATCAGGCGGTCGAAGAAGACGGACTCGCCGCCGACGATGTCGATCTTGGCGTTCTCCAGCCCGGTCGAGATGAGCGACGCCTGGGACTCGGCGATCTTCTGCTGGACCTCGATGCCGGCGAGCCGGATGTCCTTCTCGGCCTGGAGCCGCATCCGGTACTCCTCGTGGTCGCGCCCGGCGCTGTCGAGGGCGGCCATGGCGCCGGCCTTCTCGCGCAGCGCCTCCGCCTCCGCCATGCCCTTCTCGCGCAGCGCCTCCGCTTCCGCCTGGCCCATCGCCCGCGCGGCTTCCGCCTCGGCGTGCCGGGTCTTGGCGAGGGCGTCGGCCATGCGCTCCTTGACCTCGGCCTCCGCCAGGCCCACGGCCCCGGCGTCGGCCCGCTTGCCCTCGGCCAGCCGCACGGCGGCCTGGGCGTCGAGGTCGGCGGCCTTCAGCCGGGCCTCGGCCATCACGAAGCTCTCCCGGGCGCGGTGGCTGGCGGCCTGCTCCGCGGCCTCCGCCGCCTTGATGTCCTTGACCAGCCGCTCCTGCGCCTCGGCCTCGGCCGCGATGATGAGGGCCTGCCGCTCGCGCTCGGCCTCCTCGACGGCGCGCAGCTTCTTGATCTCCTCCTCCTGCTGCGCCACGGTCTTCTCGACCGCGATGCGCTCGCGGATGACGTCGGCGATCTCCCGCTTCTCGCCCTCGATCTCCTTGTCCTTGGCGATGCGGCGCAGCTCGGTCTCGCGCTCCCGGGCGATGACCTCCAGCAGCCGGTCCTTCTCGATGCGCTCGTTCTCGATGGCCAGGACGCGGTCGCGGTTGAGGCGGGCCACGGCGACCTCGCGCTCGCGGTTCTCGTTCTGCACGCCCAGCGCCTCGTCGGTCTTCAGGTGCGCGGACTGCGCGCGCAGCCGCTCCTCGGCCTGGATGCGGGCGGTCTCGGCCTCCTCGCGGGCGCGGGTGGTCTCGATCTCGCGGCGCTGCTTGATCTCGGCGTCGGCCTGGCGGCGTTCGAGCTCCAGGACGGCCTCGCGGGCGTCGACGTTCTGCCGCGTGATCTCCTTCTCCTCGTTGCGGCGGTACTCGTTGGTGCGGACGTTCTGCTCGGCCGTCAGCTCGGTGATCTTGCGGATGCCCTGGGCGTCGAGGATGTTGTCCTTGTCGAGCTGCGACAGGGGGGTCTGCTCCAGGTAGTCGATCGCGGCGTCCTCAAGGCTGTAGCCGTTGAGGTCGGTGCCGATCACGGCGATGATGCGGTCGCGGAACTCGTCCCGCTTGGTGTACAGGTCGGCGAAGTCCAGCTGCTTGCCGACGGTCTTGAGCGCCTCGGAGAACTTCGCGCTGAACAGTTCCTGGAGCGTGACCTGGTCGCTGGCGCGCTGGGTGCCGATGGCCTGCGCGACCTTGATCACGTCGGAGACCGTCTTGTTGACCCGCACGAAGAACGTGATGCGGATGTCGGCGCGGATGTTGTCCTTGCAGATCAGGCCGTCCCGGCCGGTCCGGCCGATCTCGATGGTCTTCACCGAGATGTCCATCAGCTCGGCCTTGTGCAGCACGGGCAGCACGACGGCTCCGGTGAAGGTCACGTCGACCTTGCGCACCTTGGACACGATCAGTGCCTTGCCCTGCTCCACCTTCCGGAAGAGGCGGGTGAGCATGAACAGCACGGCGATGGTGATGAGCAGCACGATGGCGATGAGCACGCCGATGCTGGTCCCGATGTTGTTCATGGGACGGGAACCCCCCTGTGAGGTTGTCGGTTGGCCCGTGTCCGGCCGTGCGCGCCGGGCGGGGGTCGCCCGGCGCGCACGGCCGGACACGCCCCCAGAGACGCGTTACGGCAGCGCGCGGTTTCCGTCCGTGTCCGGAAGATCCCCCGCGTCGTAGGGAGCGACCCAGAAGAACGCCCCGTCGGGCTCGTAGGCGAAGATGAGGGCGCGGCGCCCGGACGTCAGCTCGGCGGCCTCCGGTCCCTCGGCCCGCACCTGGATGACGGCGGTGCCGCCATCGTCGGCGTCGACTTCGGCCTGGCCGAACCCGGAGGTCACACGGCTGGTGCGCACGATGCACACCTTGCCCACGAAGTCCTCGTGGTAGAGACCGCTTGCCGCGGGGAAAGCCTTCCGCAGCGGGAGCACGAGCAGCCACGTGCCTGCCCAGCCGACGAGGAGCGCGCCGACGGGGACCAGGGCGCGCGCCGGTCCGGATTCGATCAGCTCGGCCCCGGCCATGCTGGCGAACCAGCCGAGCGCGATGACCAGGGAGACGGGCACCGCGGCGGGCACGCCGCCGAGCCCGAGTGCGGCGAGGGCGCCGCCGACGGCCCCCGCCGACCCCGGTTCCGGGCTGTCGGCGACGGAGCCGCCGATACCGAAGACCAGGGAGAACAGCCAGAAGATGACGACCACGGCGAGGGGGAAGGTGAAGACCACGGCCGGGTACGTGAGCGCCGTTGCCGCGAAGTCACCGAAGTCGGCGAAACCCCCCATGGTGCTCCCCCTCGCTGCCCGCCGGTGCTTGGCGGTCCCTTTTATACGTCAGGCGTGCCGGGGACGGTACCGGCGCCGCCGCACGGGGCCCCTTGGGGCCGTAGCCTTTCCGGAATAAGGTTGAAAAACTTCCGGTCCCTGGTCGGTGGATCATGGGGTCCGGACAGCTTGTGAGAGAACGCCGCACCGGCACACGGGAGACGGGACGGCTTGACGCGAAGAGGGTGCCCATGCCAGGGGAACGCAAGGTGACGATCACGGCCATCGCGAGGGAGGCGGGCGTTTCGGTGCCCACCGTGTCGCGGGTGGTCAACGGGCGCTCCGACGTCGCGCCGGACACCCGTGCGCGGGTGGAGGAACTGCTGCGCCAGTACGGCTACCGGCGCCGCCCCAGCGCGCCCGGTGAGCGCGCGGCCCTGCTCGATCTGGTCTTCAACGACCTGGACAGCCCGTGGGCGGTGGAGATCATCCGGGGCGTCGAGGAGGTCGCGCACTCCTCCGGCATCGGCACCGTCGTCTCGGCGATCCACGACCGGGCCGGGGCGGCGCGGCAGTGGATGACCAACCTGCGGGCGCGCGCCTCGGACGGCGTGATCCTGGTGACGTCCGTGCTGGAGCCGGTGCTGCACAAGGAGCTGCACCGGCTGGGCGTGCCGATAGTGGTGGTGGACCCGGCCGGCGCCCCGGCGCTGGCGGCGCCGACGATCGGCGCGACCAACTGGGCGGGCGGCATGGCGGCGACCGAGCACCTGCTGGAGCTGGGGCACCGCCGGATCGGTTTCATCGCGGGGCCGCCGCGGCTGCTGTGCAGCCGGGCGCGGCTGGACGGCTACCGGGCGGCGCTGGAGTCGGCCGGGGTGGGGCTGCGCGAGGAGCTGGTGGTGCCGGGCGACTTCTACCACGAGTCGGGCTTCACGGGCTGCGAGAAGCTGATGTCCCTGGACGAGCCGCCGACGGCGCTGTTCGCGGCGAGCGATCAGATGGCGATGGGCGCGATGGAGGCGCTGCGGCGGCGAGGGCTGCGGGTGCCGCAGGAGGTGAGCGTCGTCGGCTTCGACGACCTGCCGGAGATGCGCTGGTCGGCGCCGCCGCTGACGACCGTCAGGCAGCCGCTGGCCGAGATGGGCAAGGTCGCGGCGCGGACGGTGCTGCGGCAGGCGCGCGGTGAGGAGATCGACTCGCCCCGCGTCGAGCTCGCCACGGAGCTGGTGGTGCGCTCGTCGACGGCGCCGCCCCCCGGCGCGGCGGGCTGACCCGCCGCCGGCGGCCGCCAGGGGCCGGAAGCGGCCAGAAGCAGCCGGAAGCAGCCGGTTCGTAACCATCTTGAAACATCCGGCGCCGTTGACGGTCCCATTACCTCCCCGTACCTTCGCTCGGCATCCACCGAAAGTTCTCGTTGTGATTCCGGAAGGCAGGGGTGGGTGTGACCCGTTTCCTCGACCGCAGGCCGCCGCGGCGGCTCCGAGCCCTCACCATGGCCGCCGCGCTCCCGCTTGCGGCCTCCGCGCTGGCGGCATGCGGCTCCAGCGGCCCCGGCGGCGGCGGTGACGCCCTCGACGTCTGGGTGTACCAGGACGCCTCCACGGTGGTGCAGGAAGACCTCATCAACCGGTTCAATGCGCAGTCCGACATCGACATCAACATGGTCTCGGTCCCGGGCGAGAACTACCAGGACCGGATGCGGACCGCGATGGGCGGCGGCGACGCCCCGGACATCTTCTTCAACTGGGGCGGCGGCAGCATCAGCGACTTCGTCGCCGAGGACCAGCTCGTGGACCTCACCCCGTACTTCGAGGAGGACGAGGAGTTCCGCAACGCCTTCGTCCCGACCGTGCTCGACGCGGCGGCCATCGACGGGCGGTACTACGGCGTGCCGATGCGCGGCGTGCAGCCGGTGATCCTCTTCTACAACCAGACGCTCTTCAACGACTTCAACGTCGAGCCGCCGGAGACGTACGAGGACTTCCTCAACCTGGTCGACACCTTCCAGGACGAGGGCATCACCCCGGTCGCGCTCGGCGGCGGTGACGCGTGGACCGAGCTGATGTGGCTGGAGTACCTGCTCGACCGCCAGGGCGGCGCGGAGGTCTTCGAGACGATCCAGTCCGGCGACATGAGCGCCTGGGGCGACCCGGCGGTGCTGGAGGCGGCCCAGATGGCCGTGGACCTCACCGAGATGGGCGCCTTCGGCGACAACTACCGCTCCACGCGGTACACCAACGACGCCATCTCGACCTACTTCGCGCAGGGCGAGGCGGCCATGCACCTGATGGGCAGCTGGGAGTACTCCAACCAGATGGCCAACCAGCCGGAGTTCGCCGAGAACGACCTGGCGTACACCGTCTTCCCGGTCATCGAGGGCGGCGCGGGCGACCCGGCGGCCATCGTCGGCAACCCGGCCAACTACTGGTCCGTCAACTCCCAGGTCGAGGGTGAGCGCCTCGAGGCCGCCATCGAGTTCCTGAAGATGACCGCCGAGCCGGAGTACACCGAGGCGCTGATCGCCAACGGTGAGGTGCCCGCGGCCACGGACGCCGACGAGCTGCTGGAGCAGCACCCCGAGCCCGATTACGCGCGGTTCGTCTACGACATGGTCATGAACGCCCCGACGTTCCAGATGTCCTGGAACCAGGCGCTGCCCGTGCGCCAGGCGACGCCCATGGACAACGCCATCCAGGAGATGTTCAGCGGCCAGCTGACGCCTGAGGAGTTCGTCGCCGAGATGCAGGACCTGTAGCTCTCACCTGCGGCGTTCGGTCCCGCGCGCCGACGATCTTTCGGGTTCCTCCCGGAAGGTCGTCGGCGCGCTTTTCGTTCCTCCACCCCCCTGACCTGCGACGATGCACCCCCTTCCTTTCGAGGGCGTCTCGCGTAATCATCTTGATATCGGCTGAACCGTTGACGTGAGACGCCCGCGGCCGTAACTTCCTTCGGCATCCGACCCGATAATTTTCGGCGAATTTCCGGAAGGTTTGGTGCGATGCGAACGGTGCTGTTCCCTCGGCGCGTGTCCAGACGGTGGCGCCCACTCGCGGCTGCCGCCGCGCTGACGGTCACAGCCTCCACCCTCGCGGCCTGCGGTTCCAGTGGCCCCGGCGCGAGCGGCGACACGCTGGAGGTGTGGGTCTACCAGGACGGCTCGTCCACCATCCAGGAGGACTTCGTCGAACGCTTCAACGAGGAGTCGGACATCGACATCGAGCTGGTGTCGGTGCCGGGTGAGAACTACCAGGACCGGATGCGCACCGCCATGGGCGGCTCCAACGCACCGGACATCTTCTTCAACTGGGGCGGCGGCAGCATCAGCGACTTCGTCGCCGAGGACCAGCTGGTCGACCTCACCCCGATCATCGAGGACAATCCGGATCTCGCCGAGTCGTTCGTCCCGTCGATCATGGAGTCCGGGGCCGTGGACGGGCGGTACTACGGGATCCCCATGCGCGGCGTGCAGCCGGTGATCCTCTTCTACAACCAGACGCTCTTCAACGACTTGAACGTCGAGCCGCCGGAGACGCTCGACGACCTCTACGACCTCGTCGACACCTTCACCGCGGAGGGCATCACCCCCATCGCGCTCGCCGGCGCCGAGGAGTGGCCCGCGCTGATGTGGCTGGAGTACCTGCTGGACCGCCAGGGCGGCTCCGAGGTCTTCCAGCGCATCGTGGACGGCGACTCCAGCGCCTGGGGCGACCCGGCCATGCTGGAGGCGGCCCAGCACGTCGTGGACCTGCGGGAGGCCGGCGCGTTCGGCGACAACTTCCGCTCGGTGACCTACACCAACGACGCGATCTCTACCGTCTTCGCCCAGGGCGACGCGGCCATGCACCTGATGGGCAGCTGGGAGTACCCCAACCAGCTCACCAACCAGCCGGAGTTCGCCGAGAACGACCTGGCCTACACCACCTTCCCCGTCATCGAGGGCGGCGCAGGCGACCCGACCGCCGTGGTCGGCAACCCGACCAACTACTGGTCCATCAACGCCCAGGTCGAGGGTGAGCGCCTCGACGCCGCCATCGAGTTCCTGCGGCTGATGGCCAGCGAGGACTACGCCCGGGCGCTGATCGAGAACGGCGACATCCCGGCGACCACCAACGTCGACGAACTGATCGACGAACACCCGAACCCCGAGTACGCCCAGTTCCAGCAGGAGATGATCACCAACGCCTCCAGCTTCCAGCTCTCCTGGGACCAGGCGCTCCCGAGCCGGCAGGCCACGCCCATGCTCAACGCCATCAGCGAGCTCTTCGGCGGGTCACTGACCCCGGAGGAGTTCGTCAACGAAATGCAGAACCTCTAGGGCGGACGTGTAAGTCACCGTGAAAGCAGACCTCACCCCCGCGCCGCCGCGCACCGGTCGCCCAGGCATGGCCTGGGCGATCCCGGGCGTGCTGTTCTTCCTCTTCTTCGCCGTCGCCCCCATGGGCATCGTGGCGTACCTGTCGTTCACCGACTGGGACGGCATCGCCTCACCCAGCTGGGTCGGCTTCGACAACTGGTCGCGGCTGTTCGGCGACGACCGCATGCAGAACGCCGTGGGCCTCAGCCTCATGCTGACGGCGCTGTCCTGGCTGTTCCAGACGCCGATCGCGCTGCTGCTGGGCGTCTGGGCCGCAGGCCGCCAGCGGAACCGGGCCATCCTGTCGGCGATCTTCTTCCTGCCGCTGCTGGCGTCCTCCGTGGCGCTGGCCCTGCTGTGGCGGACGCTGTTCGACCCGAACTTCGGCCTGGCCCCGGACATCGCCGACCTCCTCGGCATGGAGACCGCCGACATCCTCGGCACCTCCAACGGCGCTTTCGGAGCCGTGCTGTTCGTCACCGCCTGGCAGTTCATCCCGTTCCACATGCTGATCTACCAGGGCGGCGCGCGGCAGATCCCCAAGTCGCTCTATGACGCCGCGTCCATCGACGGCGCCGGCAAGGTGCGGCAGTTCTTCGTCATCACCCTGCCCCAGCTCCGCAACACCATCGTCACCTCCACGGTGATCATGGTGGTGGGCGCGCTGACCTACTTCGACACGATCCTCGTCCTCACGCGAGGCGGCCCGGGTGACGCCACGGCCATCGTCCCGTACCTGATGTACGAGCAGGGCTTCCGGGCGGCCGACTTCGGCTACGCGAGCGCCGTGGCCATGGCCCTGGTCGTGACCGCCACCGCCATCTCCCTGCTGCTCGTGCGGATCACCGGCTTCAGCAGGATGCGCAGCACCATGGAGGGGATGTGAGCCAGACCATCCGCAAGGAGTCCGTCACCAAGGTGGCTCCCGCCCCTCCGGCCGCGGGCCCCGGGCCGCACCCGGCAGCACAGCGCCTGGTCAAGCTGCGCCGGGCGAACTGGCCCGCGGGGATCGCCGCCCTCATCTGGCTGGCGATCGTCGTCATCCCGCTGTACTCGATGCTGATCTCGACCGTGCAGGACCGGGCGGACTACCTGCAGAACGGTCCGCTGTCGCTGCCGGACTCCGTCTCGTTCAGCAGCTACCAGACCGTCCTTGAGGGCGAGTTCTTCCGCTACCTGCTCAACACCGTGATCGTCACGGTCGCCTGCGCGGCCATCTCGATCGTGGCGGCGACCACTGTCGCCTACGCGGTCGTCCGGAACCGCTCGCGCGTCACCCAGCGCTTCTTCCAGCTCTTCCTGCTGGGTCTGGCCATCCCCGCGCAGGCCACGATCATCCCCGTGTACTGGATCATCACCGAGCTGCAGATGTACGACACGCTGCTCGCGATCATCCTGCCGACCGCCGCGTTCTCCCTCCCGGTGAGCGTGCTCATCCTCGTCGGCACCATGCGGGACATCGGTGAAGAGCTGTATGAGTCCATGGCTCTCGACGGCGCGAGCCCGACCCGGATGCTGCTCCAGCTCGTCGTGCCCATGTCCCGGGCCGGCATCTCCACTGTGGGCGTCTTCTCCGCCCTCAACGCCTGGAACGGCTTCCTCTTCCCGCTGATCCTCACCCAGTCACAAGAGACGAAGGTCCTGACGCTCGGCCTGTACGACTACGTCGGAGAGTTCCGCACGGACATCCCGTCGCTCCTCGCCGCCGTGGTGCTGTCCATGGTGCCGATCTTCATGGCCTATCTCTTCGCCCGGCGTCAGCTCATCAACGGCCTGATGGGCGTCGGCGGCAAATGACCGCCGTGGTCGGCAACCCCGCGACAAGGAGCCTCATGCACCACCCCTGGCAGGACACCGCCCTTCCCGCCCGGATCCGAGCGGCCGCGCTCCTCTCACAGATGACCCTGGAGGAGAAACTGGCCCAGCTCGTCGGCATCTGGCCGGGCTCGGACAACAGCGCGGCCGACGAAGACGTTGCCCCGATGCAGCACGAGCTGAACTCCGTGCAGCAGGACCCGCAGTCGCTGCTGCCGCACGGGCTGGGCCACCTGACGCGGCCGTTCGGCACCGCGCCCGTCGACCCGACGGAGGGCGCCCGCACCCTGGCCGACGACCAGCGCCGCATCGCGCAGGCCAACCGGTTCGGCATCCCGGCGATCGCCCACGAGGAGTGCCTGACCGGTTTCGCGGCCTGGCAGGCGGCGATATTCCCGACTCCGCTGGCGTGGGGCGCCACCTTCGACCCCGCGCTGGTGGAGCGGATGGGCCGCCTGATCGGCGAGTCGATGCGCTCGGTCGGCATCCACCAGGGGCTCGCGCCCGTGCTCGACGTGGTGCGCGACCCGCGGTGGGGCCGCACCGAGGAGGCCATCGGCGAGGACCCGTACCTGGTGGGCACCATCGGCGCCGGCTACGTCAAGGGCGTCGAGTCCGCGGGCGTCGTCGCTACCCTCAAGCACTTCGTCGGCTACTCGGCCTCGCGCGGCGCGCGCAACCACGCGCCCGTGCCGATGGGTCCGCGCGAACTCGCGGACCTGATGCTGCCGCCCTTCGAGATGGCGCTGCGCGACGGCGGCGCCCGCTCGGTGATGAACGCCTACAACGACATCGACGGCATGCCCGCCGCCGCCGACCGCCGGCTGTTCACGGAGCTGCTGCGCGAGCGCTGGGGCTTCGAGGGCGTCGTCGTCTCGGACTACGGCGCCGTGTCGTTCCTGGAGATGTCCCACCACGTCGCCGCGAACGCCGCCGAGGCCGCCGCGCTGGCGCTGACCGCGGGCATCGACATCGAGCTGCCCTCGGTGCGCTGCTACGGCGAGCCGCTGCGGAAGGCCGTCGAGTCCGGGGACGTGCCCGAGGAGCTGGTGGACCGCGCCGCGCTGCGCGTGCTCACGCAGAAGGCCGAGCTGGGGCTGCTGGACGCCGACTGGTCGCCGGAGCCGGCCGCGCTCGCGGACGGCGCCAGCACCGTCGACCTCGACCCGCCCGCCATGCGGGAGGTCTCCCGGCGCCTGGCCGAGGAGTCCGTCGTGCTGCTGGCCAACGACGGCGGCGCGCTGCCGCTGGCGCCGGCCGAGGGGGCGCGGATCGTCGTCACCGGCCCGCTGGCCGACGACCCGGCCGCGATGCTCGGCTGCTACACCTTCCCGCGCCACGTCGGCGTGCAGCACGAGGGCCTCCCGCTCGGCGTGGAGGTGCCGACCCTGCTCGCCGCGCTCCGCGACGAGCTGCCCGGCGCCGACGTCACCTACGCCGAGAACCCGGCGGACGCCGGCGAGGCGGCGGCCATCGTCGTCGCCGTCGCCGACCGCTCCGGTCTCTTCGGCCGCGGCACCTCCGGCGAGGGCTGCGACGCCGCGACCCTCGACCTGCCCGACAACCAGGGCGAGCTGGTCGACGCGGCGATCGAGGCGGGGGCGGCCACCGGCACGCCCGTCGTGCTGGTGCTGCTGACCGGCCGGCCCTACGCGCTGGGCCGCTGGGAGGGCAAGCTCGCCGCCGTCGTGCAGGCGTTCTTCCCCGGCGAGGAGGGCGGCCCCGCGGTGGCCGGTGTGCTGTCGGGGCGGATCAACCCCTCCGGGCGGCTGCCCGTCGGCGTGCCGCGGCACACCGGCGGCCAGCCCTACGGCTACCTGGCCCCGCAGCTCGGGCAGCTGGGCGAGGCCAGCAACATCGACCCGACGCCGCTGTACCCGTTCGGCCACGGCCTGTCGTACACCACGTTCGACTGGACGGACGCCGCGCTGGACGCGACGACCGTGCCGACCGACGGCGGCACCACGGTGCGGATGCGGGTCACCAACACCGGCGACCGCGCCGGGACCGAGGTCGTCCAGCTGTACCTGCACGACCCCGTAGCCCAGATCACCCGCCCGGTCAACCGCCTGATCGGCTACGCCCGGGTCGAACTGGCGCCCGGCGAATCCGCCGAGGTGCGCTTCCCGTTCCACGCCGACCTGGCGTCCTACCCGGTCTCGGCCGACCGGCGGATCGTCGAGCCGGGCGCCCTCCAGCTGCGGCTCGCCGCCTCCAGCGGCGACATCCGGCACTCCCTGTCGCTCGACCTCACCGGGCCCGAGCGGACGGTCGGCTTCGACCGCAGGACCCGCTGCGAGGCCGAGGTCGTCAGGTGACGCTCCGGGCGCGGTCCCGGTGACGAGCGGATGCTCCTACCCTTGAGGTCATGGGCTGGACCGTACGGGACATCCCGGACCTCAAGGGCCGCACCGCCGTGGTGACCGGCGCCAGCGGCGGCCTGGGTTTCGTCACAGCATGTGAACTCGCCCGGCACGGCGCACGCGTCGTCCTCGCCTGCCGCAGCCAGCGGCGCGGCGAGGAGGCGCTGGACCGGCTGCTGCGCCAGGTGCCGGAGGCGCGCGCCGAGCTGATGCTCCTCGACCTCGCCGACCTGGCGTCGGTCCGCGCCTTCGCCGCCGACTACGGCGACCGCCCGCTGGACGTCCTGGTCAACAACGCGGGCGTGATGGCCGTCCCGCGCTCCCGCACCTGTGACGGTTTCGAGACGCAGTTCGGCGTCAACCATCTCGGGCACTTCGCCCTCACGGGCCTGCTCCTCGACCGCCTGCTCGGCGCGCCGCGGGCCCGCGTGGTGACGGTTTCCAGCCTGCTGCACCTGCTGGGGAACGTCGACCTCCACGATCTCAACTCCGAGCGCCGCTACCGGCCATGGCTGGCGTACGGGCGGTCGAAGTCGGCCAATCTGCTGTTCACGCACGAACTCGCGCGCCGTGCCCGCCGCTGGGACGGCCGCCTGACCGCCGCCGCCGTCCACCCCGGCTACGCCCGCACCGGCCTGCCGGCGACCGGGCCGCGCCTGGCCAGCCACCGCGGCCGCGAGCGGCTGCTGCGGCTGGCCGACCGCCTGGCGGCCGCCCCGCCCGAAGTCGGCGCCGCCCCCACGCTGTTCGCCGCCACCGCGCCGGGTGTGCGCCCCGACTCGTTCACCGGGCCCGCCATCATGGGCGTCCGCCGGCTGCGGGGCGGCCCCGGCGGGCCGTGGCGCGCCCGCTGGACCCGCGACGACCGCGTCTCCGCCCGGCTGTGGCGTGCCTCGGAGGAGCTGACGGGGGTGCGCTACCCCTGACCGGCGGCCTGGCTGACACCCCGTCATGAGCGGCCGCCAGCGGGCCGGATGGCCGCGTAGCCCGCAGACAAGCGCCAGGGCAGGCGGCACAGAAGCGGCACAGGAGCAGCACGGTAGCGGCACAGTAGCGGCAGGGTAGCGACGTCACAGCGCGAGACGACGCACTGGGAAGGAAGGCCGCTGCCGATGCCTGCGACGACCAGCGAGCCCTTCAGCCGGGAGTTCGAGGAGGCCGGCGCGTACTACGCCGCGGTCGCGGCGGCACAGCAGGAGGTGTACGCGGCGTATCAGCCGGCGCGGGGTGAATGGCGGCTGAGTTACCGCCAGGGCCTGTTCACCAGCGGCGGGAAGACGCTTCACCAGTCGCCGCTCTGCTTCTTCGGCACGGACGCGAGCTGGCTGTGGGCGTGGGCCAACGAGCAGACGCACCCGCCCGGCTCCGAGCGCCTCGCACGCGCGCTGTGGCTGCGGGCCTTCGGCGAGCGCCACCGGATAGCCGAGCTGGTCACCCCGCGGCTGGAGCTGGCGGGCTTTCCCGACCCGGCGGCGGCCGCCTGGCGCCTGGCCATGCTGGGCTCGGGGCGCTGCGGGCGCGCGGCCTGGCGACCGCGCCGATGCCCACGGGCGCGCGGGCGCTCGTCGTGATCGACGACGCCGAGGTGCCCGCCGCGCCGTACCAGCCCGCCGCCCTGGACCGGATCCTCAGCGAGGCCACCGGCCTGTTCTCCGGGGCGCCGCGGCTGACGCTGGCGGGCTTTCTGCGCCACCACGGCTCACGCTCCGCGCGGCCCCGGGCGGGGCGCTGCACGCGGAGCACGTTGCAGGGCACGCGGTGGCGGCGCGGTCCGGCGACGACGGCCGGCTGTCGGTGCTCTCTCACGGGCCGGCCGGCCGCGCCGCGGCCGGATGACCGCGGCGCGGCCCAGGCTGCGGGGCGGGCGCCTCCGCACAGGCGCCCGCCCCCGGGCCCGTGGGGCCGGGCTCCGGCGCCGGTGAGGGTTGACGGAAGGGCGCGGAGCCCGGCTGGCGGCGGCGGCTAGGAGGCCGCGGCCGCCGCCCGGCCGGCTTCCAGCCGGGCCACGGGGATACGGAACGGCGAGCAGGACACGTAGTCGAGCCCCGCCGCGTGGAAGAAGTGGACGGAGGCCGGGTCGCCCCCGTGCTCACCGCAGACGCCGAGCTTGAGGTCCGGCCGTGCGGCGCGGCCCTCCCTGGCGGCGGTGCGCACCAGCGTGCCGACGCCCTCGGTGTCGAGGGTCTCGAACGGGGAGGCGCCGAAGATGCCCTTCTCCAGGTAGGCGGCGAAGAAGCTGGCCTCGACGTCGTCGCGCGAGAAGCCCCAGACGGTCTGGGTGAGGTCGTTGGTGCCGAACGAGAAGAAGTCGGCGGCCCGGGCGATCTGGCCGGCCGTCAGTGCGGCGCGCGGCAGTTCGATCATCGTGCCCAGCGGGATATCCGGGACGCCGGCGTCCGCGAGGACGCGTTCTGCCTCGGCGCGCACCAGCTCCAGTTCCTGGACGGTGCCGACGAGCGGGATCATGATCTCAGGGCGCGGATCGCCGCCCTGGGCGCGCCGTTCGGCGGCGGCCTCGGCGATGGCGCGGACCTGCATGGCGAACAGGCCGGGCACGACCAGGCCCAGGCGCACGCCGCGCAGCCCCATCATCGGGTTCTGCTCGTGCAGCCGGCGCACGGCGGCCAGCAGCCGCCGGTCGTGCTCGGTGGGCCGCAGCGCCACGCGCACCGACAGCTCGGTGAGGTCGGGCAGGAACTCGTGCAGCGGCGGGTCGAGCAGGCGGATGGTCACGGGCAGGCCGTCCATCGCCTCCAGCAGCGCGGTGAAGTCGCGGCGCTGGAGCGGCAGCAGGTCTGCCAGGGCCGCCTCGCGCTCCGCGTCGTCGGCCCCCGCAAGGATCAGCCGCTCGACCAGCGCGCGGCGTTCGCCGAGGAACATGTGCTCGGTGCGGCACAGACCGATGCCCTCGGCGCCGAACCGGCGGGCGCGGGCGGCGTCTTCCGGGGTGTCGGCGTTGGCGCGCACGGCCAGGCCGCGGGCGCGGTCCGCGAGCGTCAGCAGGCGGTGGACGGCCGCGACCGTCTCGTCGTCGGCGGAGCCGGTGCCGCCGGTGCCCGTTGTGCCGTCCGGACCGGTGGTGCCGCCGCTGTCGAAGTACCGCATCACCGCGGAGGGCTCGACCGGCAGCGCGCCCGCCCAGACCCGCCCGGTGGTGCCGTCCACGGACAGCACGTCGCCCTCGCGGACGACGGTGCCGTCCGCCGTGGTGAGCATGCGGTGCTCGGTGTCAACGTCGAGCGCCTCGGCTCCGCATACGCACGTCTTTCCCATTCCGCGCGCGACGACGGCCGCGTGGGACGTCTTGCCGCCCCGCGAGGTGAGGATGCCCTCGGCCGCGAGCATGCCGTCGAGGTCGTCCGGGTTGGTCTCGCGCCGCACCAGGATGACGCGTTCGCCGTCGCGGGCCCGCGCCACCGCGGTGGCGGAGTCGAAGACCGCGGCGCCGACTGCCGCGCCCGGCGAGGCCGGGACGCCGGTGGCCAGCAGCGGCGCGGTCGCGCCGGCGTTCCCGCCGAAGCGGGGGAACATCAGCTGCGCGAGCTGCCCGCCGGTCACCCGGCTGAGCGCTTCCCGCTCGTCGATCAGCCCCTCGTCGAGGAGCTGGCAGGCGATGCGGAACGCGGCGACAGCGGTGCGCTTGCCGACCCGGGTCTGGAGCAGCCACAGCTTGCCCCGCTCGATGGTGAACTCGATGTCGCACAGGTCACGGTAGTGCCGCTCCAGCAGCGTCATGGCGCGCAGCAGCTCGTCGTAGGCCGCCTTGTCCAGGCGCTCCAGCTCGGCGAGGGGCACGGTGTTGCGGATGCCCGCGACCACGTCCTCGCCCTGGGCATTCGGCAGGTAGTCGCCGTACACGCCCTGCCGTCCGGTGGCCGGGTCGCGGGTGAAGGCGACGCCGGTACCGGAGTCGGGGCCGGTGTTGCCGAAGACCATGGCGACGACGTTCACCGCCGTGCCGAGGTCGTCCGGGATGCGCTCCTGGCGCCGGTAGACGCGGGCACGCTCGCCGTTCCAGGAGTCGAACACCGCCCGGATGGCGGCGTCGAGCTGGGCGCGCGGGTCCTGCGGGAAGTCCGCACCGGTCTGTTCGCGGACCAGGTCCTTGAACCGGCTCACCACGCCGCGCAGGTGACTGGCGTTCAGGTCCGCGTCGGTGGCGGCTCCGGTGGCGCGCCGGGCGGCCTCGAGCCGCTCCTCGAAGAGGCCGCCGTCGATGCCCAGCACGGTCTTGCCGAACATCTGGATCAGCCGCCGGTAGGAGTCCCAGGCGAAGCGCTCGTCGCCGGAGCGGGCGGCCAGCCCGTGCACCGAGACGTCGGTGAGGCCGACGTTGAGGACGGTGTCCATCATGCCCGGCATGGAGTGGCGGGCGCCGGAGCGGACGGAGACGAGGAGGGGGTCGTCGCCGTCGCCCAGGCGCTTGCCCATGGCGCGTTCCAGCGCGGCGAGGTGCGCACTCACCTCGTCGCGCAGGGCCGGCGGCTCGGCGCCGGTGCGCAGGTAGGCGCGGCAGGCCTCGGTGGTGAGGGTGAAGCCCGGAGGGACGGGCAGACCGAGGCGGGTCATCTCGGCGAGGTTGGCGCCCTTCCCGCCGAGCAGGTCCTTCATGTCCTTGTCGCCCTCGGCGAAGGCGTAGACGTACTTGACCGGTTGTTTCACCCGTTGCTTCACCGGTTGTTCCACCGGCTGCTTCACCGGGCGCGCCGCCGGCGGCTCCGGCGGGCTGATGAGGGGAGGTGTTTGTGTATCCGGCACGGGACGTCGGCTCCTCGTGAACGGCTGCCCTGACGTCGGGGAGACTACCCCGATCACCGCTCATCTGAGCACCCCTTTCCAACAAACGTGGCAGCGCTCACGCGCGCGAAGGGCACGGATCCCCCCAAAGCAGGGCAGCATCGCGGCAATCGGAGCCAGTGAGGCGAGAGAAGACGGCCTACAGGCCGCGAGCGGCGAGGCGGGCGTCGGCCTGCGCGGGCGCGTACAGGTGCTCGGTCACCAGGGCGGCCGCCCCGGCGAGCCCGGCCCGCTCGGTGCCGAGCGAGGAGGTGACGACCTGGAGGTAGGCGGTGGTGCGGGGCATGGCGCGCTGGTACAGCAGTTCGCGGACGCCGGTGAGGAACGGCGGCCCGGCCAGGTCTCCCGCGATCATCAGCACGCCCGGGTTGAGCAGCGTCACGACCGTGGCCAGCACCTCACCGAGCAGCCTGCCCGCGTCCCGGGCCAGCCGCACCGCGTCCGGCTGGCCGATCGCCAGCTGGTCGCGCACACCGGAGCCGGAGGCTGTCGGGACGCCCGCCGCCGTGAGCCGCTCGGCCAGCGCCCGGCCGCTGGCGACGGCCGCCAGGCAGCCGTAGTTGCCGCACCTGCACAGCGCATCGGGATAGTCACTCAGCCGGATGTGACCTATATCACCCGCGCCGCCGTCAATCCCCCGGTATATCCCGCCGTTGACGACCATGCCGGCGCCGATGCCGGTGGAGACCTTGACCAGCAGGAACGCCGCGCAGCCGGGGAAGCCGTGGCGCTGCTCGCCGAACGCCATCACGTTGGCGTCGTTCTCCACCAGCACGGGCAGGTCCGCCACCGGGCCGTCGGCCGTGATCTCGCCCCCCGTGTGACGCGCCAGCGCCTGGCGCATCCGCTCCCGCACCGGGAAGCGGTCCCAGCCCGGCATCATCGGCGGCTCCGCGAGCTGGCCGGCCTCGAAGTCCACCGGCCCGGGCACGGACAGCCCGACGCCGCACACGGCCGCCAGCGGCAGCCCGGCCTTCTCCAGCAGCAGGGCGAACCACTGCGCGAGCCGGTCCAGCACCGCCTCGGGCCCCTCGTCGATGAGCAGGGCGCCGGTGTGCTCCGCCAGCACACCGCCGCCGAGATCGAGAACCGCCGCGCAGGCGTGGCGGGTTTCCAGGTCGGCGGCGAGCACCACGGCATGTGACGTATCGAACTCCAGGCGCAGGGCGGGGCGCCCGCCCGTGGACGCGGGACCCGGTTCACCGGGCGTCTCGCGCACCCACCCGGCGCGGAACAACTGGTCCAGGCGGTGGCCGACCGTGGACCTGGACAGGCCGGTGACGCGCTGGAGTTCACCCCGGGTCGCCGCCCGGCCCTGCCGGATGAGCCGCAGCAGATGGCCCGCGCTCGCCTGCGTCATCGCCGTGCCCTCCGGTAGCCGTTTGCGCCGTGTGCCCAGTATTTTCCTCCCCCTTTTCGCTTGTGAAGCCGATATTACAGGTGTACTTTTGCGTGTTAAGTAGACGTAACTCTGCGGTACCGTCAACAAAACAGCTGGCCCCGCAAGCGGCAGCGGCGACGACAAGTCCCCCGGAGCACACGTGGAACGCGCTGAGACATCCGACAGTCCCTCCGTGACCGCTTACACCGGTGCCCGCCGTGTCCTCGCCGCCAACTGGACCGGATCCTCCACCGTCCCCTCGCGGGCGCTGTATCCGCACCAGTGGAGCTGGGACTCGGGCTTCGTCGCCATCGGCCTGCGCCACCTCTCCGCCGAGTACGCCCAGCGCGAGCTGGAGACGCTGCTGCACGCGCAGTGGGAAGACGGCCGCGTGCCGCACATTGTGTTCAACCCGGCCGTTCCGCTGACGGCCTATTTCCCCAGCCCCGACTTCTGGCGCTCCTCCTCGTCGGGGAAGCGGGCCGGGGCGCCGGCCCGCGTTGAGACCTCCGGCATCGTCCAGCCGCCCATCCACGCCCTCGCCGCCTGGCTGGTCCACCAGGCCGATCCCGCCGCCTGTGCGCGACGTGGGTTCCTCGAGCGCCTCTACCCGCGCCTGGTCGCCTGGCAGCGGTACCTCACCGGCTCCCGCGACCTCGGCGGCCACGGGCTGGCGGCCATCGTCCACCCCTGGGAGTCGGGCATGGACAACAGCCCGTGCTGGGACGCGCCGCTCTCCCGCGTCGAGCCCGCCGCCGCGGGCTCCTTCCGCCGCGCCGACCTGGACCACGGCGTTCCCGCCGACCGCCCCACCGACCTCGACTACGGCCGCTACGTGCGGCTGGCGGCCGACTACCGCGACCAGGGATACCTCGACGGCCCGGCCGGCCGCGGGGTCCCGCACCGCTTCGCCGTGGAGGACCCCGGCTTCAACGCCCTGCTGATCGCCTCCGAGCACGCGCTGGCCGGCATCGCCCGCCGCGTCGGCGCCGACCCGGCCGACCACCTGGTGCGCGCACAGGAGCTGACCACCGCGCTGCTCAAGCGGCTGTGGCACGAGGAGGACGGCCTGTTCCTCTGCTACGACGTGCTGCGGCGCGAGCCGATCCGGGAGCGCGGCGCCACCGGGCTGCTGCCGCTGCTCGTGCCGGGGCTGCCGGCGCACGTGGTCAGGGCGCTGCTGCGGACGGCCGCGGGGCCCTCGTTCGGGCTGGGCGGGGAGGCGCTGCTGGTGCCCAGCTACGACCTCACCGGACGGGCCTTCGACCCGGCCCGCTACTGGCGCGGACCGGCATGGTTCAACGTCAACTGGCTGCTGGAGCGCGGCCTGCGGTGCCAGGGCGCCACGCAGGCGGCCGACGCGCTGCGCACCGCCGCCGTCCACGCCGCCGCAGCCTCCGGCTTCGCCGAATACGTCGACCCGCGCACCGGCCGGGGGCGCGGCGCCCGCGACTTCAGCTGGACCGCCGCGCTGACCATCGATCTTCTGGCGTCCGACCCGGCCGGCCCGGCTGGCCTGCCGGCGCCGCGCTCCGCCCGCAACGAACTGCCGGACGAGCTGCCGGAAGAGCTGCCGAGGGGACTGCCGAGGGGATGGGAGAACGAGAAGAGTGATCAGCACGCGCCACTGCCTGCTCGTCCGTGACGGCACCTTCGCCGCGGTGACCCCGTCGGGCGACATCACCGGGGAACGCGGCACCTGGCCCGACGGCCTGTTCGAGCGTGACGCGCGCCACCTGAGCCGCTGGCAGCTCACCATGGACGGCGGCACGCCAACGGTGCTGGCACCGGCCTCGGACGCGGCCCCGGACGGCACGGCGGTCAGCGTGCTGGTCCCGCCGGGCGGCAGGTCGGAGGCGCCGGCGCACACCGTCTTCCGCGAGCAGGCCGTGACCGCCGGGACACTGACCGAGCGGCTGCGGGTGGGCAGCAACCGCGGCGAGCCGTCCGCCGTGCTGCTGGCGCTGACGGTGGACGCCGACTTCGCCGACCAGTTCGAGCTGCGCTCCGATCACCGCTTCTACGACAAGCCGTACGCCGTGCGCACCCGCACCATGCTGCCCGACGGCGTCGAGTTCGGCTACCGGCGCCAGGACTGGGAGTCGAAGACCACCATCACCGCCGACCCCGCCCCCGACGCCGTGGAGGAGACCGGCAGCGGGGCGCGGCGGCTGGTGTGGCGGCTGGAGCTGGCCGCCCACGCCACGGCCGAGATCCGCCTGACCGTGCGGGCACTGCCGCACGGCGCGCCGGACCCGCTGGAGACCGTGCCCGACCCGCTGCCGCGCGCCGCGGGCGGGACCGGGGGCGCCCCGGACACCGGGGACAACACCGGGGACAACACCGGGAACGCCGCCGCGGACGGCCCGCCCGGGCTGGCCCGCGCCCGCGCCCGGGGCCTGGCCGACCTGGCCGCGCTGCGCGTGGCCGCGACCGGCCCGGACGGCGAAGCGCTGCGGGTCCCGGCGGCGGGGGTGCCGTGGTTCGTCACGCTGCTGGGCCGCCACGCGCTGATCACCTCCTGGTTCACCCTGGCGCAGCAGCCCGACCTGGCCGCGGCGACCCTCGCGGCGCTGGCCGCGACGCAGGCGACCGGCGAGGACGCCGAACGCATCGCCCAGCCCGGGAAGATCGTGCACGAGGTCCGGCAGGGTGAGCTGGCTCACTTCCGTCAGGTGCCCTACGACCGGTACTTCGGGGCCGTCGACTCCACGCCGCTGTTCGTGGCGCTGCTTGGCGCACACGCGCGGGCCACCGGCGACGACAAGCTCGCCCTCCGGCTCCAGCGGCAGGCACGGGCCGCCGTGGCGTGGATGTTCGACCACGGCGGGCTCGGCGACCGGGGCTACCTGCTGTACCAGGCCGACCGCGGCGGGCTGGCCAACCAGAGCTGGAAGGACTCCCCCGGCGCGGTGTGCACCGCCGACGGCACGCCCGTGCGCGGCGTCATCGCGGCCGCCGCGCCGCAGGGTTACGCCTACGAAGCGCTGCGGCAGGCGGCGCACCTGGCGCGCGCCGTGTGGGACGACCCGGGCTACGCCGCACGCCTGGAGGACGCCGCGCGACAGCTGCGCCAGCGGTTCCTGGCCGACTTCTGGCTGCCGGAGGAGAACTTCCCCGCGCTGGCGCTGGACGGCGAGGGAAACGCGGCCGACGCGCTGGCCTCGGACGCCGGGCACCTGCTGTGGACGGGGCTGCTCGACCAGGAGCGGGGCGAGGCCGTCGGGCGGCGGCTGCTGGCGGCGGACTTCTTCTCCGGCTGGGGCATCCGCACCGTCGCGGCGGGCCAGGGCGCCTACCACCCGCTGGCGTACCACCGCGGCTGCGTGTGGCCGCACGACAGCGCGATCGCGGCGCTCGGCATGGCACGGTACGGGCTGCGGGAGGAGGCGGCGACGGTGGCGCGGGGGCTGCTGGACCTGGCGGCGCGCACCGGCTACCGGCTGCCGGAGGTGATCGGCGGCTACGGCCGCGACGAGCACCCGGACCCGGTGCCCTACCCGCACGCCTGCTCCCCGCAGGCGTGGTCGGCCGCTACCCCGTTCGCGCTGACGACGGTCCTGGCGGCGGCCGGGCCGGCCGCGGCGGACCCGTCGTAACCGCCCGGCCGCGCGCTACGGGCACGGGCGGCCGCCCGGCTCAGCCGCCGGAGGTGTCCAGCTCGGCGCCGGCCAGCAGCGCGGCGTCGACGGCGCACGGGTCGTCGAGCCAGCCGTCGGGCAGGGCCACGCGGTTCTTCCCCGAGGTCCGGCCCCGGGGGCCCTCCGCGCCGGCCGGCCACGGCTGGTCCAGGTCCAGCTCCGCCAGCAGCTCCCGCAGCTCCGCCAGCGACCCGGCGGTCGCCAGCCGCCCGCGCTGCACCGAGCCGACGGAGAAGCCCTTGAGGTACCAGGAGACGTGCTTGCGGAAGTCGATGACGCCGCGCGCCTCGTCGCCGAGCCACTCCCCCAGCAGCCGCGCGTGCCGCAGCATCACGTCGGCCACCTCGCGCAGCGACGGCCGGGTGCCGGGGGCGCCGGGATCGCCGAACGCCGCGACCAGGTCGGCGAAGAGCCACGGCCGCCCCAGACAGCCCCGGCCCACCACCACGCCGTCGCAGCCGGTCTCCCGGACCATCCGCACCGCGTCGGCGGCCGACCAGATGTCGCCGTTGCCCAGCACCGGGATCTGCGGGACCGCCTCCTTCAGCCGGGCGATCGCCGACCAGTCGGCCTTCCCGCCGTAGTGCTGCGCGGCGGTGCGGCCGTGCAGCGCGACGGCGCTGATGCCCTCCTCGACGGCGATGCGCCCGGCGTCCAGATACGTGGGGTGGTCGTCGTCGATGCCCTTGCGCATCTTCATCGTCACCGGCAGACCGCCGGCGCCGCGCACCGCCGCGCGCAGGATGGCGCGCAGCAGCGGGCGCTTGTACGGCAGCGCCGAGCCGCCGCCCTTGCGGGTCACCTTCGGGACGGGGCAGCCGAAGTTGAGGTCGATGTGGTCCGCAAGGTCCTCGTCGGCGATCATCCGGGCGGCGCGGCCGACGGTCTCGGGGTCCACGCCGTACAGCTGGATGGAGCGCGGCTTCTCGGCGGCGCCGAAGCGGATGAGACGCATGGTCTTCTCGTTGCGCTCCACCAGCGCCCTGGTGGTGATCATCTCGCTGACGAACAGGCCGCGGCCGCCGGCGAACTCGCGGCAGAGCGTGCGGAAGGGCGCGTTCGTGATCCCAGCCATGGGCGCCAGGACCACGGGCGGGTCTACGGTCAGCGGTCCGATGTGCAGCGGCTGGGTCACGCCCCCATTGTCCCTGATCGCCGCGGTGCTCCTGGCGCCGTCCCGGTCCGGCCCGGTGCGGAACGCGTCACGCCGCCGTCATCCCCGCGTCAGGGCCGGCGCGGAGAGTGGTTGCGGCGCCCCGGAAAGCCCGTGAAGTCAACTGGCCAGCCCACTCCGGGGCGCACACCAGACCGGCCCGGGGCGGAGGCGGGCAGCCGTGGCGTGTCCCGCGGACCGTGCGGACCGCACCGCCGGGGGGTGTAGTCGGTCCGGGGCGTCAGTCCGGGGTGACGTCCGTGGCGAGCGTCTGCGCCACCTCCGCCGCCTCGGGCAGGGACATGGCGGTATACAGCTCGTACGCCCGCCGCAGCTGGGCCTCGGCGGCGACGGGGGCGCCGCGGTCCCGGGCGATCCCGCCCAGCACGCGGGCGGCCCGTGCCTCGCCGGGGCGGGCGCCGGTGGCGTGGTGCAGGTCGACCGCCTGCTGGGCGTGGCCGGCGGCGGCTTCCAGGTCGCCGTCGGCCCGTTCCGCCTCCGCCAGCGCGGTCAGCGCCTGGGCCCGCAGCACCCGGTGCGCGTCGCCGATGACGTCGAGCGCCTCGGAGGCGTGGCGCCGCGCCTCGCCGGGATCGCCCCGGGACAGGGCGTGTGCCGACAGCCCGATCAGCGCCTCGGCCGTGCCGTTGCGGTACCCGGCGTCCCGCGCGGAGGCGAGGGCCCGGTCCAGGTGTTCCCTGGCGCGGGCGGGGTCCTCGGCCAGCAGCGTGCCGGCGAGGATGACGCGGGCGTCGGCCTCGACCCGGACGTCGCCCGCCCACTGGCTCCGCTCCAGCACGCCGGCGGCGGTGGCACGGGCCCGGGACAGGTCGCCGCGGGCGTGGTGGATGCGGGCGATGTCGTTGAGCACGGGCCAGCGCTCGGGGTCCTCGTCGCCGTCGGACAGGCCGGCGATGGCCTTCTCGGCCTCGCGCAGCGCGCTGTCGTAGTCGCCGGTGTTGCGGCGGACGCTGGCGAGGTTGCCGAAGACGACGGCGGCCTGGCGGGTGGGTTCCTGCTGGGCGATCAGGCGGCAGGACGCCTCCAGGTGCCGCTCCGCCTGGCGCAGGTCCAGGCCCTCGTAGGCGGCGCCGAGGTTGCCGTGCATCGTGGCGGTGACGGCGGTCAGGCCGTGGCGCTCGGCCAGCCGCAGACCCTTGGTGAACAGCTCGACAGCCCGTTCGACCCGGCCCTGCCAGTAGGAGCTGCCGGCCAGGTTGTTGAGGACGGCGATCTGGCCCTCGGGCCAGTCGGCGGCGGCGAACGCCTCGACGGAGCGCTCCAGGTAGGCGACGGCGCGGTCGACGGCCCCGGCGCGCCACCACGCCTGGCCGGTGCTGTGCAGCATCTCCGCCTCCGCGGTGCGGTCGCCCGCGGCACGCGCCGCGCCCAGAGCGGCCTCGGCGGCCCGCAGCCAGTCCGTGGTCAGCGAGCGCCGGGCCAGGAAGCCGCGCAGCGCGTCGACCAGGAACCACGAGTAGCGGCCCAGGGCGTCGCCGCGGGAGCCGCGCCCGGCGGCCCAGTGGATGGCGGCGAAGAGGTTGGCGCGCTCGGCGGACAGCCACGCCGCGGCCCGCTCGGCGTCGGCGAAGCGCGGCCCGGCCTCGGCGGGCGGGCGCGGCATGCGGCGGAAGAGGGGCTCGATGAGGGCGGCGGCCCGGTCGGCGCCGCCGAGGTAGTGGGAGAGCAGCCGTTCCAGGGCCGCCTCGCGCTCCGCCGGGGCGCACTCGGCGGCGGCGCGCTCACAGGCGTAGTCCCGCATCAGGTCGTGGAAGCCGTAGCGGCCGGGGCTGCGGGACTGCACGAGGCTGGCGGTGGCGAGGCGTTCGAGGGCGCGGCGGGCCGTGGCGACGGGCAGCCGCGTCAGCGCCGCGGCCGCGTCGGGCGTCACGTCCCGCCCCGGCACGAGCCCGAGCAGCCGGAAGACGGCGCGCTCGGTGCCGCCGAGCGCCGCGTAGGACAGGTCGAACGCGCCCCGCACGGCCGCCTGCGGGTCGTCGTCGACGCCGAGTTCGGCGAGGCGGTCGCCGTGGCGGAGCTCCTCGGCGTAGCCGGCGATGTCCTGGTGCCGGGCGACGAGGTTGGCGGCGGCGATGCGCAGGGCCAGCGGGATGTGGGAGCACAGCCGCGCCAGTTCGGCGGCGGCCTCCGGTTCGCGGTGCACCCGGTCCTCGCCGAGCAGGCTCGCCAGGAGGCGCACGGAGTCGGCGGGGCCGAGGGGATCGAGCGCGACGGTGCGGGCGCCGTGGAGCGCCAGGCCGCGCAGGGCGTTGCGGCTGGTGATCAGGACGGCGCAGGACCGGCCGCCGGGCAGCAGCGGGCGGATCTGCTCGGCGTCGGCGGCGTTGTCCAGCACCACGAGCATGCGGCGGCCGGCCAGCAGGGTGCGGTAGAGGGCCAGCTGCTCGTCCTCCTCGACGGGTATCTGCTCGCGCGGGGTGCCCAGGGCGCGCAGGAAGCGGGCGAGGACGCGGGTGGGCGCGAGGCGGCCGCCGGCGGCGTAGCCGCGCAGGTCGGCGTGGAGCTGCCCGTCGGGGAAGTGACCGCTGCTTTCGTGGGCGGCGCGGACGGCGAGCGCGGTCTTGCCGACGCCGGGTGAGCCGGTGACGACGAGGATGCGCGGGCCCTCGCCCTCGGTCAGGCCCTTGGTGATGTCGGCCAGTTCGACCTCGCGGCCGACGAAGTCGGGCAGGTCGGGCGGCAGTTCCAGTGGACGCCGGGGAGGTTCCGGGCGTGCCCCGGCGGCGTCGGCCGCGGCGGGCCCGGCAGCGGGTTCGGCCGCCGGTTCGGGGACGGGCGGCGGGGCGGGCGGCTCGCCGCGCAGGAGGGCGGTGTGGAGCTCGCGCAGCTCCGGTCCGGGGTCGGCGCCGAGTTCGTCGCGGAGCACGGCGCGGACGCGGGCGTAGGTGCCCAGGGCCTCGGCCTGGCGCCCGCCCCAGGCGAGGGCGAGCATCAGCTGGGCCCAGAAGCGTTCGCGCAGCGGGTGTTCCGCGGTGAGGTGGCGCAGCTCGGAGACGACGCACGCGTGGCCCGCGCCGGCGCGCAGGTCGAGGTCGATGCGGCGCTCCAGGGCGGTGAGGCGGCGCTCGGCCAGCGCGGGGACCAGCTCGCGGTGGAGCGAGTCCGAGGGCACGTTGGACAGGGCCGGGCCGCGCCACAGCGCCAGCGCCTCGTGGAGCAGGGCGCGCTCGGCCGTGAGGTCCTCGCGGCGGGCGGCCTCGTCGGCGCGGGCGAGCAGCGCGTCGAAGGCCCACAGGTCCACGGAGCCGGGGGCGGTGTCGAGCAGGTAGCCGTCGGGGCGGGTGAGGATGACGCGGGGGCCCGCGGCGCCGAGGGCGTTGCGCAGGCGCATCACGTACGCGCGCAGCGTGCCCCGGGCGTCGCCCGGCGGGTTCTCGCCCCACAGATGACCGGCGAGTTCGTCGAGGGAGACCACCTGGCCCCGGCGCCAGAGCAGGACGGCGAGGAGCGCGCGCTGCTTGGCGGCCCGCAGCTCCACCGGGACGCCGTCCCTGACCACCTCCAGGGGGCCGAGCATGCGGAACTCCAGCTCGGGCACGGCCCTCCTCTCGTGTTCACCTGTAACGCCGCTCGCACCACGCGTCACCTGCGCGGGTGCGTTTCCGGATTTACCGTAGCAATCTCGCTCGGCGTCAGCCGGAGGTCATGCGGACGTCGTGTGCGGGCAGGAGGATGGGCACTGCCGCGCCGCGGCTCGCCCGGGGGACGGGCCGCGCGCGGCCCCCACGCGGTCCCGCGCCCGCGCCAGTTCGCTGCCGTGACGTGGGCGGATAAAGGTGTGGCGCCGCACCAGGCGCTCGCGCTCGGAGTGTACGCCACCCTCATGCCCGCTCGATCACGGCCGAAGACCGCCCCCGGCGCACCGCGGCTGGTCGCGCTGGCCGCCTCACCGAACATGTGCAAGCACCTCACCAGGCTCTCGCAAGCCCTGCGCGTCAGCGAAGGCGGCGGACGGGCCTGCCACGCCGCGCCTCGGCGGCCCGGGGCGGCAGCTGACGCGGGCCACCGAGGACGGCCGTGCCCGGGGCGGGTTTACCGCCCCGGGCACGGGAGCACAGGACGCGGCCTGGCAGCGGCCGCGGGCGCCGTCCGCGTTCGCGGCCCGCCCCTCAGGCACGAGGGCCCGTTGCGGCCGGCGGGCCGCCAGCGGCGTCACGGCGTGGCGTGGTGGTGCCAGGTCAGCAGCCGACGAGGCGGGCCGCCAGGTAGGACTCGACCTGGTCGAGGGAGACCCGGTCCTGCTTCATGGAGTCGCGCTCGCGCACCGTCACCGCGTTGTCCTCGAGGGTGTCGAAGTCGACGGTCACGCAGAACGGCGTGCCGATCTCGTCCTGGCGGCGGTAGCGGCGGCCGATCGCGCCGGCGTCGTCGAACTCGATGTTCCAGTTCCGGCGCAGCGCCGCGGCCAGCTCACGCGCCTTCGGGGACAGCTGCGGGTTGCGGGACAGCGGCAGCACCGCCACCTTCACCGGGGCCAGTCGCGGGTCGAGGCGCATGACGATGCGCTTCTCCATCTTGCCCTTGGCGTTGGGCGCCTCGTCCTCGGTGTAGGCGTCGAGCATGAACGCCAGCATGGTGCGGCCCACGCCCGCTGCCGGCTCGATGACGTACGGCGTCCAGCGCTCCCCGGCCTCCTGGTCGAAGTAGCTCAGGTCCTGGCCCGAGGCCCGGGAGTGCGCGGTGAGGTCGTAGTCGGTGCGGTTGGCGATGCCTTCCAGCTCACCGAACTCCGAGCCGGCGAAGTTGAACCGGTACTCGATGTCGACCGTGCGCTTGGAGTAGTGCGACAGCTTCTCCTTGGGGTGCTCGTACCAGCGCATGTTCTCCTCGGACAGGCCGAGGTCGCGGTACCAGTTCCAGCGCTGCTCCATCCAGTAGCCGTGCCAGGTCTCGTCTTCGCCCGGCTTGACGAAGAACTCCATCTCCATCTGCTCGAACTCACGGGTCCGGAAGATGAAGTTGCCCGGCGTGATCTCGTTGCGGAAGGACTTGCCCATCTGGGCGATGCCGAACGGCGGCTTGCGGCGGGAGGTCTGCTGCACGGCTGCGAAGTTCGTGAAGATGCCCTGGGCGGTCTCCGGCCGCAGGTAGGCGAGGGAACCGGAGTCCTGCGTCGGACCGAGGTGCGTGGCGAGCAGGCCGGAGAACT
The DNA here is from genome assembly GCF_016741785.1 of Streptomyces sp. 7-21. GTDB lineage: Bacteria > Actinomycetota > Actinomycetes > Streptomycetales > Streptomycetaceae > Streptomyces. The sequence goes on from NZ_JAERRL010000009.1 coordinate 141,743, forward strand.
GCTTCGGCTCGGTGAACCCGCCCTTGTTGCCGCAGTGGGGGCAGTTGACGTCCGCCAGTCCGCCGGCCGGGGCGTGCCCGTGCTTCTCCTCGTACGCCTCCTCCAGGTGGTCGGCGCGGAAGCGCTTGTGGCACGAGGTGCACTCGGTGAGCGGGTCAGTGAACGTCTCGACGTGCCCGGACGCCTGCCACACCTCCGTCGCGAGGATCACCGAGGAATCGATGCCCACGACGTCGTCGCGGGAGGTGACCATGGCCCGCCACCACTGGCGCTTGATGTTCTCCTTCAGCTCCACACCCAGCGGTCCGTAGTCCCAGGCGGCGCGCTGCCCGCCGTAGATCTCGCTGCTGGGGTAGACGAAGCCACGGCGCTTACTCAGGCTGACGATGGTATCGATCTTGTCGGCGGCCACGGTGCTCTCTTCGGGACGAGGGACCAGATGGAATTGCCTCAGGTTACCGGCGTACAAGGGGGCGGCAGCAAATCCGCCCGCGGCGGCGGGCGTGCGAAGGCGCACACGCCCGCCAGTTGACAATGGTTTCCATGTCACTTGAAAATGGGTTCCATGACAGCTCGCCGACGCCCCCGAATAGCCGGCACCGCTCTCGCCGGTGCCGCCGCCCTGAGCACGCTGGCCCTGACCGCGTGCAGCACCAGCGACAGCGGAGCCCCGGACGGTGACGGGCTGCGCGTGGTGGCCTCCTTCTACCCCATGGAGTTCCTGGCCGAGCGCATCGGCGGGGAGCACGTGGACGTCACGGGTCTGACCGCCCCCGGCGTGGAGCCGCACGACCTGGAGCTCAGCCCGCGGCAGACCGCGGAGCTGACCGACGCCGACCTGGTCGTCTACCTGGCGGGCTTCCAGCCCGCCGTGGACGACGCCATCGAGCAGTCAGGCGCGGCGCACGTGGTGGAGGTCTCCTCGTTCACCGAGCTCGTCGAGCACGGGGACCACGAAGACCACGAAGACCACGAAGACCACGAAGACCACGAAGACGCCGACGGCCACGAAGGTCATGATCACGGGCACGACCACGGCGGCCTCGACCCGCACGTCTGGCTCGACCCGGTGAAGTACGCCGAGATCGCCCAGGGCGTCGGCGACGCCCTCGCCGAGGCCGACCCCGGCCACGCCGCCGCCTACGAACGGAACACCGAGCGCCTGGTCGAGGAGCTGCACGCCCTGGACGAGGAGTTCGCCGAGGGCCTGGCCGACACCGCCACGGACACCTTCATCACCACGCACGCCGCGTTCGGCTACCTCGCCGAGCGCTACGGCCTCCACGAGGAGGCGATCGCCGGTCTCGACCCGGAGTCCGAGCCCTCGGGCGCCCGCATGCGCGAGCTGCACCGCATCGCCGAGGAGGACGGCGTCACTACCGTGTTCTTCGAGACCCTGGCAAGCGACGAGACCGCCCGCACGCTCGCGGACGACCTGGGCCTGCGCACCGGCGTCCTCGACCCCGTGGAGGGAATTTCCGGGGAGTCCCCCGGCGATGACTACTTCGCGGTGATGCGCGCGAACCTGCAAGCGCTGCGGGAAGCCCTCGGCTGACCCGGCTGACCCGGCAGGAGGGCAGTGACATGAACGGCACCACGGACCCCGTCATAGACATCGCGCAGGCATCCGCCGAACTCGGCGGGCGCACGGTCCTGCGCGGCCTGGACCTGACCGTGCGCCGCGGCGAGGTCGTCGCCCTGCTCGGCCCGAACGGCTCCGGCAAGTCCACGGCGGTCCGCACCACCGTCCGCCAGGTGCCGCTCACCGCGGGCGAGGTGCGTCTCTTCGGCACCCCGGTGCGCCGCTTCCGCGACTGGCACCGCGTCGGCTACGTGCCGCAGCGCTCCACAGCCGCGGGCGGCGTCCCCGCCACCGTGCGGGAGGTCGTCTCCTCCGGCCGCCTGGCCCGCCGCGGGCTGCGCCCCCTGGGGCGGGCCGACCGCGCCGCCGTGGACGAGGCGCTCGCGCTGGTCGGCCTCGCCGACCGGGCCAGCGACCCCGTGGCCGCCCTTTCCGGCGGCCAGCACCAGCGGGTCCTGATCGCCCGCGCGCTGGCGGGCGGCCCCGAACTGCTGATCATGGACGAGCCGCTGGCGGGCGTGGACCTGGCCAGCCAGCGTGTCCTGGCCGACACGCTGCGCGTCAAGCTCGACGAGAGCGCCTCGGTGCTCCTCGTCCTCCACGAGCTGGGGCCGCTGCGCCCGCTGATCGACCGGGCGGTGATCCTCTCCCACGGCCGCGTGGAGCGCACCGTCGAGGCCAGCGACACGCTGCCCGACGCCCACCCCTGCCACCCGGACGACGCGCTGGAGCCCTCCGCCCGGCCGGCCCTCCAGACCGGGATCATGTGAGCTCTGATGCTGGAACTCCTCGACTACCCCTTCATGCAGCGCGCCCTGCTGGCCGCGCTGCTCATCGGCGTCACCGCCCCCGCTGTCGGCATCTACCTGGTGCAGCGGCGGCAGGCGCTCATGGGCGACGGCATCGGCCACGTGGCGCTGACGGGCGTGGCGCTCGGCTTCCTGCTCAGCGCCAACCCGGTGTGGATGGCGGTGACGGTTTCGGCCGTGGGTGCCGTGGCGATGGAGCTGCTGCGGTCCTCTGGCCACGCCCGGGGCGACGTCGCGCTTGCCATGCTCTTCTACGGCGGCATGGCCGGCGGCGTCATGATCATCAACCTCGCTCCCGGTGGCTCGACCGCCAACCTCACGACGTACCTGTGGGGGTCGGTCACGACCGTCTCCCCGGAGGACCTCACGGCGATCTGGATCCTGTCGGCGTTCGTGCTGGCGGTGTGCCTGGGGCTGCGGCGGCAGCTGTTCGCGGTGTGCCAGGACGAGGAGTTCGCGCGCGTCACCGGCCTGCCCGTCCGGACGCTGAACCTGCTGCTGGCGGTCACGGCCGCGGCGACCGTGACCGTGGCGATGCGCGTCGTGGGGCTGCTGCTGGTCAGCGCGCTGATGGTGATACCGGTGGTCGCCGCGCAGCAGGCCGCCCGCGGCTTCGCGGCGACGCTGGCCCTGTCGGCCGTCTTCGGCGTCGCCGTCTCGGTGTCCGGGACGGTCACGTCCTTCTACCAGGACGTGCCGCCGGGCGCCACGATCGTGCTGACCGCCCTTGGCCTGTTCCTGCTGCTCACCGTGGTGTCGGTCCCGCTGGCCCGGCTCCGCGCCGCGCGGAGCGGCGCCGGGCCCGCCGCGGAGTCCGCCGGGCCCGCGCGGGTTCCCGCGGAGCGAGCGGCCCCCTCGCGTGAGAGCGCTTAGCCGTTACCCTGGCGACGCGGGGACCTCAGCCCCGACCAGCACGGGCGACGCAGGGAGGCGAGCAGACGTGGGCACGGCAGGACCACCGGTGCGCGGCCGTTCGACGCGCCAGCGGGCAGCGGTCGCGGCGGCGCTCGCGGAGGCGGACGAGTTCCGCAGCGCACAGGAACTCCACGACATGCTCAAGCACCGCGGTGACTCGGTGGGTCTGACGACGGTCTACCGCACCCTCCAGTCGCTGGCGGACGCCGGGGAAGTCGACGTGCTGCGCACCAGCGAGGGCGAGGCCGTCTACCGCCGGTGCAGCACCGATGACCACCATCACCACCTGGTCTGCCGCTCCTGCGGCAAGGCCGTCGAAGTCGAGGGCCCGGCCGTCGAGAAGTGGGCCGAGGCCATCGCCAAGGAGCACGGCTTCGTGGACATCGGTCACACCGTGGAGATCTTCGGCACCTGCGCGGACTGCGTAGCCGCCCGTGACGACGGCTGAGCCGCGCGGAGAGCACGAGCCGGACGAGCCCGGCCGCGCTGGCGGAGCCGTGCCAGGTGAACGCCTCCGTGAGCACCGCCGGGCGGACTCCCGCCACAGCGGCGGGGAGCGCTCGCCCGGACGCGTCCGCCCGCCTCGGCGTAACCAGACAACCGCCGGGCCCCGCCGCGTGAGCGGCGGTGGCCGGCGCTCACGTCAGGACTGGTGGGGCTGCTGGGGCGGGACCTCGTTGGGGATGGCGCCGCCGAAGCGGCGGTCGCGGGAGGCGTACTCCACGCAGGCGTCCCACAGGTTGCGGCGGTCGAAGTCCGGCCACAGCACGTCCTGGTAGACCATCTCCGCATAGGCGCTCTGCCAGAGCAGGTAGTTGGAGATGCGCTGCTCGCCCGAGGGGCGGAGGAAGAGGTCGACGTCCGGCATGTCCGGGTAGTAGAGGTAGCGCGCCAGCAGCCGCTCGCTGACGCTGCTGGGGTCCACGGTCCCGGCCTTGACGTCCGCGGCGAGGCGGGCGGCGGCGTCGGCCAGCTCGGCGCGCCCCCCGTAGTTGACGCACATGTACAGCGTCATGACGTCGTTGTCGCGGGTGAGTTCCTGGGCGTGCTCGAGCTGCCGGATCACCGAGCGCCACAGCCTCGGCCGGCGGCCCGCCCAGCGGATGCGGACGCCGAGCTCGTTGAGCTGGTCGGTGCGGCGGGCGATGACGTCGCGGTTGAAGTTCATCAGGAAGCGCACCTCGTCGGGCGAGCGCCTCCAGTTCTCCGTCGAGAAGGCGTAGAGCGACAGGTGCCTCACGCCCAGCTCGATGCAGCCCTGGACGACCTCGAGGACGACCTCCTCGCCGCGCTTGTGCCCCTCGGTGCGGGGCAGGCCGCGCTGCTTGGCCCACCGGCCGTTGCCGTCCATGACGATGGCCACGTGCCCGGGGATCAGCTCGCCCGGCAGCTTGGGCGGGCGGGCCCCCGAGGGGTGCGGGGTGGGTGCGCGGTACTCCCGGCGCTTGCGGGAGAACGTGCCGCGGCGGGTCATGAGACAACTCCACGGGTCGTACGGGTTCTGCGCCGAGCGTATCGCTTCAGGACTTGTCGACGAACCGCAGCGAGCGCAGCCCTCGTTCCAGGTGCCAGTGCAGGTAGGCCGCGACCAGGCCGCTGCCCTCCCGGACGTGCCGGGCCTCGGCGCGGTCGGCCGTCTCCCAGTCGCCGGCCAGCAGCGCGCCGAGCAGCCGCAGCGTCTCGGGTGACGGCACCACGCTGCCCGGCTGGCGGCAGTCGCCGCAGGTCACGCCGCCCGCGGCTGCGGAGAAGAAGCGGTTGGGGCCCGGGAGACCGCAGCGGGCGCAGTCGTCGAAGCTGGGGGCGTAGCCGCCGACGGCGAGCGAGCGGAGCAGGAAGGCGTCCAGCACGAGCCCTGGCGCGTGCGCCCCGGCGGCCAGCGTGCGCAGGCCGCCGATCAGCAGCAGGTACTGCTGCACGTTGGGCTCGCCCTCCTGGTCGGTGAAGCGCTCCGCGGTCTCCAGCATCGCCGTGCCCACGGTGTAGCGGGCGTAGTCGCCGACGATGTCGCGCCCGTACGGGGCGATCGTCTCGGTCTGGGTGCACAGCGGCAGCGAGCGGCCGACGAGCTGTCCGCCGCGCGCGAAGAACTGCACGTCCACGTGGGAGAACGGCTCCAGCCGGGCCCCGAACTTCGACTTGGTGCGCCGCACTCCCCGCGCGACCGCGCGCACCCGCCCGTGTCCGCGCGTGAGCAGCGTGATGATCCGGTCCGCCTCACCCAGCTTCTGGGTGCGCAGCACGATGCCGTCGTCGCGGAACAGGCTCATGACGCCCATTGTCCCCCGGCGGCCCCGGCCGCCGTGCGGGGCGGGTCAGGACGGCGGGGACGGCGGGACCTGCGGGGCCAGGTAGCCGCGGACGACGGTAGCGACGGCGGCCCACAGCTCGTCCTCCAGCACGAACGGCTCCGGCGCCAGCACCCACCGCAGCAGCATGCCGTCGACGATGCAGGCGATCGCCAGGGCGGTGTGCGCGACCTGCTCCTCCGGCGCGGGGTTCTCGGGGCGGGCCTCCCGCAGCAGGATGGCGATCTGGTCGAGATAGCGGGCGTGGTACTCGCTGTAGTGGCGCTTGATGTCGGGCACGTGCTGCGCGAGCGCCAGGAGTTCGAGGGAGAGCGGCGCGTGTTCGCGCGGCTCGGCGACGGCGCGGGCGAAGCGGCGGGTGACGCGCTCCGCCCGGGCCATCGGCGGCAGTCCGGTCTCGGCGACCGACTCGGCCAGGCCGCGTTCGTGCACGGCCAGCGTCTGCCGGACCAGGGCGGTGGCCAGCTCTTCCTTGCTCGTGAAGTACCAGTACAGGGAGCCCTTGCTCAGCCCCGACTCGGCGACGATGTCGTCCATGCGCGCCCGGTGGTAGCCGCGCCGGGCGAAGACGGTGGCGGCGGCGCGGAGGATCTGGGCGCGGCGGTCCTCGCCGCTGGCGCGGCCTCTGCCGCTCCTGGGGGCGTCCTGTGGCATGCCACTGCTCTACCACGTTCTCCCGCCGGGGCAGGGGAAACGACCGCGCCCGCAATCTAGACTGACTAGTCAGTCTAGAGTTACGGTGACGCCCGACGAACGCCAGCCACCACGTGCCACCGAGGTCCGCGAGATGACGCCCCGCACCGTCCCGCCCGCCCCCGCCGACGCTGCCACGGACGCCACGGACGCCACGGGCGCCGCGGCCGACGCCGGCCGCAGGCCGCCGCTGGCCGGCCGCCTGGGCGCCTGGTGCGCCCGCCATGCCTGGCGGGTGGTGGCCGCCTGGCTGGTGGTGCTGGCCGCCGCGGCCGTGCTGTTCCCCCGGTTCTCCGACGGCCTCACCGGCGCCTCGCTGACCGTCAACGGCTCCGAGTCCGAGCGCGCCGAGCGGCTGCTCGCCTCGGAGTTCGGCACGTCCGTCACCGAGGACGTCGTCGCCGTCTTCCACTCCGAGACGCTCACGGCGGCGGACGAACCCTTCCGCCAGGCCGTCGCACGCGGCGCCGCCGCCCTGGCGGACGAGCCGGAGGTGGCGCACGTGCGCGACCCGTACGCCACGCCCGGCCAGATCGCCGAAGACGGCCACACCGCGCTCCTCGTCGCCGGGCTGACCGGGGACGCGGCGAGCCGCCAGGAGGCGGCGCCCCGGCTCCAGGAGGCGCTCGATACGGCCGCCACCGGGGACGTGGAGGCGCTGCTCACGGGCTCCAGCCCGCTGGGCGCGGCGGTCGTGGCACAGCAGGACGCGGACCTGGCACGCGCCGAGGCGATCGCGCTGCCGGTCGCCCTGGTCGTGCTGGCGCTGGCGTTCGGCACGCTGGTCGCGGCGGGGCTGCCGCTGCTGCTGGGCATGGTGACGGTCCTGACGTCCTTCGGCGCGCTGGGCGCGGTCAGCGGGCTGGCCAGCTTCGACGTGTTCACCCAGGCCGTGGTCGCGATGATCGGGCTGGCGCTGGGCATCGACTACAGCCTGTTCGTCGTCACGCGGCAGCGCGAGGAGCTGGCCGCCCACCCGGACCGGCCGATTGCGGAGACCGTCGGCGCCACGATGGCGACGGCCGGCAAGGCCGTGCTGTTCTCGGGCGGCACGGTGGCGATCTCCATAGCCGGCCTGCTGCTGGTGCGGGCGCCGGTATTCCGGAACATCGCGCTGGGCGTGATGACGGCGGTGGTGGTCATGCTGGCCGTGGCGGTCACGCTGCTGCCCGCCGTGCTGGCGCTGCTCGGGACCCGCCTGAACCGGCTGCCGCTGCCCTGGCTGCGAAGCTCGGTGGCGCGGCCCGAGCCGGAGCGCTCGCTGTGGGGACGCTGGTCGCGGGTGGTGATGCGCCGCCCGGTGGTGGTCGGCGGCGTCGCGGCCGTGGCGCTGGCCGCCGCGGCCCTGCCGGCGACGGAGATGCGGCTCGGCTTCCACCTGGGGGCGGAGGCGGTCGCCGACGAGCCCGCCGGGCGCGGGTACGCGCTGGTGGCCGAGGAGTTCGCGCCGGGCACGGCGACGCCGCTGCGGCTGGTGGCGTCGGAGGACGGCGGGCTGTCGACGGCGTCGCTGCGGGCGCTGGACACCCTGGCGCAGCGGCTCGCCGCCGACGACCGCGTCGCCGCGGTGACCTCCGGCACCGACGTGCTGCGGGAGCACGCCGGAGGCGTGGACGAGGCCGCGCTGAACGCCGTGCTGGCGGCCGACGCGGAGGCGGTGGCGGGGCTGTTCGGCCCGGAGGGGAACGCGGCGGCCCTCACCGTCGTGCCCCGCGTGGCGCCCGACTCGGCCGGGGCGACCGATCTGGTGGAGTGGATACGCGGCACCGCCGTGCCCGAGGCGGTGACGGAGGCGGGAGCCGGTGACCTGTCGGTGGCGGTGGGCGGCCTGACCGCGGCCACGGCGGACCTGTCCGCCGAGGTGTCGCGCGCTACGCCGGTGGTGCTGGCGGCGGTGCTGGGGCTGTCGTTCGTGCTCCTGCTGCTGGCGTTCCGCAGCCTGCTGCTGCCGCTGAAGGCGATCACGATGAACCTGATCGCGGTGGGCGCCGCGTTCGGCCTGCTGACGTGGGTGTTCCAGGACGGCGCGGGCGAGGGCGCGCTGGACTTCACCAGCGCGGGCTTCATCCAGGCGTACCTGCCGCTGCTGGCGTTCGTGGCGCTGTTCGGGCTGTCCATGGACTACGAGGTGTTCCTGCTGTCGCGCATGAAGGAGGAGTGGGGGCGCTCCCGGGACAACGCGTCGGCGGTGACCAGCGGGCTCGTGCACAGCGCGAAGGTCATCACGGCGGCGGCGGCCATCATGGTCGTGGTGTTCGCCGCCTTCATGATCACGCGGGTGCTGGAGATCAAGCAGATCGGCTTCGCGTTCGCGGTGGCGGTGCTGGTGGACGCGACCGTCATCCGCGTGATGCTCGTGCCCGCTTTCATGCGGCTGGCCGGGCGCGCCAACTGGTGGCTGCCGGGCTGGCTGGACCGGGCCCTGCCGCGGGTCGACCTGACCGAGTCCGCCCCCGCGCCTCCGCGGGAGCACGCAGCCGCCCCGCGCTGATATGCGCCCGGTCCCGGGTACGCCCGGCCTGTGGCCGCCGCGTGCGTGCCCGGCTACGGTGTGCTCCCTGGTAACGACACTCGGGGGCAGACATGAGCACAACCGGCTTAGCGGACGGCCAGGGCCCGGGGCGGAAGGGCCCTGGCGGCGTTCCTGATTTTCCTTCCTTCGACGACCGCGTCCCCTATCTCGCCCGTCTCGAGGACGAGGAGCGGCAGGCGCTGCTGGCGCGGGGCCGCGTGGTCAGGTATCCGGCCGGCACCGTGGTGATCCGGCAGAGCGACCCGTCCTCCCATGTGCTGCTGATCCAGCGCGGCAGGGTCAAGGTCACGGCGGTGTCGGCCAACGGCTACGTGGCGCTGCTGGCGCTGCGCCGCCCCGGCGACATCGTCGGAGAATCGTCGGCTCTGTCCGGCCTGCCGCGCTCGGCGACGGTGACCGCGCTGGAGGCCTGCGTCTGCTCGGCCCTCGACCGTGACGGCTTCCTCGCCTACCTCCAGGAGTACCCCTCGGCGCACGCCAAGCTCAGCAGCCTGCTCGTAGACCGGCTGCGGGCAGGAGACCGGAAGACCCTGGAGCTCGCCTCGCTCACGGTGCGGGAGCGGCTGGCGGTGCTCCTGCTCGACCTGCTGCGGTCGCACAGCCGCCGCACGCCGCAGGGCATGGAACTGACCGTCGCGCTGAGCAAGCAGGAACTGGCGGGCTCCGTGGGCGCCTCCCGGGAAGCCGTCACGCGGCTGCTCGGCGAGATGCGGCGTAAGGGCATCGTGCGGACCGCGCGCCGGTCAGTGACCGTGGTCCGGCCCGACCTGCTGCGGCGCATCGCGGCGGGCGGCCTGCCGGCCGAACCACCCCCGCCTCGAACGTAGTTACGAGTCATCGGTCACATTGGCACTGCGTCATCGGTCCTAGGCGGAAACCGCGGGGTTGGCCAGGCTCTTCTCCCGGACCAAGCAACGGTTCTTCACCGCAAGGGGCCGCCATGTCAGAGCCTGTCCACCGCACCATCCTGCTCGCCGACATCGAGAAGTCCGGGCAGGGCGACGACGTCGTGCAGCAGGTGCGGCGCGACCAGATGTACGAGACGGTGCAGTCGGCGCTGGAAGCCGCTGGGGTCCGCCCGGCCGACACGAGGCTGGAGGACCGGGGCGACGGCGTGATGGCGCTCATCCAGCCGCACGTGCCCAAGACCGCGCTGCTGCGCGCGCTCCTCACGCAGCTGCCGCCGCGGCTGTACGACTACAACCGTCTCGCCGCCCACAGCGCGCGGGTGCGGCTGCGGATGGTGCTGGCGGCGGGCGAGGTCACGCTGCACACGGTGCCGGGCGGAGTGGAGGGCGCGGTCGGCTGGGATCTCAACCAGGCGTACCGGCTGCTGGACTGCGACCCGCTGCGCCGGGCACTCGCCCAGCGTGAGGAGGGGGAGGACGTCGCACTGTGCGTGTCCGACGCGGTGTACCAGGGGGTGGTGCGTCACGAGCATCACGGCATCAGACGCGACGCCTTCCGCCCGTTCACCGCCGAGGGCAAGGAAGGCCAGCTGCGGGGCTGGCTGTACGAGCCGGGACGTGCCGGGCAGGACGTGTCCGGCGGCAACACCGAAGCCGGCGCGGAGCCGGAGCGGCGTGCCCCGCGGCCGGCGCACCCGAGCGGCGGCAACCCGGGCCCGCGGCCCGCGCACGGCGGCGCGTACGTCGCCGGTGACCAGTACGGCGTCGCCGGCGGCACCGTCAACGGTGACGTCGTCTTCGGAGAAGTCCTCGGTGACGGGAGGCGACGGGGGGCGCGGCCGTGACGCCAGAGAAGGAGACCCGCGGCCCGGCCCCGGACGCCCACGAGGAACGGCGGAAGACGGACGAACCGGCCCCCGCCGAGCGGAACGAGCGGGATGAACGGGTCGAGCAGGGTGAGCAGGACGAGCAGGACGAGGGACAGCGGCCCCAGGACGCCTGGTCAGCCGCCCGCGAACTGCGCGACTACGCGCCCGACGACGGGCCGGCCTTCGGCGGCGGCTACGTCGCGGGCAGCCAGTACGGCGTCGCCGGCGGCACCGTGCACGGTGGCGTCACCTTCAACTTCGGCATGGGCGGCGGCACCGGGGACACCGGCGGCGGGTCCGGCGAGATCCCGGCCGAGCGGCTGGACGCCCTGGCCCGCGTCTTCCGCGAGCCGCCCCGCTTCGGCGAGGCGCTGCGGGCGCTGACCGATGCCCGCGTCGTCGTCCTGCGGGGCGGTCACGACACCGGCCGCCGCGCCGCCGCGTGGATGCTGCTGCGGCGCGCGGGCGCCACCCGGCCGCGGGCCCTCGACCCGGCCACCGGGCCCGCCGTGCTGCACCGGCCCCCGGAGAAGGCCGACGGATACGTCGTCTGCGATCTGCGCGCCACCCGCGGCAGCCCGCTCACCGAGCACCACCTGCTGCGCTGCCGCGAATGGCTCTCCTCCCGCGGCGCGCACCTGGTCATCACCGTGGAGAGCCGGGCGGCGGTGACGGGGGACGTGCCCGTCGTGGACTGGGAGCCACCCGCGCCCAGCGAGGTGATGACCGGGCACCTCCTGGACGCGCTCGGCGGCGACCAGGAGGCGGTCGCGCGGCTGCTCCGGTTCGATGCCGTGCGCGACTTCCTCGCCACCAGCCGGCCGGTCCGGCAGATCGCCGAGTTCGCGGCCATGGCAGCCCGCTGCCACCGCGGGGAGGTGAGCGCCGAGGCGCTGGCGCGGTTCGGCGAGGAGGCCGCGCTGCGGCGCGTGGGCGACTGGCTCAGCGCCACCGGGGAGACCAGCCTGCGCGAGAAGGCGTTCCTGCTCTCGCTCGCCGTCTTCGACGCCGGCCCGTACCCGGTGGTGGCCGAGCTGGGCGATGCTCTTTACCGGCGGCTGCGGCGCGTGGAGTCGCCGGAGCAGGATCCCGGCCTGCCGGTCTTCGGCGACTCCATCGGGGAACGGCTGGCGCGCGCCCAGGCCGTGGACTACTCCGAGACGGAGCAGACGCCGTGGGGGCCGGTGCGGCAGCGGATGGTCCGGTTCGAAGACGACCGCACCGCCAGGCTGCTGCTCCGCGAGGCGTGGACGGGGCATCCCGCCGTGCGCGCCCCCATGCACGCCTGGCTCACCGACCTGGCCCGCCACGGCAACCCGTTCGTCCGGGTGCGGGCCGCCTACACCGTGGCGCGCCTGGCCGAGGTGGATCTGTCGTCCGTGATGCACGACCTGCTGCGTGCCTGGGCGTCCAGCAAGGACTACCGGCTGTGTCTCCAGGCGGCCAACGCACTGACGACCGCCGCCGTTCTGGGCGTGCCCGGCGCCGTGCGGGTGCTGGAGGAGTGGAGCCGGGACGGGCACCCGCGACGGCGCTGGACGGCGGTGCGCGCCTGGGCGCTGGCCGGTCCGGTCTTCCCCGCCGAGGCACTGGACACCCTTGCCGGGCTGGCACGCGACGACGCGGAGGCCGGCGGCGCGGATGACCCCGAGCTGACCGAGGCGGTGGAACTGCTGCTGCTCGAAGCCCACATCCCGCAGGTGCTCGGCCGCCTGGCCGAGTGGGTCGGCGACGGGCCGCCCGTGCTGCGCGATCTCGCCGCCGGAGCGCTCGCCGCCGCCGCGTCCCGCTGGGAGGAGGAACGGGAGGGCCGGCCCGGCGGATGGCCGCTGCTGCTGCGCCACTGGGACGCGGCCGGACCCGGTACGCGCGAGCACGCCAGCGCCCTGTGGCGGCGTGTCCTCGGCAACCGGGACACCACACAGACGGCACAGGCCCGGCTAGCGGACTGGGTACGGGCGGCGGCGGACGACCCGGCGCTGGAAACGGCCCTGGCGCGGCTGCTGGCCTGCCTGGTCGACGCCGAAACCGACCGGCTGCGCCTGGCCCACCTGCTGCGCACCATGCCGGACGCCGACGGCGGCCCGCCGCCGCCGGTTGCCAGGCGGCTGCTGCGCGCGCTGGCCCCGGACGGCCGCGCGGGCTGAGCAAGAGAACCCAGAGCACACCCAGAGCACACCCGGAGCACACCGGAGCACCCCCGGAGAAAGCGCGGAGACCACCGCTGACCGGAGACGAAGAGGGAGAGAGAATGGCGGGCTACCGCTACGCCCCCGAATGGGACCAGCACGCGCGGCGCGACACCCACATCGTCGATCCTGTGGTGTCGGTGCGGCCGCTGTCACGCTTCGAGTTCACCTTCCGCACGCCCACCCGCACGGTGGACTACGCGCTGGTGTTCTCCGACGGGCGGGGCGGCTGCCGCGTCTACTACCCGCCGCACCGGCCCACGCGCCACGAACTGGCCGCCGGCCGCTACGTCTCGGTGCACGAGGTGGACACCGGCCTGCACCACCTTGACCTGGAACTGGCGCTGCCGTCGGACAACAACGCCTTCACCTACAAGGCCACGGCCAACCTGACGTGGCGCGTGCACGCACCGGAGAAGGTCGTCACCAGCGGCCTGCGCGACGTCCCCGCGCTGCTGGAGAACCGGCTCGGCCAGTTCCTCGGGGACGTCACCCGCGACTACCCCATCAACGACGTGCGCGCGGCGGAGAACGCGGCGCGCGCGGCGCTGTCGGGCGTCCAGATCGCCGGCGACACCGGGCTGCAGCTGACGTACGCCGTGCGTCTCGAACCGGACGAGGCGGCCCGCGCCCACCAGGATCGGCTGCGGCAACTGCAATACCAGGAACAGCTTGCCGCACCGGAGTTCGCGGTGGCCGAGCGCACACAGTTCTACGAGCACCGCCTGGAGATGATGCGGGAGCTCAACCGGCAGCAACTGGAGGCGGCGCGCGGCTCCTTCGGCCGCGAGCAGGAACGGCTGCAGCTCGTCCATGAGCAGCAGCTGCTCGCGGAGCGGGCCAAGTTCTACCAGTGGTACCTGGAGAACCAGGGCGTGGAGGGCTGGTCGCTCCAGCTGGCGCAGCACCCGGAGGACCTGCGGCACGCCCTGTCGTGGCTCGACGCCGAGGGCGAGCGGAAGGTCAAGAACTACCTCGCGATGCTCGACGGCATCAAGGAGAGCGGGCACGTCGAGAGCTACGAGATGGACGAGCCGCGGCGGCAGGTGCTGAACGCCATCCGCGAGTACTTCACTGACCGCCCGGCTTCCCTGCCCAGGCAGGCCCAGGCGTGGGAACAGGACCCGCGCCCCGCGCAAGGGCTTCCCGCGGGCAACAGGCCCGGGACCGAGACCCCGCCGCCGGCAGATGACGGCGGTAAGTGACGGCAGCGGTCTCCTCACCTTCGGCGCGGGCGTGCCGCTGCTGCTGGCGGCGCTTCTCGTGGCCTGAGCACACCACACGCCAACGACAGGGCCGGGAGGGCACCATGACTGAACTGCGTCCCGATGAGGCCTCCGTTCCTTCAGTGACGAGGCCGCCCCACAAGGGCGTCCCCGGCGGCACCACCCCGCCTCCGTACCCGGAGGCTGCCCACACGAACGCCTCCGGCGGCGCCGTGCCGCCTCCGTACCCGGCGTACCCGGGCGGAGCGGGTGCCGGTGCGGCCACCGCCCCGCACGCCGCCGGGCCGGGGTCCACACCGCCGCCCTACCCCCAGGCCCCGGGCACGCCCGCACCCAGCACGGCACCAGCACCAGCACCAGCACCGGCACCGGCACCGGCACCGGCGGATCCCCGCCAGGCGTTCCTCACCCCACCGCCATACCCCACCGGCCCAGGCACACCGCCTGGCGGACCCACCCCCACGGCACCAGCCCCGGCCCACCCCCCGGCACCGGCACCGCCGCCCTACCCCCAGGCCCCGGGCACGCCCGCACCCAGCACGGCACCAGCACCAGCACCGGCGGACTCCCGCCAGGCGTTCCTCACCCCACCGCCGTACCCCACCGGCCCAGGCACACCGCCTGGCGGACCCACCGCCACGGCACCAGCCCCGGCCCACCTCCCGGCACCGGCACCCAGGGCGGAACCCCCGGCCCCGGCGGCACCGGACCCGGAGCGGGACCTCGTCATCTACGGCGAACGCGTTTATCTCAGCCCGGTGCAGCGCCGCGCCGACGGCACGACCCTGGCGCAGCTGGCGATTCTCGTCCCGATCACGCTGCTCAGCCTCGCCGTTGTCCTGGCCATTGCTCAGTCCGTGTTCGGCTTGGCGTTCGGCTGGGGCATCACCCTCGCCTGGCTGGCCGCCGGACTGCTGGTCATGCACCGGCCCACCGAACGCCTGCTCGCGGCGCGGCTCTTCAAGCTGCGGAAGCCGACCCCCCAGGAGTTCGACTACCTGGCGCCCATCTGGAAGGAGATCGCCCGGCGGGCCGAGATCGACGCCACCAACTACGAGCTGTGGATCGAGAAGAGCGACGACATCAACGCGTTCGCTTCGGCGGGCCACATCGTGGCCGTCAGCGAACGTGCCCTGCGCACCCTGCCGCCCGGCCAGCTTGCGGGCGTGCTGGCGCACGAGCTCGGCCACCACATGGGCGGACACAGCTGGGCCGCCGTGCTGACGGTCTGGTACTCGCTGCCCGCGCGACTCGTCTACCACCTGGCGCGGCTGGTGATCGCGGCGCTGGGCTACGTCGTCGCGCGCACGCGCAGCTGCTTCCTGGGGGTGATCCTGCTGTCGGTGCTGACTGTCGCGGCCGTGTACGCCATCGTGTTCCTCCCGGTCATCGTCGGCCCGTACCTGCTGGCCTGGCTGGGCCGCAGGTCGGAGCTGCGGGCCGACCGGAAGGCCGCCGAGCTGGGGTTCGCCCCCACGCTGATCGCCGTCCTGCGCGACTACGACCAGGACGAGGACCAGGAGACGACCGGTGGGCTGCTGGCGACCCACCCGTCCCCGGCCAAGCGCATCCAGCGGCTTGAGGCGGCCATGCGCCCGGCCGCTGTCTGAAGACCCCGCCGCCGGGAGGGCACCACGGGGGGACCTTCCCTGCGGCGGTCCCCCCGTCCCCCGGGAGCGGCCGGCGCGCGTGAGCGTCCGCCGCTCCCGGGGGACGGGGCACCGCGCATGATCCTGCCGTGTCTCGCATGCTGATACGGGGGCGCCGGGCGGGCGGCGCACCGGAGTACAGTGACTAAGCCATGCGATTCGGGCTTCTTCTCCTTAGCCGCCGCGGCGAGGGTCTGTAACAGCCACCAGGCCGGCCCCCTCCCCGCGGTGTTCGGCGTTGCTGTCGGCCTATCCCGTTCCCCTTCGCCAAGGAGAACCCCGTCTCATGAGCACGCAGCCCGTTTCCCCCGCCCACCCCGGTGCGCCGACCCCGCTGACCGCCGCGACCGTGCGCCAGCGCCCCTCCGGCATGCCGATCCACCGCTACCAGCCGTTCGAGGGCGTGGACATCCCGGACCGGACGTGGCCCGACCAGCGCATCACCAAGGCGCCGCGCTGGCTGACGACCGACCTGCGGGACGGCAACCAGGCGCTGATCGACCCCATGTCGCCCGCGCGCAAGCGCACCATGTTCGACCTGCTGGTCAGCATGGGCTACAAGGAGATCGAGGTCGGCTTCCCGTCCGCCAGCCAGACCGACTTCGACTTCGTGCGCTCCCTGATCGAGGGCGACGCCATCCCGGACGACGTGACGATCTCCGTGCTGACGCAGGCGCGCGAGGACCTGATCGAGCGGACCGTGGAGTCGCTGGTCGGCGCGCCCCGGGCGACGGTCCACCTGTACAACGCCACGGCGCCGACGTTCCGCCGCGTCGTCTTCCGCGGCACCCGCGACGAGGTCAAGCAGATCGCGGTCAACGGCACCCGGCTGGTGATGAAGTCAGCGGAGAAGCTGCTGGATGACCGCACGGTCTTCGGCTACCAGTACAGCCCGGAAATCTTCACGGACACGGAGCTGGACTTCGCCCTGGAGGTCTGCGAGGGCGTGATGGACGTCTGGCAGCCGGGCGAGGGCCGGGAGATCATCCTCAACCTGCCCGCGACCGTGGAGCGGTCGACGCCGTCGACGTACGCCGACCGGTTCGAGTGGATGGGGCGCCACCTGTCGCGGCGGGAGTACGTCTGCCTGTCGGTCCACCCGCACAACGACCGGGGGACGGCCGTGGCCGCCGCCGAGCTGGCGCTGATGGCGGGCGCGGACCGCATCGAGGGCTGCCTGTTCGGCCAGGGCGAGCGCACCGGCAACGTGGACCTGGTGACCCTGGGGATGAACCTCTTCTCCCAGGGCGTGGACCCGATGATCGACTTCTCCCGGATCGACGAGATCCGCCGCACCTGGGAGTACTGCAACCAGATGGAGGTCCACCCGCGCCACCCGTACGTGGGCGACCTGGTCTACACGGCGTTCTCGGGGTCCCACCAGGACGCGATCAAGAAGGGCTTCGAGGCCATGGAGGCCCAGGCCGCCGAGCGGGGCGTGGCCGTGTCCGAGCTGCCCTGGGACGTGCCGTACCTGCCGATCGACCCCAAGGACGTCGGCCGCTCCTACGAGGCGGTCATCCGGGTCAACTCGCAGTCCGGCAAGGGCGGCGTCGCCTACGTGCTGAAGACCGAGCACCACCTGGACCTGCCGCGGCGGATGCAGGTGGAGTTCTCCCGGATCATCCAGGAGAAGACGGACGCCGAGGGCGGCGAGGTCACCCCGGCGCAGATCTGGGAGATCTTCGCCGACGAGTACCTGCCGTCGCCCGGCCCGGCCGGCACCGGCTGGGGGCGCCTCGCGCTGCGGGACGCCCAGACGTCCACCACCAGCGAGGGGCAGGACGCCCTGACCGTTGAGGCGGTGGTGGACGGCACCGACACGGTGCTGAACGGCACCGGCAACGGGCCGGTCGCGGCGTTCTTCGACGCCCTGGAGCGGGCGGGCGTCTTCGGCGAGGAGACCGGCGGCGACATCCGGCTGCTGGACTATGTGGAGCACACGATGAGCGAGGGCGCCGCCTCCCAGGCCGCCGCCTACGTCGAACTCGCCGTCGGGGACCGCGTGCTGTGGGGCGTCGGCATCGACGCGAACATCGTGCGGGCCTCGCTGAAGGCCGTCATCTCCGCCGTGAACCGGGCGACCCGCCGGTAACCCGCCGCTGGCGAGGTTTTTCCCTCCGCCCTGCTGACGCCCTGCCGCGAGTGTGGTTAACATCACGCCCACGGCAGGGTGGCCAGTGGGTGACGGAGGTACGGCGTGGTGCACTCCCCGGGCCGGTTGGCGGGCGTCCGCACGGCGTGGCGCGCGGTCGACGACGGTGAGTTCTTCTGCCCGGGCTGCGGTGGTGACCGCAGCTACCGGCTGCTGACCGGGCGCCGCAGACTGACCGTGCTGGGGGTGCCGGTGCTGCCGCGCGGCGAGACCGGGCCGGTCGTGGCCTGCTCCGGCTGCGACGGGCACTACCCCGTCGCCGGCCTTGAGGCCCCGACCACGACGCGGCTGTCGGCGCTGCTGCGCGACGCCCTGCACGCGGTGGCGCTGGCGCTGCTCGCGGTGGGCGGCGGCGACGGGACGGCGGCGCGCCGCACGGCCGTCGAGTCGGTCCGGGCCGCCGGGTTTCCCGAGTGCAGTGAGGAGCGGCTGCTGACGCTCCAGGCGGCGCTGTTCGCCGAGGGCCGCACCCAGCCGGACCACGAGGTGCGGCAGGCGCTGGCCGCGCTCACTCCCTACCTGGAGGTGCCGGGCCGGGTGGCAGTGCTGCTGCACGGGGCGCGGATCGCTGCCGCGGACGGCCCGTACCGCTCCGCCGAGCGGTCCATGCTGGAAGTCATCGGTGCCGCGCTGCGGCTGCCGCCCGCGGAGGTCGAGCGGGTCCTGGCGGCCGCTACCACGGCCTGAGGGGCCCGGCCTCACGGGCCCAAAGCGGCGTACGGGGCCGGTGCCGCCGTCTCAGGCCGCCACCGGGTCGTCGTCCGGCTCGTCCGCGGCCAGCAGCACGGCGGTCCACAGCGGCAGCAGCCAGTGGGTCAGCACCAGCGCCACTCCCGTGACGGCCATGGCCTCCTGTGAGGGGTCCGTCAGGAACAGCGCCGCCCCGGCCGCCAGCAGCAGCGCCAGCTGGGTGCGGTGGGCCAGGGTATGTACCCGCCCCCGCTCGGCGAGCTGCCGCTCGTCCAGGGCGCGGGCGCGCAGCTCCAGCAGGCCGCGGGTGGCGCTGTTGAGCACGCCGGTGCAGACGCACCAGGCCAGGATGAGCGGCACGAGGAGCGCCAGCAGCGCCACGCCGCTGCCCGCCAGCGGGAACACCGCGAGCGTGGCGGCGGTCAGCACCGCGTGAGCGGCGGTCCAGGCGCGCCGCCGGGTGCGGGTGGCGTGCCAGTGGCGGGCCTCCTCGCGGTTCATCGTGCGGAGCATCACCTGGTCGTACCTGGTCGGCTGGGCCGTCACGGCTGCCTCCTGTTCGCGTGTCCGTACACCTCGTCCGTGAGCGCCGGGAACGGCTCGAGGGAGAACAGGGCCTCCACAGGGAGGCGGAAGTGCGCCGCTATCCGCAGCGCGAGGTCGAGGCTCGGGTTGTACTGGCCCCGCTCGATGTGCCCGATCGTCTGGTAGTGCGCGCCGACGGCGTCCGCGAGTTCGCGCCGCGTGACCTTCCGTTCGGCGCGCACCACCGACAGCCTGTTGTAGACCTTGTCGCTCACGTATAAGAACTTATACATACAGGAGCGCAAGCACAACACCCGTCGCGCGCTCCGGACCGCTCAGAAGCCCAGCCGGCGCAGCTGCCTGGGATCGCGCTGCCAGTCCTTGGCGACCTTGACGTGCAGATCCAGGTACACCTGCGTCCCCAGCAGCGCCTCGATGTGGCGGCGCGCCGTGGTGCCCACCTGCTTCAGCCGCTGGCCCTTCGGGCCGATGACGATGCCCTTCTGGCTGGGGCGCTCGATGAAGATGTTCGCGTGGATGTCGAGCATCGGCCGGTCTGCCGGGCGGTCCTCGCGGGGGATCATCTCCTCGACCACGACCGCGATGGAGTGCGGCAGCTCGTCCCGCACGCCCTCCAGCGCGGCCTCCCGGATCAGCTCGGCGATCATGACCTGCTCGGGCTCGTCCGTCAGATCGCCCTCGGGGTACAGCGGCGGGCCCTCGGGCATCAGCGGCACCAGCAGGTCGGCCAGCAGCGAGACCTGGTGCCCCGAGACAGCCGAGACCGGCACGATCTCGGCCCAGTCGATGCCCACCTCCTTGCCGAGCCGGTCGGCCGCCACCAGCCGCTCGGCGAGCGTCTCGTGGTCCACCAGGTCGGTCTTGGTCACCACCGCCACCTTCGGCGTGCGGGGCACGCGCGCCAGCTCCTTGGCGATGAACCGGTCACCCGGGCCGGTCTTCTGGTCGGCGGGCAGGCAGAAGCCGATGACGTCCACCTCGGCCCAGGTGGTGCGGACCACGTCGTTGAGCCGCTGGCCCAGCAGCGTGCGCGGCTTGTGCAGGCCAGGAGTGTCGACCAGCACCAGCTGCGCGTCGTCGCGGTGCACGATGCCGCGCACGGAGTGCCGCGTGGTCTGCGGGCGGTTGGAGGTGATCGCCACCTTGGTGCCGACCAGGGCGTTGGTCAGCGTGGACTTTCCGGCGTTCGGGCGGCCGACGAAGCAGGCGAAGCCCGACCGGTGGGGAGGTGTTGAGCTGCTCATGTCGCGGTGATCGTCGCACGGAGCCGCCCGTCGGGGCCAGCCAGCAGCACGGGGGTGCCCGGGCCGCCGAGGTCCCGCACCGCGGCGAGATCGTCGCTGGGCACGGCGGGCGCCCCGGCGCCGTTCCCGCTGGCGTCACTCGCGTCACTGACGAGGGCTGCCGCCTCCAGCGACCGCGCCCCGCTCGCGACGGCCATGGCCACGGCCGTCCGCAGCGCGCTCAGCCGCAGCGAGTCCAGCGCGACGGTGGTCGCCACGTAGGTCCGCCCCGTCTCGTCCCGCACGGCCGCGCCCTCGGGTGTGCCGTTGCGGGCACGGGCGCTGCGGGCCAGCGTGATGATCTTGCGGTCCTCGGGGTCGGCGGGCTCGCTGGGCGCGCCGGGCGGAACGGGCTGGCCCGCAGCCGCCGCCTCCCCCGCGCGCCGCGTCGTCGGGTCGTCGGTCATGGGAACGAGCCTAAGCGTTCCCGCGCGGTCACAGTTTCGTGGTCCCCGGCTGGTCCGGATCGGGCGAGGGCGTCGCGCCCCGCGTGACCTGCTCCAGCTTCTCCACGGCGCGCTCCGCGATGTCCGCCAGCCCGCCCGCCTCCGGGCCGTCCGGGCCCGTCTGGGCCACGCGCACCAGGTAGGAGCCGACCCGGACGATGACGGCGTCGGCGAGCACGGGCGTGGTGGCCTGCCCCTCCCGCTTGCGCTCGTACCGCACGGCGGCGCTCTCCTCGCCCAGCTCCGCCGCCCCGGACAGGACGCCGCTCGCCTCCCGCTGCGCCGCCTCGTACGTCACGGTGGCGCTGCTGTCCGCCGGCCCCTCCTCGGCGTGGAAGGTGTCGCACTCCCGCGCCGCCTCGCGGAACGCGCGCAGGGCGCGGCGCGCGTCGGCCGGCTCGTCGTAGCCGGTGACCACGGTGGTGACGAACGGCCCGGTGCGGGTGCGGGCGAAGGCGGCCCGGGCGGCCCGCGCCTTGCCGTCGTGGTCGAACAGCCGCCGGCAGGCGTCCTCCTCCGGCAGCGGCACCCCGGTGCCGCGCTTGTGGGCGCTCTCGGGACTCTCGCTCGCCCAGCCCGCCGGGAAGTCCACGGCGTCGAGCAGGGCGTCCCGCAGCCGCCGGTCGGTCACGGGCTCGTCCCCGCGGTGCGGTCCGGCCGCCCCGGCGGGCGGCGCCGCCGGCCCCGCCAGGCCGCAGAGCGCCGCGAGCGCCGCCGCCAGCACCGTGGGGAGGGTCTTCCGGATGTCCGCGTGCATGGGTCCTATGAGGCCACCGGGAGCGCCCGGCGGCCACCGCCATACCGCCGGACGGGTGAACGGCGGGCGGCTAGGCGACGGCGCCCTCGTCCGCGCTCTGAGGCTCCTGCGGCACCGGCTCGACCAGCACCCACTCGATGCGGTTGCGCCGCCCCGTCGGCGGCTCGGCCGTCAGCCGCAGCGCGGCCAGCCCGTGGCCGCGCCGCGGCTGACGGGCTGGCCGCTCCGGCTCCTCCTCACCCTCGGGCCGCCGCTCGGCCACCGGCTCGGGCAGCCGCTCGCTGCTCTCGCGGCCGGAGACGTCCACCTCGGCCCGCGCCCCCGCGATCGGCACCCGGCCGAGCGCCTTGGCCAGCAGGCCGCCGACGGTCTCCACGTCCTCGTCGTCCAGCCGCAGCCCGTACAGCTCCCCGAGGTGGCCGAGGTCGAGACGGGCGGTGACGCGGCGCACCCCGCCGCCGAGGTCGACCACGGGCGGCAGCTCCACGTCGTACTCGTCGGTGATCTCGCCGACGATCTCCTCCAGGATGTCCTCGATCGTCACCAGGCCGGCCGTGCCGCCGTACTCGTCGATGACGATGGCGAGGTGGATCCGGTCGCGCTGCATCTCGCGCAGCAGGTCGCCGGCGTTCTTGGTGTCCGGCACGAATGTGGCCGGGCGCATGATCGTCTCCACCGGCCCGGACTCGGCGCCGGGGCGGACGTGGAGCTCACGCACCAGGTCCTTCAGGTAGAGGATGCCGACGACGTCGTCGTCGCTCTCGCCGGTCACCGGAATGCGGGAGAACCCCGACCGCAGCGCCAGGCTCAGGCCTTGCCGCAGCGTCTTGTGGCGGTCCAGGGAGACGATGTCCGTGCGCGGCACCATCACCTCGCGCACCAGGGTGTCGCCCAGCTCGAAGACGGAGTGGACCATGCGCCGCTCCGCGTCCTCGATCAGCGCCTCCCGGCCCGCCAGGTCGACCATGGCCCGCAGCTCCGCCTCGGAGGCGAACGGGCCGCGCCGGAAGCCCTTGCCGGGAGTGAGGGCGTTCCCCAGCAGGATCAGGAACTGCGTGAGCGGGCCGAGCACCCGGCCCAGCGGGAGCAGCACGAACGCCGCCGCCGTCGCGGTCGTCATCGGGTGCTGGCGGCCGATGGTGCGGGGCGAGACGCCCACGGCGACGAACGACACCAGCACCATCACGGCCAGCGCCACCGCCAGCGCCTGCCAGACCTCGGGGAACTCCTCCAGGCAGGCGTAGGTGACCAGCACCGTGGCGGCCATCTCGGCGGCCACGCGCAGCAGCAGGGCGAGATTGAGGAAGCGGATGGGGTCGGCGGCCAGCCGCGCCAGGCGGCCGGCCCCGCGGCGGCCGGCGCGCACCGCCTCCTCGGCCCGGAAACCGGTGATCACCGACAGGGCCGCCTCGGCGCAGGAGGCCAGCCAGGCCAGGGCCAGCAGACCCAGCACCGAGACGAACAGCGTGCCTGTCATGTCAGCTCGCCGGCCTCAGGTGGTCGTGGGGGCGGGCGAGGGGCCGGACAGGCCCCGTTCCTCCCGCCAGCCGTCGATGATCGCCTTCTGCAGGCCGAACATCTCCGCTCTGGCGGCCGGCTCGTCGTGGTCGTAGCCCAGCAGGTGCAGCACGCCGTGCACCGTCAGCAGCTGGAGCTCGGCATCCATCGAGTGCCGGGTCGGCGCCCGCTCGCCCTGCTGGCGGGCCACCTCGGGGCAGAGCACCACGTCGCCGAGCAGCCCCTGGACGGGCTCCTCGTCCTCCCGGGCGGGAGGGCGCAGCTCGTCCATGGGGAACGACATCACGTCCGTCGGTCCCGGCAGGTCCATCCACTGCCGGTGCAGATGCTCCATGGCCTGGGTGTCGACGGCGATGACGGACAGCTCGGACAGCGGGTGGATCCGCAGCCGGGTCAGGGCGTAGCGGGCGACATCGAGCAGAGCCCGTTCGTCGATCTCCACGCCGGACTCGTTGTTGACCTCGATCGTCATGGTCCGTGGGGCAGCTTTCCGTGTGACGCGCTACCGCACTTCGTAGCGCTCGTAGGCATCGACGATACGGCCGACCAGCTTGTGACGGACCACGTCGTGGCTGGTGAGCCTGGCGAAGTGGACGCCGTCGACGTCGTGGAGGATGTCCTGGACCTGGCGCAGGCCGCTGAGCGTGCCCCCGGGGAGGTCGACCTGCGTCACGTCACCGGTGATGACGATCTTGGAGTCGAACCCGAGCCGGGTGAGGAACATCTTCATCTGCTCGGGGTTCGTGTTCTGCGCCTCGTCCAGGATGATGAACGCGTCGTTCAGCGTGCGGCCGCGCATGTACGCCAGCGGCGCGACCTCGATCGTGCCCGCGCTGAGCAGGCGGGGGATCGAGTCGGGGTCGAGCATGTCGTGCAGGGCGTCGTACAGCGGGCGCAGGTAGGGATCGATCTTCTCGTAGAGCGTGCCCGGCAGGAAACCGAGCCGCTCCCCGGCCTCGACGGCGGGCCGGGTGAGGATGATCCGGTTGACCCGCTTGGACTGCAGGGCCTGCACCGCCTTGGCCATGGCCAGGTACGTCTTGCCGGTACCGGCGGGGCCGATGCCGAAGACGATCGTGTGCTGGTCGATCGCGTCCACGTAACGCTTCTGGTTGAGCGTCTTCGGACGGATCGTCTTGCCGCGGTTGGACAGGATGTTCTGCGTGAGCACCTGCGCGGGGCTGGCCGCCGAGCCGCCGTTGTCACGGAGCATCGCGATAGACCGCTCCACGGCGTCCTCGGTCAGGGGCTGGCCGGTCCGCAGCACCAGCATCATCTCGTCGAAGAGCCGCTGGACCAGCTGCACCTCGGCGGGGTCACCGGTGGCGCTGATCTCGTTTCCCCGGACGTGGATGTCGGTGTGCGGGAAGCCCTGCTCGATGACGCGGAGCAGCGAATCGCCCGAACCCAGCACTGTCACCATGGGGTGCTTCGCCGGGACGGTGAAACGGGCGGTGGCCGCAGCGCCGGGAGCCGCTGCCTGGTGTGTGGGTGTCTGCGTCATGGGCGGCCCGGCTCGGGCCTGCTCATCCCTCTCTGTACTGGACTACCGGAATCCCAGCGTACGACGCCGGCCCCGCACAGCCCCAGGGGATTACCCGGGCGGAATCACCGCCTGGGCGCCGTCCGGGTGCCGCCCGGGGCGGCGGATCAGGACAGGGGCTCAGGGCGGCGGCTCAGGGCGGCGGCTCAGGGCGGCGGCGCGGCACCGGCACCCGCGCCAGGTCGGCGGCCACGGTCAGCCCCCCCTCGTACCCGGCCTCGCGGGCCTCGCGGGCGAAGACCTCAGGGTCCGGGTACCGCTGCGAGAAGTGGGTGAGCACCAGGTGCCGGACCCCGCACTCGGCGGCCACCCGCGCCGCGGCGTGCGCCGTGAGGTGCCCGTACTCCTCGGCCAGCGCGGCGTCCCGGCGCAGGAAGGTGGACTCGATCACCAGCAGGTCGCACCCCTCGGCCAGGGCGTAGACCCCGTCGCACAGCCGGGTGTCCATCACGAACGCGAAGCGCTGGCCCGGGCGCGGGGCGCTGACGTCCTCGAGCCGGACGCCCCGCAGCCGCCCCTGGCGCCGCAGCCTGCCGACGTCGGGACCGGTGATCCCGGCCGCCGCCAGCCGCTCCGGCAGCATGCGGCGGCCGTCGGGCTCGGCGAGGCGGTAGCCGTACGTCTCGACGGGGTGGGACAGGCGGTGCGCCGTCAGCGTGTACGCGGCCGTCTCGGCCAGCACGCCGTCGCCGGTCACGGGGCGCTCGGCGATGCGGGCGGCGTCGCGGTACGGCGTGGCGTGGCGGAGCCGGTCGAAGTACTCCTGGCCGCCCGCCGGGTAGTGGGCCGCGATCTCGTGCGGCACCTGGTCCAGGCTGATCCGCTGGATCACGCCGGGCAGGCCGAGGGCGTGGTCGCCGTGGAAGTGGGTCAGGCACACCCGGCGCAGGCTGTGGGCGGTGACCCCGGCGAACAGCATCTGGCGCTGGGTGCCCTCGCCGGGGTCGAACAGCAGCGTCTCGCCGTCCCAGCGCAGGGCGTAGCCGTTGTGGTTGCGGTGCCGGGTCGGGACCTGGCTGGCCGTGCCGAGCACGACCAGCTCACGCGCGGACGACACGGGCGTCCGTCAGCCGGGAGGCCACTGCAGGCCGCGCCCGCCCAGCACGTGGGCGTGGACGTGGAAGACGGTCTGCCCGGCGCCCGAGCCGGTGTTGAACACCACGCGGTAGCCGCTGCCGTCGACCTTGTCGCCCGCCGCGACCTCGCCCGCCTCGCGCAGCACGTCGGCCGCGACCTCGGGCGCCGCGGCCGCGAGGGAGGCGGCGTTGGGGTAGTGGGCCCGCGGGACCACCAGCACGTGCGTGGGCGCCTGCGGGTTGATGTCGCGGAAGGCCACGGTGGTCTCGGTCTCGCGGACGATCGTCGCGGGGACGTCACCGGAAACGATCTTGCAGAACAGGCAGTTGGCGTCGGGTTCTCCCGCCATCGTCGAGCTCTCCCGTGGGCTGGTCCGGTCGGTCGGCTGGTTCGGTCGGGGCGTACCGCGGCGCGCGGCGCCCGCGTTGGGCGCCGGCCGGGTACGCGAGGATGCTACTCCCCCGCCCCTGGGCCGTGATCACACCGATACCCAGCCGTGCGAGAGATGCGTCGCACAAGGACTTCCGCCCTGACGTCACGCTGGTAACGTTCCGCCAGTCATACTCACGTTATGGAAGAGAAAGTTCTGCCATGGCCAACCAGCCGCCCCGCGAGCTGTGGGGAACCCGGCTCGGGTTTCTCATGGCTGCCATCGGGTCAGCCGTAGGACTAGGAAATATCTGGCGTTTTCCCGCGGTGACGTACGAGAACGGCGGCGGCGCCTTCATTGTGCCCTATCTGGCCGCCCTCCTCACTGCGGGTATTCCGCTGCTTATCCTCGAATACACGCTGGGCCGCCGGTACCGGTCGTCGCCGCCCGGCGCGACCCGGCTCGTGGCCAGGCCCGCCGAGGCCATCGGCTGGTGGCAGGTGGTGATCTGTTTCGTCATCGCCGCCTACTACACCGCCATCCTGGCCTGGAGTGTGCGGTACGTCGGCTTCTCGCTGAACCAGGCGTGGGAAGACAACCCGGACGGCTCGGAGGCGTTCTTCTACAACGACTTCCTGAAAATCGCCGAGACGCCTGGTGACCTGTCGACGTTCGTCTCCGGCATCTTCTGGCCGATGCTGGTGATCTGGCTCGTCACCATCGTGATTCTCGCCCTCGGTGTCCGGCGCGGTATCGCGACGGCCAACAAGATCGGCATTCCGCTGCTGGTGATCTTCTTCCTCATCCTGGTCGTCCGGGCGCTGACGCTGGACGGCGCCCTGGACGGCCTGGACGCGCTGTTCTCCCCGGACTGGGGCGCCCTCGGTGAGGGCAGCGTGTGGGTGGCCGCCTACGGGCAGATTTTCTTCTCCCTGTCCGTCGGCTTCGGCATCATGATCACCTACGCCTCGTACCTGCACCGGCGTTCGGACCTCAGCGGCTCGGCGCTGGTCGCCGGCTTCGCCAACAGCTCCTTCGAGATCCTCGCCGGCATCGCGGTCTTCGCGGCCCTCGGCTTCCTGGCCGCCGAGGCCGGCACCGGCGTGGGCGACGTCGTGGCGGGCGGGCCCGGCCTGTCGTTCGTGATGTTCCCGCAGATCATCTCCGAGATGCCGATGGGCGCCCTGTTCGGCGTGCTGTTCTTCGCGTCCCTGGTCTTGGCCGGATTCACGTCGCTGCTCAGCATCGTCCAGGTCGTCGTCTCGGCGGTCGAGGACCGCGTGGGCCTGAGCCGCCAGGCCGCCGTGTTCGCCGTCACGGTGCCGCTGGCAGTCATCTCCATCGCGCTGTTCTCCACCGGCTCCGGCCTGTACGTCCTGGACGTGGCCGACCACTTCATCAACCAGTACGGCATCGTGCTGGCGGGCCTGGCGCTGGTCATCACCGTCTCCTGGGTGGCGCGCAAGCTGCCGCTGCTCCAGCGCGACGCCGACGCCACCTCGGCGATCGCCCTGGGCGTCTGGTGGCGGATCTGCCTGAGCGTCGTCACCCCGCTCGTCCTGGGCTGGATGATGGTGGACAGCCTGTCCGCCGAGCTGGACGAGAACTACGGCGGGTACGACACCTCGTTCCTGCTGTACTCGGGCTGGGCCGTCGCCGGCGGCGCGCTGCTGCTGGGTGTGCTGCTGTCGCTGCTGAAGTGGCGCAGCACCCCGCACAGCCCCGACACCGAACGGCCGGACGCCGCAGGCCCGCGGATCACGAAGAACGAGGGAGGCCGCTGATGTCG
Source organism: Streptomyces sp. 7-21 (assembly GCF_016741785.1). GTDB lineage: Bacteria > Actinomycetota > Actinomycetes > Streptomycetales > Streptomycetaceae > Streptomyces. Next base: position 169,599 of record NZ_JAERRL010000009.1, read on the forward strand.
GGCGACGCGATCCTGATGATGCTCATCGCCGTGGTCATCGTCTGGGGCGGCCTGGCCGCCGCCATCTGGCGGCTGACCCGCCACCCCGAGGAGCAGGACCCGGACGCCGCGCACCAGCACTGAAGCGGCGGCGCGGACGGATGACGGCCGGTGCGGCCGCCGTCCGCTCAGCTCCAGCGGCCCGTCCGGGCCAGGAGCAGGGCGGCGGCGGCGGTGCCGGCCGTCGACGTGCGCAGCACAGTGGGGCCGAGGCGGAACGCCCGCGCCCCGGCCTCGGCGAACGCGGCCAGCTCCTCGGGCGTGATGCCGCCCTCCGGGCCCACGACCAGCACGATCTCGCCGCCGTCCGGCAGCGCGGCCGTGGCCAGCGGCTCCTTCGCCGCCTCGTGCAGCACGGCGGCGAAGACGCCCTCCCCGGCGAGCAGCCCGGCGACCTGCCGGGTCGTGGCCGCCTCGGCGACCTCGGGGAAACGCACCCGCCGTGCCTGCTTGCCGGCCTCGCGGGCGGTGGCGCGCCAGCGCGCCAGGGACTTCTTGCCGCGCTCACCGCGCCACTGGGTGACGCACCGCGCCGCTGACCACGGCACGACGGCGTCGACGCCGGTCTCGGTCATGGTCTCGACGGCCAGCTCGCCGCGGTCGCCCTTCGGCAGCGCCTGCACGACGGTCAGCTTCGGCGAGGGCGGCGGCTCGGTCCAGGCACGGGCCACGGCGACGGTCAGCTCGTCACGGCCCGCCGTGGCCGCGACCTCGCCCGCGACGGCCTGACCGCGGCCGTCGGTGAGCACGATCTCCTCCCCGGCGCGCAGCCGCCGCACGGTCACCGCGTGCCGTGCCTCGGGGCCGGTCAGCCGCAGCTCGGTGCCGGGGCGCGCGTCCGCCAGGCCGTCGTGCACGAAGACAGGAGCCGTCGCCATCTCGGAGGTGGTCCGCCTGTCTCAGGTGCGCCCGTTGAAGGCGTCCTTCAGGCGGGAGAACAGGCCCTGCTGCCCCGGCTGGAACTGGCCGGTGGGCCGCTCCTCCCCGCGCATCTTCGCCAGGGTGCGCAGCAGCTCCTCCTGCTCCGCGTCGAGCTTGGTGGGCGTCTGCACCTCCACGTGCACCACCAGGTCACCCCGCCCGTTGCCGCGCAGGTGCGCGACGCCCCGGCCGTGCAGCGGGATGGACTGGCCGGACTGGGTGCCGGGCCGGATGTCGACCTCCTCGGTGCCGTCCAGCGTCTCCAGCGGCACCTTGGTGCCGAGGGCGGCGGCGGTCATCGGGATGGTCACGGTGCAGTGCAGGTCGTCGCCGCGCCGCTGGAAGACCGGGTGCGGCTTTTCGCGGATCTCCACGTACAGGTCGCCCGGCGGGCCGCCGCCGGGACCGACCTCGCCCTCGCCGGCGAGCTGGATGCGCGTGCCGCTGTCCACGCCGGCCGGGATCTTCACCGTCAGCGTGCGGCGGGTGCGGACCCGGCCGTCGCCCGCGCACTCGGGGCACGGGGTCGGCACGACGGTGCCGAAGCCCTGGCACTGCGGGCACGGCCGTGAGGTCATGACCTGGCCGAGGAACGACCGGGTGACCTGGGACACCTCGCCCCGGCCGCGGCACATGTCGCAGGTCTGCGCCGAGGTGCCGGGCGCCGCGCCCTCGCCGTTGCAGGTGTTGCAGACGGTCGCGGTGTCGACCCGGATCTCCTTGGTCGCGCCGAAGGTGGCCTCGTTGAGGTCGATCTCCAGGCGGATCATGGCGTCCTGGCCGCGGCGGGTGCGGGACTTGGGGCCCCGCTGGGTCGCCGTGCCGAAGAAGGCGTCCATGATGTCCGAGAACGGCCCGAAGCCCGCGCCGAAGCCGGCTCCCGCGGCGCCCCCGCCGGGGCCCATCGGGTCCCCGCCGAGGTCGTACATCTGCTTCTTCTGCGGGTCGGAGAGCACCTCGTAGGCGGTGTTGATCTCCTTGAACCGCTCCTGGGTCTTCGGATCGGGGTTGACGTCGGGGTGCAGCTCGCGCGCCAGCCGGCGGAACGCCTTTTTGATCTCTTCCTGCGAGGCGTCACGCCCCACGCCCAGAATCGCGTAGTAGTCAGTCGCCACTTAGTTCTCCGCCAGGATCTGTCCGACGTACCGTGCCACTGCGCGCACCGCTCCCATCGTTCCCGGGTAGTCCATGCGGGTCGGTCCCACTACGCCGAGCTTCGCGACCGCCTCGTCCCCCGAACCGTAGCCGACGGAGACGATCGATGTGGACGTGAGACTCTCGTGAGCGATCTCATGCCCGATCCGCACGGTCATACCGCCGTCGGACGCCTCTCCCAGCAGCTTCAGGAGCACCACCTGCTCCTCGAGCGCCTCCAGCACCGGGCGGATGGTCAGCGGGAAATCCGTCGCGAAGCGGGTGAGATTGGCCGTGCCGCCGATCATCAGCCGCTCCTCGTTCTCCTCGACGAGCGTCTCCAGCAGCGTCGCGAGCACAGCCTGCACCGCGGGGCGCTCCTCGGCCTCGAACGCCTCGGGCAGCTCCTTCACCAGGCGCGGCACCTCGGTGATCCGCTGCCCGGCGATCGTGCTGTTGAGCCGGGCCCGCAGGTCGGCGACGGACTCCTCACCGAGCGTGACGGGGCAGTCGATCACCCGCTGCTCCACGCGGCCCGTGTCGGTGATCAGCACCAGCATCAGCCGCGCGGGGGCCAGCGACAGCAGCTCCGCGTGCCGCACCGTCGAGCGGCTCAGCGAGGGGTACTGCACGACGGCGACCTGCCGCGTCAGCTGCGCCAGCAGGCGGACCGTGCGCCCCACGACGTCGTCGAGGTCGACGGCGCCCGCCAGGAAGTTCCGGATGGCGCGCCGCTCGGCCGGGGACAGCGGCTTGACCTCGGCCAGCTTGTCGACGAAGAGGCGGTACCCCTTGTCGGTGGGGACGCGGCCGGCGCTGGTGTGCGGCTGGGCGATGTAGCCCTCCTCCTCCAGCGCGGCCATGTCGTTACGCACCGTGGCCGGCGAGACGTTGAGGTTGTGCCGCTCGGTCAGCGCCTTGGAGCCGACCGGCTCCTCCGTGCCGACGTAGTCCTGGACGATGGCTCGCAACACCTCAAGCCTGCGCTCACTGAGCATGCCGCACACCTCCGTCCCGGCCATGGGTCTGGCGATCGTCCTGGCACTCCTCCCTACAGAGTGCCAACTCCCTGCTCCAGTGTACGGCCGGGTAATGGAGCGGGGAATGTGCGAGGCCAACGACGCTACCTGGCAACGCCGTCGGCCGGAAGCGTCTCCCGCGCCATGACGCTACCGTCCTGGGCATGGCACGGACGCACGCGGCCGCCCCCGGGGCGCACTGGGAGACGCTCGGCCCGGGCGTGTGGCGCACCCGGCTGCCCGGCTGGGACGAGACGGTGGGCGCGGTCGCCGGAGCGCGCGGAGTATTGCTGGTGGACGCCGGGCCCTCGCTGCGCGCCGGGGCGCGGCTGCGGCGCGAGGTGCGCGAGGCCACCGGGCTGCCGGTGCGGCACGTGGCGCTGACCCATCCCCACTTCGACCACGTCCTGGGCGCGGGCGCCCTGCCCGGCGCCACCGTGTACGGCGCCGTCGGCCTGGCCGGGGCGCTGCGCGGCCCGGCGCGCGACCGGCTGCGGGACGACGCGGTGGCGCACGGGCTGGACGCCGCCCAGGCCGCGGCGGCCGCCGCCGCGCTGCCGGCGCCGGACCGGGAAGTCAGCGGGCGGATGACGCTGGACCTGGGCGGCGGACGCACCGTGCTGCTGGCCGCCGCGGGCCCCGGCCACACGGCGTCGGACCTCGCGGTGGCGGTGCGGTGCGGGCGGGTGGACGGCGGCCCGGAGCGCACGGTCGTGTTCTGCGGCGACCTGGTCGAGGAGTCGGGCGAGCCGCAGGCCGGCGAGGACGCGCACCCGGCGCTGTGGCCCGCCGCGCTCGACCGGCTGCTGGCGCTGGGCGGCCCGCACGCCCGCTACGTGCCGGGGCACGGCGCGGTGGTGGACGCGGCGTTCGTGCGGGCCCAGCGGGACGCCCTGGCGGCGCGGTTCGGCGTGGCCCGGGGTGGTTGACTGAACGCCATGCGCAGCAGACAGTACGGCCCCGACCTGACGCCGCCGTGGAAGAGGCGGCGGCCTGTGCCCGAGGTGCCCGCCGAGCCGGGACTCGTCGTGGAGGACGCCGCTACCGGCTACTGCGGGGCCGTCGTGCGCTGCGAGAAGACGGCGCAGGGGCCCGTGGTCACCCTGGAGGACCGGTTCGGCAAGCACCGGGTCTTCCCGATGACGCCGGCCGGATTCCTGCTGGAGGGCAGGCCGGTCACGCTGGTGCGGCCGCGCCCCGCCGCCGGGCGCCCGTCCGGCCCGGCGCGCACCGCGTCGGGCTCCATCGCCGTGCCGGGCGCCCGCGCGCGGGTGGCGCGCGCGGGGCGCATCTACGTGGAGGGGCGGCACGACGCCGAGCTCGTCGAGAAGGTCTGGGGCGACGACCTGCGGATCGAGGGCGTCGTGGTGGAGTACCTGGAGGGCGTCGACGACCTGCCCGCGATCGTCCGCGAGTTCGGGCCCACCCCGCAGGCACGCCTGGGCGTGCTGCTGGACCACCTGGTGCCGGGGTCCAAGGAGTCGCGGATCGCGGCCGAGGCGCGCGCCGGGTACGAGAACGACGTGCTGATCGTGGGGCACCCGTTCGTCGACATCTGGGAGGCGGTCAAGCCCGCGGCCGTCGGCATCCCGGCCTGGCCCCGGGTGCCGCGCGGCCAGGACTGGAAGACGGGCGTGTGCCGGGCGCTGGGCTGGCCGGAGAACACGGCGGCGGCCTGGCGCCGGATCCTCGGCTCGGTGCGCGGCTACCGCGACCTCGAACCGGGGCTGCTGGGCCCGGTGGAGCACCTGATCGACCACGTCACGGTCGGCGGCCCGGTGCCCGGCCCGCCCGCCTGAGCCGCCCCGGGCCGGGCGGCGGCCCGCGCTCGGGGCGCGGCCTGGGACAATGGCCCGCATGCCCGCACCCCCACCCGGCGGCGAGACCGTGCCCGAGGACGGCTCCCTGCCGCCGCACGCCCTGGCCGGGGCCGGCGACCGCCCCCTGGCGTTCTACCTGCACGTGCCGTACTGCGCGACGCGCTGCGGCTACTGCGATTTCAACACCTACACCGCCAGCGAGCTGCGCGGCAGCGGGGGCGCGCTGGCCTCGCGGGAGAACTACGCCGGAGTGCTGGCCGAGGAGATCCGGCTGGCCAGGAAGGTGCTGGGGGACGACCCGCGCCCGGCCGCGACCGTCTTCGTCGGCGGCGGCACTCCCACGCTGCTGCCGCCCGCCAGCCTGGCGGCGATGCTGGACGCCGTGCGGCAGGAGTTCGGCCTCGCGCCGGACGCCGAGGTCACCACCGAGGCCAACCCCGAGTCGGTGACCCCGGCCTCGCTGGCCGCGCTCCGCGAGGCGGGCTTCACGCGGATCTCGTTCGGCATGCAGAGCGCCCGGCAGCACGTGCTGGACGCGCTGGAGCGGACACACACCCCCGGCCGCCCGGAGCGCTGCGTCGCCGACGCCAGGGCGGCGGGCTTCGCCCACGTCAACCTGGACCTGATCTACGGCGCGCCGGGCGAGAGCGACGACGACTGGCGCGCCTCGCTGCGGGCCGCCACCGGCGCCGGGCCCGACCACGTCTCCGCCTACTCGCTGATCGTCGAGGAGGGCACCCGCCTGGCCCAGCGGGTCCGCCGGGGCGAGGTCACGGTGGCCGACGACGACGTCCTCGCCGACCGCTACCTGATGGCCGAGGAGGAGCTGACCGCCGCCGGATACGCCTGGTACGAGGTGTCCAACTGGGCGTCGGACCCCGGCGCCCGCTGCCGCCACAACGAGCTGTACTGGACCGGCGCCGACTGGTGGGGCGCGGGCCCGGGCGCGCACAGCCACGTCGGGGGCGTGCGGTGGTGGAACGTGCGGCACCCTGGCGCGTACGCGCAGGCGCTGGCCGAGGGCCGCTCCCCCGGCGCGGGCCGCGAGGTGCTGGCCGCCGAGGACCGCAGGGTGGAGCGGATCATGCTGGAGCTGCGGCTCGCCGAGGGCTGCCCGCTGGACCTGCTGCGCCCGGCCGGGCTCGCCGCCGCGCGCCGCGCCCGCGACGAGGGGCTGCTGCGGCCGGAGGAGTTCGCCGCGGGCCGCGCCGCCCTGACGCTGCGCGGGCGGCTGCTGGCGGACGCCGTCGTGCGGGACCTCGTCGACTGACCTCGTCGGCTGGTCTCGTCGGCTGGTCTCGTCGGCCGGTCTCGTCTGAGGTGCCTGCCCCGGCGGGACGGCGGGAACGGCGGCGGACCGGGTCAGGCGGCGGCGTACATCTCCTCGATCAGGTCGCGGTAGTGCTCCTCGACGACCGGCCGCTTGATCTTCAGGCTGGCGGTCAGCTCGCCGTGCTCCACGTCCAGGTCGCGCGGCAGCAGCCGGAACTGCTTGATCGTCTGCCACCGCTGGAGACTGGCGTTGAGGCGCGCCACGTAGCCCTCGATCAGCTCGCGGGTGCGCGGGTCGGCCACGACGTCGCCGTAGTCCTTGCCGCCCAGGCCCTGTTCCCTGGCCCAGTCCATGATGGCCTGCTCGTCGAGCGAGATCAGGGCCGTGCAGTACTTCCGGCCCGCGCCGATCACGACCATCGTCGAGGCGTAGGGGCAGACGGCCTTGAAACGCCCCTCGATGTCGGTGGGAGCCACATACTTGCCGTTGGAGGTCTTGAACAGGTCCTTCTTCCGGTCCGTGATCCGCAGGTAGCCGTCGTCGGACAGCTCGCCGATGTCGCCGGTGTAGAACCAGCCGTCCGCGTCGAGGACCTTGGCGGTCTCCTCGGGCAGCCCGTGATAGCCGTCCATGATGCCCGGGCCGCGCAGCAGGATCTCCCCGTCGTCGGCGATCCGGACCTCCAGCCCGGGCAGGGCCTTGCCGACCGTGCCCGTCCGGTAGGTGTCGCGCAGGTTGACGAAGCTGGCGGCGGCCGACTCGGTGAGCCCGTAGCCCTCCAGCACGGGCACCCCCACCCCGGCGAAGAAGTAGCCGATGTCCTCGGTCAGCGCGGCGGAGCCGGAGACGCAGCCCTCCATCTGGCCGCCGAAGGCCTCGCGCAGCTTGCGGTAGACGAGCTTGTCGGCCAGCGCGTGCCGGGCCCGCAGCCCGGCCGGGACGGAGCGCTTGCCCGTGCGGCGGAAGTTCTCCTGCGAGACGCGGCCGTACTCCTTGGCGACCTCGGCGGCCCAGGTGAAGATGCGGTACTTCAGCGCGCCGCCCGCCTTCGCTTTCATCAGGGCGCCGTTGTATACCTTCTCGAAGATCCGCGGCACGCCGCACATGCGGGTGGGCCGCACCACCGGCAGGTTCTCGGTGATCTTGTCGATGCGGCCGTCGACCGCCATCACGTGCCCGACCTTGATGTGCGCGGTCAGCAGCACCTTGCCGAAGACGTGCGCCAGCGGCAGCCACAGGTACTGCACGTCGTCCGGCCGCACCAGGTCGATCTGCTCGATGGCGTAGGCCATGTACGACCAGGTGTCCTGCCGCAGCCGGACGCCCTTGGGGCGCCCGGTGGTGCCGGAGGTGTAGATCAGGGTGGCGAGCTGCTCGGGGCGGAGCGCGGCGACCGTGTCCCTGACGCGGTCGGGGTGCTTCTCCAGGTAGGCGGCGCCCCGTTCGGCGAGGTCGGCCAGGGTCAGCACCCAGCCCTCGGGGTCGTCCCCGGACGCTTCGACGCCCTCGGGGTCGATGACCACGACGTGCCGCAGGCCCGGCAGCTCGTCGCGGCGCTCGCGTACCTTGGCGAGCTGCCCGGCGTCCTCGGCGATGAGGACCTTGCTGTCCGAGTCGGCCAGGATGAACGCGGTCTCCTCGGCGTTGGTGGCCGGGTAGACCGTGGTGACGGCCGCGCCCGCGCACATGATGCCGAGGTCGGCGAGGATCCAGTCAACGCGCGTCGTGGAGGCGATGGCGACGCGCTCCTCCGGCCGCACGCCCAGGTCCATCAGCCCGGCGGCGATCGCGAAGACGCGGTCGCCGGCCTCGCGCCAGGTGTAGGAGCGCCAGCTGTCCGGCCCGCCGTCCGCCGAGGCGACGGGGTAGCGGTAGGCCTCGGCGTCCCCCGTGGCCGCCACCCGGTCCAGGAACAGGTGCGCCATGGATGGCGGACGGTTCTGGATGGACTGCTGTGTCTCGCTCACGACGTTCCTCCGGGTGCCGCGCCGCAACGGGGCCGACTCACGAGTAACTACGGGGTGGCGATCAGGTTAAAGGCCGAGTCCTCGTGCGTACAGGCCGGTAGGCATACCTTTTCTTCCCCGGCTTTCCCCAGCTTTGCCCGACTTAGCCCGGATTCCACCGGTTCTCTCGGCGCGGGCGCCGCCACGAGCCGCGGCGGCGCCCGCGGTCACTTCCTTCCCTTGCCGTCCCTCTTTCCGTCGCCCCCGTCGGCATCCGAGGAGAGCGCGGCGATGAACGCCTCCTGGGGCACCTCCACGCGCCCCACCATCTTCATGCGCTTCTTGCCTTCCTTCTGCTTCTCCAGCAGCTTCCGCTTCCGCGAGATGTCGCCGCCGTAGCACTTGGAGAGCACGTCCTTGCGCATCGCCCGGACCGTCTCGCGCGCGATCACGCGCGAGCCGATGGCCGCCTGGATGGGCACCTCGAACTGCTGGCGCGGGATCAGCTCCCGCAGCCGCGAGGCCATCTTCACGCCATAGGAGTACGCCTTGTCCTTGTGGACGATCGCTGAGAAGGCGTCGACCCGGTCGCCGTGCAGCAGGATGTCCACCTTGACCAGGGCGGCGGCCTGGTCCCCGGTGGGCTCGTAGTCGAGCGAGGCGTAGCCGCGGGTCTTGGACTTCAGGGCGTCGAAGAAGTCGAAGACGATCTCGGCCAGCGGCAGCGTGTACCGCAGCTCGACGCGGTCCTCGGACAGGTAGTCCATGCCCTGGAGCGAGCCGCGCCTGCTCTGGCACAGCTCCATGATCGCGCCGACGTACTCGCTGGGCGCGAGGAGCGTGGCCCGCACGACCGGCTCGCGGACCTCGGCGACCTTCCCGCTGGGGAACTCACTGGGGTTGGTGACGGTGTGCTCGGTGCCGTCCTCCATGGTCACCTGGTAGACGACGTTCGGCGCGGTGGCGATCAGCCCCAGGCCGAACTCGCGCTCCAGCCGCTCCCGGATCACCTCCAGGTGCAGCAGGCCGAGGAAGCCGACGCGGAAGCCGAAGCCGAGGGCGGCGGAGGTCTCCGGCTCGTAGACCAGCGCGGCGTCGTTGAGCTGGAGCTTGTCCAGGGCGTCGCGCAGCGCCGGGTAGTCGGAGCCGTCGATCGGGTACAGGCCGGAGAACACCATCGGCTTGGGGTCCTTGTAGCCGCCCAGCGGCTCGGTCGCGCCGGAGCGCTGGGTGGTGACCGTGTCGCCGACCTTCGACTGCCGGACGTCCTTCACGCCGGTGATCAGGTAGCCGACCTCGCCGACCGACAGGCCGTCGGCCGGGGTCATCTCCGGGGAGTTGACGCCGATCTCCAGCAGCTCGTGCGTGGCGCCCGTGGACATCATCGCGATCCGCTCGCGCTGGCCGAGCGTGCCGTCGACGACCTTCACGTAGGTCACCACGCCGCGGTAGGCGTCGTAGACCGAGTCGAAGATCATCGCGCGGGCGGGCGCATCGGCGTCGCCTTCCGGCGGCGGGACCTGCCGGATGACCTCGTCCAGCACCCGCTCGACGCCCTCGCCGGTCTTGGCGGAGACCCGCAGCACGTCGCCGGGGTCGCAGCCGATCAGACTGGCCAGCTCGGCCGCGAACTTGTCCGGCTGGGCGGCCGGGAGGTCGATCTTGTTGAGCACGGGGATGATCGTCAGGTCGTGCTCCATGGCCAGGTAGAGGTTGGCCAGCGTCTGGGCCTCGATGCCCTGGGCCGCGTCGACCAGCAGGATGCACCCCTCGCACGCCGCCAGGGAGCGGGAGACCTCGTAGGTGAAGTCGACGTGCCCAGGCGTGTCGATCATGTTCAGCACGTGCGCGACGCCGTCCGCCGCCCAGGGCATGCGGACGGCCTGTGACTTGATCGTGATGCCGCGCTCGCGTTCGATGTCCATCCGGTCGAGGTACTGGGCACGCATCTGGCGCTGCTCGACCACCCCGGTCAGCTGGAGCATCCGGTCGGCCAGGGTGGACTTGCCGTGGTCAATGTGCGCGATGATGCAGAAGTTGCGGATCAGGGCCGGGTCAGTGCGACTCGGCTCCGGCGCATTCGTGGTGATCGCGGGCACGCGGGGTCCTGTCGGTGGATCGCTGGTGTCTCTCGGTCGCCTCCATGGTCCCATGCGCGGGTACGCCGTCCTGATTGGGAGGCCGCGCCGGGCCGCTGGTAGGCTGGCCGACTGCGTCTGGTGCTGGCGTATCCAGGCAGCGATTCGACGCACGTTCCGACGTAAGTGACGTACTAGAGACCACAGAGGCTCATTCGTGGCGAACATCAAGTCCCAGATCAAGCGGATCAAGACCAACGAGAAGGCCCGCCTGCGCAACCAGGCGGTCAAGTCCGAGGTGAAGACGGCCATCCGCCGGGTCCGCGAGGCCGCCGCGGCCGGTAACTACGAGGAGGCCGAGGCCGCCCGCCGGATCGCCGCCCGCAAGCTGGACAAGGCCGTCAGCAAGGGTGTCCTCCACAAGAACAACGCGGCCAACAAGAAGTCGGCCCTCGCCGCCCGCGTCAACGCCCTCCAGAGCTGAGAGCGATTCCCCCCGCCGCGACGTTCGCCACGCGTCCGAAGGCTTGAACCGCGCGAGGCCCCGGACCGCCTTTCCCCGGGCGGTCTGGGGCCTTCGCGCTATGCCCGGTACTTTGGAGCGCATGTCGACACCGGGGGGTCGTCGAACCCCTACGCTCAGCCACCGCACCTGTCACGCCCCGCCGCGGGCAACCCCTACGCCGCCCCGCCGCAACCCCTGCCGGGAGCAGGCGGATACGGCGGCGGATTCGGGCCCCCTGTCCCGGCCCCGCCCGGGCCTCCCGCCAGCGGTGAGGGCGGCAAGCCCCGCCGGAAACCGGGCTGGCTGTGGGCCCTGGGCGGGGCCGTCGCCGCCTCGGCCGTCTGGGGCGGGACGCTGGCCGCCACCGGGCGGTTATGGCCCGAAAGCCCTGACCTGGCCGGGTACGCCTATCCCGACGGCATGTGCGAGGCCGCCGACACCGGGGCGTTCCAGGCGGACCTGGAGCCTGCTGAGGTCAGCGACTGGCCCCAGGAGCTGGGGTACCAGGACGAGGCCCTGGACTTCGGCTCCTGCACGGTATGGCTGCGGCCCATCGGCGGCCGCGACGCCAACTACGTCTACCTCACCTATGAGGCGACCTGGCACAAGAGCTCCGACACCGCCGACGAGTTCGGCCCGTCGCTGGTGGGCATGGAGCAGTACGGGGAAGACGACGAGGACAACGAGTACGCGAGCGAGAAGCTCACCGGGCTGGGCGACGAGTCATACCTCGTCTACCGGACCGACGCCAGTACTGGTGCGCTGAACCAGGCGACGCTCGGGGTGCGCGAAGGCTGGTTCGAGTTCAGCCTGACGTGGTCCTCCTACCTCGATTCCGCTGACTACGCCTCGCTGACGGACCAGGAGCATGTCGCCGAGCTGCTGCGCGAGGCCGCGGCGGCGACCCTGGCCAACCTCCGGGACGGCGGCACCGGCGACGCAGACACCGGAGAAGACGGCGAGAACCGGCAGGACGGCGAGGACGGGCCGGAGGGGGCGGACAGCCCGCCGTACGACGGCACCCGGGCCTGACCGGCGGCGGGGCCGGGGGGCCGCGCGGGCGGCGCACCGGCCCCGGCCCGGGCCGACGCCCTGGCGGCCTGGGGCGCGCTGCGGGCGGCCGGGCCGGTACCGGCTACGGCTCGTGGCGTTCCACCCAGCCTTCGTAGGACTCGGCCAGGGCGGCCAGCTCCGCCGCGTCCGCCGCGGCTGCCTCCTGCGCTGAGAGGACCACGAGCCACTGCGCGTCCTCGGCGTCGTCCTCCCCCGCCAGCTCCTCGCGCAGCGGGCGCGGCTCCTCCGGCAGGCCGAGCCGCTCGGCCACCTCCGCCGCCACCTCCTCGGCGGCCTCCCGGTCCGGGAGCACCAGAATCAGATCGCTCACGCCGTCAGAGTGTCACAGCGGCGTGGGATGCTGGGCCGCGATGCCCAGGAACATGCCCAGGAAGAAGACCACCGACGATCCCCTGGCCCCCGTGACGCTCGCCGTCGGCCAGGAGGAACTGCTGATCGACCGCGCCGTCCAGCAGGTTGTGGCCGCCGCTCGCGCGGCGGACGCCGACACCGACGTGCGGCAGCTGGACCCGGGGGAGCTGACGCCAGGCACGCTCGCCGGGCTCACCAGCCCGTCGCTGTTCGCGGAGCGGAAGGTCGTGGTCGTGCGGCAGGCGCAGGACCTGCCCGCCGACGTCGTCAAGGAGGTCAAGGCGTATCTCGCGGCGCCCGCCGAGGAGATCACGCTGGTGCTGCTGTTCACCGGCAGCGGCACCAAGGGCAAGGGGCTGCTGGACGCGGCCCGCAAGGCCGGGGCCCGGGAGGTCGCCTGCGCGAAGGTGACGAAGCCGTCGGACCGGCTGGCGTTCGTCCGCGACGAGTTCCGGGCGGCGGGCCGCAGCGCGACCCCGGCTGCCTGCCAGGCGCTGGTGGACGCCCTCGGCAGCGACCTGCGGGAGCTCGCCTCGGCCTGCTCGCAGCTCGTCGCCGACACCGACGGCACGATCGACGAGGCCGTCGTCGCCCGCTACTACACGGGCCGTGCGGAGGCGTCCAGCTTCACGGTCGCCGACCGCGCGGTGGAGGGCCGGGCTGCTGAGGCCCTGGAGGCGCTGCGCTGGGCGCTGGCCACGGGCGTGGCGCCGGTGCTCGTGACCAGCGCGCTCGCCCAGGGGGTGCGGGCCATCGGGAAGCTGGCCTCCGCGCCCGCGGGGGCACGGCCGGGCGATCTGGCGCGCGAGCTGGGGATGCCGCCGTGGAAGATCGACCGCGTCCGGCAGCAGATGCGCGGCTGGTCCGCCGACGGCGTCGCGGTGGCGCTGCGCGCCGTCGCCGAGGCCGACCTCGCTGTCAAGGGCGGCGGGTACGACCCGGGATACGCCCTGGAGCGCGCCGTCCTCACCGTCGCCCGCGCCGCCCGCACGCCGCGCCAGTAGCCGCGCGGGCCGCGCCGGCCGGGCGGCGGCGCGCGGGCGGGGGCCGTCACCGGTGTCCCCGGGCGTGGCCACGGGGGATGCCGCCGTCGGCGGTGAGGGCGAGGGTGCCGTGGACGTCGGTGCGCAGCACGGTGGCCCCGGCGGCGCGGAGGGCGTCCAGGGTGCTGGGGGCGGGGTGGCCGTACCGGTTGTCCTCGCCGCAGGTGATCAGGGCCAGGGCGGGGTCGAGCCGGTCCAGCAGCTCCGGGTGCTGGCGGGCCGAGCCGTGGTGGGGGACCTTCAGGACGTCCACGGCGGGCAGGCCGGGGTGGCGGGCCAGCAGCTGCCGCTGCGCGGAGGGTTCGAGGTCGCCGGGCAGGAGGAGGGTGAGGTCCCGGGCCCGGACCAGGAGGGTGACGCTGGCGTCGTTGGCCGCCAGGCCCGCCGCCCCGGCGCCGGAAGGGGGCCAGAGCACCTCCCAGCTGAGGTGCTCGCCGAGCCGGTACCGCTCCCCCGGCACGGCCGGCCGCAGCTCCACGCCCGCCGCCGCCGCGATCCGCTCGGCGAACGCCGCCTGCTCCGGGCTGTCCCGCACCGCGCTGGCCTGGATCGCGCCGACGTCCCTGCCGCGCAGCACGCCGGGCAGGCCCGCCACGTGATCGGCGTGGTAGTGGGTGAGGACCAGCAGCGGCACGTGCCGCACGCCCAGGTCCGTCAGGCAGCGGTCCACGGCGGCCGGATCGGGCCCGGTGTCCACGACGAGCGCGCTGCCGCCGCCCGCGTTCAGCACCAGGGCGTCGCCCTGGCCGACGTCGCAGGCGACCAGGCGCCAGCCCGGCGGCGGCCAGCCCGTCAGCACGCGGGGCAGCGGCGCGGGCCGCACCACGGCGAGGAGCAGCACCAGCGCGGCCAGCACCGCCAGCGGGCGGCGCGGCCCCCGGCGGGCCAGCGTGAGCAGCGCGACGGTGAGTGCGGCCAGCAGGGCCGCGCCCCGCCAGCCGCCGGGCCAGCCCGCCTCCGCGCCCGGCAGCGCGGCGCCGGTGCGGGCGACCCGGGCGATCCACCCGGCGGGCCAGCTCGCCAGCCAGGCCAGGCTTTCGGCGAGCGGCAGGCACAGCGGCGCGGTGGCCAGGGCGGCCCAGCCGAGGACCACCGCGGGCGCGGCGGCGGGCGCCGCGAGCAGATTGCAGGGGACCGCCACGAGGCTGACCTGGGCGGCGAACACGACGATCACGGGTGCGCACACGACGTGCGCCGCCACCGCGGCCGCGCAGGCCCCGGCCACCCGCTGTGGCAGGCCCCGGCGCCGCAGCGACCGCGCCCAGGGCGGGGCAAGCAGCAGCAGCGCGCCGGTCGCCAGCACGGACAGCAGGAAACCGAACGAGCGCGCCAGCGTGGGGTCGAGGAGCACGAGCAGCAGCACGGCGGCGGCCAGCGCGGGCAGCGCGGCCCGTTCCCGGCCCGTCGCCATGGCCAGCAGCACCAGGCCGCCGCAGGCGGCGGCCCGCAGCACGCTCGGGTCGGGGCCGCACACCAGGACGAAGCCGGCGAGCAGCCCGGCGCCGAGCACGGCCGTGGCCCGCAGCGGCAGGCCCAGACGCGGCGCCAGCCCGCCGCGCTCGGCCCGGGCGGCGCGGTGCGCCGGGCCGATAAGCACGCCCAGCACCAGCGCGACCTGGGCGCCCGAGACCACCACCAGGTGTGTCAGGCCGGTGGCCCGCACTGCCTCCGTCAGGTCCGGCGGCATGCCGGAGTCGTCGCCGATCACGAGCGCGGGGAGCAGGCCCGCCGCGTCGCCCGGCAGCTCCCGGGCCGCCCGCGTCAGCGACGCCCGCAGCTCCCCGGCCAGGCGGTGCCAGCGGCCGGGCGGGCTGGTGACCTGGGGCGGGCCGGTGCCGGTGGCGCGCAGCACGGCCGTGAGCTCCGGGTCGCGGCCCGGCACCGGCCGCGCCGTGGTAGCCGTCACGCGCAGCCGGGTGGAGGGCAGCAGCGCCAGCCAGGGGTCCGCCCGCTCCGGCCGGGTCACCAGCAGCACCGGGGTGCGCACCGACTGCCGGGCGCCGCCGGGCAGGCGCACCGAGGTGGCCTCCGCCTCGATCAGCACGGCGCCGGGGCGGCCGCCGCTGGCGCGCGCGAGCCGGGGCACCGCCGTGACCGTCACCTCGGCGGTGACCACGCCGGGCCCGGCCTCGGGCAGCGGTCCCGCGCGGGCGGCCGCCGCGTGCAGGGCGGCGACGGCGCCGGAGGCGGCCGCGCACAGCAGGACGGCGGCCAGCGTCACCCGCGGCGCGCGGCCCCGGCGGCGCGCCGCCGCCGCGGTGCCCGAGACGGCGGCGGCTGCCGCCAGGCACACCGTGACCGCGGCGGCGGCCAGCGCCGGGGGCAGGCCGGGCGCCAGCGCGGCGGCGCCCCAGGCCGCCAGGGCGGGGGCCACCAGCCGCAGGTCGGCGGGGAGTTCCTGCCGGGGGCGGGCGGCGCCCAGGGGGTGCCCGGACGCGGCGTGCACGGGGTGGCGGCCCGGCCGCTCAGAGCGTGACACGGTCCCTGAGCTCCGCCATGCGGCTCTCGCCGATGCCGGAAACGTCGAGCAGCTGCTCGGTGTCGGTGAACCCGCCGTGCTCCTCGCGGTAGGCGATGATCGCCGCCGCCAGCACCGGCCCCACGCCGGGGAGGGTGTCGAGCTGCTCCGGGGTCGCCGAGTTGAGGCTGACCGGCCCGGCCGGGAGCGGCGCGGTGCCGCCGGGAGCGGGCGGCGCGGCCGGTCCGGAGCCGGCGGCCGGTGGCTCGCCGACGACGATCTGCTCGCCGTCCACGAGCGGCCTCGCCCGGTTCAGCCCTGCCAGGCCGGTGCCGGGGCGCAGACCTCCCGCCTTCTCAAGGGCGTCGGCGACGCGCGAGCCGGAGGGCAGGGAGTAGACACCGGGGTCGCGCACGTCGCCGGTGACGTCGACGACGACGGGCGGGGCGGTTTCCTCCGGTGACGGCCCAGCCGAGGAGCCCGGCGGCGTGTCCGCGGCCGCCGCGGTGGCACCGGCCGGGTCCGGCGCGCCAGCCGGGGCGGTGGCGCCGGGGGCGGGCGCTGCTTCGGCGGTGAGCGGCTGCGGGCGGCCGGTGGCGTAGTGGTGCACGGCGAATCCGGCGGCGGTGACGAGCAGCACGGCAAGCGCCCCCGCCGCCCGGGGATCGAGCGCGAGGCGGATGCGCCGCCACAGCGGGAGCCGGGCGCGGCCCCGGTCCGCCTCCTCCGGCCCGGCCGGTGCGGTGGCTGTGGCGGCCCCGGGCGCAGGGCGGCGGGGAAGGACCCGCCATCCGGTGGCCGGATCCGGCCGGGCCGCCCGGCCGGGCCGCCGCGGCGTGGCGCTGCGGGCGTGGCGGGGAGCGCGGCGCCCGGGCCCGGTGCCAGCCCGGGCGGACGGAGGCCGGGACGAGAGGGAACCGGAAGAAGAACGGGGAGAACCAGCGCGGAACCGCGGCGCACGGGACGCGCGGGACGCGCGGGACGCTTGGGAAAGGAGGGCGCGGTGCCGGCCGCCTGGGGCGGCGCGACGGAACCGGGAGTGACGTACTGCGGACTGCATGTCACCGACGGTAAGGACCCCGGGATGCCGGTGGCGCCGGCGGCGGATATCTGTGGATAACCGGCCCGCCGCGACGCCGCCCATCGCCCGGGTGGGGGATGTGCCCCTGCTCCCGCGCGCGGCCGGAGCCGGTCAGCGGGGGGACACCACGGCGCCCAGCAGGCCAGGACCGGTGTGGGCACCGAGGACGGCCCCGACCTCGCTGACGTGGAGGCTGGCCAGCCCCGGCAGCCGTTCCCGCAGCCGCCCGGCGAGCTGGGCCGCGCGCTCGGCCGCCCCCAGATGGTGCACGGCGACGTCGACCGGCCCGTCCCCCGCGTGCTCGGCCGCCAGCTCCTCCAGCCTGGCGATGGCCCGCGATGCCGTGCGCACCTTCTCCCGGAGCTCGATGCGGCCCTCGGCCAGTTCCAGCAGCGGCTTGACCGCCAGCGCCGAGCCGAACAGCGCCTGTGCCGTCCCGATCCGCCCGCCGCGCCGCAGGTGCTCGAGCGTGTCCACGTAGAAGAAGGCCCGGGTGCGCTCCGCCCGCGTCACAGCCCGCGCCACCGCCGCGTCGATCCCCGCCTCCGGCGGGGTCCCGGCGGCCGCCAGCACCGCGAAGCCGAGGGCCATGGCCACCATGCGGCTGTCCACCACCCGCACCGGCACCGGCGCCTCGCGGGCGGCGAGCACCGCCGCGTCGTACGTCCCCGAGATCTCGGCCGACAGGTGCAGCGACACCACGCCCTCGGCGCCCGCCGCGGCCGCCGCCCGGTAGGCCTCGGCGAACATCCGCGGGCTCGGCCGCGACGTCGTCACCGGCTGCTTGTGCTCCAGCGCCTGCGTCAGCCGCCGCGCCGCCTCCTCGGTGCCGTCCTCGAACGCCCGGCCCCCGCACACCACCGTCAGCGGCACCACGGTGATGCCGTGGTGCGCCACGACCGCCCCCGGCAGGTAGGCCGTCGAGTCGGTGACGAGGGCGAGCGGGCGGTGCACAGGACGGCGGGGCGGCATAGGACCGGAGACTAGCGGAGCGATCAGGAACGGCCTTCGCGCGCCTCGGGCGGCAGCTGCTGCGGCTTCTCCTGCGGCACGGGCTTCCAGTGCCGCAGGGCGCTGGCCTCGATGTCGATCTGCCGCCGCAGCGCCTCCACCGCGTCGTCGTCGTGCCGGGTGACACGGTCCTGGGCGGCGAACCGCAGCTCGTCCGCCGAGGTGCGCAGCCGCGCCTCGCGCTCCCGCAGCTCCGGCAGCCGGGCCGCCAGCCGGGCCCGGTCCGGCTCGCCCTCCATCAGCGCCGCCAGCTCGGCGTCGAGCTGCCGGGCGTGGCCGTCGAGCTGGTCGAGCAGCGACAGCGCCTCCCGCAGCGCCGGGTCGCTGGCGGCGCCCGCCGCCAGCGTGGCCCGGGTGCTGTCGAACGAGGCGCGCAGCGACTTGCGCAGCCGGGCGACCTCGCCGTGCGGGCCGGGCTGGAGGGAACGGGCCGCGAGCGTCGCCTCGCTCACGGCCCTGCCCACCTGCTCCCGCGTGCGGCGCACCGCGCGCTGCACGGTGCGCACGACGCGGACGACCAGCACCGCGGACATCACGAAGGTCAGCGCGAGTACGACGAGAGCTATCTCTTTCACGGCACTCCTTCACCCCCGTCACCCGGCTGTGGCTGCGGCTCCGGCCCGCGGCTGAAGCGTCCCACCCAGGCTAAGCCCCGGCAGGGTCAGCCGGGAACGACGTTCACCAGCTTCGGCGCCCGGACGATGACGCGGCGCACCTCCGCACCGCCCAGCGCCGCGGTCACCGCCGGGTCGGCCAGGGCACGCTCCCGCAGCTCGTCCTCGCCGATGTCCGTGGGCACCTCCAGCCGGGCCTTGACCTTGCCCTTGACCTGCACGACGCAGGTGATGGTCTCGTCGACCGCGTAGGCCGGGTCCGCGACCGGGAAGTCGGCCCGGGTCACGGTCGTCTCGTGCCCCAGCCGGTGCCACAGCTCCTCGGCGATGTGCGGCGCCAGCGGCGCGATCAGCCGCACCAGCACCTCGGCGACCTCGCGCGGCACCCGGCCGCGCCCCAGCTTGACGGCGTGGTTGTTCAGCTCGGTGATCTTGGCGACGGCGGTGTTGAACCGCAGCGCGGCCATGTCCTTGCGCACGCCGTCGATCGTCTTGTGCATGATGCGCAGCGTGGCCTCGTCGGGCGTGCTGTCGGTGACGATGACCTCGCCGGTCGCCTCGTCCACCACGTTCCGCCACAGCCGCTGCAGCAGCCGGTACTGGCCGACGACCGCGCGCGTCTCCCAGGGCCGGGAGACCTCCAGCGGGCCCATGGCCATCTCGTACAGCCGCAGCGTGTCGGCGCCGTACTGGGAGACCACCACGTCGGGCGAGATGACGTTCTTCAGGGACTTGCCGATCTTGCCGATCTCCCGCGTGACGGGCTCGCCCTGGTACTCCCAGCCGCCGTCCTCCCGCTCGGTGACCTCGGCGGCGGGCACGGGGAAGCCGCGGCTGTCGCGGTAGACGTACGCCTGGATCATGCCCTGGTTGACCAGCTTGTGGTACGGCTCCGGCGAGGAGACGTGCCCCAGGTCGTACAGCACCTTCTGCCAGAAGCGGGCGTACAGCAGGTGCAGCACGGCGTGCTCCGAGCCGCCGATGTACAGGTCGACGCCGCCGGTGCTGGCGCCCTCCCGCGGGGCCAGCCAGTACCGGTCCAGCTCGGGGTCGACCAGCCGCTCGTCGTTGTGCGGGTCCAGGTACCGCAGGTGGTACCAGCAGGACCCGGCCCAGTTGGGCATGGTGTTGGTCTCGCGGCGGTACCGCTTCGGGCCGTCACCCAGGTCCAGGGTGACGTTGACCCACTCCTCGTTCCGCGACAGCGGCGTCTCCGGCTGCGTGTCGGCGTCCTCCGGGTCGAACGTGCGCGGCGCGTAGTCGTCGACCTCCGGCAGCGTCAGCGGCAGCATCTCCTCCGGCAGGCCGTGGGCGACGCCGTCCTCGTCGTACACGATGGGGAACGGCTCGCCCCAGTACCGCTGGCGGCTGAACAGCCAGTCCCGCAGGCGGTAGTTGACGGTGCCCTCGCCCAGCCCCCGCTCGCTCAGCCAGGCGTTGACGCGAGCCTTGGCGTCGGCGACGCTCAGGCCGTCCAGCGACAGGCCGTCGCTGGTGGAGTTGACCAGGGTGGCGTCGCTGGAGACGAACGCGTCGTCCCACGTCGCCGGGTCCTCGCCGCGCCCGTCGGTGGGGGCGACGACGCACCGCACCGGCAGGCCGAAGGCGCGGGCGAACGCGAAGTCGCGGCTGTCGTGCGCGGGGACGGCCATGATCGCGCCCGTGCCGTAGCCCATCAGCACGTAGTCGGCGATAAAGACCGGGATCCGCTCGCCGTTCACGGGGTTGGTCGCAAAGGCGCCGGTGAACACGCCCGTCTTCTCCCGGGCGTCCGCCTGGCGCTCCACGTCCGACTTGGCCAGCGCCTCCTTGCGGTAGGCGGCGACGGCCTCGGCAGGCGTGGCGTGGCCGCCGGTCCACTCCGGGCGGGTGGCCTCGGGCCAGGCGTCCGGCACGATGACGTCGACCAGGTCGTGCTCGGGCGCCAGCACCATGTAGGTGGCGCCGAACAGCGTGTCCTGCCGGGTGGTGAAGATCTCGACGCTGCCGCCGTCGCCCTCCTCGCCGACCTGGAAGCGGACCCGGGCGCCCTCGGAGCGGCCGATCCAGTTCCGCTGCTGGGTCTTGATCGCCTCCGGCCAGTCGACGGTGTCCAGGTCGTCGGCCAGGCGGTCGGCGTAGGCGGTGATCCGCATGTTCCACTGGCGCAGCTTGGCCTTGAAGACCGGGAAGTTGCCGCGCTCGGAGCGGCCGTCCGCCGTGACCTCCTCGTTGGCCAGCACCGTGCCCAGGCCGGGGCACCAGTTCACGGGCGCGTCGGAGGCGTAGGCCAGCCGGTACTCGCTCAGCACGTCGGCCTGCTCGACGGCGCTCAGCTCGGCCCAGGGACGCCCGTCGGGCGTCGGGCGGGCGCCGGAGGCGAACTGGTCGATCAGCTCCTGGATCGGCCGCGCCCGTCCGGCCTCGGTGTCATACCAGGAGTTGAAGATCTGCAGGAAGATCCACTGCGTCCACTTGTAGTAGTCCGGGTCCGTGGTGGCGAACGACCGGCGCTCGTCGTAGCCCATGCCCAGGCGGCGCAGCTGGCTGCGGTAGGCCTTGATGTTGGCCTCGGTGGTCACCCGGGGGTGGGTGCCGGTCTGCACGGCGTACTGCTCGGCGGGCAGGCCGAAGGCGTCGTACGACAGCGTGTGCAGCACGTTGTGGCCGGTCATCCGCAGGAAGCGGGAGTAGGCGTCGGTGGCGATGTACCCCAGCGGGTGCCCGACGTGCAGCCCGGCGCCGGAGGGGTAGGGGAACATGTCCATCACGAACGCCGCGGGCTTGGCGGTCTCGCGCTCGGCGTCCGGGCTGGCCAGGTCCCCGGTCGGGTTGGGCGTCTCGTACGTGCCGTTCCGCTCCCAGTAATCCTGCCAGCGAGCCTCGATCTCGGCGGCCAGGGCGGCGTCATACCTGTGTGTCTCACTCATCGTCTGTCGAAGCTCCATGGGTGGTGACTGCCGGTAACTAACGGGGCCATCAAAAAAACCCCTCGCATGGAGGGGTGCCGCGCTGAACTGGCTCTCCGGTACGGATTCAGCGCGGCCTGGTAAGGAGAAGGCGTACGGCACGCATGGCGTCAGGGTACCGCACCAGCTGCGGAAACGGCTGCGGTCGTGACGCGCCCGGGGGCTCCCGGGCCCGGGCGGCCCGGGAGCCCGGCGCGGTCAGTCGCCGCTGCTGAAGGCGGCGTCGAAGGCGTCGGCCGGGGGCTCGAAGAAGTTCTCCCGGACGAACTTCACGGCCTCGGCGGCGCCGCGCAGACGGTCCATGCCCGCGTCCTCCCACTCGACGGAGATCGGGCCGTCGTAGCCGATGGCGCCCAGCACGCGGAAGCACTGCTCCCACGGCACGTCGCCGTGGCCCGTGGAGACGAAGTCCCAGCCGCGCCGCGCGTCCGCCCAGGCCAGGT
This sequence comes from Streptomyces sp. 7-21, assembly GCF_016741785.1. Lineage (GTDB taxonomy): Bacteria > Actinomycetota > Actinomycetes > Streptomycetales > Streptomycetaceae > Streptomyces. The sequence goes on from NZ_JAERRL010000009.1 coordinate 191,357, forward strand.
GGGAGCCGAGGCGGCCGTTGCGGCCGTTGCCGGTGCGCAGCTTCGTGTCCTTGCAGTCCACGTGGTAGATCCGGTCGCGGAAGTCCCACAGGAAGCTGACCGGGTCGATCCCCTGCCACACCATGTGGCTCGGGTCCCAGTTCAGGCCGAACGCCTCGCGGTGCCCGATCGCCTCGAGCGTGCGGACGGTCGTCCAGTAGTCGTAGGCGATCTCGGACGGGTGCACCTCGTGCGCGAAGCGGACACCCACCTCGTCGAAGACGTCGAGGATGGGGTTCCAGCGGTCGGCGAAGTCCTGGTAGCCGGCGTCGATGTACTCCTGCCCCACGGGCGGGAACATCGCCACGTACTTCCAGATCGACGACCCGGTGAAGCCGACGACGGTCTTGACGCCCAGCCGGGCCGCGGCCCGGGCGGTCATCTTCATCTCCTCGGCCGCCCGCTGCCGCACGCCCTCGGGCTCGCCGTCGCCCCAGATGCGGTCGGGCAGGATGGCGCGGTGGCGGTGGTCGATGGGGTCGTCGCAGACCGCCTGGCCCTTGAGGTGGTTGGAGATCGTCCACACCTTCAGGCCGTGCTTCTCCAGGATGTCCAGGCGGTTGCGGACGTAGGCGTCGTCCTCGGCCGCCCTCCACACGTCGAGGTGGTCACCCCAGCAGGCGATCTCCAGGCCGTCGTAGCCCCACTCGGCGGCCAGCCGGGCCACCTCCTCGAACGGCAGGTCGGCCCACTGCCCGGTGAACAGCGTGATCGGTCGGCTCATCACAACTCCTGTTTCTGTGTCTCGGCGCTCTGTGGCTCCGGAAGTCCCGCGAGTTCCAGCATCAGGTCGCGCACCTGCGCCGCGGCCATCCGCTCCCGCGAGGTCGACGGGTCGTCGCACAGGACGACGGGTCCGTCCCGCTCGTCGTCGGGCAGCCGCCCGTGGGTGCCGCGCACCCAGCGGCCGTCGAGCGGCACGACGTCCATGGCGTACCGCAGGCCGAGCTTCTTGCGCACCAGGCCGAGGCCCGCGCGCAGCTTGGCGCGGTTGGGGTCGGCCGGGTCGAGGAACAGCTCGGCCGGGTCGTAGCCGGGCTTGCGGTGGATCTCCACGCCGCGCGCGAAGTCCGGCGCGTGCCCGTTGTTCCGCCAGTAGTAGTAGGTGAACCACGCCTCCGGCTCGGCGACCAGCACCAGCTCACCCGCGCGCTCGTGGTCGAGGCCGTACTCCCGCTGCGCCTCGCGGTCCAGCACCAGGTCCACACCGGGCAGGTCGGCGCACAGCCGGGCGACGGCGGGGATGTCGGCCGGGTCGGCGACGTAGACGTGGGCGACCTGGTGGTCGGCCACGGCGAAGGCGCGGGAGGTCCACGGGTCCAGGTACTCCATGCCCTCCTGCGTGTACACCTCCAGCAGCTTGGCCTTGCGCAGCGCCCGGTTGATGTGGACCGGCCGGCTGGCGCGCGTGATGCCGTACTCGCTCACCACCAGGGTCCGCGCGCCCAGCTCCCGGGCCTGGTCCAGCAGCGGCGCGAGCGCCCGGTCGACGTCGCGGGCCGCCGTGACGGCCTGCGGGCTGTCCGGCCCGTACCGCTGGAGGTCGTAGTCGAGATGCGGCACGTAGACGAGGGTGAGGTCGGCGCGCGGCAGCAGGCGGCGGGCGGCGCCGATGATCCACTCGCTGGAACGCAGCGAGGCGGTCGGTCCCCAGTACTGGAACAGGGGGAACCTGCCCAGCGAGGAGGTCAGTTCGTCGTGGAGCGCGGGCGGCCGGGTGTAGCAGTCGGGCGACTTGCGGCCGTCGGCGTGGTAGACGGGCCGGGGCGTGACGGTCCAGTCGGTGGCGGCGCCCATGGCGTACCACCAGCAGACGTTGGCCACGCGGTAGCCGGGCACGGTGCGGCGGGCGGTGTCCCAGACCTTCTCGCCGCGCACCAGGCGGTTGTGCTGCCGCCACAGGTAGATCTCGCCCAGGTCCCGGAAGTACCAGCCGTTGCCGACGATGCCGTGGTCCCGGGGCGCCTTGCCGGTGAGGAACGTGGACTGCACCGAGCACGTCACGGCGGGCAGCACCGTCTCCAGCGGTGCCTGCCAGCCGCTTTCGGCCACGGCCCGCAGGTGGGGGGTGTGCGCGAGCAGGCGGGGCGTGAGGCCCACCACGTCGAGCACGAGCAGGCGGTTGTGTGTCATGCCGTCGCCTCCTTCAGGCCAATGTCGCGGAGCCGGTCGGCCACCCACCGCAGTTCGGCGGCGAGGCCGCGCGCCAGCTGGTCCTCGTCCTCGGGCCGCTGCCCGGCGGGCAGCACCGACCAGGTGTAGGTCTCGGCCTCGACGTGGTCGGTGAGGGCGCGTTCGCCGCCGAACAGGGCGCGCAGCGTGCCGGTGAGCTGCTCGTGGGTGGTGACCAGCGGGGGCGTGGGGTCGGCGTGCAAGGGCACGTGGTAGTGCACGCGCCACGGCCCGGCGCCGGGCAGCGCGCGCTTGCCCGCGAGCGCCTCCGGCAGGTCGTCGCGCCCCGCCACGCGCCCGGAGGCGGCGCGCTCGCGGACCTGGTGCAGGAACCGGTCCTCGGCGTAGGCGGCGAGCGCCTCCCGCGTGGCCGGGTCGGCCGGGTCCGCGACGTGCAGCGCGGCGGACGCCTGCGTCTTGACGATGGGCAGCCCGGCCGCCGCGAGCCGCTCCGGGGCGGTGGCGGGGTCCTCGAAGCCGGTGGCGAGGTGGCAGGCGTCGAGGCACACGCCCAGGCGGCGCGCGTCCACGCCCGCGAGCCGCTCGGCCGCGTCGTCCAGCGTCTCGACGGCGCAGCCCGGCTCGGGTTCGAGGCCGACGCGGATGGTGCGGCCGGTCTCCTCCTCCAGCACGGCGAGGCCCTCGGCGAGCCGGTCCAGGTAGGCGCGGGCGCGCTGCTGCCGTTCGTCGTGCCAGCCCGCGCGCCACCCCAGCGGCAGGGTCGAGACGCTGCCGCGCCGCACGCCGGGCGGCAGCAGTCTCGCCAGCAGCCGGGCGCAGTCGAGGGTGTAGGCCAGGCGGGCGGGCTGGGTCCAGTCGGGCTGGTAGACGGCCTTCTTGACCTGGGGGTCGTGGAAGCCCTGGTAGGGGAAGGCGTTGAGGGTGACGACCTCCAGGCCGTGGTCGTCGAGCGCCCGCTTCAGCTCCTCGAGGTCGCGCTCGCCCGAGGCGCCCGAGAGCGCGGCGGCGACCGGCGCGGGCAGCCACAGCCCCATGCCGAGGCGGTCGGTGCCCAGGTGCTCGCGCACGGCGGCGCCGAAGCGGCGGACGTGGCGCAGCAGGCCCGCGACGTCCTCGGTGGGGTGGACGTTGGTGCAGTAGGCGAGGTGGACGAGCGTGCCGTCGGGGTGGGTGAACCGCATGCTCAGTCCTCCGTTCCGGGACGCTCCCCGCGCAGTATGGAGTTGCCCGCGAAGGTGGCGGCGGGCGCGGCCAGTTCGCCGTCCGGCTCGCCGTCGGCGTCCAGCAGCAGCCGGCCGCTCTGGCCGTAGAACTCCACCGGGTTGCGCCACAGCACGCGGTCGATGTCGTCCTCGCTGAAGCCGTGGGCGCGCATCGCCTCGGCCGTGGCGACGGTCTTCAGCGGGTCGCTGCGGCCCCAGTCGGCGGCCGAGTTGACGATCATGCGGTCCAGGCCGCGCTCGGCGAGGATGCGGACCATGCGGTGCTCGTCCATCTTGGTGTCGGGGTAGATGGAGAAGCCCATCCAGCACCCGGAGTCGGCGACCATGCCGACGGTGGTCTCGTTGAGGTGGTCGACCAGCACCTTCTCGGGCGGCAGGCCGCTGGCGGCCACGAGCTGGAGGGTGCGGCGGGTGCCCGCCGCCTTGTCGCGGTGCGGGGTGTGCACCAGCACCGGCAGGTCGTGTTCCCCGGCGAGTTCGAGGTGGCGCAGGAAGACCTTCTCCTCCTCGTCGGTCATCGAGTCGAAGCCGGTCTCGCCGACGGCCACCACCCCGTCCTTGGCGAGGTACCGGGGCAGCACCTGAAGGACGCCCGCGCAGCGCGGGTCGTTGGCCTCCTTGGGGTTGAGGGCGAGGGTGCAGTGGTGGGCGATGCCGAACTGCGAGGCCCGGAACCGTTCCCAGCCCAGCAGGCCGTCGAAGTAGTCGGTGAACGAGCCGACGTTGGTGCGGGGCTGGCCGAGCCAGAAGGCGGGCTCCGTCACGGCGCGCACCCCGGCGTCGCGCATCCGCTCGTAGTCGTCGGTGGTGCGGGAGGTCATGTGGATGTGGGGGTCGAAGATGCGCATCTTCTTCAGTCCTCCTTCTGGGGCCCGCCCGGTGACGGCAGGGCGAGCAGGCGCTCGGCGTCGGGCGGCACGTCGCGCCCGGCGGCCTGGCGTTCCCGGACGTAGTCGGCGGCCATGCGGGCCAGTTCGGCGTCGGCGCGGTCGGCGAGCCCGGCGACGGCGGCCAGCGGCACCCCCGTGAAGAGGCACTTGAGCACGCCGTGCCGCCACGCGGCGGCGTCGAGGCGGCGGGCGGCGTACGGGCCGAGGGCGGCGGCGATCAGGCGGGGGTCGTTGCTGCGCAGGGCGTCGGTGACGAGCGGCAGGCCCGCCTCGCCGATGCCGCCGGGGCCGCCGGGCCGGTCGAGCACGTCGAGGGCGCGGAGCACGGCCCGCTTCTCGTCGGCGTCGCCGTACCGGTAGAGCGCGGCGGTCTCCTCGGCGACGCGGTGCGGCTCCCCCCGCTCGCACCAGGCGCGGGCGGCGGCGGCGAGCACGGCGACGCGCGCCCGGTCCTCCAGGCGCCAGCTGAGCAGGCCGTCCGGGTCGCCGGGGTCGCCGGGCCCGCGCGCGACGCGGCGGGCGACGGCGGGGAACAGCGTGGCGACGCGGCCGGGGTCGGCGGCGACCTCGGCCGTCAGCGGAGCCAGCCGGGCGCGCGCCTCCTCACCGGGCAGTTCCTCCCCGGCGGGGTGCGGCGCGGCGGGCGGCTGTGAGGGCGGGGATGACTGGGGTGGCTGGGGTGGCTGGGCTTCGGTCTGGGTCATGACACCTCCAGGGCGGTTCGGAGAGCGTCGAGTGAGCGGCGGGCGACCTCGGGCGCGGCGTGGCCGTGCCGGGGCAGTTCGACGGAGGCCAGGCCGGTGTACCCGGCGGCCACCAGGGCGGAGAGCGCGGCGGGCAGGTCCACCTCGCCCTCGCCGAACTCCAGGTGCTCGTGGACGCCGGGGCGCATGTCGTCGAGCTGGACATTGGCGAGCAGCGGGCCGGCTTTCTTGACGCATGCGGCCTCGCTGACGGGCTCGTTGCACACGCAGTGGCCGATGTCGAGCGTCACGCGCAGCGCCTCGGGCTCGCCGAGCCTGCGGCGCAGTTCCAGCACCCCGTCCAGGGTGTCGACGAACATGCCGGGCTCGGGTTCGAACGCGCAGACCACGCCGCGCCGCTCGGCCTCCTCCACGACGGCGGCCACACCTGGCACCAGGCGCTGCCAGCCCTCCTCCTCGCTGGTGCCGCGCGGCGGGGTGCCGGACCAGAAGGACACGGCCTCGGCGCCGAGGTCCTCGGCGATCCGCACGGCGCGCCGCAGCAGGTCCACGCGGCGCTCGCGGCCCTCGGGCTCGGCGGAGACCAGGTTGGGCTGGTGCTTGCGCCAGGGGTCGAGCGCGTAGCGGGCGCCGGTCTCGACGACGACGGCGAGACCCAGCGCCTCCAGCCTGCGGCGCACGGCCGCGGTCTGGGCGGCCACGTCGGAGGCGAACGGGTCCAGGTGGGGGTGGTCGACGGTCAGGGCCACGCCGTCGTAGCCCAGGCCCGCGATGACGTCCAGGGCGTCGGTGAGGCGGTGGCTGGCGAAGCCGTTGGTGCCGTATCCGAAACGGAGGGAACCGCGGGTCGTCATGTCTCGGACACCACCTTGGAGGCGGCGCGGGCGAGGGGAACCGCCGCCGCCAGAGTGAGCGCCAGGGCGGGGGCCCCGGCACGGGCGATCAGTGCGGACTGGAGCGGGATCATGCCGCGGATGCCGGTGCCGGTCGCCGCGCGGACGGTGGGTGCGTCGGGGCGGGCGGCGGCCGTCAGCTGGGCGCGGCCGACGGTGGCGCCGTACACCGCCGCCAGGGCGGCGGCGGCGCGGCCGGTGCCGGGCCGCTGTCCGGCGCCGGATCCCCTCCGCCCGGCGCCGGGCAGCGCCGCGGCGAGCGCGGCCAGGCGCCGGGCCCGGCCCCGGCCCGGGTCCGCCGCGGCCCCACGCCAGCGGGCCACGGCGCCGCTCCCGGCCGGCGGCCGGGGGCGGTCCCCGGTGCCGGCCGGAAGCGGTGCTCCGGCAGCCGCCGCGGCACCGGCCGTGCACAGCGCCGCCGCGCCCGCGGTCCGCCGCGAGGTGCCGTGCACCTCGCCGCGGCTCAGCAGCGTCACCCCGGCGGTGTGGACGGCCAGGGCCGCCGCCGGTAGGGCGGCGCGCCGCCAGTGCGGCCCGGCGCCGAGCAGCACGTCCAGGCCCCGGGCCGCCGCCATCGCGGCGGGCCCGGCCGCCGTCGGCTTGGCGGCCAGGTCGTACGCCCAGACCGTGGCGGCCAGCGGCACGGCCGTCCGCAGCGCGGTCCGCCCGCCGGCGGCCGCCGCCAGGCCGAGCCCGGCGGCGGTCAGTCCCACGGAGATCCCGAGCGCCTGTCCCGGCGTCACCCGGCCCGACGGCAGGGGACGTTCGGGGCGCTCGGCGCGGTCCAGGTCACGGTCGGCGTAGTCGTTGAGCGCCATGCCCGCCCAGTACAGGCAGGCCGAGGCCAGCGGCGTCAGCCAGGTGCGCCGCCCGTAGGGGAACCCGGCCGCCGCCGCACCGGCCAGGGAGTCTCCTGGCACGGTGAGGGCGGCCGGGGCGCGTATGAGGTCGGCGATGTCCCGGGGGCTTGGCAGGGTGGAACGGCTCATGGCGCCTTGTCTTCCCCGGCACGGGCGCACCAATCGAGCAACTCCTGCCACTGCTGGCTCAGCTCGTGGGTGTCGGTGCCCGCCGGGTCCTTGAAGAAGAACCCGAACTCCGGCACCGGGCCCCGCTCGCCCCGTGCGTGCGCCCGGGCGAGCAGCCGCACGAGGTCGAGCACGAGCGGGGCGGCCAGCGAGGAGTCGCAGCCCTCCCACGTGAACTGCATCGTCATCCGCGTGCCGAGGAATCCCTCGAAAGACACCAGGTCCCAGGCGGTCTTCCAGTCGCCGAGGTCCGGCACGTAGTCGATGTGCAGCGGCCCCTGGACCGGGTGGCCGAGGATGCGCTCCAGGCCGCGGCCCTTGCTGGCGGTCTTGCTCGCGGCGTTGGCCGGGTCGGCGAGCGCCTCGCCGTCGCCGCCGCCGAGCAGGTTGACCGACGACCAGGACCGCACGCGCAGCGCCCGCATGGCGAACATCGGCGCCAGCACCGTCTTGAGCAGCGTCTCGCCCGTCTTGCCGTCCGAGCCCGCCCAGGGCACCCCCTGCTCCTGGGCGAGGCGCGCCAGCGCTGGCAGCCCCGGCCCCGGGCTGGGGGTGAACGCCACGTACGGGCAGCCCGCCCGGAACGCCGCGTAGGCGTACAGGGAGCTGCCGGGCAGCGGGGAACGCCCCGCGTCGAGCGCCTCCTGAAGCCGGTCCAGGTCCTCCAGCGCCGGGTCGGCGGGCGCGGGCGGGGAGGTGCTGGTGACGTCCACCACGACGACCCGGTCCAGCCCGTGCTCCTCGCGGAACGCGCGGATGTCCGCCTCGGTGCGGCGCGCCGCCTCACGCTGGGTGAGGTTCTCGCCGGGCAGGTGCGCCGGGCGTATCCGCTCGTCGGCGGCGGCGAGTTCGCCGCTGAGGGCGCGGACCAGTGCCTGCGGGAAGACGCCGCCCTCGGCGAGTTCCTCGGCGCGCTTGGGCAGGCAGGCGGTGCTGATGTCGTGTCCCCCGGTCACCAGCCCGTCCAGGCCGGGCAGGCCCGCGGCGGCGACCGGCGGCAGCTCGCTGACCATGCCGGTGCGGTCGGCGAGCCCCGCCCGGACGGCCAGCGCGCCGAGGGTGGCGGTGACGGCGACCGAGCCGCGCGCGCCCGCGAACCACAGCCCGAGCGACCCGGCCGTCATTGCGGGATCTCCGTCCACGCGCTGCCGTTGGCGGCGCTGGCCTCGACCGCCGCCAGCACCCGCTGCACGCGCAGCCCGTCGGCGAAGGACGGCTCCGGCTGCGCGCCCTCGGCGATGGCGTTGATGAGGTCCACCGCCTGGTGGGTGAACGAGTGCTCGTAGCCGAGGATGTGGCCGGGCGGCCACCAGCCCTCGACGTAGGGGTGGCTGGGCTCGGTGGCCAGTACCCGCCGGTACCCGGCCCGGTCGGCGTCCTCGGTGCTGTCGTAGACGTGGAGGACGTTCATGTCTTCCAGGTCGAACGCGATGCTGCCGCGCGAGCCGTTGATCTCGATGCGCAGCGCGTTCTTGCGGCCGGAGGCGAAGCGGGTCGCCTCGAATGTCGCCAGCGCCCCGCCGCTGAGGCGGGCGAGGAAGACGGCGGCGTCGTCGACGGTGACCTCGCCGCGGCCGGTGCCGGCCGTGGCGGTGAGCCCGGACGCCGACTCCGGCAGCGGCCGCTCGCGGACGAAGGTCTCCAGCAGGGCGCTGACGCCGGTGATGGTCTCGCCGGTGAGGAACTGCGTGAGGTCCACGATGTGCGCGCCGATGTCGCCGAGCGCGCCGGAGCCCGCCCGCTCCTTCTGGAGCCGCCAGGTCAGCGGGGCCTCGGGGTCGGTCAGCCAGTCCTGGAGGTACTGGGCGCGGACGTGCCGGATCTCGCCGACGGTGCCCTGGCTGATGAGGCGGCGGGCGAGCGCGAGGGCGGGGACGCGCCGGTAGCTGAAGCCGACCATGGCGCGCACGCCGGAGCGGGCCGCCTTGGCCGCCGCCTCGGCCATGGCCTCGGCCTCGGCCACGGTGTTGGCCAGCGGCTTCTCACACAGCACGTGCTTGCCCGCCTCGAGCGCGGCGATGGCGATCTCGGCGTGCGTGTCGCCGGGCGTGCACACGTCCACGAGGTCGATGTCGTCCCGGGCGATGAGCTGGCGCCAGTCCGTTTCGACGCTTTCCCACCCGAACTTGGCGGCGACGTCGGCGGCGGCCTCGCGGTTCCGGCCGCCGAGCGCCCGCAGCCGAGGCACGAGCGGGACGTCGAAGAAACCGGGCGCGTTGCGCCATCCCTGGGAGTGGGCCGCGCCCATGAACGCGTATCCCACCATGCCGATGCCGAGTTCCGGCTTGCCGTCAAGGGTCATGAAAGCTGCCTTCCGTTGGGCCCGAGGGCCATGGGTGACCAGGTGCTGCCGTGGCCGGGTGGCCGCGCCCCGCGGCGGGGCGCGGCCACCGGTGTGGTCACGGCGTTCTCACGATTCAAATGCCTGATCGATGTACTGGTCGACGTTGTCCGCCGTGACGACGGGCGCGTCGAGCACGATCCGGCGCGGCACTTCCAGCTGGACGAGGTCGGACATGCCCTTGTCCTGGGCGAGGAGCCGGGCGAGCTTGATGCCGTCGGCTGCCTGCGTCGGCGGGTACAGGACGGTGGCCTCCATCTCGCCCTCCTGGATCCACCGCATGGCGTTGGCCGATCCGGCGCCGCCGATGAAGAAGAACTCGTCGCGCCCGGCGTTGTCGAATGCCTGCTTCACGCCAACGCCCTGGTCGTCGTCGTGGTTCCAGATGATGTCGATGTGGTCGGCGGCCTGGAGGAGGTTGGACGCCTGCGCCTCGCCGGACTCGACGGTGAAGTCGGCGGCCACGCGGTTGTCGACCTCCTGGCCGCAGTCCTCCAGGGCGTCGGCGAAGCCCTGGGAGCGTTCCTGCGTCAGCGGCAGGGAGTCGGTGCCCGCGATCTCGGCGATCACCGGGTCCTGGAGGTCGTGCTCCTGGACCAGCTGGCAGGCGTAGCGGCCGGCGGACAGGCCCATGCCGTAGTTGTTGCCGAGGATGGTGACGCGGGCGGCGGCCGGGTCGGAGAACTCGCGGTCCACGTTGATGACGGGGATGCCCGCGTTCATCGCCCGCAGCGCCACGTCGGTGAGCTGCGCGCCGTCCACCGGCAGCAGCACGATGGCGTCCACGTCCTGGTTGATGAACGTCTCGACCTGGCTGATCTGGAGGCTGGGGTCGTTGGTCGCCTCGGCGACGCGCAGGTCGATGTCGGAGTACTGCTCGGCGGCGGCGATGGCCGAGTCGTTGACGGCGGCGAGCCAGCCGTGGTCGGCCTCCGGGCCGGACCAGCCGATCGTCACGGTCTCGCCGGGGTCGTCGTTGTTGCTGGTGGCGCCGGTGTTGCCGGACGGGGCGCTGGAGTCGTCCTCTTCCGCGTTGCTGGTGCAGCCCGCTACCAGCGTGGTGGCGACGGCGAGAGCGGCGGCGGGAGCCAGCAGCCGGCTCAGGCGGGTACGCGCGCGACGGGGCATGGTCACGTCACTCCTTTGTGAGAAGTCTCGGTCGGCGGAAGCCGCCGCCGGCGGCGACACGCTGCTGGAGCAGCACGGCGGCGATGATGATCAGGCCCTTCGCCACGGCCTGGGTGGAGGTGTCGAGGTTGTTGAGCGTGAAGACGTTGGTGAGCGTGGTGAAGATCAGCACGCCCAGTACGGTGCCGGTGATGGTGCCGCGGCCGCCGCTGAGCAGCGTGCCACCGATCACGACAGCGGCGATGGCGTCGAGTTCGTAGAGCTGGCCGTGGTTGGCGGTGCCCGTGGTGGTGCGGGCCATGAGCATCACGGCGGCGATGCCGCAGGCGAGGCCGAGCAGCATGTACAGCAGCACGGTGTGGCGCTTGACGGCGATGCCCGCGAGCCGGGCGGCGGTGGCGTTGCCGCCGACGGCGATGGTGCGGCGGCCGAAGGTGGTGCGGTTGAGCAGGATCCAGCCGCAGACGGCGACGACGGCGAAGATCCACACCAGGGTGGGGATGCCGAGGATCTCGCCGTTGACGGCGCCCTGGAAACTGTCGTTGTCGATGACCTGGGTCTTCCGGTCCGAGATCATCTCGGCCAGGCCGCGGGCGCCCGCCATCATGGCGAGCGTCATGATGAACGGCGCCATGCCGCCGTAGGCGATGAGCACCCCGTTGATGAAGCCGCACACGACGCCCACGGTCAGCGCCGTGAACACCATCACGCCCCAGCCGTAGTCCTCGGCCATGTTCTGGGTGGCGACGGTGGTGGCCCACACGGAGGCGAGCGCCACCAGGGAGCCGACCGACAGGTCGATGCCGCCGCCGATGATGACGAAGGTCATGCCGACGCTGACGACGCCGATGACCGAGGCCAGGCGGAGGACCGTCATCAGGTTGCCCGAGTCGACGAAGCGGTCCCCGGCGGTGACGGCGCCGATCGCGCCGAGCGCGAGCAGCGCGATCACCAGGCCCAGGTTCCGCCCGCCGGAGGAGGCCAGGAACCGGCCGAGGCCGGTGCGCGGGCCGGCGTCGGCGCCGGCCGCCTCGATGCGCCCGTGTTCGTCCGCGGGCGGCGCGGCCGCGACGGACGCGGCCGGCGACTGCTCACTCACGCTGCGCTCCCTTCCATGACGAGATCAAGTACGCGGTGTTCGTCGATGTCCTCGGCCGGTCCCTCGTGGACGACGCGGCCCTCGCGCAGCACCAGGACCCGGTCGGCGAGCCCGAGCACCTCGGGCACCTCGCTGCTGACCACCACGACGGCGACGCCCGAGGCCGCCAGCCGCCGGATGAGCGCGTAGATCTCGCTGCGCGCCCCCACGTCCACGCCCCGGGTCGGCTCGTCCAGCAGCAGCACCCGGCACTCACGCAGCAGCCACCGGGCCAGCAGCACTTTCTGCTGGTTGCCGCCGGAGAGGGTGCGCGCGGCGCGTTCGACGTCGGCGGGCCGCACGTCGAGCGCCCGGGTCTCGCGCACGGCGGCCTCGCGTTCGCCGCTCCGGCGCAGGAACCCGGCGCGGGAGAAGGTGCGCAGGGTCGCGAGGCTGACGTTGCGTGCGATGGACTCGTCGAGCAGCAGGCCCTGGGTCTTGCGTTCCTCCGGGCACAGGCCGACGCCGGCGGCGACGGCGGCCCGCACCGAGCCGGGCCGCAGCCGCCGCCCCGCCACCGTGACCGTGCCGGCGGTGGCCCGGCGGGCTCCGAAGACCGTCTCGAGAATCTCGGAGCGGCCGGAGCCGACGAGGCCGGCGAGGCCGACGATCTCCCCGGCCCGCACCGTCAGGTCGACGCCGGAGAAGACGCCGCGGTGGCTGAGGCCGGAGACGTCGAGCACGACGGGCGCGCTGGCATCGGCCGGCGCCCGTTCGGGGAAGACGTACTCGATGTCCCGGCCGGTCATCAGCTGGATCAGCTCGCTGGTGGGGGTCTGGCTGGCGGGCAGCCCGGCGGCGACGGTGCGGCCGTCCTTCAGCACGGTGACGCGGTCGCCGATCTCGCGGATCTCCTCCATCCGGTGAGAGATGTAGACCACGGCGACGCCCTGGGCGGTGAGGTCGCGGATGACGGAGAAGAGGCGGGAGACCTCCTCCTGGTCGAGCACGGCGGACGGCTCGTCCATCACGATCAGCCTGGCGTCGTGGGACAGGGCGCGCGCCATGGAGACGATCTGCTTGCCCGCGGCGGGCAGCGAGCCGACCGGGGTGGCCGGGGATATCTCGGGGTGGCCGAGCCGGGCCAGCAGCTGGGCGGCGGAACGTTTCGCCGCGCCGGGGCGCGTGAAGCCGGCGGTGGCGGGTTCGTGGCCAAGGCAGATGTTCTCCGCGACGCTCAGCCCGTCAACGAGGTCGAGCTCCTGGTAGATCGTGGCGATGCCCTGCCGCATGGCGGCGACCGGGTTGCTCAGGCGCACCCGCTCCCCCCGCCAGGTGATGGTGCCGCCGTCGGGCTGGTGGGCGCCCGCGAGCACCTTGATGAGGGTGGACTTGCCGGCGCCGTTCTGCCCGAGCAGGCAGTGCACCTCGCCGGCCTCGACGTCGAGCTCCACGCCGTCGAGCGCGCGCACCCCGGGAAAGGTCTTGACGATGCCGCGCATCGCGAGGAGGGGCTGGTCCCCCGTGGTTGTCATGCCGCGCCTCCGGACAGCTGGGAAGGAACAGAGGTGGGGTCGGTCAGGACGGCCTCCAGCGCGGCGTGGGCGCCGCCCCGGCAGGCCGCGGTGAAGCCGAGCGTGGACAGCTCGACGCGGCAGCCGCCGCGCGCGGGCAGCACGGCCCGCCGGTCGAGTTCGGCCTCCATGGCGGGCAGCAGGAGGTCGCCGAGCACGGCGAAGTAGCCGCCCAGGGTGATGACCCGGGGGTCGAAGAGGTTGATGAGGATGGCGGCGCCGAGGCCCAGGCTGGTGCCGATGGCGTGCAGGCCGCGGAGCGTGCGGGCGTCGCTGAGGGCGGCGCGGCGGCGGATCTCCGACAGCCGGGTCCGCGGGTCGAGCGCCGGGTTGGTCAGGTCGTCGTCGGGATCGGCGACCTCGCGGAGCAGGGCGGCCGGGCCGATGGACGTCTCCCAGCAGCCGCGCTGCCCGCAGCCGCAGCGGTGGGCGGGGTCGCCGATGGGCAGGTGGCCGATCTGGCCGCCGTAGCCCTCGGCGCCGCGCAGCAGGGTGCCGCCGGTAATGACGCCGCCGCCCAGGCAGCTGTCGCCAGTGACGTGCACCAGGTCGGGCACGCCCGCGCAGCTGCCCGCCGTGTACTCGGCCAGGGCGCCGAGCGCGGCGGCGTCGGCGGCGCGGACCGGCACGCCGGGGGCTGCGAGCCGGGCCGCGAGCCCGGCGGCGACCGGCACGTCGCGCCAGCCGAGACCCGGGGAGTGCCGGACAATCCCGGGCGCCGTCTCGACCATTCCGGGCACGGCGACGGTGATGCCCGCGACGTCCCGGCCCCGTTCCCGGGCCCGGGCGATGGCGGCGGTGACGGCGGCGGCCAGCTCGTCGAGAGTGCGCTCGGTGCCGAGCGCGGTGACGTCCAGTGCCGTCTGGGTACGCAGTACCTCCTCGCCGCGCAGGTCGAGCACGAGCACGGCGATGTGGCCGGCGGCGATCTCGGCGCCGAGGCCGCAGACCCGGCCGTCGATCTCGACGGACAGGCCGGGGCGGCCGACGCCGCCGCGCTCCACCCGGCCCTCGCGGACCAGGCCGAGCGCGACGAGTTCGGCGACGAGGCTGGAGACGGTCGCCTTGTTCAGCCCGGTGTCGTCGGCGATGCGGGCGCGGGAGCGCGGGCCGGACTCGCGGAGGTCGCGCAGCACCATGGCGAGGTTCTGGCGCCGCAGCAGCTGCCCGTCGCTCACCTGCCCTCCCTCCTCACGTCCGCCGGGGCGTGATCCGCGTCACGCACTTTCGTCTGTCGGGCCAACAAACTAAGAACGGCACCAGGGCCGGTCAAGGGATCCGACAGCGGTTTTTTCGCGAGACCAGACGATTGATCGCCGAACGCTTGCGAAACTTTGCCCGCTAGCCTTCGAAAGTGACGCGGCGTGCCGGCTCGCTGGCGCCGCCCGCCGCCGCGGCGCTCCGGCGCATGAGAAAACCGCGCGGACCAGCGCCCCCGCAGGGGCCGTTCCGCGCGGTCGCGTCCCGCAAGCCCGCCGGGCCCGCGGTGCTACGGCATGGCTGCTACGGCGTGGCGAAGATGGCGTCGCTGACCAGCGCCGCCGCGCCCACGACGCCGGCGCCGTCGCCCAGTTCGCTGAGCACGACGGGAAGGTTGCCGGTGGCCAGCGGCAGCGAGCGCCGGTAGACGACGCCCCTGATCTCCGCCAGCAGCGGGTGGCCGAGCCGCGACACCCGCCCGCCGATCACGATCAGGCCGGGGTTGAAGAACGACACCAGACTGGCCAGCACCCAGCCCACCCGGTGCCCGCCGTCCCGCATCATCTGCACGGCGTGCGCGTCGCCCTGCGCCACCGCCGTGGACACGTCCGCCGCGCTGACCTCACCCTTCTCCGCCAGGATGGCGGCCAGCGCCGGCGACCTGCCCGACCGCGCCGCCGCCTCAGCGTCCCGGGCCAGTGCCGCGCCGCCGAAGAACGCCTCCAGGCAGCCGGTGTTGCCGCAGGCGCAGGCCGGCCCGAACTCCTCGACGCGGATGTGGCCAATGTCCCCGGCGCAGCCGTCCACGCCCCGGTACAGCTGCCCGTCCACGACGATGCCGCAGCCGATGCCGGTGCCGATCTTGACGAAGAGGAAGTCACGGGCGGTGCGCGCCACCCCCGAGTGCTGCTCGGCGAGCGCCATCAGGTTCACGTCGTTGTCCAGCAGCACCGGGCAGCCCAGCTCGCGGGAGAGCGCGTCGCGGACCGGATAGCCGTCCCAGCCGGGCATGATCGGCGGCGAAACGGGCACGCCGCTGTGGAAGTCCACCGGCCCCGGTACCCCGACACCGGCGCCCGCGGGACGCTCGACGCCCTGCTCGGCCATGACCTTGCGCGCCAGCTCCAGGGCGCGCGCCAGGACGTGCTCGGGGCCGAGCCGGACGTCCAGCGGCACGTACTCCTGGGACAGCACGCTCAGCCGCCCGTCGGTGACGGCCACCGACAGCGAGGTCGCGCCGATCGCGATGCCGACGAAACGCAGGCTGGACGACAGGTCGACAAGCGTGGAGCGGCGGCCGCCGCGCGACGCGGCCGGCCCGGCGCGCTCGGCCAGGCCCAGCTCCGTCAGCCGCGCCACCTCACCGGCCATTGTGGTGCGGGAGACTCCGAGCCGGTCGGCCAGTTCGACCCGGGAGAGCGGGCCCTCGTCCCGCAGCAGCTTGAGAACTCGGGCCTGGGTGGCGGTTTCCGGGCGTCCGGCGAGCGTGTACGGCATGTGCCCATGATGCCAGCTTTCGCAACCAGCCGTCGAAAGTAGCGCGTTTCCCGGCACGTGAGTCCGGCCACCCGGCCCCGCGGCTGGCGGGCCGGCCGGGACTGACGGCGTCGAGGCCAAGAAGCGGCCGGTGACCCCGGCGGCGCGGCCTGGCAGGCGCCCCACCGGGAAACCGGGGAGAATCCATGGTGATGGCACGAGTCCCTTCCGCCTGGCGCACGGCGGCCGCGGCCGCCGCCGTGTGCGGCTGCCTGGGCCTGACCGCCCAGCCCGCAAGCGCCGGGGACGGCCCCGCCGTGGTCGCCCACCGCGGATCCTCCGGCATGGCGCCGGAGAACACCGCGGCCGCCATCGGGCTCGCGATCGACCAGGGCGCCGACGCCGTCGAGATCGACGTGCAGCGCACGCGCGACGGCCGCCTGGTGAGCTTCCACGACTGCACGCTGGAGCGGACCACCAACGCCGAGGAGGTCTACCCGGACCGCGACAGCTACCGCGTCTCCGACTTCACCTGGGCGCAGCTGCGGCGGCTCGACGCCGGCTCGTGGTTCCACGAGGACTACGCCGGCGAGCGGATCATCACCGTCGACGAGGTCATCTCCCGCGTGGACGGCGAGACCGGCCTGCTCGCCGAGATCAGCCCGTGCGCGCACGACGACGGCCTGGCCGCCGGCCTCGCCGCCCTGCTGCGGGACCGCCCCCGCTACCTCCGCCAGGCGCTCGCCTCCCACCAGCTGGCCGTGCAGTCCTTCAAGACGGACGACGCCAGAGCGTTCCACCGCCTGATGCCCCGCGTGCCTGTGGGCGTCCTCACCGCGGAGCGCCCCACCGGCGCCGAACTGCGGGACCTCGCCGGCTGGGCGGACCAGGTCAACCCACGGTACACGGTGACCGACCGGGAGCTGGTGGACCGGATCCACGGACTCGGCATGGACGTCAAGGTCTGGACCGTGGACGAGCCGGACGTGATGCGCACCATGGCCGGCCTCGGCGTCGACGCCCTCATCACCGACTTCCCGCAGTCGATGATCCAGCCGTAACCGTCCCGGCGCGCCCGGCGGGCAGATAGCCTGCCCGGTATGACTGGACCCGCGAACACCGCCCCCGGCTGGTATCAGGACCCGCAGGGACCGCCCGGCACGCAGCGCTGGTGGGACGGCACGCAGTGGACCGCGCAGACCGCTCCTGCTGCCGCCGGGCAGCCCGGCCAGGCGCCCCCGGGCGGAGACGGCGACGCGCTCTTCACCGAGCCCGTGCTGGTGGTGAACCAGAAGACCAAGCTCATCGAACTCACCAACGAGTACAGCGTCTTCGACGCGCAGGGGCGCACCATCGGCACTGTGGTGCAGGTCGGCCAGAGCGTGCTGCGCAAGGCGTTCCGCTTCTTCTCCAGCCTGGACCAGTACCTCACCCACCGGCTGGAGATCCGCGACGCGACGGGCCGTCCCCGCCTGGTCCTCACCCGCCCCGCGAAGATCTTCAAGTCGCGGGTCGTCGTCACCCGCCCGGACGGAGCGCCGGTCGGCGAGATCAGGCAGGAGAACGTCTTCGGCCACATCCACTTCGCCATGGAGGCCGGCGGCCAGCGGGTCGGCGCCATCAAGGCGGAGAACTGGCGGGCCTGGGACTTCGCGATCGTCGACCACACCGACACGGAGATAGCCAGGATCACCAAGACCTGGGAGGGCCTGGCGAAGACGCTCTTCACCACGGCCGACAACTACGTGCTCCGCATTCACCGGCAGCTGCCGGACCCGCTGCTCAGCCTCATGCTCGCCACCGCCCTGACCGTGGACACCGCCCTCAAGCAGGACGCGCGCGGCCTGGGCTGACCCCCGCCAGGCGGTGCGGTGTCCGGGAGCGGGGAGCGGCCGGAACCGTCGCGGCCGGCCACAGCCGGCCCGGCCGCGAAGGGGGCCGCAGGACCGGCCGGCTGGCGACGGACCGGACTGCCGGCGGTGATCCGCCGCGTCCGTCACGCGGAGAGTCACTCACCACACTTCAGGGGCCCTTCCGGATCCGGAAGGGCCCCTGGCCTGTGGAGCTAAGGAGAATCGAACTCCTGACCTCTTGCATGCCATGCAAGCGCTCTACCAACTGAGCTATAGCCCCGAGTTGCTCCGCTTTCCCGGTCCCCCGGTGCGGCGGCGACGCCTACTTTACATGGACTGACCCGTGCTCTGGCAAATCCGTTGCCGGCCCGGGGATCAGACGCTGGCGAACGAGTAGAACCGCTTCAGAGCGCAGTGCTCGTCCAGGAGCCTGCCGTAGATCGGCTCGCCCTCCAGCTCGCGGTAGACCTCGATCGGGTCGCCCTTGATGATCAGCGCCCGAGCACACTCCACACACCAGTACTGGTAGGCGACATTGACAGGCTGGAGATCGCGGACAATCGGCGTGCCGCAGCCGCACCAGTCGCACTTCCTGCTGTGAGCACCCATGAGCAGTCAGCCCCGCCTCCGGTCGTGGGCCGTGCGCACCTGGCATACCCTCCATCAGCGCCGCGTGATCGTCGTCACCGATTCTGCCACGTTGACGGCGGCCCGATAAGCGGCCAATCCCGCCTCCGCCCCGATGGAGACGGGATCGATACAACGCACACCGCCAAGCGGGCTCAGCGGGCGCGCCGCCGCGCCAGGACCGCCGCGACAGCGCCCAGCAGGGCCGCCGCCGCCAGCGCCGTCATCGACACGCCCACCGCCTGAGCCGTCGACCCGCTGCTCCGCGCCCGGTCCAGGAACAGCGTGCCGAACGTCGCCGTCCCCAGCAGCGGGCCGAGCTGCGTCATCGTGCCGGTCACCCCGCTGGCATCCGCCGCGTACTCCGGCCGCACCAGGCTCAGCGCGCCCGCGAGCGTGGGACTGTACGCGAGCCCGAGACCGGCGCCCTGCACCCCGAAGCACACCAGCTCCAGCACCCCCACACCGGAACCGTCCCACAGCAGCAGCCCCGCGCCGAGCAGGGCGGCCGACGCCATGGCCAGGCCCACCGGCGGCAGCAGCCCGTGCCAGCGCGCCGGAAGCGACCGCCACAGCAGCGAGGCGCCGCCGAACGCCACCGCCGTCGGCAGGAACGTCAGGCCCGTCCGCAGCGCCCCGTAGCCGAGGCCGGACTGCGCCTCGGATCCCTGGAGGTGCAGCGAGAAGACGAAGAGGTTGCCGCCGTTGAGCCCCGTCACCACGCACAGCAGGAACGCGGCCAGCGGCATCCCGGGAGCCCGCAGCACCAGCGGCGAGAGCAGCGGCGCGCCCCCGCGGCGCGCCAGGCGCGACTCGTACCAGGCGAACGCGCCCAGCAGCACGGCGCTCGCGCCCAGCGAGGCCCAGCACCACGCCGGCCAGCCCTCCTCCTGCCCGAGCACCAGCGGCACGGTGAACGCCAGCGCCGTGGCGCTCAGCAGCACCAGGCCCGGCAGGTCCAGCGGGCGCGCCCGCTCCGCCGCGCCGGTGCCGCCCAGCGGCAGCACCCGGACGCCGAGCAGCACCAGCGTCAGCCCGATCGGCACGTTCACCAGGAAGACCGGCCGCCAGCCCCAGCCGAACAGGTCGGCGCTCACCAGCGCGCCGCCCGCCACCTGCCCGGCCACCGCGCCCGTGGCGGCGACCGCGGCGAAGGCCGTGAGCGCCCGGACCCGGGCGGTGCCGCTGAGCGTGCGCTGGATCAGGCTGAGCACCTGCGGCAGCATCAGCGCCGCTCCCGCGCCCTGGACGAAGCGGAACGCGATCAGCTGCCCCGCGCCGCCCGCGACACCGCACGCCAGCGAGGCGGCGGTGAACCCGGCGAGCCCGGCGAGGAACACCCGCCCGGGGCCGTGCCGCCCGCCCAGCCGCGCGCCCGTGACCAGGAGGACGGCGTACGAGATCGTGTAGCCGGCCACGACGAGCTGGAGTCCGCCGCCGGAGGCGCCCAGGTCCGCCCGCATCGAGGGCGCGGCCACGTTGACGATGAACAGGTCGAGCATTGCCATGAACTGCGCGGCGAGCACGACCGCCAGCAGCCAGCCGGGCCGCCGCCGGGCCGCGGGCCGGTCCGCGCCCCGTGCGGCGGCCGGAGCAAGGGTCGTTGTGGTCATGGCCGCCAGCCTGCGGCGCGCGCGGTACCGGTAACGAGAGCCAGCGGATACTGGTACTGCCAGCAACCCCCGTACCCCTGGCGCACGCCACGTCCGTCCCGCAGTCTGGGAGGCCATGACGGTGACCGCGACGACGAGCAGCGGCCCCGCGGCGCGCCCCCGGCGCCGCCGGCCGGAGCTGGCCGCCTTCCTGCGGGGCAGGCGGGCGCGCATCACGCCCGAGGAGGCCGGCCTGCCCGCGGGCCCCCGTCGGCGCACCCCGGGCCTGCGCCGCGAGGAGGTCGCGCAGCTCGCCGGGATCGGGATCACCTGGTACACGTGGCTGGAGCAGGGCCGCCCCATCAACGCCAGCGGCCAGGTCCTCGACGCGGTCGCCCGCGTGCTGCGGCTCGACGAGGCCGAGCGGGAGCACCTGTACCACCTGGCCGAGGTGCCCTTCGTGCCCCGGCACGACCAGCTGCCGCGCGAGGTCGGCCCCGACGTGCGGACCGTGCTGAGCGCGCTCGAACCGCTGCCCGCCGTCGTGTACAACGCGCGGTACGACATCCTCGCGCACAACGCCTTCTACCCGGCGCTGATGTTCGCCTCCCCCACCTACCCCGAAGGGGTGCCGCGCAACGCGACGGAGGCGCTGTTCACCGGCCCGCCCGAGTCCTGCCCCGTGGTCTTCCGGAAGGAAGAGCTGCGGCTGATGGTGGCCTCGCTGCGCGGCGCCTACGGCAACCACGTCGGCGAGCCGGCGTGGGAGTCGTTCCTGCGGCGGATGCGCGCGCGGAGCCCGGAGTTCGCCGCGATGTGGGCCAGCGGGGACGTGGCGCCGCACGGGCCCCGGGTGAAGGTGTTCCGCCATCCGGTGGCGGGCGAGCTCCGGCTGCGCACCCTGTCGCTGGCGGTCAGCGGCATGCCGGAGACCCGCATGGTCGTCTACACCGGGGATGACGAGGCCACCCAGGCCCGCATGGCCCGCCTGCGCGAGGGGGACTGAACGGGCCGGGCGCCTGTTCTGCTGTCTTCCGCTGTCTTCCGCCGTCTGCTGCCGCTTCCCGCCGCGGTGCCGCGCGGCGCCGCTCAGACGTCGTCGCCGAGCACCGGCTCAGGCAGGGAGCCCGCGTTGTGCTCCAGCAGGCGCCAGCCGCGCACGCTCTGGCCCAGCACGGACCAGCTGCAGTTGGCCAGCCCGCCCAGCGCCTCCCAGCTGCCCTGGGGCAGACCGAGCAGCCGGCCGATCGTGGTGCGGATCGTGCCGCCGTGGGAGACGACGACGAGCAGGCCGCCCTCGGGGATCTTCTCGGCGGCGCGCTCCACGACGGGCGCGGCCCGGTCGGCCACCTCGCTCTCCAGCTCGCCGCCACCGCGCCGCACCGGCTCGCCGCGCTTCCACGCGTCGTACTGCTCGCCGAACCGCGCCCTGATCTCCTCGTGCGTCAGGCCCTGCCAGGCGCCGGCGTACGACTCCCGCAGCGCCTCGTCGTAGGTGACCTCCAGGCCGGTGAGCGCGGCCAGCTCCGCCGCCGTGGCGACGGTCCGCCGCAGGTCGGAGGAGATGATGGCGTCCGGCTTCAGGCTCGCCAGCAGCCGGGCGGCGCGCTTGGCCTGCGCGACGCCGACGTCGGTGAGGTCGATGTCGGTGGTGCCCTGGAACCGGCGCTCCAGGTTCCACGCGGTCTGGCCGTGCCGCCACAGCACGATGCGGCGGGGCGGCCCGGACTCGTTCCGGGAGCTGCTCAGCGTGCTCACCGCCCCTCGGCCGTGGCGTCCGCCTTGCCCTGGGTGGCCAGGGCATCCGGCGGCAGGTCCATCACCGGGCAGTCCTTCCACAGCCGCTCCAGGGCGTAGAAGACCCGCTCCTCGGAGTGCTGCACGTGGATGACGACGTCCACGTAGTCGAGCAGCACCCAGCGGCCCTCGCGCTCGCCCTCGCGGCGGACGGGCCGTGCCCCCAGCTCGCGCAGCCGCTCCTCGATGCCCTCGACGATCGCCCTGACCTGCCGGTCGTTCGGCGCGGAGGCGAGCAGGAAGGCATCCGTGATCGCCAGTACGTCGCTGACGTCGTACGCGATGATGTCGTGCGCCAGCTTGTCGGCGGCGGCCTGGGCGGCGGCCTCGATCAGCTCTCTGGCGCGGTCGGTGGCGGTCACAGGTGAAGCTCTCTCCTTCTCTGCGTAGCTCTCCGTGCAGCCGGGTGGGGCTTCAAGGGTCTCATGCCCTACTCCAGGTAGTCCTCGCCAAGGGTGATCGTCACGTCCGCGTTGCCCGCGCCGTCACCCTGCGTGACCGACTCCTCGGGCAGGCCCAGCGTCCGCGCGGCCTCCAGCGCGGTCTCCCGGTGCTCCTCACTGGTGTAGACGACGGAGGACTCGGCGCGCGAGCCGTCCGTGGCGCGGGCGTCGACGACGTTGAAACCGCCGTTGACCAGGGCAATCCTGGCCTCCTCCGTGGTGCCGTCGCCGCCGCTGGCGTCGCGTATGCCGATGCGCGAGGCGCCGGACGGGTCGGCGTTGCTGACCGTGCCGCCGAGGATGTCCTGGACCAGGCCGTCGGAGGTCTCCTCGGAGAGCGTGCCGTCCTCCTCGACGGGAAGCGTGACCGTGCTGTGGGAGTCCTCCTGGGAGTATCCGGCCAGCCGCGCCAGGCTGGCGCCGAGCTCTTCCTCGGTGAGCGAGGGGTCGTGGACCTGCGCCAGGGCGCGGACGACCTCGGTGGCGGCGGCCCGTTCCGCGGGCATCTTCTCCAGCACGGCAGCCATCACCTGGCCGAAGCGCTCCAGCTGGGCGGTCTGCTGCTCGTCCTCGCCGAGGTGGGTCGCGTAGGCCACGGCCGCGTCGCCGTCGAGGGTGACGTCCTCGCCGGCGGGGATCTCCTCGGCGTCGTCGCCCTCACCGCTGGTGACCTCGGCGTTGGTGTCCACGGTGATGCCGCCGAGGGCGTTGACCAGGACGACGAGGTAGGGCGTGTCCAGGCGCCAGGTGCCGGTGATGTCGGTGCCCAGCAGCGAGCTGAGGGCGTCGCGGACGTCGCCGGCGCTGGAGTCGGAGACGGCCTGGCCGAGGGTGGTGGTGCCGCTGGTGGGCGTGATGGCCAGGTCGTTCGGCAGCAGCAGGGTGGTGGCCTCGCCGGTGGTCTCGTTGGCGACCAGCAGGGCGGTCGAGGACAGGTCGCCGCCGGTCTCCCGCAGGTGCACCACGATCACGTCGCGGGTTTCGGCGGCCAGCTCGCCGCCGGAGGAGTCCTGGGGGCCGGACACGCCGGGCAGGCGGTCGGTGGCCCACAGGAACGCCACGCCGCCGAGGACCGCGAGCACCAGCAGCACGGCCAGCAGGCGGCGGCGGATCTTGCCGCGCCGCTTGGCCTCCTCGCGCCGCTCGGTGCGGCTCTCGGTGAACTTCAGCCAGTCGATGACGTCTTCGGAGTCGTCGTTCCGGTCGTCGACGAAGGCGAACTGCTCGGTGCGGTAGCCCTCCTCGCCGTCCTGGTGCGCCTCGGACGAGGCCGGGGGCGGCTCCGGGGACGGGCGCTGGCCGGGCAGGTCCGGCTCCGGGGACCGCTCCTGGCCGCCCGCCCCGGGCGGTGCCGTGGCGGGGCCGGGCGCCACGGGGGGCTGCTCGCCGGTGCCGTAGTCCTGGGCACCCTCCTGGGCACCGTACCCCTCATAGCCCTGGAAGGAGCCGGCGTCTGCCTGGCCGGCCTGGCCGGCCTGGCCTGCCTGGCCGCCGTAGCCGCCCTGGTAGGCGTCGTAGCCCTCCCCCGGGCCGGAGTAGCCCGGATCAGCGCCGGGCTGGCCCGCCTGGTAGCCGTAGTCGTACTCCGGCGGCGCCTGGCCCGGCGGCGCCGCGTGGGCGGATCCCACCGCCTGGGCGCCGTAGTCGTAGCTGCCCTGATAAGGGTCCTGGTAGCCGCCCTGATAGGTGCCGTAGGCCGGGGGCTGCTCGCCGGTGCCGTAGTCCTGGGCACCCTCCTGAGCGCCGTACCCCTCATAGCCGTCGTAGACCGGGGGCTGCTCACCGGTGCCGTACTCCTGGGCACCCCCCTGAGCGCCCTCCTGGGCACCATAGCCCTCGGGCGTGCGGTACAGGGGCCGCCCGTACTCGTCGTATCCGTACACCTGCCCGTACGGATCCTGTCGGTCGTTCACCAGTACCGCCCTTCCGCCCGATCAGCGCGCCGCTTCCGGGAGGTTCCGGTAGAGCGCACGCTTGTTGATGTAGCGCACTACCCCGTCCGGAACGAGATACCAGACCGGATCGCCGCGGGCGACCCGCTTCCGGCAGTCAGTCGAGGAAATGGCGAGCGCGGGCACCTCGACCAGCGAGACCCTGCCGTTGGGCAGGCCCGGGTCGGCGAGCACGTGCCCCGGCCGCGTCACGCCGATGAAGTGGGCCAGGGAGAACAGCTCCTCGGCGTCGCGCCAGCTGAGGATCTGCGCGAGGGCGTCGGCACCCGTGATGAAGAACAGGTCCGCGTCGCCGTGCTCGGCCCGCAGGTCACGGAGCGTGTCGATGGTGTAGGTCTTGCCGCCGCGGTCGATGTCGATCCGGCTGACGGAGAACTGCGGATTCGACGCCGTCGCGATGACCGTCATCAGGTAGCGGTCCTCGGCCGGCGAGACCATGCGGTGGCTCTTCTGCCAGGGCTGCCCCGTCGGGACGAAGATGACCTCATCCAGCTGGAACCGCGCCGCGACCTCGCTCGCGGCGACGAGGTGGCCGTGGTGGATGGGATCGAACGTCCCGCCCATCACGCCGAGCCTGCGTCTGCCCGGTTTCCGGGCCGGCTCGGACGTTATCCGCTCTGCCATGGGCAGACCCTAGCGGTCGCGGTTGAGCCGCGTGGTGATCCACAGGAGCAGCAGCAGCGCGGCGAGGGCTCCGCCGCCGACGGCGTAGGCGTTGAGCGTGCTGCCGTGCTCGCCGTGCTCGGAGCTCTCCGCGAGGGCGGTCAGCGCGTCGGCCGCGGCGGGGGTGAGCGAGGACAGAGTCATGTGTGGCCTACCCGGGAACGAGACGAACGGCTGGAACGTAGGCTCATCGTAAGCGGACGGGTTGGCGGCGGCCTCTTGCCCCCGCCCCTGACCGTGGGATGGTGGGGAGCGGCGGGCGCGTGCCCCGCCCGACGACGCCCCGTGAGGGGCCGCCAGGAGGGGAAGAGCCCATGACCGACGACGGCGCCGCGCACGAGCACCTGTCCGGCCGGGAGCGTGTCCGCTTCCCCGGCATCTCCTCGCGGGCCTGGGAGCATCCAGCCGACCGGTCCGCGCTCGTGGCGCTGCGGAAGCTGACCGGCTTCGACACCGTCTTCAAGGCGCTCAGCGGCATGCTGCCGGAGCGGAGTCTGCGGCTGCTGTTCCTGTCCGACTCGGTGCGGGTGGACGAGCGCCAGTTCCCGCACCTGCACCAGATGCTGCTGGACGCCTGCTACGTGCTGGACCTGGAGCGGGTCCCGCCGATGTACGTCACGCAGGACCCGAAGCCGAACGCGATGTGCGTCGGGCTCGACCAGCCGCTGATCGTGCTGACGTCCGGGCTGGTGGAGCTGCTCGACGAGGACGAGATGCGGGCCGCCATCGGGCACGAGGTGGGCCACGCGCTCTCGGGGCACGCGGTGTACCGCACGATCCTGCTGTTCCTGACGAGCGTCGCCGTCCGCGTCGCGTGGATCCCGCTGGGCAACCTGGCGGTCACGGCCATCGTCTCGGCGCTGCGGGAGTGGTTCCGCAAGTCCGAACTGTCCGCCGACCGGGCGGGGCTGCTGGTCAGCCAGGACCCGCAGGCGGGTCTGCGGGTGCTGATGAAGCTGGCGGGCGGCAACCACCTGCACGAGATGAACACCGACGCCTTCCTCGAGCAGGCGGAGGAGTACGAGCGGGGCGGTGACCTGCGCGACTCCGTGCTGAAGATCCTCAACGTGCTGCCGCGCACGCACCCCTTCGCCGCGGTCCGCGCGGCCGAGCTGCACCGCTGGTCCCAGGGCCGCGACTACCAGCGGATCCTCGAGGGGCACTACCCGCGGCGCGACGAGGACGGCGGCGTGTCGGTCAGCGGCTCCGTCAAGGAGTCCGCCGGCCACTACGCCAGGACCGTCAAGGAGAGCACGGACCCGCTGATGCGGCTGGTCAGCGACGTCGCCAGCGGCGCGGGCGAGCTCGGCGGCAAGCTGCGGGACCTCGCCACGGGCCGCGTCCGCCCGCCGCGGCAGCGCGGATCCGGCCACGGCGGCGGCAGCGGCAACGGCAGCGGCAACGGCGATGGCGACGGCGACGGCGGGAGCGCCGCGGCTAACGAGCGGCCGGATCCGGAAGGGCGTTAGCCGACAGCGTGCCGCACACCGGCAGCCGCTCCTCCGGCGGCGCGTACGGGTCGACGCCCCCGCTGGGGTGCGCCGACGCCTCCTCGCCGGCCAGCAGCGGCTCCAGCGTGTCGGCGGTCTGGGCCGCGCAGTCCATGGGCCCGGCCATCGTCTCGCTGCCGCGCAGCCCGACCTGCCGCTCCCGCAGGCTCTGGTCGGTGAACAGCAGCCGTGTCTCCCGCTGCACCGTGAACAGCGAGGCGGGCGCCCCGGGAGCCCCGGCGGGGCGCAGCGCGTAGGCGATGGTGTGGGTGCCGGTGACCTGGAGCAGGTCCTCGCTTATCTCGGTGAACGTGAACTCGCCGTCCACGCGCGGCACCGGATCGGCCAGGGCGATCTCCTCGGGATCGAAGCGGACGATCCAGCTGGTCACCGTCGTGGAGCTGTCCGTACCCGCCAGGGCCCGGTCGAACTGGTTGAGCTGCTCGGGCCCCAGCAGCTCCCGCACCGGCGCGTACGCCTCGCCGGTGAGCACCTCCGGCGTCAGCGCGCTGGCCTCGAGGTACTCCTTGGCCAGCGTGAGCGAGGTGAGGACCTGCTCGCGTGAGAAGTGGGCCGTGGCCCGCGGGTCGGGCAGCCGCACGCCCCCGGCGCCGACGCCGAAGTCCGCCGCCGGCCCGGCGGCGAACAGGCGGTCGGTGTCCTGGGACCCGGGCACCTCCTCGGCGGGCGCGAGCGGCACGACCGTGCTGACCGGCGGATCGACGGAGCCGGTGGCGCCCGTGGGGTAGGGATTGTTGCCGCCCAGGTAGATGGCGGCGGCGAAGGCCACCAGGATGATGAGTGCCAGCGCTATGCCCTGTTTGGGCAGTACCCGGACGCCCGGCGGGGGCGGCTCGGGCGGACGGCTGCGCACGGGCGTCGTGTGCTCCTCGAGGCGCTCCTGCGCCGAGTACTCCTGCAGCCGCGCAGCCCTGACGAACGACTCGTCGAAGACGGTCGGTGGGTAGTCCTCGTCCCCGGCACCCGGCATCCCACCGGGTACCCCTTCGGGGGGATCAGTACGCCCGGCCACCTCTCCAGCGTAGGTCGCCCCCGAGGACCGAAACAGTCCCTCTTCCCGACGACTTTCCCCCGGATCGTCTTGGTGCCTTCACCTAATGTCCACTCAGGTGCCGGCGCCGGGCTCGTCGGTGTCGCGGTCCGTCTCGCCCACCACGGGCGGTTCACCGGGCGCGATGGACGGCGCCGGGCGCGGCTCCTGCCGCTGGGAGCCCGCCCGCTGCACGGCTATGAGCGCGAACGCGAGCACGCTCAACCCCATCACGACGGCCAGCACGCAGGCAACGGGCCGCTGCCACCGCGCCGGGCGCCACCCCCGGCCCGGCGCGCGGCCCGCCAGGCCCGCGCCGTAGGCGGCCGGGGCAGCCAGGTGCGGCGAGTACGGCGCCTCGTAGGCGCCGAAGCGGCCGTCGCCGGACTCGTCGTCCTCCTCCGGCAGGTACCGCGTGTAGTCGGAGCGGTCGAAGCGGCCCTCGTCGTCCTCCCCGGCGGCCTCGCCGTCCGCGTACTCGTCCTCGTCGTCAAAACCGGACGGTCCGGTTCCGGCATCGGCCTCCGGGTAGTCCGCGAAGCCGGGTTCTGCCGCGGCCTCGGACTCGGCGCGCTCCAAGGCCGCGTAGAGTATCCGCTCGGCCGCACTGGGCTCATGGATCTCAGCAGCCTTGACGAACGTCTCGTCAAGGACCACGGCCGCGAACGCCTCGTCACTCGCCCCGCGGTCCTGGCTGTCGGGCCCCTCGCCGTCCGGGGACAGCGGGCCTCTTACGTCGTCAGGCACGTCATCCAGCGTAGGGCGATGCGGCCGCCAAGGGGAGGGCCGAGCCGAATTCACTCGATCCGGGGCCCGCCGCCCCGCCTGCTCAGCGCCGGATGTGCCCGTCGCCCTCCACCACGTACGTGGTGGACGTCAGCTCCGGCAGACCCATCGGGCCGCGCGCGTGCAGCTTCTGCGTCGAGATGCCGATCTCGGCGCCGAAGCCGAACTGCCCGCCGTCGGTGAACCGGGTGGAGGCGTTGACCATCACGGCGGTCGAGTCCATCAGCGACACGAAGCGCTGCGCGGCAGCGGTGTCGCGGGTGACGATCGCCTCGGTGTGGCCCGACGTCCAGCGGCGGATGTGGGCCGCGGCCTCGTCCAGGCCCGGCACGACGGCGGCGGCGATGTCGTAGCTGAGGTACTCGGTCGCCCAGTCCTCCTCGGTGGCGGGCACGACCCGCGTGCCGGCGGCGGCGCCCGCCTTCTGCCACGCCTCGTCGCCGTGGACGGTGACGCCCGCCTCGGTCAGCGCGGCCAGGGCGCGCGGCAGGAACGCGTCGGCGATGCCCGCGTGCACCAGCACCGTCTCCGCGGCGTTGCACACGCTGGGGCGCTGCGCCTTGGAGTTGACCAGGATCGACACCGCCATCTCCAGGTCGGCCGACTCGTCCACGTACACGTGGCAGTTGCCGGTGCCGGTCTCGATCACGGGCACGGTCGACTCGTTGACCACGGTCTGGATCAGCGAGGCGCCGCCGCGCGGGATCAGCACGTCCACCAGGCCGCGCGCCCGCATCAGCTCGCCGGCGGACTCCCGGCCCTCGCCCGGCACCAGCTGCACCGCGTCGGCGGGCAGCCCGGCGCCCGCGACGGCGTCCCTGAGCACGCCGACCAGCGCCGTGTTGGAGGAGTAGGCCGAGGACGAACCGCGCAGCAGCACCGCGTTGCCCGACTTCAGGCACAGGCTCGCGGCGTCCACCGTCACGTTCGGCCGCGCCTCGTAGATGATGCCGACGACCCCCAGCGGCACCCGGATCTGCCGCAGCCGCAGGCCGTTCGGCAGCGTCGAGCCGCGCACGACCTCGCCCACCGGGTCCGGCAGCGCCACCACGTCCCTGACGTCCGCCGCGATCGACGCGATCCGCTCCGGCGTGAGCATCAGCCGGTCGATGATCGCCTCGGACGTGCCCGCCTCACGGGCGCGGCTGGTGTCCGTGGCGTTGGCCTCGATGATCTCCTCGGCGCGGGCTTCCAGCGCGTCGGCGATCGCCAGCAGGGCGCCGTCACGCGCCGTGCGCGGCAGCGGCGCCAGGGCGGCGGCGGCCGCCTTGGCGCGCCGTGCGGCGGCGGTCACGGGCGAGGCCGGCGCGGCCTCCCCGGAAGCGGCGGACCCGGCAGAAGCGGACGGAGCGGCAGAGGACGGGGTACGGCTCATGTCCGGAAGGGTAACCGAGCCGGCACCCGCGCTGCCGGGGCGTCCGCGGTCTGGAACCCGTCAGAACGGCTGCACGCCCATCGGCGCGGCCGGCGGCGGCCCGTACCCCTCAGCGATCCGCTGGTGGTACGTCTCCCGGCCGATGACCTCCAGGCCGACGATCTCCCACGGCGGCAGCCGCGCGGTCCGCCGGTGCTCGCCCCACAGCCGCAGCGCTACCGCGGCCGCGTCGTGCAGATCACGCGCCTCTTCCCAGTAGCGGATCTCGGCGCGGTCGCAGGCGTAGCGGCCGGTGAGGAGGAACGGGTGGTCGTGCGCCAGCCGTTCCAGCGCCCGCCGCACCTCGTGCCGGGGCGCGGCTGCCCCGGCCACGCTCAGCGTCACGTGCCACAGCCGGGACACCGGGCGCTCAATACTCCCGCGTCCCCCTTCGACGCTGGCCAGTCGTCTCACCGGCGGCCTCCTGAAGATGCTGGTGCTGTGCTCCGGTGCGGGGCGCCGCCGTTCGCCGGGCGCACCCTCGCGGAAGCACTCACAAAACCCCTCAGGAAAAGTGGAGCAGGTTGCGCGGCGCGGCGCGGCGGTTTCCCCGGATTTCCCGGAATCCTCAGGCGCGTTCCGGCCGCTGGCCGGGCCGCCTCATCCCGGCCGGCTGGCCGTCACGCCCGCATCAGCACGAGGTCATCACGGTGGACGACCTCCCGCTCGTACGCCGGGCCCAGCTCCCGCGCCAGCTCGCGGGTCGAACGGCCGATCAGCCGGGGGATTTCGCGGGCGTCGAAGTTGACGAGCCCGCGCGCCACCGCCCGCCCCGACGCGTCCCGCAGCTCAATGGGCTCCCCCGCCGTGAACTCGCCCTCGACAGCCGTGATCCCGGCCGGCAGCAGCGAGCTGTGGCGCTGCGTGACGGCCGCCACGGCGCCGTCGTCCAGCGTCACCGAGCCGCGCGGCGAGGAGGCGTGCGCCAGCCACAGCAGCCGCCCCCGGGAACGAGGGCCGGTGGGACGGAAGTACGTCCCCGCCTCGCCGCCGGACAGCGCCGCGTCGGCCTGGCTGGCGGCGGCCAGCACCACGGGGATGCCGGCACTGGTGGCGATGGTGGCGGCCTCGACCTTCGTCGCCATGCCGCCGGTGCCCACTCCGGAGCGCCCCGCCCGGCCCAGCTCGACGCCCTCCAGGTCGGCGGGCCCGGTGACCTCGGTGATCCGCCGGGCGCCGGGCCGGGAGGGGTCGCCGTCGTACAGGCCGTCGACGTCGGACAGCAGCACCAGCAGGTCGGCGCGCGCCAGGTGGGCGACGAGCGCGGCGAGGCGGTCGTTGTCGCCGAACCGGATCTCGTCCGTCGCCACGGTGTCGTTCTCGTTGACAACCGGCATCACGCCCAGCTTCAGCAGCTGGTCCAGGGTGCGGTAGGCGTTGCGGTAGTGGGTGCGGCGCGCGGTGTCGTCCGACGTCAGCAGCACCTGCCCGACGCGGCGGCCGTAACGGGCGAACGACGCGGTGTAGCGGGCCAGCAGCAGCCCCTGGCCAACGCTGGCGGCCGCCTGCTGCCTGGCCAGGTCGGTCGGCCTGCGGGAGAAGCCCAGCGGCGCCAGCCCGGCCGCGATGGCGCCGGAGGAGACCAGGATGATCTCCTTCTCACCGCCGCGGTCGCTGCCGCTGCCTGTCCGGCCGTTGGACTGCGTCCTGACCAGGACGTCGACCAGCGCGTCGACGCGGTCGGCGTCGAGCCCGCCGGCGGCGGTGGTCAGCGAGGACGATCCGACCTTGACGACGATCCTGCGGGCGTCACGAACGTCCTGCCGTGCCGGTGTCACTGTGCTTCCCCACGCTCCACGGTGCTCGCGCGCGGGCTTCCGGGCCCGCTCATCCGTAATCTACCTGGCTGTACGCCCTGGCCCCGAAAATTGCCGTGCTACCGGGCACCGTCCTACGCTCGCCTGCACATTCCCATCCCTCACCCTCAGGAGCCGGACCAGTGCTAGCTGCCGCATCGTCCCTCCTCCGCCGCCGCGGCGCGCAAGGCGTGGCCTTGCTGGGGCTGCTGCTCTGCTTCGCCGCGCAGCTCCTCGGCGCCCAGCTGCCCGACGCCCAGCTGCTCGCCGTCGGTGCGGCCGCGGGCCTGCTGCTCGACCTCGGCCTGCGGCTGTGGTACTCGCCGCCGCTCAGCCTGCTGGCGCGGCTGCACTGCGACGAGACGATCCGGCAGCTGCTGCGCGACCTGCTGATCGTGACCGCGCTGGTGCAGGTGCCGGGCGTCAGCCCCGGGGAACAGGTGACGCTCGCCGCCGGCCTGCTGCTCGGCTACGGTGCGCACTTCCTCGGCCGCGGCCTGGCGCTGCTGGTGCGCCGCTCCCGCACGCTGCCGGTCGTCACCCGCAACATCGACGTCTCCGAGCTGGGCCTGTCCCCGGCCCCGCCCCGGCTGCTGATGACCTCCAACCGCCGGATACTGCTGTTCTCCCTGCCGGGGACGGCCGGCCTGCTGGCCACCGTGCTGACGGAGCACGCCGCCTGGGGCATGGCGGGCATCGGGGTGACGCTGGCGCTGTTCGCGGGCTCGGCGCTGTACCTGGCGACCTGGCTGCTGCCCGGCAAGCGCCCGCCGTCCGCCGAGCGCGTCACCGAGTGGTTCACGCGGTGGCTGGACGAGTACAAGCCGGACGTCGGCCTGTACTTCTCCGGCGGCTCCGCCACGGCCTACCAGGCGAACATGTGGCTGTCGACGCTGGCCTCGCTGGAGGGACGCCCGCTGATCGTGCTGCGCGAGCGCGGCATGGTGCAGCTGATCTCGGCCACGGACGTGCCCATCGTGTGCCTGCCCCGCGTCGCGCACCTGATGCTGCTGGAGCACTCCACGCTCAAGGTGCTGCTGCACCCGGCCAATGCCCCCAAGACCTCGCAGGTGCTCCGCATCCCCACGCTGAAGCACGCGTTCACCAACCACGGCGAGAGCGACAAGCTCTCCAGCTGCAACCCGTACGCCAAGGTCTACGACGAGGTGTGGGTGGCCGGCCCGGCGGCGCGCAAGCGGTACGAGCTGGCCGACGTCGGCGTGGACGACCGCGACATCGTCGAGGTCGGCCGCCCGCAGCTCGCCCCGATCCGGCCCGCCGACGGCCCGCCGCCCGCCGACGGCCCGGTGACCGTGCTCTACGCGCCGACGTGGGAGGGCTGGACCGACGACCCGGGCAACACCTCGCTGATCCTCGCCGGGGAGAACATCGTCCGGGCCCTGCTGGCCGACCCGCGGGTGCGGCTGCTGTACAAGCCGCACCCGATGACCGGCTCCGTCGACCCCCGCGCGGGCGCGGCCGACGCCCGCATCCGCGAGCTGATCGCGGCGGCCAACGAGGCCTCCGGCGCGGCTGTGCCGGCCGACCAGGCCGCCCGTGAGGCGGAGCTGGAACGCCGCACCCACGAGCTGCGCCAGCTGACCGCGACGGCCTTCCGCCGCAGCGCGGACGAGGTGGAGCGGATGCTCCTCCAGGGCAGGCCCGAGCCGGGCCGCGCCGAGCGCGTGGCGCAGGCCATGGACGCCTGGCGGGCGGCGTTCTGGGCGGCGCAGCCGGAGCGGCGGCATCTGGTGCTCACCGGCCAGCGCCCGGACATCTACAGCTGCTTCAACCAGGCCGACCTGCTGATCTCGGACGTCTCCAGCGTGGTGGCCGACTTCCTGGCGAGCGCCAAGCCCTACGCGGTGGCCAACACCAGCGGCCTGCCCGAGGACGAGTTCAAGGCCGTCAACCCGACGGTGCGCGCCGCGACGATCCTCACGCCGGACGCGGCCGGGATTCCCGGGCTGATCGAGGCCGTGATCGACCCGGCACGGGACACGCTGGCTGCCGACCGCGCCGAGCTGAAGGAGTACCTGCTCGGCCCGGCGGAGCCGCCCTCACTGACCCGCTTCCAGAACGCGGTCACCGCGCTCGCCGCCAAGGCCGAGGCGCGCCGGATCCGGCAGGCCGAGGCGGCGGCGAAGACGACACCGACGCCGCGCCCGGCCGTCAACGAGGGCGCCGCGCCCTGACGGCCACCGCGGCGCCGCCACGGACAACCGCGACACGGGTAACGCCCCTTCCGCCGCCGGCGGAAGGGGCGTTACCGTCACTGCCCCGGCAGGAGCCGTGCCCGCGGCACGGCCTCCCGCTACTCCTCGTCGTTTCCGAGGTTCTCCAGGCGCTGGGCCTCCCGCTCGCGGCGGCGCTGGGCGGCGGGCCGCAGCTCATTGAGCCGGTGGTCCTCGCCGCGGCGGCCGAGCATCTCGGCGCCCGCCATGACCGACGGCTCCCAGTCGAAGACCACCGCGTCGTCGCCCGGGCCGATGATGACGCCGTCGCCCTCCCGGGCACCGGCCTTGAACAGCTCGTCCTCGACGCCGAGCCGGTTGAGCCGGTCGGCGAGGTAGCCGACGGCCTCCTCGTTGCTGAAGTCCGTCTGCCGCACCCAGCGTTCCGGCTTGTCGCCGCGCACCCGGAACAGCCCCTCGCCCTCGCGAGTGACGGTGAAGCCCGCGTCGTCGACGGCCTTGGGACGGATGACCACGCGTGTGGAGGTCTCCTTGGGCCGCGCGGCCCGCGCCTGGGCCACGAGCGAGGCAAGCGCGAACGACAGCTCCCGCAGTCCGCGGCGGGAGACGGCGGAGACGTCGAAGACCTGGTAGCCGCGTGCCTCGAGGTCGGGCCTGACGATGTCGGCGAGTTCCTGCCCTTCGGGGATGTCCGTCTTGTTGAGCACGACCAGCCGCGGCCGGTCCTCCAGGCCGCCGTACGCGGCGAGTTCGGACTCGATGACGTCGAGGTCGGAGACCGGGTCGCGGTCCCGTTCCAGCGTGGCGCAGTCCAGCACGTGGACCAGGACGGAGCAGCGTTCGACGTGCCGCAGGAAGTCCAGTCCCAGGCCCTTGCCCTGGCTGGCGCCGGGGATGAGCCCCGGCACGTCGGCGATCGTGTAGACGACGTCGCCGGCCGTCGCGACGCCGAGATTGGGCACGAGCGTGGTGAACGGATAGTCGGCGATCTTGGGCCTGGCCGCCGACAGCACGGAGATCAGCGACGACTTGCCCGCGCTCGGGTAGCCCACGAGCGCCACGTCGGCGACCGTCTTCAGCTCCAGCACCAGGTGGCGCTCCTCGCCCGGCTCGCCCAGCAGGGCGAAGCCAGGCGCCTTGCGGCGGGCGGAGGCGAGGGCGGCGTTGCCCAGCCCGCCCCGGCCGCCCTGCCCGGCGATGAAGCGAGTGCCGGCGCCGACCAGATCGGCGAGCACCGTGCCGTCCCGGTCGAGGACGACGGTTCCCTCCGGCACCGGCAGCACGAGGTCCTGGCCGTTCGCGCCGTTGCGGTGGCCGCCCGCGCCGGGGCGGCCGTTGGTGGCCCGGCGGTACGGCCGGTGGTGGTACTCGAGCAGCGTGGTCACGTCGGGGTCCACGACCAGCACGACGTCGCCGCCACGCCCGCCGTCTCCCCCGTCCGGGCCTCCGAGCGGCTTGAACTTCTCCCGGTGCACGGAGGCGCAGCCGTGCCCCCCATTGCCCGCGACGACATGCAGCTCGACGCGGTCCACGAAGGTGGTCATCTGGTGTCCTCCTGAACGCCGAGGGCGGACCGGCCTCCCGTCGCGGGAAGGCGGTCCGCCCTGGAAGTGACGCGGTGCTGTGTGGCGCGGCCGCGCGTTACTCGGCCGCGGCCGGCACGACGTTGACGACCTTGCGGTCGCGGCGCCGCCCGAACTGCACGGTGCCCGGGATCAGCGCGAACAGCGTGTCGTCGCCGCCGCGGCCGACGCCGGAACCGGGGTGGAAGTGGGTGCCACGCTGGCGGACCAGGATCTCGCCCGCGTTCACGACCTGGCCGCCGAAGCGCTTCACGCCGAGGTACTGCGGGTTGGAGTCCCGGCCGTTCCGGGTGGACGATGCGCCCTTCTTGTGTGCCATTGTGCTCAGTCCCTTACTTCGCGGCCGGGGAGGGGATCTTGGTGATCTTCAGCTGAGTCTGCAGCTGGCGGTGGCCCATCCGCCGACGGTAACCGGTCTTGCTCTTGTACTTCTGGATCCGGATCTTGTCGCCCTTGGTGTGGTCGAGCACCTCGGCCTCGACCTTCACACCAGCCAGCACCCACGGGTCGCTGGTGACGGCGTCACCGTCCACGACGAGCAGGGTGGAGAGCTCGACGGTGTCGCCCACCTTGCTGCTCGCCATCCGGTCAACCTCAATGACGTCACCGACAGCGACCTTCTGCTGACGGCCGCCGGTGCGCACGATCGCGTACACGCGCTCTCCCTTGCTCGTAAGACGGAACCCCTGATGCCAGCCGGGCCTGGCCGTGATGAAACGGTGGCTGATTCCGGCCTCTCCCGGGACGCGGAGCGCCATGGCTGGGAGGCGGATGCTCAGGAGCATGGCGGGCCTGGTGACACGCCGAAAATCAACAATACGGAGGCCGGGAAACGCCGGTCAAATCGCGGTGGGGGCGGCCCGTGGGGCCGTCCCCACCGCGCGGGTCAGTCGCCGGTCGGCGCGGACACCGACGGCGGCTGCGGCTGCTCGGCGGCGGCCGTCGCCTTCTTGGCGGTGCTCTTCCGCGTCGCGGCCTTCTTCGCCGCCTTCTTGGCCGCGGACTTCTTCGCCGTGGCCTTCTTGGCGGTCTTCTTGGCCGTGGTCTTCTTCGCGGCGGATTTCTTCGCCGTCTTCTTCGCTGTCTTCTTGGCGGGTTCCGCCGAGGGTTCCGGCTCCGGCTCCCCGGCCGGCTCACCACCGGCAGGTCCCACGGGCTCCGCGGCCTCCGCTGCGGGGGCGTCCGGGACGGCCGAGACGGTCACGACGGTCTCGGTCGCGCCCTCCGGCGGTCCCGCGGGGGCGGAGGCCCGGCGCACCGCGCGCCGGCGCGGGGGCGGGGCGGCCGCCAGCCGCGGCTCCTCCACAGGCGGCTGCTGCGTCCCGTTCTCCGGCTCCGGTGCCGCGGACCGGGACGACGGACCGATGACCACCACGGCGGGCTCCTGCGCCGTCTTCGGCGAGCCCGCGGGCACGGTGACCTTGCGGGGCCGGCGCCGCCGGGCCGGGGGCCCGGCCTGTGCGGCCCGTTCCGGCTGGGTTTCCGGCACGGGAGCTGCCTGCGGCTCGGCGGGCGGTTCCGGCTCGGCGGGCGGTTCCGACGCGGGCTCCGCCTCGGCCGCCGCCTTCGG